>JBIQIY010000048.1:10015-20402 GCA_044507775.1 Flammeovirgaceae bacterium | reverse complement strand
TCGGCCACGAGACCTTATTCAGTAACCAGTAACCAGTAACCAGCAACCAGTAACCAGCAACCAGCAGCAACCGATTTGTCCTATCTTTGCATCTCAAGAATCCACTAATGAAAACACTATATCTCATGCGCCACGCCAAAGCGGCGGCGAGGGAGTCGCGGCAGGATGACAAGTCGCGGGAGCTGACGCAGGCCGGCATCAAAGACTCGCTGGTGGCGGGTGCGTTGCTGCGCGAGCGGAATGCGCCCTGCGATCTCATCGTCAGCAGCAGCGCCGCGCGCACGGAGCAGACTGCACAGCTGATGGCTGAAGCCATGAAGCTCGAGCACATCCGCATCGTCCCCGAAGACGTTCTCTACGAAGCGTCTGTGAGACAGTTCCTGGAATATGTTAATAACATTGAAGACGCATACCATCACGTACTCATCGTGGGACATAACCCCACCATTTCCTACCTCGCTGAATATCTCACCAAAGCTGACATCGGGGAAATGGCCACTGCCGATGTCGCGATCATCAAGTTTGATCTTCGGTCGTGGAAACTTGTAAGTGAAAATACCGGCGTTCTGGAGGAGCCTCTGTGAGTTGAAAGGATGAATGGTCCTTATTTTTACCTTTGAACCATTCAAACCTTTAGACCTTGAGACCTCTGGATCTTGGATGCTAAATCTTCTTCTGGACGGCGTCCTACGACAATTTCTCCATTGTAACTGCTTAACCGGGTTAACGGTTACAACGGCTGTTGCGAGCTGTCAGATTTTCCTGATCTTTGATTTTTACAAAAATTCTTGATATTTGAGCCTTTTGAACGTAACCACTGGCATGTCTAAAAACCTTGTAATTGTTGAATCACCCGCCAAAGCGAAGACCATAGAGGGGTATTTGGGTAAGGATTTCACCGTGGCCTCCAGCATGGGCCATATCCGCGACCTACCCAAGGGAGGCGGGGCGATCGATATTGATAATGACTTTGAACCGACCTATGAGGTCAGTCCCGATAAACGGGACGTTATTTCAAAGCTTAAGAAGCTCGCGAAGGATGCCCAGATGGTCTATCTGGCGAGCGATGAAGACCGTGAGGGAGAGGCCATCAGCTGGCACCTGAAAGAGGTGCTCGACCTGAAGGACGCGAAAACACGGCGTATTGTGTTCACGGAAATTACCAAGAAGGCTATTCTCAATGCGCTGGAAAACCCGCGCGGTATAGATGAAGATCTCGTCAATGCTCAACAGGCACGGCGCGTGCTGGACCGCCTGGTCGGATACGAGCTTTCGCCGATCCTCTGGAAGAAAATCGCCACAGGGCTTTCGGCCGGCCGCGTGCAGTCAGTAGCCGTAAGGTTGGTTGTCGAGCGCGAGCGCGAGATCACTGACTTCAAAGTAAAATCATCGTACAGGGTCAATGCGCTTTTTGAGTTGGGCAACGGCAAGACGCTTGTCGCGGAATTGCCCGAGCGTTTTGATACCGAGGAAGAGGCGATGGAGTTCCTCGAATCGTGCAAGGGCGCGAAGTTCAGGATCGCCGATCTGCAGACCAAGCCGTCCAAGCGATCGCCGTCTCCTCCGTTCACCACTTCTACGCTGCAGCAGGAAGCCGCGCGCAAGCTCGGGTTCTCCGTTATCCAGACGATGATGGTAGCGCAGAAGTTGTACGAGGCCGGTAAGATTAGCTACATGCGTACGGATTCGGTGAATCTTTCCGACGAAGCGCGCGAGGGTGCGCAGCGACAGATCAGCCGGGCTTTTGGAAAAGAGTTTCATCAGTCGCGCGTCTTTAAGACGAAAACCTCTGGCGCGCAGGAAGCGCACGAGGCGATTCGTCCCACCGATTTTTCCGTTACCGACCCGGGCATGGACCGCAATGCAGCACGCCTTTACGACTTGATCTGGAAGCGCGCGATTGCCTCCCAGATGGCGGACGCGGAGCTGGAAAAGACCACCGCTACAATCGGCATCTCCACAAACCCGCGCACGCTGATTGCGAGCGGAGAGGTGATCAAGTTCGAAGGATTTCTGAAAGTATACATGGAGTCGGGCGACGACGAAGACGAGGAGGAGAACAGCAAAGTACTTCCGCCGCTCACCGTTGGTCAGGACCTGAAATTAAACGAGCTTGTCGCGCGCCAGATATTCTCGCGCCATCCTCCGCGTTACACGGAAGCGAGTCTCGTGAAGAAACTGGAGGAAATGGGCATCGGTCGACCGTCTACCTACGCGCCGACCATCACCACCGTTCAGAAACGCGGATACGTAGTCAAGGAGGTGCGGGAAGGAGTCGAGCGCAAGTACAACGTCTTCACACTTCGCGATAACAATATCGAGAAAAGGGAAGACAGCGAGATTACAGGGGCGGAGAAGAACAAGCTTTTCCCCACCAATACCGCAATGGTTGTGAATGATTTCCTCGTCGAGCATTTTCCGGATATCACGGATTACTCTTTTACCTCCGAGATCGAGCAGGAATTCGACGAGATCGCGGCCGGCAAGCTGAAGTGGAAAAAGATGATCGCGGATTTTTATAAGCCCTTTCACAAGAAAGTTTCAACGACGGAGAAGGTCGAGCGGTCATCCGTGGGGAGGACACGCGAGTTGGGCAGGGATCTGAAGACCGGAAAAAATGTATATGCGAAACTCGGCAAGTTCGGCGCCTACGTTCAGATCGGAGAAAATCCGGACGACAACGGTGGCGAGAAGCCGAAGTTCGCAAGCTTGAGACCGGGACAGTTCATCGAAAACGTCACGCTCGAAGACGCGATGGAGTTGTTCAAGATGCCCCGCGACATGGGCTTGTTCGAAGACAAACCCGTCGTCATCGGTATCGGGCGATTCGGTCCTTATGTCCTGCACGACAAGAAGTATGTCTCCATTCCCAAAGATCTTGACCCCTATACAATCCCCTCGGAGAAGGCGATCGAGCTGATCGAGAACAAGCGCATCGCGGATGCGAACAAGCTCATCAAATCCTTTCCTGAAAATCCCGATATCCAGATCCTCAACGGACGGTTTGGTCCGTACATCAAGGCGGGCAAGAAGAACGTGAAGATTCCAAAAGATCGCGAGCCCGCATCGCTGACACTGGAGGAATGCGTAACGCTTGCAGAGAACGCTCCTGAAAAACGCGGTCGCTGGGGTCGTGCGGTGGCGCCTGCGAAGAACCAGGTCAAAGAACCCGCCGTTAAAACAGCGACCAGGCGCGCGCCGGCGGCGAAGACTTCCCCTGCCGCGAAAACTTCTCCTGCCGCGAAAACGTCAGCACCCCGCAAGGCCGCGAGTGTGAAGAAGACTGCCGTGAAAAAGACGGCTGCGAAAAAAACTGCTGCGAAGAAAGTAGCCAAGAAAGCCGCAAAGAAGACTGCAGCTAAGGCGCCCGCGAAGAAGTTGAGAGTTGTGAAGAGGAAGAGGAGGTAGGGTGCTCGCCTTCAACGGGCCTGTCCTGAGCGGGCGCCGCAAGGTACCGCGCCGGCACGTGCATAAGCGAAGGATCTCGCAAACGCAAGAGCCTGCCCTCATTCGACAGCATGCGAAGCAAATCTCCTAGCAACTGATTTTTCCACCGAACAGTGGACGCCCTGGTGGTCCTGCTGGTTAGATGCGCACGATGGCGTTTACTTTCAAATGAGACTTAGCTGCTTGCGCGGGTCGGGATCCTTCCCGCCTGCGCTCCTCACGCGCTCCCCACGCGTGCTACGTCGGGCGCGGCGCTTTGGCCTTCGCTCAATACCTCTGCGCACGAGGCTCAGGACAGGTATTTCTACCTAACCTTCCCATTCTTATCCAACACAACCTGCTGGCTACCGTTTTTGATGAGGAGTTCGCCTGTTTCGGCGGAGAGGATGAGTTCGCTGGGTGTGAATGCCAGGGGATGGTCCACTTTCCAGGCAAGGCCATCAGACCGGTAAATTTTGGCGACGGTGGCGGGGAATTTCGACTGGACGGCCTTTTCTGAATATAAAAGCACGTAGAAGATCTGACCGCCGGCATCCGAGTAGGTCAGGGCGTGGGCATTCGAAATGCTCTTCGGACGAAAGGCGGATTTATCCACAGGGAAATATGCCTTTACCTCCGGCTTCCGTGAGGAGTTGATCGTGTAAAAATAACCCTTTACCTGCGTGGTGTCCTGCAGCGATAAACCCAGTGTAAACTTTTCCGGTGTTACAACGAGTGGCCTGAATGCGCTGACAATGTCAGTTGACAGGGGAATAGAGTCCGCGCCATCGACGATGTAGTTCAGTCCTTTCATATATGCATCCAGCTGCGCACTTTTTTTCATTTGTTCGCGGTCGCCGTATTCGCGAAGGCTTTGCAGATAGTCTTGAAGGCTGGAAGCGGTGCCGTAGGCCGTGCCGACGAACTCGGCATAATCGGCGCACTTGTCCGCGATTTTGTTGTCGGGAATGATCGCCGCGGAACTGTCGAGCTTATGCAGGAGCTTGAGCTCTTTCGTCAGCATCGCTACCTGAAAATGTAAGTCGGCGGAATCGCGGAGCGGCTTGTGTTCAAGCAGGGTAGAGCGATATTCGAGATTGGTGGTCTTCATGGCGAACACCTGCATCGGCAACGGCTGTGTGTCGAACTTCTTCAGCTCATCGTACAAAAGCTTGTCGATGAGTTTCGTCAGATCACTGCGCACCGATACTGAATCGGCGTTCAGTTTGTCGCGAAGCTTGTTGATCTCCGTATCATAGGTCACCAGGTGCGAGCGCATGGGAATGATCTCTTTTTCGATCACTTCGCGCGATTGATCTGCAAATTTCTTGTAGTTCCAGAGGCGCACATCATCCTGGTAAAAGTCTGCAGCGCCGCGGCCATCCGCTTTAAAATCCGCGATCTCGGCGAGTGTCACCTTCTGATTGTATCCTGTTTTTCCCAGCGCGGAAGTCGCGGCCTGGTAGGACTGAAATGCTTTCGTGCAGGAATCGAACCGAACGGACAAGGTCGAAAGGTCTTTGAGCGTCTGGGCATCCGAGCGAAGGTATAGTTGATTTTGCGATTCGAACTTGCCCTGCAATGCCAGGTAGAGCGCATTAGCTTTCTTGTAAGAAGAGTCGGCAAGTGTGAAGAAGTGTTTTACCATACGGACTTTGTCGATCCGTTCCTTGAGACTTTCAATGCGCTTCTCGAGATCGAACTGGATGTCGGACAATTTGACGCCGAACTCACCGGTACGCAGGTCGCGCCGGTTGTAATTCTGGTAGTACTCTTTGTTGCGTCGCACTTCGCGATCGTCGATGGTCTTGTACGCCTTGTCGTAAAAGAGGATGGCGGAATCCATGTTCGCGATAGAAAGCGAGGTCTGTTTCAGGACATCGTTCTTGGATGCCTTGTCCTGAAAGATATTTCCCATGAAGAGGAAGGCGTTGGGATTGTCGGTCGTTGTAAGCAGGTATTGTTTCAGAAACGGTTCCGCCTGCTCGAACTGCTTGGTGCTCAGGAGGGCGTAGATGTCTTTGTATTTGACCTTTTGACCATAAGCCGCCGAAATGAGGAAAAGAAAGAGGAACTGTATTACCCCAATTTTTGTCATGGTACAGGCATTTTATGCGCCGAAAATACTTAAAAACAGCGCATTAATTATATAATTTTGAAGAAATCAGATCCCATGAAAAGCATTTTTCAAAATCCCCGACTCGCGAAGCTCATCACGGCCGTCAAACCATGGGCTATTTTTATTGGTATCTTTTTCCTGCTAAAGGTAACCGGATTGGGAAGCGAAATTTCATACGTCACGCAGAGCGCCCTGATGAAAGCCGGCGTCCTGGACATCGCACCCGATGAGAGCTTCGTCAAGGAGCAGTCCTTTGACTACGACTTTTCCGTCAAAGATCTCAACGGAAAAAAAATGAATGTCAAGGACCTCAAGGGTAAGGTGATCTTTCTCAACCTGTGGGCCACCTGGTGCGGGCCGTGCCGTGTGGAGATGCCTTCCATTCAGAATCTTTACAACAGCGTCGACAAGGAGAACGTAGTGTTTATCATGTTGTCACTCGACCAGGAAGATCAGCATTCGAAGATCGAGAAATTTATCACCGACAAGGATTTCACTTTCCCCGTCTATCAACCAGCCAGCCCGTTGCCCAAACTTCTCCGCGTCAACACGATTCCAACTACATTCATCATAGGCGCGGATGGCAAAGTCAAAAGCAAGAAGACCGGCATGGCGAATTATGATACGGAGGAGATGAGGGGGTTTTTGAGGGAGATTGGGAACTAGGGGGAATAAGGGAGATAGGGAAATAGGGGTAAATGCAAGGTCTCCGCTTCGAAGGGCTTGTCTGAGCCGCGCGGAGAATTCCTTCCTGCTGAAGTGGTGGTGTTTATGATGACCCACACCATTCAAACCTTTCATCCTTTCAACCTTTCCACCTTTCCACCCTTCAACCCCTTTAACAAGGGAGCTATGAACAATCCGGAAACAAAAAAGCAAACAAAACTAGTCGTCCTCTCCGGGGCAGGTATCAGTGCTGAGAGCGGTATTCCCACGTTTCGCGATTCGAATGGATTGTGGGAGGGATATGATGTGATGGAGGTGGCAACGCCGGAGGGATGGGCGGCGAATCCCGCGCTGGTGCTGGACTTTTACAATCAGCGCAGGAAGACGGCGCTGGAGGTAAAGCCGAATCGCGGGCATGAGATACTCGCGGAGCTGGAGAAATATTTTGATGTGACGATTGTTACGCAGAACGTCGACAATCTGCACGAGCGGGCCGGGTCGAGTCACGTGATCCATCTGCACGGAAGTTTGTTCGAGTCGCGCAGCACGGTGGATGAATCACTTGTTTATCCCATCGAAGGGTGGGAGCTGGCCATGGGACAGCATTGCGAAAAGGGCTCGCAGCTTCGTCCGAACATTGTGTGGTTCGGCGAGATGGTGCCCATGATGGACGTCGCGGCCACCTATGCTTCCAAAGCCGACATCTTCATCGTTGTCGGCACCTCGATGGTCGTCTATCCCGCAGCAGGCCTGATTCACTACGTGCCCCATGACAGTATGAAGTACATCGTCGATCCCAAGCTCCCTGATGTAGGCAACCTGCCCTTCACAAAATTCATCGAAGACAAAGCCAGCAGCGGACTTGAAGCTGTTTGGAAGGAGTTGATCTCTTCTTCAACGCCGTCATCCTGAATTAAAGGCCGTCAGCGCTTTTGCGCAGCCCCCCGCTTCAACGCCGTCATCCTGAGTAAAAGTGCGCCAGCGCTTTTGCGAAGGACCCCGCAATGCGCAAGAGCCAAATCTACTTCGACAGCATGCGAAGCAAATCTTTCCTATCTTCAAGCTCGAATCAGGAACAACACCTAAACTTATAACTTACAACTTACAACTTATAACTTCCACCTTTGAACTTATTCTACCAGCCCGCCCTTCCCGACAACATCAACTACCTCGACGCCGAGGAATCGCGTCATTGCGTGAAGGTGCTGCGGAAAAGATCCGGCGATGAGATCACCATTACAGATGGAAAGGGCTTTTTTTATGATGCAGTGATCACGACTGCGGATGCGAGTCAGTGTTTCTTCGAAGTTCGGCAGAAGACTGCAGCGCTGCCGAAAGACTTTTACGTTCATATTGCCATCTCGCCCACCAAGAATGCGGATCGCATTGAATGGTTTGTCGAGAAAGCGACGGAGTTGGGAATCGATCAGATCAGCATCATGGATTGCCACAATACCGAACGCAGCTTTATCAAGACCGATCGCCTGGTAAAAGTGGCGGTCAGCGCCATGAAGCAGTCGTTGAAGGCCTGGCTTCCCCTTATCTCCGACCACGTGCTTCAGTTTGCAGAGGTCGTAGAGCACTGCGAACAAGAGGTGAAGTGTATCGCCTACGTTGACGCCTCGAATCCTCTTCATTTGAAGGAGGTGGCAAAGCCCGGGATGTCATATTGCGTGCTGATCGGTCCGGAGGGAGATTTTTCCGCGGAAGAACTGAAGGTTGGCATCGAACTCGACTTCAGGAAAGTGAGCCTGGGTCCATCGCGTTTGCGGACAGAGACTGCGGGAATCGCCGCCTGTCATATTCTGAATTTGATGAATGAGTGATTTGATTGGGTGGTGGCTTTTTTGGCTAAAGCCAGAAATTGATCGCTAAAGCTGGAGGCAATTGATGGCTAAGGCTGGTGGCAATTGATGGTCGCCATAATTCAATTATCTTTCGGAGAAAACAACCGCCGCATGGTACTGAACTACATCTGGGTAGCATTTTTTCTCATTGCCTTCGTTGTTGCGCTCATCAAGCTGATTGTCTTCCACGACCTGGAAGTTTTTCCTGCTATGCTGCAGTCGACGTTCGACATGGCCAAGACCGGCCTGGAGATCTCGATTGGCCTGGCGGGCGTGATGTCGCTGTGGCTGGGGTTGATGAAGATAGGGGAGAAAGGTGGGATGATAGCCATCCTTTCAAAGCTTGTCGGCCCATTCTTCGCCAGGTTATTTCCAGGCATCCCGCGCGATCATCCCGCGACCGGCTCCATCATCATGAACTTCAGCGCCAACATACTCGGCCTCGATAACGCCGCGACGCCGCTCGGGCTGAAGGCGATGAGTGAACTGCAGGAGCTCAATGTCGACAAGGAGACAGCCTCCAATGCGCAGATCATGTTTCTTGTGCTCAATGCGTCCGGCCTGACCGTTATCCCCATCTCAATTCTGGCGGACCGGGCGATGATTGGTTCTGTAAACCCCACCAGTGTTTTTATTCCTATTCTCATCGCGACTTTCTGTTCCACGTTCGTGGGCTTATTGTACGTTGCTATCCGTCAGCGCATCAACCTGTTGGACCGCGTCCTGCTCGGGTATGTTTTTGCACTGTGTGCGTTCGTCGGGGGAATCGTATATTATTTTTCCGGCCTTTCGCCGGACGAGGTGCAGCGACAATCGTCGGTCCTCACGGGCGTAATCATCTTTTCCATCATCGTAAGCTTTATCGGGCTGGGACTCAAGCGCGGGATTCCCGTCTTTGAAACGTTTGTCGAAGGAGCCAAGGAAGGGTTTGGAATATCGATACGCATCATTCCGTTTCTTGTGGGCATTCTCGTCGCCATAGGAGTGTTTCGTTCTTCCGGTGTGCTTACCTACATTGAGCAAGGCGCGGCGATCACCCTTGCGTCGACGGGGGTGAACACAGATTTTGTTCCCGCGCTGCCGGTGGGCTTGTTAAAGCCGATGAGCGGACAAGGTGCCCGTGGGATGATGATTGAAGTTTCAAAGGAATATGGGCCGGACTCATTCGTAGGCAACATGGCGAGTATTTTCCGCGGCTGTGCGGAAACAACCTTCTACATTCTCGCGCTGTATTTCGGGTCAGTCCAGGTTCGCAACACGCGCTACGCAGTAACGGGTGGGCTAATCGCAGATGCCGCCGGACTTGCAGGGGGGATTTTTGCCGGTTATTTGTTCTTTCATTAAGTTTCTGGTTTCTGGTTGTTGGTTTCTGGTAGCAGGATGGAACTTTGAACCAGCAACCAATAACCAATAACCAATAACCAGTAACCAGTAACCAGTAACCAGCAACCAGCAACCAGCAACTAAATTTATTCAGCACTCAGCCTATCAACCAGCGCCACATACTCCCGCATAGCATCCTCTTTCGATTTGCCCTTCACTTCGGCCCATGCATCGTACTTGGCGATGGCTTTGAAGTCGAATCCCCCCGGGCGCTCGCCGGTTACATCGCCCTCCGTTGCCTGTTTGTACAGAGCGTAAAGGGAAAGCAGATCTTCATTGGAAGGGCGGGATGGCAACTCGCGTGAGCGGGAGACGGCGGATTGGAATTGTTCGGAGAGCATGGTGAGTTGTGAGTTGTGAGTTGTGAGTGGTGAGTAAAGGGCGCTTGTTTTATTTGCTGTTCGAATGTTTAGAGGCGGTTTAACCACCCCCGGTTGTTCTGCGAACAACCGACCCCTCCTTGGAAAGGAGGGGACCCCGGTATCTGCCGGGTGATCTGCGTAATATCTTATTGCGTGCTATATGCCTACCCACCGCTCACCATTCGTCGCTCCCCATTCGTCGCTCACCCTTCACCGCTCATCAATCACCGCTCACCATTCATCGCTCATCATTCATCGCTCACCATTCATCGCTCACCATTCACCATTCACCATTCACCATTCACCACTCACCACTCACCACTCACGATTCACGTCTCACGATTCACGATTCACGTCTCACTACTCACCACTCACTATTGCCACGCGCCTTCGCTCAAACTTCCTGAAAGTCGGCAAGGTCGGCTTCGCATTCAATATCAGCACTCGACAAAGACCCGATTGCCATGACGATATCCCAAAAACTTTCAGGAAGTTTCCCCTCGCACGACTCTGACTCACCACTCACTATTCACCACTCACTATTGCCACGCGCCTTCGCTCAAACTTCCTGAAAGTCGGCAAGG
>JBIQIY010000048.1:0-9915 GCA_044507775.1 Flammeovirgaceae bacterium | reverse complement strand
GCAAGGTCGGCTTCGCATTCAATATCAGCACTCGACAAAGACCCGATTGCCATGATGATATCCCAAAAACTTTCAGGAAGTTTCCCCTCACACCACTCACCACTCACAACTCACCACTCAGGATTGTCGCACGCGCCTTCGCTCAAACTTCCTGAAAGTCGGCAAGGTCGGCTTCGCATTCAATATCAGCACTCGACAAAGACCCGATTGCCATGATGATATCCCAAAAACTTTCAGGAAGTTTCCCCTCACACCATTCACGATTCACGGCTCACGTCTCACGTCTCACGTCTGACGTCTCACTACTCACCACTCACCACTCACCATCACCGCTTCTCAATCGCCACGTACGGCCTCACCTGCTCGCCTGTATAGATCTGACGCGGACGGCCAATGGGTTCCTTGTTCTCGCGCATCTCTTTCCATTGCGCAATCCAGCCCGGGAGGCGTCCCATGGCGAACATGACGGTGAACATGTCTACGGGAATTCCCAGCGCGCGGTAGATGATGCCGGAGTAGAAGTCCACGTTGGGGTACAGTTTCCGCTCAACGAAGTACGGATCCTTCAGCGCGGCCTCCTCGAGTTTCAGGGCGATCTCCAGCACGGGGTCGTTGATACCGAGCTTCTTGAGCACGTCATCAGCGGCTTTCTTGATGATTTTGGCCCGGGGGTCGAAGTTCTTGTAGACGCGGTGTCCGAAGCCCATCAGGCGGAAGCCGCTGCTCTTGTCTTTTGCTTTGTTGATCCACTTGTTCGTGTCGCCGCCGTCGTTGCGGATGTTTTCGAGCATCAGGATAACTTCCTGGTTGGCGCCGCCGTGAAGCGGACCCCACAATGCGTTGATACCCGCCGAAACAGACGAGTAGATGCTCGCTTTCGAAGATCCTACGATGCGCACAGTGGAGGTCGAACAGTTCTGTTCGTGGTCCGCGTGGAGGATGAGAAGCTTGTCCAACGCATCGGCTACTACCGGATCTACATCGTATTCCTCCGCCGGAAGGCTGAACATCATTTTGAGAAACCGCGAGCAGTAGTTCAGGCGGTTGTCCGGGTAATTTACCGGGTGGCCTACTGCGTTTTTGTACGCCCATGCGGCGAAGGTCGGCATCTTGGCCAGGCACCGGATTATGCTGAGGTTGATCTTTTCGTTAGGACGGTTCGGGTCCAGCGACTCGGGATAAAAGGCCGTCTGTGAGCAGAACAGCGACGCGAGCACTCCCATCGGGTGCGCCGAAGACGGAAAACCGTCGAGTATTTTCTTGGTATCCTCGTGAACGAGTGTGTGAGTTTTGATCTCGTGCTGGAACGCCTCGAGTTCCTGTTTTGTGGGAAGGTTGCCGTAGATGAGCAGGTAGGCAACCTCTATGAAGCTGGATTTTTCTGCGAGGTCTTCAATGGCGTATCCGCGGTAGCGCAGAATGCCGTTGTCTCCATCCAAAAATGTAATCGCACTTTTAGTCGATCCGGTGTTCTTGAAACCGGGGTCCAGCGTGATCACTTTCGCTTTTTCGAGGAGTTCGCTGATATCCACCGCCACTTCACCTTCGGTGCCGACAATCACAGGCAGGGTATAGGACTTGCCATCGATGATCAATTCTGCTGTTTTGGACATGTCATTTGTTGTTTTTGCACTATAAAATATACTTCTGGCTTTCCGCCACAACCCGTCCGAAAGCCGCAAATTTTGCTGCCAAAACTACACGCTGGCCGCTAAAAGCCAAATGTTCAGGCCGTTTTTATGTTGGCGGGTCGACTTCCACCTTAACTTACAACTTACAACTTATTCTCAGTTGTTGCCGAGGATCAGGGGCATCCCGCCATCCCCGGAGCCGATGACGATCACCTTCGTATTCGGCGACTTGGAAAGCTCCAGCGTTGCCTCTATGCCCCGCATTTTCAGCAGGTTGTTCGTCAGACTGTTGTTGATGATGTTGTTGGCGCGCGACTCTCCTTCAGCGGCGATTCGCTTCCGTTCGGCCTCGCTGCGTTCCTTGTCAAGCCGGAACTGGTAGGCGAGGGCCTCCTGTTGTTGCTGGAGTTTGTTTTCGATCGCGACCCGGATCTGGTCCGGCAGCGTTATGGAGCGGATCAGCAGTGCGACCATAGTCACGTTGTTCTCATGGAGGATCGCCTCGGCTTCGTCCTTGATCATCGCTTCGACCTCGGCGCGCTTGGTGGAGTAGATCTCCTCGGCGGTAAATCGTCCCATCACCTGGCGAACCGTTGACCGCACCTCAGGTTTCACGAGGACTTCCACATAATTCATGTTAAACTTCTCGTAGATATATCCGATCTTGTCGGTAATGGGCTTGAATCGAATGGTGACATCGACGTGAATAGAGAGACCGTTTTTGTCCAGGACATCCATGTTTTCACCTTCAGAGGTTTCCTGGACGTCGTATACAAACACATCGTTCCAGGGCGCTTTCATGTGAAAACCGGGGGTGATCACGTCGTCTTTCGCCAGTCCGGATCCGAACTTGTAAAACACGACGGCGCGCTGTGTGGCGTTCACGGAGTAAAAGATGCTCGAGGACAGGCCCATGATCACAAAAAGGGCAATAACGCCTAGGATGATAAAGGGCAACATTCTGCGGTTGTTCATGGGGCTTATGTGTTAAGGGATTAGTTCAAACCGGATCGCGCGGTGGCGCATGGCCGTGCCGGCACAAAGGCCGGTTCCAAAAGTAGGGATTTTTTGGACAACCTTTGCTGTGAAAAGTGTTGCCGGCGATCTTTTTGAGGAGTTTATTCCGGGACTTTTAAGCCGGCCGTAACTGGAGGAGGTACCCGCGGGGCGCAAGCGCTGGCTCCGGGTTTCCGGCAATGTTCGCCGGATCATTAGCCGCGTATTTTTTTTGACGGATTTGTCAGAGTAACATAAAGAGACTTTTGGAATTTGCCAGCGATACTATGGCCGAACTCCTTCCTGATTTTCCGGGTTGTTCCCCTTAGGATCCTTGCACAGATTGGACAGACGGATGGAAGTTACGATATTTGCGACAGAAGAAAAGCCCCCTTTACGCAACATGGTGAAATTTGATTTTTTACGCAAAAAGAGTTTTGCCATTGATCTCGGCAATACCAACACGTTGGTGCGGGATGCCGAGAGGTTGCTTGTCGACCAGCCCTCCTACATTGTTCTCGATTCGGACCGCTCGGAAGTGCGGGCCGTCGGCTCTGAGGCTTACCTGATGTTCGAAAAGACTCACAAGGAATATCGCCCGGTCAAGCCGCTTCAGGGTGGCGTCATCGCCGACTACGACTCCGCGGCGAAGATGTTGCAGGCGCTCATGCACCAGGCCTACGGTGACAAGTCGCTGCTCAATCGTTACGGCGATATCATCGCAGGTGTACCGTACTCGACAACACACGTGGAGCGCAGGGCTTTGCTAAATGCGCTTGAAACCTTACACGCCCGAAATACTTACTTGATCTTTGAACCGCTTGCGGCGGCGTTGGGGATGGGACTGAACATCCAGGAGCCGGAAGGCAAGCTTGTAGTTGATATGGGCGGGGGCATCACGGAGATCGTCGTTATCTCCCTTTCGGGGATCGCGTGCTTTCAGTCCATCAAAGTCGCGGGCGATTCCATGGATGAGACCATTCGTCATTACTTCCGAAAGGAATACAACATGGCCATCGGTATCAAGACGGCCGAACAGGTAAAGATCAATGTCGGGGCCGTGGTGACGGAACTCGCCGATCCGCCTCCTCCGATGGCGGTCAAAGGAAAGGAATTGTTGAGAGGGCTGCCAATCACGCGCCTGGTGGATTACCGGGAGATTGCGGGGGTGCTGGAAAAATCAATCAGCGCCATTGAACTTGGGCTGATTCAAACACTTGAGACTTGTCCGCCCGAACTGGCGTCGGATATTTATGGAAGCGGTATTCACATAACAGGTGGAAACGCGTTGTTGCGTGGCCTGCAGGACAGACTGCAGCGAAAGCTGAGACTCCCCGTACATATCGACGACGATACACTCACCTCTGTCTCCAAAGGCGTCGCTGCTGTACTGCGGGAGCCGAAGAAATACCGAAGCGTTCTTCTTCAATGATCCGTAAAGAGGCAAACAAAAAAGCGATGTGTTGACATCGCTTTTTTTATTTACATACCGGAGCCGAATGGATTCGAAGAGGAAGAACCAGACGAGTTGCCGTTCTCACTCTCATCGCTGCCAGAGCTGGAGGAAGAGAATCCTGAATCACTGCTCCCAAACAGGGACGACTGCGTTACCGGAGGTTGAGAAGTTGAGGGGGTTGTTGAGGGCATTGGGCTGGGTCTGCTTGCAGGTGCCTTCCGCTTGGGTGCAGCCTTGCGACGCGCTGCCTTCTTTGGAGCCGCTGCTTTTTTCGGCGCAGATTTTCTGGCGGCTTTCTTCGGCGATTTCCGGGCTGATTTTTTCGCAGCTTTCTTCGCCGATTTTTTAGCTGACTTTTTCACAGCTTTCTTCGGCGCTTTCTTTGCAGACTTCTTCGCTGCTTTGCGGGCGCCTTTCTTAGCCGACTTTTTGGACGACTTCTTGCCTGCCTTCTTCGCTGATTTTTTCGCAGCTTTCTTTGCTTTTTTTGCCATAGCTAACTTTTGTTTTAAGGTTTAATCCGTTTGGTAATTCTCAAAATTCCCTGATGAATTAAAATTTCTTTCCCCTAATTTAAGTAACTGTTCGCTTGGTTGTGCATTGAGAGGGCAAATATTTTCGTGAGTGGTGAATGGTGAGTGGTGAGTTGTGAGTGGTGAGTTGTGAGGGGATGGGAGCACTTTTGCCCACTCTAGTCAATTGTTTCTTGTCTAAAGCCAGGGATATTTCATTGCATCCAGCGGAAGCCACCCTCTTACACCCTATACCCTTACACCCTTATATCCTTATATCCCTATATCCTTATATCCCTATATCCCTACACCCTTATACCCTCAGGCATACAGCGCATCTTTCTGCTGCACCACCTTCTCATTCTCAATGTATTCATCGTAGGTCATCAGCTTGTCAATGAATCCATTAGGGGTGATTTCAATGATGCGGTTTGCCACCGTCTGCGTGAACTCATGGTCGTGCGATGTGAAGAGCACCGTTCCGGGAAAGTCTTTCAGCGCATTGTTAAAGGCCGTGATGGACTCCAGGTCCAGGTGGTTGGTCGGCTCGTCCAGGATCAGCAAATTACCGCCTGCCAACATCATGCGTGAGATCATGCAGCGCACTTTTTCGCCACCGGAGAGAACGCTGCACTTCTTGAATACCTCTTCTCCCGAGAACAACATCTTGCCCAGGAATCCGCGGATGTATACTTCATCCTTGTTCTCCTCCTCAGCAAACTGCCGCAGCCAGTCAATCAGGTTGTCGTCTGACTGGAAATATTTTTCGTTGTTAGCCGGAAGGTAGGCCCACGTAATCGTCTGCCCGAAGGTGAAGCTGCCCGTTGTGGCGTCCAGCTCACCCGCCAGTATCTTGAACAGCGACGTGATCGCCAGGCTGTCCTTGCTGAGAAAGGCGATCTTGTCGCCCTTGTTCACGTACAGGTCCAGACCTTTGAAGTAAGTGACATCGCTCTCGCTATATCCGAGGTTTTCAATTTGAAGGATCTGATCTCCGGCGGTGCGCTTCTGCTGGAAAATAATCGCAGGATACCGGCGAGTTGAGGGCTGTATATCGTCGACATTGATTTTTTCCAGAAGTTTTCTGCGACTGGTGGCCTGGCGTGACTTGGAAGCGTTCGCACTGAAACGCGCGATAAATTCCTGCAGTTCCTTCTTCTTTTCCTCCGCCTTTTTGTTCGCCGCGGACCGCTGCGACAGGGCAAGCTGACTTGACTGGTACCAGAATGAGTAGTTTCCTGTATAGAGTCGGATGGCTTTGAAATCTATGTCGACGATATGCGTGCAAACCGTATCAAGGAAGTGACGATCGTGGGAGACGACGATCACAGTATTCTTGAACTCAAGTAAAAAATCTTCCAGCCAAGAGATTGTGTGTATATCCAGGTCGTTGGTCGGCTCGTCGAGGATAAGGATATCCGGGTTTCCGAAAATCGCCTGCGCCAGCAGCACCCTGACCTTTTCGTTACCGCTGAGTTCTTTCATCAACATGAAGTGACGGTCCTCGGGAATACCGAGTCCGCTGAGCAGCGCCGCCGCGTCCGACTGAGCATTCCACCCGTTCATCTCGGCGAATTCTGCCTCCAGCTCAGACGCCTTTATTCCATCGGCTTCTGAAAAATCAGCTTTTGCGTACAGCGCATCCTTCTCCTGCATGATATTCCAGAGCTTGCTGTGACCCATCATGACCGTGTCCAGCACCGGCACCTCGTCAAACTGGTAGTGGTTCTGACGCAGTACCGCCATGCGCTTTCCAGCGTCAAGGCTGACATTTCCTGCTGTAGGATCAATGTCACCGGCGAGTATCTTCAGGAATGTCGACTTGCCGGCCCCGTTGGCGCCAATAACTCCATAGCAATTGCCGCCGGTGAACTTCATATTCACCTGGTCGAAAAGAACACGCTTACCAAACTGGAGGGATAAATTATTTACTGCAATCATAAGTGCTTGGAAAATAAGCCGCAAAGATACGGTTTTGTCTCTACATGGCCTAGGCGGATTCACTTTTGAAGGGAAACTACTCTGTGAGTACGCGAATGTGGGTTCGCGCGCGGAGCAGCACATCAGCAGTGGTTTCTTACATGCCGAATCATTTGCTTGATCCGGGTAAAGCGCGACACTTTTTATCATTGCCGGATGAAGAAAGTGTTGTTGATTTTTTTCGCGCTGATCGGAATTCTTCCGCTGCGCGCACAAACAGACTTCCGGCCCGGGTATGTAGTCACTAATGAGAATGACACGCTGCGTGGCTTGATAGACTACCGGGTGACCGCGACAAAATACGAAGCCTGTTTTTTCAAGCAATCCGCCGAAGCGGGCGTAGTGAAATTTACTGCCGGTGCGATCAGAGGATATCGCTTCCCGCACGATAAATTTTTCGTCTCAAAAGCCGTAAAAAGTCACTCGGATACTTTAGAAACTGTATTCGCCGAAGTGATTGTGCAAGGCAAGGTGTCGCTCTTCCGTGTTCGAGAAGATTTTTATGTCTCGAAGGACACTTCGGCACTGTATAAACTCGTCAATGAGAGGCAAGTCAGTCGCGTAGGTGGAAAGCGCGTGATGGTGGAGTCGAAGCGTTTCATCGGCGTGCTGAATTTTCTTATGTCGGATTGCGAACGGGTAAAGTCTGAGGTGCGCAACGCGAAACTCTACGAGCGGAGCCTGACGGAACTGACCGAGCGATACAACCATTGTCGCGACGAGAGGCCTGTGACATACAAGGCAGGCCTTCCGTTTGTCGACATTTCGGCTGGCTTATCAGCGGGAGCAAGTGTAACAGACCTGGGCTTTCGAAACGGTCCTTCAGCGGATAGTCCCTTCGCTGGAGAGTTTAAGCCATCGGTGTCGTCGATCGTGGGCGCCTTCATAGATCTGTCGTCACCGCGGGTCAATCAGCGCCTCGCATTTCACGCGGGCGTGCTGTATTCTCATTCGACGTACCATTCCTTTCACAGCTATCGGCAGCTCTATTACACCGATCGCCATTATGTAACGCTGGATGTGAAAAGATTGCAGGTCCCGTTTGGTATTCGGTATATGTTCGCTGACAGGAAATATACGCCGTATGTAAACGCGGGGCTGATCTGCGCCTACAATTTCAGCGGTGACTCGCAGTGGATCCGCGAGAGGGAAATTGACAAGATGGTCGAAACCTATGAGAACAAAGAGGTCGGCCTGGGAAAAAGTCAGGCAGGGATGTGGGCTGGCTTCGGAATCCGGAGGCAGGTATTTCCTTCCGCGGACATTCTTCTTGAAGTGCGATATGTGAACATGCCGGGGAGCTTCCGGACAGCCGAGCCATTCTCGAGCGCGGGGCCGTCTGTTTCCGGATTGCAGATCATGCTCGGGATCAGAACCAAATAACGATGATGATGACGAATCTGACCTTATCGAAGATATTTTGGCTTTTTGTTGCTGCTACGGCGATGTGGGCGTGCGGCGAATATGAATTTCCGGAACAGAAATATCCGGGTGTGCAAACCCTTCCCGTGACCAATATTAACGCATCGGGCGCTTTGTTGCGGGCCGACATTCGCCGTGAGCGAAAACATCCGGTGACAGATCACGGGTTTATCTGGAGTCTTCATCCGAATCCGCAATTCAACGCCGCGGAAAAGATTTCGCTGGGAAGCATGAAGGAATCCGACGGCGCATTCCAGGCCCGTGTCGAGCAGGGGCTGTACGCCGATACGGTATATTACGTAAAGGCCTTTGTCGAGACAAAGTCGCATACCGTATTCGGACCCGTCGTTTCTTTCCGCAGTGCGGGCAGTCTGGGACCCGTGATTGAAGACGTCTGGCCGGCCAAAGGGATGTGGGGCGATACACTTGTAATCCGGGGAGAGAATTTCAGCAATGCGAAGAGCAATGTCGAAGTCGCGATTGGAAGTGCGGGCGCGCAGGTGGTGAATGTCAACGACTCGACTATACGCTGCATAGTGCCCGACGACCTGGCCGGCGACGCCCTTCCGGTCTACGTCATGGCGGCAGGAAAAAAGACGATCTGGAGCGGTCGTTTTGTTCTCGAGCCTCCGATAATATCCGGATTCAGTCCGGCGCGCTCCACGTTCGGTGACACGGTGGTTATCCATGGATCGGGATTCAGTGTCGTGAACGGCGAGAACAAGGTGCGGTTCAATGAGTATGCTGCGCTCGTTGTCTCATCGTCGAGGACTCAGCTGAAAGTTATCGTCCCGGTCTCGCTGAACAGAAGCGAGAGCGTGCTTAGTGTCGAAGTCAACGCGCGCACACACGTCTTCGGCAAGAAATTTCTGTTGCTTGCGCCGGTCATTGCTTCCTTTACACCCTCGTCAGGAGGCGCGGGAGCGACGGTGACCATCGTGGGGTCGAACTTCAGTCCTGTCCTGGGAGCCAACATGGTTCTCTTCGGAGACAAGGCTGCGCGTGTGGTTTCCGCCAGCGCCGGCAAAATCACAGCGCAGGTACCGGATGGCCTCACTGCAAATCAACAGGCCAGGATCACCGTCAATGTCGTCGGCCAGTCCGTTACTTCCAAAGAAACCTTTACCGTGAGGTAAGTTGTAAGTTGTAAGTTATAAGTTAGTTGGAGGTTCTAAGTGATATGAGTGAGCCATTTACCCTATCCCTTATACCCTCATACCCCTATAGCCCTTACACCCCTTACACCCTTATACTCCCTTATACCCCTTACACCCCTATACCCTTATTTCCCTATACCCCTCCACTGATTCTCCATTTTTTCCTCTTTTCTTACATGCTACATGAAATATGCGCGGCCTGCGGGCGCGAGATAGTTTAAGCTTCTATCTTGGCGCAGATGAGTTTCAGGAATATCGTTCTGGGCAGCCACGTTTTCATCCCGTCAAGGGTCGACTACCGGAACGCGATACTGCGCAGTCAGCTGGCCATCATTACCTTCATCGTCGCCGTCGGGTATGTCTTCATCGACATTTACCATGGAGTGAGGGGCAACGAGGTGTACTATCTCGCCGTGGCGGTGATGTCTCTGGTCACCATTGTGCTGAATCGCTTTCAGAAATACCGGCTGGCCACGGTTCTCTTCCTGCTGGCCATCAACTTTTTTGTTTTTTACTTCTCCGTCATCGATCCGTTTGGAAGCGGAGTATTCATGCTTTTCGCCGTGACCAGCCTCATGGCATTTGCGCTGCTGGGTTTCCGTCACAGGAAGCTGGCTTTTTTCTTCATTCTCCTGTCGGTTTCTCTTTTTCTGATTTCATACTGGGGCGATTTTAATTTTATGGATGAGCGCACGTATTCGAAAGAGTACCTGCAATTCAGTTACACCATCAACTTCCTCGTGACGCTGATCTGCAGCATT
>JBIQIY010000003.1:0-261783 GCA_044507775.1 Flammeovirgaceae bacterium | reverse complement strand
AAAAGCAGAGGGTGAAAAGAGTGACGACACGAAGTCCGATCAGGCGAAAGAGGATTCTAAAGAATCTAAAGAATCAGACAAGAGTAAGAATGATGAGTCGGGCGAAAACAAGGACGGCGGCGAACAGTCGAAAGAGAAACCTACCGACAGTCAGCAACTAGCTAAAGAGCAGGAGAAACTAAAGGAGGCTTTTCAAAAAACTGCGGAGAAGTTGAAGGAACTGGAAAAACTCGGAGAAGAGCTGAGAAAAGAGGAAGGCCTGCCACAGGAACAAGATGCGCAGGAGGTAGAGGAGCAGCAAAACCAGAGTCAGCAGAATCTTCAGGAGAATAGTCCGTCGGATGCAAAACAACCTCAGAAGAATGCACTGCAGAAGATGCAGCAAATGCAGGAGCAGATGGAGGGGATGCAAAGTTCCATGATGATGGAAATGCAGACGCAAAACCTCGAATCCCTGCGTCAGATCATTCACGGGCTTGTCAAGCTTTCCTTCGATCAGGAAAGTTTGATGAAGGAGTTCAATGCGCTTCAGCAGAATGATCCGCGTTTCAATACCCTGGCGCAGCTGCAGCTCAAGCTAAGGGACGACTCTAAGGTACTGGAAGACAGCTTGTTAGCCCTAGGAAAAAAAGATCCGATGATGGGTTCATTCATCACCAAGGAAGTGAATGAGTTGAACAATCACATGGACCGGGTGATAGATGCAAATAAAGAGCGGCGCCGGCCGCAGGCTTCCAGCGAGATGCAGTTGACGATGACATCGATAAATAACCTGGCGTTAATGCTTGATGATCACTTTGACATGATGATGCAGATGATGGCGAATGCTCAGCCGTCGATGAAGAAGTCAAAGCAGAAGGGTCAAAAGCCGAATCTCAGTCAGATGCAGCAGAATTTGAATCAAAAAATTGAAGAGCTGAAGAACAGCGGGAAGTCGGGTCGGCAATTATCCGAAGAATTGGCGGAGATGGCTGCCGAGCAGGAAAGGATACGCCGAGCGTTGCAAGAGATGCAGGAGAAGATGAAGAATGAGGGCCAGATGCCCGGGGGTGAACTTCCTGGGAAGATGGAGCAGACGGAGATGGATCTTGTCAACAAGCAGCTTACTGATCAGTTGATTGAAAGGCAGAGGCAGATATTGACGCGATTACTCGATGCAGAGAAGTCTATGCGGGAGCAGGACATGGATGATGAGCGCAAGGGTGAGACGGCGAAGGATTATGAAAAAGAAATTCCGAAGGCTTTTGAAGAATATTTGCGACTCAAAGAAAAAGAGGTAGAATTGCTGAAAACCGTGCCACCGAAGCTCTACCCATATTATAAGAAAGAAGTGAATGAGTACTTTAAACGAATGGGCACCAAATAAACGCATTAAGCATTCATGAATACGATCAGTATCCAGGTTCCGTCGATAATGGAAAATATTCGAATGATTGAAAGCTTCATAGACAATGCCAAGGAGAAGTTTGAGCTTGATGACGACATTTACGGCAACATCATGATTGCCGTGACCGAGGCGGTGAACAATGCCATCAAGCATGGGAACAGCGGGAACAAAGCGAAAAATGTTTATCTGAGCCTTTTCCTGGAAGACAGCCTGATCAAGTTTATTGTCAAAGATGAGGGTACCGGTTTCAATTACGAATCTTTACCCGATCCGACGGCGCCGGAGAATCTGGAGAAACCGGGCGGTCGCGGTATCTTCCTCATGAAACACCTTTCCGACGAGGTTGAATTTAAAGACAACGGTCGCACCGTTGAATTGAGTTTCTATATGAATGCCTGATGGCGGCACTGGAATTTTTCAACCAGGATATTTCATTCAAACTTCCTAACCCGCGAAAAACCAAAAGCTGGATACGCCAGGTGATCGCGCTTGAGAACAAATCCCTTGAGCATCTGAATTACATCTTCTGCTCGGACGAGTACCTCCTCTCAATCAACCAACAATACTTGAGCCACGACACCTTCACCGACATCATCACTTTTGACAACAGTGAAGATGAGGGTACCATTGAGGGCGATATCTTTATCAGTATTGAGCGAGTCAGGGCAAACGCCGCCGAGCTTAACACGACTTTTGAAGAAGAGTTGCACCGGGTCCTGATCCATGGGGTGCTGCATCTTTTGGGACACACAGATAAGTCACCCTCCGAGAAATCTTCAATGCGCAAAAAAGAAGATGCTTACCTATCTTTGCTCCAAAACAAGGCGAAATAGAGAATTGCCGTTCCACGTGAAACCACTTTGTGGAAATGTGGATAAAAATTGTGGGTAACATTCGGGTTCCACGTGGAACTAAAACGCGCGGGCTCCGGATAACATCTAGAACAGAAAATATATGTTTCCTCGATACGATATTATTGTAGTAGGGGCCGGGCACGCCGGTTGTGAAGCAGCAGCAGCAGCCGCCAAGATGGGTTCCAGGGTTTTGCTCGTCACTATGAACATGACGACTATCGCACAAATGTCCTGCAATCCCGCGATGGGAGGAGTGGCCAAAGGCCAGATCGTGCGCGAAATAGATGCTCTCGGAGGTTTGTCGGGAATTGTCTCTGACAAGTCGATGATCCAGTTTCGGATGCTTAACCTCTCCAAAGGCCCTGCCATGTGGAGCCCCCGGACTCAAAACGACCGCATGCGCTTCTCGGAGGAGTGGCGTCATCAACTGGAGAATATTCCCAACCTCAATTTCTGGCAGGAAATGGTCAGCGGATTGATCGTGAAAAACGGAAGGGTAGCGGGGGTCAAGACCAATCTTGGAATCGAGATCGAGTCGGAGGCCGTCGTTTTAACCAACGGTACTTTTCTCAATGGCAAAATCCATATTGGAATGAAAAACTTCGGCGGCGGCCGCACGGCTGAAAAGGCTGCAACCGGACTAACAGAACAACTCGTAACGCTGGGATTCGAATCCGGAAGAATGAAAACGGGAACTCCACCACGTGTTGACGGAAGGAGCCTGGACTACTCCAAAATGGAAGAACAACCTGGCGATCCCAATCCTTCCAAATTCTCGTTTTCAACTACGGAACCCCTGCGCAAACAGGTGAGCTGCTGGATCACCTACACCAACGACTCCGTTCACAAAGAACTCCAGAAAGGCTTCGATCAATCACCCATGTTTCAGGGCCGGATACAGGGACTCGGGCCCCGTTACTGCCCCTCTATAGAAGATAAGATCAATCGCTTTGCAGAGCGTGAACGCCACCAAATATTTGTCGAGCCGGAAGGATGGAATACCATCGAGACTTACATCAACGGATTCTCAACCTCCCTGCCGGAAGACGTGCAATACAACGCGATCCGCAAAATCCCCGGATTCGAAAACGCGCGAATGTTCCGCCCCGGCTATGCTATTGAATACGACTTCTTTCCGCCTACACAACTGAAAACGACTCTGGAAACACAACCCATTGAGAATCTGTATTTTGCCGGACAAATCAATGGAACGACGGGGTATGAAGAAGCTGCATGCCAGGGACTCATGGCCGGTATCAATGCCCACAATAAAGTCCACGGGAAGGAAGCGTTCGTCCTCAAAAGATCGGAGGCGTACATCGGCGTGCTCATCGACGACCTAGTCAACAAGGGCACACAGGAACCTTATCGAATGTTCACGTCCCGGGCAGAATACCGAATCCTGCTCCGGCAGGATAATGCCGACCTTCGACTGACAGAATGCGGGCACAAACTCGGACTCGCATCAGATGAACGCATGAAAACACTCGTCGACAAGCGTGCCGACATCAATGCACTCCTGAGTGAGCTTCGAAAAATAAAGGTTGATCCGGAAATTGTTAACGAAGATCTCGCCGCCCTGAACACCGCGACCATCCGTGAAAAAGTGCCCGTAGTAAACCTCCTCCGCCGGCCACACATCGGGATGCCGGAAATAAAAACGATTGACAGCAATCTCAAGGTGCTACTCGAAAAGTATACACCGGAAGTTCAGGAGCAAGTCGAAATATTTCTTAAGTATGAAACATACATTGACCGGGAAGAAAAGCTGGCAAAGAAAATCGAGGGTCTCGAAAATTATCGCATCCGAAGCGACTTCGACTACAGCCGCGTGAAAGCCCTGTCGTCCGAAGCCCGGGAAAAACTGAGGAAAATAAAACCAGAAACCATCGGCCAGGCTTCCAGGATCAGTGGAGTCTCACCCTCCGATATTTCTGTGCTGACTATCTATCTAGGAAAGTAATGCAGAAGTTAACAGAGTGTCCGGTTTGTCACACGACGAACCTGGCGCCGTTTCTCTCTTGTAATGACTACACCGTTTCACATGAAACATTCCACCTCCAGCGTTGCCTGAGTTGCGGATTTGTCATGACCAACCCAAGACCTGGGCCGGATCAATTGCCCGCATATTATAAGTCCGAAGCCTACATCTCTCATTCCAACAAGTCCACAAATCTGGTCGACGTCATATACAAAGCAGCACGGACCTTTACCTTGAAATGGAAGATACGTCTCCTTGAAAAATACAGCCTTAAACCGCCCACATCGATACTGGATTTCGGGTGCGGTACCGGCGACTTCCTTCAGCTCTGCGCAGAAAATGGCCTTGCAATTGAAGGGATCGAGCCATCACCTCTTGCCCGCAACGAAGCTACCCATAAAACAGGCAGAGAAATAAAGTCCTCCATCAACGAAATCTCCACCCAATCCGATGCTCTAACGCTATGGCACGTATTAGAACATGTAACAGATCTGAATGAGACGCTGGAAAAACTTCGCGACGCACTCACAAAAAATGGCACAATGTTTATTGCTGTACCGAACCTTAACAGCGCCGACGCTGAACATTACGGGGAACATTGGGCGGCCTACGACGTGCCACGCCACCTTTGGCACTTTTCGCAAAACTCCATGGAAAAACTTCTGGCTAATCATGAACTGAAACTAACGACCACAGTGCCTATGCGCCTGGACGCCTACTACGTGTCAATGCTCAGTGAAAAGTACCGCTTAGGAAAAAACACCATCGCCACTATGGGAAGGGCAATATCACAGGGATGGAAATCGAACCGGCGAGCACAAAAAACCCGGGAATACTCCAGCTTAATCTATATCGTCCGCAAATGACCTTGAACAAAAATCTTCATTGGTTAATCTATATTCTGTTCATGCTTTCATGCGCACGCCAAAGTGCACCCACCGGCGGCCCGAAAGATACCATACCCCCAACACTCGTCCGGTCTATTCCACCCAACGAAGCCATCAACTTCAAAGCCTCCAAGCTGGAACTCGAGTTTTCCGAAGACGTAATACTTCTCAATCCTAAAGAACAACTCATCGTTACCCCAACTATCGGAAAGGACTACAAGATCACCTACCGAAAAAACTTCGTCACCATCGAATTCGAAGAACCGCTCAAAGACAGCACCACCTATACTTTCAACTTTCGCGAATCCGTTGGCGATATCACAGAAAAGAACCCGGTCCGTAATCTGCACCTCGCCTATAGCACCGGAACCTACATTGACTCCTTGTCCATCGAAGGCCGGGTCTATGACCTCCTCAAGGGAAAGGAGCTTGCCGACATCACCGTCGCACTGCATCCCCACAACGACACAATAAACATCCTGGAACACCCTGCAATCTACTTTACGAAATCTGACAAAAAGGGTCAGTTCACAATCAGCCACCTTAAACCGGGAACCTACTTCGTCTACGCGTTCCAGGACAAGAATCGGAATCTCGTAGTCAACAGCAGGTCTGAATCCTATGGATTCCTTGCAGATGAGCAGACTCTTATCAACGATGTCAAGAACCTCTCACTTGGACTTATCAGGCTCGACGCCGGGCCCTTAAAAATGACCAGCGCCCGTCCCTACAACACGTACTTCAACATACGCACCTCCAAGAATCTCAGAACGTTTACAGTTAATGCAACCGACTCTTCCGAACTCAGCTATACTTTCGGTGAAGACGCGGCCAACATTCGCCTGTATCCTACCACCGCTTCGAAAGACAGTGTACAAGTACACCTCCTCGCACTGGACAGTCTTGACAACGCACTGGACACAACCCTTTACGCCAAGTACAGTACCCGCGAAGTCACTCCCGAAAAATTTGACATGACGGTCTCCTCAACTTCCCTCATGGCCCACACGGGCGAGCTACTCTCGGTCATTCAGTTTACAAAGCCCATTAAGGAAGTGAACTTCGACAGCCTCTACTTCCAGGTCGACTCGTTAACCAGAGTAAATTTTTCTCCCGAAAATCTAACGTGGGAACCGCTTCACCGCCGCATGACCATACGGCAAAAACTCGATCCAAAGATTTACGTTACGGAAGAACCAAGCCGCAATCTCCGACGAGGCAGCCGCTCGCAGACGCCCGCGGCAACGCAATCTGACTCCGTCAAGCGTATCTTGCTAAATGAATTCACTGCAGCAAAAGGCGCATTTGTCAGCATAGAGGGAGACAGCTCCCGGAAAATAACACAAACTGTCAAACCGCTTACACAACCAGAGATGTCAGTAGTCAATATTCAAATCCGAACCGACGAACCCGAGTTCCTCGTCCAGCTCCTGGACAACAATGGCAAGATCATGCGTGAAGTCCAAAATATTCATAGGGTCAAATTCCAGGATGTAATTCCCGGAGATTACCAGATACGTCTCATCATCGATCGAAATGCAAACGGCAGGTGGGATCCCGGCAACTACTTTACATCAACCGAACCGGAACCTGTCATCTACTATCGCGGGTCTGACGGATCAACAGCGATCAAAGGAGTGAAGGCAAATTGGGAAATCGGGACCGACGGCGAAATGTTTATAACCTATTAATAAGCTGTGGACAACTTCTCATGTAGAATCAAATTCCCGAAAAAAACGTTAACCTTCACATGAGTTCAAAACGTTTGTTGATCAACATCGGGTTACCAACAGTAGCCCACAATGCCCTTTGTCCACAACCGATTTATCCACACAGATTTCGGGTGTTGATAAGCCACCAACACATTGACGCATAAATAATTGATCGTTAACTTTAACTCACACTTCTTCCACACCAAACCGGAACGATTATTTATCCACTTATCAACATGGCTAATTATAGTTATATTAATATATATATAATACTAATAAACAGGAGGGTGTTATTCTTAATATCCTCTTTCCTCTTCGCTTCCGTCGTGTATGGACAAAATCATGCCGACATCCAGCTGGCAAATGAGTACCTTATAAAGGGAGACAAAAAAAAGGCGATCGATCTTTATAAAGATCTTAGCAGATCCGATGCAAACATTCCTCTTATTCACAACAATTACCTGAATCTGATGATTGACATGGGTGACTTTGAGGAGGCACAGTCTTACCTGAAAAAAATTTTACGGCGCGATCCGCAGAACATGCAGTACAAGCTGGATGTTGGATTGGTATACGTCCGGTCTGGAGATGTGGGCAAGGCCGACCGATACTTCAAGGAAATGAGCGCCACTGTCCGATCGAATATGCAGTTGGCGAAGATGATGTCCGATTACCTGGCCGCGCGTTCGCTTTCAGAATATTCAATCATGGCGCTGAACGAATGCAGAAGCTATCTCGGCAATCCGTATTTGTTCTGCCTGGAGTTGGCGATGCTCTATCGCATCCAGGGTCAGCAGGACAAGATGGTCCAGGAATACCTCAGTTATGTTACACAAAGTTCTGCGAATATCCAGTATGTCAAGAATGTGATGCAGGCCCTGCTGACCAAGCCGGATGAGCTGGAAAGTCTTGAGCGTCTTCTTTACGACAAGGTTCAGCAAAATCCGGACGTAGAAGTATATTCCGACCTGCTCATCTGGGTGACTATGCAGCAAAAGAATTTTTACGCGTCGTTCATCCAGGCGCGAGCCTATGACAAACGGTACAAGCGGGAAGGCGAAAAGTCACTTGAGGTCGCCCGGGTGGCTCTCGATAACGAGGACTTCGACAACGCTTCCCGAATATACAGGTATGTGATCCGGGAGTATCGCGGAACTTCGAATCATCTCCTTGCGAGGTTGGGATTGATTCGCACCCGGGAGGCCCGCGTCAAGCAGACCTTTCCCGTAAACACGGATTCAGTAAAGGTCCTCATCGACGACTATCAGGAGTTTATCACCGAGTACCCGACGAACCCGAACTCCCTGGAAGCGGCCCGAAATCAGGCCCTGCTATACGCTAACTTTCTCGATCAAAAAGATTCTGCTATCGGAATCCTCAATAATCTGATCAATAACCCGCGAGCGACATTATACCTGAAATCGAAAGCCAAGCTCGATCTCGGAGACATTTACTTGCTAAAAGGTGAATCCTGGGAGTCAACCCTTCTCTATTCGCAGGTGGAGAAAACGCAAAAAGAAAATCCCGTGGGATATGAAGCAAAACTGAAGAACGCCAAGCTTTCGTACTTCCGTGGTAACTTTCTTCTGGCGCAGGAGCACCTGGATATTCTGAAGGAAGCGACGACTCGTGAAATCGCCAATGACGCGATGGACTTAAGTATGCGTATCAAAGAAAACATAGCATTTGATTCTATCGGCCATGCGCTGAAACAATATGCATCGGTAGAATTGCTCCTGTATCAGAACAAGATCGATTCGGCTTTGGTAAAAATAAATCAGTTAAAGCAGGGAGTCGTCGACAATGTTGCGTTTTCCAACCGGACGATCCTGGACGATGTTTACTGGCTCGAGGCTGACATCCGTATGAAGCGAGGCGAATTCAACGAGTCGCTTGCGCTGCTTCAAAATATTTTGGATGAATATCCCGATGATGTGCTGGCGGACGATGCATTCTTTTTGCAAGGAGAGATCCACGAAAGGCAGCTGCACGACAAGGACAAGGCGATGGAAATCTATCGGGAGTTTCTGACGAAATATCCGGGTAGTGTTTATGCAGCTGAGGCGAGAAAGCGTTTCAGGACATTGCGCGGAGATTTTGTCAACGAGACTCCTGCGCCGATAAATTAGTCTTCCGTTATTTTAGGCTTTTGGTCATTGACTCATCCTTGTAAATAAAAGTTAGCGCTTCCCCTTTTTTGCGGATGTAACCGCGGTACATTCCTTCCGTGTTAAACTTCATTGAGATGTTTCCACTTCGGTCGAGCGCGATGATGCCGCCATCTCCGCCGAGAGCGGGAAGCTTTTTCATGATCACGCTGTCAGCGGCCTCTTCCAGGGAGAGCCCTGCATATTCGATCATTGCGGAGATGTCATGGGCGACAGCGAGCCGGATAAAAAACTCTCCCCAGCCTGTTGCTGAAACGGCGCATGTGCCGTTCTTCGCGTAAGTGCCCGCGCCGATGACAGGCGAATCTCCAATACGCCCGTACCTTTTGTCACTCATTCCCCCGGTTGAAGTTCCAGCTGCGAGGTTGCCGTACTGATCGAGCGCAACAGCGCCCACTGTTCCGAACTTCTTTTCCGGCTCCTCTTGCGCGGAGCCACTATCGTGTTTTTCGGATTGGCGCCGACGGAGGTATTGCTGGTAGCGGGCCGAGTCGACAAAATAGGAGGGGTCCACAATTTCGAGACCCTGCTCCCTGGCAAAGGCATCCGCGCCGGTCCCCGACAACATCACGTGCTCCGATTCAGTCATGACAGCATAAGCGGCTTTAATGGGATTTTTGATCGTCGTCACACCTGCTACCGCGCCTGCTTTTAGATTGCTTCCATCCATGATGGATGCGTCTAGTTCATTTTTTCCGGCATATGTGAATACGGCGCCTTTTCCGGCATTGAACAAAGGCGAATCTTCGAGCACCGCAATAGCGGCAATTACGGCGTCAACGCTCTTACCGCCGCTTGAGAGCACTTCATAGCCGGTGTCGAGCGCCTTACGCAGCGCGGCACGATAGGCTTCTTCCCGCTCAGGGCTCATGTTTTCTCTTCGGATAGTGCCGGCGCCACCGTGAATTACCAGGGTGACCGCAGGGTTTGTTTCCGTGTTCATGCCAGGTTCAGACTTTTTATCCGGCTCACATGCGATAACCGCCCAGAGCAGAAGTGACATAGTAGCGAAACGAGCCATAGTTTTAGTGCTGATTAGGTGAGGTTTTGAAAAACGGCGCATTGCAGGGAGGGAATTTTACATAATATTTTTTGTTTTACTAGCCAAGCTATAATTTTGCAAATCTTTACCAAACTGAGGATACACAAATGGCCAAGAACAAGAAGTCACCCGCCAAGGCAGCAAAGAAATTGAAAAAAGCCAAGCCCGTAGCAAAGAGCCGCAAGCCGGCACCTGCCAAGGCCAAGAAGGTTGTGGCTAAAAAAGCGAAAAGTGCTCCTAAAAAAGTTAAGGCAAAGAAAGTCGCCCGCAAGGCAGTAGCAAAGCCGGCACCTAAGAAAGCGGCGCCGAAGCAGTTTGCCGTGAAAAAAGCCGCTCCTAAAAAAGTTGCCGAAAAGAAAGTTGCGGAAAAGAAAGTAGTTGAAAAGAAAGTGGTTATGAAAAAGGCTCCCGCCGCCGCTCCCAAGAAGCCGACCCAACCGGTCGACAACGCGAGTGCACAAGCGACATCGGCAGCCAAGATCGCCGCAGCGGCGCAACTGAATTTTTTCCAGATGCCAAATCAGCGTCCAATGGCACACAAGCCGGCAAAACCTTCTTCTACTTCGCAAGATAAGACGCGCTATTCTGACGACGAACTGCAAGAGTTCCAGGTCCTGATCAATCGGAAGCTTGAAAAGGCGCGCGAGGAATATAAAATCCTGAAGGAAACGCTTAACCGCAACAACGACGAAGGTACGGACGCCACTTCCGGGGGTAACACGAAAGTGCTTGAGGATGGTGCTGAAACTGCGGAAAAGGAAAATCTGTCGCAACTTGCAGCCCGTCAACAGAAATATATTACTAACTTGGAGAATGCTCTGGTTCGAATTAAGAACGGAACCTATGGTATTTGTTCCGTTACCGGGAAGTTGATTTCAAAGGAACGGCTCATTGCGGTTCCGCATACAACCCAATCCATTGAGGCGAAGCTGATGCAACAGGATTAATTCCTGGGGAACGATCATCTGCCTGAAAGTTTGAAAGAATTTTCGCAGAGTTGATGTCCACAACGAGTCGAGATTACTAAACAAGAAGCAATGGATTTTTTACAAAACCACATTGAGGCGCTGATCTTCTGCTCACCCACGCCGATCAAGTTAACGGATATCAAAGCGTGTCTGTCGGAAATGTTCAATGCGGATGTACCGGAGGAGGACATCATGGGTGCGATCCAGCGACTGGAAGAGAAGTATCTATCCGACGAATATGCGTTCCAGCTTTTTAAATCCGCAGGGGGCTACCAGTTTTTGACGAAGCCCGCTTATCAGGCGAGCATCAGCATTCTTCTTAAACAGCAATCGAAAAAGAGACTCTCGACTTCCGCGATGGAGACCCTTTCTATCATCGCTTACAAGCAGCCCATTTCGAAAACCGAAATTGAAAATATTCGCGGTGTTAATTGCGATTACGCCGTTCAAAAGCTACTCGACAAGGGCCTGATTGAAATTACGGGCAAAGCCGAAACGATTGGCCGGCCGATGTTGTACGGGACAACAGCGAAGTTCATGGAGTACTTTGGAATCAGCGACCTCACTGAACTGCCTGCTCCCAAAGATTTCAGTGCGGAGGTCAATACCATCGGAGAAAATTCTGAATCCAGGGAGCCCGATGCCCAGGCGTAACCAAAACGAATCCGGCCGCCGAGGATCCAACAGGACTTCTGGCCGATCGCAAGCTCGCAAACAATCTCCCGGAAGAAGGGATTCTTCTTCTTCATCTCACGGCCGTGGCTCACGTCCCGTGCGCAGCGCGCGACCTTTCAAAAAAACCGACCGGCAGTCATCGCAAGAGGAGGGCGGAAAGAGTTATTCGCAGAAGAGTCGTTTTGCGGATAAGAAAACATCGCCACGAAAACATTCAGCGTCGTCTCCAAAACCTTTCGGAAAAACAACAACTGCCCGCGGAAGTTTCTCTGACAAGCCAACGAATCCAAGGGGAACCAGAAGACCGCAGACTGGTGCACGGTCCGAGGAACGTGGTGCATCCTTTGGCAAGCCGTACAAGAAGACATACCGAAGCAGGCCCGATCGCGGTGGTGCCGGGCCAGTGCATAAAAGGCATCAAAAGGATGCAGATCCCGAAACTAAGAGCGACAAGATCAGACTGAACAAGTATATCGCGAACAGCGGAATATCGTCGCGACGGGAAGCAGATGAGTTGATCAAGATGGGTTTGATTTCGGTGAACGGAAAAATCGTCTCGGAGCTTGGTTACAAGGTCAGCCCCGGCGATGAAGTCCGTTACGAAGCCAAGGTACTGCGCGCGGAAAAGCCCGTGTATATTCTGCTTAACAAACCGAAGGGCTTTCTCACCACCACGGATGATCCGCAAGACCGCAAGACCGTCATGCATATCATCGGTTCTGCTGTGAAGGAAAGGATCTATCCGGTAGGCCGGCTAGACCGGAACACTACGGGCTTATTACTGCTGACAAATGACGGCGACCTGGCGGACAAACTCATGCATCCGTCTTATAATGTAAAGAAGGTCTACAAGATTGAGCTCGACAAGCCACTTACAAAGGGCGACTTTCAGACCATAACCGAGGGTGTGCGCCTGGAAGAGGGCCGCGCGACCGTCGATGACCTGGCCATCGTTTCAGAAGATGGCCGGTCCGTTGGCATCGAGTTGCACATTGGTTGGAACCGCGTTGTCAGGCGCATCTTTGAAAGCCTTGGTTACGAAGTACTCAAGCTCGACCGGACGGTGTACGCCGGCCTCGATAAGAAAGAACTCGCCCGCGGACAATGGCGATTCCTCACCAAGCAAGAAATTATCCAGCTCAAGCATTTCAAATAAGTCTCAACTTGGCTTAATTTGGAAAGCGGATTATATCCGCATTTCACACAATTTATCCCTGCCATGGTGCGACCAGACATTGAAAAAGTGCCGGCGTTTTACAAAGGTTACGTCGAGTTAGTTCAGGACATGGACCTGCTCGATGCGCTCCGTCATGCCGCGAAACTTGTACAGCAAACCGTTCCCTACATCGCCGAAGATCAGGGCGAGCACAAATACGCCGAAGGAAAGTGGTCTATTAAGGAAGTCCTCAATCACATGATGGATGCAGAGCGGGTTTTCGCATATCGCGCCCTTCGCTTTTCACGGAAAGATGAAACGCCGCTTCACCCGTTTGAAGAAAACGATTATGCGCCCGAGGCAAACGCGCACGCAAGAAGTATTCAGCAGCACGCGCGCGAAATGAAGAAATTGCGCGAAACAACCATCGACCTATATGCGAGTTTCTCACCGGAGATGCTGGAGCGAGAAGGCACCGCAAGCGGAAAGAAACTGTCTGTCAAAAATCTCGGGTACATCATTGCCGGACATGACATCCACCATTTAAACATTCTGCGCGAGCGCTATCTCAACCCGTAAGCTGATGCGCGTCTTATTTTTTGCGGCCGCCCTGATATTGTTTTACTCTTGTTCTCCTGTATCCCCGGGGCGTCTGAACAAAACTTTTGACGCGACCGAGCAGCGCTTCAAAGATCACACCGGTTTCGTATTGTATGACCCGGCGACACGCCGGACACTATTCGATTTCAATGGCGGTCGCTATTTCACACCTGCGTCTAACACCAAAATATTTACTTTCTACACCGCGCTGAAAGTACTCGGCGACTCGGTTCCTGCCCTCGAGTATGTACAGCGAAATGATTCGCTGATCTTCTGGGGAACGGGCGACCCGTCGTTCCTCTACAGCGAGGTCTTTTACGATTCGACAGTGTATAATTTTCTCGCATCGTCTGAAAGCCCGCTTTACTTTTCTACTGCAAACTTTCACACAACGCATTTCGGCACCGGATGGGCCTGGGATGATTATAATTCCGGCTACTCCGCAGAGCGATCCGCGTTTCCAATATACGGGAACACAGTATCAGTGGCCGCCGATGAGCAAGTCCTTCGCGTGTCGCCCAACTTTTTTGAGCCGATGTTTACAACAGGAGCCCGCGAAGAAAAGGTAGACGTCGTGCGCGATCTGGATGCCAACCGGTTTGTGGTTCACCCCGCGAACCAGATGACAAAAATAGAGGAGGTCAAAATACCCTTCCGCGTAGACTCGGCAACGCTCTACGCTTTGTTGTCTGATACACTGAAGCGAATCGTTCAGCCGGTCGATCTTCCGCTGCCGGCGAATACAAACACGTTGTTCAGCATCCCCCTCGACAGCCTTTATAGTGTCATGATGCGTGAGAGCGACAATTTTATTGCCGAGCAACTGCTCCTGATGTCAGCGAATGTCCTCAGCGATAGCTTGAAGCCGGAAATCGCCATTGATTACATGAAGAAAACCCACCTGAAAGATCTGCCGGATGAACCGATCTGGGTGGACGGGTCCGGATTGTCGCGATACAACCTGTTCACACCACGCTCCATCGTCAGACTCTGGGAAAAGATCGGTGAGATCGTACCGCGCGAGCGTCTGTTTGAGCTACTGGCCACGGGTGGCGTGAATGGGACCATCCGGAGGTGGTATGCGGCGGAAAAACCGTACATCTTTGGAAAGACCGGTTCGCTTAGCAACAACCATTGCCTCAGCGGATTTTTGGTCACGAAGAAAGGAAGGGTTTTAATTTTTTCATTCATGAACAGCAACTTCACAGAATCGGGCACCGCCGTCAGGAGGAATATGCAGAGCATACTGGAGAACATTCGTAACCACTACTAGTCATGATCAGGTACACAAAGTATTTTGTTTTATTTCTTGCTGCCAGCGCGTTCGCAGTCAATGCGCAACAGCGACCTGACGCCGGGCAAGCCGACAGCCTGGATATCAAAATTGGTCAGATGTTGCTGATCGGGTTCCCGAAGGCAGCAGTGGATCCGCTCGTTCTCGAAGAAGTCCGCAGGGGCAAAGTCGGATCAATCATCATATTCGAGAAAAACATCCCGGCCAAGAACTCCTTTGTAGGACTAAAGAAAATCACCTGGACTTATCAGCAAGTCGCGCCGATACCGCTCTTTATCTGCATCGATCAGGAGGGTGGCCGGGTAAATCGGTTGAAGGAGAAGTATGGCTTTCCGCGTTCGATTACTGCCGAGGCAATGGGCAAGGCCGGGAATCTAGATTCCGTCAGGTTCTACTCAGAAGCCACCGCGGCGACGCTCGCAGGGCTCGGCATCAACGTAAATTTTGCGCCGGTGGTCGATCTTGCGTCTAACCCCGACAACCCGATCATTGCGCGCTACGGTCGCGCGTTCAGTGCTGATGAAGACTCGGTGACTCTTCTAGCAAAAGAATTTATCAAAGGACACCGGAAGTACAACGTATTGACATCACTGAAGCATTTCCCCGGCCACGGCAGCTCCAAGGCTGACACACACCTGGGCATTGCCGATGTTACAAATACCTGGGAAGCCCGTGAGCTTGAACCCTATCGCGCGCTGATCGCCTCGGGTTATACGGATGCGGTAATGACTTCACATATTGTGAACAAGAAGCTGGATCCGGATGGCAATCCCGGCACATTGTCCGACGATATTATCGGAGGTATTCTGCGCAAACAACTGCATTTCGATGGCGTTGTTTTTACAGACGACATGCAAATGCACGCCATTGCCAAGCACTATGGACTCGAAGACGCGATTCGCCTGGCAATCCTCGCCGGAGTAGATATCATGACATTCTCCAATAATATTTCCGGCAGCGACGAACGCACCGTAGACAAGGTACACTCGATCATTCGGGGGATGGTGAAGAACGGTACAATCCCGGAGTCCCGAATTGACGAGAGCTTCGATCGCATCATGAAGCTCAAGAGGGAACTCGTGGCAGAGGATCGCGTTGCAGAGCTGAAGCGTGAGCTTGAATCGTTGAAAGTCTCACTCGAGGATGCCGTGGAGGCGGTGCGCGAAGTAAACAAATCGTTGGATAACGGTGCCATCGATGATGAAAAATCCGACAAGAAGAAAACAAGAAAAAAAAACTAGACAGGTTCGGCCTGACGTAACCACATAAACATTTTCAGTGTGCAGAACTATCAGGTTGTTCGTCCCAACGCGTCACGCATTCCTATCATTTTGAGTGTTCCTCATTGCGGGATTGAATTTCCATCGGACCTAAGAGAACAATTTGACCCGGAGTTGCTATCCGCTCCTGATGACACCGACTGGTTTGTGGATCGGTTGTACGGCTTTGCTCCGTCGCTCGGGATCACGGTGATCAGTGCCAGGTGGAGCCGATGGGTCATTGACCTCAATCGCCATCCTGAAAGCGAACCTTTGTATCGTGATGGCAGGATCATTACGGACCTCTGCCCTGTCACAACGTTTTTGAATCAGCCGCTATACCGAGACCGCCGCCCGCTGATTACGGACGAAGAGACCACGCGCCGCAAAGAATTGTATTTTCAACCGTACCACGACAAGTTACGTGAGTTGCTCGCGGAAGCGCATGCGGAGTTTGGAAGGGTTTTGCTGTGGGACTGTCATTCAATTCGGCGGAAAGTGTCCACTATTCGAAAGGAACCGTTTCCCGACCTTATCCTCGGCAGTGCGGATGGAACTTCGGCGCATGAGGAGCTGATTAAAACCTCATTAAAGGCATTGTCAACCGGGGGCTACACGCTGCAGCACAATGACCCTTTCAAGGGCGGCTACATCACCCGGCATTATGGTTTGCCTGCGGAAAGACAGCATGCTCTTCAGCTGGAAATGAGTAAAATCAACTACATGGATGACCTGGAAAAAGACTATGATCCGGGAAGGGCCAAAAAAATGGGGGAACTACTGTATAAGGCGCTGAGTCGCATTTCAGAAACGCTCATTTCGCTCAAAGATTAGTAGCTTTATAGTTCGGGTTGGATGGTTGGCACTCCAAACGCAATCTTCCTTTGAAAGATGAATACAGGCACCCAGGAATCTTCGCAGCGAGTGGGAGAGAGCAGTGCAGTAAAAACTTTTCAATTCAAAGCCCTCCTCCAATCTACCGGATGGGTCTCTCCTGCATTTGTACAAGTTGATCACCGCGGTATAATTCAGCATATCTCGAATTCACTGATTGATCCGACCAGTCCCGTTGAATTTGTAAACGGCTTCGCTGTTCCCGGTTTTAATAACGCGCATTCGCATGCATTTCAATTTGCAATGGCCGGGATGGCGGAGAAGCACGAGATCAATGCGGTTGATGACTTCTGGAGTTGGCGCGAGGCGATGTATGCCTGCGCACTCACACTGGATCCGGACGAAATGCTAGCGGTCGCGGCTATGCTATATGCGGAGTTATTGAAGCGCGGCTATACGCATGTTGCCGAGTTTCAGTATTTGCATCACGATAAAGACGGCAGACCGTATGACAACCGTGCCGAAATGAGCGTGAGTCTCTTAGCCGCCGCCGCGATTGCAGGAATCAAGATCACGCTTGTCCCGGTTTTTTATCAGAAGGGCGGTTTCGGAAAGTCAGCGGAGCCAGCTCAGCGCAGATTCTGCTTTGAAAATATTGACCAGTACTTCGGATTATTGGACGATTGCTCTCGTCTGGTGCGAAATCTCACAACCGCGCATGTCGGATTCGGTGTCCACTCCCTTCGCGCTGCCGATGCAAAGGATGTCGTGCGCATCGCGCAGCAGGGACCTGCCGGGATTCCGTTTCATATGCATGCGGCGGAACAACTGAAGGAAGTCAATGATTGCATTTCGTTTTTGAAGAAACGTCCCGTTGAATGGTTGCTGGACAATCTGGAATTGAATGAGCGTTTCCATCTTATTCATTGCACTCACCTGACGGATGATGAGGTTCTGCGCCTCGCCAGAAGTCGCGCCCATGTGGTACTTTGTCCTGGAACGGAAGCAAATCTGGGAGATGGGATTTTCCGGCTGACTGACTTTGCGAAAAATTCCGACCACTGGTCAATCGGTACCGATAGCCATATCAGCCTGAACCCGCTGGAGGACCTGCGTTGGCTTGACTACACGCAACGGTTGACAAATCACAAGAGAAATACTTTTGCGGATGGCGCTTCGGTGCTGGTGCGAAACACGCACTTCTCCGGAAAGCGTGCGATGGGTCTGATATCGCAAGACTATTTTGAGGTTGGACAACCACTGGACGCTGCAGTTTATAACGGTGACGGTCCGCTGCTGAATGCTGCGACACCTGAGCATCTGCTTTCTTCGCTGGTGTACACGGCGGATGGTGCCAGCGTGATGGGTACCATCGTCGACGGCGATTGGATTGCAAAAGGACTGCGTCACAAGGACGAAAATGACATCACTGAAAGCTTTCGGCGTGCCATGAAAAACATTTCTGATCGCGGTTAAAGGCGCGGATCAATTGTGCTCTTGCTGATAGTGCTCGCGGAGGATGTCGCCGGCAAAGTCGTTGGTCAGATCGCGCACGACGGTGTGAACATGGTTGGCATTGTTCTGAGTGTTGTCATATTCAATCAGGAGCATCGGACCTTGTATGCGATAGTAATGGCCCGCCCCGGGTTGAAGGCTTCCGGCCCATGCGAAGGAAAGATTGTCGATTCCCGCCTTTTCTATTTTGTCCATCAATCTTTTGGCAAAGCCGAATTGGTAATTCCTGACATAGACGTTCAGTAACTGCCGAAAGAGTTTTTGCTGCTGTTCATTCATCTGCGTGTATCCAAGTCCTTTCTCCTCCTGCAATTCTGCTGTTCGCTGATTCCTCGTGATAATTTCAGAAGGGGCCTTCGGTGAGATGACAGCAGTTTTCATCTGGTTGGAGCTAAGGGAATTCACCAGCGTAAATCCAAGATCACTTTCCTGTTTCAGTACCTGGCGGCCTGTATTTCTTCCGGATCTGACGATCGCGGGATTGCTCCCCCAAAAGGTAGGCGTGGAGGAAATGATCTGACCGTCAGCCGAGGAGAAATTAAGTGAGATGTGATGGCCCTCGAGACGCCAGCCCCATAAGGCGTTCTCATCCGGATTTCCAAATACAGTGATTGAATAATTCAACGGATCGCGGTAGGTATCGTCCGCCGTTCTGTTCTCAACTTCGCGCAGGACATTTTCGAGGGCCATGATACTGTTTGCCTTCTGGTATCCTTGGTCGCTGAGGCAGGAACGCAACAACGCGAGGGCTGCTTGCCGTTGCTTTTCGTTCATGTCTTTTAATGCGATGCCGTTCCGTTCCCGCGGGATGTAGTGCCAGTCGAATCGTTCGTCATCATCAAAGTCGTACCTGGCTTCCCCGGCCTGGTCCTCGTTGAGCAGAACCAGAAAGTCATTCGCCTTCGAAACAATCGTGCGATCCTGGGCCCGTCCGGACTGAATGGAGAGAATAATTCCGAAAAGAACTAGCGCTGCTGCTTTCATAACATTGGGCTTGATTACTTAAGTTGGCGAAATATTGTCGAATCCTAACGTTCCGCGACGGGAATTCTTCAATATTATTCGGAGTTCCGCGGAATCTACTCGCCAGCGATAAACACCGCGTTGGCGAACAACATCTTGCCATCCTGCCAAAAATTGCGGAATAGCGGGTTGTCGACGAAGTAGACTACCGACCCCTGACCGATGTACTCCATGCCAACCAGCAAACTATTAGCAAGGGGGCGGTTCGCTTTGTAGCCTGCAAAACCCTGGACGGGTTTAACGATGTTGCCAAAATAGCCGACGTTCCATCCGTTGCTCAGCCATGCATAGCGGCGCTCGTGTGTTTTCAGCGTATAATTAGGTGCGTTTCATTCCGAATGCCAACGGATGTGAGTTATCGAGCTGAGCCTTATAGATGGCTCCGGAGATTCTTTCCGAAAGTTGCCGACGCTGTATCTCTTCGTATCTGGGAATACCTTCCAGAAGAAAACGGCCGGTGTCTGATTTCTCGGCCACCTGCCTTTCTGCATCGGTAGCATATTTCTTAAGGCCGAACCCTTTCCTGTCAGCAAATGAATCAAGGGCACTGCCCATGAGGATCAGGCGCCCGCCTTCGCGAATCCAGGCTAGCAGCCGCTCAAGCATAGACTCGTCAAGCAGTTTGTACGATCCCTCCGGAATGATCAGCACGTCATACCGGGATAACTTTGTATTCGAAAAATATTGCGTGCCAAGCTGTGTGATCGGATAATGGATTTGTTGTTCAAAGAAGTGCCATATTTCGCCAGCGGAAAGGGCCGACGTTTGATCGCCGAACAGCATTGCAACCTCCGGTGAGGGGAGGAAATTCAGTTCGCCCGAACCCAGATCTTTGCCTTCCTCAACAAAACCCGACTCAGCGGTGAAGATCTTCCGGTTGAAATTTTCTGCCAGCGCTCTCAGCGTCGTATCAAAATCCGAAGAACTCTCGTTGTTGCGTCGTGTGATGATCAAAGAACCCGCTGCGAAAGTTTCTCCGTTGACCGCGAATGCTTTTGCCGCGCAGCGTACTTTGATGTCATGCTGCATCAGAGCGGAAAGGAATTCAACATCGCGTAGGCTACTGTAGTGAAACAGGTAGGCATAAGGTTGATCCTCGCCCGGTATCGGGTCCGGCTGGGCCGCGCGATACGGCTGGCCAACGTTGATCCTCTCGGTCAAAGCGTACGCATCGAGGTTGTACGCATACATAAGATTCCAAGCCGTGATGTCGTAAGTAAGAGAATCCGACAAATGAGACACCGGTTCAAAGATGGTGGTTATGAATGTTGATTTAGGTTGGTAAGCACTGATGATGAGATCGGTGGTTGCAACGTTAACGGGAGCAACGTTCCGGGTCTGGTAATTGAATCCGCGACTGCTGCGCGCAGCGGACGGATGCCCATAGCGGATCGAGTGGCGGTCCATCCATTCAGTGAGTTCTTTGATCTTGTCCGGATTATTGGAGGCTTTGATGACATAGGTCTTGTACGTCGCCGCAGGATTGTTGTTGTTTTCGCGAAAGTATTTTTGAAATTCATCGGTGACTTGCGCGGCGTTGATCGATGTGATCTCAACTGTTGACAACCCTGACGTAACATGGTGCTGAATGCGATCGCGCAGCGTCAGAGGTTCTCCCGTTTCTGTAGTAACCGACAAACCCCCGGCGCCCCCGCCTGCCTGCTCGTACGTCATGCCGATCGCTCCGTTGTAGGTGGGATAAGTATCCCCATAACTGGGGTAGTACAAGTCGAAAACTTCTTTGGTAAAGTAGAGCCAACCCTTTTCATCAAAATATCGTGCGTTGTTCTTGCCGATAAGGAGTTGGAATTGGCGCTGCCAGGGAGAGATCACCTCGTGCATGGGCTCCGCTGCCGGCGCAAAGAAATACGGACTGTTGAAACCCTGCTCATGGAAGTCGACATGCACGTGCGGCATCCATTCATTGTAAACTTTGATTCGCTGGCGTGACTCGATTTGTGAGCACCAGGCCCAATCGCGATTGAGATCGAAAAAATAGTGATTGGATCTTCCCCCTGGCCACGGTTCGCGATGCTCAAACGCGTCATACGAAGGGTTCGCCGGAGCATTGCCATACCGGTTGTAGAAGTTAATATACCGCTCGCGTCCATCGGGATTAATGCACGGGTCGATGATCACAACCGTGTTCTCCAGCCATTCCTGCGCTTTTCGGTTGGAAACATTTCCAAGCTCGTAAAGGGTTTGCATCGACGCTTCTGTTGAGCTCGCCTCATTGCCGTGCACATTGTAACTCAGCCATACAATGGCGATCTTTTTTCCGACCGGCGTTCCCGATTCGAGTCCTGTTCTGCGGAGGTTATCGGTTCTTATTTCTTCGAGCTTTTTGAAATTATCTGGTGAGGAGATGACGAGGTACACCAGAGGGCGGTGTTCATAGGTCTCGCCGTACTTGTATATTTCCGCGTTGGGTAACTCACGGGCTACCAGTTGAAAATATTCAACTGCCTTCGCATGACTGGTAAACCGATCGCCAAGCTCATATCCGAGAAACTCTGACGGCGTGAGCAGTTTCTCCTGCCCCGAAGCGAGAATTGAAACCAGGGCCAGGGGCAACGCGAAGAGCAATTTCATATAGGCGATTACTGGGATAAAGTTCTGAAAGATTGGCGAAAACCAAAACAGGGATTCGCACGCGCGGAAAATTAAAGGATGAAATTTAATTGCCGAGGGATCATGGTAATACGCGCAGGCAACCACCCGAGGATCTCGCCGTCTCCCTCGATGGGACAGGGGGCATCACTCGTGAGTTCAATAGCCGTCGCAGTCTTGTAATGCACATTATCCAGCTGCACTTTTTTGTCCTTCCTGAGCGAACCGCCGTGTATCATGAAGTCAAGCAGGGAAACATTCCCACAAATGAAAACCGAGAAAGACCGGTCGTCCATGCGCGCGTCAGGAGCGACGCAAAGGCCATGGCCATAGTACTTTCCGTTTGCAACGGCGAGTGTGCGCAGCTTTCCTTCCCAGGTCCAGTTGTCGCTTGCCGCTCTGACGACCATGGGTTTGTAGGTGAGGAACGTGTTCACGATACTTTTAAAATATGCGACCCGGCTTCCGAATGGGCGGCCGCTGCCAAGTACCTGGCGGACCACCTCCGGGCCCATACCAATGTCTGCTACGTTGACAAAATAAGCGGAAGACCTTTGGCTGTCTTTATCGGGTGTTAGGGAATACTCAATCAGGCCGACATCCAAAGGCCGCAAACTATTCTGTGAAAGCCTCCTGATGGTTTCGGGGACATTGAGCGTGGAAACGGCCCCGCGCATGAAGTCGTTACCTGATCCGATAGGAATAACACCGATTCCGGGCAGCTTCGTCTCATTTTCCCGATCCTTCAGGATGCCGTTTACTACCTGGTTTAGTGTACCGTCACCACCCGCGGATATAATGATATCAACATACTTCTCTGTGAACTTGGACGCCAGGATGCGCGCATCGTTGCGCGAAAGAGTCTCGTGCACTTCAACATCATATACTTCCGAGAGGGCGGGAAGATATTCATGGTAAAACAACTTTTTCTTGAGGGATATTCCGTTTAAGATGACGATGGCATTCTTTTTCCCTGCCTGCCTTCCTTTCATTTACAATGTTTTTTTATGTCCTTCCGGGCTTCCGTGGAGCCCAGTTCTTCGGCGCGCTTCAGGTCGAGGCAGGCATCGTATTGATTGTTCATACTGATCTTTACCAGCGCCCGCTGGTAGTAGGTTTCGGGGTCGTTGGGATATAGCTCTATTGATTTTGTAAAGTCCTCAACCGCTCCGGAGTAATCCTCTTTTTCAGCTCTGCTGAGGGCGCGGTTGTCGTAGTAGATGGGATTGGTGTCATCCAGGTCAATGGCTTTAGTGAAATCGGCGATGGCGTTGTCGTGATCTTCCAGGTAATAGTACACAATACCGCGGAGGTAATATGTTTCCGGGTCTTCGTTATCGAGCTCGATCGCTTTGTTGTAGTCGGCGAGCGCTCCCTTGAAATCCTCCTTGGCGCTTCTGGCGAGCGCGCGGTTTTCGAAAGTCACCGGATCTTTCGCGTCCAGTTTGATCGCCTGATCATAGTCGGCAATGGACTCATCAATATTGCCAACGCTGTAATGCGCAATACCGCGATAGTTGTAGAGAGTCGGATCATTTTTGTCGAGTTCTATTGCCTTTGAATAGTCGTCGATCGCGCTGACAAATTCTCCAAGCTCAGCTTTGACGACACCCCGATTGAAATATTTGTCGGCGTCAGGCGGACCGAGTTCCAGGGCTTTGGAGAAATCAAAATACGCGCCCTGCAGGTCTTCGATATTGTATTTAGCGAGGCCTCGGTTAGTATAGGCGTCTGTGTAACGGGGGTCAAAACGGATAGCCTTGTCGAAGTCCGCGATTCCTGCCTCGTCGTCGCCCAACGCTACCTTGGCGAGACCGCGGTTGTTCAAAGCTTCCGTATAGGTTGAGTCGGTCTCCAGCGCATAGGTGTAGTCGCTGATGGCGCCGTATAAGTCATCCATTGCTGCCCGCGCCTCACCCCTGAGGTTGAGAGCCACCTTGTCCTTTGGGGCGGCATCGAGTATCCGGGTCAGGTCGGATTTCGCTTCCTGAAATTTTCCGGCGTCAATTTTTTTTTTCGCCTCGGCAAGTTTATTCTGGCCGTATGTCAGGAAGACGGCGAAAAGCAGGTAGGTGGTGAGATAAACAGTTCTCATGGATGTCATTTGAAAAGCAATTTATATAATTCACGTGTAAAGCCACGGCCCGTCGGGACAATTCATTTTTCGCCTGAATAAATCAGTTGGCCGATAATTCATATAACGTGTATCTTGTAGAAAACTTTCACTATGAAGATACAATGCTTCGCGATGCTGCTCTTTGGCGTGATGACGCCGCTTTTGTCCTGTAGCCAGGATCAACCGTTGGACAACCGGATGGATTTTGAACTATATGATCCGCCCTCCTCGCTTGTTGTCCCGGAGCATAAACTCATGCGTGCAAAGTTCCCTTTCATCGACGTGCACAATCATCAATTCGGGATGCCGGATGCGAATCTGAACGACCTGCTGGCAGACATGGATAAGCTGAACATGGCCGTCATGGTTAACCTGAGCGGCAGAGGAAGGGGTAGCACAGAGCACCTGCGGGGCGCGCTGAACAACGTCAAGAAAAATAGTCCTAAGCGATTCATCGTATTCACCAATGTCGACTTCGAGAATATTGATGATCCTGACTGGCAAGCGAGGACGCTGAAGCAACTCGAGGAAGACGTTAAAATGGGTGCTAACGGATTGAAGATATACAAGAATCTGGGGATGACGGTGCGTGACAGCAAGGGTCAGCGTGTGAAGGTGGACGATCCGCGGATTGGCCCTGTATGGGACAAATGCGGGGAGCTTGGAATTCCCGTGCTGATTCATTCAGCAGATCCCCGACAGTTCTGGCAGCCAATTGACGAGAAGAACGAGCGATGGCTTGAGCTGAAACTCCGGCCGGGGCGGCGCCACGATACCGACCCGGTAAAATGGGAGACTATCATCGAAGAACAGCACAATATGTTTCGCCAACATCCCCGGACGAAATTTATCAATGCTCACCTGGGTTGGTTTGGAAACGACCTGAAGAAGCTCGGATCGCTGCTCGACGAACTTCCCAATATGTATACCGAGATTGGCGCCGTGATCGCCGAGTTAGGCCGGCAACCACGCTATGCGCGGGAATTTATGATCAAGTATCAGGACCGTGTTATGTTCGGAAAAGACAGCTGGGTGCCGGAAGAGTACACAACATATTTCCGCGTGCTCGAAACAGCGGATGACTACTTTCCATACCACAAGCGATATCACGCCTTCTGGCGGATGTACGGAATGGCTCTCCCGGACGATGTGCTAAAAAAGATTTACTACAAGAATGCGTTGAAGGTCATTCCGAACATCGATGCGGGTCTGTTTCCGAAATAATGTGGTGAGAGTGAGGGGGTAACGCAGCAGAAAAGTCAGAATTTCGAATCCCTTTGTAAACAAGGATGAGTTCCGTACGTTTGGTGTGCTGGCGCGCGGGTATCGCGCTGACGTTTTATGCCACTTAAAGGAAGAGAAATGACCATGACAACGATATTGGACCCCGAGCAGTTGAATGAGTTGATCCAGCAACGCAGATCGGTGTTCCCTCAGGATTACACCGGCGAACGCGTGAACGATGAGATCGTCCGGCAAGTGCTGGAGAACGCCCGCTGGGCGCCTACTCACAAACTAACCGAGCCCTGGCGGTTCCTGGTTTTCACGGGAGACGGAATCAAAGCGCTCGTTAAATTCCAGTCGAGCCTTTACAAAGCCGTTACGGAGAAAAACGGGACTTTCCGGGAAGCCACTTACCAGAAACTCCTGACGAAGCCCCTGTTGTCCTCTCATATTATTGCGATCCTGATGATGCGCGATGAGAAGCGCTCCGTCCCTGAGATTGAGGAAGCGGGGGCAGTCTTTTGCGCGATTCAGAATATGTATCTGACAGCCAACGCATATGGGCTGGGTTGTTATCTGAGCACCGGTGGCGTCACCTATTTCGAGGAGGCCAAGGAATTCTTCGGCCTGGAAAAAGAGGATCGCATCATCGGATTCTTTCACCTCGGGATGCCCAAAAAGGCGTATCCGACCGGAAAAAGAAAATCCCTACAGGATATATCGCACTGGGTTACATCCGAATAAACCGCCTGGTTACAAATCAGGGCCGGACTGTACATATGCAGGCGCAACACAAAGAATGTGGAAAGTGTTGAAAGGCAATAGATTCCTTTGCTGGAAATATTCATGGCTTCCACAAACGCAATCTCTTACTTCGTTGCTGAAAGACTAACTCGTTGCTTATGAAAATTTCATTGATTGCCCTTATGCTTTTCCTGGCACATGATTTCGTTGTCGGGCAAGTGACAGGAAACCCTTTTCCGTCGATGACGGCCGAAACGGTTAATGACGAGAAGATCGTGTTGCCGGAACATGTGCAGGGCAAGTATACGCTGATCGGACTAGCCTATTCGAAGAAATCGGAAGACGAGCTTAATTCGTGGTTTCAGCCCGTGTTCGGGAAATTTATTCAAAAGACAAACGGCTTGTTCTCGGGTTTCGCCTATGATGTCAACGTTTATTTCATTCCGATGTTCACAGGTGTCAATGCGGCAGCCACGGGTACGGCGAAGCGCAAAGCCGCGAAGAACATCGATCCCCAACTCTTGCCCTACGTTTTGTTCTACAAGGGTGAGCTAAAGACGTATAAGCAAGCACTTGACTTCGAGAAGAAGGATATTCCGTATTTTTTCGTCCTGGATCCCGAGGGCAAGATTGTATTTGCTACCTCAGGTAAATACAGCGAGGCTAAGATGGAGGAAATCGAATCTCACATCGAATAGACGAGGAATTCGATCTGGCCCGCTTGAGGATCAGCTGTTCCAGTAACGGGCTACAGCATTTGACTATTGTAGTTGCAACGCCCTTCCTATATCGCGGATCAACTGTTGTGAAGCGCGGCGGGTGACCTTTTGTGTTCTGACCACTTCGACGCGGAGTGCTCGAAGGCCCGTAGCTCCGGGCAACTCTCCGAGTTCCAGTTCTTCGACGCTGTCGGTGATCAGATTCTTGGCCGCCAGGTACTGGAAGTATTGCTTGTACTCCTCTCCGACCTTTTGCTGATTGTAGATTATCGCAATCTTGCCGGGCTGTGTCAGTCTTTCGCCTGTAGCTTTTACGGTAGCCTTGTCAATCCGTTTCTTGATGATCTCATAGCGGATATCATAGGCCCCATCGACATCAAATTGTTTTTCATCCGGCCGAAAGCGGATCGAAAGCGCCTGGTCGTGAACCAGGATCAACTGCGTGATGTCAAGCGCTACCTTTAGTTCGGGTTTGAGTTGTTCCATCCGCCTTTCGATCTCGCATGAAAGGATGAGTTGCCAGAGTCTGAAATTCTTCAGGAAGAAAGTGTTGAACGTTTTGTTTCGCGTGAGCGATGTCCCGAGGTAGACTGTGTATTCAATGCCATCCGTTTGATACTTTTCAAAGTAATGCGGAAACATTTCCTGCGCCGTGACCTGCTCCTCGTTGAGGTAATTGCTGATCATGTTATTGATTGCGGCGAGGCTTGTCTCGAAGTCTCTTCGTTTGCGATACACGACGCCAAACACCGGATCGAGTTGCGCGTGATATTCTTCAATGTCTTTCTGAAATTTTTCATCATCGCTAAAGTGCGACAGCAATGGATGAATCTCGCGCCTGAGAAAATCAAGTGCCCCGCTTTCGTCGCCGGAAGCCAGGCCGTACCGGATTTTTTCGAGCTGTGCATCGGTCTTGAAAAGTGTTTCCTCCAGGATCGGGAGTTTGCGCTGACTTTGAATTTTCTGAAGGAGTTGTTTCGCCAGGTGCAGATTGTGCAAAAGGTCCTCTTTGATAGCCGCCGTGCGCTCGAGAGATGAATTGCGGACGTCCGCCATCCCAAAAAGGGGATATACATCCTTGAAAGTAATCTCTTCGAATGTAGCCTGCTGGCCCCGCCGCCTTTGTTCCAGTACTTTGCGGCCCGCTTCAATGAACCGCCATTGCACAACGGGGTGGATATTGGTGCACTCTTCCTGGATAATGGCGCGGACTTCTGTAATAGTTTCTTCCTTGACGCGCTTCACCGCACTGGTAAACATCGGCAACACGCTTTCAACTTTGTTGCCGGTTATTGGATTAAGCTCGCCCGCGTTGGTGGTCGACAACTCGAGCATCCCGATCGTTTCCCCGTCCTCGATCAAGGGTGCGATTAAGATGCTGCGGACGCCGTTCGCCAGCAGCACTTCTTCCGCCGCACTTTTGTAAGGATATGCCTCCAGATCTTCAACCGTGATATATCGCTTTTCCATCCAGGCGCGTTCGTACACGGAACCCTGATAATTTCCGCAGTTTCCTTCCCCTGCCTCGGTCGCCAAAGTTGTCCAGCCTTCGCACTCCTGCTCTTTTGTCAGGATAATGTTGCTATCCGAATCGAAGTAGGCCAGACCCAGTCGAAGCTGGGGCATCCCGAAGATCGAACGGAGTTTGTTTTGAATGGCGACAAAGCTCTCCCTCCGGGAAACGGCGTTTTTTTCAAGCAGGTCGTATTTGATCGATGAGACCATTTCCTGTTCCGTGACGTCAATCATGCGCAGGATCATGAATCCCCGGAATTCGAAATCCTCGGGACGAATGTATTGAAGCCAAAGGTCGACGTCATACACCTTCTCGGTGAGAAACTTAATGATGCGCGGATCGATAGGACGAAGCGGTCGCTTGCTCACAATCTCGAAAAATTGCCTTCCGATATCGATCTTATAGACTTTATCCAATCCGTTGACCGGATTGCGCATGGTGAAGAGAATGGGCTTGTCAAGATTGATCCTGACGTTATAGAACTGCTTCAGGATGAGCAGGCACGCCTGGATGGTTTTGCCGACTACCAGGTCGCGCCCCGGTATGTTCAAAATGGCTGACCGAGTGATTGTCTCGAGGTCGATATGCTTTCGGAATGCCGGTGTCTCGAAAATGCTGCGGAATTGAAACGGTATCGTAGCGGCTGCTATTTCTTTTTCCGCTTCAGCGGGTGCAATAGCAGCGGTCATCAGGAAATCAATAAGATCTTTATGCTTCAGGAGTACCTCAGGGTCGGAAACCGGTTCCTTCAATTCAGCCGCGGCGTTAATAGAGTCTAACAGGGAGTTCGCAAAAGGCACCTTCCCCGATTCAATTGCCCTTTCCCAATACTCGACCAGCAGCTTCAGGCTTAAAACTGATCGGAATGGAAATTCTCTTAATGGTAAAGTTGGAATCATGCGCCAAGGGGGTGTGTTGTCAGAAACGGTTAATGATCGTGGGTGGTTCTGATTAGTGAGTCGGATTTTCTTTTTTTTTATTTTTTTCCGATGGGGTTTTCCGAAGATTTCGGCGGAGAGGCTGAAAAATCGTAAATTCCAACCATTCCCTCTGTTTTCGTGTCTATTGCCAACGGAAGATCCGATTTATGAAAGTGTGGAGAATACCTATTGCAATCGCCCTGGCGGCGATTTTTTGGGGTTGCAACCTTGATGATGGAGGTGAGACAGGCCTGCTCATTTTTACGGGAGATTATGATTTCAATGAAGAACAGTATGACTGGGCGGCGGGATTTGCCGATTATCCGTCGAGTGCCGAGGACTCCTCAAAATTTGAGCTGAAATCAGCTTATACCGAGCCGATCGATTCCAAACTCACAAAGAGGTCCGTGATGCTATCGGGCAAGAACGTGAACAGGGACCTTTTTATGTATATCAAGAAGGAAGTGAGCGGACTCAAGCCCAATACGGACTACACACTTACCTTCAGTGTTGAACTGGCCTCTGATTTGAACGCTGCAACCACTGTCTCCGGTGGGTCGGTATATCTCAAGGCCGGCGCCACAGGCTCGGAGCCGAAGAGTGTAATCGACGCTGGCAGATATGTCATGAATATCGACAAGGGAAACCAGGAGTCAGCAGGGGAAGATATGGTTTTACTGGGCGATATCCTGGCGGAGAACTACAACGCCGGATATGCGATGGTTACCCGGACGAACACCATGTCGAATTCCCGTTATACAGCGAGAAGCAACTCAGACGGTGCACTCTGGCTCATTGTCGGAACGGACTCAAGCCTCGAAGGCACCACCAAGGTGTTTTACACACGCATCAAGGTTGTGTTCAGCGCTTCCTGACGGACTTTCGTCTTTTTGTCCCTGGTATTTTACCGATGCGAGGATCATTCCGCAGGATCATCTCACATGCCGTCATTACGAACTCCTCGAAATCATCCTCCGTCATGGGCAGATTTTGCCATACGGTTCTCTTGCCGCCCAGGAGGCGGATTGAGCGCATACACGGAAAGATCTTCTTCAACTCGTTATAAGACTCTTCTGCGATAGCGAGCCAAACGCCGTTATCGTGCGGGTGATCTTTCCTTTCCCGCAGAATGAGAACCAACTTTCCATCCACATAAATTGCATAACATCCGAACATCGGCCGGACCAATGGCGAGCGAGGAGCAAGCTTTTCCAAAACAAAATCAAACGGTATGGAAGCGGATTTCTTGATATGGCCTGGTTTGCAGATTACATACTTTCACTGTGACGAAGCAAATTTCGAAAAAAACTTTTGTGCTCCACTCGAAAGAAAATATTTGTTGCAACACGTTCCGGCGCAATTGAGACCGGGAAAAATTTTTGCGACAGATGAAAATGACCATCGGCGAAATGCTTATTTTGCGTAACGAATAATATCTACGGCCTATGAAAATGAGAACCCTACTGGCATGCTTAATCGCTGTGCTGATTGCTTCCCAGGCGGATGCACAGGGATTATTGAACAAATTGAAACAAAAGGCGGACGAGGCGGCCTCAAAAGCGCTCGAGAAGAAAGTCAAAGAGGAGGTAGGGATCAGTGATGACACCAACGACACTGATGCCTCAGGAAGTCCCGCAGGAACACCATCCCAGAGCAGAAATAAGCCGTCAAACAAGGGAGGCGGCGGACTCATCTCAACGCCTCCGGATGTCAAACAGAATTTATCGGATGCGGAAACATCTTATAAGGCGGGAAGCTATGGTGAAGCGCGTTATGCTGTGCAACAAGCGATGCTCGGTGTGGAAATGGAGATCGGAAAAATGGTGTTGGAATCAATGCCGGCAACGGTCTCCGGACTTGACAAGGTGGCGGAAGCCGATCAGGTGACCAGCTCCGGTTATGGATGGGCTGGGTTAACGATCTACCGCGAGTATCTCAAAGATGATAAACAACTCACCACGACCGTGGCGAATAATTCGGTGTGGATGTCTGCAGTAAACATGTACCTCGCAAATGGAGGATACTCGCAAACAACAAACGGCGAGCAGAACTGGAAACAGACCAAGATAAAAGGAAACAAGGCTATCATTGAATATAATGACGATACAGGTTACAAACTCAGCGTACCCCTCGGCCAGACTTCGCTTATTGTCTGGGAGGGCGTGAACTTCGCCAGTGAACAGGAAATGACCGCCGCGGCGAGCGCATTCGACATCGACGGAATCAAGAAAATGTTAGGAGAGAAGTAATCCACAACTGACAACAACATGAAGAAAATTGTAGCCCTTTTCATATTTACGTGTGCGACGGCCCCGGGCTTCGCACAGGATTTTAACAAGGATATCGCGTCCGCGCGAAGCTCTTATTCTGCAGGTAAGCTGGAAGAAGCGCGCTTTGCCATGCAACAAATGTTAAACGACCTGGACATTATTATTGGTAAGGAAGTTTTGAAGATGCTGCCGACGAAGATGGGATCCCAGGCATCCAACAGCGGCAATGACAACGTGACTGCCAATACAGGATTAACAGGGGTCTTGATTCACCGTGATTACGGAGCTGGTGAGAAAATCTTCAACCTCGACCTGATGAGCAACTCACCGCTGGTTGCGTCGATTAACGCGATCCTGTCGATTCCGTTTATGGGCAATTCCGGTGATGGTACTCAAAAAATAATTCGGGTAGACGGCTATAAAGGGATGCTTCAAAAATCTGTTGACGAAGTGACAAAGAAGACTGATTATACCTTACAGGTTCCGATCGGTTCTACGCTGTTGACGTTTACGGCGCCGAATTCCAGCGAAGACGAAGTAATCAAGATGGCGAATACCATTCCCCTGTCTCAAATCACGAAGTTGGTTCAATAAAAAAAGAATTTTTATTTGGCAAAGGGGAGTCCATGCGACTCCCTTTTCGTTTATTGGACCTTATATGCACATCGCTCTTCTGATATTTGCCGCGCTGGCAATTCCGACGTTGGGAATTTTTATGACCGGCGCCTTGATATCGGCTCCGCGCTACAAGGGGCCGGTTTCGGATCACTTCGATGGATCGAAGTTTATCAACCCGGGTGGGGTCAAACCCAAGGGCGGACGCGCACTGCTCCAATGGATGATGCATCGCAAGCCGGGACGTTGGGTCCCTGACGACCGGAAAGATTACGGCGCCCGTCCATTGACTCATTTCAAAGACGGTGTTCGCGTCACATTCGTAAACCACTCAACTTTTCTCATCCAGGTTGACGGCGTCAATATTCTGACGGATCCGGTGTGGAGTCGCCGCGTTAGTCCATACCGTTGGATCGGTCCGAAGCGGATGAGACCCCCGGGGCTGCGGCTTGAGGATCTCCCGAGAATTCATCTGGTTCTGCTCAGCCATAACCACTATGATCACCTTGACATTGATACGATGCACACGGTTTTCGGCGCACATCATCCGAAGATCATTGTGCCGCTTGGGGTGAAGGCATTTCTTGATGCTGAATCAATCACCGGCGCCATGGAGGCTGACTGGTGGCAAACAATTTCATTGCCGGGACTGTTCGAAGTTCAATCTGTTCCCGCCCAGCACTTTTCAGGGAGGGGCATGTTTGATCGCGACGCCACACTGTGGTGCGGATACGTTCTGAAAACCAGCGCGGGCAATGTCTACTTCGCCGGTGATACCGGCTACAACAATGTAACCTTTAAAGAGATCGGAGAGAAATGCGGTCCAATGCGGCTTTCCATTCTTCCCATCGGCGCTTACAAACCCGAATGGTTTATGTCTCCTATTCACGTTTCACCGGATGAGTCGATAAAGATTCACCGCGACGTCAAGTCTACAATCAGTGTCGGCATGCACTTTGGTACTTTTGCGCTCGCGGATGATGGCGCCGACGATCCCATGCTCGATTTGGAGAATGCGAAGCGAAGAGATAATCTGGAGCCGGGCGAATTCATCGCGCTGAAGGAGGGTGAGCCCCGCGTCTTTGAGTAGTGGCTTCAGAAAGTTTACAGCGATCGAGCGTACTCAAACACCTTCACATAATCTGAGATTTTACGAAAGCGAATGTCGTTCGATTCGATAAATCCTTCTACCGCCCGCTTCTGATCTACCAGGGAGATAGCGTTCTCTTCAGAAATCGGCAGTATCCTTCCTGTCCGGCTATCGAGAAGGTATTGTTTGTTTACCGGAATAGGTTGCTTGAAAGGAGTGTATCCAAGATAGTCGTGCGCAAGACCCATCGTCTTGTGATTGAGTATGGATACGTGGTCGTTGCCATATACATATTCGAGGAAGGTCTCTCGCCTGGGTCCTCCGTCAATAGGCACGGACAGTGTGAAAAACTTACGGTAGCGTTTCTTTTTTGCATCGTAGAACAAAAAGCATTTAACGTCTCTTACGGATAGGGTGAGTATGGTCTCGCCTTCCCGGACCTGCAGCAATCCTTCGGGTACCATCTGGTTGTATCGCAGGCTGCAAGTTATGGTGTCGTTAGTTTCAAGTACGACGAGGCCAGTGGTCCAATCGGGAGAAAACTGCAATACGGTTTTTGGATTGTGCGCTGCCGGCAATTGCAGAAAGGACGCGCTGAGCAGAAAAGAAAGATAGAGTGAAGCCATCGGGTCAACAGGTTAGAAGGATAAAAATAACCATAACTGCCCGGCGATATTCTGCAAATCGCGGTGTGTTCTTACATGTTAATGTTAGTTGATTTTCAATTCGGCCTTAAAGGCTTTAATCTGATTGATGAGTGCCTGTTGCCAGGTAAGGTCGGCATCCCATTTTGTGCCGAGGAAGATGTTGCCCGAGTCGATGTGCTTGAAATAGAACTTGTATACCATCGTGTTTGACGGAATGTTCTTGAGGTGAGGCTGGTCGTCGGGATACGTAACTGACGCGATGGCGCTTTGCGCTTTGGTGGCGTCATAACCCAGCAACGTGTGTGCTGCTTTATCACGCGCATAGACAAAGCGCAGCACGTAATAGGAGCCGTCCTTTCGAATCTGTGACTCCGACCATCCGGCCTCCGTCAACTTATATTGGTAGGGATATGCTTTCATGATCTCTTCCAACTCGCGATCCAGTTCCGGGTCGCCGAATTTGGGAACTGCGAGCGGGTCGACTTTCAGATCGATGGCAAAAAAATCCGAGCGTCGTCCTTTGAAAACATTAACGGGCATTCCCAGCTCGGGGAATTCGTTTATGAGCATGTTCGATTTTTCCAGGGACGAAGTGTTTGCAGTCCGGAAAAGATTTTGAAGTAGCGGCTCCAGTTTTTGCTCTTTTCGGTACCATGCGTTCTGATTCTCCGCGAAGAGCGTAGCGAGGTTATTGTAGGGGGCGATAAAGATCTCGTAGTCTTCCGTCTTGCGGAAGACGATGATATTGTTAATCTCCCTTGCGTTCAAATACTCGGCAACGGCAACGGAAGGATCGCGGCCTGCTGCGAGGTAATCGCTTTCTACGTAAAGGACTGCATCGATCCCCGTGCGCTGAAAATATTGTTGAGCTTCTTCCAGTTCTTTCAGCGTCATGGTGTAAGGATAGAAAACCACGGATCGCGTGCTCAACAGTTTTTCAGGAAGCGAAGAACCGGCGCTTAGCCGCGATAACAACTCCTGCTCACCAACAGGGATTTGGGCATGACCGGCCCATGAGACAAAAAACAGGAGAAGCGCGTGTAACCTCACGTTAAGATTTTACTTTGAACGAAAAGATGGAGGTTTGTATTTTATAATCCAAAAAATAGTTGAACAATCCATAATTCGTCTTATTTACGGGGTGACTTGCCATCAAGCCGAGCGCAAAGATCCCAACTTCAAAAAAACTTCGGGCCGGCTGCCAATCCGGAAGGTTTTTATTTATCTTGAGAGCCGCAGAAAACGCTAAACGAATGAAATCGATTTTTTTGATCCTTGTTTTGCTCGTCGGTATCGCACAGGTACAGGTTCGTGCACAGAAGAACACGACACAGCAGGCCCGCATCGACCAGCTTGCCAAAGGCATAGAAGCCAAGGTCATCGCGTGGAGAAGAGACTTTCACGAACATCCTGAACTGTCAAACAGGGAATTTAAAACTGCCGCGAAGATCGCGGCACATCTGAAGGGTCTGGGAATCGAGGTTCAGACAGGGGTTGCTCATACGGGCGTCGTTGGATTGCTCAAGGGAGGAAAGCCCGGACCGGTAATTGCACTCCGCGCGGATATGGACGCGCTGCCGGTGACAGAACGAAACAGCCTGCCATTTGCTTCCAGGGTAACGACCACCTTTAACGATCAGGAAGTCGGAGTTATGCATGCATGCGGTCACGACTCCCACATGGCGATACTCATGGGTGTAGCGGAGATACTCGCCTCTATGAAGAAGGACATAAACGGAACCGTGAAATTTATTTTTCAGCCGGCTGAGGAGGGATCGCCAAAGGGAGAAGAAGGGGGCGCGGAGTTGATGGTGAAAGAAGGTGTGCTGGACAACCCGAAAACAGACGTGATCTTCGGCCTGCACATCAGTTCGCAGACGGAACTTGGAAAAATCACTTATCGGACGGGGGGATTGATGGCGAGCGTGAACGACATGAGGATTGTAGTGAAAGGACGGCAGGCACATGGCGCGGCTCCCTGGACATCCATTGACCCCATCGTCGTCTCGGCGCAGATCATCAACAACCTGCAAACCATCGTGAGCAGAAACCTCGATGTTACACAGAATGCCGGCGTTGTTACAGTGGGATCGATCCACGGCGGAGTGCGATCCAATATTATTCCGGAGCAAGTCGAGATGTGGGGCACACTTCGGGCGTTGAGTGTTGAGGATGAGAAATTATTGATCGACAGAGTGAAAACGATCGCGACGAAAACAGCCGAGGCGTCTGGCGCCACCGTTGACATTCAGATCCCGTACAGTTCACACTACCCGGTAACATTCAACAATGTGGAACTTACGCAAAAGATGGTGCCGTCTCTGAAGAAGGCAGCAGGCGATGAGAACGTTCTCGTGATCGCCCCCCACACCGGCGCGGAAGACTTTTCATTTTTCCAGGAGAAGGTACCCGGGCTATTCTTTTTTGTGGGAGCACGCCCCCCGGACATCAGTGCCGCAGAAGCGCCTTCTCATCATACACCGGATTTCATGATTGACGAACGCGGTATGCTTACAGGCATCAAAGCAATGCTGCAACTTACACTGGACTACGGAGCAATGAATGCTCCAGCGGTGAAGAGTTCGCGATAAAAGTCACGGCAGATGAGAGTGGCTTAACGAGAGAGGCTATACCAGACAATTGTGCCGATCAAACAGATCAGCCAGATCAGAAGTGCTACACGAAGTCGTCGGAGTAAGCGGTGACTTGACCGTCGATTTTCCTCTTCATTCATTTCATTTGGCCAGGTAGGGTAGAAGTCTTGCATCAGAGTTGCAATTGTTTTCTTATAACTGATGTTTGCCAATCAAGGATGCGTTAAAGCGGCAAAAAGTTTGTTAGAAGTTGATAAATACCGCATAACGGGTGACTCATCTAACGGTTACGTGCCCGCGAAAACGCTACCCCGACGGCGGCGCTGCCATCCCCTGCAAACCCGGCCGCTGAAACAAATTTCGGCCGCTTAAAAAAGGTTTTTCCAAAAAGAGAACCTAAATCCGAAAGTTTTCGTACTTAACCTACCAAATTGTCATTCAGTGCATAATGACAAAAATTCATGATAGAATTTTCGCCTGGTTTTTGCATGGAAGAGACAGATGGGTCAAATATTCATAAACTCAAATTTTAGATACTTATGAGAAGATTTGGATCAGTTCTTTTGGCGGCCATTTTGGGCAGCCTTTTGACAGTAGGTACTTTTAAGTTAACAGATCGGGGCAATGATAAGGTGACAATGAACTATACCAACAGTGTTCCGATAAGCAAGATCGCGTATGCTGTGAATGATGAAGGAGAGGCGGTCGCGCTGGACTTCACGGTAGCGGCTGAGAAGGTTATGCCGGCCGTAGTCCATATACGCTCCACATACAGAGGATCGGCGAGGCCGCAGAATGAGATACCGGAGGCGTTCAGAGATTTCTTCGGTCCGATGCTTCCTCAGGGTCCCCAGCAATCTCAGGCCGCGGGTTCCGGCGTGATTATCAACTCTAACGGATACATTGTAACTAACAACCACGTCATCAAAGACGCCGATGAGGTTGAAGTCGCTTTGTACGACAATCGTATTTATGACGCAAAGGTCATTGGCGTCGACCCGGACACTGACATAGCAGTGATCAAGATAGAAGAGAAAGGATTGCCGTTCCTGTCTTTTGTTGACTCAAACAAGGCCAAGGTAGGTGAGTGGGTACTCGCGGTAGGAAATCCGTTCAACCTGAACTCTACCGTTACCGCAGGTATCATCAGTGCTAAGGGCCGCAGTATTAACATCCTGAATCGAAACACGGCCCAGGGTAGCACGGCGATCGAGTCATTCATCCAGACAGACGCCGCAATCAATCCCGGAAACAGTGGTGGTGCATTGGTGAATCTCCAGGGAGGACTGTTAGGCATCAACACTGCCATCGCAAGCCCCACGGGCTCCTATTCCGGATATGGCTTTGCCGTTCCTTCGAACATCGTAAGCAAGATCGTTGAGGACCTGATCGAGTTTGGCGTGGTCCAACGCGGGTGGCTGGGGGTTTCTATTACCACCGTAAACCGGCAGTTAGTCAATGAAAGGAACCTGGAAGTGACCTCCGGAGCCTATATTTCCGCTTTTGCTGACCAGAGCTCGGCCAAAGAGGCGGGCCTAAAGGAGGGTGATGTGGTGGTCAAAATTGACGACAAACCCATCACGTCAAACACGGCGTTAATTGAGTATATTGGTACCCGCAGACCGGGGGATAAAGTTAATATCACGGTTAACCGCGAGGGAAAGGAACTGAGTTTCCCTGTAGTTCTGAAAACACGGGAAGGAAAGATCGGGCCGGTTAAGCCTGCGGACCGCGAGTCTCTTGTTTCCCTCGGCATGGAATTAGAAGATGTTGACGCGGATGTGCTGGAAAGTCTTGGTCTGGATCAGGGTGTCATCGTGAAGGATCCGGGCAACGGAAAACTTGCCCGATACACCGATATCCGGGAAGGATTTATCATCACCCGTGTAAACGACAAGCCGGTTAAATCCGTTAAAGAGTTTAACGAGCTTGTAAAAAGCAGGAAGACAGGTGAGTTGGTAATTCTTTCGGGAACCTATAGGGATAACCCGCATAATGAATTCAACTACGCATTCAGAAAATAGGACAACAGGTTGGATATTATATGAGAAGATTGTTTAGAAAAGGTGACCATGTTCGCAGTAAAGCAGATGGAAAAGTGATGGAAGTTTTGAAGTACATCAAGAAAAATCTGGTAGAAGTCATGTGGTTTGATCTTGAGAAGAAAGAACCGAGGAAGAATACGATTCCGGAAGATAAGCTCTCTAAAGCTGCGTAATGTATGCGGCCTCTCCGGCCGCATACATTCTTTTTTTTAGACCCCGCCATTCCGAACAAACAGTCTAACTTTGCGGTTAGAACGATAAAATACTGTTATCAAAAAATTTCAGATACCCGCGTATTACCGGTCATCCCTAACGGGAAGGATCAAGGAACTGCGCAGGGCAAAAGACCTGCGCAAGCAGGATTTTTCGCCGACAGCGCTTGACCTGGGTCCGGTGACCTTTTATCTCGCCCGTCATTTCGGATTTTGCTACGGCGTGGAGAACGCCATTGAGATCAGCTATAGGGCGATAGAGGAAAATCCGGCCCGGAAAGTCTATCTTCTGAGCCAGATGATCCACAATCAGGAAGTAAACGAAGACCTTCAAAACAGAGGTATTCGTTTTATTATGGACACCGACGGCCGCCAGTTTATTCCGTGGGACGAAATAAATCCCGAAGACATCGTAATCATCCCTGCTTTTGGAACCACCCTGGAGATAGAACACTTACTCCTGGATAAAGGCGTGGAGGTCCACAAGTACAACACCACCTGTCCCTTCGTTGAGAAAGTCTGGAACCGTGCCGAGAAGCTTGGGGCAGACAAATACACCGTTGTAATTCATGGCAAACCCGGCCACGAGGAAACCCGCGCGACGTTCTCGCACAGCGCGAAGGCTGCGCCCGCCGTCATCGTCCGAAACATGGAGGAATCCGTTGGTGTCGGAGATTTTATCCTGAATAAGATTTCCAGGGACGAATTTTTGAAAAGTTTTGAGGGAAAACTCTCCGCCGGTTTTGATCCCGAAAAGGATCTCCTCCGCGTTGGCGTCGTGAACCAGACCACCATGCTGGCTACGGAAACACAGGCCATCGCGGATTATTTCCGGGAGGTGATGCTTCAAAAGTACGGCCCGGAGCGCATCAAAGACCATTTTGCTGACACGCGTGACACGCTTTGTTACGCGACAAATGACAACCAGGACTCGACCTATGAGCTGCTGGAAACCGGTGCGGATCTCGCTATTGTCGTCGGAGGATACAACAGTTCCAACACTTCCCACATCGTGGAACTGTGTGCCAGCAGGTTTCCTACCTACTTTATTAACTCGGAAAAGGAGATTAAGTCCGCCGGGGAAATCCACCACTTCGATTACCCAAATAAGCGGAAACTTATTGCCCACGATTTTCTCCCGCAGAAAGATTCGGTAAAGATTGTTTTGACAAGTGGTGCTTCCTGCCCCGATACGCTCGTCGACCGTGTTATGCTGCGACTCCTTGAATTTTTCCCGACTTCCAGATCGGTGGAATCGGTCCTTGCCGAAGGATAACCCTGCCGTTACGTCGGCTGTGTAATTTTTGGAGCTTTTCTTTGTTTTTTCGTATAGTATTGCGGCATGCGACAAACCATTACTCTACTAATATTATTACAGGCGTCTGCGGCAACGTTGATTGCTCAACCCACATCTGCTGATAGTTCCAGATTGCTGCAGGAAGTAGTCATCGAAGCATACGAAACCGACCGGCCCCTTGATGAGGTCCCGGCTTCCATTGCGGTGTTGAAACCGGAAGCGTTGGAGCGCTACAGCAATACGTCTTTCCTGCCTGCGGTGAATCTGGTTCCAGGTGTGCGGATGGAAGAACGCTCACCAGGCAGCGTGCGTTTTGCTATTCGGGGAAGTTCTCTGCGATCGCCTTTTGGTGTGCGCAACGTCAAAGCCTATTGGAACGGACTACCCTTCACGGACGGCGGAGGAAACACATACCTCAATTTGCTGGACTTCAATTCAATCGGAAGCCTTGAGATCATTAAAGGACCAGGGGGCAGTCTGTACGGGGCTGGAACGGGTGGGGTTATCTTGCTCAAGAGTCCTGAGGTCCGCCAGAATCAACTGCAGGCAGATGCTATTTTCGGAAGCTACGGATTGCAGCGATATCTGATCAGAGGGCAGGCACATACAAAGCGCATGGAGGCGAATGTGCAAATCGGTTTACACAGCTCAGACGGTTACAGGCAGCAGACGCAATTTGAGCGCGGCGCAGTAAACGCTGACGTGAAAGTTCTGACGGGATCGAGTGGGACGCTGCGGGCTACGCTGCTGTATAGCGACCTCATGTATGGTACGCCCGGCGGCCTCACGAAAGCAGAGTTCGAGAAAGATCCACAGCAAGCGCGTCCGCCAACAGGGTCGCTAGGCGCAGTTGAAGCCAAAGCTGCAGTGACTAACAAGACGGTTTACGGCGGTCTGATTTACGACCATGATTGGAATTCGGAATGGACTACAACCACCGGGGTGTATGGCGCATTCTCACAGTTCGAGAACCCGACAATCAGAAATTACGAAGCGCGCGATGAAACGAACTTCGGCGCGCGCACCACGACCGAACACAGGTTCTACAGTGATGCGGGCACTGTACACAAGCTGTCATTCGGCGGTGAATACCAGTATTTCAAGTCGCCGATCGCTGTGTTTGACAACGACGGCTCGGGCGGGCGCGGCGACGTACAAGTGCGCGATGAAGTGGCATCCAACAATGGACTTCTCTTTGCACAGGGCGACTTTCAGTTGCCCGGCAACTTTTTCATAACCGCGGGAGCGAGCGTCAATTTTCTAAAATACGACTTCAAGCGAATCGAGCCGGCACCGGTTCTCGAGCAGACGAGGAACTTTGACGTCGTGTTTTCTCCCAGATTGGCAGTGTTGAAGAAATTTTCAGATGTTCTTTCATTGTTTGCGAGCTTCAGCGACGGGTTTTCGCCGCCTTCGCTCGCGGAAGTCCGCCCCTCCACTAACACATTCAGCAACACCCTCAAACCCGAAAGCGGGACAAACTTTGAGCTGGGCGCGCGAGGAACGGCGTCTGGCAGCAGGTTCAAATATGATGTAGTGATCTATGATTTTAACCTGCGCAATACGATCATCGTTCAGCGGAATGAGGAAGGCGCAGATTACTTCGTCAATGCCGGTAAAACTGCTCAACGCGGTGTGGAGGCGCTGGTGTCGTACGACCTCGTCAGTGGTGAATCAGCTCTTTCCCTTTGGAGAGTCTGGGCCAGCTATGCATATCAGCATTTTCGTTTTAAAGAATACGCTCCCCTTGACACAGATTATTCCGGGAACGCATTGACTGGCATCGCCCCAACGATCTTTTCAGGCGGCACCGACCTGACCTTCAAAAAGAATTTCTCGGCGAACCTGACGTTGAACTACATCGATCACATTCCTCTGAATGACGCGAACACCGCATTTGCCGAATCATACGTACTCGTCGGAGTGCGTGCAGGATGGAGCACGGCATTGCGCGGCGCTAGTCGCCTTCAGATTTTCGCAGGCATCGACAACGCCCTTGATGAGACCTACAGCCTCGGAAATGACCTTAACGCATTTGGAGGAAGGTACTACAATGCGGCGATGCCAAGGAACTACTACGCAGGACTGAGCATCTCCGTGGCATCTAACAAGTAGAATTTGGCTGCCTCAATCCCACGTGCGATCGTGCAAGAGATTGAAGCGCACACCGGTTCGCTTGTAAGGGATTTCAGTTTCGCCAGTGGCGGATGCATCAACAACGGTGGAAGAGTTACTACCGCTGACGACGCTTTCTTTGTGAAGTGGAATGATCGGATGCAGTACCCCGGAATGTTCGGGGCGGAAGCAAAAGGTCTTTCGCTATTGCGGAGATCATCTCCCCTCGTTGCTCCAGAGGTTTTGGTATCAGGGCAAACAGAGTCGTACCAGTTTCTTTTGATGGAATACATCGATGAGGGTCGTCGCGCATCGAGCTATTGGCAGGATCTGGGAATAGGGCTTGCCGCTCTCCACAATACGCGGCGCAAAGAATACGGCCTTGATCACGACAACTATATAGGCTCGCTTCCCCAGTATAACAAACCCTCCGGCTCCTGGGCAGAATTCTTCGTGGAACAACGCCTGCGGATTCAGCTTCAGATAGCGCTCGATAAGGGAGCGCTCGACAAGTCATCATCGCGAAAATTTGAAGAACTGTTTGACAGGATTCCGGCTCTGATTCCGACCGAGCCACCTTCGTTGCTACACGGTGACCTTTGGGGCGGAAACATCATGACTTCGTCGCAGGGCAGGCCATGCATCATTGACCCCGCTGTGTACTACGGTCATCGGGAAGTAGATCTGGCGATGACACAGTTGTTCGGTGGATTCGACAACTCCTTTCTCGATAGTTATCGCGAAGCGTATCCTTTGGCGCCAGGGTTCGAAGAACGGATCGTACTCTACAACCTTTATCCATTGCTCGTGCACGTGAACCTTTTCGGTGGCGGATATGCGGCACAAGTAATGCATGCGTTGAAACGATTCCTCTGACGGACACCCTTTGATCGCGATCAGATGGCCTTGCGACGGACAATCTCCTGGACGATCATTTCGGCATGGACCCGTGAGTTCTCGATAAACCATTTGTTGGTCTTCAACCCGCCACACACAACGCCGGCGAGATAGAGGTTGGGGACATTGGTTTCCATCGTCTTTTCATCATAGACGGGTGTGTTGTACTCGTCGGAGTGAAAAGTGATTCCAAGCGATTCCATGAATTCAAACGGGGGTTGATATCCGGTCATGGCCAGCACAAAGTCATTTTCAAGTGACTTTCTTCCTTCGGGTGTTTCGATATCAACGGTAGTCGGCGTGATCTGCAACACCTTCGAGTTGAAATGGCATTTTATCGAGCCTTCGCGAATACGGTTGTCGATATCAGGTCGCACCCAGTATTTCACGTTGTCTCCTATGGTGTTGCCCTTGATCACCATCGTAACATTGGCGCCTTTCCGCCACGTTTCAAGTGCGACGTCTACTGCTGAGTTGGACGCACCTACCACCACAACATTTTGGGCGAAGTAAGGATGCGGCTCATCGTAGTAGTGAAGTACCTTCGGAAGGTCTTCGCCCGGGACATTCAACAGGAAAGGGCGGTCGTAAAATCCCAGCGCGAGGATGACTACCTTTCCCCTGTACTCACCGCGACTGGTCTTGACATGATGGAAGTTATCCACCTTACTGGACGCAAGTACCTCTTCGTAGAGTTTCACATTCAGTTTCCAGGAAAGAGACACGCGGCGGAAATACTCGAGCGCCTCAAAGCGGTTGGGTTTCGGCCCGTGGGAAATGAAGGGAACTCCTCCGATCTCCAGTCTCTCCGACGTGGAGAAAAAAGTCATGTTCAACGGGTAGTTATACAGTGAGTTGACGAGGCATCCTTTTTCCAGAATGACATAAGACAGGCCTGCCTTGGTCGCTTCAATGCCGCATGCCATTCCAATAGGACCACCGCCGATGATAATAACCTCGTATTCTTTCATTAACCTGAAAAAGGGATTTGATTATTCGACAATATTGTAAAAATTGGGCCTAACAAAAAACAGACCGTCATTCATATGAACAAATTCGCCCTGCACATTCTGGTTTACATTGCCGCGCTGACGCCTCTCTTCGCTCAATCCAGGATTTCTGTCGACAACTACACCACCCGCAATACATTTGCCGAGCGGCGCATCACCGGCATTAACTGGATGAACGACGGCAAGTTCTATTCCGCCCTGGATGGCAACCGGGTAGTAAAATACGATATCACCACAGGGCAACCTGTAGCGAGGCTTGTCGACGGAGGGCAGCTTGATCCCCGCATTGTCATCGATGACTATTCATTCAGCTCGGATGAAAAGAAACTTCTCCTTCAGACTCATCGACAGAGTATCTATCGCCGATCCTTCGTCGCGGAGTATTTCATCTATGATCTGTCCACGCAGAAACTTCAGCCTCTTTCATCGGGCGGAGCACAGTCATATGCAACGTTCTCTCCTGACGGAAGCAAGGTGGCTTTTGTTCGCAGTAATAACCTGTTCTTCGTAACGCTTTCTGATATGAAAGAAGAACAGGTTACAAGCGACGGAAAGTTCAATTCGATAATAAACGGTACGACCGATTGGGTATACGAAGAAGAATTCAGTATTGTCGTGGGATTTGAGTGGTCGCCCGATGGCACAAAACTGGCGTACTATCGTTTCGATGAGACCGATGTGCGGCAATACAATCTTCAGTATTGGGCTAACAGGTTGTACCCCTTTGATTACCGCTACAAATATCCAAAGGCTGGAGAAAAAAATTCAACGGTGCAGATATGGATCTACGACCTGGCTTCGGGAAAGAGAATAAAGGCAGACACTGGTGACGAGACGGACATTTACATTCCAAGAATGCAATGGACTGCGGATACTAACACGTTATCTATTCGCAAGCTCAACCGCCTTCAGAACCACTTGCAACTTCTTCATACCGATGCTGCGACCGGAAAGACCCGGCTCGTCCTTGATGAAAAAACCGACACCTACTTCGATCTCGAAGCGCTTGAAATTCTCTATCTCGCGAACGGCAAGGAGTTTATTATGATGAGCGAACAGGAGGGCTACATGCAATTGTACCTGTATTCAACGGACGGTAAGCTTGTGCGGAAATTGACTGCGGGTAATTTTGATGTGACGGAATTTCTGGGTGCAGATGAACGCAATAAGACGTTGTATTTCTTGTCGGCGGAAGTGTCGCCCCTTGAGCGGCATCTTTATTCCCTCTCTTTTGATGGCAAAAAGAAAACCCAGCTTACTGAAGGACAAGGCACGCACGAGATCAACATGAGCACTGACTTCCAGTTTTACATTGACCATTACAGTAATGCGCAACACCCGCGAGTGGCGAGCTTATACCGAACCCGCCGGAATGCGAGGGTCAAGGTACTCGAAAACAACGTTGCGCTGGTCGATAGCATAAAGCAGTTCGGTATCGTTCCAAAGGAATTTTTCACGTTTCGGACTGACGACGACGTTGTGCTAAACGGCTTCATGCTTAAGCCCAAAGATTTTGATGCAAATAAAAAGTACCCGGTCATGGTGTATCAGTACAGCGGTCCTGGTTCACAAGAGGTACTCAACACATGGAGCGCGGATCATTTTTACTTTCACCAGATGCTGGTGCAGCGCGGTTACATCGTTGCGTTCATCGACCCGCGCGGTACCGGGGGACGCGGAGAGGCATTTAAGAAAGTCACCTATAAGCAATTGGGAAAATATGAGCTGGAAGATCAGCTGGCGGGCGCCCGATATCTGGCTTCGCTCGATTACATCGACGGCGACCGAATGGGAATCTGGGGATGGAGCTATGGAGGATACATGTCATCGCTGGTGCTGACCAAGGGTGCGGGTGTTTTTAAGATGGGGATAGCGGTTTCGCCGGTGACGAACTGGAGATTTTACGACACGATCTACACGGAGCGGTATCTTCAAACACCGCAATTAAATGCCGACGGCTATGATCTGAATTCACCATTAACGTACGCGGATCGATTGAAAGGGAAGTTTCTGTTGATTCATGGCACCGGAGATGATAATGTACACGTTCAGAATTCGATTCTCTTTCAGGATGCGCTTATTAACGCGGGAGTGCAGTTTGACTCGTTCTTTTATCCGGACAAACATCACGGCATTCAGGGCGCGCGAACACGGCACCACCTCTATTCCATGATGCTGGATTTTGTTGCCGAGAACCTGTAGGAGTCGCCCTTTTTCCGTCCGAACCCTGTCGTATTTAACCCGTTAATTGTCGTTCTGACACACTGTTTGCCGACGGCCACGCACGTAATTTTGTGTCAAGCAAATGCAAAAACTTGACATTTATGAACAATGAAATTTTTCCATGCTTGTGGTTTGATGGTCAGGCCAAAGCAGCAGCCGAGTACTACTGTAGCGTTTTCAAGAATTCGAAAATCGTGTCAGACACGCCTATGGTCGTAATGTTTGAACTAGACGGGAGGAAGTTTATGGGACTGAATGGCGGCCCGCAATTTCAGTTTAACGAAGCGTTCTCACTTGTGGTAAATTGTAATTCCCAGCACGAAATTGACTACTACTGGGACAAGTTTATTGGAGATGGCGGGCAGGAGAGCATGTGCGGGTGGCTGAAAGACAAGTTCGGGTTGTGGTGGCAGATTGTACCGTCAAATATTGGGAAACTGATGAGCGATCCTGCACGCGCCGAGCGGGTGGGGAAAGTTCTTTTCACTATGAAGAAGTTGGATATGGCCCGGCTGGAGAATGCCTGATGGCAAGGACAAACCGGAGGATTACTTAGCTGGCTCGAGTTTTTATGGCCACCGTGCAGTAAATTGCGTGGCGAACCGGACCGGATATGGCAGACAAGAACGAAAAGCGGAAACAATATTTTGTCGCGCTGGTGCCGCCATCGCCGGTACGTGATGAGACCCAGAAATTGAAAGAACATTTCAGGGATACTTATAAAAGCAAGGCTGCTCTTAACTCCCCGCCGCACATCACGCTTCACATGCCCTTTCTTTGGAATGAAGAGAAGGAAAGTAAATTGGGTGGAAAGCTACGGGATTTTGCCCGGCGGTGGGATCCCGTAAAAGTTTGCCTTGATAATTTCTCATCATTTCCGCCGCGCGTAATCTTCGTGAATGTTGCGTCAAGCGACGCACTGGAAGACCTCCAAAAGGAGCTCCATCGGTTCTTCAAACGCGAACTGAATATTTTCAACGCGAACTGGCAGGACAAGCCTTTTCATCCCCATCTGACACTTGCCTTTCGGGATCTCAAGAAAGACGCCTACCAGCTTGCCTGGGAAGAGTTTTCGAGAAAGGAATACAAAGCGGAGTTCATGGCCGACCGCATCACCCTGCTGAAGCACAACGGAAAAAACTGGGATGTGCTGAAGGAATTTCTTTTGGAATCATCCTACTCGACCGACGTTAATCCGGATTTAAAAACGACGGAGGGATAACCGCCAGCTAGTTTTCACAAAAGCTCGTCTTTGCGATATACAATTTTTTCGTTTGAACGTCCAGGAGACCCTGTTGAACAGCGGGGTCGCCAGCGAAAGCGTCGGGTGGCAGTTCGCCATTGACAACCAGAATCCCACCTTCGTTAGGACCGAAGATGGCTTCGGTGACCACCGTGGCATCGCGAGTGATGTTGCGTACATATTCATCATGGCGACGTATAAGTTGGGGATAGGTGGCTGCAGTGAATTTTTCGATAATGGCGTTGAATCGCACAAATGTGTAGGTGACCATTTCATACGGTTCACTTGCGGGACAGATCGATCCAATGCGGGGAGTATACGGAAGGATTTCAATATTCCACCTTTTGGCTTTCACCGCAGGATCCGTACTGATCCACAACTCCGCCTCGTTTAGAGTGGTCGTGTTCAGGATAAAGATACCGCCTCCGCCCTCAAACGGTCCGGCAGCGAGAAGCTTTCCTTCTTTTGCCAACCGGTTGATATTATCCATGTGCCCTTGGAAAAGTTTTGTCTCGGTCTCCTTGTCGATCTTTTCTGCATCGGCTTTTCGATTGAGGAACACAATTGTATAGGTCTTCGGCTGGGCGGCTCCTATGAGCGGCCCGGCAAGGAAAAGGAGCAATGCCACTTTCTTCATACTACAAGATATTGCAAACAGCGATAATTTTCCAGTGTTTCCCTGGCGCGCATTCGCAAAATTACCGGAGAATAAAAGTCAGAGTGTTGAGGAAAGAATCTTAACCAGGCGGTTCAGGTCTTCAGCGTCGTTATACACATTTGGAGAGACCCGGATCGAACTGCCTCTCATCGATACATATATCCGGGCTGCACGGAGTTTCTTCATTAGCTGCTCGGGATCGACTTTGCCCGGATGCCGGATTCCAAAAAGATGCGATGCCCGGTGAGCGGAGTCTTCAATGAGAAATCCTTTTTGGCGCATGGCTGCGATTGCCGGTTCTGTAATCGCCTTGCAGTACTCCTGGATATTCTCGACGCCCCACCGGTTAATTTGCCCGATCGCTTTCAGTGCCATGGGAGCAAGTATGAAGTTACTCTGCTCACCTACGCTGAAGCGCCTCGCAGCGGGTTGGTATCGCGACTCATAATCCACGAGGCTCGTAAATTTTTCACTGTCCAGGCGATTGATCCAGTTTTCTTCGATGGGTTGTCCGTTGTCGAACTGTTCGCTGTAATAGGCGAGCCCGATCGAATATGGACCGAGGAGCCACTTGTAGCCGGCGCATATCAGCGCATCAGGCTGAATACTTTCAACCTGAAACGGGAGTGCGCCCACCGATTGCGTTCCGTCGATGACAAGCAATGCTCCAACTTCGCGAGTCCTCTGGCGCAGTGCCTTCAGATCGAACAGTGTTCCATCCGTCCAGTGCGCGTGGGCGACCGCCACCACCCGGGTGTTTGCGTTGATGGCTTCGAGGAATCGTTCATTCCAGATCTTGCCCCGATCTGTAAAAGATTTCTCTGGTGAAACGACTTTTACCTCGGCGCCCGTGTCGTTGCAAAGCGACTGCCAGGGATAGTAGTTACTGGGAAACTGTTCCGCGGCGACCAGCACATGCTGGCCCTTTGTTATTTTTACGTTCCGCGCCACGGTTCCTAGTCCATAAGATACCGAGGGAATGATTGCAACCCGGTCCGGGTCTTGCGCTCCGATCAGTCTTGCAAATTCTGCCCGGAGCTTTTCGCCAATTGAGAAAAAATCATCCGGATCTATTTCAGCAGGATTGCGCTTGAGACGAACACCTCGCAGCCCCGCCTTCTCCACAGCCTTGAGCATCGGTGACATATAAGCGCAGTTGAGGTATGCAACGTTCTTAGGCAACGAGAATTTCGAATGTTTGCAGGTAAGCATGTCGGCAATTGAAAGAATAGAAGCTCGTGATAATTATCCAGTGCCGGAAACCCCTACTGATAAGGGTTTGGCAAATTCAGAGAATCGCGAAGGTAAAGAAATTCATTCTTGCTCTTTGTCCAGTAGTCCGTATAAAGCGTTTTGTCAATGCTGGCACTGGTCTGCACGTCCTTCCCTCTTTCTTTCCAACGCTCCGACCAGCCTAGTATCTTATACGGAAAAACCTTTTGATAGCGGATGGACAGTGAGCGCTGTTCTTCGGGGAAGGTCACGGTGTATACAAATGCGGAATCCGACTCCGATTTCTCACCCTGTGCAGAGCGCAAGTTAAGGCCGGTGTGGTTAAGACGGCTGTAGAACAAACCGGGGATGACTTTGAATTCGCCTTCGGGCAAATTTTCGTGGTCGAGGCGGATAAAGCTCCAGATCTCATCCTCAAGCAACGCTTGGCGAAGAGAAAATTGTTCATCCGCCTCCTGCTCGAAATAAGAATGTGACTTTATCGTGTACCGGTGGCCGTGAAGGTTCAGTTGGGTAAAGACTTGTCCGCACCACTCCTGCGACGACATGGTAGCCTTTATCGTGGCGGCATTCCGCTCGCGATCCGTCGGTGTAAACACCGACAGCATGAGGGAATAAGGGTAAATGCCGGTGATGAAATTTTTTGTAAAGTTCAGCTTCAGGACATTGACTTTATTTCCGTGCGAGGGATCGTCGAGCTTGACTTGAAGTTTTCGGGACATGTCTTCCGTGACAAAAATCATTACGGCTTTTCCTTTCCGACTCTCGCCGTAGCGAGACTGATCCAGGTTATACGAGCTGATCTCTGCTTTCCCGGCATGCCAGTAGTCATGAAACTCGTCTGTCTTATAGACGCCGGGCTTTTCCTCCGTGCCGGTGCTGCTGTTGCAGCCTGCCGCGAAAAGCCCGGTGATGGCAGTAGCCAGGATCAGCCGGGTCATTTCCATTCGAGTGTATTGATGAGGTGCAACATATCGCGTTTCATATATTCGATCGCGGGGGCAAGCGAGTCATTCTGAACCTTGGTGTTGAAGTACAGAGCGCCGCGCAGGAAATTCTGCGTTGAATCCGTCATAGTAAATTGGAACTGACTGGGCACCTCGCCTTCGAGCTCTGCAATAACGGCAATTTTGCCTGAGGGCGTTTCGGTAATAACTTCATTGATCGCGTACGCCTTGATCTGATGTTTTGCTGTAAGCGTGTACGCATCGTCCATGAACTCTTTCAGCAACTTCTTATTTCCGTGGAGGGGCTGGTAGGTAATATGAATGTCGGATTTGAGTTGCGGATAATAGATCTCGATCCAATAGCGATCATGAACATACGATGTGTCGGCCAACAACTCAGCATGGCGTGAATATTCAAAGCGGTAAGGAAGTGAATCGGGTAGTGGGCGATAGGCTGGTTCAGGAAGATCAAGCCGATTGTATCCAAGTGGCTTCGGAAGATATTGCTGGTCGCACGACGACAGTATGAGCAACGCGATGGCGCCGATGCATGCTGCAGCGGTTATAAGTATGCGACTATCCCTTTTGTTTTTCGTCATGTACCTGTACCCGGACTTTTTTTATCCGGCGGTTATCCATTTTCTCGACAATAAAGGTAAAAGGTTTTATAATAACCGGTTCACCTTCCCTGGGCACAGTACCGCGGATCTGTCGAAGCATTCCGCCCAGCGACTTGTTTGCATTTCTCGCCCTGGCGAAGACGGGGCTTTCGGTCTGGAACACTTTGCAAAAATCGTGCATCGACGTCTTTCCGTCAAAGATAAACGTGCGATTGTCGACTTTCTGATAATGAGAACCGATTTCATCGAACTCATCGTTGATGTCGCCGATAATTTCCTCAATGATATCTTCCAGCGTGATCAGCCCGGTCAGCGTGCCATATTCATCTGCGACCAACGCCAGGTGGACTCTTTTCTCCTGAAAGTCCTTCAGGAGGTGATCGATCTTCCGGGTTTCAAGCGCGAAATATGCCGGGCGGATGAGTTTTTGCCACGCGAAGGATGAGTTTTCATTCAGAAACGGGAGCAGGTCTTTGATGTAGAGCACACCTTCAATGCGGTCCAGGTTGTTCCGGCATACGGGGATCCGCGAGTAGCCGGACTTCCGCACGAGCTGCAGCAGGGATTCAAAGTCCAGGGAAAAGTCGGCAAACGATATTTCACTGCGCAGGCGCATTACCTGTCGCACCGTGAGTGTCCCGAAGTTGACGATTCCCTGCAAGATTTCTTTTTCGCTTTCAGTGGTTTCTATGTTGTCGCTGGCAAGTTTCAGAGCCTGGGTTAGTTCTTCAGCCGAAGATTTTTCGAGCAATTGCTCCAGCTTGGTTTCTACTTTGTTGGAAACGCGGAAAAGCGGTGTTACGAGCGGGCGGTATAGCCGTATTAGTCGTTTGCAGAAACGGGCCGATCGTTTCGCAATAGAAAGATTGTTTGCCTTTCCATAGATCTTCGGGATGATGACTCCGCAAAAAGTAAATGCGATCGTCAGTACGAGCGTACCTATAACCAGGGTGGACACCGTATAGGGATGGCGATTTCCGGTGAGAAAGAAGATGAAAGTGACCGCTGATCCGGAGATCATGCTGTATTTGCAGGCCGTCAGCGTTGTTAAGAGGAGCCGCGGATTTGTTTGAAGGTCGGCGATATTTTTCTCTTCCTCGATCGTGCTGTTGTGGAGGCGCTCCAGGTCGTCAGCATGTAATGAAAAGAACGCAGCCTCAGTTGCGGAGGCCAGCGAAGTCAGAAAAACCAAAAAGGCTGCAAGGATAATGTAAAGAACGCCGGGTTCCAGGGAAATGAAGAGGAATATATAACTGGGAGGCTCGTCCAAACAGAGGATAATTTAGTGGAACTTGTGATTAAAACGGAAGATCATCGGTACTATCGCCGGGCGCTCCATAAGATGGCTCGGGCGCCGTGCGTTCCTGGGAGCGCTGGCCGTAGTCGGACGATCCGCCTGAGCTTTGACCACCACCGCGTGAGCCCAGCATCGTCATGTTGTCTGCGACGATCTCGGTGGTATAGCGCGTCACACCTTCTTTTTCCCACGACCGTGTGCGCAGTTTTCCTTCTATGTAGACAAGATCACCTTTGTGAAGATATTTTTGAGTGATTTCTGCCAGGCCTCTCCACAGTACGATGTTGTGCCACTCCGTAACTTCTTTCTTTTCCCCGGTGGCGCGGTCCTTATATGACTCGGAGGTGGCCATGGTGAAATTGGCAACCGATACACCGTTGTCCAGATTGCGAACTTCCGGTTCTTTGCCGAGGCGGCCAATCAATATTACTTTATTCACTCCAGACATAATCTCTTGCTTTTAGACTTCTAAAAATATTAAACGGGAATCAAAAGTACCAAATTTCCACAAACTACCGCCTATGTTGCGCATCGAGATAACGGGTAATTAAAGCCGGTTTCGGCAAGCGCGCTATTTCGCCGGGGGAATAAAAATTCAGGTCTTTTGCAGGCTTTTCGAACGTTGGTCGGGCGCGCAGATGAATGAAGCGGCAGTGGATTATCTGATGACTCAGAATGTGAACGTATTTTTTTGAAATGGCTACCCGCTCCGCCCTTCGGAACCATTTTTTATGTGCTGCGTCCTGGATCAGGTTTTCCGGATTTACCGGCCGATTCGTTTCAATGAGTCCGAAGTCAAATAGGCCATGCCAGATGTCGCTCTGATCGCGTTTCTTCATAAGAATCGAATTGTCCTTTTCAACAACGAGGTAAAAGAAGTACCGCTTGCGCGCTTTTTTTGCTGCGTTCTTGACAGGAAGGGTGTTGACAAGCTTACTGTGGTAAGCAACGCAGGACGGTTTAAAGACACAGACCTCGCAGCGCGGGTTGACCGGTGTGCAGTGTATGGCGCCAAATTCCATGGCGGCCTGATTGTGAATGGCGGGTTCGTTTTTGGAAATTAGCTCGTTCGCCAGCTCGGAGAACACCTTTTTGCCTTGCGGCGAATTTACAGGCGTGTCGATCCCGAACAGTCGAGACAACACCCGGAAAACATTTCCATCTACGACGGCGACAGGTTCGCCGAATGAAAACGACGCAATGGCAGCAGCGGTATACTGGCCGATGCCTGGTAATTCCACGAGTTCACTGTAAGAGCGAGGAAACTTTCCATCGTAGCGCTCGACGATCACCTTCGCGCACTTGTGAAGATTGCGGGCTCTCGTGTAGTAACCCAGGCCCTGCCAGAGACGAAGAACATCTTGTTCGCTGGCGGCGGCAAGTTGCCGGACGGTGGGGAATGTTTCAGTGAAGCGGTGGTAGTAAGGAAGGCCCTGGGCCACCCGCGTTTGTTGCAAAATGACTTCCGAAAGCCATATCAGGTACGGGTCCTTCGTCTCTCTCCAGGGAAGCGGCCGGCTGTTTTCCAGATACCATTTAACGAGTTTATCTGAGAAATAACGTTTGCCCATCCCCTTGATAATCAATTTTTTCAATATTAATTTTTAATTCTGTGAAGGCAAACTAAATTTGGCCTCCTGAAATTTCCTGGACTTAAAAATATACCAAGTGACTAAAGCAGATATTATCAACGAAATCGCAGAAAAGACCGGTGTGGATAAGGCTGACGTGACTGCATCAGTGGAGGCGTTTTTCAGCGTGGTGAAGAATTCTATGGCAAATGGCCACAACATCTACGTACGCGGATTTGGAAGTTTTATTAACAAGAAACGCAAGCGGAAAATCGCCCGCAATATTTCTAGAAACACTGCCCTTGTCATCGATGAACATTTTATTCCCAGTTTTAAACCTGCCAAGATCTTTATCAACAAGATCAAGAACAGTGAAAAGGTGAAGCAAACTGCAGAGAAATAATTCCCGGAAGTGTTCTGTGCCCGTGAAGTAGTGGGTAGCAGTTGCATCAGCTAATATGATAAAGACACGTTTATTAATTCTCGTTATCTGCGCCATTTCGATATGGCTTCTCTTTCAGCTTCCAAAGGTCGTAATTGAAAACGAAGGGACACTGACAGGCGCAACCGTGCAGGATAGCATTTCCGCAAACATCGCCGATCACGTAGAGGCGCCGGCGGAAGTTCTCAGCGCGATCACTGCGTTAAAGAAGGAATTCGACAAAAGTGCGGGGAAAGAAAAAAATGCTATCTTTGCCGACTCTTTGGCGAGCCTGTATCGGGCTGCGAATCAATTTGATAGCGCAGGCTGGTACGCGGAGAGGGCGTCTGAGTACTTTGACAACACGAAAAGCTGGATAAAGGCTGCTGATAATTACTATCAGGCGTACACACTGGCGCTGACCCAGGCACGACAACAAGAACTGGCCGGTAAAGCTCAGGAATTTTATGGCAAGGTACTGGAGCGCGAGCCAGACAACCTCGAGGCGAAAACAAAGATGGCCATGACCTTTCTGACATCGCCGAACCCCATGCAGGGAATCATGATGTTGCGGGAGGTGCTCATAAAGGATCCCACGAACGAGCTCGCCTTGTTTAACATGGGGATGCTGTCGATACAGTCCGGTCAGTATGACCGCGCAGTAGAGAGACTTGAAGAACTGGTCGAGATCAACCCCAGGCATACGCAGGGGCAGTTGCTTTTAGGAGTAGCACTGATGAACGCCGGTGACAAGAAAAGGGCAAAAGAACAATTTGAAAAATTAAAGCAAACAGAGACAGATCCAGCGGTTCAGGCCACCGTTGATTCCTATCTGAAAGATTTGGAATAATCCTTAACCGTCCTGCATCAAAGCGGGAAAAACAAAATTAAAACATTTATATGCCTAGCGGAAAGAAAAGAAAGAAACACAAAATGGCCACGCACAAGCGTAAGAAGCGGCTTAGAAAGAACAGACACAAGAAGAAATAATTCTGCGAAACGCCAGAGGCAAAATATTTGCCTTGCAGGCAGCGCTGTTCATACACGCTTATACAACATTTCAGTTAAACCATTTGTGTTTTGAGTAACGAACTAATTATTAGTGCCACTCAGGACGGATGTCGTATAGCCCTTCTTAAAGACAAGACGCTCGTTGAATTCCACCAGGAAGCCGAGGGCAGTAAATTCACAGTAGGTGATATTTACCTGGGAACGGTCAAAAAAGTTGTTCCCGGATTGAATGCAGCTTTTATCGACGTTGGTTATGATAAAGATGCTTTCCTGCACTACCTGGATCTCGGACCGCAGTTTAGTTCGCTTCAGAAGTTTACGAAGCTCGTGCGATCCAAGAGAATGAACGGTGGAAGACTCGACAAATTCAATTCGGAACCGGACATCGATAAGCATGGAAAAATTGTCCAGCAGCTTACGAAAAATCAGGTAATACCGGTTCAGATTGTAAAAGAGCCTATCTCGACAAAGGGCCCCCGATTATCCTGCGAGTTATCACTAGCCGGGAGATACCTGGTGCTGGTGCCATTTTCCAACGCTGTCAGCGTAAGCAAGAAAATTACCAGCAGCGAAGAGCGAAAAAGACTTCTTCGCCTTATCCAATCCATCAAGCCGGAAAAATTCGGCGTCATCATCCGCACTGTTGCAGAGAACAAGGAAGTCGCCGAACTCGATCGCGACCTGAGAAACCAGGTCAAGAACTGGGAAGAAGGTATGGCCAGACTTGTCAATGCGCAGCCTCGCGACAAGCTCATCGGCGAACTCGATAAGACTTCCTCACTGCTTCGCGACCTGCTGAACGAATCATTCGACAACGTTCACGTCGACGACAAAAAGACGTATGATGAAGTAAAAGCTTTCATCAAGACCATCGCCCCGGAAAAAGAGAAGATAGTCAAACTCTACAACGGCAAGGCCAAGATATTTGAGCACTACGGCATCGAAAAGCAGATCAAATCCGCTTTCGGAACAACCGTGAGCCTCCGAACAGGGGGATACTTGATCATCGAACACACAGAGGCGCTTCACGTCATCGACGTAAACAGCGGAAACAAATCTAACCGCGAGGAAAATCAGGAGACGACAGCGCTCTCTGTCAACGTCGAGGCGGCGCGGGAAATCGCACGACAACTCCGGCTACGCGACATGGGCGGAATCATTGTCATCGACTTCATCGACATGAAGAGCCTCGATAACAAGAAGCTGATCTACAAAGTAATGAAGGAGGCGATGATGGACGACAAAGCAAAGTCCACTGTACTGCCTCTCTCCAAATTCGGCCTGATGCAAATCACACGCGAACGCGTGAGGCCGCAGATGAATATTATTACTAAAGAGACGTGTCCGACTTGCAACGGAACCGGAAAAATCACGGCTTCGATCCTTACATCGGATCTTATCGAGAAGAACATTGAACACCTGCTGGTAAAACAGAACGAAAAGAACCTGGTGCTGGCGCTGCATCCCTACCTGCATGCGTTCTTTACCCGCGGCATCTTTTCGCAACGCGTTAAATGGTATTTCAAGTACAAGCGATGGGTGAATATCGTTGTCGATACATCTCTTGCTGTAACGGAATTTAAATTCCTGAACAAGGAAGGCGAAGAAATCCAGGTGAACACCTGATAAATCGTGTCAGGGTTATCCAAATGAAAAAGGTCAGCATACAACTGCTGACCTTTTGGTTTACAGGGTTGGGTTGGTTTATCTTTTTGTGATCTTTCCACTGTGTGTTTTCCCATCGATAATCAACCGGTAGTAGTAGATGCCTTTCGGAAGGGCAGACGACTCCAGTGAGATAGAATGCGATGCGTCATTTTGGGCGGCCGACCTGGAAACAACGCCTCCGTATTGATCAATGATCTCAAGGCTGGTAGACTTTGCGTCGGCGGTCCATGCAAATTGAATGTTTTCGCTGAATGGATTGGGATAGACTGAAACTCTCGTGTCATCTGCGGCGGACCATGCCGGTATCTCGATGGTTTCAGTACCCACGCAGAGTCCCGCTTTATAGGCGACGGTCGGATCCCAATAGGAGAGATCGCAAGTACCCTCTTCGCACAGGGTGAACCGCACTGTAAAGGATGCTTCATCTTTCCCAAAACCGTCGATATCGTCAACCTTCAAACCGTAAAGTCCGGTAGTGGGATCTTTGCCGTATTCCATTTTCCATCCCCGTGAATTCGAAACGTTGCTGATGGTTCCGCATGGAATAGCCAGTGTCCAATGGGACAGCTCATGGCGGCAAAGTCCGGTTGTGTTGACAACCATTTCGTAAGTGCGGCAATTGCCGGACGCAGTGACAAGGGATGCGGTCGTGCTAAAACATTCTTCGCACGTCTGACTTCCGCCACCCGGTTCTTGTCCCCCCGGAGTCTCACCGCCAGGCTCCTCACCACCCGGATCTTCTCCTCCCGGATCTTCTCCACCTGGATCTTCTCCACTGTTGTCATCGGCTGTGCATGCATTGATTGTATACGAGCACGTCTGCACGCATCCCGCGTTCGTGATGGTCAAAGTAAAAGTAGCGGTGGTATTCGACCCTCCGGCTGTGTAGGATATTTCCGAAGTATTTGCCGGACTTGTAATCTCCCACGTTCCGTCACTGCTCGCTAGGGTCCAGGAATAAGAGTCGGCACCGGTAATGGATGTAGTGAGTATATTCCCGGTGGATCCGCAATCCGGATCTGTAGCCGGCTCACTAATCGCGCAAGACCACGCAGGGCTTTCCCCCTCAACGATAACTTCTTTTGAAGTGCTGCAGCCGCGGGCATCCGTTACGGTGACTGTGTAGGTGCCTGCGGTTAGTTCGCTGCGATCTTGATCTGTGTTGCCATCAGACCACTCAAACGTATAGGGAGCGGTTCCACCCGAGGCGTTTACATCGATAGTAAACGAGCCTTCCGCATTGCAATTTGTGTTCGACACAGTGGCTGATACCGAAAGGGTCGGAGGGTTGCTGATCGTTGAAGTGATCGTGCGCGAGCAGCCCATGGCGTCGGTGACCGTTACTGAATAGGTTCCAGGTTGAAGATCGGTGAGTGAAGTTCCCGTCTCACCGGTGGACCACAAGTAAGTGTAAGGAGCGGTCCCTCCCACCGGTTCCTGTAGCGTTATCGAGCCGTTGCTTTCACCGGCGCAGGTCGGTTGTACGACGGTGCGCGAAACCTGGAATGTATTTTTGGACACGACGTATCCCCCGGATACAGTACAACCTTTGGAATCAGTGACCGTCACCGTGTATAAGCCAGACGCCAGATTGTCGGGATCCTCTGATGTTGATCCATTCGACCATTTATAGGTATAAGGCGATGTGCCTCCCGTTACAGTCAGATTGAGTTGACCTGAGGCGTCATCCGTACAACTCGTGGGCGTGCTGACCGCAGTGAGACTCAGCGTATTGTTGTCTCGAATGACGAAGGACTTCACCAGTGAGCAGCCCGCTGCATCGGTGATCGTTACGCTATAGAGGCCTGCGCCGATGTTGGCCACGTCCTCGTCCGTGATGCCGTTTGACCACAGGAACGAGTACGGCTGTGTTCCACCGGAGACCGAAAGATCGATCGACCCGTTGGTGTCATTGCAATCAGGTTTGTTTTGGATTCCTGTTGCGGTAATCGATGACGTGCTCGTGACGACAAAACTTGCTGTTGAAGTGCAATTCGCCTGGTCAGTGACAGTCACTGTATAAGCGCCCGATGTAAGGGATCCGACGTCCTCGGTTTCAAGACCATTATTCCACTTGAATTTGTAAGGTCCAGTACCGCCTGACACCGAAACATCGATGGAGCCATCCGAGGCGCCATTGCAACTTGCGGCGTTCACCTCACCTGACACCGTATTTTTTTCGGGCTGGCTGATTGTTTCCTGTAGCACGACTTCCTCGCCGGACGCATCGCGCACGATGACGCTGTAGCTACCTGCGGCTAGTGGAGATCGTACCATTCCGGATCCATTGTCAGACCAGGTAAAAGTATACGGCTCCTGGCCCTCCTCGATAATAACTGACAGTGATCCGTCGCCTGCTCCAAAACAGCTGACATCCTCTTTTTCTAATGATGCCTTTAACGACTTGCAGCTCACATTAAGGGTCTCGTAGTTGACACAGGTCGAAGCTTTGTACGCAACCTGTGGTTGCCAGCAGTTCAGCTGTGACGCGCAGTCGTCCCCGGATGCACAGACAGTGAATTTCACGGTAAACGATGACATGCTCCCCTTTCCGAAGCCGGAAATGTCATCAATCTTGAATCCACGTATGCCGGTGGTGGGGTCCGTACCGATCTCCTGCTTCCAGTTTCCGGAATTGGAGATGTTGCTGATTTTTCCGCAAGGGACAGCCACGGTAAAATGCGAAAGTTCATGTGCGCACGCGCCGGAGTAAGAAACTTTGATCTCATAAGTAGTGCAGGTAGAAGAGTTTTTTTCCACTGACACTACCTCTGACGAGTAGCAAGTCGTACTGCAATCCTTCTCGCCTTTAGGCTGGGAGGACGCGTAAATCGACCACAAAAACGGGATCAGAAAGAACAGCGCTCGCAAAAGAAACCTTTTCATAAAATATCTATGGTTTTGAAGTGCCATAGATACAGCTGCCTCATTGATTTTATTGGGCACGAGTCTTAAATGGAGGAAGCAGCCGGCGGGTCGCTGCTGGCTCCGATCAATGGAAATTCCTGGTGGTTACCCCTAAAACAGGGTAAAACCGCGGTTTTTTTGTGCCGTGGAGGCGCTAAAAAAGTAAAAAAGCGACTGGGTGAAAGAGGGGTCGACGAGGTGGTTGTACCGGCGATTAACGGCGCCGGAACGGGTCCGGCGCCGGGATTTTTTGAGCTTAGTTCTTCTTGCGCTTAAGCAGGTTTTGAATTTTTTGTTTTGCCTCTTCCTCCACTTTTTGCTTCACCGCTTCCTCGGTTGTGGCGGGACGGGTGGTCGTTGTGTCTGTTGTCCGAGCTGTGTCCTTCTTACTGGTGCCAAGAATATCTTTCACGATCTTTTCGGCTTCGGTTCCTTTGACCGCTTTCTCGATTGCCTTTGTCCCCTCCTCTTTTGCGGCTTCTTTGACTGCCTCTTTCACTTGTGCAGTCTGCTCATCCATGAGAAGAGTCGGCTTGGGGTCATTGTATTTGCCACCGAGTGCGATGGTAAGGGGTATGGTACCGTTCGGATCTGACTTCGCTCCGCTGTACTTCGAGACAAGGGCGTTGAACTGAGTACCGAGTTTTCCGGCCGGCACATCCATCTTTAGATTGTAGTCAATCGTTCCGTCTAATTGTGTGCTTCCTGTGACGGTGGTCTTGTAGCTACCCATGTTGATATCGAATGGCTTGACGCTGAGCTTTCCATTCTGAATGGTAGCGGACATCAGGACGTCTTTAAGCGTGACGTTGTCCGTGTCATCCAGTTTTGTAAGAGACGTGATGCCGGAGAGCAGCTTTGAATCTTTCAGGGAAGCCTGAGCGATCTTCACCAGGCCTGCGCCGCCGACAGTTGACAGGTTCGGCATCATGTTTTGAAGAAGTTCGCCGTCAACCTTGAAGTCAGTTGAAAACTTACCCTGAACAAGTCCGGCTATAGGCGCGAATGTTTTGACGATAGAAAACGAACTCGCTGCCTGCTGGATGGACATATTGTCGATTTTCAAAGCCATGTCGTACTTTGGATGCGCAAGGTCGCGGGTGTTGTACGATCCGTTTACGATGAAATTCCCGCCGAGCATGCTGAAGCGCAGACCGTTGAGGTTTGCCACGCCATCTTTTACGATGATATCTCCGGAAGCGTTCGTGAGGGTGAAGTCCATGAGCTTTGCCGTCTTGATGTCGGAGCTTAAAACAAAATCGATGTTCCTCGGCACGGGTATAGTGGAATAAGAAGTGGAATCATCAGCGACGACCTCTTCTTCTCCCGACATAAACTCATTCAGATCAAACAGATTGGACTTGAAGTTGACATTTCCGCGGACGACCTCATTTTCACCGAAGACATATCCGAGATAATTCAATACAGAACCCGTGACGTCAAAGTCACTTTTGCCTACCGTTCCATTCATTTTTTGCAGGGCGATCTTCCGTGGATCGAAAACCATGGAAGCCTCACTGATACCGACGGCCGGAAGATCCGCGGATACGTATTTGAAATTTTGAAGAGAGGCTGTGCCGCTGGTCGGCAGGCGTTCATATCGCTCCGCCTGCACGTCTGCATAGTTACCCTTCGTTTGTATGTTGGCCTTCACCTTTCCGGCAAGGCTCATTCCTTCAACAGGGAAAATTTTTGTGATCTTCTCCAGGTCAATGCCCCCGTTCACTTTCAGATCCCATGTATAGTTATCAAGGTTCTGCAGGAGCAGATCCGCTGTGAGCTTTTCACCGTCCATTAGCATCGAAAAGTCGTTGACGCGAATAAACGTCTCAGCCATCTTACCCGATGAGTTCTTGATGGATGATGTGAAGTGCATGTTGTCCATGGGGATGGGAAACTCGCTGGTCTTAACAAATCCATCCGTCAGCGACATATTCGCATTGATGGCGGGAATAAGTTTCTTGAGGCTGTCATACACTCCCTTCGCCTCAAGGTCGATGGCGTAGTTTCCGCGCATTTCCAGGCCTTCCATGGGGAACATCTTGTTGAGTTCCGCGAGATTGAGTTTGGCTTTTATGTTGGCATCGACATTTGTCGGATAGAGCCGGCTGATTTGCGCGCGCGCATCAACCGGGTTGGCGCCGAAGTCAAGATGCATCTTTTTCAGGTCGATGACGGTATTTTCAATTTTTCCGTCCTGATTGTCGACGAGAAGATCCAGGTTGATGTTGTTCACGGCAGTCGGCAGATCCGGATACTGGAACATTGCGTCCTTCACCTGCAGGACCAGGTTGAAGGCCGGCATTAGTGTTTCGCTGAACGTCCCTTTGACGGATCCTTGAAACGAGAGATCGCCCTCCGTTCGGATACTTTCAAAGCTTTCCGTATAGATTCCGGGCACGAGGGATAAGAGGCTCTTGAAGGAGTTCTCAGGACTCTTGAACGCAAGGTCCATGGCCATATCGTTCTCATTGAGCTTAACCCAGCCTTCAGCCTGCATCGAAAAGTCGTTGACTTTTGCAGTATTGTCTTTGAAGGTGTATTTCGAATAGTCCTCGCTGATGGTAAGTGTCGCGTCGAGCTCAACCTTCTTGTCTGAGAGGTACTCGACGCCATCGTATGAGGCGCTAACAGAGTCGGCGACTGTTCTCGTTTTCATGTCGAAGACATCCTGTGTAAAATCGCCACTGCCCGAATGATTAAGGCCTACGAGGATAAGCTTCATATTCGATGACTGGTCGTCGTACGAGACGTCGCCGTCTACGATTTTCCAATTATCGATGCCAAAGGAGAATTCGCTCGGCTCATCGGTGGCAGTAGTATCGGCGGATGGAACCGCAATGTCCCAGTTGGCGCGTCCATCTTTTAAGACGATGACGTTGACAACGGGACGGATCAGGGAAATCCCTTTTACCTGCAGTGCGTCGCTGAAGAGAACGTCGGCAAGGTTGATCTCCACTTCAAACTTTTCGGCGGCAAATAACATTTCCCCTTCGAAGGGTGCGCGGTTCATTACTCCGACATTGTCAACGCCCGCTGTGACGTTCGGGAAATTGGAGAAGAATGACAGCGAGAAGTCATCAAAGACGACGTCGGCGTTGACGGATTTAGCGACTTCTTTTTCGAGGATGGCTTTGATGTCATCCTTGAATACGGCGGGGACGATGAGGGCAACCGCGAGAAACAGAATGACGAACACTCCGAGAATGATCAGTAACCACTTCAATGCTTTATTCATCTTTAAATCGGTTAAGGGTCAAAATTTTTTGTTGCGGGCGCAAATTTACAAAACCTTCCAGCCATAAATCTTCGCGCGTGCGGTTTGTTTTTCAGGTCAAAATAACCTCAAAAACCAATCCATAAGTCGTTTGGTTCGACGGGTAAAAGGCGGATAAAACGCTTTAACGGACGTATAGCCGTTTTTCTGTTTCAGAACAGGTTTTTCGTTTGAAAAGGAGAGGAAACCTGAATGCCCATGTGATTTTCCCAGACCGCTGTTATTGATGCCACCGAAAGGGAGCTCATGATGAAGAAACTGCACGCCGCAGTCGTTGAGGCAAACCGTTCCGGCCGATGTTTCTTTGAGCACCTGGTTGCGCAAACGCTTGCCGCGGGAGAACAGGTACAATGCCAGCGGTTTTGGTTTGTCATTGATGATCGCTAAAGCTTCTTCAATGGAATGGTAGGAAATTACGGGCAGCACTGGTCCGAATATCTCTTCGTTCATGATCCGACTCTCTCCCGGCACATTGGTGAGGATAAGTGGATGCATGAATCGCGCGCTGCGGTCCCGTTTACCATCCCATCGGATACGTGCGCCCCGGGCGGTGGCGTCGTCGATGAGTTCCTGTATCCTGACGAAATGCGATTCATTTACGATGCGCCCGTAATCATCGGACTTTTCAAAATCGGTGTCACGCGCGTAAAGGCTCGTCGTGGTTTTGATGAGTTTTGAAATAAATTCTTCCGCGATCGACTGGTCGGCGAGTATATAGTCGGGCGCAATACAGGTTTGTCCGTTGTTGAGGAATTTTCCCAGCGCGATCCGTTCCGCGGCGTCGTCGAGGCGCGCCGAAGATGAAACGATTGCCGGAGATTTACCGCCTAACTCAAGGGTTACAGAAGAGAGGTGTTCTGCCGCCGCTTTCATCACGATCTTTCCAACGGAGGGGCTGCCTGTAAAGAAAATGTGGTCGAATGGCAGACTGAGCAGCTCCTGGGAAACGTCGGCGCCTCCTTCACAAACTGAAACAACGGCGGGGTCAAAAATTTCATCGCACATCTTTTTGATGAGCGATGATACGGACGGCGTGATTTCCGATGGCTTTATGATTACGCTGTTACCCGCAGCAAGTGCGGAAACAAGGGGTCCCGCGGCCAGGCCGAAGGGATAATTCCAGGGTGAGATAATGAGACACACTCCGCGCGGCTCGTATTGTATCCATGCGCGCGTACCCGCAAGGAATAAGGGGGCATCGATTTTCCGCGGCGCGGTCCAGCGGTCCAGGGATTGAAGGGCGACTTTTATTTCGTTCAGGACGTGAAAGATCTCCGCGGCATCGGTCTCCATGGAGGGTTTTCTGAAATCATCGTAAGCCGCGCGATGAATGGAAGCGCGATTGGTATGAATCCACTGGCGCAGAGCAAGTAGTCTTTTTCTTCGCTCAACGAGCCGTTCGCGACGAAGCGCGCCCACCGCGTTTCGGCAAAGGGTAAAGACCTGCTGAGGAGATAGTGGCGTGCCCAAAATTGACGTTCATTGTTGCCTGAAAATGATTCCTTGCCGGAAAAAGGTCCGGATCGCTAGTTTTCCAGTATGCGTACCTCCACTCGTCTGTTCAAACGGTGGGCTTCAGGTGTGTTGTCCCGTGACAGAGGCTGATTGCCGCCGAACGCTTTGGTGCGAATGCGGCTTTTCGAGATGCCTTTGTCTGAAAGATAATCGCGAACCGATTCCACCCGTTGTTGAGAAAGCTTCAAATTCGCGCGACTATCACCGAGATAATCGGTGTGACCCTCGAGCTGAATGACCATTTTGGGATTCTCGTTCATGAGGTTCACGAGAATATCGAGTTCAGAAAACGACTCCGGATCAATGCGCGATTTCCCGACTTCAAAGATCAGATTGTTCAGCCGCATGACTTTTCCTGCTACCGGTGCGGGCTTCGAGCCGGTCGACAGCTGAATGTCGTGAATCACTTTGTTATCAGCATTAGCGGTCGTGGGATCCAGGAGAAATTTAGCAGGGGCAAAGCCTGCGGCCTCGACAGTGATGCTATAGTGATCGCGATCAAACATAGGGAAGGAGAAGGTGCTATTGTTAATTACGCCTACCCGGTTTCCGTAGGGAAGGCTTTCGTAAACGATGCGCGCACTGATGAGTTCGCCGGTTTCACTGTTGAGGATTCTTCCTTCCGCGTAGATGAGGCTGTCGACATCATCCTGCGCGAAAGCCGGAACGAAGCCGATGACCAGCAATAGACCGAATAACTGTGAACGCATCTTCATGGGTTATAGCTTTAGGATTTTAAACTCAACTCGACGGTTTTTACTCCGTCCATCGACAGTCGTGTTTGGAGCAATCGGGTGCTTTTCTCCGTAGAAGACAACGGAGATACGCTTATCACTGACACCCTGATGCGTCAGGTATTGAACCACTGCTTTGGCCCGCTTTTCCGAAAGGGTGAGGTTGTATTTTTCCGGCCCGCTGGCGTCGGTGTGACCGGCGATCTCAATCTGCATGGTGGGTTTATCGTTCATCAGCGAGATGATCCGGTTTAGCTCGGGATGCGATTCCGGTTTTAAGGTAGACTTGTCAAAATCAAAAAAGATATTGTTCAGAACAACCGTAACGTTTTCTTCTACGGCACTGACAGCGATCGGCTCGAGCTTAAAGTCCTTGTGATCCATTACCTGATCGTTGTTAATGCTGCGCAGGTCGAGGTTTTGATTTTCCGAGATGCGATTTTCAGCCTCCGCGCGTATGCCGTACAATTGACCCCCCGGGAGACGGATCTCATATTCACCGGTCGAAGCATCTGCCTGGGCGATGCCGAGCTGCTCACCATCGGGAAGGCGTTCGTATACGATCTTTGCACCCAACGGATCGCCCGTCCGTCCGTCAACGATCTTTCCTTTTACGATAATCCAGGGTTCAGGACTTCTCAGGATCGGAAGCTTTACCCGGTAGATATCGGTGTTTGAGTCGGACACGCCGCGTGAATAATAAGCGTACTCGCTACTGGCGGGAATGTTGAAGAAGAGGTCTTCAAGGGTCGAATTAATTTCGGGTCCGAGGTTTTCAGGATCTGACCAGTTGGTCCAGGTGTCATCCAGTCTCCGCGAAGCGTAGATGTCATTACCACCGTATCCGCTGAATCCGTTGGATGAAAAGTAAAGTGTTTTGTCGTCTGAAGCGAGGAAAGGAGCGGACTCTTCGCTCGCGGTGTTAATGATATCTCCAAGGTTGAGAGGTTCCGTCCAAACGCTGTCTTCCTCCATGAACGAAACATAGAGGTCGCGGTCGCCGAACGAATCTTCGCGCTCCACTGACATGATGAGTGTCTGACGGTTGTTGGTCAGGAAGTAGTTAGCTTTTTCGTTGAAGTTGTAATCGTTCTTGATCTCGATTGGGATTGGCTTCGACCAGCTTCCTCCGACGTTCGAACTGAACGATACGCCGGCCTGCATTTTCCCATTCGGGAGATAACGATTTCCAAGGAGCATCACCGCAGTCCTACCGTCAGGCGTAACGGACTGGATGCTGTTTATAAAATTCGGCTCAGGATTGTTGAAAGTCGGACCCATATTTTTTGCGAGCGTCCAGTGTCCGCTGGAATCCAGTTCCGAATACCAGATATCTTCTTTGTCTTTTTCGCCACCGATATTTTCCGGGTGATTTTTGCGACTGAAATAAAGGGTCTTGCCATCCGGCGACAAGAGGGGATTCAGTTCGCTGTACTCGCTGTTGACGTTCGCGTCCAGGGCTTCAACGACCAGTCCGGAAGCGAGCAACTGCAGTTTCGGGATATCGGCGATGATCGGATAATTGACATTGGAAATGGCGATGGCGTCAATGCCAAAGTAATCGGGAAGAGCGGCGCCGTCGAATTCGATTTTTACAGCCGTGACTTTGTAGGGCGTTTTTTCCATGAACAGGTTCAGCATACGTCCCTTCAATGGCACCGCTTTGGGGTTAAGCGTGTTGACGACGTATTCGCGATTGGACTCATCGTAAACGAGAACACGGAAAATTGCGCTGGGATTGTGTGACTCCGCGATGGCTATCTGCTGAATGCTAATCGGCCTCTCAAAGCCCACTTTGAGAAATTCTTTTCTTTTCGGTTTGTCGGGAGCCCATGCGTTGGGGCTTTGACCGCCTGAGGGCAAAACGTTCGGTTTTCCCAGTACCTGCTGCGCGGAGTATTGGAGTGGGGTGAGCTCGGAAGAAAATTCGATTACCTTGGAAGCCCACTGCACTTCCTGGGCTTTCAGGTTCATAGATATTCCAACCAGAATGAGGAATGAGAGTAGCGATCGTTTCATGGTGGCCCGATGAGGTTTATTTTAGAGGATAAACTTAAGAAAAAAATCACATTGCCGGTTGGAACAGCTGCAATTAAAATACAAGGAAGGCTGACCGGGTTTTCCGAGATCAGTTGAGAGAATGTTTGTTGTACAGGAGGTATCCGATGTGCAACAGGACCCCCAGTTGATTCTGCTTGTCATCGTAATAGTTTACGCTCAGGGATACCGGGCCCAGTGGGGAATGCATGACGAGGCCGGCGGTGCTCGCAAAATATACTGTCCTGAGATCCTCAATCACCACGGCTTCCTGATTCATTCCTTGCTGCAGATATTCGATCGGTTTGAAGACATACGCCTCGAGCCGAAGATCGAGTCGATTGCGCAGTGTGAAGACGTTGCGGAAGCCACCAGCTACAAAGTTGAAGGCCCTGAAATTGTCGAGCATCAGCGTAGGGCTGTCCTGGATGGGATTAAAGCCCGGCGTATTGATCAGGGTGCCATAATAATTCCGGAAGAACGGTTGATTCGAGAAAACCGCTTGTGCAAAGTATCCGGGACGATACCATCCCGCTTTAAAATATTGTTCGGCGGTTGCCTTGAATCGGAACCATTGATGGTTCGCGCGACTCTGACTTATTTCAACAGAGGTACTGCCCGGATGAAAATCTTCTTCCAGGTTGAAGTACTGAAGCGCAAAGTTGAAGTATTTTCCGGAATTGGCGTACTGTTTCCGGTTGAGTGTATTCGTTGTAAATGCGAGTTCTCCCTTGATCCCCAGTGTCCGGAGAATGTCAAGGGTATCAGAGCTGACAAACACATCGCCATTCACGTAGCTATCGCGGTTGTTGAATCCCTCCGCGCGAAGGACGCCCTTGAACTGGTTTCCCAGCGGCCACCCGATGTTAAACCCGAACTTCCGGTTCACACGACGGAGTACGGTGGGCCGGCTCACTTCATACAACAGGTCGTCGGTCTGCAGGAAGTCCCAGCTGTTAAATCCGAGGTACGGCTCGAGGTAGAACTGAAAGGGAAAGTCGAGGCGCGTCTTGATGTCAGCGCTCTTGTAAAAATTCCCCGTTTGAAAGCCGGTATAAATGTGAAGCAGTTGATTGTTGAAATTGAAAAAATTCAGGCCGAGGTAGATGTTGCTGATATTCCGGGTAGCAATGACGCCGCCGAAATCAACCTGGAAATTTTTTTGCGGCCGTCGCGTGAGTCTGAGTTCGTACGCCTGCCGCGAGCGGTCAAAAAGAATGTTTGGATAAACGTTGCTGAAATAATCTTCAGAGACAAGCCTGAAGTACCCGTGCTTTGCCTGCGTGTAGTGAAAAGAGTGCGCATTTTTCTCGTTGTATTTGAAAATGCGCGATATGTACCTTCTCTGTTTCCGGTTAAAGCCTTCGAATGACAGTTTGTCGAAAACCATCGGCGGTGTGCGGTTATTGAAGGCGTTGCGTCTCGCGGTGATCTCCTCGCAAGTGACCCGGCCGGCAACCTTTTTCTTTATCTCGTCAATCTGCCGCAAGGTCTGCGCATACCCGCTGTCGATGAGACTCTTCGCATCCGCGAAATCAAAGGATGTGTATCCTTTGAGATTAGGCTGAATGTAGACGCCGTTTTCCGGGACGCTGGCGGGATCTGATTTATCCAGCAACAGAAAGATCAGTGAATTGGCGATGAGTTTTTCATCGAGGCTGTACGGATAATCGTTGTAGATTTTAGAGGATACGTTGGAGCCGATGATCACATCGGGGCTGAATTCTTTCTGCGCGACGTCGACGGGAAAGTTATTGTAGACCCCGCCGTCGAAGAGGTATTTTCCGTCGACGCGAATAGGATTGTAAAAGAAGGGAACAGTCTGCGTTGCGCGGAGTGCATCGCTGAGAATCCCGTCACCGAGGATGACTTCGTTCTGAGTGAAAATGTCGGCGGCGACAACCCGAAGAGGAATGAACAGGCTGTCGAAGTTATTGTTGGAAATGGCGGTGGCTTGCGCAAACATATCGGCCAGCGCGAAATTCAGCGACACGTCGCTGGCGATACTCGTATTCAACTGAAGGTTCAGGATCGAATCCAGCGAGAGATTCAGCTTGAGAAAGTGCGGATTGTCTTCACTTTGATGGTAGAAGTAGTTGAAGCCCTTTTCCGGCATGCCGTTCACGAGCCTTAGGAACTGCTCCGACAGCGCCATATTTTCGATCTGATCCGGGCTCATGCCCGCGGCGTAACACCCGGCAATGATTCCGCCCATGGATGTTCCGACGATGTAGTCTATGGGAATTTCATTCTCCTCCAGGGCTTTCAGCACCCCGACGTGTGCCAGCCCTTTCGCGGCGCCACCGCTCAGCACCAGGCCGACCTCCTGGCCATACGCGGTGAAAAAAAGCAGGGTTATACATAAAGTCGCCTGAAATCGCCTCATGAAAAAGGATCAACAGTTCTTTCTTTAACAAAAAAAGTCAAAGAAAATTGTCGATCCTAATCCTGGGACGTTCAAATGACCTATTCGAGCGAGGCGAACGAATCTGCCTCTTCTTTAGGGAAAGGTATAACGTTAAGTTTTTCGATCAGGGTTTCTTTCACAGCGTCGAATGAAACGAGCTGATCTTCCTTCACCGGCTGTGACGCGGGCAATTCTACGCGGAGCGCATCAACCTGAACGCCGTTTTTCCAGAAGCGATAACAGAGGTGCGGGCCCGTCGCGAGGCCTGTGCTGCCCACGAAACCGATCGTCTGTCCCTGGCGAACGCGGTCACCGGGATGAAGGCCTGAGGCGATCTTCGACATATGGAGATATTGCGTTGTGTAGGTCGCGTTATGACGGATCTTCACGTAGTTTCCATTGTTTGATTTGTAGCGAGCTTCGAGAACAATGCCGTCTCCTACAGAACGGATAGGTGTACCTGTTGGCGCTGCAAAGTCAGTTCCGAGGTGCGCCTTGTATCGCTTTTGCACGGGGTGAAAGCGGTGGCGGTTGAAACGCGAGCTTATCCGGGTGAATTCAATGGGATATTTCAGCAGTGCTTTTCTGAGGCTCTTGCCTTCTTCGTCGAAGTAGTCAATGCCATCGCCTTGATCAAAGGGGAATGCGTAATAGGGTTGGTCGAAATGTTCGAAGTAGATCGCGTCGATCTTGCCGATGCCAATTGAGACGCCTTCAACCTGTTGTTCTTCATAGATCAGTTTGAATTTGTCGCCGGCCTGTAATCGCTGAAAATCCACCTGCCATCCAAAGATGTCAACGAAGCGGTTGGTAAGGTCTGCAGGCATGCCGAGTTTCTCCATGGTCTCAGAAAGGCTGGAGTAGATGACGCCGCTGACCGTTTTCTCAACGGATGTTACTTCGCGCTGACCCACGTTCACAGACAGAGAGTCGCCAAACAGGAAAACAATGTAGTCGATCGGGTTGGGCTCGTACACGAACGCCTTGGCTTTTGTGATAGAGTCCTCCTTGCAAATGAGCGTGTACTTGGTGTTCGGCGTGATCTTGCGGGGATCAAAAACTTTTCTCGACAATTGCGATACCTGGTGGATGAGCTTAGCCGGTACGTTGTATTCCTGAAGGATATCTCCCAGGAACTGGTTGCGCCGGATCTTGTCTTCGATGACGACATGATCATCCTGCAGCACCATCCCATATAGCATTTTGGGTTCCTTCTCTTCAACAGGAGCTACTTCTGTTGTGTCGGGTGTCATCGCTGCCTGCGCGGTACTGGATGAGGTAGGATTGTAATGTCTGTTCAGCAAAAGGAGGGCACCGCCAAGGGCCAGGAAGGCAATGAAGCCAAAAAGTTTTTTTACCATGTCACGAGTAAGATTAAAAAATTAGTGCGAAGCTCAAATATAAACAGAATGTCAAAACTTCATTTCCCCACTTATGTGGAAATGCCTCTTTTTCAAAGATATATCTAATACTGTTTAAACGAAAATGGGAGGGACCAAACCTGGAAATTGCCCAAAATGGGCTTTTTCAGCGGTATGTGAACTTTAGTTTAAGTATAGCTTATTGTAAGTTTTTTTGCCTGTTTCCAGAAAATTTACGAAGTCTTCTACATCCTTGTCATACCCGTAAGGCCACGCCAGCACACGCTCGTCTTTTCCGACGAGAACGTAGAAAGGCTGCGCGTTATTATTCAGCCGTGTGATCTGAAGATCGGCGTTCTGTTTGCCAATGGTCTTCTTCACTTTGTTGTCGTGGGTTGAAGTGTACCACTCGGATTCAGGAAGCTGGGTCTTGTCATCCACGTAAAGCGCCACCACCACAAAATCGTTTTTCAGGCGTTCCAGGACCTTGGGGTCGGACCAAACGTTGGCCTCCATCTCCCGACAGTTTGTGCATCCGTGTCCTGTAAAATCGATGAAGAGTGGCTTGTTTTGCTCGCGGGCGCAGGCGAGTGCCTGTTCATAGTCGAAATAGCCATCCAGGCCGTGCGGCAGATGCAGAAAGTCCGCGTACTTCGGGTCTTCACAGATCTCGTTATCGGTTACGCGGTTCATAGACACGAGGTCAAAATCGTGAGTATACATGGGAGGAAGATATCCTGCCAGCGCTTTCAGGGGTGCGCCCCATAATCCGGGAATGAGATAAACGACAAAGGTGAACGTGGCAATCGCCATCATCAACCGCGGTACGGATACCTTGTCGACCACAGAATCGCCAGGCATGCGGATTTTGCCCAGAAAGTAAAATCCCAGAACTGTAAAAATGACGATCCAGATGGCGATGTTCAGGTCGCGGTCCAAAAGACCCCAGTGATAAGTCTGATCCGCGATGCTGAGGAACTTCAACGCCAGGGCTAACTCCAGTAATCCGAGAGTGACTTTCACCGTGTTGAGCCAACCACCGGATTTAGGCAGACCTTTGAGCCACTCCGGAAACACGGCAAACAGGGTGAAAGGTATAGCGAACGCGGCGGAGTAGGCCAGCATCCCCAGGACCGGCTTGATCACTTCACCACCCGCTGACAAGACCAGCACATTTCCGACAATCGGAAGAGTACAGGAGAAGGAGACGAGTACGAGGGTAGCCGACATAAAAAAGATCCCGGCCATCCCGCCTTTTTCGGCTGCGCGGTCCGCCTTGTTTACCAGTTTGTACGGAGCGTTGATCTCGAATAGCCCGAGGAAAGCAAGGGCGAAGAAGATAAAAATAAAGAACACGAAGAGATTGGGGATCCAGTGCGTTGCCAGTGCGTTCAGTCCCTCGGCTCCGAACAACAGGGCGAACAACGTACCGGCTATTGTATAAATGACGACAATAGAAATGCCGAACCAGGCAGCTTTGCGGATTCCCGCTCTTTTCGTCTGATTGTCTTTCAGAAAGAATGTAACCGTCATCGGAATCATCGGAAACACACACGGTGTGATGAGCGAAGTCAACCCCAGAAGAAATGCCAGCAGCATGTAGCCGGCTATTGAACTGCTGCTGTCAGCCGCTTCGCCCTCAAGAATAGAAGGATCCATTATAGGGCCTTCAGCAGATGCATTAAAGTTTTCGGTTTTAGCGGCCGTTGCAATCTCCTTCAGAGTGTCGCTGTCGGTTGTTGCTTCTTGTTGGGCCTTGGAAGGCGACTGCGTTTTTTCAGCGACTGCAGCTGGCTCCGTAGTTTTGGGCTTTGCGCTGCCCGTCACAGAAATGTTACTGAAAGCGAAGTCTTCGACGAAACCGACGCAACTCCCATCAACTTCCGTGCACACCTGTCCTTCGATCGAGCCGGAGATCGATAGTGGACCCGATAAAACCCTTATGCGCTGGCGAAATTCGCCGTGTTTCTTGAAGATCTTTACGTCGCAATCGAATACTTCTTCATGCTTCTCGAGGGGATCAATCGCCTTCAGATCGCCTACAAGCTCGAAGTTGACGGTTTCCGGAAATTCCAGTTCGGCCAGGATCGGACCGCAGTCCGGATCGAAATCATTTGCGTACAGGTACCAGTTGTCATCAATGGTAGCGTTGAAAATGATCTCTATTTCATCGCCCGCCTTTGCCTGCGTTTTCGAGAGCTGAATATTCCACTTGGCCGGCTTGAGGAGTTGCGCTCGTAGCAGGAACGGAGAAATTAGAAATACGAAGACAGTGAGGGTACAGAGACGAAGCTTCATAAGGTTTTAAATCGTGCTAAGGTAACGAACTTGGTTGCAAAAAAGTTGGCGATGCCAAATCCCCTCGATTCGTCCGGATTTACCTTTGGCGATTGTCAATTTGCTTAAAACTCAATATCGGGTTGATTTTTCCAGAGGTCTTCAAGCTTTTCCCGTTCGCGGATCAATCGTGCCTGTCCGTTGAGGAGCAGCACTTCCGCGGGTCGTAAACGCGAGTTATAGTTCGAAGACATTGAAAAACCGTACGCACCGGCATTTTTTATGGCAAGGATATCCCCTTCTCTTACTTCGTTAAGTTTGCGATCAGAGCCGAACGTATCAGTTTCGCAAATGTAGCCAACAACAGTATACAGCTTGTGGCCACCCTCCGGATTGGAAATGTTGACGATGTCGTGGTACGCGTCATACATCATAGGTCGCAGGAGATGGTTCAGACCGGAGTCCACGCCGACGAATGTCAGCGAGGGAGTCGACTTAACAACGTTGACCTTCACAAGCAGGACTCCGGCTTCGCTCACAATGAACTTGCCCGGCTCAAAATGCAGTTCAAGCTTCCGCCCATAGCTTTGGCAAAACTCGTTGAAGACACGGGTCAATTTCAATCCAAGGTCATAAACGTTTGTGACAATATCGCCTTCTTTGTAAGCGACTTTAAATCCGCTGCCAAAGTCGAGGAAGCGCAGATCCGGGAAGTCGCGAGCAACACCGAAGAGTATTTCCGCCATCTTCAGAAAAACTTCGCTCTCCGTGATGTCGGAGCCCGTGTGCACGTGCAGACCGTTTACTTTGATCTGGTACTTCTTCACTACGTCGTGAATCTCCGGAAGCTGAAACACCGAGATACCAAACTTCGAATTACTGTGGCCTGTCGAGATCTTGTAGTTACCCCCCGCCATAATATGAGGATTCAGGCGAATGCTCGCGGGATAGGAGCTCTTATATTTCTGTCCGAACTTTTCGAGAGCGGAAAGGTTGTCGAGGTTAATGGTGAGATGAAGGCTGACCCCCTCCTCTATTTCGCTGAAGTCAACACCGCTGGGCGTGAACATGATCTGCGCGGGTTTAAAGCCGGCACGCAATGCAGTCTTTGCTTCTTCGATTGAGACGACATCGACGTCTGATCCATATGTTCTCAAAAGCTTCAGGATCGACAGGTTAGTCAGCGCCTTCGCCGCGTATTTGATCTTTACATCCGATGCGGAAAACGCCGTCTTCAGCGTCCTCAGCTGATGAACAATTTTCTCTGCGTCATACACATACAGCGGCGCGCCGAATTCTTTTGTCAGCCCGATCAGATCAACATCCTGAATCCTGTAGTTTCCCATTAAAAGCTCCATCTAAAAGCCGGTTAAAATAAAAGGTCTAAATATAAAGCCGATTTAAACATTATTTCCCCCCGCTTGAAAGATTCTTGTAAATGAGATGCGATTGTTACTTTAGCGCATTCATTGAATCCAACGACATGAAACTTCACTTCCGGGAATTAGGCAAGGGCAATTCGCAGCCGCTCGTCATGCTGCACGGCATTTTTGGTTCCGCGGACAACTGGCTGACATCGTCGAGAATGTTGTCTGAGCGTTTTCATACTTATGCGGTTGATCTTCGAAACCATGGTCAGTCACCACACGGCGACGCCTTTGATTATCCTGTCATGGTCCAGGATGTCATTGAGTTCATAGAGGATAATGGTATTGCAAATCCCGTTGTCATAGGTCATTCCATGGGTGGGAAAGTAGCCATGAATCTGGCGGTGGGACATCCTGACAAGCTTCAGAAGGTGATTGTGGTGGATATTGCACCGAAGCCTTATAACATGGAGGATTACGTGTTTCTCAAGGGTTTGAACGCCATAAACATTGATGAAATCACCAGCAGGCAAGAGGCAGATGAAGTGTTGGCAAAATATGTTGACGAAGTGGACGTCCGCCAATTCCTGCTAAAAAATCTTCAGCGCCAGCCTGATGGCGGTTTTAAATGGAAGCTCAACCTTTCTTCGATGACCGCAAACATTCTCAATATCGGCCTGCCGCTGCAGTTCGAAGGGAAGTTTGAGAAGCCCGCGCTTTTTATCCGCGGATCGCGTTCCAACTATATTAAAGACCATGATTTTGATCGCATCAGGAAGATCTTTCCCGCTGCTCAATTTGAAACGCTCGACGCTGGACATTGGGTGCCCGCCGAAAGACCCAAGGAATTTGTCGAAGTTGTCACTCGGTTTTGCCAGTGACCTTGGATAGCAGAAGCGCAGACCAGGTGTCGCGTTCGTCCCGGCGGAGCTCAGCAAGCCCCAGGCGTTTCGCTTCCGACAGCAGATCCGGGATGTCCAGCACGAGAAACCCGCTTAGAAGAAGTAGTCCTCCAGGTTGGAGATACGCGGAGTAGGTCGCCATGTCCTCCAACAGGACATTCTTGTTGATATTTGCCAGGATCAGATCGAATTTTCCGGTGAGATCCACTTCAAGGATTGTTCCCTGCTGAATCCGGATGTTGCTGCACTGGTTAACTGCCGTATTTTCGTTCCCATTCTCAACACTCCAGTCGTCAATGTCGAACGCCTCTACTTCCCGGGCGCCTAATTTTGATGCGAGTATGGAGAGGATCGCGGTTCCGGATCCGGCATCCATCACGCGCTTGCCGACATGATCGATGTGAAGCATGTTCTTAACCATGAGCCAGGTGGTCTGATGGTGGCCCGTTCCGAAGGACATTTTTGGCGTAATGACTATTTCATAGGGATACGCTTTATCCGCCTTATGAAACGAGGCGCGGATCAGGCATTTGTCTTCCACGACGATTGGAGAAAAGCTCTTTTCCCATTCTTCGTTCCAGTTCTTTTTCTCAATCCGCGAAAAAGAAAATTCCAGCGGAGCTACAGATCGATATTTCCTGCGAATGTCTTCAACGAGGGTTGCATCGTATTCATCGCCCGGCGCGTACGCTTCAAAGCCATCACCATTTTCAAGAAACGTGTCAAAGCCTGCTTCGGCGAGCTCTGCCATCAGAATCTCCGAGTAAGCAGGATCGCAGACAACCAGGAGTCGCGTGTGAAACATGGAAAAATTTCAGGTGAAAGGATGTCAGCCGATAGCCTTCACGATATCAGTGAAGTCACGTGACTTCAAAGAGGCGCCGCCGACAAGTCCGCCGTCAACATCTGCGCTGGAGAACAGTTCTTTAGCATTACCGGCATTTACGCTGCCGCCATATAAAATGGAGATTTCGTCTGCGGTCGACTGATCGTATTTTGCGGCCAGGTGCCTGCGAATGACTGCGTGCATGTCTTGCGCCTGCTGTGCTGTGGCAGTTTTGCCCGTGCCGATGGCCCATACCGGCTCATAGGCGATCACCACTTTCTGAATAGCCGTAACATCCAGGTGGAATAGCGCCTCTTCCACTTGTTGAGTGACAAGTTTTTCGTGCTGGTTCTTTTCGCGGATATCCAGCGGCTCGCCGCAGCAGAATATGGGTGTCAGTCCGTACTTTAAGGCGATATCCACTTTTTTTGCCAGCAGCTTTCCGTCTTCATGAAAATACTGCCGGCGTTCGCTGTGCCCGAGAATGACATATGGAATCCCCATCGATCGCAGCATGGCCGCGGATACTTCTCCAGTGTAAGCGCCGGCTTCGTGCTCGCTGCAATTTTGAGCACCAACTTCAACGCGGGTGTTCTTACCCAGCTGATTTTTTATCGGGGCCAGGTATGGAAAAGGCACGCACAGCACAACCCGCACATTACCTTTTACCTCATCTTCTACCATACCCATTACTTCAGAGGCGAGGATACCAGCCTCTTCGAACGTTTTGTTCATTTTCCAATTACCGGCAACAATCTTTTTTCGCATATTAATTTGTTATTGAAGGGCCAAATATAGCATCTCCAGCGGGAGCCGAAAACATTTATCACTGATTGCAATTGGCCGTTACCGTTTCCGCGGTTTGTAACCGGAATCTTTGAAGAGATTGCGGGCGTTTTTAATGTTCATCAACTCGGGCAAGGAAGTATCGGGATGTTTGTCCATGTATTTTCTTACAATATTCCATCCCACCCATTGTCCGATCCGACCGGGGCACTTTTCGCCCACCTGGATCGTGACTGGCCGGTCACCGAGGTAGTTCTTTTTGTCGATCACATTGGTTGAAAAAAGGATTTTGTCCTCCACGAATCGGGCCCAGATAAGGTCCTCATTCTCCCGGGCACCCCTAATCTCTGCGCGTGTGTACCAGATAAGAACGCTGTCGGGAGTGCAAGGCAGCATGTGCTTGGCGAAATAAAACGACTTTCCATACGCGATCATGTCGGCGAGCACCGTGCGATCCTGGAGGTCAGTCTTGTTAAACCGTTCGCTGATACCATAGATGAGCAGGCACGAGGGTACAATGTCTTCGGGGTCATAGCGCCTCATCAGGTAATCGTACGTCTTGGGGCGGTAACGGGCATCGGGCCCCAGAAAAAAATCAAGGCTGACGAGGATGAGTGTATCCGAAACGAACAGGTCTGTATCGAGTCCTGTGATGACCGTCTTGATTTTCGGGGGCGTGAAATCCGGATAGTAATACTGAAGATTGGCAAAAGCCCGCCGAAATTCTGACTCTAATTGGGATCCATCGCCAAACACTCTCTTGGTTTCGTCCAGAAGGGTATCAATACCTGGGTTGTTGAACCTTCGGAACATTTCGTTGATGAACACCGAATCATCAGGATACTCCGCTCTCCTCAGCATTTCATCGCGGATCAATGGCTGCCGCGTGAGAAAAGCGATCAGCTCTTTTTTTGTACGCATACCGGCCAGGCTATCCTCGAAATGCTCAACTTTGAGCGTGACATTCTCTTCGGAAACTTCCGGAACAAACACACACGGTTCTTCGTCTGGCCCGCACTTCCACAACGCAAGCGCGAGCAATACAAAAAGCAGTTTTTTCATCGGATGCAAAAGTACAAATTTAGACGAGCGTCAGCGGTTATTAAACGTCAATTCATCCGCGGGCGTATTCCGGGTAAGCCTTAAACTCCGGACATTGTCATCGACGAAGACGTGGACAATGTTGGACTGGTCGTCGTAGGTGGCCATGATGATGTCGTTGTGAATCCTGATGGTGTTCCACTTTTCAACATTCTTGACTTCAATGTAGAAGACGAAGGCTTCGGCTTCCCGTTCATGGCCGAGATAGACGGTTTTTTGAGGCTTATTGTCGAGCGCGATCATGAAGTGTTTGCTCAGGTAATTGCCTGCAAGGTCGTCCACCGTGACGCCTTTCGGGGGATTGAGGATATCCAGCTCGGGCTGGTTTAGAGAATTGCGAAGGGATAGCTCCAGGTCGTCAATGAATACGCGCATCATGATTTCCAGGGCGCGGTCCTTTTTATCGAATTCAATTTCCGTCACAGATACGTGGAGGGGATGAAGGGACAGCCAGATCCAAAGGAACGGAATATAGCTGGTTAAACTGGTCAGCAAGCTCATGGTCTAAAGTTGCAATCAAACAACAAAATTAAGACCGGAAATTGTTTGCCGGTCAGTATGGTTTTTTCCCGGAGTTACGAAATCCGGTAAAAATTTTACCCAAGTATACTCAAATTGTCTACGGGAGTGTTTCAGACAGGCGTTCCAAAACAAAATAAGCCGTATACTTGACGCCGAAAACCTGAGACGAAAAGAATGAGTGAATTTCAACTCTATTTTGGCCTGGGAAAGGATCACATCCTCGATTCCAACGGATATGATCACATACTCTTTGTTATTGCGCTTTGCATCTTGTATTCTATCCGCGAGTGGAGACGGGTACTAATATTGGTGACCGCCTTTACATTAGGTCATTCGATTACTTTGGCACTGGCGACTCTGGAGATCATCAGCGTCAATGCTGACCTGATCGAATTTTTGATCCCGGTGACTATTTTTATCACTGCTGCATCCAACATCGTCAGAAAGGGAGATGGTCCGACGGGAAGGAGTTTGCAATTAAATTACGCGTATGCTGCTTTCTTTGGTCTCATTCACGGGATGGGGTTTTCCAATTATCTGAAAAGCATTCTAGGCCGCGATCAGAGTATATTCACACAGCTGCTTGCTTTTAATCTCGGGCTTGAACTCGGACAGATCATAATAGTGGGATTTTTCCTGACGTTGGGTTTCATTCTGGTCGACCTTGCAGGTGTGAACCGCAGGGATTGGAAGTTGGTTATTTCATCAGCCATTGCAGGCATTGCTGTAATACTGATTAAGGACGCGATTTTCTGGTAGCGCGTGCCGTGCTGGCACCCTTTTTGGAACGGATGCCATTCACTGCCGGAAAAATGTTTGTTTGACTCATTAACCCTAACATACATGACACGGATTCTTTTAGTATTTCTCTTATTAGCCGCCCACGTGGGGTTTTCGCAAACGCCTCAATGGCAGGGCAAGTTTGAACAACTTGAACAGGCTTTACCCACCCCTAATGAATACCGCACCGGTTCGGGTGCTCCCGGCCCGCGCTACTGGCAGCAAAAAGCGGACTACGTCATCAGCGTTGAATTGCACGACGATACGCAGAGCGTGACCGGGAAGGAAACAATCACGTATCACAATAATTCACCTGACAATTTGCGATACCTGTGGTTGCAGCTGGATCAGAACATATATGCGGAAGAGAACACCCTTAAGAGTACAGGTACCGACGAGGTAGTAGATTCTGCGGCGGCGAAGACTTATGCTACACGTGTGTCGGACTTTGACGCCGGTTATAAGATTAAGGCTGTGACAGACGCCAGTGGGAAGGCACTGGCGCACTTTGTTAACAACACCATGATGCGGGTGGATCTCCCCCGGCCGCTGAAAAGTGGCGAAGAATATTCGTTCAATGTTGAATGGTCCTATAATATCGTAGACAGGAATATTTTCCGCTCGCGCAGCGGGATGGAATTTTTTCCTGAGGACGGGAACTACGTTTACACGATCGCGCAGTTTTTCCCGCGGATGTGTGTTTACGACGACTACAATGGATGGCAGAACAAGCAATTCCTGGGCACGGGAGAGTTTGCGTTGCCGTTCGGAGACTATAAAGTGCGTATAACGGTACCGTCGGATCACCTCGTGGCCGCCAGCGGTGTCCTGCAGAACGGCGCGGAGGTTCTCTCAAAAACCCAGCTGGAGAGATTTGAGAAGGCGAAGACATCTTTTAACAAGCCCGTCATTATAGTGACGGAGAAAGAGGCCATCCAAAAGGAAAAGACGCGTTCGAAGGAAAAGAAGACATGGGAATTCCATGCGGACAATGTGCGTGACTTTGCGTTCGCCAGCTCGCGCAAGTTTATCTGGGATGCCCAGGCGGTGAAGATCGGAGGAAAGACGCCGCTGGCCATGTCCTTTTATCCGAAAGAAGGAAATCCGCTATGGGAACAGGAATCGACAAAAGCTGTCAAGAACACGCTTGAGGTCTATTCGCGAATGACGATCGACTATCCCTATCCGGTGGCGATCTCTGTCCATACCGCGAGCATCGGCATGGAGTATCCGATGATCTGTTTCAACTATGGAAGGCCGGCGAAGGACGGAAGCTATTCATCACTGCTGAAGCAGGGTATGATTGGCGTGATCGTCCATGAGGTGGGCCACAACTTTTTTCCGATGATCATTAACAGCGACGAGCGCCAGACGCCCTGGATGGACGAAGGCATTAACTCGTTCGTTCAGCTGTTGACAGAACTCGAGCGTTATCCCGACATCAACTGGTCGCGGGGCAAGCCATCGAGTGTGGTCAACTACATGAAAGGGGATCCCTCCATAAAACGCCCGCTGATGACCAATTCCGAGCAGATCGTGCAACTGGGTGCTGAGCAGTATACAAAAGCCGCGGCAGCGCTTTACATTTTGCGCGAGACTGTGATGGGAAGGGAGCTATTCGACATGGCCTTCAAAGAGTATTCACAGCGATGGGCGTTCAAGCACCCTAAACCCGCGGATTTTTTCCGCACGATGGAAGATGCATCCGCCGTGGACCTCGACTGGTTCTGGAAAGGATGGTTCTATACCACAGATGCCAATGACCAGACGTTGGAGGAAGTGAAATGGTATCGGCTGGATACTGAAAAGTCAAGGCTTGAGAACAAGGATGTGCAGGCGGAAGAAGGCGATTTGTCTTCCGGATCGTCGTCTGCGAAGAATACGGATTTCAGCAATGGGCCCGAACCGCTGACATTGAGGCAGACGGACGCCAGACTATACGGCGAATTCAGGAGCCGTGTGGATGATCGCGAGATCATGGCGAAACTCCGGAATAAGAACATTTACGAGATCACAATCTCGAACAAGGGCGGGCTGGTGATGCCGGTCATCATCGAATGGACCTTCAAGGACGGAACAAAAGAACTTGAAAAGATACCGGCTGAAGTCTGGCGATTGAATGAGAAGCGGATAACGAAGGTCTTTGTTAAAGACAAAGAGGTCACAAACGTTATGATAGACCCGAACATGGAAACCGCAGACATCAACATTGAAGACAACATTTTCCCCAAGGTTCAGCAACCCTCGCGGTTTGATGAATTCAGAAAAAAATCGCGGTAAGCGAACACAACAACCATGCGTATAGTAGCAAAGTTAATAGCATTAGTCCTCCTGTTTATATTAACGGTCAGCGCCTTTGCACAGAAGGCCTCTTCCTGGCAGGGAAAGTTTGAGCAACTGGACGCGTTGCTCCCCACGCCAAATGCGTACCGAACGGGGTCCGGAGCGCCCGGTGCCGACTACTGGCAGCAACGGGCAGACTATGTGATCGAAGCGAAGGTGAACGACAAAACACAGGAGCTTACCGGGCACGAAACGATAACCTATCACAACAACGCGCCGGAATCGCTTCGCTTCCTGTGGATGCAGCTCGACCAGAACATTTTTGCGCCTGACAATCTTACATCACGAACACAGACAGGAGAGGTGGTCGACTCCCTTCCCGCAGGGCTTCTCAACGAGATAACCGGTATCAATACATCGGACTACAAAGGGGGGTACAACATCAAGTCAGTAAAAGACGCGGCCGGCAGGCCTTTGAAGTACACGATCAACAACACGATGATGCGGGTGGATTTGCCCACTCCGTTGAAGACGGGCGAGAAGTTTGTGTTCTCGGTAGACTGGAGCTACTATGAGTACAACCGGCAGGTTTTTGATGGCCGCGGAGGATATGAGTATTTTCCGGATGATGGCAATTACGTTTACACTTTCGCCCAATGGTTTCCGCGCATGTGCGTGTTTGACGATTATGAGGGTTGGCAGAACAAGCAGTTTTTCGGAAGGGGTGAATTTGCTCTCACTTTCGGGAACTACAAGGTGAGAATCACGGTCCCTTCCGATCACATTGTGGGGGCAACGGGATGGCTTCAAAATCCCGACGAAGTTCTTACGCGTGAGCAACGCGAGCGCTTCGCTCGCGCGCAGAAGACGTTTGACAAGCCGGTGTTCATCGTGACGGAGAAAGAAGCGCGCGAGAAGGAAAAGAAGCGCTCGGAGAAAGAGAGCACCTGGGAATTTCATGCTGAAGACGTGCGCGACTTCGCCTTCGCCAGCTCACGGAAATTTATCTGGGATGCGATGGCAGTCAAGTTAGGAGACAAGACGCCGCTCGCGCAGTCCCTTTATCCGAAGGAAGGGAATCCGCTTTGGGAGCGCGAGTCGACCAAGGCAATCAAAAACACGCTGGAACTTTACTCCGAACGCACGTTTGATTACCCTTATCCGACTGCTTACTCCGTGCACGCCGCCAACCAGGGGATGGAATATCCCATGATCTGTTTTAACTATGGACGGCCCAATAAGGAAGGGCGGTATTCGCAGCAGACGCTTGCCAGCATGATCAACGTGATTATTCACGAGGTCGGTCACAATTTTTTTCCGATGATCGTCAACTCCGACGAGCGGCAGTGGTCGTGGATGGATGAAGGCCTGAATACTTTTCTTGACAAAGAGACCATGCGGGTCCGGTATCCTCAGTTGGCAGGGACACGCGGGACGCCACTCGGAATTGTCCCTTTTATGAGAGGGGATAAGAGCCAGATGCGGCCGATCATGTCGATGTCGGATAATATTCGCGGAGAGGAGTTCGGTCCCAATGCGTACTACAAGCCTGCCGCAGCACTCACGATCCTCCGCGAGACGGTGATGGGTCCCGAGTTGTTTGATGCCGCGTTCAAGGAGTACGCGCAGCGCTGGGCTTTCAAGCATCCGAAACCCGCAGACTTTTTCAGAACAATGGAAGATGCATCAGCCGTGGATCTTGACTGGTTCTGGCGCGGATGGTTCTATACGAACGACCATGTCGATGTAGAGGTGAGCGATGTGAAGTGGTTTCGGCTGAAGAATGAGGTTTCTGATCCGGAGAGCAAAGGTGTCAGGGTCGCGCCCGGTGACCTCGCCCGCGGAGAGGGTAATGGCGAGGCCAGAGAAGACTTTAGCGATGGCCCGGAAGAGTTTTCGCTAAGCAATACCCCTCAGCGTTTATACGGCGAATTCAAGAGCACAGTCGATGACAACGCCATTCGACAAAAGCTCGCCGACAAGAACATTTATCAGATCACCTTTGTGAACAAGGGAGGGTTAGTGACGCCGCTGGTGATCCAGTGGACTTACAAAGATGGGTCCACAGAGACGGAGACCATTCCGGCGGAAGTGTGGAGGCTGAATGAGCAGAGGATCACGAAGGTATTCATAAAGGCGAAGGAAGTGACGAACATCATGCTCGATCCGAACTTTCAGCTCGCGGATGTCGACGTATCGAACAATGCATTTCCCAGGAAGGCTGAATCGAAGTTCGATCAGTTCCGGCGCGAGCACAACTAGGGAGGCTGTTCCGCCGGCTATCGGGTTGCCTATACGCTGGCGAAGAGTTTGGATGCTCTTACGACATCGACGTTGCCGCCGGATAATATTACGCCTACGTTCTTGTTGCGGAATTTTTCTTTGGCTTTCAGCACCGCGGCGAATGCCACCGCCGCGGAGGGCTCCACAATAATTTTCAGTCGTTCCCAGATCATTCTCATTGCCGTAATGATTTCGACGTCGGACACCGTCACGATTTTCTTGACGGTTTCCTGCATAATAGGGAAAGTCTTGTCGCCGACCGTGGTGAGCAACCCATCGGCTACTGTATCCGCCTGGGAAGGCTCGATCATGCCACTTTCCAAAGAACGGAAAGCGTCGTCGGCGCCTTCCGGTTCGGCGCCGATCACAAGGGTGTGTGGCGAGAAGTATTTTGCCGAGAGGCCCGTGCCACTGATGAGGCCACCTCCGCCGACCGGGGCTACGACGTAGTTCAGGTAGTTTATCTCCTCGAAAAATTCCTTGCCCGCTGTCGCTTGTCCGGCGATAACATCGAAGTTATTGAACGGGTGGATGACATAGGCGCCTTTATCTTCAACAACCTTGAGCAACGTTTCTTCGCGGGATCTCAGGTTCGGTTCGCATTCGAAAATCTCGCCTCCGTAGCCAATGACGCCCTGCTTCTTGATCTGGGGGGCTGTCCGGGGCATGACGATGAATGCTTTTGTGCCCATGATCTTTGCTGCCCGTGCCAACGCTTGCGCGTGATTTCCGCTGGAATGCGTGGCCACACCCCTTGCCCGTTGCTCGCGGGTGAGCGAAAGCACGGCGTTCATTGCTCCGCGTGATTTGAACGCACCTACTTTCTGGAAATTTTCGCATTTGAAGAACAATGTACAACCCGCGATCTCGTCGAGGCTGGTGGACGTGAACACAGGCGTGAGATGGACAAACGGCTTGATCCGGTTGTGAGCTTCGGTGATGTCTTGTTGTGTGATCATATTTTTGATCAGCCAGGATATAGTTTTCCAGAATAATTTGTCGCCTCGCACATGCGATTGTTGCGTTCTGATGTGCTAATGCGCGTCGAGCCAGTTCTCACCTACACCTACTTCTACTTCCATCGGTACTTCGAGCTGCACCGCTCCGCACATCAGCCTGGAGACGTTCTCTTTCACTACGTCCACTTCTTCTTGGTGGACGTCAAAAACAAGTTCGTCGTGAACCTGCATGGTCATGCGCGTCTGCAGTTTTTCTTTTGCGAGCCAGTCGTGGATGTTGACCATCGCGATCTTGATGATATCGGCGGCTGTTCCCTGGATCGGCGCGTTAATTGCGTTGCGCTCGGCGAAACCGCGGGTGCTCACATTCCTCGAATTGATGTCGCGGAGATAGCGACGTCTGCCCATCAGGGTTTCGACATACTCTTTCTCGCGCGCGGTATTGATGGCGTTGTCCATGTAGCGCTTGATTGCGGAGAACTCCTGGAAATAGGCCTTGATGATCTCCGTTGCCTCCCCCCGGGAAATCCTGAGGTTTTGCGCCAGGCCAAAAGCCGTACTGCCATAGAGGATGCCGAAGTTTACTTCCTTGGCCTTGCGTCGCATGTCGGCAGTAACCTCTTCCAACGGAACCTTAAACACTTTTGCCGCGGTCGTTGTGTGGATATCGCGCCGGGTACGGAACGCCTCGATCATAGTCTCGTCTTTGGCGAAGGATGCCGCAATGCGCAGCTCGATTTGTGAATAGTCGGCCGACATGAAAAGGAAGTCGGCATTGCGCGCGACGAATGCTTTGCGGATGGCGCGACCTTTTTCCGTGCGAATAGGAATATTCTGAAGGTTGGGGTTGTTCGAGCTTAGCCGCCCCGTTACAGCCCACGCCTGGCGATAGTCCGTGTGTATGCGTCCATCGTACTGGCTGATCATTTTTGGAAGGGCATCAACATACGTGGAACGCAACTTATCATATTCCCGGTAGTCGAGGATCTTCCGTGCGATCTCGTGTTCGGCGGAGAGTCCCAGCAGCACATCCTCGCCCGTTGCGTATTGACCGGTCTTGGTCTTCTTGGGTTTCTCGATGAGCTTCATTTTTTCAAAGAGGATCTCTCCGAGCTGTTTCGGCGAGCCGATGTTGAATTCCACTCCACAGATGCTGTAGATCTCTTTTTGAACACGCTCAATTTCAACCTTCAGTTCGTCCGACATCCTGCTCAATGCGGCGACATCCACCTTCACTCCTTCAAACTCCATAGAGGCGAGAACTTTTGCCAGCGGCATCTCGATGTCGCTCATGAGTTTGGTATGCGTTCTCGATTCCAGATCCTTTTCTACGAGTTCCTTCAGTTGAAGGATCTTGTCCGCGCGTTCGCAAACCTGGTTCTTTTGTTTTGAATCCGGGTCGGCAAGCAACTCATAATCCAGGTACTGTGAGCAGAGTACTTGCAGACTGTGTGAAGCTTCGGGCTCGATCAGGTAATGTGCGAGCATGAGGTCGAACAGCGGCCCGCAGATTTCCACCTCGTACTTTTTTAGCACCAGCATAGCAGCCTTCAGGTTGTGGCCTACTTTGGCAATTCGTTCGTTTTCAAGGATGGGCTTGAATTCCTTCGCGATTTGTTCCGCCTCCTCGGGGTTGGCTACCGGTACGAAATGAGCTTCGTTTTCCTGAAACGAAAAGGCCATGCCCTTCAATTCGTAGTTGAAGTTCACGGCGTCATCTGTAATCGTCTCGATGGATAAGAGCTTTTGCTGGCTGAGGTTTTCGACGAGAGCGCGTCTGAGTTCGGGCAGGTCGACCATGAAATACCGCACCTTCTCAGACTCGAATGTTTGCTTTTCAGCCACAGCAACCGGCGCCGCAGGCTTACCGAACATCGACAGTTGAGCGTTTGCCTTTGGTGGAGGAGCCGGGACACTTCCACCGGGTTCTCCAAAAGCTCTCGAAGCGATGCCCTTGAACTCGAGTTCATCGAAAATAGGCTTAAGCTTTTCAACGTTGGGTCCTTTGTAGCGGAGTGCCTCCTCGTCGAACTCTACCGGTACATCTGTGATGATAGTCGCAAGCTTCTTGGAGAGAATCGCCTGCTCTCCGTATTTCTGGAACAGCTCTTTTTGTTTTCCCTTAAGGTCCGCCGCGTGCGCGACGATGTTTTCGACATTTCCGTATTGCTTCAAGAGAACGGCCGCCGTCTTCGGACCGATTCCTGGCACACCGGGGATGTTGTCAGAAGTATCGCCCTGAAGACCGAGCATGTCCGTGACCTGTTCTACATTTTGAATGTCCCACTTCTCGCACACTTCCTTTACACCCAATACATCGACTGCATTACCCATATATGCAGGCTTGTAGAGATAAACGCAATCGTTGACCAGCTGACCGAAATCTTTGTCGGGCGTCATCATGAAAACTTCGAAGCCCTCTTTGCAGGCTCGCGTAGAGAGGGTTCCGATGATATCGTCCGCCTCGTAGCCGTCGAGTTCGAGTATGGGTATGTTGAAGCCGCGGATTATTTCTTTGCAGATCGGTATTCCATAGCGGATGTCTTCCGGGGTCTCCTGTCGTGTTGATTTGTATTCGGCGTAGATATCGTCGCGAAACGTTTTGGCCGTCGTGTCGAACGCAACGGCGATGTGTGTGGGTTTTTGTTTCTGAATGACCTCGAGCAGCGTATTGGTAAATCCGAATGGAACGGACGTGTTATGGCCCTTGGAGTTTATTCTCGGAGTTTTCGTAAATGCAAAATGCGCTCGGTAGATGAGTGCATAAGCGTCGAGCAGGAACAGTTTCTTCGATGGTTTCTCCATGTGCGAAAGTAGGCGGTTATGCGCAAACAAATCAAAAATTCAATCAAATAAAATTTTGTAGATTGGCCGGATGAGCCAGCCGCAGGAAACGCCACTCTCAGCATTTTATTTCTGGGAGAAGAAGACTCCCCAGCAAACGTTTTTACGACAGCCGATCTCTGATGTCTGGAAAGCATGGAGCTATCAACAGGCAGGTGACGAAATTCGGAGAATTGCTTCGGCGCTGCTGGCTTTGAATCTTCCGCCGCAATCAAACATCGCGATGCTCTCGAAAAACTGCGCTCATTGGATCATGGCCGACCTGGCGATCATGATGGCTGGGCATGTCAGCGTGCCGATCTATCCAACCCTTTCAGCAACAGGGATCCGCGACCTCCTTCAACACAGTGAGGCTAAGTTGATCTTTGTCGGAAAACTCGATGCCTGGGATTCGCAGCAGACTGGCGTTGATGCGCAGTTGCACAAGATCAGTTTTCCTTTTTACGGCATAGACATCGGGTTGAGATGGGATGACCTTCTTAACCTGCATCAACCTCTGGCGGAACACGACCTTCCCGATCCGGACCAGATCGCCAGTATTATGTATTCTTCCGGCACGACAGGAACGCCAAAAGGAGTGATGCTGTCATTCGGAGCATTTGGCTATGTCGGTGAACAAGTGAAGAAATACCTTCGGCTCGAGGTACCCCAGCGGTTTTTTTCATATTTGCCCCTAAGTCACATCGCAGAGCGCGCGCTAATGGAAATGGTGGCGCTGTCATCCGGCAGTTCGATTTCCTTCGCGGAGTCGATTGACAGATTCCAGGAGAACCTTCAGCATGAATCGCCCTCGATCTTCGGCGGAGTGCCGCGCATTTTTGTGAAGTTTCAGGAAGGAATTCTGAAAAAGATCCCGCAGGAAAGACTCAACCGGTTACTCGCTCTTCCGGGTGTAAATATTCTCGTGCGCAAAATGATCATCCGAAAACTCGGATTGTCAAAAGCGCCCATCATTGTTTGCGGTGCCGCTCCCACCCCCGTGGCGCTCCTCAACTGGTTTAACAAACTCGGGATTAATATCCGCGAAACGTACGGGATGACGGAGAACACCGCCTATTCGCATTCAAACTTTCGGCTTATTAAGAACGGAACAGTAGGCCAGGCGTGGCCCGGCGTCGATGTCAGGGTCGATGAAAACGGCGAGATCCTCATCCGTCACCAGGCGTTGATGAACGGATATTTCAAGGACGATGCGACAACGGCGGCAGTCTTTAACGACGAAGGCTTTCTTCGGACAGGTGATCAGGGGTTCGTAGATGCACAGGGTTTCCTGACCATCACAGGCAGAATAAAAGACCAGTTTAAGACCGGCAAGGCAAAATTCATCGCACCCGCACCCATCGAATTGGAATTCGCTACCAACCAGCTGGTCGACCAGGTTTGCGTAGTCGGGACGGGATTACCACAACCGATAGCACTCATAACGCTGTCAGAGTCCGGACGCAAAACAGCGAAACAAGATGTCGAATCGGGACTGCGCGATAGCTTGAACCAAATCAACGCAACACTTGAGAATTATGAGCAACTCAGCACCGCAGTCGTCCTTCCCGACTCATGGAGCATCGAAAACGGACTGTTAACACCCTCTATGAAGGTGAAACGCAACGCCGTAGAGAAGAAGTACGAGGAGTTTTACCACGATTGGACGAGCCGGGACGAGAATATTGTTTGGGCAAACTGAAAACGAATATCTACCGTGTTCCTCAACCAGGATGCGTTCGTGTAAATCTTTTCTCTCCTGCCTTTTATTTTTTAACTTAAACTTCCTTTTCATCTGCTTATGAGATTTTTTGCGAAGTACTGGTACTGGATTGCGTTTGGACTGCTCTGCGTTACTGCTGCTTTATATTTTACGCGAACGATGGCTCCGGAATCCACGGCGCAGCGGATACCCGATGTTGTCGATTTCAATTTTCACATTCGCCCTATTTTGTCGGACCGATGCTTCAAGTGTCACGGGCCGGATGCCAATCAACGCAAGGCGAACCTCCGACTGGATACTGAGGCCGGACTTTATCAGGCACTAAAAGAGAATCCGGATGCCCACGTCATTGTAAACGGAAACCCCGATGCATCGGAATTGTATCAGCGCCTTATTTCGGAAGATACGTCATTCGTCATGCCTCCGCCTTATTCAAACCTGACTGTTACTGACTTTGAAAAGGAACTGATCGAAAAATGGATTGAACAGGGCGCCAAGTACCAGAAGCACTGGGCCTTCATTACGCCACAGAGCCAGACGCCTCCCGATGTGGATGACGACTGGGTTTCCAACGACATTGACCGGTTTGTGCTGGCAAAAATGCAGGAGCACAATCTGAAGCCCAATGCCTCCGCTGACAAAGAACGGTTGTTGAAACGAGTAAGCTTTGACTTGACGGGGCTACCGCCGTCGATTGAATTACAGGAGCGTTTTTTGAAGGATGAGTCTTCAGACGCCTACGAACGGATCGTGGACGAACTGTTGGCTAGTTCGCACTACGGCGAAAAGATGGCGGTCCACTGGCTGGATGTCGCGCGTTACGCAGACTCGCACGGCTATCAGGATGACGGACTGCGAACCATGTGGCCATGGCGGGATTGGGTGATACACGCTTTCAATGCCAATTATCCGTACGACAAATTTTTGACCTGGCAACTCGCGGGAGACCTTCTCCCCAACCCAACCAAGGAGATGTTGCTGGCAACCGGTTTTAACCGCAACCACAAGATCACGCAGGAAGGCGGAGTGATCGATGAAGAGTACCGTGTGGAATACGTAACGGACCGGACGAATACTTTTGGAAAAGCTTTTCTAGCCCTTACTCTGGAGTGCGCCAAGTGTCACGATCACAAATATGACCCGATATCGCAGAAGGATTACTTTTCAACCTTTGCGTTCTTCAATCAGGTTCCCGAAAAAGGACTTTTGGGTGATATCCAGCTGGCCTCGCTTGCGGACCCGCCGAGACTCACCATCACGGATGAAGACGTAGATAACCTTCTGAATTTTATCAACAAGAAGCAAAAAGAGCCCGTGCAGGTGATGGTGATGAAGGACAGCTCAGTGGTGCGTCCAACGTATGTGCTGATCCGGGGCGCCTATGACGTTCACGGTGAACAAGTAGATTTTGATATTCCGGAAGCGATTTATCCGTTCGACACAACAAGGTTTAGAAAGAACAGGCTGGGACTTGCACAATGGCTGACGGATGAGAATCACCCGTTAACTGCGCGGGTCTTCGTCAACCGGATATGGCAAGAGCTTTTCGGACAGGGGATTGTGAAGACGTCCGGCGATTTCGGAATGCAGGGCGATCTTCCGACACATCCCGAATTACTGGACTGGCTTGCAGTAGACTTCCGGGAAAACGGATGGGATATCAAGAGGCTGGTGAAGATGATTGCGATGTCATCAACGTACAGGCAATCCGCGGAGGTGTCGGAAAGAAAACTCGCCCGGGATCCGGAGAACAAGTATTTGTCACGCGCTTCCCGGTTGAGACTTCCTTCGGAATTTATCAAAGATCACGTGCTGGCTACCAGCGGATTGCTTGTGGAGGATATCGGTGGTCCAAGTGTGAAGCCCTATCAACCGGACGGGATCTGGGAATTGTCGACTTCCGGCCGCGGAGTGCTCGCTAACTATGTGCAGGACCACGGTGACAAGTTATACCGGCGAGGGATGTATAATTTCATCAAGCGCACGGTTCCGCCGCCGGTCATGCTGATGTTTGACGCGAGTAACCGCGATCAATGTGAAGTGCGAAGGGTGAGCACTAATACGCCACTCCAGGCGCTGATCATGATGAACGATCCGATGGTGCTCGAGGCTTCGCGGGTCCTCGCGGAGCGCCTGATGACTGAGGACATCTTGAATGAAGATCGGATTGCAAAAGCGGCAAGACTGATTCTCTGCCGGCGGGCGGAAGGCAAGGAGATGCAGATCCTCAATGACTTCTTTCAGGAAGAAAAGACTTACTACGAGGGGGATGGCGCGAAGGCAGAGGAAAGGTTGGCGGTGGGCGAGTTCCGGCATGAACAGGTAGAAGACCGGGCATCGACGGCAGCCTTGATGCAAGTAGTCAGCACGTTGTATAACATGGACGAAGCAATCACAAAATAGAACTGAATATAATTAGGCATGAACGAGTTTTTTGAAAGCAGGCTAAACGTAAACCGACGACATTTTCTTGGAAAGGTGAGCCTTGGCCTGGGCAGTGTTGCATTGGGATCTCTACTGGTGCCGGGGCTGCTGAAAGGCGGCGAGGAAGAGGATATAGCATCCGTTACGGGGATGCCGAACTTCGCTCCAAAGGCGAAGCGCGTCATCTATCTGTTTCAGAATGGAGCACCATCTCAGTTGGAGAGTTTTGACTATAAGCCCATGCTTAACAAGATGCACGGCGAGGAACTTCCTGACTCCGTGCGCAAGGGGCAGCGGTTGACGGGGATGACCTCGAACCAGTCGAGTTTTCCCCTCGTCGGCTCGCACTTTAAATTCAGTCAATACGGACAGTCGGGGGCTTGGGTGAGCGAGATCTTCCCGAACATGGCAAAAATTGTGGATGAGCTTTGTTTTGTGAAGACCCTGCATACCGAGGCGATCAACCACGACCCTGCGTTGACATTCATGCAGACGGGTGCCCAGCAGGGGAACCGCCCGAGCATGGGCGCCTGGCTCAGCTACGGCCTTGGAAGTGAGAACAAGAATCTCCCGGCATTTTGCGTTCTCCTTTCACGGGGAAAAGGCAATGGCCAGGGAGTGTACTCAAAACTTTGGACAAACGGATTCCTCGACAGCGTGCACCAGGGCGTGCAGTTCAGCAGCGGCGAGGAGCCGGTGCTTTACCTGAACGATCCCACCGGAACGGACCGGACGAGGACGCGAAAAATGCTCGACCGCCTCGGCGAACTGAACAGTCTTAGCTACCAGGAGTTTGGTGACCCCGAGATTCAAACGCGCATTCAACAGTACGAGATGGCCTACCGGATGCAAACGGCAGTGCCCGAGTTGACGGACGTATCGAAAGAGCCGGATGACATCGTAAGAATGTATGGACCGGAGTGCCTCGTGCCAGGCACCTACGCGGCAAACTGCCTCCTGGCGAGAAAGCTCTCCGAGGCCGGTGTTCGCTTCGTTCAGCTCTATCACCAGGGATGGGATCAGCACGGCAACCTTACAGGGGAAATGCCGCTGCAGGCAAAAGATGTCGACCGCGCTTCTGCCGCATTGGTGATGGACCTGAAGCAACGCGGCTTGCTGGACGAAACCCTTGTGATCTGGGGAGGAGAGTTCGGCAGAACAAATTATTGCCAGGGCAACCTCAGCGTGAATAACTATGGCCGCGATCACCATCCCAAGTGCTACACTATCTGGATGGCCGGCGGAGGAATCAAACCCGGCATTACGCACGGACAGACGGATGAATTCGGATACAACATCGTCAAAGACCCCGTGCATGTAAATGACTTTCACGCCACTGTGCTGCATGTGTTGGGACTGAATCACGAAAAACTAATCTTTAAACATCTCGGCAGAAGATACAGACTTACCGACGTCGGTGGTCGAGTGGTTACCCCAATCCTGGCTTGACGATGGAACGTGCGAAGAAAATTACAGCGGATGCGGTTTTCGTAATTCAGGTTCTCATCATTTTCATCCTGCTCTTTGAAAGTCGCATCGATGTGCCAGCGGTGCTGCAGTCTTTCGGAAGACTTCACCCGCTATTGCTGCATCTGCCTATCGGGTTGTTGCTGGTGACGGTAGTACTTCTTTACTCGCGCAAATACTTCGACGAAAAGTCTCTCGATGAGCTGACAGGCGTTCTCCTTCACTTTACGGCGCTCACTGCTTCACTTACAACTCTGATGGGATTATTCCTGTCCCTCGAAGGATCTTTCGGTGCCGAACAACTTTGGCTTCACAAATGGTTGGGCGTTACGCTGAGTTTTCTTTGCTGGGGGATGATCGCGGTGCGCAATAATATGAAGCTGCTCAAACCCATCGGACTCGCGGGCGTGGGCTTGCTCATTTTCACGGGACACTACGGCGCCAACCTCACGCATGGAGAAGACTTTGTCTGGGCACCTCTGCAGGAGGAAGAACCGCGCGTGGCACGAGTCATAACAGATTCCACATCACTGTTCGCGGCAACCATCGAACCGATCATGGAAAGCAAATGCTACGGTTGCCACAATGCCAAAAAGGCGAAAGGCAACCTGGTACTCACGTCGCTTGAATCGATGATGAAAGGAGGGGAGAATGGCGCGCTCTGGAAGGCGCAGGATCCTGCGCATAGCCTCATAGTTGAGCGTCTACTGCTCCCGATCGACCACGACGACCACATGCCTCCCAAGGATAAAGCACAACTGAGCGAAGTGGAAATCAGCTTTATTTCCCTTTGGATCGGCGCGGGTGCGGATACGGACGTGCGTCTAAAGGATGTCGCGCGGGAGGATACGCTTGGAAACCTCGCCTCGATCATAATCCCCCGCTACATCGACGTCGGTCAGCCACAGCAAAAGTATACTTTCGCCTTTGCGTCGCCTGACAAGATCAGGGCGCTTAGCAGACCCAACCGCTCTGTCTTCCAGATCGCGCGCAACGAGCCCGCGATACAGGCGGATTTTTACCTGCGGGAAACCTTTGAGCGAAAGTACCTCGAGGAATTGCTCGAGGTAAAAGAACAATTGATAGCGGTCAATCTTTCTAAAATGCCTGTGAAGGATAGTGACCTGGAGGTGATTTCAAAATTTAGAAACCTGGAGGTATTGAACCTGAATAATACAGGGATCACCGGCGCCGGCTTGAAGTCGTTGACCTCATTGCCGAAGCTGCGTTCGCTCTCCTTGTCAGGAACGGATGTATCAGCCGGCATTCTTCGAGACCTTGCGAAGGTGCCGACGCTCGAAGAGGTGTATGTCTGGAACACCCCCGTCTCTGCGAATGATATCGCATCGTTGAGCCAGGAATTTCCCCGCGTCCGATGGGATGTGGGCTTCGTGCCGGATGAGACGGAAATGTTAAAGTTGAATCCACCCATGCTGAAGAATAAGTCTCCGCTTCTCGCCACCGGTGAAAACGTGGTACTTAGACATAACCTTCCCGGGACGATAATGCGGTATACGCTTGACGGAACCGAGCCCGACAGCTTGTCAAGCCCGATATTTGAGAATGAGCTGCCGGTCGGTAACTACGCATCGATCAAAGCGAAAGCCTTTAAGGAGGGGTGGCTGAGCAGTGATGTAGCGGAGTTTATTTTCCTGCGCAAGGGACATCATCCCGACAGTGCAAGCCTGGCGACGAAACCGGATCCGCGCTACCCTGGCGAGGGGACGGTCACTTTGCTCGATGAGGAGTCAGGGCTGCCGGACTATTATCGACATCCCGCATGGATTGCGTTTCGGGAAAATGATCTCGTTCTTGATTTTGTTTTTAACAACGAGATTCCCACCGTCAGCAACATCACGCTAAGCTTTGCACATAATCCGTGGGCGAGTTGCATGCCACCGGGTGAACTGCAATTATGGGGCGGCAATGATGCAACAAAGCTGACGCTAATTGGAAGAGTCAATTCCGAAGAAAGGCCGAAACCGCCGAAGCCGCGTATTGAAGGTTGCAATCTGGAGGTACCCCCGTCAAACTTCAAGTACTACAGGCTGGTGGCAAAACCGCAGCGCAAGCCGGGAGAACGCGGCAAGCCAACGCTTTGGCTGATGGTAGATGAGGTGCTGATAAACTAAGGGATTAAAGATTCCGGAGATCCGCGTATTGGTCGAGGAGCCATCCGGTCAGGCTGAGTCGCGGGCGGGTAGAGGGAAGAACTTCGTGTTCAAGCTCGTCGCTCCTGAAGCAAACCATTCTCCCCATGACCGGCAGGATGTCAAGGGGCGCACCTGGCAAATAAATTCGCAGCTGTCCGCCGTGTTCTTCTCTCCAATCCTCGTTGAGGTAGCAGATAAGCGAGAGCCTCCGGTGATCGCCTTTCCTGAATTGGTCGAGGTGGCGTTTGTAGAAAGCCCCGACCGGGTATATCGTCATGTGGATCTCATAATCCTTCAGGCTTAGGAACAGCGTCTGATTCAGGTACTGCATCAGCCCCTCGACTCGATGGAGATATAGTGCAACGGGGGGTGGAGGCTTCGTCTTGTCAACCCATCGGATATAGTCGCCCCGGATGGCTTCGTTTATCTGGCGCCCTTCATGTTTGCCGATAGCCGCTTTTCGGAGGTGCTCAGATCCACCCTTGAATTCATCCAGAGATAAAATCGCCTGGACTTCAGACTGGCTCAGAAATTGATCGGCAAGTGCATAACCGCGCTTGGCGAGCTCATCGGCGACAGCGTCGAAAACGGTTATCATGTAACAAATTTAGATGCTAAATGTCTTATACTTACGAACTGACCGTTCCTTTATGAATAAAAAAAGCATCTTTTTTTTTCTGCTGGCGCTGCTTTCCGTTACAGGCTGCAAGAAACCGGACCAGGAAATCGTGCTGCGCAAAGTCCGGGATGTAGTGGTTGACGCTACCTCCGATCCGATGCTGAAAGCCAATGCTATCTTCTACAACCCCAACAACGTTCGAGGCAGGCTGAAGAAGATCGACGTCGAAATTTTTGTCAACGGAAAAAAGGCGGCATCCGTCGACCAGTCACTCAAAACGTCGATCCCGGCGCAGTCAGAGTTCACGGTTCCCCTGGAAGTGAAGTTGGCGTTGAAAGAACTTGGAGTCATGGACACGATATTTGGAATGATAGGGGGCCGGAAGTTCAAGATCCGGTACAAGGGCTCGCTCCGGCTGACCTATCGAGGGTTGCCCATCAACGTTCCGGTAGACTACGAAGATGAGGTGCGGCTGAGTTTCTGATTCGATTTGTTTAGCAAGGCCCGAGGGCGGCGCAGCGGGGCCGGATGCCCCGGAAGGGAGATTTCAAACGACCGCTGCCATCCCAAACACACCCGTGTAGAAGGTGATGAGGATCGCCACAATGACGCCGATGATTACCAATATTTTCCTTTTCGTCAACATACTTGAAGGATATACTCTTTAGACACCAAATGGATGCGAATCGTTGCAAGCGAAGGAAACTGTCCTGACGGGCGACCGAATCAAAGATTGAAAAGAACGCGAATGACCGTTCAATTGTGCTTTCCACCGACTTGTCGCATTGATAAACTTTTGCGCCTCCCGGGACTCAGGCATCTAAAATTTTTTCGTGCGATAAACATGTGGAGGTACGCCTTCCCGTTACCTTTGTTTCACTAACATTCACTAATCACTGTTTTCAGCTATGAGAAAATCCCAAATTCCGGTGATGATGCTGTGCTTCTTCGCCGTTGTATCCCTTGGCTCTTTCAACGTCATGAACGAGCTCAGTCCTTCTGTGACGGTCGACGCAATGATCAAAGACTGGGAGCGGGCGAAAGCCTACACCCAGGAGTATCTCGATGCCAGCACCGAGGAGGTGATCGCATTCAAACCTACTTCAGAAATGCGCACGTTTGGTCAACAAATGTTGCATCTGGCTGAAGCGAACTATGGTTTCGGGTCGGCGGCATCTGGTAAGGCAAGCCCGGTGTCATTTGGCGCGCTCGAGAAAGCATCCGATCAGTACAAAACGAAAGAGGCTCTGTCAAAAGCTGTGATGGATAGTTATGATTTCATGATAGGCGCGCTCCGCGATACGGACAAGACTCGAATGACGGAAAGCATCAAAATGTTCAACCGTTTTGAAATGACACGCGATGAGGCCTTTCAAAAGGCTTTCGAGCATCAGACGCACCATCGCGGACAAACGACGGTCTACCTGCGTTTGAAAGGAGTGACACCCCCGAATGAAAAGTTATTCTAGTATCCGAACTCACCTCAAACATTTCAAACAGGGACGCGAGTGGATCGCGTCCCTGTTTTATTCAAGGCAGGCCTGAGAACGTCTACGGCTGCAGCAACTTGTCAAAGGTGTTGGTTGCAACGAAGTGATAATTGGGTCTGGCCTTCTTGTAGATTGACACCGCGCGTTCCTTCCCTTCTTCCGTCTTAATGAGTTCATTGTATAAAGGGCTGAGGAATTTACGACGGCCCGTGTGGATGAGAAATTCTTCGATGCGCGGCCACATCTTTTTGTAGTCGTTTCGGATGGCGATGACACCCCATGCTGTCGTTATCTCTGAATTTCCGGAATCGGTAAAATTTCCAAACCGGTCGAGTTCCTGCATCTGGGCGGGCGAAAGATCATCCGGCAGATTTTTTAGAAAATGAAGCCATTCATGTGTGCTCCAATCGTTGCCTGTGCTCTTGTCGAGCTTTTTCTCCGCTTTCCACGCGGCAATCACCTGATCAACCTTCCGAAAACGTTCCGAGTCTGGCGTAGGAACTGCAGCAGGTAGTCCTTCCGTTAGAATCCATTCATCGAAAATATTCGCGTTCAATTCGATATTGAATGTGGATTTATAATAATCGGCGATGTACTTCCGGAAGCCCTCGGTATCCATCGATCCGAATGCATTATCGGAGAAGTAGTCCTTCAGGAACGCGTCGAACTTGTCGCGGCCGTACTTTTCTTCTATTGAGCGCAGGAAGTAGTAACCCTTGTTGTATGCGATGCTTGTAACGCCCTCGTCCGGGTTTCTGCCTTCAAGATTCAGCAGTAGTCGGGTATCTGCGTATTCTCCTTTGGCGCGGAGCGATTCGATTTCATCCTGAAGGTCCTGCAGGTTGAGTGACGCGAGCATTTCTCCGTAATCTTTGCCATACAGCTTTTCCATGATTCGTGTCTCGAAGTAAACAGTGAACCCTTCGTTGAGCCAGAAGTCATCCCACGTCGCGTTCGTGACGAGGTTTCCGGACCAGCTGTGAGCCAGCTCGTGGGCGATAAGCGACGTCAAAGAACGATCGCCAGAAAGTATTGTAGGAGTTGCGAACGTAAGCCGGGGATTTTCCATCCCGCCAAAAGGAAAGCTTGGCGGTAGAACGAGAACATCATAGCGCTCCCACCGATAGGGCCCGTAAAGGCTTTCTGCAGTGGCGATCATTTTTTCGAGGTCGGCGAATTCCCAGGCAGCAGTGTCAACGAGCGACTTCTCTGCATACACTCCACTCCGCGGGCTGATGGGCTTGAAAGCCAGGTCACCCACGGCCAAGGCGAGGAGGTATGACGAAATGGGTTGCTTCATTTCGAAGTGATAGGAGCCCGAGGAATTTTTTTCTTTCGGATTTGAAGCGCTCATAAGGGCAAGCAGGTCCGTCGGAACCTTGACATCGGCTTCATATGTAAAACGAACCCCGGGCGTATCCTGACAAGGGATCCAGCTTCGCGCCAAAATCGCCTGCGATTGCGTAAAGAGAAACGGAAACATTTTGCCTGCCGTCTGCTGGGGGGTGAGCCATTGCAATGCCTCGGCGCCCGGACTGGTCTCGTAGTCAATGCTGATCCGTTTCGCCTTTCTGTCAAGGGCAATCGCAAGTTGCTGTCCGAGGATGGGATCCTTTGTAGCCAGGCGGTATTCAGCCTTTGTATCGTCAACTGAAACTGACTTGATGATAAGGTCTTTGGTATCGAGGCGAATGGTATCAGCATCGCCATGTTCAATTTCCCAGGTGGCTCGTCCCGCAATGGTTCGCGAATCAAAGTCCACCGCAGCCTCCCAGGAAAGATGTTTCACTCTGGCCTCTGCCGGTGTCGCGTAGGAGTGCGGATCCTTTTTCATAGTTAATTTTTCATTTTGTTGAGGGCGGTCGCAACTGCCGATCAGAAGTGGCAACGCGAAAATGCCCACTTGGATTAGGCGCATGGTCGTTGATTTTGTCCAAGGGCCAAGAACGCAAATTTCGATTAATTATTTTCGAAAAACGGATGGGGTTTGCCCTGGATCGCAGGAAGCCCACTTCTTACTCGTAAACGAACTCGCCAAGCGCTGTTCGCAGGGTGACTTTTTTCGCTTTGTGGTCTTCGACGCGTCCTACAATTCTTGCATCCACGTCAAACGAGTTTGAGATCGCAATGATCTCTTCGGCAAACTGTTCAGGCAGGTAGATTTCCATCCTGTGGCCCATATTAAACACCTTGTACATTTCCTTCCAGTCGGTGCCGCTTTGTTCCTTGATCAATTTAAAAAGCGGGGGAACTTCAAACAGGTTGTCTTTTACAACGTGTAGCTTGTCTATGAAGTGGAGTACTTTTGTTTGCGCGCCGCCGCTGCAGTGTACCATCCCGTGAATTTCGTTTCGGAGTTTTTCCAACACCTTCACGATTACCGGTGCGTACGTTCGCGTGGGAGACAGTACGAGCTTGCCGACATTTAGTTCTACGCCGGGTAGGGTATCCGTTACATTGTAGGATCCCGAGTAGACCAGGTCTTCGGGCACCTGGCTATCAAAAGTTTCCGGATACTTTGCCGCGTAGTGGTGATTGAGAACATCATGACGGGCAGATGTAAGTCCGTTGCTACCCATGCCCCCGTTGTAGTTGTCTTCATAGGAGGCTTTGCCATACGACGACAGGCCGACAATGACGTCTCCGGCCCGGATAAGCGCGTTATCCACTACATCCTTCTTCTTCATCCTGCATACGACTGTACTGTCGACGACCACGGTTCGAACCAGATCACCGAGATCGGCAGTTTCACCGCCGGTGCTGATGATGTTCAGACCGTAATGGCGCAGAAGCTCAAGAACCTCTTCGGTGCCGTTGATGATGGCGGAGATCACCTCGCCCGGAACGTTGTTTTTATTCCTTCCAATGGTGGAAGACAGCAAAATATTTTGCGTTGCGCCGACGCATAGAAGGTCGTCAATGTTCATGACGATGGCATCCTGGGCAATGCCTTTCCAGACGGAAAGGTCCCCGGTTTCCTTCCAGTAGAGGTAAGCGAGTGATGACTTTGTTCCGGCGCCGTCCGCGTGCATGACTGTGCAGTAGTCAGAATCACCTCCGAGATGGTCGGCGACAATCTTGCAAAAGGCCTTGGGAAAAAGTCCCTTGTCCAGTTTGCTGATGGCCTGGTGAACATCCTCTTTCGATGCGGAAACTCCGCGCTGGTTATAACGGTCGGACACGTGCGTTTGTTGATTCTCGTGCAAAGGTGCAAATTTTTTTGATTTGCGGACGGGTGTATGACGTGGCTTTTCGACGGCGGAGTTTGTAATTGGACACAAAAAAAAGGCCGGAACACCCGGCCTTTTGTACTGATGTGAGTAGTTCTATTTCAGCTGAAAGGTTTCAAATTTGGGCGCCAGAAGGTGATGCAACACGAAGGTAATCACATAGGCGAAAGCGCAGATGGTAAAAAGGACCGTATAGCCTGCGGTGACATTGCCGGCCGCCGTGAAATTGTCGAGTAATCTTCCGGAGAAAATCGGAAACAGCATTCCGCCGGTGGCGCCGGCCATACCGCCGATTCCGATGACGGATGCAACAGCCTTTTTCGGAAACATGTCAGACACAGTAGTGTAAAGGTTTGCCGACCACGCCTGGTGAGCGGATCCGGCGAGACCAATCAGGAGAACTGCTCCCCACTCTCCTACCTGCGCGACGAGGAAGATCGGAATTACACAAAGAGCGAAGACGAACATCCCGGTCTTGCGCGCCCGTGTGATGGTCCATCCTTGCTTATTGAGATAGCCGATTACCCATCCACCGAATATGCTGAGTATGGTAACGATGACATAGATTGTAACGAGGTGTACCCAACTTTCCCTGATATCGAGGCCGCGGGTCTTCTTGAAATAGTCGGGCAGCCAAATCAGGAAGAACCACCAAACGGGGTCGGTCAAGAACTTGCCGACAATGAAGGACCACGTCTGACGATAGGAAAGAAGGCGGATCCACGAAACTTTCTGAGTTTCGTTTTGTTCTTCGCGATCGCTTTCAATCAGCTCTCGCTCGGCTGCGCCCACATACTTTGACTTCTCCGGACGATTGTAAAACGGGATCCAGAGGAACAGCCAGAGGAGGCCCGCCACGCCGGCCGCGACGAAAGCCATTTGCCATCCCCACGTATAGGCAATCCACGGGACGAGCGCCGGCGCGACAATAGCCCCAACGTTGGTGCCGGCATTGAATATGCTCGTGGCGTAGGCGCGTTCGCGCTTTGGAAACCACTGCGCCGTTGCCTTGATGGCAGAGGGAAAATTTCCGCCTTCGCTTACACCAAGGGTTGCGCGGGCGACCATAAAGCCTGTCACCGTAGATACGACGGAGTGTCCCATAGCCGCGAGACTCCACGCAACGATGGAGACTGCGTAACCCACCTTTGCGCCATAGCGATCCACAAACCATCCGAAAAACAGTAGCCCGAAGCCGTACGCTCCCTGGAAAACAGCATTCACAATTCCGAACTCCTCGTTGCTCCATCCGAGTTCGACGTCCAGGATTGGCTTTACAAGCGACAGGATTTGCCTGTCGACGTAGTTGATCGTTGTTGCGAGGAATAAGAGTGTACAGATTGTCCAGCGATAATTGCCAGCCTTGGTCGCTACGTTTTGTTCCTGTATTTCCATGCGCGGATTAGTTGAATTAAGATTTCAGGACTTCAAAAAAACTCTTCCCCTTCGCATGGTAAAGGTGACCGAACGCAGGGCGAAGCTTTAAATATACGGCAGGAATTTGTTAACACAAACCCCAACCTTCTCTATGGCATAGGTGTATCCCTTTCGGTGGCATACGCTTTTGAAAAATCAACCGCGCCCGTACTGCGGGCGACAAACGCCATACCCTGATAAATGTGATTGAGGTATGTCGGGTCTTCATAGTCACTTGTGTCGTGGCCCAAAGTTGTAATCCAGATCGTTCCACCGTCGAAACTCTGATACCACGCTGCGGGATAATAGTCGCCGAAATTTTCTGCAAGTGTCTTCATCCGTTCGGCGTCCTTCTCGTTTGGTTTCATCGCCGAAAGATCGTGTGCCATGACCACGCGGATCCCGGGGTACATCTCTTTCATGAAATAGCATTCATCCTCCTTTTTCCACATGGATGGCATGCCGCTCACTGACTCATGGGTCTTGTCGATGACCCTGATCTCGAGAGGCTGAAATTTGGGATGCCAGACAAACGTTCCACCGAGCATCATTTTAAACCATCGCCAGTTGCGTTCCGTGCCGATTACGGAATGAAGTCCGACAAAACCGCCACCGGCCTCGATATAGCGACGGAAGGCAAGGCGTTGCGCATCGGTATCAAACACATCGTTGTTCGTACTGGGAAACAGGAGAAACCTGTATTGCTGAAGATTACTTTCCGTGAAGACTCCCGGGTCGTCGGAGACATCTACCTGGAATCCCTTCTCGGTTGCCAGCTTTTGAATTGCCGCGACCGCGCTGGCAATGTTGTCATGCACATAGCCCTTTCCGTTCTTCGTGTAAACGAGGACCTTCGATTTTCCCCATGACACTTTCTTCTGTTTTTGGGCGACGGCAGACTGAAACGAAAAAGCGATCAACAAAAGGACCAGCGCTGCACGGAAAATTTTTTTCATAGCGGATAGAATTTCGCGATTTATCAGGATTCTATTACGTAAGGCCAGCGCTGTGATCTCGACAACATGCTGTTCGCTTCGTCGTCGTTATGGAAGCGTTCCTTTATGGGGTCCCAATGTATCTTTCGACCCAGTTTCATGGTAATGTGATGAAGGAGGCACGTACTGCATACGCGATGTCCGACTTCGATCGGCGAAATAGGTTGGTTACGCGACTTGATACACTCGAGCCAGTTTCCATGCTGATCATCGCTTTTATACAGATGAATTTCATCCGGACCGATTTTCGAAGTGATGATCTTAGGATCGCTTGCCATGAGGGCTTTGCTCGAAGCCTGTTTCTCAACCGGGTCGCTGGCAGTGACGGAATAATCACCTCTCGTCACAAAGATCCAGCCTTTTGATCCGATAAATTTGATGCCGTTTGGCAGCTCGTTACTGACGATCATCCTGACGCCATTCTTGTAGAGACCTTCGGTGCGGAATATTCCGTGTACATCCCACAAACCCGATTTTGGGAAGTCAGCTTTTCCTGAAATTTCAATTGGCCCGGTGTACTCGACATCCATTCCCCAATGTGCGATGTCGATATGGTGCTGACCCCAGCCTGTGATCATTCCTGCTCCGAATTGTTCGCAGCGCAGCCACCCGGGTCTGTCGTAATCTTTTTGCGGATGCACTCTTTTTTCTGTGTAGTATACATACGGTGTCGACCCCAACCACATTTCATAATTGAGGTTTGGCGGAATTGGCATTTCAGGCTCTTCATCGCCGGCCGGGTCGCCGGGCAGCCCTACTTCGACGGTGACCAAATCGCCTATCCTGCCGTTTCGAACAAGCTCGCAGGCATAGCGGAACTGAGTGGACGAACGTTGCTGTGTCCCGATCTGAAAAACTCTTCCGCTGCGATGCACTGCATTGCTCACGGCGCGCCCTTCATCAATCGTGAGAGATGTAGGCTTTTGCAAGTACACATCCTTGCCCGCCTCTACGGCGTGGATCGCCATCAATGCATGCCAGTGATCGGGTGTGCTGATCACCACCGCATCGACGTCCTTGTTTTGCAATGCTTCCCGGTAGTCGCCGTAGGTTGTTACTCCATCGTAAGTTTTCCCGTCCTTTTTTGAATAGAAATCATTCACCATTTTTTTTGCATCGTTCACTCTTTTCGAGTCAACGTCTGCGACGGCGATAATACGCGCCGTATCATACTTCAAAATATTTGGCATGTCGTGGGAACGTGAAATCCTTCCGTTTCCCAGGGCGGCGATGTTGATCCGGTTACTCGGCGCATTCCTGCCCAGTACGGAGGCGGGGACAATAGTTGGAAATCCGACGAGCAGCGAACCTGCAACGGCGCCTTTTGCTGTCGATCGGATGAAATCTCTTCTGTTAATGGCTTTCTTTTTTCGTTGCATAAAGGGAAGATTTATGGTTAGGATTGATTGGAGGAGAAGCTTTCAGAGATGATTCGCGAACGATCAGCTGGTGTCGCAGCACGACGCGGTTCTGGTCTGTGTTGCCCAGCTTCGCCAGTTTGCGGACGAGGATGTTTGCGCTTACCTCACCCATTTCCTGCCCCGGGTAATGGATGGTTGTGAGATTCGGTTCAACAACCGTCGCGATCGGTTCGTTGTTAAATCCTCCGACAGCGATTTGCGCGGGAATGCGGATGCCCGCGTTTTTCAATTCGCGAATGCAGATTACTGCCGATGCGTCGTTGCTGCAAAAGATACCATCGGGCAATGGCTCCATTTTGAGAATCGCGGTGATGGCCTCCATGCTGGCGCTCTCGTCCAGGTTATTGACGAACAGAAGACCTTCATCGTAGGTAATGTGATGATCGGCTAGCGCCTGCTTGTATCCACGCAAGCGCTCAGCGTATACGTTGCGCGCCAGGTTGGCAGTGATGTGAACGATTCGTCTGCAGCCCTGCTCGATCAGGTGTTGTGTCATGGCATACCCTGCTGCGTAGTTGTCGATGATCACGCTCGTGCACCGGGGGTGCTCAAAGACCCGATCGAAAAAGATGAGGGGGATTTCCTTGTCGAGTATGATCTTGAAATGCCCGTCGTCGATGGTGTCATAGGCAAGAGAGACAAGGAGTCCGTCCACCCGCGTGTTGAACATCGTCCGGATGCTGGCCGTTTCTTTCTTACCGGATTCCAGTGATTGGCTGATGACGAGGTTGTAGCCGGCTTCGTTGACGACCTTTTCAATTCCTGCGATGACGGCGGACATGAAGTAGCTGTTGAGACGGGGCACGATGACGCCGATTGTATTGGTGCGGTTTCTCCGGAGGTTGCTGGCGAAGTGGTTGTGGCGGTATCCCATTTCTTTCGCTTTCTCGAGAATGCGCTTCTTGGTTTCTTTGCGGATGGCGGGGTGGTCTTTCAGTCCCCGGCTGACCGTTGCTGACGAGAGGTTGAGCGACTCGGCGATGTCGTAAATGGTGATCTCCTTCTTTTCGGGCATATGTTGTTCGGACTCGCGCCTAATTTGTCACAATCTCCGGTTTTTAGGAAAAATAAGTGCAATCGGTTGCAAAATTCTTTTAAAACATTACTTTTAATCGAGGGTTCCAACTTGACGACCATTGCTGTGGTCTAAATTTTTATCTTGCCGCTTCTCAAACACAAGCAAAACCCTATGTCGCTGAAGTTTCTTTTCCCTTGCCTGGTCTTTTCATTCTCCATTATTTCGTGCTCAACGCAAAAATCCGAAACAGAGAACCCGTCAACGGCCCGGATGAACAACATCAAACTCATCACCCTGGACCCCGGTCACTTTCACGCCGCCCTGGTTCAAAAGTCCATGTTCGATAACGTGGATTCGGTGGTCCATGTCTACGCCCCGGAAGGCGACGACGTGAACGAGTACCTGAAGAAGATTGAATCGTACAACAATCGGGCGGATAACCCGACGACGTGGGAAGAGAAAGTCTACAGGGGCGCCGACTACCTGGAAAAAATGCTGGCCGAAAAGCCGGGTAACGTGGTCGTGCTCGCCGGTAACAACAGGCTTAAGACGGAGTACATCAAAAAATCGATCGATGCCAACCTGAATGTTTTTGCGGACAAGCCAATGGCGATCAACCGCGAAAGTTTCGAACTGCTGAAACAGGCGTTCGCGACCGCGAATGAAAAGAACCTTGTGCTGTACGACATCATGACGGAGCGCTTCGAGATCACGACGATATTGCAACGCGAATTCTCGCAGCTTCCGAAAATCTTCGGCACGCTGCTGAAAGGAACACCGGAGGATCCCGCCGTGACCAAGGAGAGCGTGCACCACTTTTCAAAAGTGGTGTCCGGTTCGCCACTGATCAGGCCGGCCTGGTTTTTCGATGTCGCACAACAGGGTGAAGGTATCGTGGATGTCACCACGCACCTAGTGGACCTTGTGCAATGGGAGTGCTTCCCGGGAAAGACTGTCAACGAGTCTGACGTCGAAATCACCGGCGCGCGCCGCTGGAAGACCAATCTCACCCCTGCCCAATTTGAAAAAGTTACCGGATTAAACACTTATCCGGATTTCCTGAAAAAAGATGTTGACGGCAAAGGCGCACTTGGCGTATATGCCAACGGAGAAATAAACTATCAGATCAAGGGAATCAACGCAAAAGTTAGCGTCACCTGGAACTTTGAAGCACCCGCAGGAGCCGGTGATACTCATTTCTCCATCATGAAAGGTTCGCGGGCTAATCTCATTATCCGCCAGGGCAAGGAAGAGAATTACAGGCCGCTGTTATACATTGAGCCGGTAAACAAAGACGACAAGGCGTTCGAAGCGGATCTCAACGAGGAACTAAAGAAGGTGCAGTCAAAGTATCCGGGAGTTGACGTCCAGCGGCAGGGTGACATCTGGACAGTGACAGTTCCGGAAAAGTATCACAATGGACACGAAGCGCATTTCGGTCAGGTAGCGGAAAAGTACCTGGAGTACCTTACCAACAAGAATATGCCGGAGTGGGAGGTGCCTAATATGATTACGAAGTATTACATCACTACAAAGGCGTTGGAACTTGCGCAGGGCGAATAGTAGAAAGCCGAAAGCAGAAAGCAGAAAGCAGAAAGCAAAAAGCAGAACGTGGTCTAAGCTTTGAGCTTTATGCTTTAAGCTTTAAGCTTTTAAAGAATTCCCAGGCGACGATGCCTACGCAGACGGAGATGTTGAGGGAATGTTTTGTTCCCGCCTGGGGAATTTCCAGAGCGATGTCGGCAACGGCGATTGCTTCGTCGCTCACGCCGTGAACTTCGTTGCCGAAGAGCAGGCAATATTTCGTTGATGGATCGGGTGTGAAATCCTGCAGCGCTACGCTTTCAGTCGTCTGCTCGATGGCTGCGATTGTATATCCGGCTTCTTTCAATTTTAGCAGGAGGTCGGCGGTCTTTTCTGTGTATTCCCAATCCACTGATGCGGTTGCGCCCAACGCTGTCTTTTCGATTTCGCGATGCGGAGGGGTGCCGGTAATGCCGGTCAGGTAGATCTTTTCAAGTCTGAAAGCATCCGACGTGCGGAATGCGGCCCCCACGTTGTGCAGGCTCCGGACATTATCCAGCACAATGCAGACAGAAATTTTTTCAGCGCCTTTGAACTCATCCACGGAAATGCGGCGCAGCTCGTCGAGTTTCAATTTTTTCATCCGGTAAAGTTAACACGGATTTCGCGTTTCAAATTGCGCAATATTCGATGGGAAACCTCTCTTAATTTTGAATCTTGGATCTTCAATTTTAAATATCTTTGTCCATGGCCGAAGCTAAGACCCTTACTGAAACCCCGTTAATGAAGCAGTACAACGCCATCAAGGCGAAATATCCGGGGGCGCTGCTTCTCTTCAGGGTCGGTGATTTTTATGAGACGTTTGGACAGGACGCCATTGCGGCCAGCAAGGTCCTCGACATCGTGCTCACCAAGCGAGGAAGTGGCTCCGCTTCTGAAATTGAACTGGCTGGATTTCCCCATCATGCCCTAGATACTTACCTGCCGAAGCTCGTCCGTGCCGGCCATCGCGTGGCCATCTGCGATCAGCTGGAAGACCCACGCTCGGTAAAGGGAATTGTCAAACGCGGAGTCACGGAGCTCGTCACCCCCGGACTGTCCTTTAACGACCATGTGCTTGATCGCAAGCAGAATAATTTTCTGGCGTCGATCTTTGCTTCACGCGATAACTTCGGAGTCTCTTTCCTGGACGTTTCCACAGGTGAATTCTACGCTGCCCAGGGAAATGAAAATTATGTCCTGAAACTGATTCAGGGATTTGCGCCCTCAGAAATCATTTTCAGCAAGGCGTCTCGCGACAAGTTTGAAAAACTCCTGGGTGATGAAACCAATACTTTTGCGCTCGACGATTGGGTCTACGCATTCGATTATAGCTATGAAAGGCTTATCAACCAGTTCAAGACCGCGTCGCTGAAAGGTTTTGGCATCGATGGTTTTGGGGAGGCGATCATCGCGGCCGGTGCCATCCTCCACTATCTGGAAGACACCGAACACAAAGACACTTCCCACATCGCCGCTATCTCGCGAATTGACGAAGACAAATTTGTATGGCTTGACAAATTCACCATCCGCAATCTCGAGCTGATCCAGGCACAACAGGATGGCGGGGTGCCCCTCATCGATGTACTGGATCACACGGTGACTCCGATGGGTTCCCGGCAACTCAGAAAGTGGATGATCCTTCCCCTCAAGGACAAGGTCGCTATTGATGAGCGCCTTCACATTGTCGACCGCTTTTTCAAGGACGTCACTTTTGCCGACGTAATTTGCGAGCCGCTGAAGCAGATCGCGGATCTCGAGCGGCTGATCTCGAAGGTGGCTGTCAATCGCATCAACCCGCGTGAGATGTTGCAGCTGAAGCGCTCGCTGAATTGCATCGCGCCAATCCGCGAGGCGCTGAAGAACGATTCATCATCCGAGTTGCAAAAGATGGCCGATCAGCTTCATCCCTGCGAGTTTCTACTTGAAAAAATCGAGACGGAGCTTCGCGAGGACGCCTCTATCAACAGCAACCAGGGAGGCATCATTCGCGAGGGTGTGGATGCCGAGCTGGATGAGCTGCTAAAGATCGCGTACTCCGGTAAGGACTACCTGCTGCAGATCCAGAAGCGCGAAGTTGAACGCACGGGCATAAGCTCTCTCAAGATCTCGTTCAACAAAGTGTTTGGATATTATCTCGAAGTCAGCAATGCCAATAAGGACAAGGTCCCCGATGACTGGATCCGCAAGCAAACGCTGGTGAACGCCGAACGCTACATCACGGAGGAGCTAAAGGTATATGAAGAGAAGATCCTTCACGCCGAGGAAAAGCTCGTAGTCATCGAGCAAAGGATATACAACGCACTCATCCATCATGCTGCCGGATATATTCCCCAGATACAACAGAACGCTCGCGTAATTGCGCAACTCGATTGCCTACTCTCATTTGCCGCAGTGGCCCGCAGCAACCGGTATACAAAGCCTACCGTGAACGATTCCCTCGTGGTGGATATCAAGGGCGGGCGCCACCCGGTTATTGAGAAGCAGTTGCCGATGGGAGAGACCTATATCCCCAATGATATTTTCCTTGACAGCGATAAGCAACAGATCCTGATCATCACCGGTCCGAACATGGCAGGCAAGTCCGCCTTGTTGCGCCAGACCGCTCTCATTGTATTGCTTGCCCAGATGGGAAGCTTCGTACCGGCCGAAGGCGCCGACATAGGGATTGTCGACAAAATCTTTACGCGTGTGGGGGCGAGCGACAACCTGTCCCGCGGCGAATCCACTTTCATGGTTGAGATGACGGAGACCGCGAGCATTCTCAACAATCTCAGTCACCGCAGCCTGATTCTCATGGACGAGATTGGGCGGGGAACGAGCACCTACGACGGTGTGTCGATTGCCTGGGCGATCGTCGAATATCTCCACAATCACGGCCACAAGGATTGCAAGCCCAAAACATTATTTGCAACCCACTATCACGAGTTGAATCAGCTCGAGGAAGATCTGACCCGCGTTAAGAACTTCAATGTATCGGTAAAGGAAGTCGGAGACAAGATCATCTTCATGCGCAAGCTGAAGGAAGGAGGAACGAACCACAGCTTCGGCATACACGTGGCGCAGCTGGCGGGCATGCCCAACAAGATCGTTTTTCGCTCGAACGAGATTTTGCATTTTCTGGAGAAGGACAAACACAAGAACGAGGAGCACAAGAAATTTCAGGAGGTGCCCAAGCCGTCGCCACAGATGAGCCTGTTTGATTCCGACCCGAGGTTCCGCGAGATTCAGGAACTCCTGTCGAAAGTGGACATCAATACTATGAGCCCCGTTGAAGCTCTCCTGAAGCTGAACGAGGTGATCACTGTTCTGAAAAAATAGACCTGAAGTCCCTCAAAACGAGGGGAGTAGTTGGAAAATTCTTTTAACTTTAGGTCAAATTGCCAAATGAAAGTATACCTGACGGCAGCGCTTCTTCATCTCTTTTGTTGTGCGGTAGCTCAAACAGGACCGGGAGGTGTGGGGAATGCAACTACAAACGTTTTGTGGTTGAGCGCAGATGAGGGCGTTTACTCAAACACAGCCGGAACCACACCTGCTGCAAATGGAAATAATGTCGCGGTATGGGCGGACCGGTCCGGAAATGGCAACAACGCCACCCACGGTACTGCCACTGAACGACCAGACTTCAGGACAGGTGTTCGAAATGGTTTGCCCGTAATACGTTTTACTGCCGCAAATGGCGACAGACTTCTGTCGACAGGTCTGGCCACTGCAAACAGGGCATCCGTTTTTGCCATCGCTTCCTGGAGTTCGTTACCTTCCATGAACCCGGGCATCATTCAGGGAGCGCCGGCAGGTTCCGGGTTTTCCACCAGTCCAGGCGAGAAGTCGATCGGGATGTGGGTCGCTGACAACGGAGGCAACGAGGTATGGGGACGCGGCGTGCAAAGCAATGGCACCTCGGTCGACATTCCGAAGCAAACGGGTACAAACACAGGAACATTTTATAGCTTCCTCAACCTTTACGGTGCTTCCAGCATAATCCAGTATGTAAACAACGGAACCGCCGGAACCGCCAACTACAACGGAACGTTGAACGATTGGTCCGATTTCGGGATCGGACGTCAGGCCGGTGAATCATGGAATGGTGACATTGCCGAAGTTATCGTTTTTAACATCGCGGTAAACTCAGCTCAACGCACGATCATCAACAACTATCTCGCAGCGAAGTACGGTCTGACACTTGCAGCGGGCGAGGTGTACACGATGGATAATCCCGGCAATGGAAATTATGATTACGAAGTGGCTGGTATTGGGCGAGTAGATGCCTCTAACATTCACAATGACGCGCAGGGGTCTGGAATTCTTCGCATTTCAAATCCTACTTCGCTTGGAAACGGTGATTATCTGATGTGGGGGCACGACAACGGATCGATGAACTCAACAACGACTGCCGGAATACCAGCGGGAGTGACGGCCAGGTTTAACAGAGTGTGGGGAGTGAGTGAGATCGGAAATGTTGGAGGCATTGATATGGAATTCGATCTCACTGGTAACGCCGCGATATCGGGGCTTTCAGCCTGCGACGCTGCATTATCCCTGCGACTATTGGTCGATACAGACAACAACGGAAGTTTTGAGACGCTCGTTTCCGGGGCGACAAATGTCGGAGGTGGTGTCTATCGTTTTTCGAATGTCACAGCAATTGGCAACCAGATGCGGTTCGCGCTGGCGATGCTGTCTCCGGCTACAGAAGGTCCGGCCGGGGTAGGAACGGTCGATGGAACGTCGTCCCTTAAGCTGTGGTTCCGCATAGATAATGGCCTCAACGTGTCTGGCACTGCCGTGGATTCCTGGGTCAACTCTGCAGGTATACCGGCGCTGGACGTTTCCGAGGCGGGAGCGCAGAGACCATCGGCGATAGCTGGAGCCGTAAACGGATTTAGCGAGATTAGTTTTAATGGTGGTAACCGACTGAGAACCGGACTCACGCTGACGACATCCAATTTTGTGACCGATGAAGCATCGTCGTATGTAGTGAACCGCGCAGACAACACGACTCAAATGTCCAGCGTATATCTGACAGACCCGCTGGACGTCAATCGTTTTTCAAATCACATCCCGTGGTCAGGAACAGTTTATTTTGATATTGGAAATTGTTGCGGGACCGATGCGCGTCTGGATGTCGGTGGCCTGACAGGATTGAACGGATATTCCGTCTGGTCATACGATGCGAACCCCTCAACAGGAAAGCAACTTTACCGGAATGGGTCACTCCTATTAAACCGTGCGGGTACCTCAACCTATTCCAGCCATGCAACTCAGCGCTTCAACATCGGAGGAAATATTACCGGTAGCGCGGGATACCAGGGTGACGTAACGGAGATCATCATCTTCAACGCGAAGGTGAATTCGGCTCAACGGATCTTGATAGAGAATTATCTCGCCGCAAAGTATGGCCTGACACTTTCGGCGAACGATGTTTACCAGGGAGATAACGGAGGCAACGGCAACTATGACTACGACGTTGCGGGCATCGGCAGAGTGAACAGCACAAACTTTCACGACGACTCAAAAGGCACGGGTATTGTGCGGGTATATAACCCAAGTAATTTGGGAGACAACGAATTTTTTATGTGGGGTCACGATAACGGCTCTGTAACGACTATCAACACCGTTGATGTCCCGGCAGGTGTCCAGGGGAGGTTGCAGCGGGTATGGAGGGTGAGTGAGACTACCAATGTCGGAAACCTGGACATCATGTTCGACCTGACTGATTTTGGGCCTATCACTGCCTCTGATCTTCGGCTTTTGATCGACCATAACGGCAATGGGAGCTTCAGCGATCCAGGAACCTTGGCGATAAGTGGCGCGATTGCACAATCCTGTAATCGATATCTTTTCGTAGGAGTTCCGGGCGGCGCAGGGGGCCTCACCGACGGCGACCACTTTACAATTGGATCAATCAATCTGGTACAGACACCGCTCCCGATCCAGCTAGCAGCTTTCACGGGAGACGTTGTTGAAGGCGATGTTCTGCTGCGATGGACAACGTTGTCAGAGACAAACAATAAATCGTTTTCGATCGAGCGGTCTTCGGATGGTACCCATTTCATGAATGTCGGCGAAGTAACCGGTGCCGGCACAACACGACAAAAGAAGACTTATTCGTATGAGGATTCATTCGCACCCTATGGTGTATTGTACTACAGACTCAAACAGGCGGACTTTGACGGTGCGTATAGCTACTCCGATGTAATCCGCGTCGAGATCGCGGACGCCGGAACCGAACTCATCGCTTCACCCAATCCGCTCGGCGACCGGGAGCCGATGACCTTGCGCATTCGCCACACTGAAATGGTTGACATGACTACGGTGAAGGTCCACGTCTATGATATCATGGGCCGCGAGGTTCCTGTGGCAGTCCTGGAATCCGAGGCAGGCAAGCTGCGCATACAGTTCGCTGAAGGGCATCCGGGTGTTTATATACTCACCGCTTCTTCGAAGCAACTGCAGGCCCCGCTGGTGACCCGCGTGCTGATACACTAATCAGATCCATCCGGCAAGGTTGGCTAACAATCGTTCACCGGCCTTTTGACTCTGCAAAAACTGACGGATATCAGTTTGAAATTGCAAATTACCTGCGAACTTTGTAAAAGGAAGACGAACCTTCTACGTTCCATATTCTGTTTGCACTAGAATGAGTCAGACTACCTTAACACCGGAAGTGCGGAACAAGCCGATCCTGAAACAGGAGATCGCGTTTGCAATTGTTCACCTTATTCCACTGGCTGCCATCTGGACCGGTGCGACGATATTCGACTGGATTGTGTGCGGCGTGCTGTATGTTGTGCGCATGTTTTGGGTAACCGGTGGATACCACCGCTACTTTGCGCATAAGTCATATAAGACCTCTCGCTGGTTCCAGTTCGTCATCGCATTCATGGCCCAGACGTCGGCGCAGAAAGGTGCGCTTTGGTGGGCCGCACATCACCGTCATCATCACCGGTACAGCGACACACCCGCCGATCCTCATTCGATGAAGATATACGGGTTCTGGTATTCGCACGTAGGATGGATTGTTGGGCCGGATTTTAAGAAAACCGACTACAAGACCATCGGAGATTTTTCCAAGTATCCCGAGCTGGTCTGGCTTAACAAATACCATCTTGTTCCCCCTGTTTTGCTGGCCATCGCGGTAACGGCGCTGGGCGCATTTGTCAACGGCGGAAGCGTTTCGCTTATGTTCACCCATCACGGGCTGTCGACACTATTCATCGGATTTTTCCTGAGTACGGTTATTCTTTACCACGGCACGTTTTCCATTAACTCCATTATGCACAAGTTCGGGAAGCAGCGGTATGAAACTGGTGAAGAGTCCAAGAACAGTTTATGGCTCGCTTTGCTGACGCTGGGAGAGGGATGGCACAACAACCACCACTATTATGAAACCGCGAGCCGCCAGGGCTTTTTCTGGTGGGAGATTGACATTACCTGGTACATCCTCAAGTTCATGTCAGTCATCGGCCTGATACACGACCTGAAAGGCGTTCCCAATCACATCAAGTATTCGCGCAATAAAGAGCATGCGCGGCAGCTGAAGAAGGCAGCTCAGGAGCATGAGGCCGAGGTATTCAAGGAAGCGGTCTAAATCGCCGCGCAATGGCCGAAATGTCCTTTCCGAATTAAAAAACGCAATTTTTTCGCCGCCTGTTGTATTTTTACAAAGGGTCATTAAATTTGCAGTCCCTTAACAGAAATGTTGGGCTCTTATGCGGGAGTAGCTCAGTTGGTAGAGCATCACCTTGCCAAGGTGAGGGTCGCGAGTTCGAGTCTCGTTTCCCGCTCAGACAGTCCCCTCTCCGTGGAGAGGGGCTTGTTATTTTAGGGGTATCCACCGGCAGCCGAACCGGTATCGGCTAACCCTGCCCGCCCGGGTGGTGAAATCGGTAGACACGCAGGACTTAAAATCCTGTGGCCAGAAATGGCTGTGCGGGTTCAAGTCCCGCCCCGGGTACCAAGTCCTTGTTCAAAAGCGCCGGTTATCGGCGCCTATTGATTATGAAAAAGAAAGGCGAGGTATTCTTTTCCAGTCTTATTCTGTACAGCATAATTTTCCTTACCTGGCACGGTTGGGACCTGGATAACAGGCAAATAGCAGAGTTGATGTTTATAGGGATACTGTCGAGTCTGTCTCTTGCGTTAATGATAAATCCATTAACGCGAGTAATACAAAGTATAGTAAGGAAAATGAGGCCTTAACCTCTTCCCGGAATAATTATAGGGGCTATCGCTGTGCGATGGCTTTTTTTATTGCCGTGGGAATCCCTCATTTTCGACACCGAATCAGAACCAGAAATTGTATAAGTTTTTCACGGATTAACGCAGCGACTATCGTCGGCCGGAAAAATGGATTGTTCGTTAAACCACGCATAATGAAAACAAACAATCCCATGAAACCGAACCACACCCGACACTATGAACTGACTGCTTCCGCATTCGACTGGAAGATTTCTCAAGACAAGACGATCCCTGCATGGGGTTTCAACAACAGTGTTCCCGGACCGGTGATAAAGGCGCGGAAAGGCGACACGGTAGTCGTGACAGTAAAGAATGAACTGCAGGAGCCCACGATTATTCACTGGCACGGTATCCGGCTGCTGGCAACAATGGATGGTACGCGAGACGCGCAACAACCCATCCCCCCGGGGGAAGAATTCGTCTATCGCTTCCAAGTTCCGGATGCGGGAACATTCTGGTATCATTCGCATGAGAATGAAACCGAACAGATGGAGCGTGGAATGTATGGGGCCCTCATCGTTGAAGACGATGCCGACCCGGTCGTCGATGGGGATCGCGTGTTCATGATAGACGACATGAAGCTCACAAACGTCTACGATTTCAGAAGGGGAAATCGTGTTCAGAGGTGGATCGAAAGACACGATGGGCGCGAAGGTGAGACGCTACTTATCAACGGCCAGGAACGTCCGCGAATTTCCAAGCACGCGGGGCAGACTGAAAGATGGCGCATTATCAATTCGTCCAGTGCGAGATACTTTCGGCTTTTTATGGAAGGCGTGCCGTTCCGCATCATGGCTGCCGATGGCGGCCTGATCGAGAAAGTCCGCGAAGTGACCGAGTTGCTGATCGTTCCGGGTGAACGCTATGACATCCTGGTCGGGCCGTTTGAAGAAGGTCGTAACATCAAAATTGAATCTCTGCCATACAACCGGATGACTTTTGTGAAATCGCGCCGGGAGGTGTTCGCAACGGTGGAGGTAGGCACTCCTGCTCTCTCAAGTGCACAGATACCCGAGAACCTTCGATCTATCAAGCCCCTTGCGTCCGCTGGCGCACCGGTCACACGCAAGATAAGATTATCGGTTGATCCAAGCCTGAAAAACATAATTGACTTCCGTGTAAATAATGATGTCCACACCCTGGACAAACCGGTTTACGTTGGTGAACTGCAGGTGTGGGAAGTGTTCAATGCCAGCCTGATGGATCACCCCTTCCACCTGCATGGGTTTTTCTTTCAGGTGCTCGAGGTCGACGGAAAGGCTCCGGATTATCGAGCATGGAAGGACACGGTCAACCTCGCACCGAGAAGTCGTGTCAGGATCGCCTGGATACCCGACAACCGCCCGGGTCGCTGGATGTACCACTGCCACATCCTTGAACACCACGAAGCCGGAATGATGGCCCATTTCGATGTCATAGACCCCGATGGCGAGCCGGTTAAAGTTTCGCATGCCGGACATTCCTGTAAACATTAAGACGGCATCAGAGGTGAAGGATCGGGTGGGAAGGTAATAATCGTGAGGCGCCTCGCAGATCGGTCCTTTGGTGGCCGTAAAATGAAAAAACCTCGGACGTCTTCCGAGGTTTTTTTCGTTAATAAACCCCACTTTTAGCAATTCTAGATTGCTATAAAATCTTTATTGAAATGTTAATTGGATAATGTCAATTGAAACTGAGTTGATCTCAGTGACTATAAGAAAAAAAGTATGCCAGCCGCTGGGCCGGAGGCGGAGAAACGGTGAAAATTAGAGGTTTATTCAGCGGCCTGTCGTCCGCTTGCGTTTATTGACCGCTGAGTGACGCCAGCAGTCGACGAGATGATCATTAACGAGGCCACATGCCTGCATGTGGGCGTATATAACGGTACTACCTACGAATTTAAATCCCCGCTTGATGAGATCTTTGCTCAATGCGTCGGACTCGGCCGTTGTGGCCGGCACCTCGCTGAGGCTTTTCCAATGATTAACGATGGGCTTCCCATTCACGAATTGCCAGATGTAGCGGTCAAAGGATCCGAACTCTTTCTGTATTTCAAGGAAGCGTTTAGCATTATTTACCGCCGCATTTACCTTCAGGCGGTTACGAATGATTCCGGGGTCGGTCAGAATCTTTTCAATACGCGCTTGTGTGAACCGGGAAACCCGGATGGGGTCGAACTCCGCAAATGCCTTCCGGTAGCCATCGCGTTTCTTCAGGATGGTTGACCAGCTCAATCCCGCCTGTGCCCCCTCGAGAATCAGGAACTCAAAATGCACCCGATCGTCATGAACCGGCAATCCCCATTCTTCATCGTGATACTTGATGTATTGGTCGAATTTGAGGCACCAGCCGCACCGGATTTGATTATCTTTCATAACGCAACAAAGGTGTAGAAATAGTTGCTCACCTGCTTCATTGCCTGAGTGGAAATTCATCCACAGCTCCAACCCCACGTTTTTTGATTGTATCCCATACCGGCTGTGGCACTATTATAGACTTCCTCAATTGCCGCCAAACCAGGGACTCGTGAAAATAGCAAATTGGTTGATCCTTTTATATGTGCTTACCACTTGTCGCGCACTAGCACAGGATGAGCGCCCATGGCAGTCGTATTATGACAGTACGCAAATGTACTGGGCCCGCGACTGGAATAGAACGGTAGGGCTATTGGAAAAGGCCGAGCGCTCCGCCCTGATAGACCTGGGCATCTACAACGAAAATTATCTCACCATACTCAACGACCTGGGTACTGCTTACTGGAAGGCGAAGAATTATTCGCAGGCCGAAAAGGCATTGTCAAAGAGCGTCGCGTTGAAAACGGAAGTGTACCCTGTTCATGATAAGGAAGTGATCCTCTCCATGAGCAACCTGGCGGGATTCTATTCCGAGCAGGGTCTTTGGAACAAGGCAAAAGTATTGTACGGCAATATTCTCGCTTACGGTCCCGGTGAGGTCCCCTCTGATATCTATATGAGTGCCGCGCAGAGCCTGGTCTCACTCTACGACGCGGGTCATCAACCTGATTCTGCGCTCATTCTCCTGCAGCGAATCGAGAACTGGAATCTATTGCCGGCTAACTCTTTTCTTGCATTTCAGCACCAGTTTAACAAAGCGCGGATACGTCGGAAACTTCAAGAGTATGCCGCAGCGGAAGCCATGCTAGCTAAAGCCATTGCCGGTCTGGAAAACCGCAAGGAGCCTGAAATGCTTCAGCTCTATATACAGTGTATCCAGGAACGCGGGATACTACACCTTCAGACCGGGGCTTACAGCCAGGCGGAAAAGGACCTGCTGCGCGCCTATAGCTTGGTGACCCGGGATATGAATCGGGACTACCTGCTGACAGAACTTTCGAATAACCTTGCACAAGTTTATGACAGGCTTAACATCTACGATAAAGCGCTGTTGTACTATCGGGAATCGCTTGGCCGCTGCCGTGAATCGCAGGTGGAAAATTCGCTCCCATGCACCATTCTGGAAAACAACATAGCCGGGATACATCTCAAGCAGAATGACATCCCGCAGGCGATCAAAGATTATGAAAAGGTCATTGCCAAATTCGAAAAATTGATTCCCGTTACGGACCCGCTTTATATCACAGCACTCAATAACCTGGCGACGGCTCACCGGAAGAATAACGAGCTGCGCATAGCGCTCCAATACCTGCGCAAGGCGTTAAAACTTCAGCCTGAAAATGGCAGAGCAAAGAATGATCTGGCCGCCACGTTGTTAAACAACATTGCTGTTATCAACACCGCGCAGGGTGATTACGAGCAGGCGGCCAGGAACTATGAGGAGGCCTATGCCATCAAGAGATCAATCTACGGTGACAGATCGGTTCTCCTGATGGATCTCATCAGCAATCTGGCCGTCACTTACTGGACGCTTGACAGGCCCGCGGAAGCGATCCCGCTCTTCAAGAAATCTATGGAACTTGCCACGCGCCAGGTAACGTATGTTTTTCCCAATCTGAATGAAAATGAACAGGTTCAGTTTTACGAGAAATTGAAGGAGGACTTTGAGCGATTCAACACGATCGCAGTTCAGTGGCGCGATAAAGACGGCGCGCTTCTTTCGCAGATGTTTCAGAACCGCACGATAATCAAATCCCTTCAGTTCTTCACACAGCTGCGCCGAAAGAACCATATCGGCCTGAAAAATGATCCGGCGTTGAACGGACTTGTATCGCGACTGAAAGAATGCCGCGATCGCCTGGGTCATCTCTACCAGCTGCCCCTCAGCCAGGTTGGTGATGGCGCGCGCGTGCAGGCGCTGGAAATGGAGGTAGACTCCCTGGAAAAGGCAGTGACTTTGGCGTCTGCGGAAGCACGCTACGGCGATGGACTCAACGCGGAGGAGGTCCATTGGAAATCGTTGATCCCGAAACTTCAACCGAACGAAGCCATCGTCGAGATGGTTCGTTTCCGGAAGTACGATCGCCAGGCTTCGGGGAAAAAAGGCTATTTCGGATTTGCAGATAGTGTTCACTATGCAGCCCTCATCCTTACAAAGGAGACAAAAGAGCGACCAGAGATTGTGCTATTCCGCGACGGAAACAATCTCGAAACGCGTTACTTCTATTATTACAAAAATACAATGCGCTATGATGTGGAAGATGATATGTCTTATCACTTCTTCTGGGAGCCAATTGAGCGGCGACTGGCTGGAAAAAACAGGATATATTTTTCGGCTGACGGCGTATATCACCGGATTAACATCAACACGCTACGGGATCCCCGGGCGAATAAATTCCTGCTCGACAAATTCGATATTGTTTACCTGCTGAATCCTATCCAGTTTCTCGAACACAAAACGCCCCCTGCCAGAGGTAAACGTGATGCGGTGCTGATGGGTGATCCTGTATTTGACGTAGACGTGAACTCGCCACGTGAACGCACGGTGGATGTTCATCATTTTGCGGGCCTTCCCGGCACGGAAGAAGAGTTGCGTGCGATTGACAAAGTCCTGAAAGCGCACTCATGGAAAACAAGCGTATACTTGAAAAATGCAGCGACGGAGACTAACCTGAAGGCTGTACGGTCTCCCGCGATCCTGCACCTGGCATCCCATGGATTTTTTTCGTCGGATGTTGTCTCCCTGAATGCAGAAGCAAAAAAGGAGTTTCTCTTCCATTCAGGGATGGTTTTGACGGGCGCGAACAGAAGCCTGTCTACCGGGTCAACGTCGTTTGAAAATGATGGTATTGTAACAGCCTTTGAAGTGATGAATCTCGACTTGACCGATACTCAGCTGGTTGTTTTGTCGGCTTGTGAGACCGGGCTGGGTAAGATTGAAAATGGTGAGGGAGTGTTCGGTCTCCAGCGATCGTTTATGCAGGCAGGGGCGCGTAATGTGTTGATCAGTCTTTGGAAGGTGGATGACGCCGCGACGCGCGATCTTATGATCAGGTTCTATCAATACCTAGCCACCGGCCATTCCTTTCGGGATTCGCTTAAGAAGGCCCAATCCGACCAAGCCACCATTTTATCGAAGCCTGCCCTCTGGGGCGGTTTTGTGCTTGTAGGAAACAATTGATCACATTCGCGGCTACGGTTTGCCTTTCCCCGTGCGGGAATTTTACGCCGGTGGCGGCGGTTTTTAGAATAACGTACTTACCGACGCTATAAACCCCGGAAAACCGCATCTGACATGAGTCGTAATCTTAAGCTTCTGATCGCGCTGATCGTTATCGCAACTGCCGCGGCATACGTCATCTTCGTGACAATCCCCGCTAAACTCGCCAGGGAAAGCTATGCCGGTGCGAAGGCCATAGGCGAGGACCTTCGAAAGGCATTCCAGTTTACTCCCGAGGTCAGGGTTGACAATACAGTTGTTCTCAATCAGCAAACTTCTGTGTTTGAATTATCAGTGTTGCAGCAGAATTTTGAGCACCGCTATACGTGGGAAAATTCATGGCTGCGAAGCACTAAGAAAATTTTCATCACCGGCACGTTCAACGCGAAGGTGGGTTTCGATCTGCACCAGCGATTTACCGTTGTCTTGCGGGGCGACAAAGCGATCGTCACGCTTCCCCGTCCGCGAACTCTCTCTGTAGAATCAGCGGGTGACATTACCTATCGCGACGAGCAGGGCATCTGGAACTGGGTGAGCGTAGACGATCGGACGCGGGCCACCAACGCGTTCATCCAGGATGCAAGGCGGTATGCGAACCAGGCACATTTCGTTGAAGACGCAAAAGCTGAAATGGACAAGCGATTGCGCGTGCTGCTCCAGCCCTACGTTGCGGAAGTTGAAATTCACTACACCCTGACAGACGAACTCCCCGAACAACGATAGAAATGGCGGCTTGCTCTATTCATAGCGCAATGACTGTACAGGGTTTGCTCGTGCCGCACGCACGGTGTGATAGCTTACCGTAATGATTGCGAGGACAAGCGATATCACACCGGCGATGATGAAGGTGAAAATCCCAATGTCAGTTTTGTAGGCAAAGTGATCAAGCCAAAGATTGCCGAAGTACCACGCTACAGGTATCGAGATCAGAAAGGCGACCAATATCAGGAAGGAAAAGTCCCGGATCAGTAACAAGACAAGCTCAGCCGTGGTAGCACCGTTTACTTTCCTCACGCCGATCTCCTTGCGCCGATTTTCGGTCGTGAATGAAGACAGCCCTAACAAACCGAGGCAGGCAATGAACACGGCCAGTGCGGAAAAATATTGTATCGTGCGACTGAAGTTGTCTTCCTTCTTGTAGAGTGTGTCGAAGCTTTCGTCCATAAAGGAATACCGGAAAGGGTTGCCGGGGAAAAGTTTTGTCCACTCGTCTTCGATGGCTGCTATCGTGTGGGGAAGATCATTTGAATGCACTTTTACGGTGAGCACGTTACCTCCAAGACGGATCACGAGCGGCTTGATCGGAACGTACAGAGGTTGGTAATGGAAATCTTTCACGAGTCCGATGACGGTACCGGTACCCTGGATGTTGCCATTCAAAGCCTGATCGAGTTTTCGACCGACGACATCGCTGCCCCAGCCGAGAGCTTCCGCTGCCGATTCATTGATGATGTAGCCTGTGGAGTCAATGGAGTTTCCAATCTGGAAGGAATGGCCCTGCAAAAATTCTACGTTGAGCACTTTTTCGAAATCGTGAGAAGTGAACATTGCACTAAACCATTGCTGCTGTTCCGCCGGCATGCCGGTTGGCACGAAGGCATTTTCGATGACCCCATCGCGCCCCGGAACACTTCCGCCGAGCAGTGTCACTGCCTGGATCTCGTGATTCTTCAGCAGCTCTGATTTCAGGGCTCCGTAATTGTTGAACAGGTTAAAGCCGAAGTCGATCATCACAATCTGATCCTTGTTGAAGCCGAGTTCTTTGTTGTGAATGTAATGCAGTTGCTTGTATACGATGCCGATGCAGATAATCAGGGAAATTGAAATGACGAATTGGCTTACAACAAGGGCTTTCCGAAGAAAGTCTTTTGAGCCGCCCAGCTTTGATTTCCCCTTGAGGACTTCCGTTGGCTGAAATGCACTAAGTACGAAAGCCGGGTAGCTGCCCGCGAGTAAGCCCACGAACACTCCCAATCCGACAAGGGCGCCGAGCAGAGGGAGATTCTCCGATAACGAGATGCTGATATCTTTTCCGGTGATCTGATTGAACCAGGGCAAAACCGCCGAGATCATCCCCACGGCAATAACGAGCGCGAGAAAGCTCGTCAAAATGGCCTCACCCATGAATTGTCCCACGAGCATTTTCTTGTGCGCGCCGAGCACCTTTCGCAATCCAACTTCTTTTCCGCGTTTCGCAGCGCGGGCGGTGGCGAGGTTCATGAAATTGATAATGGCGATCAGCAGGATGAGCGCGGCGATAAACGAAAATAGATATACGTGCTGGATGTTTCCATTTGGTTTGAATTCCAATTCCATGTTAGAGGTGAGGTGAATATCATTTGCCTTTTGCACGCGCAGTACGACGCCGGCATCGGAAAGTGATTCCGGAAAATGTGCCTTGACAAATGCCGGTAATCCATCGCGAATTTTTTGGACTTCCGCCTCATCATCGACTGTAAAATACATCCAGGCTGCAACCCATACCCATTGAGTATCGAAGAACTGCGGGTTTCCGAAAAACGTTTTCAGTGTTTCGAATGATGCAACCATGTCGAAACTCAAGTGTGTATTGGAGGGCAGATCTTCAATGACGCCAATCACTTCCAGGTCGCGGAAGCTGTTCAGGTTAAGCCTCTTGCCGATAGGATCTTCGTCTCCGAAATATTTCGTTGCCGCAGTTCGGGTCAGGATGAGCTCGTTTGGACCGTGCAATGCTTTTTTGGGATCGCCCGCGATGAATTGAAAGCGGTACATTTCAAGGAAGGATGGTTCCGCGAAAACAAAATTGTCTTCAAAGTATTCATCGTCGTCCCGCTTTACTACCGGAACCTGGCCCCAGCTTGACGGCCTGAATATGATTGCCGCGTTGGTAATCTGCGGAAAATCATTCATCAGGTTTTTTTTCAGGGGGAATGGCACCGTCGCCGACTTCGACAAGTGCGTACCCATCGGAAACTCTTCGACGATGCGATAGATCGTGTCATTATTGCTGTAGCTCTTTTCGTAGCTAAGTTCGTCCTTAACAAAGAGCAGGATCAGGATGCAGGCGGCTGTACCCAAGGCCAGGCCCAGCGTGTTAATGATCGAATAATATTTCTGCTGTACAAAGTTGCGGAAGGCGATCTTGAGGTAGTTGCGTAGCATATGGGTTCCGGAAGTTAACTTACACGGCCCGGCAAGGACTGTACCGATTCCCGGAACCCATAAAGAGCTCTTTTGAAGGCCTGTTTAGCACTTTCGCATATTGGGGGATGTACGCAATTGGCCAGGATTGTCCGTATACGGACTGGCATACTTCGCCGTTCATCAAGGGAAGATGAACGGAGTTTGTAAGCATCACCAGACCTGGTAGATCTCGCGCGAACCCGTCAAATACATATCCTGGTAGCCCGCCATCGCTTCATTCATTTTCTTCATCTCCGGACTGTCCGGTTTGTATTTTTCCCAGCTCTTTTCATAATCTGTGAGATTTTCGTACCGTGTCACCATGACAACCTTATTGTACTGACCGGTCATGTCTGTCATGATGTGCACGAGTTCGCTCATGCCGCCCATGGCCTCTTTGAATTTTTTTGCAAGCTTCGAGGCATTCCCCGGCTTACAGATGAAAATATCGTGAATGATGATCATAGTTGATAAGAATTAAATGTTCATTCTCCTGGAAACGCTGCATCGCTCCACTACTGTTTTGCGCCATTACTATGCAGCTACAGGACGGCCAATGGTCTGCGAGGCAAGCGCTTGCTTTCTCTTGCGATAGAAAATGTACGACAGTGCCAGAAGGCCGAAGAAAATGAGCATTCCCAATTGAGCAGGCTGTGCACCATACGTGAGAACAGAAGAGTAAGTGGCTCCCAGCAGATCGTAAAATAAACCGGCGTAAGCCCACTCCTTAAGCGTCGGATAACCGGGAACAAGAATAGCTATCGCGCCCAGTATCTTGGCGACACCGAGAAACGCGATGATATATTCGGGATACCCAAGCTGTGCTGTGAGTAAAGCTACCGACTCCGGAGTGACCAAAGCGTTTTGCACACCGGAGAAGAACATGGCTAATGCGAAAAGTCCAGTGAAGGTCCAGTAGAGAATGTTAATTTTTTTCATTGTCTTATTTTTTGTGTGAGAACTGTTTGATTTTGTCTTATACAAAAGTAAGGCAATTCGTCTTTGCTGATGATGGCCCGGGGCGACAAAGTAAGGGTGGAATCCGCCAAACAAATCAGGGGCACGCCAAAAAGAAAAGGCCTCCGTTAGCAGGAGGCCATGACATTAAAGGGCGAACCAGGGTTCGACTTGCCGGTTTGCCGGCGCTTCTCATCCACGGGGATCTCAAACCATCTTCATGACGCCCCGTACATAGCCTACCGATTCAGCCAGACCCGGAACGGGATCATCTGCATCCTTTTCATACTCGAATGAAACGCATCCCTTGTAGTTAATTTTTTTCAGCATCTTCACAACCTTCGGAATATCGATTACTCCCCGGCCGATCTCGACGGGTTTGCCCTCCGCCTCGGCCTTATCCATGTCTTTCATGTGCATATCGTATAGCCGAGCCTTGTACTTGTCAAGCATGGAGACCGGATCCTGGCCGATCCTCACCACGTGACCGATGTCCAGGCAGAAGCCGATGCGTTTGTCGAGGTTTTTTATTCTCGCGTTAACATCATCCGGACTTGAATACAAATCGTCACCCGGGCCGTGATTGTGGATGGCCAGCTTGATATCGTATTTCTTAACAAGGTCGTTGACGTGTGGCAAGAGGTCGTGGTTTGGGACGCCGACGATCATGTCAAGCCCTGCATGTTTTGCGTACTCGAAGGCAGCATCTGCTTCCTGCCGGGTCTTCATGTAAATTACCCCCGCACCGTAGAGAGTGAGACCGGCACCGCGAACTTTTTCCGCCATGCTGCGAATTTTATCTGCCGAACTTTCAAGGGGCATGTGCATGCTCTTGAGGGCGACGGATGTCAGTCCAAGACGTTTTGATACATTGATCACATCATCCAGGCTGAACTTGCGCAAGGTGTACGATGCCATTCCCAAGTTCAAGTCGACCTCCACCGGTGCAATGCTTATTCTTTTTGCTGCGGAAGCGAAGCCCGTCAGACTCGCCATGCTCGCCGTTGCAGTAACGCCGATCACTTTGAGGAATTCATTTCTGGATATCGTCATATTGTCCAATGATTTAGTTAGAGTTTTTACACGAAGTACGGGCTAAAGATAACAGCTGGTAAGTATAAAAATGCCGTCATCCGCCCCTTATTATGTCGGATTCACACAGTTTTATTTCGATCACGCGAACCTAAGTTTGTATGGTTAATAGCAGGGCCGGATAACCACGACGCCGGGAATTCCGTACACGCTAAAATATTATTTAACCACACCCGACGGACAGGAGAGTTTAAAGAGAAGACAATGGAACCTATCGAAAAAAGCTTAGTGACGCAACCGCCACCTCCTCCATCCGGGTCGATCTGGGAAGCCCTGAAAGATGCCATTCGCGGAAGCGAGGCCGACTACACCCGAATTGCTCTCGGGCGTGCAATTTTCCTCCTGGCGGTACCCATGATCCTGGAGCTGGTGATGGAATCGCTTTTCGCTGTAGTGGATATTTATTTTGTCGGCAAACTCGGGGCATCGGCCGTCGCTACTGTCGGACTAACGGAGACGTTTCTGTTCTTATTGTACTCGATCGCGATGGGGCTTGCGACGGCAGTGACAGCGATCATTGCGCGCAGAGTCGGCGAAGGGAACCAGGCAGACGCGGGTAAGACTGCCATCCAGGCAATATTTCTCGCCGTGCTTTGTTCTTTGCCATTTTCCATAGCCGGGATCTTTTACGCGAAGGAGCTGCTGGCATTCATGGGCGCGGATGAGTGGGCCATTAACAACGGATATGGCTATACGCAGTGGATGCTGGGTGGCAACGCGGTCATCTTCCTGCTGTTCGTTATCAACGCGATATTCCGCGGAGCAGGCGACGCCGCCATTGCTATGCGCGTGCTCTGGGTTGCAAATATCATAAACATAGGACTTGATCCGCTCTTCATTTTTGGCTGGGGCCCGTTTCCGGCACTCGGCGTTGAGGGCGCAGCGGTCGCAACCAATATTGGACGGGGTATCGGAGTGCTGATTCAACTGTGGACACTTTTCAAAGGAGGAAAACATATCCGCGCAGCCGTATCCGAATTGCGCTGGAACGCTTCAATTGTCATCAACATTGTCAAGACATCGCTTGGAGGTGTCGGACAGATGATCGTCTCGATGACTTCATGGATCTTTCTGATGAGGATCTTGTCGGATGTCGGCAGTGAGGCTGTTGCAGGCGCGACCATCGCTCTTCGTATCATGATGCTAACGATGATGCCAGCCTGGGGATTTTCGAATGCGGCAGCAACACTCGTGGGACAAAACCTCGGTGCGGGCCATCCGGGTCGCGCCGAATCCTCGGTATGGCGAATCGGGTTTTGCAATATGGGCTATCTGGTGATAGTAGCCGCGATCTATTATTTCAACAACACATGGCTCATGAGTTTTTTTACTACTGACGCGCGCGTAATTGCCATTGGAGCGGAATGGCTCCGGATTATCTCTTACGCCTATTTCGTCTACGGATGGTGGATGGTTTCCGTTCAGGCGTTCAATGGTGCCGGTGACACGCGCACGCCCACGCTCATCAATCTTGTGTTTTTCTGGCTCATTCAGATACCGCTTTGTTATTGGCTCGCCATCAAACTTGACTGGGAACAATCTGGCGTCTTTTGGGGAGTATTTGTGTCGGAAACGTCGGTGGGATTATTTACTCTTTGGCTATTCACACGTGGTTCCTGGAAAAAGGCGATTGTGTAACAGGCGGGGAGCTGACGACAGTTTGCCTTTTATGGCAACGTTTTTTTAGCACTGCCGCTGAGCATCTGATATGGGAAAATCGTGGTTAAAAAATGCATTACTGGTTGTGTTTTCGTTTATGTGGGCAAGCCATCCGGCACCATGCCAACCATCCGGCGTTGATACCGATAAAATAGAGTCTTTAATCGACGAATGGAACTTCGCTCACAATACCCGCAACCTGCACAGCTTTGAGGAAGTATACGCATCCCGACTGACGTTATACACGGAACGGCTGAATAGGGCAAAGGCAATCGATTTGAAGCGGCAATTGTTTCGGCAGAAACCGTGGTACCGGCAGCGGATTGTGACGGAAATTAAATACAGTATTTATTCGCCGGGCGTCGTCAAGGCGGAATTCACCCGCGAGGTTTTTGAGAAGCCGGCCTGGAAGAAGTATCGATCATATCTGCTTGTAAGTAATGAAGGCAATCGGTACACCATCGTGAGCGAAAGCGACGCCGATACGGACAGGAGGTTGAAGGAGAAAGCAGTGGAAGAAACCCCATTTAAAGAACAAGAATTGTTTGAAGAGCAGACGGATTCATTTCCGACAATCGATTCGCCGCAAGTCCTTTCCCGAGACGAATCTATTCGGGTTGCAGATTCGGCGTTGTCCTATCAACCTGTGGATTCAACGCAAGGGCTGGGTGGCATTGAGGGTATCTTCAAGGTTTTCTCTTCTGCCGGAATGGTTACCGTTCCAAAGGGGCATGTGTTTGTATTGATTGCAATGCTCGGCGCCGGCGGGCTGCTGATTTTCATTGCAGACAGTATTCAATCCGCCCGGCGTCGGCGCAGGATCCCGCCGCAATCGCATGCCGATGCTCAACCTGTTGTTCGCAGCTTTAAGGTGCAAGCTGCGTTCGAAGCTTTCGTAGTCACGCTGTTCGATCCCTTGTACTTCCGGTGTTTTCGCGCGAAAGCTGAGTCGGTGTATGCGGGCAGGAACGTACAAGGCAGCGCCACTCCCGATCTCATTGTCGACTATAATCACAAAGAGTTGCACGTCCGATTTGGAATTACAACTCAATACTATCAGCACACCACCAGGAACGAAGTGCAATTACTATCCCATGAGAGACAGGCGCACCTGAAGCAGTTTGAGGCCGACCGCGGCATGGCCGTATATTACGTGTTAGGATTCGGCGGATCTCCCGATGATCCGCGCGAACTCTTCCTGGTCCCCGCCCGGGAAGTTACGAGTGAGTACATAACCCGCGCCGAACTGAGGCGATACTCGAAATCCGGTATGTTTTATTACCATCGGAGGACAGGGCGCATTCAGTAGAAATTGAATTCTCCTATTTGAAGTCATTCAGCACTTGCTGCAGTCCGTCAAGCGGCTCGCGGAAGCTGCTTTTGTTTTCTCGATAAATGGCGTAGAGGCAACTGACCATTGTGATAACGAACACGTACAGCGCGCCTGTTTGATTTGCCTGGAATCCGCCGGGAAAATAGAGATGAAAGACCAGGAAGGTGCCAATGGCGGAACTGATGGGAATCAGCATGATTTCGTATCTCCGCTTGAAGCGATAAAAGGCATTGAGAAGATTGTACTGTCGCAAAACATAATCGTAAAGCGAGTTCATGACCTGGTCGCTGCTTTCGGATTTTTCAGGTTTGTTGGTTGCCATCGCTTTGTATTTCTGTAGCAGGACCACGGTGAATGGGATGAAAATCAGAATTCCGATGATGCTCATTACAAGTGTCCTTGTATCTGCCCCATAGCGCAAGATCACATGGCTCAGCAAAGAATAGACGATCAGCTGCAGAGCGAAAGAAGCCCAGAAGTATTTCATGGCAACGTTTTTATGCTTGCGTGTTCGTTCGCGCACGATTTTTTCCATCGCCGCGAGGTCATATTCGCGACCCGAAAGCGAGGGACTCGTTTCCTCCCACCGCTTTTCAAATTCTTCAAAGGTTGACATCTTCAATTGAGTTTAATTGGTTCTTTAATTGCGTTTCGAGTTCCTTCTTTATTCGCACCAGGCGAACGCTGACATTTGTCTTCGTTAAACCGGTGATGGATGCGATTTCATCATAGCTCATTTTTTCGAGGTAGAGTAAGACGATCGCCCGGTTGACAGGTTGTAATTTGCCGATTGCCGAGAAAAGCAGCGCCATGGCATCTTCTTCCCTTGTGGAACCTGTATCAGCGATCTGGTGATGATCGTCAGTAAGGGGTTCGTTTTTATTGTGTTTATTCTTCCGCCTGTACGTTAAGGCGGTCTTCAGGCAAACGCTGTACATCCATGTCGAGAACCTGGATTCGCCTTTGAACGTTGGATAAGCACGCCAAAGCTGGTACATCATTTCCTGCATTGCGTCGTCACGGTCATCGGTATCGTCAAAGTAAAGTCTGGAGACTTTATGTGCGATTCCGATGTTCGCATTCACCTGGTTTAAAAACGTATCGTTCGAAGGAGCAGCCATTATGTTCTGTTCATTCAATAAGTAACCGGTATGCGCGAAAAACTACACAGAATATTAAGAATATTTATGTGCGGCATGAAGGTGGTTCCCAGATAGCCTCGGGAGACCGGGAAATGACTATATTTATCTTACATTTGAAGAGGGCGCTGTTTTATTTTTCCCGCCTGACCCGTGATAAGATGGAGACATATACCCTTAAGCCCGTTGGCGTCGTTCGTTCACCATTAATGGACCTGGCTGATTGTCCGCTCCAGGAAACAGAGGGCGCGCCGGAAGTGACCCTTGAAATAAATGATGGCTTCGCAGAAGCTCTTGCGGACATTCAGCCCGGTGACCGGCTGATTTTGTTTACGTGGCTGCACAAGGCGAATCGCGATGTTTTGAAATGTTATCCTCGCGACGAAAAAAGTAAACCGGAAGTTGGCGTATTTTCAACGCGATCACCGGATCGACCGAATCCCATCGGGATGCACGTCGTGGGAGTAGTCGATAAGATCGGCCCGAAAAAGATCAAGGTTTACCCGCTCGAGGTTTTGGACGGTACTCCGGTTATTGACATCAAGCCTGTGATCTAGGAGACGAGAGCGTTGGTAAGTTTGGGTGCCTGGTAATCAGATGCCGACGTAAAATAATTCTTCGGAGACCGCTTTTGCATTTTTCGGAACGCGAATTGGCTGAAATGCTTTGACATTCTCGGACGCTGACCCGTTCAGATTTTTTAGTTCTTGCTCCGATACCCCCGTGAGCGTTGCGATCAGATTCCAATCCGCCTCTCTCTTAAGAATGTATGTCTTCCCGGCAGGGGTAAACGTTTCGCGCACACCGTTGATATAGAATTCAGCGCGGCGGTTGTACTGACGCTGTGCTTCATTGGTGGCCAGACGCATCGTTTGCTTTCCTTTCGGAACGATCGCAAGACTGGTTTCATCCACGCCGTAACTGGTGAGATAAGCTACAACCGCCTCTCCGCGTTTTTGCGTCAGCTCAAAGTTGTAGGCGCTGCCGCCGCGGTCATCTGCAAATGCGTAGATCTCTACCTGGGCCCCGGGATTCGATTTGAGGTATATGGCAAGTTCGGACAGCACCTGCGCCGCTTCCGGCCGGATGATGTAGTGGTCGAAGTCAAAATAAACATTCTCGACATAGAGTGTATTTTGTTTATCGGATCCGTGTGTCTGCAGGTTGCGTACACTGGCGCGTGCGATAGACTGCCGCTCGTTCTTGCCCACATGCTTACGTCGGTTGCCGACCGAAGCGTTTTCCAGTCGCAGGAATAACCTCGTATCTCCGGGCACATCCGTAAACCGGAATTGACCTTCACTATTAGTGCTCGTAATCTTCAGGATCTCTCCATACTCATTCGTTAGTAATACTTTGGCATTGGCAAGCGCGTAACCGCCTTCCGGGTCAATCACCTGACCGGTGACGGATAGGGGACCCGCAACGGCTTTGTCAGGCTGCACTTCCGTGAGTAGTGTGCTCGCATATTTTTGTTTCAACAGCAGCGTTTGAAACCGTGCGTGTGAGACTTCGTTGAGCATATCAAACTCCTCCGGGCTGATGCCTGCAAAATCCTGCGGAATATTTTCGATGTTGTTCAGCCTGTTCTCGACCATTCTATTGACGAGCGACTTTCGCTCATACGTAAGGTTGTTATAGTCGATTGTCTCCTCGTTTCGGGATGCAAGCAAGTGGATGTTTTCCGACCTGGCCGTACGCGACGTAAGCGTAACCACACGGCTGTCATTGCGATTCTTAAGACTCAACCTGGAGACTAGCCCCAGCGCAGTAATATTGCTGGAATGATAAACGTCAAATCCGCCTTTTCCGCCATCCCTGTTGCTGCTCCAAAGGACTTGCCGATCGTGAAAGGTGAGGAAGCAATCGTCTTTCACGGAGTTGAATGGAAAATTTAAGTTGTACACGAGCGTGTCGCCGATTGAATTCGCCTTTGCGACGAAAAGATCAAAACCCCCATAACCCGGATGGCCCTCCGAAGAGAAGAAAAGGACAGAAGGAATATCCGTGATTGAGGGGGCAATTTCGTTGGCTTTCGTATTGATCGTACGGCCTGCGTTTATCGCGGGACCCCAATTGTTATTTCCCGCATCAACACTAACCCAGATATCAAATTGGCCGTGACCTCCCGCGCGGTTTGACGCGAAGTAGAGAGTGTCCCCTCCCGGTGAAACTGCGGGCTGCTTCGAGTCCGACCCGGGCAGATTAATGGATTCATTGAGTAAGACTGGCTTCGACCATCGATTGTTCAATATATGCGTTTCAAAGATCTTGCAGGATTCCTCGCAAACGGTGAAGAAATACTCGTTGCCATTCCGGGTGAAGGTTCCACTACCGTCGTGATAAGGAGAATTGGTAACCGAAAAGTGCCACCGCGTCTTGTCTTCCCACAAAGAGCCATTCTTTTCAAAGTAGTAGTTGTCCGTGAACGCCTCGCCATTGCGCTCGTCGATGAGCTTCCGATTCGACGTGATGCGGCTGCTCGTGATAACCATCGAGCTGCTGTTGCGGAAGGCGGGCGCAAAATCATTGAATGGGGAATTGATCGGCCCCTCCAGAGGCTTTGTTTCGACGACTGTTGGAAAAACTGATTCAAGCTGAGAGATTTCACACCCTGCACGGTCAATGACGGCCTGCTCATGGAAGTCGGCGAATGCGAGGTCCCCTTCATGAAGAAGAATGAACTGATCGAATCGCTCAATCGCTTCAGGGAGGTTGCCATTCAGTTTTAGCATGAGAGCATAATAGTATAATGACAGAGGAAACTGATCTGGCTTCGTGTACAGTACCTTCATATAGTATGTCTCGGCTTCCTTGTAGTCAAATGTGTGACGATAGCATTCTGCGAGCCTGTAGTCGATCAGCGGGTCCTGGTAGTTTTTGCCGAGTGCATCCAGGTAAAACTGAATTGCGAGGTTGTATTGCTCGTGCTCGAAGTACCGGTTTCCGGCCGTTGCATATTTTTCGTAATCGCCCTCATCCTGGCACCAAACGGTGGCGGTGGTCAACAGGAGAAGGAAGATGGTGGTAAGGATTTTCATAGTAAAGTTGCTTACGCGATTTTACCCGCTGGTCCTTATATCAAAGGCGTCGAAAACTTTTTGATCCCCTTTGTGATATTGATCCTGTATGCAAAGGAAATCTCGAAGGAATTTGCGCCGTTAAAATATTTTTCAAGCGAAGAAGTATTTGCGTCATAGCTCAGGCCCGCGCTCCACTTGTTTGTCGCCAGTCCCGTTGTTACGATAAAGCTGTCGGCTACGCGATACCACAAGCCGAGGCTTACTTTGAGATCGGTAATGGTCCGTGGGCGGACCTCAGCGAGTGAATAAGCGGCGTAGGCTCCGAAGTTGATCTGTGCAGTATTTTGATACTGGATGAGGTAGTTAGGTGAAATCTCAAGTCCGTTGCTGAACCGCTGCAGGTAGCCGCCATGAATTTTGTATAGTATCCGGGGCGCGTCCTTCTGATCCAGGTAGAACCCTTTCGGTCTGTTGATATTGGAAACTGCCACGCCCTGGTAATATACTCTGACGGGTTTAAAGCGATTGTCTTTCACCAGACGCCACATCACTCCACTATGAATTACAGGGGTCGTTACACGTTCCGAAATAAGATTTTCGCCCGGCAACGAAGCATCGTACCCGATCGCCGTCGAATACTGCGACGACCATTGGAGAGCGTCCATGTTTATTTGCTTTTGCAGAACCCCGAACTGAAGCGCCGCGGCGATGAGGTGATTGCCATCTCTGTTTAACTGGAAGTTATAACTTGAGGCGATTGAAAGCCCCTGTGAGATGATCTCGCGATTAGGGCCGGCTTCATCCGAGAACAGGCTCGCGCCAAATCCTCCCAGGTGCTTGCTTTTTACACCTTGCTGAAGAATCGGATGAATGGCACTGAACTGAAACGTGCGGAACGGAAGATTGACGCCCGACCATTGACTTCTGTAATTCATTCCCAGCACCACGTCCTTTTCAAGGCCGGCAAGCGCAGGGTTCAGATAAAGACCGCTGGTATAGAACTGCGAGAATACAGGATCCTGCGCCTGCGCACCACTCAACACGAGGATAATCAGTGGTAATATGATCGCGATCTTTTTCATCAGCGAATGATGGTGAGTACGCCGTTCCTGTTAAACGCCTTTCCGGTCTTATCAAAGGCACTGAGGCGGTAAGGGTATGTACCCGTCATCAGTTCCACGCCGGTGTTGGTGCGTCCATCCCACCCGTTGTTCATCATGTCCTGAAGGGACAGGCTTTCAAAAACAAGTTCGCCATGCCGGCTGAACACCTGGAAGCGAAACTGATCGGCTCTCAGGCGCTGACCGAATATCTTTACTGATTCGTTGGTCGTTTGTGACGCGTGTGGTGACAGCGCAGTTGAGAGATAGAAGTCCGCGTCAGTCCAGCGTTGGGACATTTCTCCCAGCATGATGATCGGCGACATTACCGGTACACGCGTGGAAAGTTTATCGGTCTCCGTTGAATGCTCCACGTCAGTGATAACGGCAAACGGCGCTTCCCACGTCGAGCCGGCGAGCAGAATCATTTTTTCGGCATTGCTGAAGTACGCGGGATCATAGTCGATGGCAATCCGCGACCCGCCGAAGTTTCCCCTTATATCCTTTCGAAACCAATACAGCGCGTTCCTCACAATAATGTTGTCAACAGAAATGGCAGGGGCATTCTCGAACGCCTCAACGGAATATTCGGTGTTGTGACCTTCGACGTCCTTAAACTCGATCGGCGCAAAGCTTCCGTTCTTTCCAAGGGGAAGATAGCGATAGCCGGGGCCGCTGACTGTAAGGGGCCCATCCACATAACTTCCCGTTGAACCGCCGAGGGCTACAGCTTTTTCTCTCAGTTTCAGAACGTCGTCTGGAGAAACCTCCACGATGCCATCCGTCAGGAGCAATTGGGTGCCAATGTTAAGTCTGCCTTTGATGTATTTTGTCCCCCAGCCGTTGACAACCAGCGTTTCGATCGTCTGATTGTTGTGGATGATTCTTTGAGGGTGATTTCCATTGACTTCCACGGACCCTGCGCCTCTGTATTTGCCAGGGGACTTCCAGTCTCCTGTCAGGGTAACGGCTCCGCTGTTTTCGAATGTGCCGTCATTGACGAACTCCCCGTCGAGATACAGGCTGGTGCCACTGACGTGCATCTCCGCTCCGTTGTAAAGCCCCTGGCAGAATGCTGCGGGCATGATAAAAATGCACGCGAGGACCGCCATCGCGCAGGGCGTTAAGTACAGCCTTCTTATCTGCAGTCTTTTCATTGCTCGAATTCTATTCTGACCCCGTAAAGACGTTGCTTCGCTTTTAAAGGCGTGTCGATCTCTTCGCCTTCATCGATATCGAAAATGACAATGAGTCGGTAGGTATACCGTTCCAGATCGATATGTTCTTTTCCGTTAAAGTTTTCGAAAGTTGCTGTGTTGACGGATGCTGAGGCGCCAGACGATTCCCATGCAATGATCTGTTCAGAGACACCGGTCAGCGTTTTGCGCAGCAGTCGGATCCTGATGTTGTCGTCATCGTTGTCCATGTAATAAAGGTTCATTGCTCGCATCGTGGCGCCATGTGGCAGGTCAAGGGCCGCGATGATCTCCTCACCCTGCCCGTTGCGGCTTGCTGTTACGAATGTGTTATCCGTCTCAAATACGACCATGTTGGTATGGCGAATGTTGAGATCCGGTTTCAACTCCTGAAAATTGAGTGGGTCGATGCTGTAGTATTGAGGCTTTGTGCTTTGCGGCTTGACTTTTACCCATGCCCCTGCGCTCCAATAATAGTAAGCTTGCGCGTTGGTGTCGAATACCATCAACCCATCTTCAGCAGGTGAGGACGGCCGCAGTGACATTCGTTGGCCGCTTGAAAGTTGAGGAAGGAGGACACCCTGGTCGGAATTCTGCGGATTCACAATCAAAAGGGCGTTAGGTCTTGATGTCATCGAACCGATCACAACGGACGCCCTTTTCGGTTGAGCGGCAAGCGCCAGCGTAGAAAGGACGAAAGCAACGATCAATAGCGTTTTCATCAGGCATTGGGTTTAGACTCCATTCAGGGCTGCCCTAAAGTGCGGCCGTGTGGACCGGCAGTTGTAAAAGTGCCGTGCCATACGGCCGCTTTAGTGGTTATTTTGATAAATTTGTCGTTGATACAGCTGGTTGAGCAGACGAGGCGTCCTTTACTTTTTCAGGATCAAGCGGCAATTGTAGACCTTTTTACCCAAACACAGTTCTATGAAATACGTATTTTTTCTAGCTTTAACAATCTGTTATTCAATATCTTACGCACAGTCGACCGTCGATGAAAAATTAAAAGAACTCGGGGTCGAACTTATTACGCCTACGGCCCCTGTTGCGAACTACGCGAAGGCTGTGCGCACGGGGAATCTCATCTACTTGTCTGGGCACGGTCCCACGAAAGCAGACGGCAAAGACATCATTGGAAAGGTAGGGAAGGATCTTACGACCGAACAGGGGATCGAAGCGGCGAAGCGTACAGCCATATCGTTGCTTTCGACATTAAAAGTGGAGCTGGGAGGAGATCTGGGCAGGGTGCGCCGTATCGTAAAAGTCAACGGCTGGGTTAACTGCACGGACAATTTCAAAGATCAGCCCAAGGTGATGAATGGATGTTCCGATCTGCTTGTCGCTGTCTTTGGCAGCAAAGGAAAACACGCCCGCACATCGCTCGGTACAAATGCGCTTCCCTCCAACATCGCAGTGGAGATCGAGATGATCGTCGAGGTAGAGTAAACCCAGATTATAGTGCCTGTTTGATATCGTCGATCAAGTCCTGCACTTCCTCAATTCCCACCGAAAGCCTGACAAGTTTATCGGTTACGCCGATGGCTTCCCGTTCGGCGGCGCTCATTTTCACGTGTGAAGTTTTAGCAGGTGATGTTGCTGTAGACTCCACGCCGCCCAGGCTGATGGCGCGCTTGATCAACTGCAGCCTGTCCATGAATTTGTGCGCGTCGTCTTTCACTTCGAAAGAGAGCATACCACCGAATCCGCCGCGCATCTGCGCCTTTGCTATGGAGTGGTCGGGGTGGTTCACGAGGCCGGGGTAATAGACGCGGGCAATCCGGCTGTCATTTGCCAGGAACTGAGCAATGACAAGAGCGTTTGCATTTTGCTGTCTGACCCGAAGTACTATGGTCTTCAGGCTTCGCTCAACCAGCCAGCATGTGTTCGCATCAAGGGAACCTCCGAAGTGCAGGCCGCTCGTGCGGATTTGCGCAGCTAGTTTTCGCGTGGTCAACACAGCGCCGCAGCAGATGTCGCTGTGGCCACCGATGTATTTTGTTCCGCTGTGTGCTACGATGTCAATTCCCAGGTCAATGGGATTCTGATTTATCGGGGAGGCGAATGTGTTGTCGATGATGGTGATCAGGCCGTGCTTTTTTGCGATGGCCGCCACGGCTTTGATGTCCGTTATCTTGAGCGTGGGGTTTGACGGCGTTTCGATGTAGATGATCCGCGTTTCGGGTTTAATCGCCCGCTCGAAGTTCTGCGGATCAGAACCATCCACCATCGTGTACTGCATGCCGTAACGCGGGAGTTCAATGGCTACGGCGCTATGCGTTCCGCCGTAAAGATCGCTTTGGAAGATCGCATGGTCTCCGCTCTTGATCATCGCGAAGATCGATGTGAGGATAGCCGCCATCCCCGAACTGAAAATGAGGCCCTCTTCGGCATTTTCAAGCGCGGCGAGCTTCTCTGCCACCGCGCGGTTGTTGGGGGTATTGTAATAGCGCGGATACATCGTGCCGCCTGAAATGTTTTCGTAATCATATGCGGAGGAAGGGAAGATGGGCGTGACGGTTCCCTTATATTGCGGATCGCCGAAAGAACCGGCGTGGACGCTCTGGGTTTGCTTTGACTTATTCCTGAAATTGTTCATGTCGAAATATAATAGTCATAAAGACACGAAAGCAGCAATGCAATACGATAATTTACTGCAACGGAGTGAAATGGCCGATTAGTTGTACTTGACGTAGTGTTCCCACTTCTCCATGACTTGTTTGAAGTCGTCGGGCAACTCGGAATCAAATTGCATCTTCTTGCCCGTGGCCGGATGGATGAAGCCCAGGGTTTTCGCGTGGAGGGCCTGGCGGGGGATGATCTTGAAACAGTTTTCAACAAATTGCTTGTATTTGCTGAACACCGTACCCTTCAGGACCTGGTTCCCTCCGTACATCGAGTCGTTGAACAACGTATGGCCTATGTGTTTCATGTGAGCGCGTATCTGGTGTGTGCGGCCGGTTTCGAGGCGACATTCTACAAGTGATACATAGCGCAGATCCTGAAGCATTCTGTAATGCGTGATGGCTGTGCGACCGTGATCGCCCTCCGGAAAAGCAACGGTTACACGACGGTCCTTCAAACTTCGCCCTACATGCACATTAATCGTGCCTTGAGGTGGTTCGGGAACTCCCCAGACAAGCGCCCAATAAGTCCGTTCGATAGTGTGATCGAAGAATTGCCGCGCCAGGTGTGTCAGCACGCGTTCTGTTTTGGCAATGACCAACAAACCCGATGTGTCTTTGTCGATCCGGTGTACCAGGCCGGGACGGCCTTCATTTCCCGGCATCTGCGGTAGCTGCTGAAAGTGGTACGCCAGCGCATTTACGAGCGTACCGTTCCAGTTCTGATAGGCAGGGTGCACCACCATGCCCGCCGGCTTGTTAATGACTAACAGAAACTCATCCTCAAAAACAATGTTCAGCGAAATGTTTTCCGGCACTACTTCCGTATCACGTGGAGGTTCCGGGAGCATGACGGTAATAACATCACCGGGATGCACCTTGTAATTCGGTTTGATTGCCTTGTCGTTGACCTTGATGAAAGCGTGGTGAATGCCATCCTGGATCCGCGTGCGCGTCGCATTGGCGAGTCGTGCCATGAGAAACTTATCGATGCGCAGAAGTGCCTGTCCTTTGTCCACCACGATTCGGTGATGTTCGAAGAGCGCCTCTTCCTGGTCGTCGATGATCTCCTCATTTTCGTTCATGCGGCAAAGGTAGTGATGCGCTGGATGTTTTAACGGCGTTAACCCATCATTGAGCAATTAATTTAAACCATTTTTTCCCTACAAGCGTTAAATCTCATTTATAATTGCGAATGACTAACCTCTTTATCATGAGAAATGCGTTCCTGTTTTGTTTGATTTTCCTGTGTGCGTCGTGTTTGGACGGAGGATCGCTCCCGGCCAGCTCGGAGGAGTTTCTTGCGCCAAAGCAACTTGGAGAACTTTCCGACAAGAAGTTGAAAGAAGCGTCGGGCCTTGCCGCAAGCGCAGCCAACCCAGGCTTGTTGTGGACGGTGAATGACAGCGGAAACCCGGCCGTAGTTTACCTCGTGGATGAAGACCTGAAGATCAAAATGGAGTGCAAGCTGGAGGGCATCAAGAACCGCGACTGGGAAGACATCGCCATTGGCCCGGGCCCCGATGCCAACAAGCGCTATGTCTATGTCGCGGACATCGGTGACAACGACGCCAAATACGAATTGAAGCATATTTATCGTTTTGAGGAACCGATCGCAGACGGGAACGCTGATCAGGTGATCATTTCATCTTTCGATACAATTACGTTCAAATTAGCAGACGGCAGCAAGGATACTGAGTCCATTCTCATCCACCCGATAACGGGAAATATCTACGTTGTTTCCAAACGCGAGGAGCCGGTTCACGTGTATGAACTGCCTCATCCGTTTGACACGGGGGTTACGTTAACGGCAGAACCGATCGTCGAGCTTCCGCTCACCCGCATTGTCGCCGGTGGTTTTTCACCCGACGGGAAAGAGGTAGTCATAAAAAACTACGATAATATTTATTACTGGAAAACCGGTGACAAACCTCTTTCGGTCGCCTTGAAAGAAAAATCGGAAATCCTCCATTACACGAAGGAGCCACAAGGCGAGTCCATCGCATTCAACCTCGACGGTTCCGGATTTTATACGCTGAGCGAGAAGATCAAAGGAGAAAAGTCGTACCTCTATTTCTACGCGAGGAAGAAATAAGATCCCCTGAAGGAAATCATATTACATCTCCTTGCCTTTCCACCGCCCGCTTTTCATGTAGAGGAAGGACATGGAAAACATCGAGAGCCAATAGACCCATTCGGATGCCCATCCCCAGGTGATGGGCATGTTGTAGTACTCCAGCACTACGTACACATAGATGATGTACACCAGCAGGGTAATTATTTCAATCCAGAGATTGACCGTTGTATTCCCGGTGCCGGTAACAGCGTTCAGCCACACGGGGCCGAATGACATCATGAGCAACGCGATCGAAACAACGCGTACGACCGGGATCGCGTCCTGGATGAATCCTTGCTCCTGGCCATAGAAAGAAAGGAACCATTCGGGAGCAAGGTTAAGCAGCAGGAACAGGACAAACGAAATACTGAAACTGCAGCGAACGATTCGCATAACGACCGGTAACACTTCATGCTCTCGCCCCTGGCCGATGATGTTGCTCACCATGGTGTTTGCCGTAGCCGCAAACGACCACGAGAATATTCCGAACAATCCGAAAATATTCCGCATGGTGTTTGAGATGGCAAGTGCCCGCTCGCCGTGGTGTTCGATGAGAATGTAAAAATATTCCCAGGTCGCGATACTGATTGAGAACTGGGCGATCAGGGGTGACGATTTGACCAGGATAAGCTTCGCCAGATCTCCATCCCAACGGATGTTCTCAAATAATGCGAAGGTCTTGCTAATACCCTGGATGTGAATGACAATATAGATCACTACCAGGCCAGCACCTTCCGCGATTATTGACGCATAGGCTGCACCGTTGAAACCGAGTTCCGGCAATCCGAGCTTTCCGTAGATGAGTCCGTAGTCGAGGACAATATTCGTCACCGCTTCGGCAATCGTTCCCCAGACCAGCAACCTTGTCTGGTTCGTTCCGACAAGCAAAGCGTTGCGCATGACATACAGGTAGAGCAGGGGCAGCCCCCAGATGCGGATCCTGAGAAAGTCAATGGCGGTTTCCGCGATCGCGTGGTCGTGAATCGTGGCGCGAAGAATGGCAGGTGCTGCTGTTTGCGTGACAATGATACCGAAGCCCGCGATAAACAGTGCAATCCAGATACCGTGGAAGAATACTCTGCCGATTTCTTTGGGGCGGTCCTGACCAGCGCGTCGGGAGATCAGCGCCTGCAATCCGTTGTTGAGTCCGTTGCCGATGACGGCAAAGATGAGGTAATAGACACCCGTGATGCCGGCAACGGCAAGTTCCTGCTGACCCAGGCCGCCGAGGAAAATGTTGTTGGTAATGAAGTTGATCTGCGGGACCAGCATCGCCATGGATATGGGCAGCGCGAGGTTGAGGATGCTGCGGTAGCTGGTCGTTAGTTTCAGTTCCATGGTTCATCCATTAACGTTCCCATCGCACGGGGTTTTGCGATGGGTCCAGCGCACTCGGCAGGTCAGACGACGCCCTGTGCTTGCATAGCCCGGGCGACTTTCAAGAATCCAGCGACGTTGGCGCCCACCAGGTAATTGCCAGGGTGGCCGTATTCCTTCGCCGCCGCCAGACAGGTGTCGTGAATATTTTTCATAATCGCGTGCAGGCGCTGATCCACATCTTTCGCAGACCAGTGTGAGCCCATGTAGTTCTGCATCATTTCCAGGCCGGACGTTGCAACGCCTCCCGCGTTAGCGGCCTTCCCGGGGGCGTACATTACGCCATTATCTATCAGGATACCGATTCCTTCGAGCGAAGTAGGCATGTTTGAACCCTCACCTAAGAGCTTCACACCATTCCTGACCATGTTAGTAGCATCCACTCTGTTGACTTCATTCTGCGTAGCACATGGGAATGCGCATGATGCTTTAATGTTCCACAGAGGATTGTGATCGAGGTTTCCATTGAGGTCTTGGTACACTACGTTCGGGAAGCGATCGGCGTATTCACGAATTCTGCCGCGACGCACGTTCTTGAGTTCCTTCAAGAAAGCGAGCTTTTCCGGCGTGAAGCCCTCTTCGTCATAAATAAATCCTGTAGAGTCCGAGGCGGTAACGGCTTTTCCTCCGAGGTGGATGATCTTTTCAATCGTATACTGAGACACATTGCCCGACCCGGATACCAGGCAGACTTTGTTTTTGATCGAGTCTTTCCGATCCTGGAGCATGTTTTCAGCGAAGTAAATCAAGCCGTAACCGGTTGCCTCCGTGCGAATGAGGCTACCGCCCCACCCGATTCCTTTGCCTGTCAGCACGCCCGTAAATTCATTCTTGATCTTCTTGTACGCGCCGAAAAGGTATCCCACCTCCCTTTCACCAACTCCTATGTCGCCCGCGGGTATGTCAAGGCGGTGGTTGATGTGCCGGGCGAGCTCGCTCATAAAACCCTGGCAAAATTTCATGACTTCGTTGTCGGATTTTCCTTTGGGATCAAAATCGCTTCCGCCCTTTCCGCCGCCCATGGGGATACCCGTTAGAGCGTTTTTGAATGTTTGCTCAAAAGCGAGAAACTTCAGGATACCCGGTGTAACCGACGGATGAAATCGCAATCCTCCTTTATACGGTCCGATGGCGCTGTTCATCTGCACGCGGTAACCACGGTTCACCTGCACGTTGCCGCTGTCATCGAGCCAGGTAACGCGGAAGCTTATCAGGCGCTCGGGCTCGAGCATCCTTTCCAGTATTTTCATTTTTACGAAGGACGGGTTCTTGTCGAGTACCGGACCTATGGTTGTGATAACTTCTTCAGCCGCCTGAATGAATTCGGGCTCGTGGGAATTGCGTAGTCGGACCTGATCGAGAATTGCTTGAATGTTCATGGGGAAAATAGAAAGGGGTGCAAGTTAATTAGAATTTCAAAATGAAATCTAAAATGAGTTACTTGAAACCGGATATAACAGATTTTCCCTAACTATTATTCGTATGCGTAACAAAAAGATCGCCATACTGGGTGGAGGAAACCTCGGAGGTGCTATTGCCGAAGGCTTGATTAAAAGTCGTTTTGTTTCCCCCGGAGAAATTACGGTCACGCGTCGGAACACCGAAGCGATCAGCGGTCTGAAATCGTTAGGGGCGGCGGTGACTTCCGAAAACGATACCGCAATCAGGAACAGCGATGTCATCATCGTCTCACTGAAACCATATAATGTAAAGGAGGTGCTGGAGAAGGTCAAGAATAATTTCGATCCCTCCCGCCATATTCTCATCAGTGTTGTCACGGGAGTTTTCCTGAATGACCTTGCTTCGATTGTGAACAGTGGTGTTCCGATTTTCCGGGCGATGCCGAATACAGCGATCGCCAACCAGGAGTCGGTTACATGTTTGTGTCACACGGGCGCTTCGGAAGAGCAGGTACAGTACGTCACGGAACTTTTCAATCAACTGGGCATCACCATACCAATCGACGAAAAACTCATGGACGCCGCGACGGTGCTCGGCGCATGTGGAATAGCCTATGCGTTGCGCTTTATCCGTGCAGCGACGCAGGGAGGTATCGAGATCGGCTTTGACGCGCGCACTGCCAACCTGATTTCAGCGCAGACTGTCAAGGGCGCGGCGGAACTATTGCTGAAACTGAATCACCATCCGGAAGAGGAGATCGACAAGGTCACGACGCCGAAGGGTTGTACGATCGTCGGCCTGAATGAAATGGAGCATCAGGGTTTCAGCTCTTCACTGATCAAGGGCATTCGTGCGTCCTACGAAAAGATCACAAATTAAAGCGGACCTTCTTCACATTTTTACAATCCGAAAGAAAAAGGGAAGGACCATTTTTACCTTGACCGGCTGATCGTTCTTGATTCCGGGTTTCCAGGCGGTTTTTGTCAATTCTTTAAATCCATCCAGCGCCGCTTGATCGCATCCATGTCCGATGCCGGATCGCACGGCTGCGTCGTGGATCGTGCCATCTTTGTCAACGAGAAACTCGATGAAGACCATTCCCTCTATTTTCTGCCTAAGCGCCTCTTCGGGATAAGAGACTCTGTTGCTCCATTTCTTATGGAAGGCAGTCATGCCTGTCAGAGGTTCCGGTTTTGGAGATACATCGCTCACAGTATATACCTTCTCCTCCTGGAAAACCGGTCCTGGCTGGGGACCGACCGGAACGATCACGTACACAATATAGTAGAGGAGCACTATCATGCCGATGTCGACGGGACAAGTAAGTTACAAAATTCCGGTGAACTATCCGGGATCTTGAACGCGCTCCGCACCCTGAAGGGTTATAGCACAGGACGCTGCGTCAGACACTCCCTGCGGGTGTCAGGCGAGCTTCGTTTTGAGGAAGTCGGCCGTGTAGCCTTTACCTTTCCTGACCATATCTTCAGGAGTTCCCGCAAACAGGAGGTTCCCGCCTTTCTTTTCTCCTCCTTCCGGTCCGAGATCGATAATCCAGTCGGCGCACTTGATGACTTCCAGGTTATGCTCGATGACGACAACCGTGTGTCCTTCGTCGACAAGTGCGTTGATCGCTTTCAGAAGCTTGGAGATGTCGTGAAAATGCAAGCCGGTTGTGGGCTCATCGAAGATAAACAGGATGTTGCCATCGGATGTATTTTTGCCGAGGAACGAGGCGAGCTTCACCCGCTGGGCCTCACCGCCGCTGAGCGAGTTGGAAGACTGCCCGAGCTTGATATAGCCGAGTCCTACATCGTTGAGCGGAAGAATCTTGTCATGGATATTCTTCCTGTCACTGAAAAATCCGAGTGCATCTTCAACTGTCATGTCGAGGATATCGGCGATGTTCTTGCCATTGTACTCTACCTCGAGCACTTCTTGCTTGAAGCGTTTGCCGTCACAGCTTTCGCACTTCAGGAAGATGTCGGCCATGAACTGCATTTCCACCTTGATCTCACCTTCACCCTGGCAGGTTTCGCAGCGACCCCCTTCCACGTTAAATGAGAAATGCGAAGGTTTGTAACCGCGGGTCTTTGCAAGATGCTGGTCAGCGTACAGCTGTCGGATGATATCATAAGCCTTGACGTAACTTACCGGGTTGGACCGTGAGGACTTCCCGATTGGATTCTGGTCCACGAATTCTACTTGCGTAATACGTGAAACGTCGCCTTCAAGCTTGTCGTATTTTCCCGGCGTTTCCGCTACCGTTCCATTCAATCTTCCGACGGCGGGATAGAGGATCTTCTTAATGAGGGTTGATTTTCCGGATCCGCTTACGCCGGTAACCACCGTCAGCACGCCCAGAGGAAATTTCACCGTGAGATTCTTGAGGTTATTTTCACGAGCGCCGATGACGCTAAGCGAATCTTTCCATTTCCGGCGCCGTGCCGGGACGGGGATATGCTCGCGGTGACTGAGATAGTCGGTGGTATGAGACGAGGATTTGCCGTTGACGTCGTTTATCGAACCCTGGAAAACAAGGTGGCCACCATGGGTTCCTGCATCCGGACCAATGTCGATTATCTGGTCCGCTGCCCGCATGATCTCTTCTTCGTGTTCCACAACGATAACAGTATTCCCCAAATCCCGCAATGACTTCAATACTTCGACCATCTTTGCCGTATCGCGGGGGTGAAGACCGATGCTGGGCTCATCCAGCACGTACATCGATCCGACGAGCGCGCTCCCCAGCGACGTGGCGAGCTTGATGCGTTGGTATTCTCCGCCGGATAGGGTGGCCGTGATCCGGTTCAATGTGAGGTATCCCAGTCCGACCTTGACCATATACGCGAGGCGTGTCTTGATCTCCGTCAGAATTCTGTCAGAGACCTTCAGATCGAAAGCGGAGAGTTTCAGCTTTTCGAAGAATACCAGTACGTCTTCAATTGGCATCAGAACAATATCGGTAATCGACGTGTCTGCGATCTTTACGTACTGCGCATCCTTGCGGAGACGAGTTCCCCGACAGTCCGGGCAGTTCGTCCTTCCGCGGTAGCGCGACAACATCACGCGGTACTGGATCTTGTAAGACTTGGATTCAAGGTATTTGAAAAAGTCGTTGATACCGTCGAAGTATTCGTTGCCTTCCCACAACAGGTTGCGCTGAGCGGGGGTCAGCTCGCTATAGGAACGGTGAATGGGAAAATCGAATTTGATCCCATTCTTCAGGAGCGGTTTCGCCCACTCGCTCATGGCTTCGCTGCGCCAGGGGGCGATCACGCCTTCATAAACAGAAAGCGACTTATCCGGGATGACGAGATCTTCGTCGATGCCGAGCACTTTTCCGAAGCCTTCACAGGTCTGGCATGCGCCGTACGGATTGTTAAAGCTGAAGAAGTTTACCGACGGCTCGGTGAAGGTCATTCCGTCCAACTCAAAGCGGTCGGAATAAGCTGTACGGTTGAAAGTACCGGAATCGGGGATCTCGGAGTAAACGTAGCAATCACCTTCACCTTCAAAGAAGGCTGTTTGGATAGAATCACCTAACCGGAATGTCGTGTCGTCGTCTCCGGGGTTGACCGAGGTGCGGTCGATGAGGATCTCGGTTTCTCCCGATATTTTGGTGGCTTTCTTTTTCTTGCCATCAGGCTCCGGGTTCAAAATGTCTTCAATAAACTTCACTTCACCGTTCAGGAGGACTCGTGCGAAGCCTTTGCTGAGGAGAAGGTTCAGTTCGTCCTTTAGCTTCCGGCCTTTTCTGACATGCACCGGGCAGGTGATCATAATCCGTGTACCCGGGTTCAGGCTGTTGATTGCATTCACCACATCGGTGACTGTATCGCGACGTACTTCCTTGCCGCTGACAGGTGAATATGTTTTGCCGATGCGGGCGAAAAGGAGCTTCAGGTAGTCATAGATTTCCGTAGTCGTTCCAACCGTTGACCGGGGATTCCGGGTATTGACCTTTTGCTCGATTGCGATGGCCGGAGATACGCCGCGAATGTAGTCGACGTCGGGTTTTTCCATTCGACCGAGGAACTGTCGTGCATAGGAGTTCAGCGATTCTACGTACATTCTTTGCCCTTCGGCAAAGAGCGTATCAAACGCCAGGGATGACTTGCCGGAGCCCGACAACCCGGTGATAACCACTAGCTTGTTTCGTGGGATAGCGACACTGAGATTCTTCAGGTTGTTAACCCGTGATCTTTTAATTATGATATATTGACGGGGATCGAGTTCATCCAGCCAGGCATCGTTTGTAGCGACAGTTTGATTCACTTTTTGATTTGTCATTTAATACGAGCATGTAACAACGTTTCCGTCATAAAAATTTGGCTCGGCGGATGTAGAATTTTTACCTCGAAACAGCGGTTGAACTAATAAAAAAACACCATCGACTGGATGGTGTCCTCGTGTCCTTTTTCCGACGAAATTAATTGTCAAAATCGGGATCGTAGCTCGCTTCACGGCTTTTTCGGGAGCCATCTTCCTCATCGTAGTCGTCGTCGCCGTCTCCGGTCCTGCCATACGCGTCGTCCGCGCCAAAATCGTCGTCAGCCGTATCGGATGTTTTCTCGAATTCGCTTTCGGGATTTGCTTCAACGTCGTACTCACCATCGCTGTTTTTGGTGGCAGGCACCTTGATGAGATAGGTTGCATCCTGTGTTTCCAGCGGAAAAACGAAGATGGGCTCTTTCTTTGCGTTGGTGATGCGGGTGATGCTGCCTTCATAGCCGTTCGGATACTGGTCCCTCATGAGATCCCGCAAATCCTCCGAAAGGTTCTCAAGACTTTTGATTACTCGCTTCTTGCTGACTGCCATAGATAATAATGCACAAAAGATATGCGACAAATACCTAAAGAATTCCGCTAGAAGGCAAGATTTTTTTTAAAAATTTTTTGCCGGTTTCAATGCTTTTCCATACCTTTTCAATCCGATTACTCACCAAACCCAGCACAATATCGAGCGAAACGTCTACGTTACCTAAATGTGAAGCAGAATGATAGAAAAAGGATTAAGCGACAGCCAGCTCGTGTCGCTGTATCGCAATGGTAACGAGGATGCTTTCGAAGTGCTGTTGTACCGACACAAGTCGAAGATCTACACTGCCATATATCTGATTGTAAAGGACCGGTATACCGCCGAAGATCTTTTGCAGGAAACATTCGTCAAGGCGATCAACACCATCCGGGGAGGTCGCTACAACGAGGAGGGTAAATTTCTACCCTGGATCAGTCGAATAGCTCACAACCTGGCTATCGATCATTTCAGGAAAGAGAAGCGTTACCCTGAAGTAGTCCTGGAAGACGGCAGCAGACTTTTTAACTCGATGGATTTCGCCGAGGAATCCAGTGAGGAAAAACAGATGTTCCGGGAAACCCGGTCCAGGCTGCGGGATTATATCCGCGAGCTGCCTGAGGAACAAAAACACGTGCTGATAATGAGGCACTATTTTGATATGAGTTTTCAGGAAATCGCCAACCGCACAGGCGTCAGTATTAATACGGCTCTGGGCAGGATGCGATATGCACTCATTAATCTGCGCAAGAAAATGGTGAAAAACAGAGCCTATGATAAGAACATTTACCCAGACGGATTTAATCAGGTATTTATACCACGAGATTACGGAGGAGGAGAAGAGCGAAATTGACCGCGCGCTTGTCCGCGACAGCAGGTTGAAAGCCCTGTTCAACGATGTATGTGCAGCGTTGAAAGACCTGGATAAGGCGGTGCTGCAACCTTCGGAAGCAACGCTCGACAACATCCTGAATTATTCCCGGACGCTTCAGACCAAAGAGTAACCGATACCCGTTTTTTCTTAACCGGGTTTCTGTACATCTTCGGGAACACTTGACCGAGAGGATTGGTGGCGTGATTCGTGCCCTCTTTCCGGAAGTGATATGAAATCGCTGCACGTTTGATGTGGCGTTTTTTTTTGCCCGTCCGAACAGCTGAAATCCCGACAATTGCACCCGCCGGCCACGAGGCGCCAACCATTGTTTATTTCTTTTCTTTGCAAAGTGAAAGTCCTTATCGTTCACCAGCACTTCAAAACCCCCGATGGGGGCGGAGCGATCCGCTCTTATTACCTCGGAAGGGCGCTGGTGGAAAGCGGTATCCATGCCGTTGTCATCACGGCACATAGTGAGGCCGGTTACGCCACAAAGAATATCGATGGAATTGAGGTGCACTATGCGCCGGTGCCCTATGATAATCGCTTTGGTTTTTACAAACGCATTCTCTCATTCTACCGCTTCGTCGCGAAGGCTGTGCGATTAGCCGCACAACACCGCGACGCCGACCTCTGCTATGCTATCTCCACGCCGCTGACCACCGGGCTGGCAGCCAGGACGATCAGGCGCAAGTATAACATACCGTATGTTTTCGAAGTGGGCGATCTCTGGCCCGATGCACCGGTGGAGATGGGATTCATCCGGCATCCGCTCATAAAGACGCTCCTGTTTCGAATGGAGCGGGCGATCTACAGCGGCGCGGCTTCGATCGTTGCGCTGTCTGATCCGATTCGAACAGCGATCCTTCGAAGAGCTCCCGGGAAACCGGTGCACGTGGTTCCCAACATGGCCGACACATCCTTCTTCCGCCCGGAGAAAAGAAGACCCGAGATAGAACGAAAGTTGGGCGTGTCGGGGAAGTTTGTCGTATCGTATATCGGAGCGCTGGGCGTTGCTAACGGACTTCACTCCCTCCTCGACTGTGCCGCCGCCTGCCAGCAGCACCAACTGGCTGTTCATTTTCTTGTTTGCGGCGACGGAGCGATGGCCGACCATCTGAAAAACTACGCGGCAAAAATCGGGCTGATGAACCTCACGTTTCTTGCGTTTCAGAATCGCCACGGTGTTGGCGAGATCATGAATGTTACGGATGCAAATTTTATCTCCTATCTGCCTGCAAAAATCCTTGAGACAGGCTCTCCCAATAAATACTTTGATGGGCTCGCAGCAGGCAAGCTGACGATCATTAACTTCGGAGGCTGGATCAAAACAGAAATTGAAGAGGAGGGATGCGGCATCTATGTGAGCCATGCGCAAGATTTCGCAAAAAAAATAAAGCCCTTTCTGGATGATCCTCGTTTGTTATCACAGTGCCAGCGCGCAGCCAGGGAGTTGGCGGAAAAGAAATATTCCAGAACGGATCTGGGCAAGCGGTTCGCCTCAATCGTCACGGAAGCGCACTCCGGGGAAAACTAGGGGTTCGGTTTTTTCTTTACTACTATGAACAGTTTTTACATTTCCACGGACAAGTCGACACTCGAGGTCGATATGATCATCGCATTCCTCAGCAAACGTTCATATTGGGCGAAAGGCCGCGCGCCCGAGAAGATCGAAAGGTCCATTGAGAACTCGCTGTGCTTCGGTGTCTACTCCGAAGCTCATAAGCAAGTGGGGTTTGCGCGGGTGCTGTCGGACTACGCCGTATTCGCCTGGATCATGGATGTTTTTATCCTGGAAGATTTTCGCGGGCATGGACTCGGAAAGATGCTGATGGCTGAGATCATGCGACACCCGGACCTGCAGGGCCTGGAAAGATGGGGACTGGGTACGAAAGATGCCCACGGCCTGTACGAGCAATTTGGATTCAGGGTCATGGAATATCCGGAGCGGAAAATGGAAAAAAAGAATCTGCCGACTGAGTTCTGAACGTGAGTGCTGCGTGGGCCAGCCCCGTTTTGAAGAAATCGTTATATTATGGCTTGAACGCCAAAGCCTGAAGGCATCCAAAGTATTAAAATATGAATCATAAAGCCAAGTCAATACGACCGTTCATCGGTGCAAAAGATTTCCAGGTCTCCAGGCGGTTCTACCGCGACCTGGGATTTGAAGAAAAGACTCTGGGTGATGACATGTCGCTCTTCACGACGGGGGAGTTCGGATTTTATTTACAGGACGCCTATGTACAGGATTGGATTGACAACTCGATGATTTTTCTTGAAGTGGAAGACGTTCATCGCTTTTGGAAAGAACTCCTGGCTCTTGACCTCGTGGCGAAGTATCCGGGCGTGAGGGTGACTCCCATCCGTGAGTACGATTGGGGACGCGAATGTTTCCTACATGATCCATCGGGAATACTTTGGCATTTTGGTGAGTTCAAATAAGCTCTCAACCACAAATTTCATCAATTACAAATGATCACTGCCATCCGCCGGTTCCTTTTCGTCTGTATTGTTATTATGGCGCCGGTCGCGGCCCCGCTCGCACAGTCAGAGAAAGCCGAAGAAGACATCAAGACCATCATGCTGGACCAGGATGTTGTGGGCTTATCCGTCGTCGTTGTCAAAGATGGCCGGCTCATTTATACGAAAGCGTTCGGTCTGAAGGATGTGGAGCGCGGTACTCCCCTGGATGAAAATGATCTTTTCCGGATCGCTTCGATCTCGAAGTCATTCTCCGCGACGTCAATCATGCAGCTGGTTGAAGCAAAGAAGATTTCTCTCGATGACGACTTTGGGGATCTTGTGGGTTTCCGTGTACGAAATCCGAAGTATCCCGGGAAAGTCGTCACGCTTAGGATGGTGCTGTCGCACACGTCGAGCGTGAATGATAGTCAGGGATATTTTAATCTGGATGTGATCAATCCGGACAAAAATCCGGAATGGGCAAAGTGTTACAACGACTACGCACCCGGTGAAGGATATGAATACTGCAATCTGAATTTTAACATGGTAGGCACAGTGATCGAAAAACTGTCGGGAGAAAGGTTTGACGTCTATGTTCGCCATCACGTGCTAAATCCCATGAAGTTATACGGCGGGTATTGTGTTGACTCCCTTGACAATAGCCTATTCACTACGTTGTATGAGTACGATTCCGCCTCACACTTTGTGTCTTCGCCGATGGCTTACGCGCCCCGGACGGAACAGATTGCGAATTACACCATGGGCTACTCCACGCCGATCTTTTCGCCGACAGGAGGAATGAAGATCTCCGCGCCGGACCTGGCGCGCTACATGACCATGCACATGAACTATGGGAAGTATGGTGATGTGAGGATCATCTCGCGGAAGAGTGCGCGGTTGATGCAGGAGCCGGTCTCAAAAGAAGCGGGATATGGTCTTGCGATCATGCGCGTCAAGGATTTAATTCCGGGTCATGTGATGACGGGACATACCGGATCGGCTTACGGGCTGTATAGCGCGATGTTCTTTGATCCAAAGGAAAAATTCGGGTTTGTCGTGATCACCAATGGATGTAAACCCGGATATACCCGTGGTATGAACACTGTACTGAGCGCTACGATCAACAGCTTGTATCGCAACTTTATTTCGGATGAGGATAAGGCCGACTAGCTACTTGATTGTTTTCCTGATCGTGTTGTTGGCACCAGCCATCAGTTCCTGTCACGTTCCGCGGCCGGAGAAAGCGGGAGAGTATTACAAAGTCACGCGCGTGGTCGATGGTGACACTTTCTGGGTCGACGACGGTTCTGAACGCGGAAAAAAAATCAGGCTGATCGGTGTTGACGCGCCTGAAACGCGTAAAAGTGCCCGGAAGGATGTAGGATACTATGGTACAGAAGCGAAGGAATATCTGACCAGGCTTTTGGACGACAGTGAAGTCCGGCTTGAGCTTGACGTCGATGAGACCGACCGTTATGGTCGGACGCTCGCTTATGTCTACCTCCGCGATGGCACGTTTATCAATGCGGAGTTGGTTAAACGCGGGTATGCGATGGTGATGACCGTTCCTCCCAACGTCAAGTTCGCTGAGAAGTTTGTTCGCCTTCAGCGTCAGGCCAGAAAAAAAGAGCGCGGGCTGTGGAAGAAGTAGATGACCGCTGCGTCAGGACAACACCTTCTCGGAAATCTTGCCGGTTTTTTTGTTTTTCAGGATGACCTTCTTCGCGCCATAGTGCGTGGTCTCCTCTTTGACGAGGTAATGGTCCTGATCGTATTCCTGCAGATGACTGTCTTTTGAAACACCCGTTCTTCCACGCCAGATGTCGAGTTTAACCGGCTCCCACAGCTTTGTCTTCGCGGATTTGTACGCGGCGTCAAGAACAGCATTCACTACATAGCCATCGTAAAAAGTTTCTTTCGGTTGTTCGCCTTTTTCCATTGCGTTAAACATGTCGGCGAACATGTGGTTGTAACCGAGTTCATTGAGTTCATCTCCTACGGGAAATAACCAGCCCGTATTACTTTCCGCCTTTTCGGCGACATAGTCTGCGCCTTTTCCGGTAGTGAACATCTCGAAACCCGTGCGAAGAAAACTGTTGATCCAGATCGTCCCTTCCGTTCCCATCACCTCGTCGCGGAGATCCAGGCCGCCGCGAAACGTCCAGCTTACTTCGAATTGCCCGATGGAACCGTTTTCGTATTTGACGAGTCCGATGGCGTGATCTTCTGCGTCAATAGGCTTGACCTGCGTGTCGGCCCAGCACATGACTTCGATGGGTTTGATATCCTTGCCGATATAACTCCGGGTTATCTCCACGCAATGACAGCCGAGGTCGAGAATACATCCGCCACCGGCCTGTTCGATGTCCCAGAACCAGTCGCTGTGAGGGCCGGGATGGGTTTCACGGGATTTTGCCCAGAGTATCCGCCCAAGAGCGCCATTTTTCACACTTTCATGGGCCTTCAAAAACTTGGGTGTATACACAAGATCCTCGAGGTAACCGTTAAAGATGCCAGCTTTCTCTACAGCCTCGAGCATCCGTTTCGCTTCCTGGGCATTTCTTCCCAGCGGTTTTGTTGTGACCACTGCTTTCTTGTGTTTGCAACAAAGCATCACCGCTTCCTCGTGCAGATTATTGGGAAGAGCAATGCAGACCACTTCCACTTCCGGACGATTGATCGCTTCTTCCATGTTTGTTGTGGAGAAGGCGACATCATAGTCTTTCGCAAATTTCTTAGTGCTTTCTTCACGCCGCGAGTAAACGGCGACTATCTTGTCCTTGCTCCTGTAACCCTGCAGGGAGTCTGCGTAAAATCTTCCGATGAATCCGGAACCGAGCATCGCGATATTCATAATTACGATTAAGATTTAGTGTTCAATTATAATAAAACTTTCCATTGTTGGGTCGGTCACGTTGCGGGCTTTATCTCCCGTTTCTCCTTGAAGAAAATCACGAAGTAGACCAACACAAATACTGCGATTCCAGCGGGAACATACCAGATGCTTCTCCACTGAAATGCTCCATCGACAGTATAATAGTCTGCGACCACTCCAGAAATTGCCGTACCGATAAACATTCCCAGGCCATAGGTTGCAAAAGTGAATAATCCCTGGGCAGCATTCTTGATCTTTTCGCCTGCCTTGTGTTCGGTGTACATGTAGCCGGTCACGAAGAAAAAATCGTAACAGATTCCGTGCAGAATGATGCCGGCGTAGAGCATCCAGAGGTTGTCACCCGCATCGCCGTGCGCAAAGCAAATGTAGCGGAGGAACCACGCGATCATCCCGATGAGGACCATGTTCTTGACTCCAATGCGGTAAAAGAGAAAGGGAATGGCCAGAATGAAGATCCCTTCGGAAAATTGGCCCATTGTCATTTTGCCGGCCGCATTTTCCATTCCCGCTTCATTCAGAAAAAGGTTTGCAAAACCGTAGTAAAACGAAAGGGGGATGCAGACCAGGATTGCAGCGATAAAGAACACGAGGAAAGGCTTATTCTTGAACAGTACAAATGCATCCACTCCCAGCACCGATGAGGCACTCGCATCCGCACCTTTACCTTTTGGCGGGGTATCCGGAAGGGCGAAACTGAAAAGACCCAATACCAGGGAAGCGATGGCGGCCATCTGGAACGTAAAGGCGCTGCCTTCTGCGTCAAGTGCAGAGATCATCAGACCTGCGACGATCCAGCCGACTGTGCCAAAGACCCGGATCCAGGGAAACATCCGGCCGGGATCACTCATTTGTTGAAAGGCGACATTATTCGAAAGCGCAATGGTGGGCATGTACAGCAGGGAGTAGGCGAGCACAAGCCAGTAGAAACCTGGAAAGGTCTCCGCCTGCGAGGCCCAGTAGAGGAGTGCCGCTCCTGCAATGTGAAGTACGCCCATGATCTTTTGGGCGGCGAAAAAGCGGTCGGCAACCATTCCGATGAAAAAGGGCGAGATCATCGTTGCAATGGCAAGGGCGTTGTAAGCTGAGCCGATCTGCCCACCGGATGCATTCAGATTGTTTGCCATATAGTTACTCAGTGTAACGTACCAGGCCCCCCACACGAAGTACTCGAGGAGCATCATCAGGGAGAGCTTCGTAATGACAGTCGGTTTCATAGAGTCCCGGGTTTGCTGTATATCCTTCCTTTGATTGGTGAAGAAATATACGTGTATACTTGGGATTCAAAAAGGGCGCACGAGTAAAAATCAGGATTGTCGTTCACTCAGGCTCCGGGTGAAATCTTGCAGCGGTGAAAGTGCGAATTTGTTGCCGGTAATGAGGTCAAGGTTTTGAAACCCTTTCTGGAAATACCGGTTTACCTTCCGCTCGACGAGCGCGGGAATGTCGAGTTGTTCATAGATGCCTTTTACAGCCGCGATCTTTTCAGTCTTGCGGAATTTTCTCGCCGTAAGCCAGTACAATAGTTCGCGGCGGTTCTTACCCTTTGCATTTTCAAGGGCTTTGATCAGCAAGTATGTTTTCTTATTGGCCACGATATCACCGCCGACCTGTTTTCCGAATTTCCTGGGATCTGAGAATGCATCAAGCAGGTCATCTTTCAATTGAAAAGCGATACCTATGTTTGTCCCGAAAGCGCGCAAAGCCCGACGGTCGGCCTCGGGCGCTTCACCTAGCAGGGCGCCGAGTTCGAGACTGAATCCCAGCAGGACCGCGGTTTTCAACCGCACCATTTCGAGGTACTGTTTTTCGCTTACCCGTTCCGTTGCTTCGAATTCCATATCCCACTGCTGGCCTTCGCAGACCTGCGCTGCGCACGTGTTGAAGGCTTTGAGCACCGGCTGCAAAAGCGCTGGCTCGATCGAAAGGAACAGTTCGTATACCTTGATAAGCATTACGTCTCCCGACAGGATTGCAGTATTGGTATTCCACTTTTCATGGACGGTGGGCTTTCCTCTGCGCAAAGGCGCGTTGTCCATGATGTCGTCGTGCATGAGGGTGAAATTGTGAAAGGTTTCCACCGCGACAGCTGCGGGTACAATTCGCTTTACATCGTCTTTGTAAAGTGAATAGGCCAGTAGCGCCAGCATCGGCCGAAGCCGTTTGCCGCCAAGGGTCATGAGGTAGCGAATGGGTTCGTAAAGGGATGCGGGTGACTTTCCGAATTTTTGTTTCGCAATTTCCTGTTCAAGCCAGTGCTGATAGTGGGGGATCGTTTTCACGTTCAAAGTTCAAAGTTTCAAGTTCAAAGCCTCTCCAACGGAGCTCGCGACGGCATGAGCGGTGGAGCGCAGTCGGTCCCGAGACGCCTCCCGCTAGTGGCGGTGATTTTTGCGGTTGGATGAGGACCGGCGGTCGGAATGGTCGTCCTCGCGGAGGACGGCATCGGCGAATACCAGGTCGATGAGACGGCGGTCGATGTCAGTCTTCTTGACCCGCACGTTGATCTTATCGCCAAGTCTGAAAGTCTTTCCTGTTTTTCGTCCAACAATCCGGTAATTTTTTTGGTCGAATTCATAGAAGTCGTCATTCATATCCGCCACGCGGATCATTCCTTCGCATTTTGTTTCGATGATCTCGACATAGAGACCCCATTCGGTAACTCCCGAGATAAGACCCTCGTACTCTTTTTTCTCCGCAAAGGTCATGAATTCGACCTGCTTATATTTGATCGAAGCCCGCTCCGCGTCGGCTGCGCGTTTCTCCCGTTCCGATGAATGTTCGGAGCGCTCTTCATAATCTGTAGCTGACACCGGTTTTCCGTCGTCGAGATAGTGCTGCAGAAGCCTGTGCGCCATCATGTCGGGATAGCGGCGTATGGGCGAAGTAAAATGCGAATAGTGACTGAAGGCCAGTCCAAAGTGACCCTTGGGTTCCGTAGAATACTTAGCTTTGGCCATTGTTCGAATAGCGAGTTGCTCGAGCACGTGCTGCTCCGGCTTTCCCTCGATCGCATTCATCAGCTTGTTCAACGAATCACTGATCGAGGCTTCTTCCACATTCATCCGGTGACCAAACTGCTTTGCGAAAAGTGCAAAGTCTTTTACTTTGTCAGGGTCGGGAAAATCATGTATCCGGTAAACGAACGTATTTTTTTCTTTCCCTTTCTTGTAGTTATATACGAAAGTCGCCACATATTTATTCGCGAGCAGCATGAACTCCTCAATGAGTTTGTGAGCATCCTTCCGGATCTTGGGGACGACAGCGAGAGGGCGACCTTTTTCGTCGAGCTTGAATTTTACCTCCGTAGTTTCAAAATTGATGGCGCCTTTTGCAAAACGCTCCTTGCGAAGTTTCTTGGCCAGGTCATTTAGTATTGCGAGTTCTTCGGCAAATGGACCGCCTCCTGTTTCCAGGCCATGCTGTGCCTCTTCGTACGAAAAGCGTTTGTCCGAATGGATGGCCGTGCGGCCGAACCATTGATCAACGACTTTTCCGGTCGCGTCCATTTCGAAGACGGCGGCAAAGGTCAGCTTGTCTTCGTCCGGGCGCAGAGAGCACAGTCCGTTTGACAACCTCTCCGGCAGCATGGGAATGGTGCGATCGACGAGATAGACAGATGTCGCGCGGTCATACGCTTCCCGTTCAAGCAGGGAATTGGGCCGGACATAGTGCGTTACGTCGGCAATGTGAACGCCTATTTCATAATGTCCGTTTTCGAGTTTTCGGAATGAGATGGCATCGTCAAAATCTTTGGCATCTTCCGGGTCGATCGTAAAAGTTGTGACGTCGCGAAAGTCGCGGCGTTTCCGGATCTCGCGGGCGGTTATTCCCTCTTCGATCGCCTGGGATTCTCGCTCAACTTCCTCGGGAAATCGAAACGGGAGGTCGAACTCGGCCATGATCGAGTGGATCTCCGCTTCATTTTCTCCCGCCTTGCCGAGAATCTCGACGACACGGGCCTCTGGTTTTTTGTCATCCTCAGCCCAGGATACGACCTCAACGATGACCTTATCATTCGCTTTTGCGCCGTTGATGTTTTCGGGATAGACAAAAAAATCCTGGTGTATCTTACGGAAGTCCGGAATGACAAATGCAAAGTTTGCGGAGAGTTCAACGCGACCCACGAAGCGCACGCGGTTCCGCTTCACCACCTCGACAACCTTGCCTTCCCGGTGGTCGCCGTGCTGCGTCGGAAAGATTGTAACCTTTACTGTATCGCCATCAACTGCTGAGCCCAGGTCCTTGGTCTTCACGTACACATCGTGCTCGTCTCCGATGTTGACGTAGGCAAATCGCGAGCTGACGTGGTCGACGACGCCGACGAACTCCTCGTTTCCGGAACCGGACACAAAATTTCCGTTGGCCAGTTGTTTGATGCGCCCCGAATCAAGGAGTGAGTCGATGAAGCGTTCAATTTTCTTGAGATCCTCTTTTTTCTTCGCTCCCGTCTTCCGGATGATTTGTGTGAGGGTCAGTCCACGACGTGGATTTTCATTCAGGATGTCAATAATAACCTGCTGATGTCTGAGCGTCTGTGATTTCTCCTTATGCTGCTTTTTCTTCGTGCGGGTTTCTTTCTTTTTTTTGCTCATGTGCAGGTTATGCCATTACGATATTGTGGTCGGCGATCAGCGGATAGCCTTTCAACTTCAAAAATAATTGTGCCAGAACGACGACGTCGGCGCGGCAGTATTCGCTGATCCGTTCCAGGTCCTTGTCGTGATAGTAGACATGGTTGACCTGACTGCCGTCGATATTGTCTTTGCTGGAGGGTATTTGAAACAATGCGGCCAGCAGGTCGAGAGATGTATAATGTTTGTAATCGCCGAATTTCCACAGCTCCATCGTGTCGAGATGCGGTATCTCCCAGCCCTTCTTCCCCGACAGGTTCAACACAGCTGGTAAAGATATGGAATTTATCAGCATCCGTCGACAGAGGTAGGGAAAGTCAAACTCCTTGCCGTTGTGGGCGCAGAGCCGAAGATTGGCGGCGTCGAATTTTTCAATCATTTGCCTGAATTCCAGCAGGAGCGCGGGCTCATCGTGGTTGTGATAGACCTTTGTCTTCAGCCCGAGCTCTCCCGATTCATGATCGACGTATCTGCCCACGGCTATACAGACGATCTTTCCAAACTCCGCATAGATGCCGGCGCGCTCGTGGAACAACTGTTCATCCGTGAGCACGCCATCGCGACGGAAGAAGTTCGCCTTGCGCGACCATTGGGTTTTCAGGCGCTCGTCTATTGATGAGTAATCATCCGTGAACGCGACGGTTTCTATATCGATAAAAAGAATGTCTCGGAGTTCGGGTATCATAAAGGTGGCTAAAAGTAAGGATTTGTGGTAATGAGTTGCAATTAACTGGTACAATACTTGCCCCGTTCGGGGAATGCGCATTTGTCTTGCCTTCTACGGGACCCTGGCACTTCCCCTGATCGATATCAGTGTGATATGCGCTCATCAGGTCTGGCAGGCGCAGTCCGGCTACTTTGTTTTTCGCGTATTATGAGTAATACTTTTGACAACCTTTGTCAAAGGCGACAGTCTCCGCATTATTTCCAATGGTCATACTTCGTGCGCAACCGCCGATCCGGAACAGTTGGTTTCTTTGGGCTATATCAGCGGTGCGTAAGGTCGGGCTACGAATGGAGGACCCCTTCCATCTCCAGTTCTTTGATAATGGAGATATTCTCTTCGCAGATGGTATCGGGAACGAACAGAAAGCGCTTGTCGTAGATCTGGGTCCCGATATAGTAGCTCACCCAGTATTCGTTGTTGAGGTGAAAGACAGCCGGATCGATCGGCTCGATAAGGGCGGTGCTGTGAGGCATGACCGTTTCCAGGAAGTGCCGGAGTACAGATGTATTTTGTTTTTCACCATCCTTTTCGCCGTACCCCTTGCTCGCTACCAACGTATTTTCGAGGGGAAATTCATTGTTATTGATGAGATAGACTTTCCATTCGCTGCCGCCGACTTCGCTGTTCGTTCGCGCGACCGCGAGCGTTACGTTTTTTACTTCCGGTACGATGATATCCTTGATCATGGTTGTCTTTTTGCGTGCGCTGCTTTACAAGTCAGCTTGTCCACTCAAAGCCGAATTGTTCGCCGAGTTTCTCCTTTAAAATTCGTTCCACTGCAGCCATATCCTGGGAAGCACCGAGTTCCTTTTGCATGGAGGTGACGGCTTTGTCCCGTATGCCGCACGGCACAATGTAATCGAAATAACGCAGTTCGGTATTGACATTCAAAGCAAAGCCGTGCATGGTAACCCAGCGACTGGTCTTTACTCCCAGCGCGCAAATTTTACGGGCATCGCCGTCGCCGTCGATCCATACGCCGGTCAGACCAGCGATCCTTCCGGCGACGATCCCGAAATGCGCCAGGGTTTGAATTACAGCCTCCTCCATCAGGCGCATATACCTGTGAATGTCCGTAAAGAAGTTTTCCATGTCAATGACCGGATACCCCACGATCTGGCCGGGACCGTGATAGGTGATGTCTCCCCCGCGGTTGATGTGATAGTAATTAGCATGGATAGACGCAAGATCTCCTGCAGCAAGCAGGAGATTTGACTCCTTACCGCTTTTGCCTAGCGTAAATACGTGGGGATGCTCGCAAAAGATAACGTAGTTGTCAGTACTTTTTTGCGATTGGGCAGGAAGTTCGCGGTTTTCCGCTTTGACCGCCAGCGTCTTGTTAAAGATATCGGTCTGGTAGTCCCACGCTTGTTTATAGTCGATTAATCCGAGGTGGATGAATTGTGTTTTCTTGTTCATGATACCTTCCGGCAACCGAGGACCGGGATGCTACTTCGCCTTCACCAGTTCTGACTTGAGATGATCGGCCGACTCAGTGGGATCCGGTTCGATATTATTTTCTTTTGCCAGGTAATACGAAATCCAGTCCGTGAGGTGGATCAGGTAGTAATACTGTTCAAGAAGGGAAGCTCCCTCCCCGACGACGTCGATGATCGGGTTCGATTTCTTTTCAAAAATGTCGCGACAGATCTCCATGCGTTTTTCCACGCGCTCGTGGTCGTGGTCCGAATACAGGTAGATTACCTGCAGCATGGGCATCAGGTTTTCCGGAAACTTCCAGCCCACAAGTTCATTGTGGTTCATTTCCGGAAAAGTATTCACATGGGCGATGTGTTTAGAATTTTCATTCAGCTGTTGCTGAAACCGGAGTGCCATTGCGTAGAGACGGTTGTCGCAATAGATGACGGGCAGCTTGCCCTTCAATTTTTTGGCGATGAGTTCCGCTTCGGATTCAATTCCCTTCACACCCCGGTTCAGGAATTCGATGGCATTTTCAGTTTCCTTGATGAACGCAGCTCCGATGAGATTGGTGTGGTAAAGCAGCGACATCAATGCGATCATGTTGTAGCCCAGCATCGCCCTGGGGCTGTCGGACCCGCCGGGCAACTGGACGTAAAAGAGGTTGTATTCCCGCGCGATGTCCAGCAATTTACCTCCCGATGCAATAGCGATGCAGTGTGCTCTTTTCAAAAGTGCTTTGTTCATCGCGGCGATCGTCTCTTCCGTATCTCCGCTGTACGAACAGGCAATGAACAGGGTATGTGGACTGACGAACTGCGGAATATTATAACTCTTACATACAGTAATGGGTATCGGTATCCGGCCGAACGTCAAAGACTCGACAAGGTTTGCGCTGATTCCGGAGCCACCCATGCCCGTGATCACGACGTTGCGGATATCGCTTCCCGGCCTTACCAGGTCAATGTTACCGGCGATCTTGAGCGCGTCCGCCAGTTGTCTGGTAAATCCTTCTATGTATTTCTTGGTGGATGACATGGTCGAAATGTATATTCAAGTCAAAGGTATGACATTTGAATGACGGATAAAATGGAAACAGGAGGCATCGGTGAAAATCTCGCCGCGGAGTACCTTGTTGCCAAAGGGTTCGAGGTAGTCGCGCGGAATTACCGGTGGAAAAAAGCGGAGATCGATCTGATTGTAAAGCGTGACAAATGGTTGATTTTCGTTGAAGTAAAGACCCGCAGCTCAAACGCATGGGGCGAGCCGGAGAGCTTCGTCAGCGATCTCCAGCGCCGGCTCATTTACAGCGCCGCCGAGGAATACATCTACAACACCAACTGGCTCGGAAACATTCGCTTTGATATCGTGTCGGTGAAGACCTGTACCCCGCCTGAAATTGTTCATTTTGAGGATGCCATCAGTTTCTAAACCGACGGCTTAGCGGGAGGCTTGCCGGTTGTTGCCTTTGTTGTTCCGGTAAATCTGTTTCCCTTTTTCATTCCATTCTGACATGATATAGGGACGTGATGAGTCTTCGAACGGCTTATCGGGATAGGCGATGATTTTCTTCCGCCGTTTGTTGGGGTAATACTCGGTCCAGTTTCCCACGCGCTGGTCCCACTTGTATTCGCCGGTGATGGCGATCTGGCCATTTTCAAAGAACCGGTAATAGTATCCCTCTTTTTCGCCAAACTCGATCGGGGTGATCTCCTTCATCTTCTTGCGCTCGGCATCGTAATAGCTCACCACTGACTCCTTCGGCCAACCCCGGAAGTATTTTTCCTTATCCCGTAAGGTGCTGTCCCGGTTGTAGTACATCCAGCGGCCGTGCTTCGTGCCTTTGTAAAAGATTCCCTTTTCGAGGACGACATCGCCCAGGCGCTTCTCGTAGGGACCGTGTAGTAATACCCCCTTTTTTGAATCGAATCTCTCGCTTTTGCGGATTTCTTTCCGGGTGTAATCGTACCAGTACAAGTCGCGGACAAAAGTCTGAGGGGTTTCCGGCTTTTTCAGGACGTAAAATAGTTCATACGTAACACGGTTGCCGTACCCCTTGCGGGTAAATCCCTTCTTTGTCTTTACGCCGTAGAAGACCTTCTTTTTTACCTTTTTCTTTTTCTTCTTTGGCTCTTCTTCCTCTTCCTTTTCAAAGTCCAGCGTCACCGGTGTATCAATTGTGAAACGCTCGTCCATGGGCGAATCTTCCGCCGGTTCATCCTGCGCGAGCGCAGGCGCAGCGACAAAGAGCGCTAAAAAAAGTATGAGGATGGCGTACCGCATATTTCTGGACAACGAAAATACTCAAAAAATATTATCGTAAAACTGCGGACCCGCAAATGATCAGGAAACCAGTTCGACGCTGCGTTTAATGAAGTTGGTCAATTCCGGACCGGTCAGCATGTTCTGGGATAAAAGGGCCAGATCATAAGCCTGTTTTGCCAGCCTGCCTTTCTGTTCGTCACCGTCGGCTTTCAGGATTTTTTGAACGATGGGATGATTGCCATTCACCGCCACATTGTAGTTGTCCGGCATGTTACCCATGAAACCATATCCGCCACCTGTCTTGGCCATATCCTTCATTCTCCGCATGAACTCACTCATCGTAATGACAACCGGCAAATCGTCCGGAGACATGGGTTCAACCGCGACGGTCATGTTTTTGTTGTTGATCGCCGTTTCGAAGATCGTTTTGATCTGCTCTTCCTCTTCCTTGTTCAGCACACTTTCAAGCTTTTCATCCCTGGCGATAAGCTTGTCCGTGGTGTCGCTGTCAACGCGCTTGATCTGGGTCTTTTCGAGCTTTTGTTCCAGGGTATTGATGAAATGACTATCCAGAATCCCTTCAAAAAGCAAAACGTCGTAGCCCTTACCCTTCGCGCCTTCGATAAAACTGTGTTGCTTGCTCTTGTCGGATGCGTACAGGTATATGTGATTTTTTTCCTTGTCTGTTTGGTTTGCTTTCACCTTGTCGCGGTACTCATCCAGTGTGAAGTACTGGTTGTCTACGTTCTTCAGGAGCGTAAACTCTTTCGCGCGATCGTAAAACTTCTCGTCGCTGATGATTCCGTATTTTACGAAGATGTTTATGTCATCCCACTTTTTCTCAAAGTCTGCGCGGTCCTTCTTGAACAGATCCTGAAGTTTGTCAGCGACTTTCTTAGTGATGTGCTGACTGATCTTTTTGACACTGGCATCTGATTGCAGATAACTCCGGGATACGTTGAGCGGAATGTCCGGAGAATCGAGGACGCCGTGCAGCAGCATAAGAAAATCCGGGACAACGTCCTTTACCTCATCAGTAATGAAAACCTGACGTGAGTATAACTGGATTTTGTTCTTGTTGATCTCGAAGTCATTCTTCACTTTCGGAAAATAGAGGATCCCCGTCAGGCTGAAGGGATACTCTACGTTCAGGTGGATCCAGAATAAAGGGTCTTCCGAATAGGGATACAGTTCTTTGTAGAATTTCAGGTAGTCTTCATCCTTGAGTTCCGAGGGAGATTTCGTCCACAGGGGTGAAGGATTATTGATGATCTGGTCGACCGTAACTGTTTTGTATTTCGGCTTGCCTTCGCTGTCAACTCCATCCTCAACACTTTCTTCCTTCGTCCCGAATTTGATCTCGACGGGAAGAAACTTGCAGTATTTCTCAAGAATGCTCTTGAGACGCCATTCATCGAGGAATTCTTCAGACTCTTTGTTCACATGCAAAATCACGTCCGTCCCGCGTGTTGTCTTGTTTATGGAGTTGATTGAAAACTCAGTGGAGCCATCGCATTGCCAGCGAACGGCTTCCTGATCGTCGGCGACTTTATAGGATTTCGAGATGATCTCTACATTGTCGGCCACCATGAACGATGAATAGAAACCGAGGCCGAACTTGCCGATGATGTCCTTGCCATCAGCTTTGTCTTTAAATTTCTCGACGAACTCGGCCGCTCCGGAAAAGGCGATCTGGTTGATGTATTTTTTGACTTCCTCCGCGGTCATCCCGATTCCCCGGTCGCTGACGGTGATGGTCTTCTTCTTTTTGTCAAAGCTCACTTCGATTGTCAGGTCGCCGAGCTCGCCGGTAAAGTCTCCCAGGGAGGCGAGTTTTTTCAATTTCTGCGTCGCGTCTACAGCGTTCGACACGAGTTCGCGCAGAAATATCTCGTGATCGGAATAAAGGAATTTCTTGATGATGGGAAAAATGTTCTCGGTGTGGATGGATATAGTTCCTTTTTCTTCTACTGCTGCCATTGTTTCATTTTTAAGTAAATTATTCAGATACCCTCGTGCGGGTCACGGGTTTTCAAATCCTATTCCAAAGACTAAAATATGTCAGGGTGTCAGTCAAACGTCAGGCGCCGGAACCGCGGCTGAAAGTGGTTATCGCAGTCGGTTGGAGTCACGCACGAGCTTTTCATCCCTTCGGATGAAGCGATTGGCCAGAAGGTTGCAGATCACGGCGACGCCCGGCAACCAAAGGCCGAGACCCAATTGGCCTCCCCCGAATTCCTTGGTAAGTTGGTTCGAAAGCAGAAATGCGGAAAGAATCGTTCCTGCCAGGAAGAGCGAATTCAATGCGCCGAGCTTCATCTGCAGCATCCGGTTTTTATATTTTCCGATCTCGATAACGGAAAGCGTGATCGACGCAACGGCGAGTACGGCGGTGATACAATACGGCAGGTATTGAGTTGTGATCATTTCCCCACTTTGTCCTGTGATGCTGTAGTGAAAGGCGAACAGCTTATGTGTTTGTCCGATTGCTTCGTGGACCCATATGGGAAAAAGGATGGCCGCCAGGAGGCTGATGATCGCCAGAAGGAGAAATACCGTTTGAATTCTTTGCCACATATAGGTCTTAAATTAAATTGCCGTCTGCCCTATCAATCGTGCCGGGTTCAGCTGGCGCAAAACTAAGCAATAGGGGCATTTCAGGCGAAGGAACATCACTTTTTTATTCCTTACCTTTCAGGCACTTCAGATTATGAAAGAAGTTTACGTTGCAGATATTATCCGCACGCCGATCGGCAAATACGGAGGCGCTCTTGCCGGCGTCCGGCCCGATGATCTGGCGGCTTATGTGATTCGGAAACTCATCGAAAGAAATTCCTGGCTTGATATCAGCATGATTGAGGATGTAGTCCTCGGGGCGGCCAACCAGGCAGGTGAAGACAATCGCAATGTGGCGCGCATGGCGTCGCTGCTTGCCGGATTGCCGGTTGAAGTTGGAGGTGTTACGGTGAACCGGCTATGCGCTTCCGGACTTCAGGCGATCATGGACGCGTCACGATCAGTTATGGTAGGCGAGGGCGATATTTATGTAGCCGGAGGAGTCGAAAGCATGACGCGCGCTCCCTATGTCATGGCAAAGGGAGCGGAGCCGTTTTCCCGGAAGCCGGAGATCTATGACACGACGCTGGGCTGGCGGTTCGTGAACTCGCGCCTTTCCGCCTTGTACCATCCTTATTCGATGGGGGAGACGGCGGAAAATGTCGCCCGAAAGTGGAATATTTCGCGAGAAGATCAGGATGCGTTTGCCTTTGAATCGCAGAGGCGTTACCAGGCTGCCCATGATGCCGGGAAGTTTGCGGACGAACTGGTGAGTGTTCCCGTACCGCAGCCGAAGGGTGAACCTGTCATGTTCGCGAAGGACGAACATCCGCGGCTTTCTTCTTTGGAAAAACTGGCGGCACTGAAACCGGCGTTTGCGAAAGACGGCACCGTTACAGCCGGAAACTCTTCCGGAATAAACGATGGCGCGGCCGCGTCGCTGCTAGTGAGCGAAGAAGTGCTGAAGGGAAGTTCCTTCAAACCGCTTGCGCGGGTCGCGGGAATGGCCATCGCTGGTGTTGACCCGGCGTTCATGGGCGTCGGACCGGTGCCGGCGACACGAAAGCTTTTGAAGCGTGCAGGACTGAAGATATCGGATATCGGACTGTTCGAGTTAAATGAGGCCTTTGCCTCCCAGTCACTGGCGTGCCTTCGCGATCTGGAACTCGATCCTGCCATCGTCAATGTCAACGGTGGGGCTATTGCTATCGGTCACCCGCTCGGCTGCAGCGGCGCACGGATCAGCGCGACTCTAATACGGGAGATGCAGAAAAGAAAGGTGAAGTACGGAATTGCCACCATGTGCATCGGCGTAGGCCAGGGGGCAGCTGTGTTGTACGAAAATGGGAATTAGTCATCGTTTTTATCACCTCACCTTGATCCTCTCTTAAAGGAGAGGAAGTTAGCAGAGCTTAAGTAAATGAGGTGGATTAGTCATTAGTTGTTGGTCGTTAGGAAAGTAGTCATTTGTAATTGGTAATCAGGTTTAGAAATTGCGGTACTTTTTTGAGATAGCCTATCACGGGGCCAACTACAATGGATGGCAGAGCCAGCAGAATGCGACGGGCGTGCAGGCCGTAGTAGAAGATGTGATGACAAAAGTTTTCAGGACGCCGGTCAGTATTGTTGGAAGCGGGCGAACGGACACCGGAGTGCATTGTGAGCAGCAGTTCTTCCACACGGATATAGCCGAAGCTTTCGACCAGGCGCAGATGCTGCAACGTATTAATTCATTTTTGCCTCGCGATATTGTTATCAAATCTGTGCGGGAAGTAAAACCGGATGCAAGCGCCCGCTATGATGCCCTTGAAAGAACCTACCGGTATCAGATCACGCGGGTAAAAAATCCCTTCCTTCAGGGCTTCGCCTGGCATTACTTCAAAGACGTAAAAATCGCGAACATGAACCGGGCGGCTGCGTATATAGTAGGGGAACAGGATTTTGAGTGCTTTAGCAAAGTTAAAACCGACGTAAATCATTTTATTTGCAACATTCACAAGGCGGGCTGGAAGGAAAAGGGCGATGAGCTTGTTTTCACCATTTCGGCGAACCGTTTTCTTCGGGGCATGGTTCGCGCTATTGTCGGAACCCTGCTCGACGTCGGCACCGGCAAAACGACCGAGAAGGAATTCGTTTCGATCATTCACGGTAAAGACAGAAGGAAAGCAGGAGCTAATGTTCCAGCATCGGGTTTATACCTGGAGAGAGTGAAGTATCCAGCGCGCATTTTTATAAAATAAGGTGGAGAAAGAACAGATAAAGAGCGGCAACATCATAGACTGGTCAGTTCTCAGGAGACTGATGAAATTCGTGACTCCATACCGCGGGAGTTTCATCAGTCTGATTATACTCACAATTGTTCTGGGCCTGCTCACGCCATTGCGTCCGTTTCTTATCCAATACACCATCGATAATGATGTCGCATTCGGCGATTATGCCGGAATGGTGCAGGTGATGGTGTGGTTGCTGGTTTTACTCGTCGCTCATTCTATCACCCAATACGCTCATACTTACCTTTCGGGATGGCTCGGCCAGCAGGTGATCCGTGACATCAGGACGCGCCTGTACGACCACATCGTCAATCTCAGACTGAAGTTCTTCGACAAGACGCCGATCGGGCGCCTCGTCACGAGGACCATATCAGATGTGGAAACCCTCGCCGATGTTTTCAGCGAAGGCCTTGCAGCGATGGCCGGAGACCTCTTGCAGATCGTCTTTATCCTGGCGTTTATGTTTTACCAGGATTGGCGGCTGGCACTTCTCAGCTTGTCTACGATCCCCTTGCTGCTCATCAGCACTTACATCTTCAAAGAGAAGATCAAGGTGACCTTCAACGATGTACGCAATGCAGTTGCCAACCTCAACACCTTTGTGCAGGAACACATCACAGGGATGAACATCGTGCAAATTTTCGGCAGCGAAAATACGGAATTCAGGAAGTTCAAATCCATCAACGAAGAACATCGTCAAGCTAACCTCAGGTCCGTGCTGTACTACTCGATCTATTTCCCGGTCGCGGAGATCATTGCGGCAGCGGGGATCGGTTTGCTCGTGTGGTACGGCGCCAAAGGTGTGATTCATTTCGATGACACCGGCATTACCATTGGCAAGCTCATTGCGTTCATCATGTACATTCAGATGTTTTTCCGGCCGATCCGAATGATCGCTGACCGATACAACACGCTGCAGATGGGTATCGTAAGCACGTCGCGAATCATGAATCTTCTCGACAATGAGGAGCACGTTCAGCAAACCGGCACGCTGAAGTCTGACGAAATCCGGGGAAGCATCAAGTTCGATAACGTCTGGTTCGCGTACAACGACGATCAGTACGTGCTGAAAGGTATTGACATCGACATTAACGCTGGCGAGATGGTTGCGTTTGTAGGCGCTACCGGCGCCGGTAAGTCGTCCATTATAAATCTGCTGAACCGCTTTTATGAGATCCAGAAAGGTGCGATCACAATTGATAGCGTCGACATACGGGAGTACGATCTCGGCGCCTTGCGCAAGAACATCGGCGTCGTCCTGCAGGATGTGTTCCTGTTTTCTGATACGATCTTTAACAACATCACGTTGGGCAATCCCGATGTTACGGAGGAAATGGTATGGCATGCGGCGGACCTCGTGGGAGCGCGCAGGTTCATCGACCGGTTGCCCGGAAAGCTCTCTTACAATGTGATGGAACGCGGCGCAACCCTATCCGTCGGACAGCGTCAGCTCATCTCGTTCATCCGGGCGATGGTCTACAACCCGAGGATTTTGATCCTGGACGAAGCGACTTCATCAGTTGACACGGAAACGGAGGAAATGATCCAGCACGCGATCGACAAAATGATGCGCGGCAGGACCTCCGTTGTGATCGCCCATCGGTTGTCAACCATTCAGAAAGCGGACAAGATCATCGTACTGGATCACGGCGAGATCAAAGAGGAGGGTCGTCATGAAGAGTTGCTGGCGCTGGACGGGTTTTATGCCCGCCTCCATAAGATGCAGTATAAGGAGTTTGTCGGATAGATCATTCGGTAAAGCCGGTTCACTGCTCAGCCGGAGGCGTCTCAAAAATAGTATCTTTGCATTTCATGCGCGTCCCAAGGATACTTCTGGTTGCATTCCTTTCAGTTGTCGCATTGGAATGCGTGCAGGCTCAGCGGTCACGCCGCGTGACACACTCACGCCTTCATTTTTCTAATCCAAAGGTAAAGGGAAGCAAGGCGAAGATCATTTGTCCCACATTCGACAAAAGCCGGTATCCGCTGCACGGATTAGGATTCAAACTGGGGGATCCGTTCGCGGTCACATACAAGTTCTATCCCAACAAACACTTTTCCGTTGCGCTGGATGTGGGCAAGGCAGCCAGTGGCTTATACAACCATTACTTTCGCGACAAGTTCGGAATGTATTTGCGCACCGACACCTTTCCTTCAACCGAAGCAAACATTTCGTACCTGACTCACCGGGTTAAATCTGACCTGATCGGGGAGGTAAAAGTCCTTTATCATGTCGACGCTCAAAAAATATCGGATGGCCTTCAGGGTTATGCCGGTGTCGGCTGGGAATGGAAACGAACGGAATTGCAGTATGACTACGAGTATTCGCCTGGCATTGCAGGGCCACCGCTGAGCGAACCTTTCGGATCATTTGATCGCAACCGGGTAACGATGGGCCCTCAGTTCGTGCTGGGAATCGAGTACGCGTACTTCAGGATCCCGATCTCCGCATTCATGGAAGTTGAATATTTTACCGACATTCAGGCAGATCCTGGCTGGCAACGGTTTGAAGGCGGAGTCGGGCTACGATATATTTTTTGATTCTAGATTTTGAATTCCTCGACTTGTCCCTGTTTCTCGTACATGTCGCGATACATGCCGTCTCTTTCGATCAGCGATTCGTGAGTTCCTACTTCGACGATTCTGCCGTCTACAAGTACGATTATCTTGTTGGCGAGCTTGGCTGATGAGACGCGGTGAGAGATGATGACGGTTGTCCTTCCCTGCATGATGCGTTTGAGACTGTTGAGAATGTTGTTCTCCGTCTTTGTGTCGACCGCCGAGAGCGCATCGTCGAGCATGAGGATTTTTGGCTCGCGCACGACGGCGCGTGCGATGGACACGCGCTGTTTTTGTCCCCCGGAAAGCGTGATGCCTCTTTCGCCGATGCGGGTCTCAAATCCCTGGGGAAACGCGTGGATATTGTCATAAACATCCGCGTCCTTTGCCGCCTGGAAAATCTTTTCCTGTTCAGGACTGTCCATCCCGAAACCAATATTGTTATAGATCGTGTCGCTAAAGAGAAAAACATCCTGGGGCACATACCCGATCTGGCTTCGCAGGCTATTGAGGTTATAATGGCTTATGGGAATGTCATCGATGAGGATTTGCCCGTCGCGGACATCATAGAGCCTGGATATCAGGTTAGATATCGTGCTCTTGCCGGATCCCGTTGTGCCAATAATAGCGAGGGACTCGCCGGGATTGACGACAAAAGATATGTCTTTCAGCGCCTTGATGCCGGTGTCCGGATAGATGAATGAGACATTCCGGAATTCGATCTTTCCCTCGATCGGGCGCACCAGTTCTCTTTCGGACACGATGCTTGAAGTCGTTTTCAGGAATTCATTGATCCGCTTTTGCGATGCCTCTGCGCGCTGAACGAGTGAACTGGTCCAACCCAATGAAGTGACCGGCCATGTGAGAAGGTTCACATAAATGATAAACTCCGCGACGTTGCCAATCGTTAGAGATCCGTTGATCACAAGCGTGCTTCCTGCATATACGGTGAGAATTGTGCTTAATCCGACAAGGCCCATGATGAGGGGAAAGAATAACGACTGGACTACTGTTAGCTTCATGGACTGCTTCAGGTAATCTTCGCTTTCGGCTTGGAACTTGGACGACGACTCGTGTTCGCGGTTAAAAGACTTCAGGACGCGAATGCCACTGAACGCTTCCTGGACGAAAGTTGACAGCCTGGACTGGCTGCGCTGGATCTGTTCCGAACGCTTTTCGATTTTATTGTTCACGAGAAAAATACTCAGCGAGAGCAGTGGCAATGGAATCAGCGCATACCAGGTAAGCGTAGGGCTGATGCGAATCATAAACGGGATCAACATCAGGAATAAGGTAACCAGCGTCAGGCCGTACATAATGGCAGGGCCGAGATACATGCGCACACGGCTGACATCTTCGGAGATCCGGTTCATGAGATCGCCCGTGTTGTTGCGGCGATAGAAACTCAACGGCAGGGTCTGATAATGTTCGAAGACTTCGTTCTTGAGATCGTATTCAATGTGGCGCGACATTACGATGAGCGTCTGCCGGACGAAGTAAAGAAATACGCCGCGGAGAAGCGCCATCAAGAGAATTAGTCCGGCATAAACAAGAATCGCGAATGCGAAAACCTGGAAGAAGTTATCCTGCAGGTTGACGTTGTTGAATGCGTTGTACACATGGATGTTGTCTACGATCTGATCGATCGAATCGCGCACCAGCGGGCCGGGAAGAATCTGGAAGGCGTTCGAGATGATTACAAAGACGGTTCCGAAGATGAGGTGCCACTTGTATTTGAGGAGGTACTTGTTGAGATATCTGAGTTCTTTCATTTTGATGAGTCCTGTCGTCGAAATCCTGTTACCGCGGCTTGCAAATCAAACTATAAAAAATGGTTAAAGCAGGGCGCGAGTGTATAATATTTGGGCATTGCATGATGAAACGAAATATCCTCTCAAAAGTTTATGCAAACGTTTGAAATGATTAAATTTGGCCTGCAATTTTTATACTGCAGGGTAAAAAAACATTCCTTCAGTCATTGTTGTACAAAATAAATCATTGCATGAGCGTCAAGACTTTGGAGACCGCGGAGGGGCGGGAAATTTTTGGAAACCTGACAGATTTCGGACACGAACAAGTAGTTTTTTGCAGCGATAAAGCAACGGGCCTCAAGGCGATCATCGCCATTCACAACACGACGCTCGGGCCGGCGTTGGGCGGCACCAGGATGTGGAACTACACCAGCGAGTATGAGGCGCTGACAGATGTTCTCAGGTTATCGCGGGGAATGACTTTCAAGGCCGCCATCAGCGGACTAAACCTCGGCGGCGGAAAGGCGGTAATCATAGGAGATCCAAAAGCGATCAAGAGTGAAGCGCTATTGCGGCGATTCGGGAAATTCGTAGAGAGCCTGAACGGAAAATACATTACAGCCGAAGACGTGAACATGAAAACGGCTGATATGGAGTATATCCACATGGAAACTTCGCATGTCACCGGCTTGCCGGAGGCCATGGGCGGCGGCGGCGATCCCTCGCCGGTTACTGCCTACGGCGTCTATATGGGCATGAAAGCTGCGGCGCGGAAAGCATTCGGGAATGAGGCGCTGGAAGGCAAGCGCGTGGCCGTCCAGGGAGTCGGTCAGGTCGGAAAACATCTTGTGGAGCATCTTGTCAAAGAAGGCGCGGTCGTTTTTATCACCGATCTTTTTGAAGATAAGGTGAAGCGTATAGCCCAGGAGTTCCCTGTGACCCCGGTTGCACAGGACGACATATACGATCTGGACGCCGATATTTTTGCACCCTGCGCGCTGGGGGCGACCATCAATGACGATACCATCGCCAGGCTCAAATGCAGTGTGATCGCGGGCGCTGCCAACAACCAGTTAAAGGATGAGATGCGTCACGGATACATGCTCGTGGACCGGAGCATCACGTTTGCGCCCGACTTTCTCATCAACGCAGGTGGACTGATCAACGTCTACCATGAGCACCTGGGTCATTACAACCGCAAGCGTGTACTGGAGCAGACGGAAAAAATCTACGATACCTGCCTGGACATACTGAATTTCGCCCAAAGTGAGAAAATATCTACGCAGGAAGCAGCCACCCGGCTTGCTGAGAAGCGGATCGAGGATGTGGGGAGGCTTCAGATGACCCGCTGACGACCGGGCAGGAAAGAACCGAATAATGGAATAATTATTATAGGCATCCTGTTAGTGAAATCACTGACAGGATGTTTATTTTTGTGTCCTTATACCTTTAACGTCGTTCTTTAACATGCTGAACAGAAGAAGTCTCCGGATTAAAGTAATGCAAAGCCTTTTTGCATTACAGCAATGCAAGGATGCCACCTATGAGTTATGTCAGGAGAAAATCGTGGAGACGTTTTCGCCGGATCTGAATTCCATGGAAGTGCAGGACAAAATCCTGCTTCAGCAGCAAAAAAAGGAAAGCCTGAAGATCTTCGAAAAAGCATTTGCCGAGGGCAAAGCGAAAGTTGAGCATGATGATGAAAAGATCGCCCGCGCTGTTCAGGTAGCTCTCAAGTTCTACAAAGACCAGGTTAAAAAAGACACGGAGTTCTTCCGCAAGAATCTCGTCATCGAGGTTGAAAAGATTTACGACCACTACATCGCCACCCTGAGCCTGGTTACTGCTTTCGCCGAACTCGCCGAGGCTGACAAGAAAGTTAGTCACAAGAATTTTGTTAACAACACCTGGATAAAGGCATTGAAAAACAGCGAAGCGCTGAAGAAGGATGCCATGCGCCTGGGCCGCCACTGGCAGAATAAATCCGAGGACGTGCGCCACTGGTTTCGCGATGTTGTCCGTCAGGATAACGAGTATTTGAATTATCTGGACCGAAAAAGTCCGTCCCTGGATGATCAGAAGAAATTCGTAAACCATCTTTTCAAGAAAGTGATCCTGGGAAAGACTGTGATCAATGATTTTTATGAGGAGGAGGTCCTCCGATGGGCCGAGGACAAGGACATCGTGAAAGCGCTTGTGGAAAAAACAGTCAAGTCCTTTGAACCCGAAAGCCAGAAAGAGATCAGCCTGCATACTTTGTCGCTTAACTGGGAAGACGACAAAGACTTCATTGAAACGCTTTATAATACGGCCACGGATCTAAAACCCCATCACCGTGAACTGATCTCCAGCAATACCCGCAACTGGGAAGTGGAGAGATTGCCGCTGACCGATCGGATAATTCTCGAAATGGCTATCGCCGAATTACTGAGTTTCCCGAACATACCGGTAAAAGTCACGATCAATGAATACATCGAGCTGGCCAAAACGTACAGCACGCCAAAAAGTCGCAATTTCATTAACGGCATCCTGGATGTGATAGCAAAAGAGCTTCAGGATTCCGGGGAAATAAAAAAGAGCGGCCGTGGGCTAATTGATAATAAATAGCATTGAAGCCGTATATTTGTTAAAAAATGTTAAAAGTTTGAAATTGAGTCTCACCGATAATAATTTTGAAGGCCTATGAGCAAAAAGGGAGGAAACACGCTGCTCGCATTTTTAGTAGGCGCAGCTACCGGAGCGATACTGGGAATCTTGTATGCACCTGATAAAGGCTCCAATACGCGGGAAAAACTTTCCTATCAGCTGGACAAGTACCGTGTAATGCTTCAGGATGTGATCAATGATTTTGTCTCCGGGAGAGAAACTCCCCTGACATCGGAAGCGAAATCGCAGGGCCAGAAGGTTGTCGATGAAGCGAAGACAAAAGCTGAGAAGCTTTTGGAGGATGTCGATGAACTTTTAATGCAGATACGTGGTAAGAAGAACTAAATGTTAAGCAGTAAAGAAATGAAAACGACGTGGATCAAGGTTTTGATGATTTTTGCAATGGGGGCGGTATTTACCTCTTGCAACGACCGGAACTCGGAAAAGAAGATAGCGGAACTTGAAAGCAGATTAGCCGAACTCGAAGGTAAGAAATCGGTAACGCCTGCTCCCACTCCTGCTACGCTGCCCGTAACGGATGAAAAGCCTGATGGCCCTCTTCCGAAGTTCGAATTTCAGACCGTGGATCACGACTTTGGCACCATCAAGGAAGGCCAGGTTGTTGAATACACCTATCAGTTCAAGAATACCGGTGATGCGCCGCTCATTATTCAGGGTGCGCAGGGATCATGCGGCTGTACAGTCCCGGAGTGGACCAAGACCCCTGTCCCGGCGGGAGGTACCGGCTTTGTGAAAGCCAAGTTTGATAGCAACGGCAAACCGAATATTCAGAACAAGACGGTGACCGTGACGGCGAACACATATCCGAAACAAACTGTTTTGCGGTTTAAGGCGATGGTGGAACCGAAGTCTGAGGCGCCTGCCCAGGGTCCGGTGAGAAAATAGTTTGGGAAAATACTGAAGACGAAGACCCGGGTTTGACCCGGGTTTTGTTTTTTCGCGCCGCCGGCCGTAAAGATCGGCCGTTCAACACGCGGCTTTGAGCCGAAAAAAATGTTCGCCGTAATGCATCGCAAATAGGTGAGTGATAATCGGTTAAAAAAATTAACTTTGGCAGCTAATTAATTAATCCATATGTTAACTATCCTTTTACAAGCCACACCCGGTGGCGGAAGCGCGGTGCCGCAGCTGATATTCTTTGGCGCCATCATTCTGGTGTTTTACTTTTTTATGATCCGTCCTCAACAGAAGAAGGCGAAGGATCAGCGCAAATTCATTGATGATATCAAGAAAGGCGACTACGTTGTAACCATTGGCGGTGCCCATGGATATGTAGGAGAGCTCGAAGGGGATACCTTCATACTGGAAGTGGAGAAAGGCGGCCGCATCCGGTTTAACAAGAGCGCAATTTCGCTCGACGCGACGAAGCAGGCGAACAAGAAATAGCCTGACCGTTGCATCCGGGCGAGGACCCGGCGCCTGTCGTTCCTTCAACAGTTAATGAGATTACTCTATAACATATTCAACATCCTTCGTTTTAACAGGAGAAACTGGAAAGCCGTAGTACTGTGTGTTTTCGCTGCCACGGTTTTCTGGTTTTTCAACGCGCTGAACAAGACCTACACCACCAACATAAATTTCCCGCTTACATTCGACTACGACAACGACAATTTCATCCCGGTCGGAGCGCTGCCGAAGGAAGTCAGGCTGAACGTAACGGGCAACGGCTGGGAGCTTTTCAAGAGAAGTACGGGTGTCAAACTGGACCCGTTGCAGATTCCGCTCGAACGCCCGGGCGATGTGAAGAAGATCGTGGGGAGCGGTTTGAAGTTTTCTTTTACAAATCAGCTGAACGGCCTCGAAATAAATCACGTGCTCAGCGACACGATCTATCTCGATCTGGAGCCTAAGGTCGGGAAATGGATCAAGCTGGCAGTCGATTCGGTTCAATACAACCTGAAGAAGGGCCACAGCCTTACCAGCGATGTGGCGATCGTGCCGGATTCCACTTTTGTGACCGGCCCGAAGAAAATCGTGGAAAAGATCCGGGAACCCGTGCGGCTGGCGATTCCACAGCGCAACATCGACGAGTATTTTGTGAGAAGCATTCCCGTAGAGTTACCATTCTCAGGCATCACCAGTTTGCAACCACCTGCGGTGTCGGTGATGTTCAATGTGGAAGAGATGATAACGGTAGAAGACTCGATATCGCTCGCCATTGAAAATATCCCGCCCTCAGTGTCAGAGGTCATGAACTCCGGGAAGATCCCCGTAGTGTTGTCCATACCCGAAAGCTTCATGGAGACGATACGGATGGACTCCATAAGAGCGGTACTCGATCTGCGGAACTTCCAGGGCGGTACGCGGAAGATCATGCCTCGTGTCGACGGACTTCCTCCTTACAGTTCAATCCTGAAGATCGATTCGGTCATCGTTAAACTATAGCCGGTGGAAATCCCCTTACAGATCGGCATTACAGGCGGTATTGGCTCCGGTAAGTCGCTGGTCTGTAAAATCTTCGCTCATCTCGGGGCATCGGTCTATGATGCCGACAGCCACGCGAAAGGACTAATGACCACCGATGGAATACTGGTATCTCAAATTAAAAAAGAATTCGGTGATTTGGCGTATCATCCGGATGGATCGCTGAACAGAAAGTGGCTGGCGGACTGGGTTTTTTCGGATGATGTGAAGCTGGAGAAACTGAATCAACTTATCCATCCCCGCGTTGGGGCCGACTACGAGAACTGGGTTCGCATTCACCGCCACGAGCGCTACGTGTTGAAGGAAGCAGCCCTTTTGTTTGAATCCGGCTCTTATCGTATCCTGGACAAGATCGTTGTGGTTTCCGCACCGGAAAGTGTTCGGCAAAAGCGGGTTTTGAAACGAGATGCGCACCGGACGGCCGAGCAGTTCACACAGATCGTCGAAAAACAGTTACCGGAGGAAGAAAAAGTAAAAAAGGCTGATTACATTATCATAAATGACGACGTCACGCTGGTAATCCCCCAGGTGCTGAAACTGCACCAGTTGTTCGTGGGAACGAGGGCATGACGTTTGAACGAGTTTAAAATACAGGGTGTTAGAAAATACGTTATCGAATTCTTATATGCGGTTATTCACATGGGCGTACTGCCTGACATTGATCATTGCACTGGTTGCCTGCGACTCAAAGAAAGAACAGACTTCCTCGGGACGCGGTCGCTTATCGGGGCCGATGTCTGTTGACGCCTTTGTCGTGGGCCAAAGCACGATCAGCGAGAATGTGCAAGTGCCTGGCACTTTGAAGCCCTTCGAAGAAACGGCGATACGAGCCGAAGTCGGTGGCCGTGTAGTACAAATGAATATCCGTGAAGGAGCTGTGGCAGAGAAGGGAACGATCCTTGTGAAGTTATTCGACGAAGATCTCAAGGCACAGCTTCGAAAACTGCGGGTTCAGCTTCAGATCCGCGAGAAGACGGCCGAGCGCAACAAGGAGCTCCTCGAGATAAACGGTATCAGCCAGCAGGAATATGACTTAAGCACACTTGAAGTGGAGAATCTCCGCGCGGATATTGAGAGCACAGAGATCGCGATCTCAAAGACTGAGATCCGCGCGCCCTATCGCGGCGTGCTCGGGCTGCGCAACATCAGCCTGGGGTCGTATATATCGCCTTCGGATGTTGTTACAACTATCCGGCAAGTGGAGCAGTTGAAACTTGAGTTTTCCGTTCCTGAAAAGTACGCGAAAGATATCGGGAAAGGTTATCAGGTCAGATTTAGAGTAGACGGCGGCAAACAGGAGCATACCGCCTCTGTCATGGCGACCGAAAACCACGTCGACCAGGCCACACGGACGTTGCTGGTCAGGGCGGTTGTCGGCGGAAATAATCAGGAACTGGTACCCGGTTTGTTTGCAAAAGTAAACCTTCAGCTTGGGAAGAACGACAAAGCACTGCTTGTACCGACGGAGGCTGTGATACCCAATATCCGCAACAAGCAAGTGATCTTGTTCAAAGGAGATAGCGCACAGTTTACGGTGGTAGAAACAGGCCTGCGCGATTCAGCCTTTGTGGAGATCCTACATGGCGTGAATATTGGGGATACGGTCATTACAACGGGCCTGATGGCCATCCGACCGCAGACCAAGGTCAAAATTACAAATGTTACGTCCCTATAGACGAATAGAAGAATCTTATGAACATCTCCGAATTAAGTCTAAGACGCCCGGTTCTGGCTTTTGTGATGAACATCATCCTGGTCTTGTTTGGAGTTATCGGTTTTAACTTTTTAGGAGTACGGGATTACCCGGCGATCGATCCGCCCATCGTCAGTGTGCGCACGAATTATCCGGGTGCCAACGCCGACATCATCGAATCGCAAATTACCGAGCCGTTAGAGAAGTCGGTAAACGGTATTCCCGGCATTAAGAACATAACCTCGTCTTCCAGCGTCGGTCAAAGCAACATCAACATTGAATTCCAGCTCGGCGTGGACCTGGAGACTGCCGCCAACGACGTGCGCGATAAAGTTTCCTCGGCGGCCCGCTCACTGCCGCGTGACCTCGACAGCCCTCCCGTCGTTTCCAAAGAGGACGCGAGTTCCGATCAAATCATCGCGATGACGGTTCAGAGCCATACGCGCAACCCGCTGCAGCTGACGGAGTATGCGAACAACGTTCTGGTTGAACGACTCGAGACCATCCCGGGTGTGAGTAGTATCCGTATTTGGGGTGAGAAAAGATACGCCATGCGCCTTTGGCTTGACCCGGCGAAGCTGAGCGCATATAGTCTTACACCACTCGACGTTCAAACGGCATTGAACCGGCAACACATCGAATTGCCGTCGGGAAAGATCACTGGAATGGCGACGGAGCTTACGGTGCGGACCTTTGGGAGACTTTACACCGAAGAGGACTTTAACAATGTCATCATCAAATCGGAAGGGACCGGCGACATCCGGTTGAAGGACGTTGGGCAAGCAATACTCGGTCCTGAAAACGAAGAGTCCGTCCTGCGGGAAAGCAATGTCGCGATGGTGGGCCTTGCCTTGAATCCACTCCCCGGATCCAACTATGTCGAAATATCCGACGAGTTTTACCGCCGCCTTGACCAGATCAAGGATGAAGTGCCCGAAGACATCAAGCTGAACATCGCGATGGATCAGACTGTTTTCATCAAGCGGTCGATTTCCGAGGTGCAGGAAACGCTGGTAATTTCCTTCCTCCTGGTGGTCCTTATCATATACCTCTTCTTCCGCGATTTCCTGATCGCCATGCGGCCGCTCATCGATATACCCGTCTCTCTGATAGCCACGTTCTACATCATGTACCTTCTTGGTTTCTCCATCAATGTATTGACCATGCTGGGGATCGTGCTTGCGACTGGCCTTGTTGTGGATGACGGTATCGTCGTAACGGAAAACATTTACAAGAAACTGGAAGGCGGGATGAACAAATATCGCGCGGCGCGAGAAGGATCAAAGGAAATCTTCTTTGCCGTCATCTCTACTTCTATCACGCTCGCAGTTGTGTTCTTGCCGATCCTTTTTCTCGAAGGGTTTGTCGGGCGATTGTTCAAGGAGTTTGGAATTGTAGTGGCAGGGGCGGTGCTTGTTTCCTGCTTTGTTTCACTGACGTTAACGCCTGTGTTGAGTGTCTTGTTGACCCGAAAACAGCACAAGCATTCATGGTTCTACCATAAGACAGAACCGTTCTTCCGTGGGATGGAAAACGGATACCAGAACTGGCTTTCGTCCTTTATGAAATTCCGCTGGGCGGCGCTGGCTATTATCGTGGTCTGTCTTGGGATCGTGTACGTCATTAACAGGAACATCCAGTCCGAGCTGGCTCCCATGGAAGACCGTAGCCAGTTCCGTTTCCAGATGTCGGCGGCGGAAGGTACTTCGTTTGATTACATGGATGCCTTTGTTCAACGCGCGGTGGATTTTGTCATGGATTCAGTGCCGGAATACAGAACAGCTCTCTCTGTGACGGCGCCTGGTTTCTCCGGAGGGGGGTCTGTCAACAACGGATTTGTCCGGGTAACGCTGGTCGATCCCGACGAGCGCGACCGTTCACAACAGGAGATCGTTGACATGGTCAACCGGAATCTCAACTTGTTCCCGGAAGGTCGCTTGTTCGTCATGCAGGACCAGACGATTCAGGTTAACCGGAGAGGAGGCATGCCCGTTCAGTTCGTTTTGCAAAACAATAACTTTGAAAAGATTCGCGAGGTGCTTCCCAAGTTCCTGGAAGCTGCGAACAACCACCCGACTTTCCAGGGCGTGGATACCGATCTCAAATTCAACAAGCCGGAGTTGCTGGTCGAGATCAACCGCCTGAAAGCCTCTCAGCTTGGCATCAGTGTTCAGGATATCGCGCAGACGCTGCAGCTCGCGTATAGCAATCTCAGGTTCGGATATTTCACGAAGGATGGAAAGCAGTATCAGGTCATGGGACAAGTTACGCGCATCAATCGCGATGATCCGGACGACCTGAAATCGCTTTTTGTGCGCACCAGTTCCGGACAGCTGATTTCGATTGATAACGTCGTGACCGTACGAGAGTCTACAACGCCTCCGAGCCTGTACCATTTCAATCGCTATAAGTCTGCCACAGTTTCGGCCGGCCTGGCCCCTGGAAAAACGGTGGGTGATGGTATCGAGGCCATGCACGAGATCTCCAGGCAACTTCTCGATGATACGTTCTCGACCTCGCTGGCCGGCAACTCGCGCGACTTTGCGGAAAGCGCCGGAAACACTTCATTCGCTTTCCTTCTCGCGCTTGTGCTGATCTACCTTATCCTGGCCGCTCAGTTTGAAAGCTTCGTTGATCCGCTGATCATCATGTTTACCGTTCCGCTCGCTATCTGCGGCGCCTACATTTCATTGAAGATATTTGGACAGACCCTGAACATATTTTCGCAGATCGGGATGATCATGCTCATCGGGCTGGTGACGAAAAACGGAATCCTGATCGTGGAGTTTGCCAATCAGAAGCGTGAAGAGGGGCTTTCGAAATTCGATGCCGTTCTTGAAGCGGCGAGGCTGCGGCTTCGCCCGATCCTGATGACGAGCTTCGCCATGGCACTGGGTTCTCTTCCCATAGCCCTTTCGTTGGGCGACGCGGCGACAAGCCGCCAGCCTCTCGGAATTGTTATCGTGGGCGGTATCATGTTTTCACTGATCTTAACCCTGTTCGTAATTCCTGCGATGTATACATTCCTTTCGCGCCGCCGGAAACAGGTTGACTTCGGCGATGACCTACCGGCCACGCCATCCCAACCCCAAACCCATAAGGACCTAGTGTATGAGGCTTAGATCAATTGCGCTTCTCTTTTTATTTGTTTCAGGGTTTCAGTTCGCTTTCGGTCAGGAGGAGGTCACGCTTGAAAGAGTTGTTTCACTGGCCCTGGAGAAGAACTACGACGTACGCATTGCGAGGAGCGTTTCGGAATCGGCAAAGACTGACGATAACTACGTGATGGGCGCTTTCCTTCCGCAGATTACGGCGGAGGCTGCAACGGTTTGGAATGATAATGATCAGGATCTCAGGTTTGCGGATGCGTCGCGTAACAACAGTGGTGAAGCGCAGTCAAATAACGTTACGGGATCTGTGCGCGCGGTATGGACGCTGTTTGACGGTACGCGCATGTTCTCAACACGCGAACGGATTTCACAAATAGCGCAACAAAGTGACCTGCAAGTCAAGGACCAGATGGTTAACACCATTGCAGCGGTTATCAACAGCTACTTCGACATCGTCCGCCAGAAGCAACAGCTCAAAGCTATTGAGGAGCAGATGTCGGTGAGTGAAGAACGGGTCAAGCTTGCGGAGAAGAAGTTACAGGTCGGAACGGGTATCAAGCCGGAGCTTCTCCAGGCACGGGTTGACTACAATGCACAGCGGACGCAGGTGCTTCAACAGGAAACGATCATCGCCCAGTTGAAGGAACAGCTGAATAACTTTGTCGGCTTGCAGCTACCACCCGTATATGACGTAGCGGATACCATCATCATCGACCTCGACCTCAGGATGAATGAGAGCTTTGAAAACCTTGATAACACGAATTACAGTCTCATGGCTTCGCGGCGCAACCTCGACATTGCCAGCCTTTCCCTGCGTGAAAGACGAGCTGAATATTTGCCGTTCTTTAATTTTAACGCCGCTTACAATTTTTCACGTAACGATAACACGAAACAGATCAACCCGTTTGGCGCGGTGTATAACAAGTCCGAAGGTTTCAACTACGGCTTCTCCGTTACTCTCCCCATCCTGACGGGTTTCAACACGAGGCGACTGACTCAACTCGCGAAGATTGAGGTGGAACGCCAGCAGTTGCTTTATGATCAACAGCGCAATACCGTCAACGTGGAGCTGCGCAATGCTTTCACGAACTACGAAAACGCAAAGAAGATACTGCTCATAGAAGAAGAGACGATCGGCCTGGCCAAAGAAAACGTCTTTATTGCGCTGGAGACTTTCAAACGCGGTGTCAATACATTTATCGAGCTGCGCACTGCCCAGCAAAGTCTGGCTGAGGCGTATAACCGCCTTATAACGGCGCGCTACAACGCGAAGGTGGCTGAGACAGAATTGCTTCGTCTGAACGGAAGCCTGCTCCACTGATTGAATTTTTTGCAAACCCTTTGGGATTGGCCAGGTTCCAGTAAATTAGTCGCATGATCGATGAGATAAAAGCTGCGTGTAATTTTCTGAAGGAAAAAGGTATTGGCGATCCGCAGACGGGTGTGATCCTGGGTACAGGCCTGGGAGAATCTTTTCTGAAAGAAATTCAGGATCCCCTTATCATTCCCTACCGCGACATTCCAAACTTTCCGCTCCCTACAATGTCTTTTCACGTGGGCAACCTGATAACAGGTAGCATCCACGGTAAGAAGGTTGTAGTGATGCAGGGCCGCTTTCACTATTACGAAGGATATTCGATGCAGCAGATCACGTTTCCCGTGCGCGTAATGAAGATGCTTGGAATTAACAATCTCCTGGTATCCAATGCTGGCGGTAACATGAACATGGACTGGGAGAAAGGGGATCTCATGCTGCTCGACGATCACATCAATCTTCAGCCCGACAATCCACTTCGCGGGATTGATCAGTCCTTCTGGGGAAATCCCTTTCCGGATATGAGTCGTCCCTATTCAGAGGTATTAAATGAGAAGCTTCAGAACATTGCGCGCAGTGAAGGGATCAGACTTCGCGTGGGAGTATATGTTGCCGTATCCGGTCCCAACCTGGAGACGCGCGCGGAATACCGGTTTCTCCGCGGGATCGGCGCGGACGTAGTGGGTATGTCTACGGTTCCGGAAGTCATTGTTGCAAACCACATGGGTCTGCCCTGTTGCGCGGTGTCGGTCTTGACCGATAATTGTGACCCGGAAAACCTCAAGCCGGTCAGTATCCGGGAGATCATCGAAGTGGCTGCGCGCGCAGAACCAAACCTCACCCGGTTGTTTACCAGGCTCATCGGCGAATTGTGATTCTGTCGTACTAGAGAATGCTGAGCGTGGACTTGTACGCTTTTAGCTGGATGAGGTTCGACGGAAAATCTTCCGCATTCCATGCTTCATGAATGGCAAGCGCTGCCCCGATCGCCGTTGCCTGTGGGATAGATGAGGCAAACACATCCATTCCCGGGAAGAATGAGGCCAGCAGATTCATGTAAACCGAGTTGTTGCTGAAGCCTCCATCCACAAAGATTCGCTTTACCGTGGTGCCGCGGATGATCAGCTGGGTTGAAACAAATTGCTGAACGGCAATGTCGAAGACGAGCTGATGATAAGCCTCCAGGTCATCGTTAAAAGATGACAGGTCGCGCGAAGCGAATTTCAATTCTTTAAGAACAGCGGCGGGGCTTGCTTTCGAATCAAAAGCGACATCGATCTTTTCCAAGCACCTTGCGTCAAACGTTGCGTCGTAGTAGCGCTCTTTGTTTTGCCCAAAATGAGCGGCGATGCGTTCCACCTGTTCATCGTGGTTATGACCTGCGAACAACCTGGACGCCTTCACCGGCGTCCCCCTGTATTGAAGATAGCAGAGGCAGTCACACTCAAGTTCCTCTTTGGTGAGGGGAGTTGAGTTGAATGGATTGAGGCTGATGGCCCAAGTACCCGTCGAAATGAGAACAAACGGTTCCGGGAAAGAAACCAGGTAAGGAATAAGCGCTGCCGAGCTGTCGTGCAGCCCCACCCCGACCACGTAGGATTGGCCGGGCGTCTGAACAACCATGTCTGACGGAACCAGATCGGGAAATTTGGGAAGGATGCCTTCGCGTTTAACCCAATAGTGGTAGTCCATATTCCGGAAATGCCAGAGGTTTGTATGACATCCGATACTGGTGATTTCGGAAAAGGGTTTGCCCGAGATCAGGAAAGAAAGGTATTGAGGAAGGTGAAGTGCGTACCGGATTCGATCGAAGAATTCGGGCTTAAGATGCCGCATGCGGTAGAGCTGCATGCCGGAATTGAGGTTTCCCAACACCGGTGATGCCGTCTCGAACGAAAACAACTTTTCTCCGCCGTAGGTGTTATAGAATTGCTTCTGTAGGGACTGCGGATACGCCTTGAGGTAGTTCTCCAGGCAGCCTATCGTTTTTCCGGTGTCGTCGATATAGACAAAGCTTGCCCCGTACCCCGAGCAGTTGACAGCGCGCACTTTGAAGTCGCCGGATTCAAGAACCGTTTTCAGTCCGTCCCGGATGAACTTCTGAAGGCTGTCGATATCTTCACACGGGTCGCCATCCTCGTCTACGGTTTCTTCAAAGTGGACCGACTTTTCAAAAACAATCTGATACGACTCGTTGAATAAAAACAATTTCTTGTTGGTCTTTCCAACATCAAAAATTGCGACTACGGGTTGGGACATTTACGAATGTAGTAAAAATCAGAGGCCGGTGGCAACACTTTTTGCGCCCCTGTCTTTTATAAGTTGTTCCCGAACGCGGAGGTTCCGGAACAGGGCCAGGGGTTGCAATGCGCCACCCGCCCTCAACCGGGACTCCGCCACCAAGGGACGAACATCAGTGCGGTATGCTTCTTGAAGAATTTCCTGTGCGCGGACGACATCGTTCTCTTCCTGCGCGGAGGCGAGCGCACCGCGGTCAACCAGCAAAGCCTGCGCGTACGCAATCTTGATGGCCTCTACGGACTGCAGAAGGTCTTCCAGTGGATCCTTGACGTTATGGGATGCATCAATCATCCATCCGAGATCGACGGTATGATCCATTCCTCGTGCGTCCATCCCTTCGACGAGTTCATTGAAGATCAGGAATAACTGGTAAGGACGGATGCTTCCGACTGTAAGATCGTCATCACCGTATTTGGAGTCATTGAAGTGGAAGCCGCCAAGTTTACCTTCCATCAGCAGCAGAGACACAATCTGTTCGATGTTGGCGTTGGGAAGGTGATGTCCCAGGTCTACGAGCGTGTATGCTTTCTCCCCGAGCTTGTTGGCGTACAGCAAAGACTGTCCCCAATCGCCCACGGTCATGGAATAGAAGTTGGGTTCAAAAGCTTTGTATTCCACAAAGATTTTCCAGTTATCGGGAAGGCCGGCATAGATCTCTTCCAGGCTTTGCAGCGTGCGTTGGAAAGCCTTGCGAAAGTTGAGCTGGCCCGGAAAGCACGAGCCATCGGATAGCCATACCGTGAGAGACTCCGATCCCAGCTCCTTTCCATAGTGAATCACTTCGAGGTTATGGTCGATCGCCTGTTTGCGGATATCCTTGTTTACGTGCTGGAGGGAGCCGAACTTGTAGCTGTGCTGCTGGTCTTTCTGGTCCTGGAAAGTGTTTGAATTTACCGCATCAAAACGGATGTTGTGCTGCGCGGCAAGAATCTTGATCGCGCGGGCATCTTTCGGAATGTCCCAGGGAATATGGAGGGAGATAGCGCCGCTGGATTGATTCAGCGCGTGGAGCAGTCCGATGTCCTCAATTTTTTCTTCAAGCGACCGGGGTTCTCCACCACCCGGAAAACGGCCGAACCGGGTTCCGCCTGTGCCGAGCGCCCAACTGGGAATGGCTACCTGGAAAGCACTGAGTTTTCTGACGATTTCATCCAGGCCATTGATATCTTTTGACAAAAACTCGAATTTCCTTTTGTGGTCCGCCAACAGTCGTTCGTTGTGGTCACCCACGGCACTTTTTCCAGGTTGCATGGCAAATCTGTTTAAGGTAAATAGAACACTTCTTTTAGTGGGATGCTAACCGGTGAGTTATCCGGGTTGGTGTCCATGATATCTTTCATGTACGCCCACCATTTTTTCATCACGGGATGTTCCGACATTTTTTCCAGGAGATCCGGGTCTTCCACCTGCATGACGCCGAAGAGCGTGTTGGTTTCTTCATCCAGGTAGATGGAGTAGTCGCGAACACCGCTTTGATTCAGGAGTTGCTGTAATTCCGGCCAGAGGTTGTCGTGGCGTCGACGATACTCTTCTTCAAAGCCGCGATGCAACTGCATTTTGAAAGCCCTGCGAATCATGGAAGAGAATATTTATCGTGCGAACGCCATGGCCACGCCGCCGTCGACGTTCATCATATTGCCAGTGGATTTACTGAGCAATCCCCCTACAAATGCGAAGCACGCGTTGGCGATGTCTTCCGGCAGAATGATTTCGTTGAGCAAAGTCCTTTTAGCATAGAACTCCGGAAGCTCCTCGACTTTTACGCCGTAGGCTTTTGCTCGTCCTTCGGCCCATCCTCCGGCCCATATCTTGCTATCCGCTATGACGGCGTCGGGATTGATGACGTTTACGCGGATTTTATCCGCTCCCAGCTCGGCGGCATTGAGACGACTCAGGTGCAGTTGTGCAGCCTTCGCGGATCCGTATCCGGCGTTATTCGGTCCGGATACCAGCGCGTTCTTGCTAACGATATTCAGTACATCACCACCCAGCGATTGTTTTTTCATGATGTTGACCGCACCTTGTGTGACGAGGAACTGGCCCTTCACAAGTACATCGTACAGGAGGTCCCAGTCCTTTTCGGCATGGTCTTCCAATGATTTTGAAATGGAGAGTCCGGCATTGTTAACAATGATATCGATTCCACCAAACGCAAGTGTGCACGTCTTCATCGCCTTCGTAATATCATCGCCACGGGTAACGTCCATAAGCGCGTGGGTATACCCATCTTTTCCAAAGAGCTTATTGAACTCTTCGTCGGCTGCTTTCAGGCGAGCCGGGTCGTTGTCTGTAATGACAACACACGCGCCCTCTTCGGCAAATTTGCGGGCGATCGCTTTGCCGATTCCGCCAGCGCTTCCTGTTACGAGGGCGATCTTTCCGGATAGCGCTTTCGGTTTTGGCATGCGCTGAAGCTTGGCTTCCTCCAGCAACCAGTATTCAATATTGAATGCTTCCTGACGAGGCAGGGAAGTATATTCGGAAACCGCTTCGGCACCCTTCATTACGTTGATGGCATTGATATAGAATTCGGAGGCAACGCGTGCGGTTTGTTTATCCTTTGCGAAGGTGAACATGCCCACGCCGGGATACAGGATTACGACGGGGTTGGCGTCGCGCATGGCCGGACTGTTGGGGTGCTTGCATTTCTCGTAGTATTCCTTGTACATCTCCCGGTAGGCCTCGAACGAGGGCCGGAGCTTTTCCTTCAGCGCCGGCGCGTTGGTCAGATCCTCACCGGGTTTGAGGTCGAGTACCATCGGACTGATCTTCGTGCGAAGAAAGTGATCCGGGCAACTGGTTCCCATGGGTGCAAGTTTTCCAAGGTCGGCGGAGTTGATGAATTCAAGCACGCGCTCATCATCGGTAAAGTGACCGATCATTCGCTTCTGGCTGGAGCAGAAACCGCGAAGGATTGGTGCGAGTGCCGTGGCTTGCTCAAGTCTTTGCGGTTGATCGAGGCTCTTGATTGTCGCGCCGCCGAAAACGGGCCGGCGCTTTCCGTAATTTTCTTCGAGGTAGGCCGCGCATTTTTCTATGACCTCCAGCGTATTAACGTAGCTCTCATAAGCGGTATCACCCCAGGTGAACAGTCCGTGGGAGCCGAGCATGATGCCGCGAATACCCGGATTTTCATCGAGGCACGCGCGAAGTTTCAAGCCGAGATCGAATCCCGGGCGTTGCCACTCCACCCAGCCAATGGCGCCATCGAATAGCTCCCGGGTTATGCGCTTGCCGTCTTTCGCGGCGGCAATGGCAATAGCGGCGTCGGGGTGAAGATGGTCGATGTGTTTGAAGGGAAGAAATCCGTGAAGAGGAGTGTCGATGGAAGGAGCTTTTGAGTTTAGATCGTAAATGCAGTGATTGAAGAGTTCCACCATTTCGTCCTCATGCTCGATGCCCCGGTAGATGCCTTCCAGGCTGAGAAGCCGATCCATGTAAAGAGCTGCGAGCCCGCTTTTTTTCAAAGTGCCAATATCTCCTCCCGATCCCTTGATCCACATCACCTCGGTTTCCTTCCCGGTGAGCGGATCTTTTGACATCACTTTGCAGGATGTGTTTCCTCCGCCATAGTTTGTCAACCGGAGGTCGGCGCCCAGCAGGTTTGACCGGTAGATCAACAGGCCGACTTCATCTCCTTTTAATTCCGCCGCCTTTTTTTCATCCCACAGGTAGCTGACATGTTTGAATTTTTTAACCGAGATCGCAGACATATTTGAGTTTTAAATTAGATTGATGCTATGTTAAAGAGTTGCCGATTCCGACGAGAATGACAGAAGCGAGGATCGTCAGGATTCCAAGAGTGATCGTGACTCTTGTTCCAGGCCTCACGCCTTTCCATTCTTTCAGGACGATCCCCCACATGTTTGAAACCAGGATGATGAATGCCATGTGCAGGATCCAGGAACTCGCGCCGTTTCCCAGCTTGCTTTCACCCATTCCATAAAAGAAAAATTGAAGGAACCAGGTTGTTCCGGCAAGCGCCGAGAAAATGTAATTGTTTGCCAGTGGAGTTCGGCGATCGATGTAGTCCGAAAACGTTTTATTCTTCGCATTGAGAATGATGCACCAGATAAAGTTGGTCGTCAGTCCTCCCCAGAGAAGCACCACATAGGTGACGTTGTTCTGGAAGAGGGGGTTATGACCGAGTTTCACGGCTGCTTCCGCCATCGGCTTGCCTGCCTCGATACCAAAGTTAAAGCAGGCGCTTAATATACCGGATATCGTTGCGACGATCAAGCCTTTGGTCAGGCTAAATTCCGCAATGCTTTTTCTTTTTTCTTCTTCAGGCAGGTCTTTTTCTTTCATCATACCGGCCTTTCCGCAAATGAAAATTCCTGCGAGGCAAACGAGAACTCCCAGGAGCACGAGCCTCCCGCCAGGTGTGCTCATCATGTGAGTAAAAGAGATCTTGCCGTCCTGGGGAAAGTAATTATAGAATATCGGCGGAATTAACGAACCGAATGCTGCGCAATAACCCAAAATGACAGAATTGCCGAGCGACATGCCAAGATACCGGATACCCAGGCCGTATGTAAGACCACCGATGCCCCAGAGAACACCCATGACGTAGGTCCAGCTGAAAACAGTAACGTCCGACTGGTCAATTATATCAGAGAAACCGGGAATTGTCAGATATGCTGCGAGTGGAGGAACGATCAGCCAGGAAAATAATCCTCCGATCAGCCAATAACTTTCCCAGGCCCAATCACGGACCTTCTTGAAAGCCATGTAAAAGCTTCCCGATGCAAAACCACCCAAAAAATGAAAGATTACACCCAGTATGGCATTCATAGCAAAAATTTCAGGTCAACAAGGTAGATATGGAAGTCAAACACGCTGTCATGCACTGTCATGGTTGGAAGTGTGACATATTAACACTTAATTTTCAGAGATAAAATCGCAAATAATAGATGGAGCGCAACGAACTCTTTAAACTCATAAATCTGGACGACCATTCAGCGACGCCGAAATACCAGCAGCTGGCGAATTCCATCATCAACGCCATTGAGCGCGGTCTTATCGGCAAGGATTCTGTCATGCCTTCTATCAACGAGTTGAGTTTTGAGTTCCAGATTTCCCGCGATACAGCAGAGAAAGGATACAAGCATCTGAAAAGTATCGGCGTCCTGGGGTCGGTTCCCGGCAAGGGATTCTATATCAAGAGCACTGAAGTTAACCAGAAACTCAGGATCTTCTTGTTATTCAACAAGCTGAGTGCCCACAAGAAGATCATTTATGATTCGATTGCGACGTCACTCGCCGGAGTGGCTGTCATCGATTTTTATATTTACAACAATGACTTTGCGCTTTTCAGCAACCTGCTGAGCATGAAGCAAGATCAGTACACACACTACGTGATCATTCCTCATTTTATTGAGGGAGGCGAAAATGCATCGGAGGTCATCAACAGGATTGACAAGAGTAAACTGATTCTTCTTGACAAGCTTGTTCCAGGTGTTGAAGGAAAGTATGGGGCCGTCTACGAAAATTTTGAAAAGGACATTTACCAGGCGCTGGAACAGGCGTTGCCGCGGTTGCAGAAGTATGAGACGCTAAAGATCATTTTTCCGGAGCAAACCTATTTTCCCCTGGAGATACTGCAAGGTTTTTATCGCTTTTGCAGTGAATATGCGTTCGGCTACCAGGTCGTGCACAACATCGAGGAAGAACCCATCCACTCCGGGGAGGTCTTTATCAACCTGATGGAAAACGATCTGGTCATTCTCATTGAACGCATTCTTTCACTTGGACTGAAGGTAGGGAAAGACGTAGGTGTCATCTCTTACAATGAGACTCCGCTGAAGAAGATCATACTCGACGGCATCACAACCATCTCCTCTGACTTTGCTATGATGGGAGAGAAGACCGCCCAATTGATCATTGACAGATCGACGCAGCACATTGAAATTCCATTTTATCTGACGTTGCGATCGTCGCTTTAAAGGGTCGCGGCCGATCAAAAACTTTTCCATTTTGCTGGCGCCCGTCAACCTTTTGGAGTAAATTGATAAAGCCTTATGAGTAGATCCTGGTCACTGTTGATGGTGTGCGCTGCTGGTGTCGCGACGTCGTTGCTTCACTCATGTTCAACATCATCAGCCAGCGAAGAAAACGGGATTCCCGAAACAATCAGCTACAATTTTGATATTCGCTCCGTACTTTCCGATAAGTGTTTCATTTGCCACGGCCCCGACGCCAATAAGCGGAAGGCAGGCCTTCGGCTGGATATAGCGGAGAACGCCTACAAGGCATTGGACGAAAATCCGACCGCGCATGCTATCGTGCCCGGCGACCCGATGAACTCGCAGGTGTTTCTTCGCATCAGCTCGGACGACTCGACTTTTCGCATGCCTCCGCCCGAATCGAACCTCTCCCTGACGCCGCGTGAAATCAGTCTGATTGAAAGATGGATCGCGCAGGGTGCGAAATATGAACCTCACTGGGCATTCGTCGCGCCGAGAGAGCAGAAGCTTCCACAGGTGCGCAATAATGATTGGCCCGCAAATGAAGTCGATGTCTTTATCCTGGCAAAGCTGGAAGAGCACGGGATGACACCCGCTAAACAAGCTGACAAGGAACGCTTGCTGAAACGCGTGTGCCTTGACATCACAGGACTTCCACCTTCGTTGGAGTTGATGGATAGTTTTCTTGCCAATGAAGATCCGGACGCTTATGAAATACTTGTCGACCAGTTATTGGCAGATCCTGCCTACGGCGAGAAGATGGCCGTACACTGGATGGATGTTGCACGTTTTGCTGACTCACACGGATTTCAGGACGACAGCTATCGCAGTCAGTGGCCCTGGCGCGACTGGGTTATTCATGCGTTCAACACGAACATGGCTTACGATCAGTTTATCACGTGGCAACTCGCCGGGGACCTGCTGCCCAACGCAACCAAAGAACAGATCCTGGCGACCGGATTTAATCGCAATCACAAGATCACGGAGGAAGGTGGCATCATCGACGAAGAGTATCGGTCGATGTACGTCACCGATCGGACGGATCTGTTCGGGAAAGGCCTGCTCGGTGTGACGATTGAGTGCGCGCATTGCCACGATCACAAGTACGATCCTTTTTCCCAAAAGGAATACTACCAGCTCTACGCTTTTTTCAACAACATAAAAGAAGTCGGGATCGAATCCGTTGTCGGCGGGCCGGAAACATATGCCAAGAAGCCGCTCATGGAAATTACAGACGAGGATCTTAAAGGCATCCTGAGTTTTGTTAACAAGACAGACACGAACCGGTTGATCGTTTCTGTGATGGGAGACCTTGACACTATACGCCCGACGAATGTTCTTATTCGCGGTATGTATGACGCGCCGGGCGATAGGGTCGAACCTGGAACTCCGGAGTCTATTTTATCTTTTGAGAGCAATTATCCAAAGAACAGACTGGGTCTTTCCCGCTGGATGTTCGATGAAAAAAATCCGCTGACCGCGCGTGTGCTTGTCAACCGAATGTGGCAGGAGATCTTTGGTCGCGGACTGGTGAAGACCTCGGGTGATTTTGGCATGCAGGGCGAGCTGCCTTCGCATCCGGAGCTCCTGGACTGGCTTGCCGTTGACTTCAGAGAGCACGGTTGGAATATTAAGCGCCTGGTGAAACAGCTGGTAATGTCGTCCACTTACCGTCAGTCGGCCGTCGCGGATGATGAAGCGCTTGGACGTGATCCCGAGAATATTTTGCTCGCACGTGGTCCGCGCAACCGGGTTCACGCGGAATTTGTTCGCGACATAGTAATGGCCTCCAGCGGATTGCTGACAAAATCGATCGGTGGTCCCAGCGTCAAACCATATCAACCCGATGGTTTGTGGGAAGGGGCCACATCGGGTCGCGGCATATTGTCTGTTTATAAACAGGATCACGGAAAAGATCTTTACCGCCGCGGACTATACACTTTCGTGAAACGTACCGTACCGCCACCAACGATGGGGATATTTGACGCGAGCAATCGCGATCTGTGCGAAGTGAAGCGGTCGAGAACAAACACGCCGTTGCAGGCGCTGATGATGATGAACGACCCGATGGTTCTGGAAGCCTCGCGGGTGCTTGCAGCAAAGCTGTTGATGGAAGAATCTACTGTCGACGAGAAGATCGCCAAAGCCTTCCGACTGATTGTCTGCCGGAGGCCTGTCGATCAGGAAGTGAGCCTGCTTCGCCAATATTGGGAAACGGAACTGGGTGAGTTGTCGCCTGTGTCTTCCAGGCAATTGTTGGCAGTCGGTGAATATCCACAATCGAAGGCGACGGATCCGGTTCAGGTTGCGGCCATGATGCTGGTAGTGAATGCCATCTACAATCTGGAGGAGACGATTACAAAATCCTGATATGGACGACAATATTCTCGAACACGGACTGAATCACAACCGAAGGCGGTTTTTATCGAAGCTTAGCCTGGGTCTGGGCAGTGCGGCGCTGGGTACGCTTCTCGTGCCCGACTTATTCGGACCGGGTGCAGATAGTGGCACAGACATAACGTCCGGGCTACCGCACTTTGCACCGAGGGCGAAGCGCGTGATATATCTATTTCAGAACGGTGCGCCGTCGCAGCTTGAGTCGTTCGATTATAAGCCCACCTTGCGGAAAATGACGGGCGACGAGTTACCCGCGTCCGTCCGGATGGGACAACGATTAACCGGAATGACTGCCAATCAAGAGTCCTTTCCGATGGTGGGGTCGTTTTGCGACTTCAAACAATATGGACAATCCGGTACGTGGGTAAGCGATTTGTTTCCATACACGGCGAAGATCGTCGATGACATCTGTGTCGTTCGCTCCATGTTTACGGAAGCGATCAACCATGATCCTGCATTGACATTCTTTCAGACCGGCGCCCAACAGGGCAACCGCCCGTCGATGGGATCGTGGCTGAGTTATGGACTGGGAAGTGAGAACAGAAACCTGCCCGCCTTCACCGTGCTTCTCTCCCGGGGCATCGGAAACGGACAGGGCGTTTACTCAAAGTTGTGGACAAACGGATTCCTGGATTCTATACACCAGGGTGTGCAGTTCAGCAACGGTGAGGACCCGGTTCTCTTTATTAATGATCCGAAGGGAATGGACCGCCAGACACGAAGGAGAATGCTGGACAAGATTTCGAAGCTGAATCAAATGTCATATGAAGAGTTCGGCGATCCGGAGATTTCAACGAAGATCCGTCAGTATGAATTGGCTTATCGCATGCAAACTGCGGTGCCCGAAGTTCTGGATGTGTCGAAGGAATCGGATGAGGTAATAAAATTGTACGGACCTGATTGTCTTGTGCCGGGCACTTTCGCGGCGAATGCGCTGCTGGCGAGGAAGCTTTCCGAGAACGGGGTGCGCTTCGTCCAGCTTTATCATCAGGGTTGGGATCAGCATGGCGACTTACCTTACGAGATCACGCGGCAGGCGAAAGATGTCGATCAGGCCTCAGCAGCACTAGTCATTGATCTTAAACGTCGCGGTCTGCTGGACGAAACACTGGTTATCTGGGGCGGTGAATTTGGAAGGACGAACTACAGTCAAGGCAAACTAACCCGGGACAACTACGGTCGCGATCACCATCCCCGCTGCTTCAGTATCTGGATGGCCGGAGGCGGGATCAAGCCTGGGGTTGTGTATGGCGAAACGGATGAGTTCGGATACAACATCGCGAGTAATCCCGTGCATGTTCATGATTTTCACGCTACCGTTTTACACCAGCTCGGGCTGGACCATGAGAAGTTAATATACAAACACCTGGGCCGCCGCTATCGTCTGACCGATGTGGCGGGAACTGTTGTAAGAGATATCCTGGTCTGAAGCAATGACGAATACGCGCGGCACAAGGAGTAACATCCTGTTGGCACTCACTGTCTTTATACTTTTTCTACTTCTTTTTGAAGATGGACTTGTAATTCCGCTGTGGTTGCAACCCTTCGGAAGAATGCATGCGATGATTGTGCACTTTCCGATTGTGCTGCTGTTGATGTGGCTGGTTCTGGAGTTCTTTCGTTTTAACGCGACGGGTGCAAAAAGAAAATTCTATGACAGCCTTACCGGTCATATTCATTTTTCGGCTGCCGTTGTCGCAGGGCTGGCGGTGATCATGGGACTTTTCCTGATACAAGGTGAAGACTATCAAAATCGGGCGCTTGCCTGGCACAAATGGACCGGTGCTGGAGTGTTCTTTGCAGCATCCCTCTCTTACAGCTGCCGCGGGATATCGTGGTTTGATAAATTCGTTGCGAAAGCCGGCGCCGTTGTGACAACTATAATCTTGCTTGCCGCCGGGCATTTCGGAGGCGCGCTAACACATGGAGAAAACTTTGTCTTGAACCCGGTTCTACCCGTTTCGGCACAGAGCGAATATGACTTTCCCGCGGCTGCAGAGTCGACGCTTGAAAACCTCAACTCGAACTATCGTGTTATCCGGCCTGTATCAAAACACGAGCCGGCGCTCGCCGTCAACATCTTCAATCGAAGCGAATACACGTCACAAACACTCGAAGACCTGAAAGCGGTAAGTACTCAAGTTGTTTCGCTCGACGTCAGCAACATGCCCGTCACTGATGACGATTTGAAGTACATCGGCAAGTTGAAGAATCTTCGGCGGCTAAATCTGAATTTTACGGATGTCACGGGAGTGGGGCTTACAGCCCTCCATTCATTAAATAAACTGGAGCACGTGTCCCTTGCCGGAACCGACGTGGACTACAAAGATGTAGGCAACACGCTTTCAGCACTAACAAACGTGAAGTCCGTTGCACTGTGGGAAAGCGGGTTGACGAATAAAGAACTTGAGGCGTTAGCCCGAGACTTCCCGGCGGTCGATGTTCTCGGCATGCCGGATGTAAACACCGAGCTGATCAAACTAAACCCGCCACGATTGAAGAATAAGTCACGGGTGTTCAAGGATACCATCCGTCTTCAGTTGTTTCACGCTGTTCGAGATGTTAATATTCGCTTCACAACAGACGGAACGGAGCCCGACAGCATTTCTTCGATGCTGTTCGAGGACAACACCGTTCTTACGCGAACGTCTTCCATCAAGGCACGAGCGTTTAAAGATGGATGGCAGAGCAGTGAGGCGACCACACTGCACGTGTACCGCTGCGCCCATCCTCCCGACACCGCTGTACTACTTTCCAGGATGAATCGGGTTCATACCGCAAATGGAGCGAATACCTTCTTTGATCATCAGCTCGGATCGTTTAATGCCAACAGTCCGGCGTGGGCGAATAATTGGGGTGGCTTTCGCAATAATGACATGGAGCTGTTGTTGCAATATTACCATCCCGTGTCGATAGGTTCGGTTAGCCTTAACCTGCTGATCGAAACGGAGAACTCGATCTTTCCACCTTCCTCGGTTGAAATCTGGGGTGGGTCTTCTCCGACCGACCTGCACTTGATGAGCCGTCACCAGACTCAATTGCCGGAGATCTACCGGAAGCCATATATCCAGTTAATAGATTGTGAATTCGAACCTCGCCGGGTTTCGTTTCTCAAGATCGTCGCGAAACCTGTTATGAAGCTTCCCGCCTGGCACAAGAACAAAGATCGTGCGGCCTTGTTGCTGGTCGACGAAATCCTCGTGAACTGATGGGCTGATGCGGCCTGAGCTTTTTTACCATTGAAGTACATATCATAGATCCTGTATAAAAAATACCCATGTGTTTGTTTTAGCTGAAAAAAGCTTTCATCTTCAATTCCGACTGAGTTCCTCCGGCCCCATAACCTGATCTTAAGATGAGAACCTGCAAAAATTCTTTCCGTGCGTCGTGCTATTCACTGACTATTATGACGATGGTGACAGCGTTGTGTTGTGTGCGTTGTGGATCTCCGGCGGAAAGCTGGAGCTCTTCAGAAACGCCGGTGCTAAGAGTTGGCAACAGGTCGCACATTTCTCTTATTGGTGGAAACCTCGGGTCGAGGATGATGAACTTTGGTCATTTCGAAACGGAGATGCACGTGCGCTATCCGGACAGCGCGCTTTTTATCCGCAATATGTGCGATGGGGGTGATACACCGGGATTTCGGCCACACTCCGGTCGCAACTCACCCTGGGCATTTCCAGGTGCGGAAAAATTCCAGACTGAATATGCACACCCTTCCGGAAGCGAAGGGCACTTTGAGACACCGGATCAATGGCTGACACGCCTTCAGACTGATATCATCCTCGCATTTTTTGGATACAGCGAATCCTTTCAGGGCCCTGATGGCGTTGAAAATTTCAGGGGAGAGCTGGAAGCATTTATCAGACACACGCAGGAACAGAAGTACAACGGTCGCGGCCCCGCACAACTTGCAATCATATCGCCGATCGCTTTTGAAGATCTCTCCGATCGCTACGATCTTCCGGACGGTACACGAGAGAACATTAATCTTGAACTGTACACGCGTGTGATGAAAGAGGCTGCGGATAAGCTGCATGTCCGCTTTGTCGACGTATTTCACCCCACAAAACGGTGGTACGATGAAAGCGAAGCACCACTGACCACTGACGGTTTTCAATTGACCGACGCGGGGTATGAGCGGTTTGCCAAATTGTTGACCGATCAGGTTTTCGGCAATGCCTCCGCCCCTGCCGAGGCGCATCGCGGACTCATCCATTCGGCCGTCAAGGAAAAGAACTGGATGTGGCATAACGATTACAAGATTCCCAACGGCGTGCATGTATTCGGGCGAAGGTTCGAACCGTTTGGACCTGATAATTATCCGGCTGAGCTGAAGAAGATTCGTGAGATGACCGCCATCCGCGACACGGCTATCTGGATGGCATCACGCGGTGAAAAAATGGATGTGAGCGCTGCTGATGCGAAGACGACGGTGTTGCCACCGGTGCAAACAAACTACAACCCCGAGAAGAACGGAAGCCTTGAATACCTGTACGGCGAAGACGCAGTGAAAAAACTTAAAGTACCGCCGGGGTATAAGATCGAACTGTTTGCCTCGGAGAGAGAGTTTACCGACCTCGCGAACCCGGTGCAGCTTTCGTTTGATAACAAAGGACGTTTGTGGGTGGCAACCATGCCAAGCTATCCGCACTACAAGCCGGGAGATGCGCGGCCGAACGATAAGCTGATAATTCTTGAAGACACAGATAACGACGGAAAGGCGGACAAGCAAACTACCTTCGCTGACAGCCTGCATCTTCCTGTTGGTTTTGAGTTTGCGCCCGAGGGCGTATATGTTTCCCAGGGAACCAATCTCGTTCTGTTGACTGACACGGACGGAGATGATGAGGCAGACCGGCGTGAAATCATTTTGAGCGGGTTCGATGACCACGACACTCATCATGCGCACAGCGCGTACGCGGCGGATCCCTCCGGTGCAATCTACATGGAAGAAGGAGTGTTCCTTCACACAAATGTTGAGACAGCGTACGGAACCGTGCGCGGCACGAACGGCGGATTTTACCGGTTCAGTCCCCAGCGCAGATATCTCGAACGCACTGCTCAGTTGTCCATACCTAACCCATGGGGTATTGCTTTCGACGACTGGGGTCAGCAGATCTTCGCCGAGACGTCCGGTCCGGATGTGCGATGGATGATGCCGGGGACGATCAAGCCCCGCTACGGCGTGGCTACTCCGAAGTCGATTAACCTCGTCGAAGAGAAACACAGGGTCCGGCCGACATCGGGCCTTGAGTTTGTTTCGAGCCGCCATTTTCCGGATGAAGTACAAGGCGACTTCCTTATCAACAACACCATCGGATTTCTCGGCACCAAACAACATACCTTCGAAGACGATGGTACCGGCTACAAAAGCCATCACCGCCTTGACCTGGTGCAGTCAGAAGACCGGAATTTCCGTCCCGTGGACATGGAGTTTGCTCCCGATGGATCACTTTATATCGTTGACTGGCACAACATTCTCATCGGACACATGCAGCATAACGCGCGCGATCCGCTTCGCGATCATGTTCACGGGAGAATCTATCGCGTCACTTATCCGTCGCGACCTCTGGTGGAGCCTGCGAAGGTTGCAGGAGCAACGATCCCGGAGCTGCTGGAAAATCTGAAGCTTCCCGAATTCCGTACGCGCTATCGCACGAGGAGGGAGCTTCGGGCCAAGGACCCGGAAGAGGTCCTTAACGCCGTGCGGCACTGGGTTGCCAATCTGAATATCGAAGACGAAAAGTATGAACACCATGTACTGGAAGCCTTGTGGGTAACTTGGGGACTCGACCGGGTTGATGAAAACATCCTCTTCCATGTGTTGAAGTCACCGGATTACAGGGCGCGCGCGGCAGGCGTCCGAGTGTTGCGATACAGCGGACATCAGATCGAAAAACAAACAACGCTCCTTAAGGAGGCTGCCGGCGATGAACACGGGCGCGTGCGCCTGGAAGCAATTGTCGCCGCTTCCTGGCTCAAGCCTAAGGACGGTCTGGCCATCCTCGACGAGGCTGCCAAGCATCCGCTCGACGAATGGATGGCAGACGCGTATGAAACCGCACGCGCGCACCTGGAAGGAAGATCTGTAAATGAAAAGCGAGAGGAAGAAATTGTCACAGACCTTAAAGGGAAAGCGCGCGAATTATTTATCAAAGGAAAGGAGATCTATTCGCGCGACGGATATTGCATGACCTGCCATCAGCCGGACGGCGGTGGCTTATCTGCTTCTGGCTTTCCACCGCTGAGCGGCACACACTGGGTCCAGGGAAATGAAGAGCGACTCATCAAGGCGGTGTTGAAGGGGTTACAGGGTCCGATTGAGGTCAAGAATGTGCAATACGGAGGACAGGTTCCCATGACGCCGTTTGAAGGGCTATTGAACGATGAAGAAGTCGCCGCCGTGCTCACGTATGTGCGCAACTCATTTGGCAACAAAGCATCGGCTATCGATCCGGAAACAGTGAAGCGCGTCCGCGCCACGGTGAAAAACAAAAAGGACTTTTATAAACCGGCGGAATTATTGAAGGAACATCCCCTGGAAAAGTGATTTTAAAACAAGTTCACATGCACATATCGGGTAATCTTATGAACAGAATTACAGGTAGTCTTTGGATCTCGGGGCTGCTGTTTTTCGGATGTACTTCATCTTCGAATCAATCCGCGCAATCAGATGAGGAGAAACCACTGGTGGTCTTCGTCACGGGTGACCACGAGTACAGCAGTGAAAGCACCATGCCCTTACTGGCAGCGGAGCTGGAGAAAAATTACAACATGCGAACTGTTGTACTGAAATCATCGCCGGACCAGAATGCAGAGGAAAATATTCCGGGCCTGGAAGCGCTCAGGGATGCAGACCTGGCGGTTTTTTTTCTGCGGTGGCGTCGGCTACCAGCTGAGCAGGTAAAGTACATTGACGATTACCTGAAGTCGGGCAAGCCTGTCATGGGTTTTCGCACGACAACCCACGCGTTCAACTACCCTGAAGGGCATGAACTGCGAAGCTGGAACGCATTCGCGGAAAGGACCTTCGGAGCGCCTCCCGGATGGGGTGGCCCTGCGAATCACACGCACTATGGCCATGAGAGCACAACGGATGTATATGTGATCGAAAAAGAATCCGGGCATCCGATTCTCACCGGCGTTGCAAAAAATTTTCACGTAAAATCGTGGTTGTATAAAGTGTTGCCCGACTACCCCGCGAAGGGATCAACGTGGTTGCTGATGGGCAAGTCTGTGAACCCGAATACGCCTGAAGCCATCGAAAATCCGGTAGCCTGGACGTGGCAAAATCAATCCGGCGGACGAACGTTCCTGACCACATTGGGACATCCGGAGGATTTTCAGGAAGAAGCCTTTCAGCGCGTGTGTGTCAATGCAGTCCACTGGTTGCTGGAAAAGCCCGCGCCCGAGTGGCAAGGAAAGATTGATATCAACGTTCCATATCGTGGCATGTAACTTTATACTTTAATCTTTCTGCTTTAAGCTTTCTGCTTTCTGCTTTACGTTTTGATTGTAAAAGATGAAAAACAAAATAGGATTCAATTTGCTCGTGTGGTCGGGAGGGATACCGGATACCTTCCACTCGGTTTCGGAGCGACTGAAGAAGATCGGTTACGACGGCATCGAATGCTTTATGGAAGAGCGGGACGAGAACGTGTACCGGAAGTTCGGCGATCATCTTCGCAGCATCGGGCTGGAAGCGACGTGTGTGCTGGGCGTTGGACCCGATGATAATCCGGCGAGTGATTCTGCTTCCGTGCGAAAAAAAGCAGTGGATCGCTTGAAACAGGCGATTGATTGTGCGCAGGCAATGGGATCAAAGGTAATCTGCGGACCGTTTCATTCAGCGTTTGCCACTTTTACAAATCGACGACCGCCGGAAGATCAGGAATATAACTGGAGTGCGGAGGTGTTGCATGCGGCAGGGGAGTTTGCGGTGAAAGCTGACATCGTGCTGACCTTGGAAGCCTTGAACCGGTTTGAATGTTATCTCTGCAACACCGTGGATCAGTTGACGGACCTCGTGAAACGCGCGGATCATCCGAATGTGCGGGCTATGTTCGACACACATCATGCGAACATCGAGGAGAAAAAATTATCCGACGCCATCCGGAAGATCGCGCCGGTGCTTCGGCATGTGCACATCAGCGAGAACGACCGCGGAACTCCGGGCGATGGCCACATACCCTGGGATGAAACCTTTGAAACGCTCGCCGAAATCAAATACAGCGGTTGGCTGACCATCGAAGCCTTCACACGCAACGATCCGAACTTCGCAAATGCCATCAATGTCTGGCGCGAGTACTCCAGGCCGTGGGATATGGCGGAAAAGGGATTCGCATTTATCAAGAAGATGGGGGAGAGGAGTGGGTTGTTGAATGGTTGAAAGGTTGAGTGGTTGAAAGGTTGAAAGGATGAATGGTTGAAAGGTTTGGATCAAATTTTGGGTTCATCCGTGCAAGAGTCTATGTCATTACCTAACTTGGATCCATCTAACAACTTTTTATGAGACTCATCATTACCGCAATCTTTTTCTTTTGTCTTGCGCTTGCCAACGCACAGGAGGTCATCCCGCTCTATACCGGCAAGGCTCCGGGTTCTGAAAATTGGGACTGGAAGGAAGCTGAAATGTATTCCGACATCTGGCAGACTCGGGTTGTCTACAATGTCGCCACACCGACGCTCACCGCCTATCTGCCACCCCCCGCAAGTGCGAACGGAACTGCAGTTATCGTTTGCCCGGGAGGAGCATTCCATGCTCTTTCGATAGACAGCGAAGGTATTGACGTAGCCAAATGGCTAAACAAGAAGGGTGTTGCAGCTTTTGTTCTCAAGTATAGGCTCGTAAGAAGTACGACGACAGACCCCATAAAGGAAATGTCTGCAAAAGCTGCTCAAGGCAATAAGTTCGACGAAGACAACGCGCGCTTGATTCCCCTCGCCATTGAAGATGGGCAGCAAGCGATGCGTTACCTGAAACACAACGCAGCAAAATATAAAATTGACCCCGAACGGATCGGCATCATTGGCTTTTCTGCCGGTGGAACGGTTACAGCCGGTGTAACTTACAACGCGGAGGCTGACAGTCGGCCTGCATTCTCCGCCCCGATCTACGCCTACATCCCTCCTTCCATGCGCGATGCCAGCGTTGCGGAGAACGCGCCCCCACTTTTCCTTGTCGCAGCTACGGACGACCAGCTCGGACTTGCTTCCCACAGCATCGCGCTCTACAACAAATGGCTTGAGGCGAAAAAGCCGGTGGAGTTGCATATGTATGGCGCAGGTGGGCACGGCTTCGGTATGCGCATCCAGAATCTTCCCTCTGATTTGTGGATCGATCGCTTCGGGGAATGGATGGAGGCACAAGGCCTGCTGCTGCGGTCGTCATCGGAGATTGCAGACCTACAGGCCGCCGCGCGCCAGGCGTTTGAGCGCAGAAAAATAAGTGAGGAAAAATTTCGCAATGATTGGGCAAACCTGGGGCGCTATCAGGAGGAAAACGAAAAGCTCGGGCCTCCCAAAGCAGGCGAAAACCGGATTGTGTTCATGGGCAACTCCATCACAGCCGGATGGATCAACCGGCATCCGGAATTTTTCGCAAACAGGCCGTATGTAAACCGCGGGATCGGGGGACAAACCACTCCGCAAATGCTGATTCGATTTAACCAGGACGTCATCGACCTCAAGCCAAAGGTTGTGGTTATACTCGCTGGCATCAATGATATCGCTCAGAATACGGGCCCCACGACGCTCGAAGCGATCATGGACAACCTTTCAGGCATGGCATTGTTGGCAAAAGCAAACGGGATCAAAGTCATTCTCTGCTCCGTGCTTCCTGCTTATGATTTCCCATGGCGGCCGGGACTCGAACCCGCGGATAAAGTGGTTGCTTTGAACAAATTGATTCGGGCATTTGCGGAAAAGAATGATTTCGATTACCTCGACTACTATTCATCCCTCGTCGATGCGCGTAAAGGAATGAAGAAGCAATATGCGACGGATGAAGTTCATCCAACGCTGGAAGGATATCAGGTAATGGAGCCGTTGGTTGAAAAAGCTATTGAAGCATCGCTGAAGAAAAAATAGCGATGGAGATGACTCGCGATGAAGAACGGATTTGTATTGTTCATAGTGTTTGCTCTCACGCTTGGTGCGTGTAACACGAAGAAGGAGCAGAGCGGAAACGCCAGCCTTGCATCTGATACGACGAAACCCGAGAATAACCGGTTCATACCCGTCACGCTGACACCTGAAGGTTCACTCGACGAACCGATGATGTTTCAGGTGCTTGATGACGGAACGGCGTTTATCATTGAACGCAAGGGCGCGTTAAAAAAGTTTGATCCCGTCACGAAGGAAGTCACTGTCATCGCGACAATTCCCGTGTTCACAGGAAATGAGCAGGGGCTGATCGGTCTTGCACTGGACCCCAACTTCGACAGAAATCATTGGATTTATCTGCAGTACGCACCTTTGGAGGAGAGCATCTTCCGCCTTGCGCGATATGAGCTTGTCAATGATCAGCTCGTCGATGGCTCGGAAAAAGTACTGTTGGAAATTCCGGTCGACCGGGAGAATACGAATCACACGGGAGGAGGCACTGCATGGGATCAAGATGGCAATCTGTATCTCACAGTGGGAAACAATACCGGTAACGGGTTGCTTGCTCAAACTGATGAACGACCGGGCAGAGCGAACTTTGACGACCAGCGCGCCGCTTCCAACACCAACGACCTACGCGGAAAAATCGTGCGCATCCATCCCGAGGCGGATGGCACTTACACGGTTCCCAAGGGAAATCTTTTCCCTCCCGGCACGGAAAAGACCCGTCCGGAGATTTATACGATGGGCCATCGGAATGTCTGGCGCGTGTCCGTTGACAGTAAAACCGGCTGGATCTATTGGGGGGAGATTGGACCCGACCAGGATCAGGACACCCGTACAGGTCCGCGCGGATACGACGAGCAAAACCAGGCGAAGGGACCGGGTTTTTTTGGATGGCCTTATTTTATCGCCGATAACATTCCCATTCCCAAGTACGATTATGCTAAAGGACAGGTAGGCGATACGTTGGATGCTGCCCGACCTGTAAACACATCCCCGAACAACACCGGGTTGCGCGCGTTGCCGCCCGCGCAACCCGCCCTTATCTATTACCCCTATGCCGCTTCGGAAAAATTTCCACTGGTAGGCTCGAGCTCGCGCTGCGCTATCGGTGGACCGGTATACCATCGCAGTGATTTTACGGATCCCGAGAGGCCTTTTCCCGGATACTACGAAGACAAATGGCTGATTGCGGATTACTCACGATTCTGGATTATGGCCGTAACTCTGGACGAAGAAGGCAACTACAAATCCATGGAGCGTTTTGCCCCCGACTATCATCCTGTGCAGCCACTGGATACGAAGTTTGGTCCGGACGGCGACTTTTATGTGCTGGAGTATGGAAGCAACCCATCGCGCTCTTCTTTGGAATCGAAGCTCGTGCGCATCGAATATAACGCAGGCAATCGCAAACCGTTTGTTGTCGCGTCCGCCTCCCGCGAAGGAGGTGCGATACCTCTGGCCGTTCGTTTGTCCGCTTCCGGTACCCAGGACTATGACAACGATGAACTCAACTATGAGTGGGAAGTTGTCGGCGAAGACGGCGCCACAAAGATCTATTCGGGCTTTGAAGCTCAGGTAACATTTGAGAAGGCCGGTGTTTATCACGCTACCCTGACGGCAACGGATACCCAGGGCGCAAGCAACCAGGCTTCTGTAAAGATCATTGCGGGCAATGAACCTCCTGTGGTCAATCTGGAATACAGCGGCAATCGCACCTTCTTTTTTGACGATACAAAGGTGCCTTATAAGGTCAGCGTCTTCGATAAAGAAGACGGATCTCTTGGATCGGGAATTTCTCAACGCGCGGTTGCGATTAGCATCGATTACATTTCCGAGGGCCTGCGTTTTACACCTGCGTTGCTGCGGCAGGCGGCGCTCGATTCTTCCACGCAGTTTGTCGTGGCTCAGGCTCTCATCAACAGTAGCGATTGCAAAACCTGTCACACGCTGGACACAAAGACAGTTGGCCCGGCCTTCCGTCAAATTGCAGAGCGATATTCGCCTTCCCAAAAGGTGATTGACACCCTGGCAAAGCACATCATCCGCGGAAGCCACGGCGTTTGGGGAATCGACAACAATATGCCGGCGCATCCGTCGATCAGTGATCACGATGCGCGGACCATTGTGAATTATATCCTCAGCGTCAACACCGCTACACCATCGACACTGCCCACGCGCGGCGAGTTTGCTTTTAAGGTCCCGGACAGCGACAATGGCAAAGGCACCTTTATCATCCGCGCCGCCTACACGGACCGGGGCGCGACGGACCTCCCCTCGCACACAAGTGACTCGGTTATCTTCCTTCGAAGCCCGAAACTTTCACCATTGGCGGCAGACCGCATCGAAGGCGGCGCACTGCGCGACCAATTGGATGAATATGTTTTCCTCACCGCCAAGCCCAACTCGTTCATCGCATACGATGATATCGACCTTACGGGTATCACACGTATTTCGTTCAGACCAAACTGGCATCTGTATGACATTTACCCCGGAGGCAGAGTAGAGGTGCGGCTGGGCTCACCGAGCGGAGAGCTTATTGGCTCAGCGTTAATTGAGCGTGAGCAGTTCAACACCCGTTATCGCGGCGCCTTCGGCGGATTGCAAAATATGACCGCCGAACAGGAGCGTCGTTCCAAAAGATATCCCAGGCTGGATGAGCGAAAGTTCTTTGCGCCCGGCAGCGACAAAAACTCTTTTACAATTCCATCGGTCGCCGAAATAAAGAAAGTTAAAGGAGTGCAAGACCTTTATTTTGTTTTTGTCAATGAGTCTGCGTCACCCGGAGAGTCGTTGTTTCCCTTGGCGGAGATTACTTTCCTGCTCCCGTAATCCTGAGCGGGCGGCCGTGAGGCCTGTTGGCAAGCGCGTAAGCAAAGGACCCCCTTGAGCAGAGCCGGTGCTTACGTTGGGGGGTCCTTCGCCCTTGCCATCGCGCGGCTCAGGATGACGGGGCGAAGAGGCCGAAGTGCGCACTTAAAATTTGCAACTATGATCTTGACAATATTTCTTCTCCTATGCATCGCGCAAAGCGCCGCGGCGCAGGATCGCACGTTCACTAATGACGTCGGGATGGAGTTTGTTCTTATCCAGCCAGGAAAGATGATCGTTGGCAATTTTAAGCCCCCTTATCCCGTGCCGGATGATACGGTGAAGGGAAAGCCTCACCTTCTGAATATGTGGATGGGCGACGGCAGGAGTTATAACGCTGAAGAGTTCAGGCTGGCAAAGAAGATGGCGGAGGGAGACGCGCGGCCGGGGTTTGAAGTCGTTATCGATCGACCTTATTACATTGGAAAATACGAAGTCACGCAGGCGCAATGGCAAAAGGTGATGGGGAAAAACCCTTCTATATTTCAGGGTGAAGAGAGGAATCCTGAGAAGTTTCCCGTGGAGAATGTGACGTGGGAGGAAGTGCAGGAATTTTTGCACAAGCTCAATGAAATGGATCCCGAAAGAAAGTACCGCCTTCCGACGGAGTTTGAATGGGAATATGCTGCTCGTGCCGGGGCTGAAGGAGATATCCCGTGGTCTGAAACTGAAAAGGTCGCACAACTGGGAGGTCGCACCACACAACAAGTTGGACAAAAGAAACCGAACGCGTGGGGCCTGTATGACATGCTTGGCAATGTATGGGAGTGGGTCCATGATTATTACAATGAAAAAATATTTGCGGATCCGCGACCGCCGGCCGACGGCAAAGTTCACGTACTGAAGGGCGCCTCCTTCGTTGGCGATGTGAAGAACGCCACGTGGTTGACGCATGCCGGCGGGCCGGGCAACGGTTGGGACGTTGGATTCCGCATCGTACTGGAGGCAAATGGCAAACCATGAGAAAGCAACGAAACATATGGTACCTAATGATGTTCCTCCTTGTTTGCTGCGGCGTGGATACGAAGCAGGAACATACAGAGGAGGGAATCGCAATCTTCAATGGAAAGGATCTTAAAGGGTGGCACATCAGCAGAACCTCTCATCAGGGAACCACCGGCAATTTCTATGTTGAGAATGGGGCGATCGTTCTGAAACAGAATCCTTACGGACAAGGCGGCGTCCTTCTGACCGATCGCAAATACAAGAACTTTGAATTATTTGTGGAGGTAAAAATCGACTCGTTCTGCAACGGCGGAATCTTTTTACGATCGACAGAAAGCGGACAAGCCTACCAGGTCGAGCTCGCATTGCCGGGAGCAAATGCTGACCTCTTCGGTGAGCGGATGGAGATCAGCGTGCCCGGTAAAGCAAATGCGATTTCAAAAGTCTGGAAAGCGGGTGACTGGAATTCTTTCAGGATTCGGATGACCGGGGATATTCCGCGCGTTACGCTCTGGGTTAACGAGGTGGAGATGTGGGATGTTCAACAACCGCAGAATGATTTCACCGCCGGGACCACCGAAGGAATGATCGGTCTGCAATCCCACTGGAGCGCTCAATATTTGCCAACGCCCGGTGGATTCAATATGCCCGGAGCCTGGCGGCCCGGCGCAGCCCACCGATTTCGCAACGTCCGGATAAAGGAGTTGTGAGATCCTTTCGAGTTCTATCCTGCTTATCCTCCATTGAAATAAAATTCGGCGTTTAACTAAGAGTTTTCACGGGGTAATGATACCTTACTGGAATGGATGAGGTGATCTTGTACAGGATGGTACGGGATAGTTGATATCCCTGCATCCGGTAGCTTATCGTCCTTTCGTATTGATTAACTCTAATTTTTTATCTATACTCCATCTATGCATTTCAAGAAAAACATTTACAGGGTTGTACTGCTCGCGTTGGTAACTGCAATTGCGGTTTCGTGTAACAACGATGGGGCTACTGAACACGCAAACCCGAAGGTCAGTAAACTCAAGTTGCCGAAGGATTTCAAGGTCGATCACCTGTACAGTCCTTCCGAACATGAACAAGGATCATGGGTGGCGATGGCGTTTGACGACAAAGGCCGGCTGATCACTTCCGACCAGTACGGCGCACTCTACCGCCTGACACTGTCTCCGCTGGGAACGGATTCGCTGGCGTCCATGGAGAGGCTTGATATTGGAAAAACAAAGGAGCAGCTGGCGGACACGACGCAGCCCAAAGTGGAAATGGGCTATGCACAGGGTTTGCTGTATGCCTTCAATAGTCTTTATGTCATGGTTAACCACCGTGCGAATGAAGATTTTGAAAAGGGCAGCGGCTTGTACAGGCTCCAGGATACAGACGGAGATGACCAGTTCGACAAGATAACCTTGTTGAAGGCGCTTCAGGGCGAGGGTGAACACGGTCCGCACAGTGTTGTGTTGGCGCCGGATAAAAAATCAATCTACGTGATCGCGGGCAACCACACGAACGTCCCGCAAATGGATGCTTACCGTCTTCCCCCTGTATGGCAGGAAGATCAGATGTTCCCTTTGATAAAAGATCCCCGCGGCCATGCGAACAACAGGACAGCGCCGGGTGGATGGATCGCGCGCATCGATTCGCTTGGTCAGCACTGGGAACTCATCAGCGCCGGCTACAGAAATCCATTTGATATCGCTTTCAATGAAGATGGGGAACTGTTTACGTATGACTCCGATATGGAATGGGATTTCGGTATGCCCTGGTATCGGCCCACCCGCATTTGCCATGTCACGAGTGGAAGTGAGTATGGATGGCGGACCGGCAACAGCAAGTGGTCACCGTCGTACCCGGACAACCTGCCCCCTGTGATCAACATTGGGCAAGGCTCTCCGACGAACCTTGTGCATGGAAAGAATTCAAAATTCCCGGAGAAGTATAAGCAGGCATTGTTCGCTTCAGACTGGAGCTTTGGCATCATCTACGCAATCCATCTGAAACCGAACGGATCTTCTTATACGGCAGAACCGGAAGAGTTTTTGTCTGGTGCACCCCTTCCCCTGACCGATGGAATATTCGGACCGGATGGCGCGCTGTATTTCATGACCGGTGGACGCAGACTCGAGTCGGACTTGTATCGCGTATACTATAACGGAGATAGCAAGGAAGAAAAGCAAGTGCAAAACGTTTCTTCCGCTACCGCGGAGGACGATGCACAGGCGCGTGACATAAGAAAACAATTGGAGGCTTACCACACGGACCCCAGAAGAGGCGCCGTGGATTTTGCGTGGTCCTACCTCAAGCACGAAGACCGCTTCATCCGCTACGCCGCTCGTGTTGCAGTTGAACACCAGCCTGTGTCGGAATGGCAATCGCGGACTTTGAATGAAAAAGACCCGCAGACCCTGATTCAGGCTTCCATCGCCCTCGCACATCAGGGCAAGCCTGCCGTGAAAAATTCACTTTTGAATGCGCTAGCAAATATCAACTATTCCGATCTCCCGGAAGATCAGCAGATCGGGCTGCTTCGCGCGTATGAGCTCGTGATCCTCCGCATGGGTGCGCCAGAAGGAGCGATGCGAAATAAAGTAATCGATCATCTGAATCCGTACTATCCTGCCTCTAGCAACGCATTGAATCGCGGCCTCAGCAAACTACTCGTTTACCTCGAAGCACCGGGTGCGGTCGAAAAGACAATGGCTTTGCTGGAAACTGCAAAGGATGAGCCTGCGGAAAGAACTGCAAGCCAGTCCTCAGATCTTATTTTGCGAAACCCGCAATATGGAATGGACATAGCCGGAATGCTTTCGAAAATTCCTCCCGCCCAGCAAACTTACTACGCAACCGTACTGGGCGCTGCAAAGACCGGATGGACTCCGGAGGCGCAGGAGAGGTATTTCAAGTGGTTTAAGGAGGCTTTTGGATATAAAGGTGGGGTTAGCTACATCGGATTTATCAACAAGGCCAGGCAAATGGCGCTGGCGAATGTCGCCGCGGATAAACAGGAGTACTTCAAGAACCTTTCCGGCGAAGACCTCCTCTCGAAATCGGGCAACGATTTGGTGAGCGGACCGCAGCCTAAGGGTCCCGGCAGGCAATGGACCGTTGAGGAGGCCCTGCCACTGGTTGAGGGACAGCTTACTCACCGCGACTTTGAACAGGGAAAAATGTTGTTCGACGCTACCCGGTGCAGCTCATGTCACCTGATGCGCGGAGAAGGAGGGACGATCGGACCTGACCTGACGCAGCTTGGTACTCGCTTTACAGCGAAAGATATGCTCGAAGCAATCATTGAACCGAATAAAACCGTATCCGACCAGTATGCGGCTACGGTGTTCACCATGAAGGATGGTTCCTCTGTCCTCGGCCGGCTGACAAACGAAAATGACGCAACCTATTTCATATCGCAGAATCCTTTCGCTCCCGACGTTATTCGCGAGATACCCAAGGCCGATGTACAAAATACGAAGTACTCATACATCTCGGTTATGTATCCCGGACTGATGAACAGGCTGAATGAAGAAGAAGTGAAAGATCTGATCGCCTATCTCATGGCGGGAGGAAACAAGGATCATGAGATTTACAAGAACCAATAGAACTCTAAATATTTCGGAATGAGCTATAAGTCATTAACCGCGGCTTGCGCGCTGGTGCTTTTCATGGCGGCATGCAATCAAGGGGGTAACAAAGACGCCTGAATGGAGAACAGCGAAACTGAGGCCGGTAAAGCAGATGAAGAGGGATTCGTATCGATCTTCGACGGAAGAACTCTGGACAACTGGGAAGGAGATACAGCCTACTGGAGTGTTCAGGATGGCAGCCTTGTTGGCCAGATCACGCCCGACAAACTTCTCAAAACGAATTCGTTCATCGTATGGCAGGGAGGAACAACGGAAGACTTCGAACTGAAGGCAGACTTCCGCATTACTGAAGCGGGTAACAGCGGCATCAACTACCGCAGCGAACAATTGACCGACATACCGCATGCACTGCGCGGATACCAGGCTGACATCGATGGAAAAAATAACTACACCGGTCAGAATTATGAGGAGCGCAAGAGAACCACGCTGGCATATCGCGGTGAAAAGGTGACAATCAGTTCTCAGCCCAATCCTCAGGAAGAGGGATCTCTTCGCGCGAACGTCAAGAACAATGCATGGTTGAGTCGCGAAGTGACGGAATCATTGGGAAATGATGACTCGCTGCGGAGCATGATCAACAGTAATGACTGGAACACTTGTCACATAATCGCAAAGGGAAACCGGCTGCAGCATTACATCAATGGTGTGCTGATGAGCGATGTTACAGATAACGACGAAGCGAATCGCAAGCTCAGTGGACTGCTGGGCGTGCAGGTGCACGTCGGCCCGCCGATGAAGGTGGAGTACAAGAATATTCGAATTAAAAACTTGTGAGAAAGTGAGAAAGTGAGTGGTGAGTGGTGAGTGGTGAGTGCGTTGCCGCTGAATTCACGACTCGCGACTCACTACTCACAACTCACGATTAGGAATGGCAACACCCTGGCAAGACAAAATATCACATCGGGCTCAGTTCGGTGGAATTGAGACCTCTGTTCTCGACAACGGAGCGGGCAGAGGTGTGCGCATTGCGTGGATAAATACAGGCGCTGGCCTTCGGTTCAAAGTGGTGATCGACCGTGCCATGGACATTGCAGACGCGGCTTTCAATCAGCACAATCTGCCGTGGCTGAGTCATGTTGGCGTAACTTCGCCCCAACCTTTCTCTCTTCACGGCGACGACTGGTTAAGAACATTTGGTGGCGGGCTGCTTACAACGTGCGGGCTATCGCATTTTGGTCCTCCGGAAGAAGATGAGCACGGTACGCGGGGCTTGCACGGACCGATCAGCAACCAGCCTGCGGAGTTGGAGTCGATTGTGCAACCCGATCCTCACCAGGGTCAAATGGAAATGAGCCTGACAGGCCGTATTAGAGAGAGCCGCATATTCGGGCCAGCGCTCGAGTTGAAACGGACAATCTCGGCAACACTGGGCCGGGCTTCGATCCGGATTCATGATGAAGTCTCCAATCGCGGCAATACGGCTACACCCCACATGCTGCTGTATCACTGTAATTTCGGCTGGCCACTGGTGGATGAAGGAACCGATATACTGTGGAAAGGCTCCTGGAAATCCGGTGGCCGGGAGAGCGACGATAAGATATTTAAGGAAGGAAATAATTTTAGGAAATGCACTGCGCCGCTGAAGGATCACAGCGCCGGCGGCGAGGCGGTCGCCTTTATCGATCCGCAGGAGCAAAACGGAAAATGCAGCTGCGGCTTGTACAATTCAAAGATAGGGATAGCCGTGGCGTTGTATTTTGATAAAACTCAACTTCCGTGTTTGACCAATTGGCAACATTTCGGACGAGGGGAATACGTCACCGGTCTGGAACCCGGAACGAATCCACCGACAGGACAAGCGAAGGCGCGTGCGGAGAAAAACCTTATTTTCCTCGAACCGGGCGAAACACGTAGTTATGATCTGGAGTTTCAAATTATGAGCGACGAAAAAAGTATTCGGGAATTTTTAAAACCATATAATCTGTAATGGCAACAACTGGAAAAGCAAGTCTTGCGGAAAAGGCCCTCGATCAGGGCAAAGGTATTGTCCGCCTGGCCCCCACGTGGGTACCGCGTTCGTTCTGCGTACCTGGAAGAAGGATCAAGTTACATCCTGACGACTACTATGTTCTCGGCGGTGTCCGCGGTGGCATCGATGAGCGATGGCTCGCTTCGACGACGCCCGCAAAGAACGGTCCGCTGACAGGCGAGAATGAAGGTCTCAGCCAGATCGTATTCAAGGACGGATCACAGATTGAGCAGATCATCCTGAAAGATGCTGTAGACCATCTGAAGGGAGAACTTATCGGCGACCGGATCTGGAAAAAATATTCGAGCTGGCCGATGTACTCCAAGTTCTTCGATAACATGGGACCGTTGCCGCACCACGTTCATGCCAACGACAAGTATGCGAAGATGGTGGGCCAGTACGGCAAGCCGGAAGCCTACTACTTTCCGCCGCAGCTAAACAATCATGGTGGTGATTATCCCTATACGTTTTTCGGAATTGCGCCGGGTACAACGAAGGACCAGATCCGCGAATGCCTGGTTAATTTCACAAAAGGAGACAACAAGATCACGAACTACTCTTCAGCGTATCGGCTTGAGCCGGGCACCGGATGGGATGTTCCACCGGGGTTGCTGCATGCTCCGGGAAGTATGTGCACCTATGAGCCGCAGAAAGCCTCGGATGTTTTTGCGATGTACCAGTCACTAGTAAACGAAGCTATCGTGCCGGAAGAATTATTGTGGAACGGAACGCCGGAGGATCGCATCGGCGACTTTGATCTTCTGCTTGAAGTTCTTGACTGGGACCTGAACGTAGACCCCAATATGATGGAGAACCGCTTCATGAGTCCCAAGCCAGTTGCCCCTGAAGCGGAAATGAAGGCACAAGGGTTCCGGGAGACCTGGATCTGTTACAAGTCGGCCGACTTCAGCGCCAAAGAGCTGACAGTGGCGCCTGGCGAGACCGTTACTATCAAGGATTCCGCGGCCTACGGTATCATCGTCATGCAGGGTCATGGCAAGATGGGCGTGTGGAATATCGAGACTCCGTCGTTGATTCGCTATGGTCAGCTCACCAATGATGAATTTTTTATCAGCGAGAAGGCAGCGAAAGAGGGTGTCAAAATTGTGAACGAATCTGACACCGATCCGATAGTAATGCTTAAGCACTTCGGTCCGGGCAACCCCGACTTGAAAATTTAGGCTTGGTCGGGCAGTAGTTGCGCTTGAAAAGGTTAGTAGAATGCGAAATTTTAAATGTAAATCACTATGAATAATTTCCCCAAACTTCACAACGCCACATGGCCGGGAATCGTCGGAAAAGGTCCTGATTCAGAGCCACCGATTCCTTTCGAGACTATGCTGAAGATGACCGCCGCTGCGGAAGTGGATGGCGTAAAGTTCGATGGAGTAGACCTGGGGCTTCTGGAGCCGCACATCAAGATCGAGATGAATGACGATGGTATTAAGCGGCTCGCCGATCAGGTTGCTTCATACGGTTTGAAGATAGGAAGCCTGGTGGCCCCTATCTGGAGCGGACCTGTTCTGGGAAGCGACGCTGACAGGAAGACTTTTGTCGAGATGGTTCGCAAGTCGTGTCACATCGGCAAAGTATTGCGGGAGATGGGCATGCGTCCCTACGGCGTTGTGAGGATCGACTCGGCAAGCTCGCCACAGCAGTGGTCGACTGATCCTGTAAACAACACAAAACTGATCGCAAAAACATTCCGTGAAGCATGCGATGTTGCTGCGGACTACGGTGAGAAACTGGCTGCCGAAGGCGAGATCTGCTGGGGCGGCATGCACAGTTGGAAAAAGATGGTTGAGACGCTGGAAGCTGTAGACCGTCCCAACATAGGGTTTCAGGCCGACATGTCGCATACGTTGCTTTACACGATGGGCTACAACGCTCCCGAGGACCGCATTCTTCCTGAGAATTACGATTGGAAGGATCGCAGTGTGCTGACGGATGCCCTGAAGAAAGTGACGAAGGCGCTTCGGCCCTGGACGATTGATTTTCACGTTGCGCAGAACGATGGAACTGTGTTTGGCAGCGGATCGCACGATAAAACCGGACGTCACTGCCAGGCCACGGATCCGAACGGCAAGCTGGACATCGCCGTCGATGCAGGCCACTGGCTACGCGACGAAAAGGGAAACCTGACGAAGGCGTTCAAGCATATTTGCTGGGACGGATGTATGTTCTCCAATGAGGTCATGACACGGCAACAGACATGGAACGACATCCTTGCAACCATGATCAAGGTTCGGCAGATGCATGGCTGGAGTGAATAACAATTATTGCAGATCATTGAATTAGTACTTCACATTTACAAATTTCCATGGCAAAAAAAACACTGAGAATTGGCTTGATCGGATGCGGCTTCATGGGTCGCACCCACTCGAATGGATATAACCGAATTCGCAATTTCTTTCCCGAACTCCAGTACGTTCCGCAGCTTAAGGCGGTATGCTCGCGCAACGCCGAAAAAGTAAAAGCATTCGCGGAACAATGGGGCTATGAGTCGTATGAAACCGACTGGCGCAAACTGATAGAGCGGGACGACATCGACGCGATTGATATTTGCACTCCTAACGACACGCATGCAGAGATAGCCATCGCCGCGGCGGCGAAAGGTAAGATGATCCTCTGTGAAAAGCCGTTGGCGCGTACCGTTGCGGAGGGACAAAAGATGGTTGACGCAATCGAAAAAGCGAAGGTACCCAACACGGTATGGTATAACTATCGCCGTATTCCCGCGATCACGCTGGCGAAACAGTTGATCGATTCGGGAAAGCTCGGCAAGATCTTTCATTACCGCGCAAATTTTCTCCAGGACTGGACCATCAGTCCGGACCTTCCACAGGGCGGTACCGGAACCTGGCGTCTCGATGTAGATGCCGCCGGGTCCGGAGTAACGGGGGATCTCCTCGCTCATTGTATCGACACGGCCATGTGGCTAAACGGTGCGATTGTGGATGTGTCTGCCATGACGGAAACATTTATCAAAGAGCGTGTTCATGCTGACACAGGAAAAAAACAAAAGGTCGGCATTGACGATGCCTGTATCTTCCACGGTCACTTTGACAACGGCTCGCTGGGACTCTTCGAATCCACGCGTTACGCCCGCGGACACAAGGCTTTGTATACCCTTGAAATCAACGGTGAACACGCTTCCATCCGTTGGGATCTTCACGACATGAACCGCCTCGAGTATTTCGACCACCGGGATGAGTCAATTGTGCGCGGCTGGCGCTCGATCCTGGTGACAGATGGCGACCAACCCTACATGGGTCGGTGGTGGGTACCGGGGCTCATCATCGGCTACGAACACACCTTTGTTCACCAGGCAGCGGATTTCCTGAAAGCGCTGGAAAGCGGTGAGCCATGCCGCCCTACTTTCAGAGATGCTCTGGAAACGCAAAAAGTATGTCAGGCGGTGATCGACTCGGCGAATTCGAGAACCTGGCAGAACACAGAAGTGAAATCGAAACTGCAATAGGCCATCAGCTGAACTTATAAAGGGTCCGCATCTGGCGCGGACCTTTTATCTATCCTGGCGCCCGCATTTCGGCAAACGTCTTTTTTCTCCCGCATTTTTTCCTAAATTTCAATTCTGTTCAGAGGTTCGTGGCGTCGTCTTGCGGTCAACACACAAGTCGATCACAAGTCAGCGAGCCCGAGTACATGGCTCCTAATCCTATGAGAATCTACCACACCCTATCATTGCTTGCCGTTTCCGGGATCTTTGTCTTTGGCGGTTGTGCAGATAAAAAAACCGAAAACCGTGCATCCGATGATGGCCGGTTCAGCGGACAAAAATTTCGCGAGCATATCCGGTCGACGGACGCAAGGACACCGGAGGAAGAGCGTGCGGGCTTTCTCCTACCCGATGGCTTTGAAATCGAACTTTATGCGTCAGAACCCGATATCGGAAAGCCGATTAACATAACCTTCGACGCGAAGGGAAGAATGTGGGTGACGCAGTCGTTCGAATATCCCTTTCCCGCTGAGCCAGGTGATGGCGACGACAGAATCACCATCCTTGAAGATACCGACGGTGATGGCAGGGCTGACAAGTTCACTCACTTCAGTGACACGCTCAACATCCCGATCGGGATTTTTCCACTTTTGGACGGAGCGGTCGGCTACAGCATTCCGAACGTTTATCGCTTTACAGATAATGACAGTGACGGAAAAGCAGACCGCGCAATCCCAATCATAGGTCCCTTCCAGCATCGTGACACGCATGGCATGGTGAACAACTTTATGCGCGGCTATGATGGGTGGATTCATGCATGCCATGGATACACGAACCGCTCGACCGTTGCGGGAGCCGACGGAGATTCAATAACCATGATTTCGGGAAATACCTTCCGGTTCAAGCCCGACGGAAGCCGCGTTGAACACATGACCTACGGAAGGATCAATCCTTTCGGTCTCGCTTACGACGAGAGAGGATATCTTTATTCCACGGATTGTCACACCTCCCCGCTCTATCAACTGATACGCGGAGCGGATTATACTCAATGGGGCAAAGAGGAGGGGATGGGTTTTGCACCTGATATGAAACCGCTGGAGAAAGAAGCTACTGCACTGGCGGGCATTGCTTATTATGCGGATGTTCATTTTCCGAAAGAGTACCAAAGAAATTTTTACATCGGAGATGCCGTCTCCTCCAGGGTCTACAGAAACTCGTTCAAGTTTCAGGAGTCAACTCCGGTCGGAAAGCTGGAGGAGGAGTTTGTACTGAGCGAAGACCCGTGGTTTCGGCCAGTAGACGTTAAGCTGGGTCCGGACGGAGCTCTGTATGTTGCGGATTTTTACAACAGCATTATCGGTCATTATGAAGTTCCGCTCGACCATCCGAAACGCGACAAGGTGCGCGGCAGGATCTGGCGCATTACTTATAAAGGAAAGGATAACGACCGACAAGATCTGACGACGGAGTCAGTCGGGCAACTGATTTCAGCTCTTGATCATGAAAATCTTGTCGTCCGCTTGGCTGCGGCCGACCAACTCGTGGAACGGATCGGGGATGAAGCAGTTACTCCGCTGAAGGCACTGATCAGCGACGAAGATGCGAGTGGACGGGAATATATTCACGCGCTTTGGGTGCTACACAGGCTGAATGCCCTCTCGGACGAGTTGATCAGCCGTTCTGCATCCCACAACGATCCCCTTGTCAGACTGCACACGATGCGCGTGCTTCTCGAGCGCGATCTTCCGCCCGATTATTTTGAACTTGTTTCGAAGCGACTCACCGATAATGATCCGCACGTCAAGCGCGCCGCTACCGAACTTCTCGTGAAGTTCCCAACCATGGTAGCGCTGGTAAAGGCACTGGACCAACGCGGAAGCGTTCCGAATGATGATACGCACCAACTCTACACAACGCGGCTGGTGTTGCGCAACCTTCTGCGAAATGACAATCTGATGAAAGAGGTTGCTCTAAAAGACTGGAAACAACAGGAAGCAAAATTTCTTGTGGATGTCATCGTTGGAGTGCCTTCTGAAAATGCGGCGACGTTCCTCGCCAAACATATCGAGCAAACAGACTGGGAAGGTGATCGGCTTGTACGGTTATACGAGCACTTGTCGCGTTATATTCCATCCTCCGCGCTGGAGCAGGTCGTATCCTCCGCGCGTGAACGGCATCCTGATGACGTCGACTTTCAGACAATCGCTTTCAGGGGAATACAATCGGGCATCGCAAGACGCGGCTCTCAAGAGTCTGGACAAATCCGGTCGTGGGGTACGGCTGTGGCAACGCGCGTCCTTGAAAAATACTCCGCTCAGACGGGTGATCCTTCCGACGATGTGCGGGCAAAGCAACGTTTTGCGGCTGAACTGGCGGGAAATTATAAGATCCGGAGTCTTGAGCCGTCGCTACTCGCATTCTTCGGTAATGACAGCCATGGCGACGTCGAGGTAAAGGTGGCGGCACTGCGGTCACTGTTGATACTGGATGCGAACAAGCACGCTTCTCTCGCCGGAAAGATCCTGCAGGATACTGTCCCTTCTCAGTTTAAGAACCGCGTTGCTTCCATGCTGGGAGACTTCTCCGGGCCAGCCATCAACAAGGTACTTGCGGACGTTGCGGATGCGCCGCCTGATCTTCAGTCTGCAATTGTGATGTCACTTGCTGCGACTCCTGAAGGGAAGAGTATTATTTTCCGAAAAGTCAGAAATGGCGAATTGCTCCCCCGAACGCTCATCCAGCCCAAGGTAGAGGAGCGGATCCTGCTTAACATCTCATCGAAACAAAAACAGGAGTTTGAAGCGATTACCGCTAAACTGGAACCGGTCAGCAAGGAGAGGCAGACGCTTATCGTCACCCGCCTCATCGCATTCAATACCATTGGCGACGAAGTGTCCATCGACTCCGGCAAGTTGGTTTTTAAACAAAACTGCTCCGTTTGTCACTCAATCGCCGGCGAAGGCGGAAGCATCGGCCCGCAACTTGACGGCGTAGGCAAGTGGGGTGCGCGCGCACTGGGTGAAAAGATACTGGACCCCAACCGGAACGTGTCCGAATCTTTCCGGAACTATACCATCCGGTTGAAGGACGGCAAGGTGATGAGCGGACTTCTTCGCAGGACTGAAGGCGAAGTGCTTGTCTTCGCCGACATTTCCGGTAAAGAGTTTTCCGTCGCAAAAAACCAGATAGCGGAACAAACACCGTCCCGCTATACGCTAATGCCCGATCATTTTGGCGAGGTGCTGTCGCAGGATGACTTTAATGCGCTGCTGAAATATCTGCTGAGCTTGCAGAGTTAATTGCAGTTCATAATCAAAAAAAATAGTAGGCTCCTTCCGTGCGAAGGATTAACATAGTGGAAGAAACAATTCGATGATGACAACCATACATAGAGATTCAGTTAACGGTCTTTTGATCGTGGCGTTCCTGGCTGCGTGCAGCGGAAGTTCGCAGCAAGGCTCCGATCCACCCGAAACGAATGGCGCTGCTAAAAGCGTGCAGTTCAAAAAGCATACGCTGACGAGCGAGTTCATTTCCGAAGGCGTCACAATCGGCGACGTAGACAAGGACGGCAATATCGACATCATGGCCGGAGCGTACTGGTTTAAATCCCCCGACTGGACACGCGCCGAAATATTTCCCGGGGAAGCCTTTGACGGGGCGAAAGGCTATAGCAACTCCTTTATCAACCAGGGTATGGACGTCAACCAGGACGGATGGGTGGATCACGTCGTGATCAATTTCCCGGGTCTGCTTGCCCACTGGTATGAAAATCCAAAGAACGAACCGGGACTCTGGAAAGAACATTTGATTCACCCTACGGTGGAAGTGGGCAATGAATCTCCTGCCTTTGTCGATGTCGACGGCGATGGACGGCTAGACCTGCTTTGTGCCGACTCGAAGGAAAAGCAGATGATATGGCTACGGGCTCCGACGCCAGGCTCTCCTGAGCCCTGGACAAGGTATGTCATCAGTGAAAAGGGCGCGCCGGGTACCCATCGGTTCTCTCATGGTCTCGGCTATGGCGACGTAAACAAAGACGGCAGGAATGATGTCATTATCAAACAGGGATGGTGGGAAGGTCCTGAGGACCCTACTCAACCCGGCTGGACGTTTCATGCAGCCGAGCTCGGTGAAGATTGCTCGCAGATGCATGTCCTGGATGTGAACAACGACGGACTCAACGACGTCATCAGCGCGTCAGCTCACCGTTATGGCGTCTGGTGGTATGAGCAGGGTGAAGGTAATACATGGAAACTACACGAGATCAGCAAAGCTTTCTCGCAGTCCCATTCCTCTTCACTGACCGACCTGAATGCAGATGGGCATCCCGACCTGGTCGTCGGCAAGCGCTACTTCGCGCACAACGACACAGACAATGACCCGGGCGGGCATGATCCTGCCGTGCTTTACTGGTTTGAATATCAACCGGACAGCGCAGCGTTCTTTATTCCGCACGAAATAGATAGCGATTCCGGAACCGGGCTTAACATTGTAGCCAGTGACATCACAGGTGACGGGAAAATCGACATTGTCATCTCGAACAAAAAGGGTGTATTTCTCTTTGAACAGCTCTAACACATAACAACATAATTTTCATTTATTCGAACCTATCTAAACAATTACCATGGAAAGAAGAGACTTTATACAGAAATCGATTCTAACGACCGCTGCGCTGACCGGTGTCGGCGTGACTTCTGTAAACGCGCAAGGCAGCAGCAAGAACAAGGAGGTATACGAATTTCGGGTTTACCGAATGAGGCGAAATCTTAATGCGCTTGACAATTACTTCTCAAAAGCGCTGATACCCGCGCTTAACAAAGCGGGTGTGAAAAATGTGGGCGTCTTCCGTGAGACTGGCCTGAAGGAACCGGCGACGATCTATATGCTGATTCCTTACGCGTCGTTTGAAGATATTGGACGGGTAACACGGGCGTTGAAGGACGACAAAGATTTTGCTGAGGCAAGCAGTCAGTATAGCAGCATCCCGGCCGATCAGGCGGTTTATGAGCGATTTGACTCGTCGACAATGCTTGCGTTCGATGGCTTTCCAAAGATGGCTGTTCCCCCAAAAACCAAGCGACTATTTGAACTCCGCATTTATGAAGGCTATAGCGAAGATGCGGTAAGAAGGAAAGTGAAAATGTTCAATGAGGGAGAGATTGCTATCTTCAAAGATGTAAACCTTCCCGCAGTATTCTATAGCGAAAACATTACGGGTGTCAATCTGCCTTGCCTTACTTACATGGCGGCGTACGAGTCCATGGAGGAAAGGGATAAGGTCTGGAAGGCATTCTTTGTTCATCCCGACTGGCAGCGCATGTCGAAGTTGCCGGAATATGCAAACACGGTATCTAAAGTTAACCGCATGTTCCTGGAGCCAATGCCTTCCTCGCAGGTCTAGGATCATCCTCAGGCGGTCATCAATCAGAGCGGAACGGCGCTTATCGCGAAGCGCCGTTCTGCCTTTGCCGGTTCAAACAATTTTCTTTCTTTGAAACGATATGGATATGAACTTTGTATTATTCATATTTACCGGCCATGCCCAAAGCAGCGACATTAAAACATAATAAGATCCTGGACCCTTCGGGGCACGAACATATCGAGGTCATCGGTGCACGCGAGCACAATCTCAAGAACATCAATGTTTCCTTTCCGCGTAACAAGCTTGTCGTCATTACCGGCATAAGCGGAAGCGGCAAGTCCTCCCTCGCATTCGATACTATCTACGCAGAGGGCCAGCGGCGGTACATGGAAAGTTTTTCCGCCTACGCCCGAAGCTTTCTCGGAAACCTGGAGCGTCCGGACGTTGACAAGATCAACGGGCTCAGTCCTGTTATCTCGATCGAGCAAAAGACGACATCAAGAAACCCACGGTCAACGGTCGGTACTGTAACCGAGATATATGACTTCATGCGCCTGCTTTACGCGAGAGCTGGCCAGGCGTTTTCTTATCTGAGCGGAGACAAGATGATCCGGCAGTCAGAGGATCAGATCCTGGATACAGTGCTGAGCAACTTTAAAGGACGAAAGCTTATCCTGCTGGCACCCATCATCAAAGGGCGGAAAGGGCACTATCGCGAACTGTTTCAACAGGTTCGAAAGTCAGGCTACACCAAGGTACGCGTTGACGGCGAAATACTCGAGATCAAGGCCAAGATGCAGGTCGACCGATACAAGATACACGACATCGAGATCGTGATGGATCGCATTATAGCGGACAGCAAGGATCGTGCACGCATCGGCCAATCTATTAACAAGTCCCTCAAGGAAGGTAAAGGCGTCATGATGGTCATCGATGAGGCTGGAAAGGTTCATCATTTTTCAAAATACCTGATGGATCCGAAGACCGGGTTGTCCTATGACGAACCAGCGCCGAATTCCTTTTCCTTCAACTCACCCTATGGTGCTTGCCCGCAATGCAACGGACTCGGTCAAATCGAAGAGATTACCGAAGCGTCGGTGATACCTGACAAAAACTTGAGCATCAGCCGCGGTGGCATCCTGCCACTGGGTGAATACCGCGATATCTGGATTTTCAAAAAGATTGCAGCCATACTCAAGCGTTATAAGCTGACATTGAGTACGCCTTTGAAGAACATACCGAAGGAAGCGTTGAATGTTCTACTGTATGGTGATGATGAACCCGTCGGTGTACCCTCGGTAAAATATCCCGGTACGGAATGGTCCACGCGCTTCGAGGGAATTATCAACTTCCTTGAAAAGCAACGCGACGAGGGATCGGAAGCAATGAAGAAGTGGGTCGAGGATTTCACGATCATCCAGACTTGCCCGGAATGCAACGGTGCCCGCCTGAAGAAGGAATCGCTTCACTTCAGGCTCGATGGGAAGAATATTGCCGAGCTGTCAGTTATGGGGATTGATGAACTTCAAAAGTGGTTCACGGGTCTTGAAGATCGCCTCGATGCCAAACAGCGAATCATTGCGACGGAAGTACTGAAGGAAATCCGAAAGCGAATTGGTTTCCTGCTGGATGTGGGACTTAATTATCTTCACCTCCATCGTCCGATCCGGACGTTGAGCGGTGGAGAATCACAGCGTATCCGTCTCGCAACGCAAATAGGAACACAACTGGTCGGAGTGCTTTATATTCTCGATGAGCCGAGCATTGGCCTTCACGCACGTGACAATGTCAAGCTGATCAAGGCGCTGAAGGACTTGCGTGATTTGGGCAACTCGGTGATCGTAGTCGAGCACGACAAAGATATGATGCTTGCATCCGACTACATCCTCGACGTCGGACCTGGAGCCGGGAGGCATGGCGGCCAGGTCATTGCCGAGGGAACGCCGGAGGAATTTCTGAGGTCTGACAGCAAAACAGCGCGATACCTGAACGGCGGCATTACCATTCAGCAGCCCGAGGAACGACGCAAGGGAAAAGGAGAGACGCTTACCTTGCGTGGGGCATCGGGCAATAACCTAAAGAACGTTGACCTGCAGATTCCGCTTGGAACACTCACTTGCATTACCGGTGTATCAGGAAGCGGGAAATCGACTTTGATTCATGAGACGTTGTTTCCAATACTCAATCAGCGTTTCTATCACTCGCGGACCGAACCCCTTCCCTACAAGAAAGTGGAAGGACTTGAATTCCTGGACAAAGTGATCGAGGTGGATCAATCTCCTATCGGACGCACACCGCGCTCGAACCCGGCGACTTACACGGGCGTATTCACGGAAATACGCGACTTGTTTTCTCAATTGCCTGAGGCGAAGATTCGCGGCTACAAGACCGGAAGGTTTTCTTTCAATGTGAAGGGTGGGCGTTGTGAAACATGCGAAGGAGCCGGCCTGCGTCTGATTGAAATGGAGTTTCTCCCGGACATTTATGTTCCCTGCGAGACCTGCAAGGGCAAGCGTTACAACCGCGAGACGCTGGAAGTCCGATTCAAAGGAAAATCGATTTCCGATGTACTGGACATGACCGTGGAAGAAGCGGTCACATTCTTTGAAAATCAGCCGCGCATACTGAGAAAAATTAAGACCCTTGCTGAAGTTGGGTTGGGATATATCTCGCTGGGACAGCATGCTACAACCCTCTCCGGCGGTGAAGCGCAGCGAGTAAAGCTCGCGACAGAGTTATCCAAACGCGACACCGGTAAGACCTTCTATATTCTTGACGAACCCACGACCGGCTTGCACTTCCAGGACATCGGTCACCTGCTGGACGTGCTCCAAAAGCTTGTAGAGAAAGGAAATACCGTGCTGGTCATCGAACACAACATGGATGTTATCAAGACGGCTGACTACATTGTGGACCTCGGACCGGAGGGCGGAGCCAAAGGCGGGAGGATCGTGGCGATGGGTACACCCGAAGCCGTGTCTGTCAACCCCGCCAGCTACACGGGTCGCTTTTTGAAAACCGAATTGAGCCTGCAGCCATCATGAACGCGAAAACCCGCCAGTATCTCTTCGGACTGATCTTCATTGGTGTTGGAATCTTTCAGTTCACGATTCGCGACTGGCTCGAGTTTGCGCTCTACAGCCTGGCCGGCTTGGCGTTCATCGTGAACGCTCTCACTATGGAAACCCGGTTTACCGCTTATAAAAAACCTCTCGTAATTATATCCTGGATTTTAATTGGTGTCACGGGAGTTCTATTTTTATACATGCTGCAATTCAAGTACCTGTAGGTCGCGGAGATGCCGCAGAATTAATCCCTCATCCGGCTGTGAATAAGAAGAGACTTTACTGGACGATGCAATTCGGAGGCTGGCTTCTTTATGCCGTCATCCAGATCGTTACAAGCATTATCGCATCGGGTGGAGCCAGCGCCGAGCGGGTGGTGTTTCTCTTCTGCGAATCTATGCTCCCCTTGATTATCAGCCACGGCGCCCGTGTCCTGCTGAAGCCCGGAGCCTGGCTGAGCATCGGTGTGCCGCGCCTGGTCATCCGGGTAGTGGCAACCTCCCTGTTACTGGGGTTCATCTATTACTTCCTGCGACTTCCGCTGAGTTACCTGCTGGGAATGTACGATATGGAAGTTGGCTTTGATCCCGGGCGCATTCTTGGCTTATCTCTACTCTACGCTTTCTACTTTTTCCTGTGGTTTGTGTTGTACTTCACATTCCACTATTTCGATCGCTACAACAAGAGCCTGAAATATGAAGCATCGATGGTTCAGATAGAACTCAACAACCTGAAGTCGCAGCTCAACCCGCATTTCATCTTTAATGCCCTGAACAGCATCCGTGCCCTGGTGGATGAAAACCCGGGTAAGTCAAAACAGGCGATTAATCAGCTCTCAAACATTTTGCGGAATTCGCTGGCATCCGACAAGAAAGGGCTGACCAAATTCGACGATGAGCTGAAGATTGTGAAGGATTACCTGGGCCTGGAACACATTCGGTTCGAGGAGCGGCTCAGGACCGAGTTTGAGATCGACCCCAACTCTCATCGGTTCTATGTTCCGCCATTGATGATCCAGACCCTGGTCGAAAACGGCATCAAACACGGCATCTCCAAGCTTACGGCGGGTGGACTGATACAAATGACGACCCACGTCGAAAAAGACTGTTTGAAGATACGGATCCGCAATAGCGGCCGTTTGATCAATGGCGAGCGGAAAAGCCCATTGGGTCTGGGCATCAAAAACACCGTTCAACGCCTGAAATTGATCTATGGAGAGGAAGCATCCTTTTCTATTGTAAATGAAAACGATAATTTTGTCCTTACTGAAGTCATAATACCGCAAAAACCGAAATATGAGAGCACTAATCGTGGATGATGAACGCCTGGCGCGCAAAGAATTGATAAAGCTGCTGGAAGAACACCCGATCATCGAGGTTGTCGGCGAAGCTGTTAACGCCGAGGAAGCATACCAGATGATCAACGAGTTGAATCCCGACCTTCTTTTCCTCGACATTCAAATGCCGGGGAAGACCGGCTTTCAGTTGCTCGAGATGCTCGACTCCGTGCCACTGGTAGTGTTCACTACGGCGTACGATGAGTTTGCGCTGAAGGCCTTTGAGGTAAACGCGCTCGATTACCTCCTGAAGCCGATCCAGCCGGAGCGGTTATCTGAAACGATTGCAAAGCTGTCGGAAAAGGAAAGGGCGAAGATCGTGGCAGAGCGCGGGCCGGATAAAAAGCTGGGTCTCAATGACCAGGTGTTTGTGAAGGACGGCGAGCGCTGCTGGTTCGTAAGCCTGAACAACGTGCGGCTGTTTGAGTCGGATGGAAACTACATCAAAGTCTATTTTGACAACAACCGTCCGATGATTCACAAGTCCCTGAATGCACTGGATGAAAAACTGGACGAAAGAGCATTCTTCCGTGCAAGCCGGAAACATATCGTGAACCTCAGCTGGGTCGAGGGCATTGAGTCGTGGTTTAACGGGGGCCTTATGGTACGCCTCCGCGGCGGAGACAAGGTGGAGGTAAGCAGAAGGCAAGCGGCGAAGTTTAAGGAAATGATGTCCTTATGAAGTTGTAAGTTGTAAGTTGTAAGTTGTAAGTTGTAAGTTATAAGTTAGAGTCGTGTCATGACCGTGATTGAGCTACGAAGCTGACTCTCTCGCCCTGGCCTCTTTGAACTTACAACTAAAATAAGAAGCCGACTCTCGCCGGCTTCTCTTTATGACTTACAACTTACAACTTCTAACTTACAACTCTACTCGCTCTTCTTCTCCTTCGGTTCCTTCGGTGCTTTCGTTTTCTTGACCTTGATCGTCAGTAAGTCGCCTTTGCCTTCGTAGTCGGCAAGGATGGTTCCTCCTTCTTCGATCTCGCCCTTGAGAATCTCTTCCGCGACGGGGTCTTCCAGGTACTTTTGGATCGCGCGGTTAAGAGGTCTTGCACCAAACTGGTGGTCGTAGCCTTTTTCAGCGAGGAAGTCCTTGGCCTTGTCCGTCAGTTCAACGTGGTAGCCAATCTGGATGATCCGCGCGAACAGTTTGCCGAGGCTGAGATCTATGATCTTGTGAATATCCTGGCGCTGCAGGGAGTTAAAGACGATCACATCGTCAAGACGGTTGAGGAACTCCGGACTAAACGCCCGCTTCAACGCACTCTGGATGGTCGACTTCATTGCCTCTTCTTCATTCTCGCGTCTTGCCGCGCTGGCGAATCCGATCCCAGATCCGAAATCCTTCAGGTCGCGGACTCCGATATTGGACGTCATGATGATTATCGTATTCCGGAAATCCACTCTTCTTCCCAAACCATCGGTGAGGATACCGTCATCAAGCACCTGGAGCAGGATATTGAATACATCCGGGTGCGCTTTCTCGATCTCATCCAGCAGGACCACTGAATAGGGCTTGCGTCTGACTTTTTCAGTCAGCTGCCCGCCTTCTTCGTAGCCGACGTAACCCGGAGGCGCGCCGACCAGGCGTGATACGGAGAATTTCTCCATGTACTCGCTCATGTCAATGCGAATCAGCGCATCGTCTTTATCGAACAGATATGTTGCCAGCACCTTCGCAAGCTCCGTTTTACCAACACCGGTGGGACCGAGGAAAATGAATGAGCCTATCGGCTTCTTCGGATCCTTCAACCCTACCCTTGTGCGCTGGATGGCTTTCGTCAGTTTCTTGATCGCTTCCTCCTGTCCGATGACCCTGCCGCTGAGTTCGTCCGTCATGCCCAGCAGCTTGTTGCTCTCTTTCTGAGCGATTCGCTTCGTGGGGATTCCGGTCATCATCGCGATGACATCTGCAACGTTATCCTCATCGACAGTGTATTTTTCTGTGCGCGTTTTTTCTTCCCACTTGGCCTTTGCGAGGTCGAGCTGCTCAATGAGCTTCTTCTCGCGGTCGCGCAGTTGGGCAGCTTCTTCATATTTCTGGCTCTTCACTACCCGGTTCTTCTCCTTCTTCACTTCCTCGATCGCCTCTTCAAATTTGACGATGTCTTCGGGGACGTGAATATTATTGATGTGCACACGCGCGCCGGCTTCGTCGAGCACGTCAATCGCTTTGTCCGGAAGGTACCGGTCGCTGATGTAGCGATCTGATAACTTCACACAGGCGTCTATCGCTTCCTTGGTGTAGATGACGTGGTGGTGATCTTCGTACTTCTCCTTGATGTTGTCCAGGATCTGGATCGTTTCCTCTACGGATGTAGAGTCGACCATGACCATTTGGAAACGGCGCGCCAGGGCGCCATCTTTTTCAATGTACTGCCGGTACTCGTCAAGAGTGGTAGCTCCAATGCACTGGATCTCTCCTCGGGCCAGGGCAGGCTTGAACATATTGGAGGCATCGAGCGAGCCGGATGCGCCGCCTGCACCAACAATAGTATGCAACTCGTCAATGAATAGAATGACGTCGGGAGATTTTTCCAGCTCGTTCATTACAGCCTTCATTCGCTCTTCAAACTGGCCGCGGTATTTCGTACCGGCAACAAGCGAAGCGAGGTCAAGAGTAACGACGCGCTTTCCAAACAACACGCGTGAAACTTTCTTCTGAATGATACGAAGGGCCAACCCTTCAGCGATCGCGGTTTTACCTACACCCGGTTCGCCGATCAGGATGGGGTTGTTCTTTTTTCTTCGCGACAGAATTTGAGCGACCCGTTCAATCTCTTTCTCGCGGCCCACGATAGGATCCAGCTTGTTATCCTCAGCCAGGCGGGTGAGGTCGCGTCCGAAATTGTCGAGGACTGGTGTTCTCGATTTCTCCGTTCCCTTCTTCTCTTTACCTCCAGCGGCAGAACTTCCGCTTCCGAAGATTTTCGAAGAATCATCATCCGGATCATCGGTATCCGATGATGCCATAGGTGTTTCGTTTTGATATTCCAGCATCTCTTTTACGGTCTCGTAATTAACGTCGAATTTATTTAAGATCTGGGTGGCAAGATTATCAGCGTCGCGGAGGATGGAGAGCAACAGGTGCTCGGTTCCAATCAGCTGTGCCTTGAATATCTTGGCCTCCAGGTACGTGATCTTCAAAACTTTTTCTGAAGCTTTGGTCAGCGGTATGTTGGCGAGATTTTTTATTTCGTGGGTAGCGGTTCCTTTCGAGATCTTTTCAATCTCGGCCCGGAGCTCTTCCAGGGGAACACCCAGTTTCTTTAATACGCCGACTGCCACACCTTCGCCTTCGCGAATCATGCCGAGCAACAGATGCTCCGTGCCGATGTAGTCATGGCCCAGTCGCAACGCCTCTTCCCGGCTGAGTGAGATCACTTCTTTAACGCGGTTGGAAAATTTGGCTTCCATGTAAAATCCTCTGATTTTGATTAATGTAAATGTAAAGTTTTTCTATCGTACAATACTACAGAAGAACTAAGTTTTCCGACCCCTGGGACCGGCAAAATTTAATTCTAAATACAAACGTAGCCCGTTCTGTTATTGTTCATTTCAGTGCGGACGCCTTCACTATATCCCATGCGCCTGGTCCCTGATTAAAGATCAAATCGATGAGACTCAGGTTTGGAACAAACATACTGCCAAAGACCTGCTGATATTCTATACTTTTGTAAATTCTATTACAGCCATCTTCTTTTTTCGGGTTTATTGCCCCTCGCAAGTCCCGGATGCCCGGCGCGGGGTTCACCTCATAGCTACTGGTCTCTCGTACGGTAGCTTGACTCCCCAGCCATTTCAGACACAATGTCATTAATCCGAGGTTCAGGTCGTAAAGAAAAGGTCTTTTTTGAAATAAAAGATCATGCAGGTCGGGCCCATAGTGCTCGAAGAAGGGCGCGTTACCATAGGCGGTGCGGATGGTCCTCCAGTGGTTGTTCAGCCACTTTTGACTATAGTCGATCGTCACTTCACAAACCAGTGGCTTGCCATGCTTGTTCGTTACTGGTACGATGAGTGTCTCGATACGGTGAGGTCCTTTTATATAACACCGATTCCGAAACGATTGTTTTTCATAGTGTTCATATTTTTCCACAACGACTTCATCCGAAGAAACCTGGGCCGCAAAATATGCAATGCAGGGGAGGTAGTGCGATTCAATGAGGATGCTGCTCACATGTAACTTTATTACTCTTTCTTACAATAAGGGTGTATGGCTTGATGTTTTACGGCCGGTTGGACGAACGGTTATAACATGTCTGCATCTCCCAACCCCTGGCGGACAATCTGCAGCTGCGGACCCGTGCAGTCAATCACGGTTGAGGGAATGTTCCCTCCCGCCCCGCTGTCAATCACCAGGTCGACAACATGCTTGAGATCTTCAAACATTTCCTCCGGATCGGTGGTGTATTCCCGGATGATATCCTCATTCTTAATAGACGCTGTGATCAGGGGATTTCCCAGGGCGTCCACGATCATGGCAGGCACCTGATGATCCGGAATTCGGACACCAACCGTCTTTTTGTTCACGTTCAATATCTTCGGCACCTTGCTGCTCGACTCGAGAATGAAAGTGAAAGGCCCCGGTAAAACTTTCTTCAGCATCTTGAAGATCGGGGTGTCGATACGGCGCACGTACTCGCTGATCTGGCTGAGGTCTTTGCATATGAACGATAAATCCAGTTTCTGCGGTTTGATGTCCAGGACATGACAAAGCCTTTCGATGGCTTTTTTGTTCATCAGATTGCAACCGAGTCCGTAAACGGTGTCGGTTGGATAAACGATCAGACCGCCCTGGAGGACGATGTCCACCACATGACGGATTTTTCGGGGTTCGGGATTTTGGGGGTGAATTTTAAGTAGCTCTGCCTGCATTTTGCACTAAAAGTAGATTTTCGAAGTTAAAAAATGATTGTGGCCTGTTTTTATTGGGAAATCCCATAAACCGCCAGTGCAGTAAATTTGTATTTTAGCGCCAAGTTAACAGACATGCGACCATCAAAAAAGCTCGTATTTTTTCTCGTGTTCTCGATCCTGCTGATTTCGTTTGGCTTCTATGCCTGGCAAATCACCTCGACCCCGAATGTTCTGGTCGGAAAGGATCCACGGCCGCTGATCATACCGCGGGGAGCAACCTTCAAGGACGTCCAGGATCTGCTGCACAAAGGCGACTATGTACAGGATCTCATTTCCTTCAGCTTTCTGTCCAAACTTATGGATTACGATGAGCAGGTGAAGCCCGGGCGCTACTTGCTTGAGCCGGATCTCAGTAACATCGAGGCCATTCGCATTTTGCGCGCCGGTATTCAGGAGCCCGTCAAAGTCACCTTTAACAATGTGAGACTCATCAGCGACCTGAGTGAGAAGATTACCCGGAACCTCAACATGAAGCCGGACGAGTTTGAAGCTGCTCTGATAAAGTTCGCGATGAACAACACGTACGGTTTCGACAAGGACAATGTTTTGTCGATGTTCATCCCGAATACCTACGAGGTCTATTTCAACACGACGCCCGACGACCTGATCGACCGGATGCATTCCGAGTACGAGAAATTCTGGAATGACGAGCGCCACGCAAAGGCACAGGCCATTGGATTGACCCCGATCGAAGTTTCGATCCTCGCTTCCATTGTGCAAGCCGAGTCTATCCGGCACGATGAGGCGCCTATCATTGCCGGGCTCTACATAAACCGGCTTAAAAAGGATATTCCGTTGCAGGCGGACCCGACACTGGTTTTTGCCGTTGGCGACTTTACTTTGAAAAGAGTGTTGAACGAACACAAGGAGATCGATTCACCTTACAACACTTACCGCAATCGCGGGCTGCCGCCGGGGCCGGTAAACATGCCGGAGATCTTTGCTCTCGACGCCGTGCTCAACCACGCGAAAACCAACTATCTTTATATGTGTGCCAAGGAGGATTTTTCAGGGCGCCATAACTTCACGGCAGATTACGACACACACATAAACAACGCCCAGCGGTACCAGCGCGCGTTATCGCGTGAAATGAAGATCGCGGCACAAAGGAAAAAGCAGTAATGTATATTTCGGAAACGTCAATAAGAGTCCGATACGGCGAAACCGACCAGATGGGTTATGTATACTACGGCAACTATGCAATGTATTACGAAGTGGCTCGCGTCGAAAGCCTCCGTCAACTCGGCCTGACCTACCGGGAACTCGAGGAGATGGGAGTGATGATGCCCGTACTTGAAAACCGGTCGCGGTATCTGTCACCTGCACGGTACGACGACCTTCTGCGTATTGTCACCACGTTGCGCGAGAAACCGGGCGTGAGAATCCGATTTGAATATGATATCTACAACGGCGATACCTTGATCCACCAGGGGGAAACAGTGTTGGTCTTTATTAACAAAGCAACCAACAAGCCATGCCGGCAACCTCCCGCCATGGAAAAGGTGCTTCAGCAATTTTTTGGATGAAGTATAAACACAAGAGACTGATTCTTGAATGGAACCCGGCGCGGCTGGTGCTGGCTTGGATGAAAAATATCCGGTTCGCCAATCATGAAGATGTTTCTCTTTACCGGATTGTCAAGCGGTTCCTGCACAATCTCCAGGATGATGAGATCATGGACCGGGCAAATGGCGTAGCGTTCAACTTTATACTTGCTATTTTCCCGGCAATTATCTTTTTGTTTACCCTCATCCCCTATGTCACCCCATACTTTCCCGAAATCAACCGGGAGAGTATCCTGGATTTTCTTCGCGAACTGGCCGAGAGCGGGTTGATGCCGCCGAATATGTACGAAGTAGCCTCGACCACCATCCTGGACATTGTCAGCAACCAACGGGGTGGCTTGCTAACACTGGGATTCCTGTTTGCGCTCGTGCTCTCCACTAATGGCATGATGGCGCTCATGCGGGCGTTCAACGCGTGCTACAAAACCATCGAAAACCGAAGTGCCCTCAAAACACGGCTGATAGCCACTGCGTTGACAATCAATATGACCGTTGTAATCTTTGTGACGATCTTGCTGCTGGTAGTCGGTCAGCTCGTGCTGGATTACCTTTTGACGCATTTTCAGGACCTGACCGAGTTCAACCTCAGCAGCTTCGAGGTGGGCCTTCTTTTCGCCCTGCGCTTCCTTATAATTTTTATCACGTTCTTCCTGGCCATTTCTACTATTTATTACTTCGGACCGGCCATTCACTACAACTGGAGGTTCTTTTCCATCGGATCCCTTATCGCCACACTTCTGTGCCTGGCAGTTTCGTATGGCTTCTCATATTACATAACCAACTTTGGAACGTATAATAAGGTGTACGGCTCAATTGGCGTACTCATCGCGCTGATGATCTGGGTGCAACTTATCACGGTGGTGCTGCTGGTCGGATATGAGATCAATGCGAGCATCCATGATTCCGTTCGCGCCGAGGCGTTGTGGAAAGCGAGAAAACTCAGGACGACCGCCAAGGTATGAATTTCGAATATGCGATGATTTTTGCACATTCGCTCGTCAATTAACAACAACAACCATGGACATCACCGCGCGCGATATTCAAACCCGTTACCTCGAACTTTATAAGCATGAACCGCTTGTCATACGGTCGCCGGGGCGTATCAACCTGATAGGCGAGCACACCGATTATAACGATGGCTTTGTCATGCCTGCGGCGGTTAACAAAGAGATCTTTTTCGGGATAGGCGCTTCCGATGATGGAAAATCTGTCGTCTACTCGTTGAAGTACAACGAATCGTTTGAAATCAACCTGGACAATCCTGCCCCGGTCGAAAAACCGCGGTGGGCCAACTATCTCCTGGGCGTGTTGTTTCAGTTTCGGGAACAGGGATACTCGGTGAAGCCCTTCCGTTGCGTCTTTGGAGGTAATATTCCCCTGGGAGCCGGTATGTCCTCGTCCGCGGCAATGGAATGCGGATTCGCGGCAGCTCTCAGCGAGTACAATCTGCTGAATGTCCCAAAGCTGAAGATGATCGAGATGGGACAGTGGGCGGAACATCACTTTGTCGGTGTCAAGGTGGGCATCATGGATCAGTTCGCCAATGTCATGGGAAAGAAGGGTCATGTCATTGTTCTCGATTGCCGGTCTCTCGAGTACCAGTACGCACCTTTGGATTTGGGTGAATATGCGATCGTCCTGTGCGACACAAAAGTGAAGCACTCTCTGGTGGACTCTGAATACAACACCCGAAGGAAGGAATGTGAATCCGGTGTAAGCACCCTTCAGCAATATTACCCTGACATCAAGAGCTTGCGGGACGTGACGATGGAAATGTTGCAAAAGCACAAAAGTGAACTCGGCGGTAAAGTGTTCCAACGCTGCCTGTATGTCGTTGGAGAAATTGAACGCGTGCAGCGAGCCAGTGAGGATCTTAAACGAGGTGACCTTCGGGCGTTCGGCGAGAAGATGTTTGAAACCCACGCAGGTTTATCGCGCCAGTATGAGGTTAGTTGCGAGGAGCTCGACTTCCTTGTTGAAGAAGCGAAAAAATTTGACAGTGTCATCGGCGCCCGGATGATGGGCGGAGGATTTGGCGGATGCACCATCAACCTCGTGCGGAAGACGTCGACCGGCGAATTCATCCGGCAAGTGGCTTCCGCCTACAAGAGCAAGTTCAACATCGACATGCCCGCCTATCAGGTTGACATAGTGGACGGAACGGGCCGGGTAAAAGAAGAGGAGCTAACGCTGTGGACCTGAGTTTCCCGTATCCAAATTATTTTTCTATATTGAATGCCCGATCGTTGTCGATCTTCTCGAACGCGATAATCTAAAAACAAATCCATGCAAACCAGGGTTTCTTACGTATTCTTTCTCCTAGCCATTATGATCAGTTGTTCACCTCAATCAAAGAAAAGTTCATCCGCAGGTGTGTCTCACGCTCCGTTTGGAAACCTGAGTGATGGAACACCAATTTCGCTGTATACAATGACGAACGCAAATGGTGTGACGATGAAGGTGATGAACTACGGAGGCATCATTGTTTCGCTCGAAGTTCCGGATCGCGACGGGAAGACCATCGACGTAATTTTGGGTTATGACTCGCTCAAGGCCTATGAGAAGAACAATCCGTTTTTTGGTGCGCTGGTCGGACGATATGGAAATCGCATTGCGAAAGGAAAGTTTACGCTCGATGGACAGGAATATGACCTTGTTAAGAACAACAACGGCAATCATCTTCACGGCGGGACTAAAGGTTTTGATAAAGTAGTGTGGAACATTGAGGAGGTCCCGTCACAGGACGGCAGCGCCCTGAAGTTATCCTACCTGAGCAAGGACATGGAGGAAGGGTATCCCGGAAACCTTAATGTCGAGGTGATTTACACACTGACAAATGACAACACTGTAAGGTTTGATTACAAGGCAACGACCGACAAGAAAACGGTCGTCAATCTCACCCAGCATACTTACTTCAATCTCAATGGTGGGAAGAGCAATATTCTGGGACATGAGGTGTCAATTAACGCAGACCGTTTTCTTCCTGTGAACGAGCAGCTAATCCCCACCGGCGAGCTCCGCCCCGTGGAAAATACGCCGTTTGACTTCAGGACTCCCTTTGCGATTGGCGAACGCATCAACGCTGACAATGAGCAGATCCGCTTCGGCAGGGGATACGATCATTGCTGGGTGCTTAATGGCGAAGGCTTGAAAGTCGCAGCGGAGGCATACGATTCCTCGAGCGGAATTGAAATGACGGTGCGCACTACCGAGCCCGGCGTGCAGTTCTATACGGGCAACTTTCTCGACGGTTCATTGATCGGCAAGAATGGGATAGTCTATGATCAACGCACCGGTTTTTGTCTTGAGACACAACACTTCCCCGACTCCCCCAACCAGAGCGCTTTCCCTTCGGTGGTGTTGAGCCCTGGTGAAACGTATTCTTCACAGACTAGCTACCAGTTTTCAACGCGTTAGAAAAGGAACTCATCCCGGGCTGCCCGGTGGGAGACTTCTTACCGTTTACTCTTTCAATCGTTGACCTGCAATGATCACGCTGAAGCTACACGCCATCTTTTCCGTCATTATTATTCTCCTGGCATGCCGGGATGATAAGGCTGTATACCTCCGGGTAGAGGCAGATACTTTCGAAAATCCATTGCTTTCCTCCGGGCCGGACCCGTGGGTAGCACAGACGGACGACTGGTACTACGTCACGCATACGACCGGCAAGAACCTGCGCCTGTACCGCACGCGCAACATGAGCGAATTACGCGATGCAGAAGCAAAGACTGTGTGGTCACCGCCCGAAAGCGGAATGAATTCGAAACAGATATGGGCGCCTGAAATACACTTCCTCCTGGGAAAGTGGTATTTCTATTACGCTGCAGATGACGGCCACAACGAAAACCACAGGATGTGGGTACTCGAAAATCCTTCGAAGGATCCGTTCGAGGGAGTCTGGACAGACAAGGGCGAACTTGAACTACCGGATGACCGATGGGCGATCGACGGTACTGTGTTCGAGCAGGACGGCCAGCTGTACTTTCTCTGGTCGGGATGGGAAGGCGATGTCAACATTCAGCAGAATATCTATATCACGAAACTCAGCAACCCCTGGACAGCGGAGGGCGATCGCGTCATGCTTTCGCAACCTGACCTGGCCTGGGAAAAGAAGGGAGGGAGTCCGACCATCAATGAAGCGCCTCAGTTCCTGCGAAAGAACGATCGAATGTTTATCATATACTCGGCGAGCGGATGCTGGACGGATGATTACGCCCTGGGCATCCTGATGGCGCCGGCTGACGCCGACCCTCTTGACCCCGCATCATGGACGAAGTTGTCCGAACCTGTCTTTGAGAAAAATACTTCGGGAAAGGCATTCGGTCCGGGTCACAATAGTTTTTTCACGTCGCCTGACGGCAAGGAAGACTGGATCATCTATCACGCAAACCCGCAGACCGGTCAGGGTTGTGGCGGAAACCGGTCACCGCGCATGCAGCCGTTTGAGTGGACGGCCGACGGGTTGCCTGATTTTGGAAGCCCGGTTCCACTGGGAACTGCGTTGCCGGTCCCATCCGGCGAACGGTAGCGATGACTTTATCCGATTGATTTTTTTGACGTAATTGTAATTTAAACCTGAATTATGAGGAAGATTTTGTTGGTATGTGTCGTCGCGTTCTGGACGACGGTTTCGTTTGCTCAAAAGACTGAGTGGGCTGCAGTACAAGGGAAGATCTCGACACCCTGGGCCGAGCAGGTTAATCCTGAATCTCCACTTCCCGAACATCCCCGGCCGCAGATGATGCGCAACTCCTGGCTAAACCTTAATGGACTTTGGGACTACGCCATCAAACCGGTCGGCACATCGGCGGGAAACGCTTACGATGGGAAAATACTCGTCCCTTTTGCAGTCGAATCTTCTTTGTCGGGAGTGAAAAGAAAGGTCGGCAAAGACAGTGTCCTCATCTATAAGCGCACGATCACACTTCCATCGGATTTCAGGAAGAAAAAGGTTCTTCTGCACTTCGGCGCTGTTGACTGGAAGTGCGAAGTGTCAGTGAATGGCACGGCAGTTGGTTCGCACACCGGCGGCTACGATCCTTTCTCCTTCGACATCACATCGGCACTGAAAAGATCCGGCGCGCAGGAAATCAAAGTTACTGTGTGGGACCCAAGTGATGACGGCCCTCAGCCGCGGGGTAAACAGGTAAAAATGCCCAAAGGTATCTGGTACACATCCGTCACAGGTATATGGCAAACGGTGTGGCTGGAGGCTGTTCCGCAAACCTACATCAGGTCCGTTCGGATCACGACTGATCCGGACCAGGGCACGGTAACGCTGAACGGTGAGATTGATGCGCTTCAATCCGGCGACCGGTTGAAGATGTCCGTTTGGGATGGCACACAAAAAATTGCCGAAGGTGACTCCGAGCAACCGGAAGTTTCGCTCACGGTTCGCGACGCGAAGCGATGGTCACCGTCAAACCCGTTTTTGTATGACGTGCGCATTACCCTCGTGCGCAAGGGTAAAACTATTGACGAGGTGCGAAGTTATTTTGGAATGCGCAAGATTTCTGTCGCCGCCGATAGCAAGGGAATTCAGCGCATGTTGCTCAATGATGAAATGCTGTTTCAATACGGACCCCTTGATCAGGGTTGGTGGCCCGACGGGTTATATACCGCGCCGACGGATGAAGCACTGAAGTTTGATATTCAGAAGACAAAGGATCTTGGTTTTAATATGATTCGTAAACATGTTAAGGTCGAACCCGCACGTTGGTACTACTATTGCGACAGGATCGGGATGCTCGTCTGGCAGGACATGCCCAGCGGAGACATGGGCAACCGTTGGGATTCACGTCCTGGAATCATCGGTGTTGCAACCGAAAAGCAAAGGACGCCGGAATCCGAAAAGATATTTCGCGATGAATGGAAGGCAATCATGGATGCGAATATGCACTTCCCCTCCATTGTCGTCTGGGTTCCCTTCAATGAGGCGTGGGGACAATTCAAGACAAAAGAAATTACCGAATGGACGATGAAGTACGATCCTTCACGCCTGGTCAACTCCGCCAGCGGCGGAAACTTTTACGGCGCCGGGCACATCCTTGATTTGCATAACTATCCGGATCCCGCCATGCCGGCTCCGGATATTTTTGGCAAGGATCAGGTGATTGTCCTCGGTGAATACGGAGGCCTGGGCCTTCCCCTGGAAGGTCACACCTGGCAAGACAAAAATAACTGGGGATACCAAAGCTTTTCATCGCAGTCTGACCTTCTGAAGAAGTATGAGGATTTCATATTGCGCCTTCAGAGCCTGATTGAGAAAGGATTATCTGCCGCTATCTACACACAAACAACCGACGTCGAAATCGAAACAAATGGATTGATGACGTATGACCGCAAGGTCATCAAGTTGCCGGAACAACGGTTGAAGGAGATACACGACAAACTGTACGACCCCTCTCTGATGGACTAATACAAAAGGGCCCTCTTTTCACTAACCTTTGATCCCATGAAGAAAATAGTTTTCTTTTTATTGGGTGCCGGCCTGTCTATTTCATGTGTTGTCGCGCAGCCCGGTAATCCGGCGCAGGATACGATCACCTCTTATTCGGAAGTACCCCTGGGCTCCATTAAACCGAAAGGCTGGCTGTTGAAACAACTCCAGATCATGCGCGCCGGATCCACGGGACATCTGGACGACCTTCATCCGAAGATTCAGGTTGACAACGGATGGCTCGGTTTTGCCGGCGATGGCTGGGAAGAAACCCCGTACTGGCTGGATGGCGCTGTGCCGCTCGCGTATCTGCTCGATGACGCAAAATTGAAGGCGAAGGTTGTCCGGTACATCAACTGGACGTTGAACAATCAAAGACCATCAGGATACTTCGGGCCCCTCACAAAACAAGAGCTCGAAAAAGGAATTGAGATTACGCCCGACAATTGCGCGGCTGGTGAAGACTGGTGGCCCAAGATGATCATGCTCAAGGTGCTAAAGCAGCATTTTGAGGCGACAAATGATCCTAGAGTTATTCCCTTTATGTCGCGGTTCTTTGCATACCAGGCGGCCGCGTTGAAGAATTGTCCCCTGGGCAAATGGACACAGTGGGCGGCTTCCCGTGGCATCGAGAACGCCATGCTCGCTCAATGGTTATATACAAAGACGAAGGATAAATCCCTGCTTGACCTGGCTGCACGGATCGAAGAGCAGTCCTTTCAGTGGAGTGAGTGGCTTGGCAATCGCGACTGGGTCATGTGGGCCGCCGCGAACCAGACAGATGAATTGTGGATGCGGCGCCATGCCGTCAACATCGGAATGGCGCTGAAAGCGCCGGCGGTGAACTATGAGCGAACAGGGAACCCCGAGTATCTCCGCGCACTGAAGACCGGATGGAACGATCTGATGAATCTTCACGGCCTGCCCATGGGGATCTATTCGGGCGATGAAGACCTCCACGGAAATGCGCCTACCCAGGGCGTTGAACTGTGCGCGATCGTGGAGGCGATGTTCTCTCTTGAGAAGATAATCGCGGCCACCGGTGACGTTCAGTACATGGACGCGCTGGAGCGGATGACCTTTAACGCGCTGCCGGCGCAAACCACGGAAACGTTTAATGAGAAGCAGTACTTCCAGGTCGCAAACCAGGTACAGATTTCGAAAGGTGTCTTTGATTTCTCTCTTCCCTTTGACCGCGAGATGAACAACGTCCTGGGTTTGAGGAGCGGGTACACGTGCTGTACTTCAAATATGCACCAGGGTTGGACGAAGTTTGCGAGTCACCTCTGGTACCGAACTCCTGATGAAGGCGTTGCGGCGCTTGTCTATGCTCCTTCACAGCTGACCGCTGAAGTCGGCCTGGCGGGTGTGCCGGTCGTTATCAATGAAACGACGAACTATCCTTTCGACGACAAGATCAATTTCGAGTTGGCGACGAAGAAGGCGGTCCAGTTTTCATTCCGGTTGCGCATCCCTTCCTGGTGCCGCGAAGCCGTCGTATTGGTGAACGGCAAGGTGCACCTCACTGCAGCTGGCGGCCAGGTAATCGAGATCAAACGCCTCTGGCAAAATCTGGACAAGGTCACGCTCCAGCTGCCGATGGAAGTGACTACCTCCAGCTGGGGTCGAAACTCACGCGCTGTCGAGCGCGGCCCGCTGGTGTATGCTTTGAAAGTTGGTGAACGATGGGAGAAAGGAACGGATGAAAAAGAAGGCGACTACTTCAGTGTGTATCCGACCGACGACTGGAATTACGGTTTGCTCCGGGAGGTGATCAAGAATCCGAAACAACATCTGCAGGTTAAAACCAAGGCAGTGCCCGCAGATTTCAAATGGAATCTCGCCAGCGCGCCCATCGAGATTATCGCGTCAGCGAAAAAGATACCCGGATGGAAGGCGGTTGATGGAGTGGCGCATCAGCCGGTCACTGACCGCAATGGAATCTACAAAGGTTCGGTTGATCCTGAAGTGAAATCCATTACACTTGTGCCGTATGGTTTTACCAAGGTGAGGATCGTGGCCTTTCCAGTGGTTCCGGATTAACCCAGCGGAGGTCGCCACAATCTCAGCCAGGCGAATTTCCAATCCGCTTGAGGTGCGTGAAGAATAAGCGGGAGATAGGAATCAACATCAACCCTGCGACTGCAAAGGTGATGAACGCAAGGCGCAGGTCCATCGCGTGTGAGAGATAACCAATCAAAGGAGGCCCGATGAGCATTCCCACAATGCTGTAGGTGGCAATGATCGAGATCGCCATTCCGGGTGAATACTTTGAACTGTTTCCTGCAAGCGTGAAAGTCATGGGAATGATGGACGCGGTCCCCAAGCCCACGAGGCAAAATCCAACAACCGATGTCCAGAAAAATGGCAGCAATACCGAAAGGGCAATTCCGGTAACAATAAGGGCGGCGCTGATCATATACGTCCTCGGCATTCCGATCCTCTCCACCACCGCGTCGGACGCGAAGCGCGACAACGCCATGCAGATCATGAAGAACAGGTAACCCCAGGTGAAGATCTCGACGTTGACGACTTCCTTAAAGAAGACGCCGCTCCAGTCGAACATTCCACCTTCACAGATGGCGGCAAAGAAGACCATCAGGCCCAGATAGACAATGTACGGATCGGGTTTCCCAAGAATCAAACGATTGCCCGTGGCCGCGCGATCTTTTCGAAGCAGGAATCGCTGACTGTAGACGGTCGTGATAAACGTCACTACCGCCACAACGGACAAGTGTAAAGCCATGTCGACATCGAGGGCCACAAGTACTGTTGAAAACGCAACTCCGGCAATTCCACCGGTGCTCCACAACCCGTGGAATGAACCGTTGATCTTTCGGTCAAACTGCTTTTGGAGATGGATCGCCTGAGTATTCAATGAAATGTTGAGTATGCGAAAACTGAAGGACAGGAGAGAGATCGCCCCAATGAGTAAGGGCGTGGTGGTGGAGAATCCAATCCCGAGAATCGCGAAGGCTAACAACAGGAAGCCACCGGTGAGCGGTATACGGCTATCGTACCGGGATACGAGCCAACCGGAAAACGGCAGCCCGATCAGCGAACTGAGCGGCATAAAAAGCAGCACCGTGCCGAGCTCTGCGTCATTGTAGCCAAATGTCGATTTGATAGTGGGAATTCTGGATGCCCACGAAGAGAAACAAAACCCGGAGAGAAAGAAGAATAAACTTAGAAAGACTCGCTGCCTGTTCTTGAGATCCATACTTGTGGAATTCGGCTGCGAATATCAAACCTCTCCGTGAAATATTTCCTTCCGGCCGCTAAATTATTTACCATGTCGCCCGAAACCATATGGTTGTTCTGATTCCCCCGGAGAATAGGTCGTCGCAGGGTGGGCCGCTGGGGTACCGATGTGGGTAAACGAGATGCCGGCTGTTGCAATGGCCGCTTCAAAAAACTTATGCCTGAAGAGACATTTATCGACAGAATGATTTTTTGATCGGTCGAAATCGCGAAGCGGCATTGGGAAAAAAAATGCTTTGGGGATTTTGTTCCTGAAAGTGACGCATGAAATTCCCCCAAAGTCATTTTCTTAAAAAAGTATCGACCGTATCAGTCAAGTCCTCGACACAGTTGTTTACTCGTCTTTCGAAAAAAAAATGTTTTATGTGATTACTGTTTCTTGCGAACAGATTAAAGAACGACATAACGGAAAAGCAACTGCGAAGCAAAGCGAACCGGCTTTAATCTGATTTTTTAAGTTAACCGATTTTTTAACCTTACCTGAAATGCATGACATAACGCAATGACTGTCCCGTCCCGTCTATAGTTTACCTAAGTTCATTTAAACATTTCTCCACCACAACGCTGATTTCATTCGAGAAGGATGCGCTTGAAAATTTTTTGAGAAGAATGAGATTGAAATTCATTTTTATGCTCGCCGTTGTGTGCGGCTTTTCGTTCTCGACCGCGAGAGCACAACAGACTGCCAAGATCACATCCTCCGGCATCGGATACCTGGAATATCTTCCGCAGGATTACAACAAGAATAGCAACGAATATCCCCTGGTGATTTTTCTTCACGGAATTGGCGAAAGGGGAACCACCTCCACCGACCCGACAACTTTGAAGAACTCAGTTCAGACTGTGGCAAACGTCGGCTTGGCTAAGTACGTAAAATACGGACAGCAATATCCTTTCATTGTTATTTCGCCCCAGCTGAAAAGTTCATACGGTAGCTGGCCGGCAAGTTATGTGATGGATGTACTGAACCATGTGAAAAAATATTTGCGCGTCAATAACCGCAGGATCTACATCACAGGATTGAGCCTTGGTGGTTATGGAACCTGGACGACCCTTGGCGCGTATCCCAACGTGTTTGCGGCTGCGGTGCCCATTTGCTCGGGAGGCAGTGCCCTCGGCAAGGCCTGCGCCATCGCTGCCGAGAACATTCCTCTATGGGCGTTTCATGGAACCTCTGACAATGTTGTGTCCTATACGGTAACGACGACGATGGTCAATGCCGTGAACGCCTGTACGCCTAAACCCAGTCCTCTGGCGAAAACGACTCTCTTCTCGGGTTTGAATCATATTATATGGGACAAAGTTTATAAAGAAACGAATGCAATTGACTGGATGCTGAGCTACACGAAGGGCAGCACAAGTGGCGGCACCAACGCGGTGCCTACCGCCAGCGCGGGACCGGATAAATCGATCACATTACCTACCAATGAAATCTATCTTCAGGGAAGTGGCTCCGATTCCGACGGCTCAATCGCTTCCTACACCTGGAGCAAAGTGTCCGGCGGATCAGCGAGCCTCAGTGGAACAAACACTTCAAAACTTAGGGCTTACAATCTCGTCGCGGGGAACTACGTCTTCCGCCTGACAGTAAAAGACGACAAAGGAGCGACAAAGTCTGACGATATGATGCTTACCGTTCGACAGGGGACGACTACCAACGTTGCGCCCGTAGCAAATGCGGGAAGTGACCGGGTCACGAGTTCCACATCCATCTCCCTGAGCGGATCAGGTACGGATAAGGATGGCCAGATCGTCGCCTACACCTGGAGCCAGTACGGTGGTAACAGCACGGTAATGACCAATGCGAATACAAAAACGGTTACGATCAGCGGGCTGAAAGACGGACGGTACTACTTCAGACTGACTGTCAAGGATGACAAGGGCGCGACCGACTACGACAACATGATGGTGACGGTGAGTGGTGCCGCCTCCAGCTCTCCTGCTCCCAATTCAGCTCCTGTCGCCAACGCCGGAAGCGATCGCATCACCAGCTCGAGCTCGATTACATTAAATGGATCGGCCAGCGACAAGGACGGAAATATCGCTTCTTACCGGTGGACTCAATATGGTGGCGCATCCACGACGATGACAAATGCCAACACTCTCAACGTGACGATCAGCGGATTAAAAGAAGGGAGATATTATTTCCGCCTTACCGTTACGGATAGCAAGGGTGCTTCGCATTATGACAATATGATGGTTACAGTAACGAAGTCGTCGTCGAGCGCATCGAATATCGCCCCTGTGTCCAACGCCGGAAAAGATCAACAAGTCAAACGGAGTGCAGGATCGATTCGCCTCTATGGTTCTGCCTCTGACAGAGATGGACACATAGTTTCATACAAATGGACTCAGTATGGTGGCTCGGACGATATCACGCTTGTGAATACAAACTCGCCTACCGTTACGGTGACGGACCTTACTGAAGGCCACTACTACCTGAGACTTACAGTAAAGGACGACGATGGAGCAGTTGACTATGATAACATGATGCTTGTTGTTAATGAAAGCTGATACGCTGTCGAACAGACATAAAAGAACCCATCTGACCGATGGGTTTTTTTATTTGCTCCCAATTTATTCGCCTTAGTCAGGTTTAAAAACCACGAAGCAAAAGCAATACAACGTTTGCACTATTTCCTCTAAAAAAAGAAGGCAGGACGGGCTCTTTTCGGCGTTTTGTTTCGTTATTTTTAAGAAGCAAACACTATGAAAACGCAGCAGATCGAAACGATTGATAACCTGGTTTCCGAGAACATCGAGGCTGCAAAAATCTTGAGTAAGCACGGCATTGACTTTTGCACGGAAGGGAACAGATCTCTCCCGGACGCTTGTGCCGAGGCCGGTATTTCGCTGAAAAAAGTTCAAAGGGAAATTTTTGAAGCTGGACATTTTCGCGAAACGAAGCCTGCCGATGCCAACCTCATCGAAATCGGTGCGCTTACCCGTTACATTGAAACGTATCACCACCAGTTTACCGCGGAGAATATTGTTTTCATCAGGACTTGCTTAAGCCGCCTTGTTTTGTTGCATGGAAGAAAATACCCTGAACTCGCCGACATCCAGGAAGTTTTTGACGAGCTAACCGGATTGCTGACGGTTCACATGCAGCACGAAGAATTTATTGTTTTCCCGTACATTCGGCAGTTGGTAAAAAAAGGCCGGATTTCGCGATCTTCTATCTACCGGTCCGCGAATAGCCCGATTCCCGGAATGTTAATGGACCACGACAAAGGCACGGGGTGTTTGAGAAAACTCAAGGATTTCACTCATCATTTTTCGCCGCCAGCCGAAGGAACCGGGTTCCACATCACCTACAAAGCAATGGCGGAGCTCGAGCAGGATTTGATTGAACACCTCACGCTTGAAAGCGAAGTGCTGTTTCCAAAAGCGCTGGAAATGGAAATTCGTCTGAGCACTGCGCACTGGGCTCACAGTGACACTACCCTTTATCCAATGAATTAAAGTCAGTCCGTTCTGACTGATTGACAGCCACCGTTCGACTTAACGGCAACTCCGCAGGTATACTCCGGAATACCCACCGAAATCGATTGAAAAACGCGATGATGGTATGCTTTTTGTTCTTAACAGAAGAAAAAACGTTATGTCAGAAAGCAAAATTTTCAAAGGTCAAAGAGATCGAAGTATCATCGATCTGAATGATCCTGTCGATGTTCAGTATGTGCACCATCAGTTTCCGTGGCTCTCGCACAAGCAGATTCGCGATGTAATCAAAGAGCATGGACCTGACCGGGAAACCGTTCAGTCCGTATTGGAACAATTCACCAGCAAAGGCCGGGGTGAAAACTAGGAAGCCTTTTTTTTCGAGCTCAGCCTTCGCGAAACTCATTCACCGGTTTTCACTGGTGCGGGGCTGCTTTGTCTCATTCTAATTCTGTAACTTCCAGAATTCCCGGAAGGATCAGCACAACAGGTACGGATTTTTTGTTTAAGTTATTTATTCACCCATAACCACATGGCTAGGAAAGTTACGCTTATTCCCGGTGACGGGATTGGTCCGGAAATCATGGAAGCCGTCAAAGTGATCTTTGACGCGCTGCAGGCGCCTGTGGAGTGGGAGGAGGAAAATGCGGGCTTCACGACCTGGAAGGAAAAGGGCGAGTTATTGCCCTCTTCCTTGCTGCGTTCGCTGGAAAAGAACAGAGTTGGACTGAAAGGCCCTATCACAACACCGGTAGGCGAGGGTTTTCGCAGTGTGAATATTGAATTGCGTCAGCATTTCGACCTTTACGCGAACATCCGGCCGAACATAAGTTCAGAAGCGGTTCCGACAAGGTTTGAGAATGTTGACCTGGTCATCATTCGCGAAAACACCGAAGGCCTCTACTCCGGTCTTGAGTATTGCGACCAACGTCTGGGAATCGTTGACTCTATATGCAGGATCACCAACAGGGGATGCGAGCGCATCGTTCGTGCCGGGTTTGAATATGCGAGAAAGCACGGACGAAAAAGGGTGACGCTTGTTCACAAGGCGAACATCCTGAAACAAGCGGGCGCTGCGCTGCTAAATGCCGGAAAAGCGATCGCCCCCGAATACCCGGGAATTGCCATGGACGACCGCATCATCGACAACATGTGCATGCAACTGGTCACGCATCCGGAAAACTACGATGTGATCGTAACCACCAATCTGTTTGGCGATATTCTTTCGGATCTTGCCGCCGGACTTGTGGGAGGGCTCGGCGTGGCAGCGGGAGCAAATGTCGGCGACGATCTTGCTATTTTTGAAGCCGTACATGGTTCGGCGCCTGACATCGCAGGCAAAGGATTGGCCAACCCAACGGCTATCCTGAAGTCTGCTGTTATGATGCTCCGCCATATTGAAGAAGACCACCTGGCGGCCAAGCTTGAAAAGGCGATTGATGACACACTGCGTGTTAAAGAGCAGCGCACGGCGGATCTGGGCGGAAAAGCAAGTACGCTTGAATTTTCGCAGCACATCATTCGAAACCTTCAACGCAATGCAGAAGCCGTGGAAGTAGAAAGGTAGGCTTGTAACGACTCCGTGTTACAAGCCTATTTCTCTTTTCGAAAGTTCTTTCTACGCGTATGCCCCAGTTCTTTCAAGATGAATGCGCTTCGACCCTTTGGTTGAATGAAGGTTGATTGCTGCTTCCGCTTTGAGCGAGCCAGCCGTCGACCGACCATTTTCCTGCACCCTTAACCGCGATCACCAATGCCATGCCGATCGCAAGAATAAAGAACTCGATACCTTCCCCCGGCTGTTTGCCGAACCAGTTCATAAAAAAGCCGTTGCTTGCATTCATAGCGGCGGCGCCGAACATGATGACGACGAGACTTCCGGCAACGAGGCGAGCGAAGACACCGGCAATGAGCAGTACCATCCCGACGCTTTCCCCGATAATCACCAGAAAGCCGAGGATCCACGGTACCCCTACTGTCTGTGTGAAATAGTTCATACTGGCGTCAAAGCCAAATCCGCCAAAAGCGCCCAGCACTTTTTGTAGCCCGTGCGCCAGAATGGCAACACCGAGTGTTACCCGTACAATAAAATAGGAAATGTTTCCAGTGTCCGTTTTCAGAATAAGATCTTTCATTGCTCTGTTATTAATTTATACAGCACAAAAGTAGACCCATCCAATCCGGCGCGCATTGAACAACATTAAGAAAGCATCTTAAGATAGTTTAAGATAGACCCATTCCCTATACCCTATACCCTATACCCTTATACCCTTATACCCTTACCTCCCCATTCCCTTCTTCCGAATCTGGCTGAGGAACTCGGGAGTCATTCCCAAATAGGACGCAATCTGATTCTGCGGCACGCGCTGTTCGATATCGCGATAGCGTTTGATGAAGGTCTGGTATCTTTCCCAGGCGGGCATGCACAAGTTGTCAATGATCCGCTGCTGGTGTGAGACGAATGCGCGGGTGAGCATTTGCCGGAACATTGTATTGAATTTTGGAACGCGTTCGAAGAGTTCCGCCATCTGTGACCGTTCTATCTGGATGACATCGCTATCCTCAAGCGCGTCGATGTTGAAAATCGCCGGTGTTCCGAAAGTCAGGCTGGCCATGTCAGAGATCCACCAGTCTTCTATCGCAAATTGGATGATGTGTGTCGTTCCGTTCGGGTCGACAAAATAGGCGCGTAGACATCCCTTCACAACATACGTTTCATACTTGCACACGTCGCCGGCCTGAACGAGGAACTGGCGCTTGAGAAATCGCCGGTGTTTCAGAATGGATACAAAATGACTTTCTTCGTCGGCGTCGAGCTGAATGAATCGCGATACATAATCGAGAATCGGCTTGTTCATAGGGATATTAAGATAAGCCTTTTCCCGCTTTATTTTGCCGGCAGTCCGCTTGTATTTGCTGATCGTTTGAACAATATTGGAACGCGATTCAATCATTGTTCGCGTAAAATAATTCAGCCATAATCGCATGGAATACAGACAACTTGGAGGCTCAGGACTAAAAGTTCCTGTGCTGACTTTTGGCACCGCTACATTCGGTGGCGGCAGCGAATTTTTCAAAACGTGGGGAAGCACTCAAACCGAAGAGGCGGCGCGGCTAGTGAAGATCTGTCTGGACGCGGGTGTGAATCTTTTCGATTGTGCGGACAGCTACTCCCGGGGACTAGCGGAGGAAATATTAGGCAAGGCGGTGACCGGTATTCGCGATCAGGTACTCCTATCAACGAAGGGCACCTTTCCGATGGGCCATGGCCCGAACGACATGGGTTCCTCGAGGTATCGCCTTATTCGTACGTGTGAGGCGAGTTTGAAAAGACTTAACACGGACTACATAGATATCTATCATATTCATGGTTTCGATGGCCTTACCCCCGTCGATGAAACTCTTCGCGCGCTCAATGATCTCGTAGAAAGCGGGAAGGTCCGCTACATCGCGTGCTCGAATTTTTCGGGATGGCATCTTATGAAGTCACTCGCGATCTCGGACCGGTATGGCTGGAATCGCTATGTAGCGCACCAGGTTTATTATTCGCTGGCCAGCCGCGAATATGAGTGGGAGCTTATGCCACTTGGATTGGACCAGAAAGTCGGCGCTCTCATCTGGAGCCCGCTGGCATCGGGACTGCTGACGGGTAAATTCCGTCGCGGAAAACCTGCGCCTAAGGAAAGCCGGGTTGCTCAGGGAGGTAGTCCTGTTCCGTCGTCGGTTATTTCTGAGGAAGTCCTCTACAAGGTTGTTGACGTGCTCGATGGAGTATCCGAAGAAACGGGGAAATCCATCGCGCAGGTATCGCTGAACTGGTTGCTGCAACGTCCCACGGTCTCGAGTCTTGTCGTTGGCGCGCGGACGGAGAAACAACTCAAAGAAAATCTCGGCGCAACGGGGTGGAACCTGAATCTCGATCAGATCAAGCGCCTTGATGCGGCCAGCGAAGTTGAACCAATTTACCCCTACTGGCACCAGCGCCAGAAACCGAATCTCAACCCGCTACCGCCATTGTATTCACACAGCAATGGGTAATCGCAATTGACAAATAGCGGTTGGTGGTATTGATGCCTCAGTTTGCAGGTGCTTCCGAGGGCACGATCTCGGTGTGTCGGATCTGGCCACCCAGGCTTGCAGTCACTGTTACCATGTAAAAGGTGACGGCGCTGAGAACCAGGACGGCGATGGTCGCGAATCGCGCGAACTTTTTTGCTGTTGCCTCCAGGTATAAGCCGACGCAGGAGAGGATCCCTAGCGCATAGAAGAACAGGATAGTTGTTTCCGCCGATTCTTCGTGCTCGTGAATCGCCGACTCCAGGATGCCGGGTATTTCCTCTACTGTGTGCTCTGCAGATTCGCCCGTTTGCAGCGCGATGAACGCACCGATTGTGGATATAATGAAGATCAAAAAAGAAACAATGTTTACGTGCTTACTCTTCACTACGCTGCCATAGACAAGCGCAAGGAAGCCAAGAAGCAGCCCGAAGACGGGAAGGTGTGTGATGAAAATGTGAATTCGTATTGCGTCCATAGTTGGGGTATATTAACAGCTGTGCGAATTTACACCAAAATATCGAACGGCCATATCCGGTTAGATATGAAGGGTAGGCGTGCGGTTAATGGGGGAGTCGGTCCCTTAAATAGCCATAGGTCCAGGTGCCCGCAACAGCGCTGAGAAGGGTAACAATGATAACAAGTGCGCCATTTCCAATCTGCGCAAATAACGGTCCGGGGCATGCGCCGGTCAGGGCCCAGCCAAATCCGAACAAGAGGCCGCCGTAAATATTCCCCTTGTTGAACTTCCGCGGACGAAATTCTATGGACTCGCCATAGACAGTTTTAACTTTGAATTTTTTGATCAGGAAAACTGAGATCATACCGACGAACACCGCTGAACCGATCACGCCGTACATGTGGAAGGACTGGAGCCTGAACATTTCCTGTATTCTGAACCAGGAGATTACTTCCGATTTTATGAGAATAATCCCGAAGAGGATCCCGACGAAAAGGTATCGAAAGTTGTGCCAACCTGAATGAGGGACCGCTGACTCATTGATGCAGACCGAATCGAGTGAGCGAACCTCGAAATCCATATTTTCTTCCTTGACAAAAGGTGTCGGACCTTCCAAAGACATTGCGCTTTTATCCGTTTTCAAATTCATATCACAAGCTTAGTATATAGGGAAGCACCAGGTTTGCCATAATGAAACCGCCGATCATGAAACAACATGTCGCGATTAGGGAAGGCAGTTGAAGGCTTGACAATCCCATGATTGCGTGACCCGAAGTGCAACCCCCGGCATAGCGCGTACCAAATCCAACGAGAAATCCGCCGACTACCATCAAGACGAATCCCTGCACGGTGAACAGGTTTTCAAAATTGAAAAGATCAGGGGGCACCAGCGACGAGACATCGGTGACTCCATAGCCTGCGAGTTCCGCCCGAAGGTTAGAGTCAATCTCGACCGGTGCGTTCGATCCGAGAAAGAGCGCTGTAAGGATTCCTCCGATCACGATGCCGGAGACGAAGAACAGATTCCAGGCTTCCTTCCTCCAGTCGTAGCGGAAGAACCCGATGTTGGCCGGAATGCAGGCAGCACAGATGTGCCGAAGGGAGGACGAGACCCCAAAGGACTTGTTACCGAGAATAAGCAATACAGGGACGGTAAGCCCGATCAATGGGCCCGCGATGTACCACGGCCAAGGTTGCCGAATTGTTTCTAATATATCACTCATGGTTACTGATGAAAAATCACGCTAGCCCTAGACGGCTCCTTCGAGCTCGCCTTTCCACTTCAAGATTCCGCCCACGAGGTTGTAAGAGCGGTATCCGCGTGATCCCAGTATGTTGCATGCGGCTACGCTCCGGTTGCCCGCGCGGCAATAAACAAAGTATGTTTTTTCCTTGTCGAAAGTTTCAACCTGAGTTTCGAAATCGCCGCGGGTAATATCGATGTTTATCGCCCCGGGAATCTTGCAGACGTTAAATTCAGCCGGCGTACTGACATCCAGGATCACCGCGTTTGGGTTGTTTTTCATTGCCCTCTCAAAATCGGCGCTGAACAGGTCGATAAAAGGCTTCTTTCGGTCAAATATCTTAAACATACATGAGACGGTTCTAAATGTCCCCTTCCGGCAAAATATGCAGCAACCGTTACCTGACGCCGCTGCGTCTGAAATTAGTTCATCATAGAAACCCGGCAAAGCCGGTTTTCAGTTCATAATTTGAAAAAGTTTTTTCGCCCGGGCCGGTCTCCCCGCTTTTTTCAAGATGCTTGTCGCGAAGGTAAGAAAGTAGCCCTTCCGTGATGCAGGTGGGCGCAGTTATTTAAAGCGGGCGCTACAAGGACCTGCAGCGCCCGCTCAGAATGCCGTGCGGTTAGGCAACAGCCTTCTTTTTGACTTGATAGTGGCCAGCAGCCGGCCCAAATGATCTGACAAGTCTGTTCCACGAGTTGATCTGGATTATCGCCAGGGTCAGCAACGCGATTTCCTGCTTTGAAAAGTGCTCTGACAGTTCATCATGGATTCCTTCGCTCGATTCATTCGGAGGCAGGTAGGTCAGCGTCTCCGCAAATTTGAGCGCAGCCTGTTCCTTAGGAGAATAATACGATGTTTCCCGCCATACCGATACTGAGATCAGACGCAGGGGCGTCTCTCCGGCCTCTATGCCTTCCTTGTAATGCATATCGAGACAATAGGCGCAACTGTTGATCATCGACACGCGCATTCGGATCAGTTCGAGCAGCTTGATGTCGAGGCCTGAATTGTCTACATACTCCTGTCCGCTTGAAAGCGGCGCCATGAATCCCTTCGGTAGTTCACTAAAAGATATTCTTTCCATAATATTTATTTTTTGCACTCATGACGAAGAGCGCGGAGAAATCGTGACACGTTTTGAATATAATTTTTGAAGGGTTTTTAGTTTGTCGGGATTCCTGACGAAGAAAACGTTGTCAATGTGCTGATTTTGAATCGAGAAGACCTGGCAAGTCACGATGCGGTCTTCGAAAAAATAAAAGATCGCCGGCTGATGATTAATGCGCGTGATCTCGATGTTGACAGGCGTGTAAGTCTTTTTGTGCAGGCCCGCAAGAAGAGCGCTCACGGACCGGGCTCCTGTAATGACATTTCTGAATGCCGGAGCTTTTCCACCGCCATCGGAGGTTGCGGTCACTTCGTCCGTTAGCAATTGCTCCAGTTCGTCCATGTCTCCGCCTTCGAGCACCGTGAGGTAATGGTCGAGTACTTTTATCTGGCTTTTATCGGGTGTTGCGTATTGTTCGCTGCGCAGTTCTGATTTTGCGCGACTCAGAATCTTGCGCGAGCTTTCGGGGGTTATACCCAACACGCGCGCGATTTCATCGTGAGCATAATCAAATGCTTCCTTGAGGATAAAAACAGCCCGTTGTTTGGAGTCCAGTTTTTCGAGGAGAACCAGCATCGAGTAGGAAAGGATTTCCTTTCGATCGATTTCAAAGTGCGGATCATCTGTGGCGACGGGTTCCGGCAGCCAATGACCAGGATAATTGTCGCGTTCCTTTTTCAGTTTCCTCTTTTGATCGATGGCCAGGTTCACCACCATCCGGATCAGGTACGACTTCCGGTCAGCAATCTTTTCCTCGTCGAGCTGGGAAAATTTTAGAAACACATCCTGCACGATGTCTTTAGCGTCCTCCCAGGACCCCAGAATATTGTATGCATAAGAAGTCAGCGTTCGCCGCAAATCTTCCATAGCATGAAAACTTTTTTCGCGTGAAATGGTTTCAATATCGACGGAAAAATATGCGTGAAAACCGATGATCGGTCTGAAAAACAGATGTCCCGTAGATGGACAAGCACGGTCATTCATCTACGGGACATCTGGTTCATTTCGCGCAGCCAGGACGTGTCCGGGCTGCTCGTTTGTTCACTATTGGTTCATTTTCTCCGCGATCTTCTCCTTGACCACTCCGCCAAGGCTGTCCTTGGTTTCGCGAATTACATCACCGATGTTTTGTTTCGCATACTCGGTCGCTTTTCCCGAGAGATCCTTAATGCTGCTGGAGGCGCTGTCAACCAGCTGCCGTCCTTTTTCCGTTGTCAATGCCGCGCCAATCAAGGCCCCGATTGCTGCTCCGCCGACTGCAGCCAGCAAGATATTATTTCCCTTTGTCATAGTTATTTTGTTTTTGTCAATTGATATCTGCGCAGAGAGACGTATAATTTCTGTGCCGCGAGAATCTGATAGCACGCTGACTCTTTCAATTCGGCATGGCCGTTGGCATTAAAATAGAATACACAAAACTAGTATGCGATCGAACGCCGTTCCGGTGAATCGCCCTTGATTAACCAACAGTAAAAACCCGACAACTTGGTCATAACGTAGTGAAGACAATGACTTTTGTAACCGGCGATAAGGGTAAGTGTGATGATCGAATTAAAAGAAATAGCGTATCGCTTTCTGGAAGGTGGCGGAGAAATGGGAGAACTTACCCGATCCCGCGACTGGTCCGGTTCATCCGTTGGCCCAATCGAGCAATGGCCTCAAAGCCTGCGCACCATCGTGGATGTGATTCTGCATTCGCGCGCACCGATGCTGTTGTGGTGGGGGGAAGACCTGATACAATTCTACAATGATGCTTATCGGCCCAGTCTCGGCTACGGTGGGAAACACCCTGAGGCTTTAGGTCAAAAAGGTGAAGACTGCTGGCCGGAAGCATGGCATACCCTTAAGCCGCTCATCGACGATGTTCTCGCGGGAGGAGCCCTTTGGCGTGAGGACCAATTGATCCCTATGTTCAGAAGCGGCAAGCTTGAGAACAGCTATTGGACGTTCAGCTATAGTCCCGTTCGCGATGAGTCCGGAAATATTTCCGGTGTGCTTGCGGTGCTCAACGAGACGACCCGGCAGATGCGGGCAAGAGAGAAGATGGAGCAGAGCGAGCGCACGATGCGGTCCATCGTACTGAATGCGCCTGTGGGTATCTGCATCCTCGATATGGATACGACACGGATTGAGGTTGTCAATGATATCTTTGTCGAACTTTCCGGAAAGGAGCGGGAACAATTCGAGTCGAAGTCTTTATGGGAGATATTTCCAGAGTTAAAAGATCGCTACTCCTCTTTTCTCGATGTGGTGGCTACCACTGGCGTTCCTTATAAGGGAAGGGAGGAGAAGTTGTCCCTTGTATGGAACGGCGTCAGGGATTCGCGTTATCTCGACATAACCATTGAGGCGGTGCGATCCGGAAAGAATGAAATGAGCCGAAAAATCATGATCCTGGCGATTGACGTCACGGACAAGGTGCTGGCACGCCAGGCGATCGAAGAAAGCGAGTACCGCTACCGTACGTTGATCACCGAATCGTCAGTAGCCATCGCGTTGTACACAGGCCCTGAGCTTCGCATTCAATACGTGAACGAAATCATGACCGCCTACTGGGGAAAGGACGTGACAGTCGTCGGACACACACTGGAGGATGCGGTTCCGGAGATGAAAGGACAGCGCTTCGTGAACCAGTTCAAGCACGTGTATGAAACGGGGCAGACGTATGTCGGGATAGAAGAAGAAGCAATCCTCCGCGTCGACGGCAAACTTCAGTCTTTCTATTTCAACTATGTTGTCAAGCCGTTGGTGAATGCCGAGGGAAACATATACGGGATTCATCACATGGCGATGGATGTAACGGAACAGGTACTCGCCCGGAAGAAGGTTGAGCAGAGCGAGGCAAACCTGCGCAACATGATACTGAAAGCACCGGTTGCAATCTCGATTTTGAGAGGGCCCCAGTTCATCGTCGACATTGCGAATGAGTTGATGTTTCGCCTTTGGGGTAAACAGCCGGAGGAGATGCTTCAAAAGCCGATCTTCCAGGCCTTACCGGAGGTCAGGTTTCAGGGTTTTGAAGAAATACTGGAAAGCGCGCTCACAAGGGGCGAAAGCTTCAGCGCCGAAGCGATTCCCATCGCATTGCCGCGACCTGCAGGCATTGAGACACGTTTTGTAAATTTCCTATATGAGCCGTATCGCGAGGCGGACGGAACGATATCCGGTGTAATGGCCGTTGCCACCGACGTTACGGAACAGGTGAAGGCCCGCCAACGCGTGGAAGAGTTGGTGGAGGCAAGGACGGAGGAACTGGCGCAGTCAAATCGCAACCTCCAACGTTCGAATGATGAGCTGGCGCAGTTCGCATATATCGCATCGCATGACCTTCAGGAACCCGCCCGAAAGATCTCGACATTTGTAGACATGCTTCAGAAGACCCTTAAGGAGATCGACCCGCGTTCGAAAACTCTGCTTCAGAAAATCGAAAGCTCTTCCCGGCGGATGCTGCGGCTTATCCGCGATGTGCTCGCTTATGCGCAATTGTCGGAGAAGAGGCCATTGGTAAGCAAGGTTGATCTCAACCAGGTGTTGACGGCGGCATGTGAAGATTTCGAATTGTTGATTCAGGAAAAGAATGCCTCAATCGAAGTGAAGCAGTTGCCGGTAATCGAAGCAATCCCCATTCAGATGAGCCAGCTGTTCGGGAACCTGATTGCTAACGCACTTAAGTTTGCACATGCGGAAAGGACGCCGCATATCACGGTTTCGTGTTCACTCGCCGATAGAGGCGAGACGGCCCGGCTTACCGAGCTCAATCCGGAAATTGATTATCATAAGATTTCGTTCCGAGACAACGGCATCGGTTTTAATCAAAATAACGCGCAGCAGATCTTCGACATCTTTCAACGGCTGCACAGTCAACCGGAATATCCGGGCACGGGTATCGGTCTGGCTATGTGCAGGAAGATCGCCCGAAACCACCATGGCGATATCACCGCCGAATCCGCGGTGGGCGAAGGAACTACCTTTCATGTGTTCCTTCCTCGATTAAACGGCTAACGCTTAGTTCGGACGTTTTATCACTTCCGTTGTTCCGGGTCACTCAAAAAAAAAGGGACACCTACGTCCCTTTCCTGGCATAAGCTGCCAGGTACACCCATAACGCACCTGTCTATTGGTTCGTCGGCTGGTTTGCCTGGGTGGATTTCGACACCTGCTGCGCAAGTTTTTCTTTCACAACAGGTCCAATACTGTTGGTAGTCTCACGGACTATATCTCCAAAATTATTCTTCGCAAATTCCGTAGCCTTTCCCGTCAGGTCCTTTAAGGTGTTGGCAGCGGAATCCAGAAATTGCTTTCCTCTTTCCGTGCTGAGATAATTTGCAAACAATGCCGCCAGAACCGCCCCTGTAACCGCGGCCAGCAAAATGTTATTACTTCTTGCCATACATCTATTGTTGGTTAATTTTTTATGATCTTCAGGTTACATAACTATAATTTTCATGCCCTACGCGATATCTTATGGATCTGCCCGGTTCTTTTTGACCTGATCACTGTAACGTCGTATCAGTATAAAACCACCTGAATGCGCGATTATTCAGATCAACAGCTCGTTGAACGGACCCTGACGGGTGATGAGCAGGCGTTCCGGCGTCTGGTGGAGAGAAATCAGTCCTTTGTATACCGGCTAGCGTACCGGTTTGTCGGAACCGTGCGGAAGCGGAAGATATCACCCAGGAGTCGTTCGTGAGACTCTGGAAGAATCTGCATCGCTATAAGTCGGAGATCCGACTTACAACGTGGCTCTACAAAATGGTTGTCAACATCAAAGCGCGTGGGTCAGCCCGACGACGGGGGTGACGCCTACACCCTGAAATATATCTTCCTTCGGTCGAGCCACCACGCCGCCAGGAGTATTAAGCCGACATGGAACAACGCGAACAAAAGTGATCCAAAGTAGTTTCCTCCAATGGGTTGGAATACATACCGGTACAATGCACCGTAGAATCCACCACCATCAATGCGAATGAGGCCGTAGATCTTCACAATGACCCCCGCCAGAATGTACAGCGCCAGCGGATTTCTTCCCAGCAACACAAATGGATGACTCCACGACTTGTTCTCTTTGAGGTCGGTCACGAAAATGATCATCGAAAGGATCACGGTGGCGAGCCCTGTCGTGTACAGAACGTACGAACTGCTCCAAAGAGGTTTGTTAATAGGGAACACCATGTCCCAGCACAGCCCCGCGAAGATGAAAAGAAGTCCTGTGGTGAAGAGCCAGGAGATCGTCTCGTAGGAGTTTCCGCGTGTGCGGAGAAATTTGCCGACGAGGAATCCAAAGATCACGGATGCAACGGCAGGTATAGTGCTGAGCAAACCCTCGGGATCGAACGCGATGTTCTTTTGCAGGATTTCGCTGTGATAGCCGTGGTACATGTGTTGTTCGCCGAACAACCAGCGGTCTAGCTTCAATACGGCATTTCCTTCGAGTGTGAGATCTCCGAACATCAGCAGAATCGCCCAATAGGCGAGCAACAAAAAGATAGCAGCTATGAGCGCTTTTGCTGGTTTAAGAAAGTGAACTATCAGCGCCCCGCCCATATACGCCAGGGCTATGCGCGGAAGGACTCCCGGAATGCGCAAGGTATCCAGTGACTTGAAAACGAGTTGGTCGTCAGTCCATCGCACGAACGGAAATAGTTGCAGCACCCATGCGATGACGATGATCAGCGCGGTGCGACTAAAAATCTTTTTCATTACCTCACCGGAGCCGAGCGCTTCATATTTCGACATGGAAAATGCAAGCGCGTTGCCCACGGCAAAGAGAAAAAAGGGAAAGACCAGGTCTGTCGGGGTGCAACCGTTCCAGGGCGAGTGTTCCAGCGGCGGAAACACATACTGCCAGCTACCCGGCGTGTTGACAAGCACCATCCCGCCGAGCGTCATCCCGCGGAAGATGTCCAGTGCCACGAATCGTTTTGAGATGGTTGATGTTTTTGCGCTGGCTGGCTGGGAGGCGGTAGCGGTTTCCATTGGTTGAGGTTTTGTTGCAGGCACAAGATAGTAAACACCTCACCGCCATCCTTGACTGTGCGTTATTTTCTTATTGTTTGTGGCATCCCGGATGAACTGTTCAATCGCTTTTAACTGCGCGCCTGTTCATAAGGCTGAAAGAGTTCCACCAAGTTACCGGACGGGTCGACCAGGAGAACTTGTTTTCCAGCGACGCCTTCGACCACCGCGGCCTTGAAGTTTGCGCCTTTTTTCTCCAGCGATTTTATTTCCGAATCCAGGTCCTGAACGAGAAGTTGGATTCTGTTCCATCCTCCCGGCTGCGGTTTTTCGCCGGTGCTGAGTGTTTGGCCGGCACCACCGCTACCCGGAGGGTTGAGGTACAATTCAAGATTTCCTTTCGATAGTAAGGCGAAGCCGGGCGCCTTGTCCATCACTACATTAAAGCCAAGTAAATCTCGGTAGAAGGCGACCGATTTTGGAATGTCCAGCACGATGTAGCGGACACGGGCAGCGGAGGTGAATTGTTGCTTACTCATATTGACCGTTCTTTGGATGATACTACACGTCTTAAGAGGATCCGAATTTAATGATGATTATCTACACATGCGACAAAGCAAGGGAAAAGTGTCAGAATTTTCCGCGCTGGCCAGCTATTTACGTTTTTTTACCAGCGACATTACCTCACTGCTTTGGATCAGCTCCTCCCCGAAAAATTCCGAAGTGTCGTAGTTAGTAAGTCCGCCGATCATGCTGCGTAGTCTTGTCAGGACGAATCGCAATGAACCGGGGCCCAGGCTCACGCGTTTGACACCGATGTTCTCGAGTTGCTTCAGGTCGCCAACCGGTTTCGTAAGAATAACATTCATAGGTAATGATACCTCTGAGACGATGCGTTGGATATCCGCATAGTTATCCACCAGCACGGGATAGAACCCATCGGCTCCCGCGCTCTGGTAGGCTTTGCCTCTTCGGATTGTTTCTTCTATAAAGTTGCTGTCGAGTTTCAGCAAGTATGCGTCAGTCCGGGCGTTGATGAAGATGTTGACGCCGTGTTTTATTCCGGCTTCGCGAATAGTCTCTAGCTTTCTACATTGTTCATCCACAGAATAGAGTTCTTTTCCAGATGTGGCGCGATCTTCGATGTTGATGCCGATGGCGCCCGCGTCCAGGAGCCGCCTGACGTTATCGGAAAGCGTGGGCAGGTCCGGTGAATACCCGCGTTCAAAATCCACACTGACCGGCACATCTACCGCTTTGCTGATTTCGCTGACGACATTCAGAAGTTTGTCCAGCGGAATTTTTTCTCCGTCTTCATAGCCATTGGCGGCTGCTACGGAGAAGCTAGCTGTCGCCAGAGATCGGAAGCCCGATGCGGAAATCAATCGTGCGGATATTGTATCCCATACGTTGGGCAGAATGAGAATCTTATTTTCGTGGTGTTGCTGGCGGAATGATTCCGCCTTTTCGGCTTGTGTCATGTTCGTATTTCTTTCTGTTGCGACTGTAAAGTTAAGCATCAAAAAGATCTAATACCCGATGCTCACGAGAGCGAGTAAAGGACACGAAAATTTTAGGCGGTAGGCGTCGTTCAAGTCCAAGCCCTGAAAGGGCGACATATAATAGTCCAGGGTGACGAGCGCTAGCGAGGAGCCCTGGGTTTCGTGGCGTTTTTCATGGAGCCCTGTAAGGGCGAAAGTCCACGCGGGAGAGGGGGTTGTGATGAAAGTAGAAATTAAGATGCGATATTGGATGGGGGTGAGGTACATGCCTCCCCGCGGCGGTCTACCTCACCCCCGCCTTCGCTGCCAGCGCACACTTCTCCTTGGGGCTTCGGCGGGCAGGCCTAACCCCTCTCCTTCTTTCCACGCGCATGCCCCGCGCGGGAGAGGGGAACCAGAGTCGGTTACTGGTGGAGATTTTTCCTTGCGATAAGCCTTATTATTGC
>JBIQIY010000058.1:0-3040 GCA_044507775.1 Flammeovirgaceae bacterium | reverse complement strand
AGCGCTTGAGCTGGATGAGGAATCGCTGAGTGCCATTGTCTATACAGATGCTGTTGAAAAGCGGACTGCAGGGAGATCTGTCGACGATCGTTACAGCGATCTTGAATCGAAGCTGGATTACATCTGCGGTGAGCTGAGAAAGCGGGGTGTGACGAAGCAACTTCTTTGGGAGGAATATCGCAGGGACCATCCCAACGGTTATGGATACACGCAGTTTTGCGAGTATATAAAACATCATATCCGGATCGATGAGGCCGTTATGCATTTTGTTCATCGGCCTGGCGAAACACTTCAAGTTGATTTTGCGGGCGGTAAGTTGGGTTATGTTGAACCCTCTACAGGAGAATGGATTGTCTGCGAGGTTCTTGTTTGCGCGTTGCCCTTTAGTCATTACATCTACGTAGAAGCCCTCCGTTCGCAACGCCAGGAACATCTTATTCCGGCCCTAGGCCGATGCCTTGGGTTTTTGGGTGGTGTACCGCAATGCTTGAAGTTCGACAACATGCGAACCGCCGTAGTCAGATCGAGCCGTTATGAGCCCGTATTCACCGAAGCCATCGAGTACTTCTCAGCTCATTACGGGACCACGGCAATGGCTGCACGAGTAGGAAAGCCGCGCGATAAAGCAAGTGTCGAAAAAGCAGTTGATCTTTCCTATAAGCACATATACGCACCTCTTCGCAATCAGGTCTTTCATAGTCTGGAAGCGCTAAATGCGGCTATCGGAAAACAAGTGGAAGTGTTCAACGCCAGGCCATTCAGGAATAAGACCGGCAGCCGGAAGCAATTGTTTGAGGAGCAGGAAAAACACTGTCTCAAAGCACTGCCTTCGTCGGTTTATGAAATCAAACGCACCACCGAGAGCAAGGTGCAGCGGAACTATCATGTCATTTTAGGAGAGGATCGTCACCAGTACAGCGTTCCTTATGCCTTGATTGGCAAACGTCTTAAGATCATCTATACTGCTGATACTGTCGAGATCTACGATGACATGAAGCGGGTTGCGCTTCATAAACGGAACTACACCAAGTATGGTCATACTCTCAATCCTGACCACCGGCCACCGAATCATAAACATGCGGCCGAACAAGGCGCCTGGGATGATGAACACTTCCTGAGAAATGCTTCCTATCTGGGGCAATCAGTCCAACAGGTGGTAAAGCGCCTGCTGGCGTCGAAACTCTTTCCTGAACATACCCACAACAGTTGTCTGGGGATCCTTCGCCTGGGCAAGCAATACGGAAACAAACGGATAGACGCCGCGTGTCGTCGTGCCCTCGCTGCACCTATGGCGACCTACGGAATGGTCAAAAACATTCTTGAGAAAAATCTGGACAAAGCAGACGGTGAAAGCAGCCTGAATATACCGGACCACAATCAAATCCGGGGTCCCGAATCATATCAGTAAACCTTTTATTAAACCATAGAACAATGAACACAACAGCAACTCTTGAACAACTCAAAGATCTAAAGCTTCAGGGCATGGCCCGAAGTTACGAAGCCATTTTACAACTCCCGGTTAATCAACATCCTGAAGGGCATGCGTTGATCGGTCAATTAGCCGAAGCAGAAAGACAAAATCGCACGCACTACAAAACTCAGCTCTTCCTGAAACTGAGCAAACTCCGCTACGCGGGTTCGCTTGAAGAAATCTCATATGGACCGCAGCGCAATCTGACAAAGGAACAGATCCTGCAACTGTCGGACTGCAGTTACATAGACCGTTCAGAAAACATTCTAATCAGCGGTGCCACGGGAGCCGGAAAGAGTTTTCTGGCTTGTGCCTTAGGCCATCAGGCCTGCGTGATGGGATACAAAACTCTCTACCTCAACCTAAACCGGTTTACAGAAAAGATCATGGTTGCCAAGCTCGATGGTTCGTTCGTAAAGCTGCTCAACCAACTCGACCGTGCGAGTCTCCTGATCCTGGACGACTTTGGGCTGGCACCGATGGATCAGAATACGAGGCTGGCTTTGCTTCAGATCCTTGAAGATCGATACAACAAGAAATCCATTATCATCGCTTCTCAATTACCCATTAACAAGTGGCATGAGTACATAGCAGAACCAACGTTGGCCGATGCCATCATGGATCGACTTATGGCAAACGCACACCGCTTCGAATTGAAAGGCGAATCACTACGAAAAAAATCAGTCAAAAACACTCCAGAAAAACGCTAGCTTTGAAACATCAAATCCATGCACCCAAAGGGTGGGTCAGATAATTACCGAAATAGGTGGGTCAGACTTAGCGAAATAATCATGCTCCGTTCATGGGTCAAAGATGTAGAGACCCAAAAGCATGAGTTAAGGATTATTAATAGCGATTAACGACTGTGTGATTTTATGAAGGAATGTAAAAGCTTGTGAAGGATTGTAAAGGAATTTGAATGAATGTTCCGTGTGGAACGCGGAATGTCAAAAGAGCTTAGCGACTTCTTCGACAACTCGAGCTTGCGGGATACGCTCTTGTTCGAGTCTAATATTCCCTTCTCTTAATTTCTCGAATAGAGCCTTTTCAATTTCATCAAGGTGAGTAAGGGAATTTAAGCTGGCTGGTGTTCCAGGCACAATGAATTCTTCGAGCAACGAAAGAAAAATATCCTCCATTAGAAATGCTTTTGTCAGTGGAAAATAAGATCTCATCTGGGATAACATTTGAAAACCTTGAATGTCCAAGTCGCTCCAATAGAATATTTCCTTTTGATTAAGCCAAGCTGCATGCCTAAGATTCTCAATTGCGAATCCCCTTCCCCAAATCGCGATGGAATTCGGAACTTGCGGAAAAGTCAAAAAGTTCATTTTGTTTTCAATGATGAAGACTCGGTTACATACTTGCGGAGTGGCTAAGAATTGGTCCATAGGCACCGAAACGTCATCGTAAAATTCGTTGCCATCTTTTAACGTCAACCATCTAAACCTAACCAATGGCTGAATGTACTTTAAGTGATATCTTTTCTCGAACTCACTCTCTGTGTTGTTAATCCTATCGGGAATGAGATGATCAAGGATCTTACTTAATACCGTTTTGTTGTCTTCA
>JBIQIY010000047.1:0-21438 GCA_044507775.1 Flammeovirgaceae bacterium | reverse complement strand
GTCGTGCGGTGACCGGTGTGAGTGGTGACTGGTGAGTAGTGAGTAGTGAGTAGTGAGTGGTGAGTGGTGAGTGGTGAGTGGAGAGTGGTGAGTTGCTCTTTATCTAAGCAGCTCCTTAACCTTGGGTTCGATCAATTTGAGCATGCGGTCGAACCCGAGGTCATTGGGGTGTGTACCGTCGACGGTAGCCTCGTGGTCGTCGCCGAGAAGCTTGTCGCCGTGGATGATGTATAGTTTCTTCATACCGGCCTTCACGAGTCGACTATAGGCATCCCGGAAGTTCTTGTTCTGATCCGCGACGCGCTTGCGGACAACCTCGTTGAAGTTCCCGCCTTCGCGAACGACACTCTCGATCATCAGGATGGGTACATTCGGATGCTGCTTGCGAATTTGTTTCACAAAGTTTTCCGTGCGCTCGGCGATCTCTTGCGGGGTAGGATTCGGCGCGCAGTCGAGTATGAACAGGTCGACGTCCTGAACATCCGCAACCATGTGGCTTACGCTCTCCTCCATTTTGCCGTTGCCGCTGAAGCCCAGGTTCACAAACTCATATCCAAGGTGGCGCTCGAGTATCGCAGGGTAGGCCATTCCGGGACGGGACGCAGAAGTACCTTGTGTGATGCTCGATCCGTAGATGACAACCTTTCCTTTCCACGGCATTTCGAGTGGATGGATGCTACTTCCTTCCGGAACGCCGATTTCAAGAGTTACCAGCTCATCATACAGCGGGAGATAGAGGAGGCATTCCTTCTCGCCCTCCGCCATGTTGCCGACGATCCGGTGCGTAGACGTCGCGCTGTCATCGGGGCGTCCGGCGCCTGCGAAAATCCATTGGTTGTTTCTTTTAATATAGAGATCAAGTCCGCGTTTGACGATCTGGGTCATATTATTTGAGAACCGGATGGGCTCTTTCACCCGCCATCGGGCGTCGATCGACTTTGCATTTGTTTTAAAGGCAATCACCAGACCGGCAGCATGGGTGGACAAGTACTTCACAGCGGGAGGCATGTCGTTATAGCGCGCAGTGTCGACCCGGTGAAAGTGAGGTCCCGACAAGTGAGGCTTGCCGTATAGGGGCAATGTTGCTGCGTCGATGTACTCGATCTTCTGTGCAGTTGATTCAACATTCAAGAGGAAGGCCAACGCCACTAACACCATACGTGCTTTCGTCATCATTGTTTTGTCTCGTTTTATGATCATTCGGCAGGACGGCTAGTTTGTGATTCCCGCTCGCTGCAAGTAACGGTTGTAACGCGAAACATCCAAGAATAGAAGGTAGTAATCCCTGTGCCGAATTGTGGTCACGATATGGGGTTGTTCGCATCGTCCGAAGGGCCGAAGAGGCGCGCGTCGAGGCTCCAGCGAACGGGCCCGGTAAGAAAGAATACGAGGGCGATCATAGCAAACATGAAAGGATGCTGGTCCTCGTAGTAGAACCTCCCATTACCTACGAAGAAGCAGATGAACAACATATCCATCATCATGAAGATTGCGGCCAGCCGCGTGAACAGCCCGATGATGAAGCAAATACCCGTGATCAGTTCCAGGCTTTTGCCCAGGTATATCATGAACTCCGGCGCAGGCATGCCTTTGAAGACATCCCAGGTAAAGTATCCTTCCATGACCGGGCGGTCGAATATCTCGAGCCCATGGTAAGCCATCAACAGCCCCGTTATGATGCGAAGGGTTGCCAGGCCGGTACGGGACCATAGAGGAGCGGCGGAGAAAAGGCGTTTTAACATGTCATATAAAGTTAGGAATATGCCTGTATTTGCAAATATCGGCAAGTTTACTTGCCAAGAAGAGTAAAGGACTTTCGCGGCCTGATGAATTCAGTGCCTGACGGTGCTTTTTCAGAAAATAAATCGCTTCACAGAACTCCTGATATGGAAAATATAATAATTTGCGGCGTTAAAATAAGACTCCGTAGCTCAGCTGGTAGAGCAATTGACTCTTAATCAATGGGTCGAGAGTTCGAATCTCTCCGGGGTCACCAAGAATGCGCAGGCACCCGCGTGTAATGGCACGTCAGCGAAGGGCGGCTCGATTCCTGCAAAGGCCAAAGGTGATTTCGTTTTAAGCATCCTTTCATTCACCTGATTCTGAGATATCCTATGTTCACGAAATGCACGGTGGCAATTTTCCTGCGGAAGTTGTTTATTGAGTTATTGGTAAATTACAGATTATGAAATCAATCTTTTACTGCTCGCTATGCCTGGTAGTGGCAATGTCCTGTAAGCAAGATATAGACACAAAACGCGTCGTCATTACGGGGATAGATCCTTCCCTGAAACCGGGGGATGATTTTTTCGCGTATGTCAATGCCATCTGGTACGATTCCGCCCGCATTCCGGCCAGTCAGACGGGCGTCGGGTCCTATTCTTTCCTGAATTTTCCGCAGCGCATCCGACTGCAAGCCATCCTGGACAGTATTTCAGCAACCAGCAATCCAGCAGGAAGCATTGAGCAGAAGGTCGGCGACTTTTACGGCTCGGGCATGGATACGGCAACCATCAACAAGCGAGGATATGAGCCGATTAAGCCCGTGCTCGAACGCATCGATGCTATAGCGGATCCATCCTCTTTGTTGAAGGTAGTGGCGGAGGAACTAAAAGCGGGCGATGGATCCATAATCGGTTTTTATGCGGCTCCCGATGATCAGCGAAGCAGTATCAACATTGCACACTTTTATCAAACCGGAATTGGGTTGCCGGAAAGAGACTACTACTTCAAGAATGATTCTTCGACGTTGGCAATCCAAAAGGGTTACAAACGATTTATCGCAAGATTATTCGAACTGACAGGAACGGACGTGGCGGCCTCTGAGAAATTGGCAGGGATTGTCTATGAAGTTGAAAGACAGTTAGCGTCATCGCACAGAACCAATGTCGAACTCCGGGATGTAAAAGCCAACTACAACAAGCTCGCCGTCATTGATATTGCAAAGAAACATCCGAACCTGAACTGGCCTGGTCTGTTAAGTGACCTCGGATTAAAGGTTGATTCAGTCAACATCGCCCAGCCGGCGTATTATCTCAAACTCAATGCGATGCTGAAAACCGTTCCGATAAATGAATGGAAGACCTACTTGAAGGCGAACGCTCTTGTTAATTATTCCAATTTCTTAAGTCAACCTTTTGTCGACGCGTCCTTTGAGTACACGCGGATCCTGACGGGTCAGGCCGTGAAGAAAACTCGTGCGGAAGAGATGACGCAGGCGGTTGATCGCTCACTGGGGCATGCGCTGGCACAGTTGTATGTAAGAAAATATTTTCCCGAAGAGGCAAAGAAACGGGTGGCGATGCTGGTCGATAATCTAAAGAAGGCCTTCGAGACACGGATTAATAACCTGGCCTGGATGAGTGATTCGACGAAAGCAAAGGCCCGGGAGAAACTTGCCGCTTTCACCGAGAAGATCGGGTATCCTGACAAGTGGAGAGACTATTCCGGTGTTGATGTAAAAAGGGATAGCTATTTCGAAAATCGCTTGTCCGCCAACAGGAATGACTACCTCTACGATCTCGCGAAAGTGGGGCAGCCGGTTGACAGAACGGAGTGGTGGACGACTCCGCCTACGGTTACGGCTTATAATAATCCGCCGCTGAATGAAATTGTTTTCCCGGCCGGGATATTGCAATCCCCTTACTTCGATTTGTACGCCGATGATGCGCTTAATTACGGCGGAATTGGTATGGTGATCGGGCACGAGATCACACACTCATTTGATGATCAGGGAGCACAGTACGACAAAGACGGCAACGTGAAGAACTGGTGGACCAAAGACGACTACGAAAAATTCAAGGCGCGGACACAGAAGGTGATTGATCAATATAATTCGTTTACCGTGCTTGATTCCATGCATATAAAAGGAGCCCTGACGGTGGGAGAAAACACGGCGGATATTGCAGGCGTTGCGATTGCCTATGATGCTTTTAAACTGACGGAGCAGGGGCAAGACACCATGAAACTGGATGGCTTTACACCCGATCAACGCTTCTTTATTTCCATTGCAAGAATTTGGCGGGTGAAGACCCGGGATGAGTTCTTGCGCATGTACGTAAACACGAACCCTCATTCGCCTGCGAAGTGGCGGGTGAACGGACCGCTGATGAACTTCACGCCTTTCTACGAAGCCTTCAACGTGCAACCGGGTGATAAGATGTATAAGCCGGAGAGTGAGAGGATAACGGTTTGGTAAGGGGGAATCTGCCAATAGCTTTTATTCCGACCTTAAACTTTCCACCGGATTCACAAACGCCGTCTTTATTGCCTGGTAGCTGACGGTCAACAAGGCTATCGTTGTTGCGATGGCGCCGGCGGAAGCAAACACCCACCAATGTACCTCGATATGATAGGCGTACTCCTGGAGCCAGCGGTTCGTCGCGACCCATGCTATGGGAAACGCGATACAACATGCAATCAGGACGAGCTTCAGAAAGTCGCGGGAGAGCAGCGACACAAGTCCTGGCACGGAAGCTCCCAATACTTTTCTCACGCCGATTTCTTTCACCCGCTGCTCGGTTGCATAAGTCGCCAATCCGAACAGGCCCAGGCATGCGATGAAGATAGTGGCGAAGGCGGCCCAGGCCAACAGGGTTTGCCGGCGCTGGTCTTCGATATAAAACCGCGCAAGTTGTTCATCCAAAAAATGATACTCAAACGGATCATCCGGATCGTTCGCCACCATGATGGCCTTTAACTTTTCCAGCGTTGCAGGTATGTCAGTTGGCGCTATCTTAACTGAATAGTAGTCGATCACATGAATAGGATTTTGGTTGTAAGCGATGATCAGAGGCTGGATCTTATCCCGCAGTGACTGAAAATGAAAATCCTTTACAATTCCGATCACGCGGGGCTTGAAAGGAATGTCCAGCGTCTCGAACGCGCCTCCGCCGGATACTTCTGAAATCTCGACAGTCTGTTCCGATGCATCGGAAATACCCAGCAACCTGGCGGCGGTCTCGTTGACGATGATGTTGGATGAATCGTACGCCTCCCGGAAGTTTCTTCCCTGGAGCAAGGTAACTCCAAACGTATTCATGAAGTCCTTATCCGCGCCGAACAGGTACGCGAGAACTTTCTCATCGGTCCGTCCTTCGCCTTTTGCTTTCACCATTCTATAGGACTTCCATTCGCCGGGTACCCTTGATGTCACGGATACATTCTTGACGGATGCTATATTGGATATCTGATCTTTTATCACCTCAAAGTTTGCACGTGCAGCCCCCGTGTTGACATCGATCACTACCAACAGATTCGTGTTAAATCCAAGGTTAGTGCTGTTCATGAACCGAACCTGCAAAAGAAGGACGATAGTGCTTATGATCATTACGATGCAAATTGTGAACTGGAAAACGACCAGTGCTTTCCTGACTGATAGATCACCCGCACTTTTCACTTTCAATCCCTTTAACAAGGACACCGGTCGGAAGCGGGAGAGCAAGAGTGCGGAGTAGCTACCGGACAACAACCCGATGATGGTAATAGCTGCTATGGCATAAAGCCAGAACCGATAGTCGACCGTAAAGAGCGCAAGTTGTTTATGCGCGAACTCGTTGAATGCCGGCATTACCAGGGATACGACGACAATCGCCAGAGCGAACGCGATGCCCGTGGTAAGCCACGATTCGAAGAGAAACTGTTTGGTAAGGTTGCCTCGAGTCGCCCCGATAGACTTCCGGACACCGATCTCCTTGATCCGGCTGGATGCACGCGCGGTCGTGAGGTTCGTGTAGTTGATCCCTGCGATCAGCAAAACAAATATTGCCGTGAATGTAAATATCGTGATGTAAACCGGGTCGCCTTGCGGGATACTTTCGACGTTGGAGTTTCTCGCGCCATCGATGATATGGGCTGACCTAAGATGCAGGTCTTTTAAGGGTTGGAGGCTGTAGGAAAGTGTCGTCCCTTCGTCCGGCTTGAAGTTGGACAAAACGAGCCGCGTCATTTTTTTCGACACGGAGTCTGCTCGTGAATTCGGTCGAAGCAAGGCATACACGCTAAATGCATTCGATGACCAATCGCTGGCTGCCAGCTCCCTGAACCACTCGGAACTATTAGAAGTCTGCTCCGACAGTAGTGAATTGAAGCTGAAACTCGAATTGCGCGGATGGTTCTTGAGGATCCCGGTGATCTTTAATGGGAAGGAGAGATAACTAAATTCTACATTTTTGCCGAGGACATCGGTCGTCCCAAAAATCCGCATGGCGAGATCTTCATTGATGACGATCGAAGCGGGCTCTTTCAGAGCTGTATGTTTATCACCTTCGATCAGAGGAAAGTCAAATATTTCCAGGAAGTTTTCATCGGCAATTGTCACATCTTCCTGAAACGGAACGGGATTTTCCGGGTCAACCAGGTTTGCACGGCCTATCCTTTGCATTCGGGTCGTGTTCTCCACCTCAGGGATCGATGCCTTTGCTTCTTCGGCCAGCTTGAAGCCCGCCGCGGCGATCGTACTTGTCTCGCCGCGCACATTCTTGTGCTCAACAACGCGGTAGATCCGCTCTGCTTTTGTGTGGTGTTGATCAAATGTCAGTTCGTCGAAAACATAAAGGGCGATCAGCAGGAAGCTAGCGATCCCGAATGTCAAGCCCGTTATGTTGAGGAAACTGTGAAGTTTGCTTCTCCATAGATTTCTTATGCCTGTCTTGAAATAGCTTCTGAACATATCCGCGTTATTTAGATGTGTATATTCTTTTCTTGACCGGATGATACCGGGCCGGCAGAGCAGGAGTACATCCATGTAAAACTGCAGGTCCGCTTTTCCTTTGCCGTGTGTTTTCAATCGCTTGCGATAAGCTTCCAGGAGGTCGCCCTCGATGTAATCCTTCATTTTCGGATCGCAGTACCACCGGAAGAAATTCAGTGGAAGGCGGGGCGGAGCGGCAGCACGGCGGTTCATATTTCAGCACACAGGGTGGTTTGCCATACTGTTTTTGGGATCGCTTTCCAGAGCTCATCCCGTGTCTCTTTTGTATAACGCATGGCTTTCTTACCCATCGCTGTGATCTCGAAATATTGCCGGGGTCTTCCGGATCTTTCTTCCGTTGATTCGCCTGCGAAAGATTTGAGATAGCCTTTTTCTTCCAGTCGCTTCAGGGCGGTATGAAGTGCGCCGAAGCTGACGGTGCGCGAGAGCCTGGATTCGATCTCGTCTTTTATCGAGACGCTGTAGGCGCGGTTGTTCAAAATTCCGATAGTGAGGATTACGATCTCCTCGAATTCACCTAGCTGAAACTTTTTCATGATGGAGGTATACTCTAAATGTAGGTAAAATCGTGCCGGAATCAGAAAGTGAGGATTCTGCGTCGCGGAAGGGGGTGGAGAGGAAAGCAGTGATCATTTTCGAACGATTTCTGGCCGGATTTGAACCAGATGAGTTGCATCTCATCGGCAGTTTGTTGTTGTGCGTGGTGAACTCCTTCATCTCGACCGTTTCTCAACGAGAGGCAGACCTCAACGAAACAATATGGACTACCTCGAATGGATTGAGAAACAGTTTCCTTGTGTGAAGGTGAGGGGGTAACATTACTTCAGCTTGGCGCGATACCTAGTCAGGAGTGATTGCACGTACGCACGGGAATTTTCCGGGCAACGTGAAAACCAATGCTCCACTGCTTCTACATCGAAGTTTTTGAGATCATTTGCTGTTATAAGCGCTTCCTCGAATTGGGCGTCAGCAGCATGGATGTCCTTCCCGGTAATGTGGCCGGCTGCACAAATAACGAAGCTCGTAATAAAGCGATCGGGTTCGGCCGGACTGCGAGATAGAAACTCGCTCGCCGCCTTGAAGGCCTCTTCATATTGGCCGGCGAAAAAAAGGATATTGTGAAGGCCTTTCAGGTAGTCCACATTGGTAGAGTCAAGTGAGATCGCCATCCTCATATCATAAACCGCCAGGTCGTACTGTTGAAGCTCATGGCGGGACCTGCCTCGCCAATAGTAGGCAGCTTTGTCGGTGGGATCAAGTTCTATCACTTTTGAAAGGTCGGCAATGGCCCCTGGGAGATCGCCATCTTCGTACCGCGATATTGAACGGTCGTAGTACATGGCGCTAACGTCAGGCATCATAGCAATTCCCACGGAAATGTCTGCTATTGCTCGAACATGTTCCTTTAGTTTTTCGTACGCATTGCCGCGGTTATAGTAGGCGAATGCATACGCCGAATCCAGCTGGATCGCACTAGTAAGATCGGCAACCGATTCGTGATAGTCATGATGGTGATATCTGATTACCCCCCGCAGGTACCAGGCGTTCGCGTCACTCGAATCCATCCTGATGACTTTGTTCATATCGTCAATTGCACCCGTGAGATCGCCGAGTTCAAGCCGTACTTCAGCTCTGTGCATAATTGCAGAGGTGTCGCCAGGATCTAGTGCGATTGCTCTATCAAATTCCTTCTGGGCCTGCGCATACGACTGCAATTTTTGATATAGCTTCCCGACGTCGGCGTGACGATTCAAATCGGAATCGAGTTCCATTGCTTTCAAATAGTCGATGAGAGCCAGTTCATCCTGATTGATTACAGACCGTGCCAATGCCCGCGAGTCATATATCCGGGCATTTCCTGGGTCGAAATTTGCAGCCCTGGTGAAATCCGCGATTGCCTCTTTGTACTCGTTCAAAAAGGTTAAGGCTATGCCACGATTGAGATACGCATTCGGATTGTCGTGCTTAAGAGAAATTGAGAGGGAATTGTCTAACACTGCGCCGGCATAATCTCCCCTGGTAAATCTCGCGTGCGCCCGATTATAGTAAATAACGTTCTTGCTGCCAGGCTTTTGTAACGCGACCGTGTAGTCTTCAATGGCGCCTAAAAGGTCTCCTGTCAGGTGTTTCATTCTGCCGCGGTGGAAATATGCTTGACCATCGTTGGAATCTTTCTTGATGGCCTTGGTAAAATGGCGAATTGCAAGGTCGTATTTCTGTATATGTTCTGCGGCAAGTCCCTTGTTGATTTGTTTCTGGGCATTAAGAGAAGCTGCAAACAATAGCCCGGTGAGAAAGGCAAAGAGGTGTCTCATGGTTGTGATTGCACAATTACAATAATATTGATGTAATTTCTATTGTTACTCACTTCTCAGACTACTTGCAGGGTTTGAGCTAGCGGCTTTCGCTGCCTGGACCCAGATGGTTATAAGGGCAAGTAATAAGACGGCAGCACCTCCGGCAACAAACAAAAGTGCAGAAAGTGCTATGCGATAAGGGAATGAATTTAACCACTTGTCCATTGCGAGCCATGCAACGGGCGATGCCATTACCACAGCCGGGACTACAATCCAAATAAAGTCCCTGCTGATCAACCCGAGCAGTGACCAATTGGATGCGCCCAGAACCCTACGAATGCCGATTTCTTTTCGTCTTCGTTCCGTGGTGAAAGTAACAAGCCCGAAAAGACCAAGGCATGCGATGACAATCGCCAGAATGGTAAAATACCTGAAAAAGGTTGCCAGTCTGTCCTCGGCCTGGTATAAATTGTTGAAAGCATCATCGAGGAAATAGTACTCAAAAGGAACCGTGGGTTGGTGTTTGTTGTAAATCTTTCTTAACTGACTAATGATTCCGCTTATGTTGTCCATTGTGCTCAGGCGAATGTAAAGCGCTCCTTCGTTCCCCGGAGTTCTAGCCAAGCCCGACGGGTCGGCGACATACATGACAACTCCATCTATTTTTTCCTTTAGCGAGGCGTAATTGAAGTCTTCTACGATGCCGGTGATGGGCAGGACTTCATTTCCCAGAGCAATCTTTTCGCCCAGATCGTCCTCTGCTATTCCGAGCTTGTCGAGAGCAGATTCGTTGATGATAAGTCCCCCTGGTTTAACGGAGTCATCCAATTTCCGGTGCCATTTGATATCAAGCGTTGAGAAAAAGTCGGGATCGACTGTCATTACATTGATAAAAATTTCTTCGGCTGTTTTGGGAGTTTTCGAGAAGAACCCAGCCATTCCGCGGTCTTTGAACAGTGAGATTGATGCCTGGCCGACATTTCTGATGCCACTTAGCGAAGCAGCTTCATTTCGAAATCCCGGAAAGGACGATCCGAGACCCTCAAGATTCACTACTATGACCTGTTCACGACTCAGACCGATCTTTTGATTGCGCAAGAATTTCAGTTGCTCTTGGATAATCAAGCTACAGGTGATAAGTGCCACGGAAATCGTGAACTGGAAACCGGTAAGAAGTTTGCGTAGCCCTGCCGACCCGACGTTGCTTTGCTTGCCTTTCAATACAGCGACAGGGTTGAATCGCGACAGCACGATGGCTGGATAGCTACCAGCAAGAAAAATGCAAATGAAGAGCAGTAGTGCCACCATGGTGAGGAATAGGGGCGACGATAGAAACTGCACATCAATTGACTGACCTGCTACTCCCTCAAAGTAGGGTAAGAACATCGAAACGAGGAAGTAGGCGATGGTGAACGATAAGGCAGTTATCAGCGCGGACTCAACATAGAATTGCAGCGAAATTGCATTTCGTGTGGCACCTATTACCTTGCGAACGCCTACTTCACTCGCTCGAATTGTCGCACGGGCAGTTGTAAGATTCATATAATTAACAAGCGCAAGGATCAGAACAAGGAATGCGATGCTTGCGAAAATTTTCAAATATCCGACATTGGACGGCCCGCTTCTGAAAGGTTCGATGAAGTATCGTTCTTTGGCATCCTTCGCGATACTCGGGATGAGCGTCTCGAGAACCCGTGAGTCGGCTGTACTGTTCAACAACAAATAGGTGGGGTATGTCCCCACTCCGGCCCGGGTGTCGTGATATTGTTCCAACTCATTCTCATCCGGCAACAGTCCTAGCGACGAAAAGGAAGCGATGAAATCGTACTTTATCGAAGAGTTGGAAGGCGGCGGCTCCACGATACCGGCAACTTCAAGGCTGATTTGATTCTGATAGGTGAGCAGTTTTCCTATTGCGCTTTCCGCTCCGAAATACTTTTTGCTTATCGCCGGCGTGATAAATATTTTTCCGGGCTTGTCCAGAGTTGCTTTTGATCCCTCTAGGAGTGAAAAAGAGAAGACAGAGAAAAAGGATGAATCGGCGAATATAAATTCATCTTCAAAGAATTTATGCTGATTGTCGGAATGCACGACGACGCGTCCAGGTTTCCGCACTCGGACGAAGTTCTCTACTTCGGCTGTAGAGCTTGCCAGTAGCGGGCCAAAGGCCGGGGACATAGCGGGAGTAGAAATGACCTGCTGGCCGTAACTTATTTCTGCACGCATTTTAAAGATGCGCGACCCATTTTTATGAAATGAATCATAGCTCAATTCATGAGTAACAAAAAGCAGGATTAGGACACAGACGGTAACTCCCATAGAGAGTCCCATGATGTTGATCCCTGCCACCAGTTTATTACGAGCCAGATTGCGGATTGTCACGAGGATATAATGTCTAATCATATTTCTATCGTTTCGTGCAAAATGGGTCCTCCAAGAAGTGAGGGCATAATTGAATGGGGTTTCCTCGGCAGGAGAACTCCTGCTTCTAATATAAGATAATCCTGTCAATGGTTGACTCATTGAGCCAGATATTAAGGCTCCAAGTCATTCCATCTCCTTCTATTGTTCCTTCAGCGCATCTACAGGATTTGCGCGAGTCGCTTTGAAAGATTGGATTCCCACTGTCAGAAGACAGATGCAGGTGATCAATAGCCCGGCCTTGGCAAATAGCGCGGGGGTAATTTCAATTCTGAAGGCGAAGGACTGTAGCCATTCGGATGCCGCATAATAGCTGAGAGGCGCCGCGATCAGGAAAGCAATAGCGACCAGTAGCACGTAATTTCTTGCCAGTAAGAACATCACCGCCCTTTCACTTGCCCCGAGTACCTTCCGGATGCTTACTTCCTTATATCGCTGATGCGTGCTGTATACGACCAGGCCGAAAAGGCCGAGGCAGGCAACCAGTATCGTGAAGCCCGTGAAGATCCCGAATAACACAGCGAGCTTTTCTTCAGCTTTGTACATCCGGTCAAAATTCTCGTCCAGGAATCGATATTCGAATGGCCACTCGCTGTTGAAGCGCTTCCATGTTTCTTCGAGGTTGCGTATCGTCGCTGGTACGTCGCGTCCAGTAGTCCGAAGCACCAGTGTCGAGTAGGCAAAGGGATAGACGTGAATGATAAGCGGAGCAATATTGTCACGCATACTGTTCAGCTGGACGTCCCGCACGATGCCGATCACGCGGCCTTCCTTCACCGAGTCCGGCGAATCCCAGCGCGGCCAGGTTATCTCGTGATTTAAGGCTTCCTCGGGGTTCCGATAGCCCAGCATTTTTGCCGCGGCTTCGGACAACACAAACGCATGTCTTTCATCTGATTCAATCTCTTTCGAGAAGTCGCGTCCTGCAATGATCTCAAGGCCGAGTGTTCGGATGTAGTCGTGGTCGGCGGTCAGCATGTTGATGTGCCACGTCTTGCCTGTAGCTTTGTCAACAATTGCGTCACCGGCAAATGCTTCACCCGGCAACCCATATCCCATCGTTGCTGAAATCACGTTAGGGTCTCCGGAGAATGCCATCTTCGTGGTCTCCAGGTTTTTGGACATATCTCCGCGAATAGGAAGGACAATAACATTGCGCTTATCAAAACCAATGTCCGTATTGCGCATAAACCGATGTTGTTCCGTGACGACAAAAGACGCGATTATCAGGAAGAATGAAAGAATGAATTGGAATACCACGAGTCCTTGACGCAGAAGGGACCTACCTGTCCGGCTGCTCTTTTTGCCGGTAAGAATATGCGAGGGCTTTTGATTTGAAATGAAGACAGCGGGATATATTCCTGCGAGGAAACCGACGCCAAGTCCGAAACCAAGAATGCCGAGCGCTACGTCGGGGCGAATGAATATGTTTCCCGGAATACTCTTTTCTGTAAACGCGTTCACGTAGGGCAGGACCAGCAATGCAAGGAATAAGGCTATGGCGAGCGCGATGAAAGCGATGATCACAGATTCGCTCACAAACTGGCTGACGACCTGCCCGCGGAAGGCGCCGACGACCTTGCGGATCCCAACTTCCTTCGCACGGTTGATCGCCCGCGCTGTTGAAAGGTTTACGAAGTTGAGGATCGCGATTACCAGGATGAACGCCGCAATCCCTGTCAGGATATAGAGCGTATTGATATTTCCCCGGACGGCTATGTCCCATAGCTGGTCATAGGCATAAAGGTGTACTTTTTCAATTGGCATCAAGTGGGGAATGTAGTAGCCTCCGTTCGGCTTGGTTACAGGCCATGCATTTCGTTCCGCAAATCCCTTCAGCTTTAACTCCAATTCGCCGGGATCGCTGCCGGGTCTCAATTTGATATAAGTGTGAAATTGATTCCATCCCCACGCTTGCATGCGCTCTTCCGGTATGGATCCCGGAATGGAGATGAAGTAATTCCCTTGAAAATGCGAATGGGTCGGGATGTCCTCGAATACCGCAGTTACTTTGAAGTTATGATCGAAGATCTCGATGTCCTGGTCGAGGGCATCTTGGTTTCCAAAGTATTTATCCTTGAGCGTTTGATTGATAGCAATGGTGTTCGGTTCTGTCAGTGCCGTCCGCGAATCGCCTTCCAATACATGCAAGCTGAACATCCGAAAGATGTCTGGGTCGGCAAGTCCTCCTTTATCTTCTGTGAATGTTTTATCACCGACTTTGAAAAGTGGTTTTTCATTGAAATTGAGAAACCTGCAATAATACTCGACCTGCGGATATTCCGCCGCCAGCGTGGGCGCAATCATCGGCGGTACCATCGCGCCTTTTTTCGTCGTCCCGTCGTCGTCAAAGTGTTCGTTGTAGACTCGGAACTTCAGGTGGTAGTCTTCAATATGCTTGTCAAATTTTCGCTCGTCTTGAATGTAGAGGGCGATGATAAAGAAGATGGCCATGCTGATCGCCATTCCGCTGACGTTTATAAACGAAAAAATTTTGCTCTTTAGAATGTTGCGGAAGCCGATCTTGAGGTAATTCTGAAACATATCATAGTCGTTTAGTCGAAGTAATCTTGCTTTGCGGACTGCAAACGGACGCATATAGTTGAACAACTGGCGCCAGTAGCCAAGTTTTGCCCGGAAGAGCGATCGCTTCTTCAGGTCCGCGCGGAATTTCTCGTTCAGGTCACCCTCGACTTCTTCTAATAGGTCGTCCCGCAGGAACGAAGTCAGGAGTTTATGGGCGAGTCGGGGCGGCGTCATTCGTTCATTTGTTTCTTGATTGTAGAGGTAATATACGCAAGATTTTGTTATTTGTTCTGCCGGTCGCCAGGAAAAGACAATGGGGGTGGGCATACGCTCCGAATTAGTTTGGGTGAATATTTGGAAAATCCCGGGAGCGTATAACTTTGTCAGACAATCGCACAGAAATCAACCGCCCATGAACAACGCCCGAGTATACAAAATGTCTTTTGAGAGTGTTTATCCGCTTTATATTCAGAAGGCGGAAAGGAAGGGTCGCACGAAACAGGAGGTCGATGCAATTATCTTTTGGCTCACCGGATATGATGAGATGACATTGCGGCAACAAATTGAGAAGAAGGCCGACCTTCAAACCTTCTTCGCCGAAGCGCCGCGGATGAATCCGAACGTGTCAAAAATCACAGGCGTGATCTGTGGATACCGCGTTGAGGAAATAGAGGACAAGCTTATGCAGAAGGTTCGATACCTCGATAAGTTGATTGATGAGTTAGCAAAGGGAAAGGCGATGGAGAAGATTCTGCGCAAGTGAGGGATAGATCCGCACATTCGACACCCCATATACGCGATCTTTTGATGTGCGGATATTTCCTGCTGCGAGCGGGCAGTCTCAACGTTGTGATGATTGTATCGCTTCCGGTCATGTCGAAAAAATTTTCTACTTTGCTGCCCTAAAACCGATCGCAATGAAAAAGAATCCAACAACTTTGAAAAGAACGTCTTTTATTCTTGTGCTATGCGCCTTGCTGACAGTCGCATGCAAACAAAAGGAAACTAACCATGACTCTCAAATGGACAACGCTGACAATGAAGAAAATGCGCTGACGCAGTCAGAAAAGGAGGAGGGATGGCAACTTCTATTCGATGGAAAATCCATGGAAAATTTCAAGGGATTTCGCAAAGATGATGTTCCTTCCGCCTGGCAGATTGAAGATGGAGCCATCACCCTTGGCGGAAAAGGTGGAGGTGATATCATTACCAAAGAGCAATACAAGAACTTCGAGTTTTCGATTGATTGGAAAATTTCGGAAGGTGGGAACAGTGGGATAATGTATCATGTGTCCGAAGATACTGTTTACCATAACACCTATAACAGCGGTCCTGAAATGCAGGTCCTGGATGACGAAAGGCATCCTGACGCGAAGGCAGGCGTAAACGGAAACCGCCAGGCCGGCACGTTGTATGACCTGATTCCGCTTTCTACACCTGCTGTTAAACCTGCCGGTCAGTGGAATACTGCCAAGCTCGTCGTAAAAGATGGGCATGTAGAGCATTGGCTCAACGGCAAGAAAGTTGTCGAATATCAAATCGGTAGTCCTGAATGGGACTCATTGATCGCGAAAAGCAAATTCGCGCCTATGAAAGGATTCGGCCGCGAAGAACAGGGTCATATTGCACTGCAGGACCATGGCGACAAGGTCTGGTTCAAGAATATTAAAATCCGGAAAATCTAGGATTATTGATATTGCGTATTGCGTATTTCGCAATACGCAATATCAATAATTGCCCATCACGCATCCGGTATCTCCGGCTCGACCAGCCTGGTCAATTTATCCAGCGAATCCTGCCATCCCAAATAGCACATCTCTACCGGAATCGCATCGGGTATTCCCGTTTGCTCAACCTTGATCTCCGTGCCGGCAATCGTTTGGCGGATCGCAACGGACGTAAGCATTTCACCAGGCAGGTTCGGGTCATCAAATTTGTCAGTGTACTTCAAAAATTCATTCGGTTTTACATCCACGTATGTACCACCGAATGAATGGCCGTTTCCGGTGGAAAAGTTTGTGAACGACATCTTGAAGGTACCACCCTTCTTTACGTCCATTTGGTGGACCGTGCAGACAAACCCGTAGGGGGGTAACCATGATGCAATAGCAGCGGCATCGGTGAATGCGCGGAATACTTTCTCAGGCGAAGCCTTTAGTATTCGGTGAAGTGAAACATTGCTTGACATAAGTTGTAAGTTTTAAGTTTTAAGTTGTAAGTTCTAGGTTGTATCTATTGACTTTGAGTTCCTTCGGTTTGTGTACAACAAAGGTATGAGAAAGGGTTTGTTTAGGTGCGGGGGTGGTTGCGGCAATGATGAGGTGGTATGCGACGATTTTCAATCGGACGTTATTATAACGACGAGGGCCGACGCTGATCCACACGCCATCGAATCCAAACAGGATGCACTTGCCCTCGGGCACTCTCTTGGCAATCATCCTCAGAGATTTCCGGAATAATTGCGTGAAATCCTCTAAAAGACTCAACCCATGCGGGCGTTTTATCGTATATACTTTGAACTACAAAGTACTTTGATATATATTGAAAATCGCTATATTGCACCATGGAAACACTTGCAGACCCTACCACATCGCCTAAATCTTCATTAAAAAAAGGCGTCAGATTTAACCCGCCGGACCAAAGTACATGGCTGGGATATATTTTCCTCCTCGCATCCGCTGGCCTCTATGGCCTCGAGGAATACTACGACGTCAGCAGGGGCGACGACAACTTCGGTATCTTTTTTATCCATTACTTTCTCGCGCTGGTATTCGTGGCGGTCCTGCTTTCTAAGGGTGCTTATGGCGTCCGCCGTTCCTGGAAAAAGGAACGCCTGCACGAAACAGTCATCTTATTGAACTTGTTTCTTGTCAGCGCCTATGCTCTGAACAGGGAGCTGCCAGTGTTCGATGAGTCCGTGCCCTGGCTTTGCGTTTACCTTATCATTACTTCGGTCGTATTATTGAGTTACCGCTACTTTAATATTTTGCCGAGGATCGTCAACTATATTCAGCGGATCGTGCTTGGCAGCGCAATTGTCCTTTACTTGTACATGACGATCTACGTCGCCAACTTTTACATGCTGGGGACAGTTGGTATTCTTCTGATCGGCATCGGGATGCATATTTTCGTTCCGCTCCTTCTCTTGATCGCCGCAGTACGTTTATTGATCTTAACAGACGGGAATAAGCGGTCCGGACTAGCCGGCGTTTTGTTGGGCGCAATTGTTACGATTGTGTTTGTCGCTGGCTTTATTATAGAGTGGAACGCGAGGGTTAAAGCCATCGATCGCCTCGCAAATCAATCCGTCACTCACGCGGATACTGAGTTACCGGTATGGGTGAAGGTCGCCGAAACAATAAAACGAGATTGGATTACCGAACGCATTCTGAAGTCGAGGCTGGTTTACGCGGTTTCCAACAAGCATTTTCAATGGGAGTTGTTTCCGAGCTCCGACTGGACCGAGAAGAAGCGCCACGATCCGCTGGTCTTCCTTGCCAGTGAAAGAAGCAACAGCGCTTTGTCTCGTGAAGACCGTATAAATATCCTGAAGGCAATAACTGATAGCAGGCACAGAGCGCAGGACCGACTCTGGTCCGGCGACAATCTCACCACCTCTTACATCGTCACCGATATTGATCTTTACCCGGAGCTTCGAATTGCCTACTCGGAGCACTACCTGAACATCCGCAACAATATTGTGAATAATGATCGCTGGTGGGGTAATACCCAGGAAGCCATCTACACCTTTCGGCTTCCGGAGGGATCGGTTGTGACTTCACTCTCTCTCTGGGTAAATGGCGTCGAGGAGAAAGCTATTCTCACGTCAAAGCAGAAGGCAACCGAAGCTTATACAACCATTGTGGGCCACGAGCGGCGGGATCCATCGGTCGTGCATTGGCAGGAGGGAAATACTATTTCGGTACGTGTATTCCCCTGCACTCCTGACGAAGAGAGGAAATTCAAGATTGGAATCACATCTCCGCTACCCGTTGAGGGAAATAAGGTTATCTACAAAAACATAACCTTCGATGGCCCAAGCGCAAGCGCAGCCACACAAACGTCCCGCGTCAGGGTTATAGGAAACCCCGGCGAGATTGACGTTCCGGAATCTTTCGAAAGGAACCCTGGTAGCGTATATATGAGAGAGGGCAACTATGATCCTGATCTCACCATTGTTATGGACGCAGCACCGATGCGGGCGAACCAGTTTTTTTTCAATGGATTTTCATATTCCCTTATAGAGTTCAGTCCCGCGCTTGCAGACGTTGCATTTGACAATATCTATCTTGATATAAATGACAGCTGGACGCCTGGCGAGATTGAATCTTTTTATCCCTTAGTAACAAAATACCACATGTACGCCTATGTCGGCAATCAGTTTTTGCGCATATCGGTTGACAACTGGGAGCAGATCACAAGTACGCTGCGCCAGGCAAACTTTTCGATATTCCCTTTTCACCATATTGACGACACGGACAAGTCGCTGGTGATTACGAAGGGAAAGGAATTGTCTCCGTATCTCCGCGACTTCCGCACCAGCGCCTTCGCGGATGGAATCGGTGAGTATTTCGCGTCCGGCCGTAAAGTCTATGTTTTCAACCTCGATGGCGGAACATCGACCTATATCAGGTCGCTCAAGGAACTAAGGGCCTTCCATTTCTCGCAGGGAAACACAGCAACACTTCTCGGTCTTCTTGCGAATAACAAATTTCCCCTGGTGACGGAATCAGATGCACAAGTAGCGCTGGGTGAGTCACACATGACGATTGAAAAAAAGGTTGCGATGAAGGACACTCCAGGGAACAACGCCCCGGACCACCTCGCGAGACTCTTTGCCTATAACAATATCATGCGGCAGATAGGTGTCGGTTTCTTTAGTGATGATTTTGTGAACGAAGCACTGGTTGATGAGGCCGCCACAGCTTATGTCGTTTCGCCTGTGTCGAGCCTGGTAGTACTCGAAACAAAGGAGGATTACGATCGTTTTGGAATCAAGGATAAAGAGAACAGCCTGCACAATGCTACCCGGGATTCCGCTGGGGCTGTCCCGGAACCTCATGAGTGGGCGCTGATCTTACTTTTTATTGGGTTTGTGGTTTTTCATGTGCTTCGCCATTCGACACTCATCCCTCGATTTCATAGATAATGATTCAAGCATTCGCCCAATGGAGCAATCGGGAGAAGGTGTTACTGACGCTTCTCTTGCTCGCCGGAGTGGTGGGGGGAATAATTGCGTTCCCCGCATCATACTTTTCGAACAGCAATGTAATAATCGGGCTGCTCCTTTTTCCATTCACGCTCTTTGCTATTGGTCCCAATCGAAATAATTCTTTCTTTCTTGTTGGATCGATACTCTTTGTTCTGCTGGCATGTGCATACGGAGTGCGCATCTTTTTTTTCTTTGGCCTTGCATTCTATTTCCTTTGGATCTTCGAGTTATTCATCGGTAGAGTAAACTATCTCGTTTTATTCGCGATAATATTTATGTCGCCTTTTTTCCTTCAGGTCGTTACGATACTGGGCTTTCCGATCAGGCTTACACTAAGTGACGTTGCCGGTCAGGTGTTGCACATCGCAGGCGTAGATGTCAGCGTACAAGGAAACCTGATGGTTATGGATGGGTCGACGTTTAGCGTGGATGAAGCATGTATGGGCTTGAACATGCTGGCGATGTCCATGTTATTGGGAGTTTTCTTGCTCGCATTTCGCTATCGCGTTTCGCGCGTAACGCTTGGGTTATGCCCTACCGTGATCTTTTTCCTGGTTGCTTTTGCGCTGAACCTGATCACAAACGTAATTCGAATTGTCATACTTGTCTACTTTCAAATTCCTCCTGAAAATCCGCTGCATGAATTTCTGGGCATTGTGTGTCTGATTGTCTATGTGGCGGCTCCACTTCACTTTTTCAGCGCTTGGCTGGTTAGCCGATATGGGCAACCGATCAGGAGTCTTGCATTTCGATCCGCGCGGAGTGGCAGGAGTTTTCTGCTCGTGGTGCCGGTATGTCTATTCATTCTTTTTGCAGGGACCGCCGTGAACAACCGGCGACACGCTGCCGTGACCACGCACCCGGAGGTTCGATATGGACTCGCTAAGTCGGAATTGTTGGATGGCGGAGTTACGAAGGTGCTTTCGGGGGATATCCTCATGTATGTAAAGTTGATCCCCGAGTTCTTTACCGGAGAGCATACGCCACTCATGTGCTGGAAGGGGAGTGGCTATGAGTTTGCGGGGGTCGCCACAACCGTTGTTGCAGACGTGGTTATATATAAAGGAACTCTGGTTAAAGATGGACAAATACTGCACACGGCGTGGTGGTATAGCGATGGAGATATTAACACTATCAGCCAGGTCGAGTGGCGACTGCGAATGGTCGCAGGACAAAAGCGATTTTGCCTGATCAACGTCACCTCGACGGATGAACAAGCTCTGATGGAATCCATTTACCGGATGTTTACGACAAATGCGCTCGCTATTAAAAGTTGACTTATGAAGAACGAAAAGCAGCTTGGAAATCAGATCCGGATACTGTTATACATATTCATTATGGGATTGGCCGTGAGCGGCATAACTGCTTTTCCGATCCATACGCAGCTCACGTTTGCAAAACAGTTGATCGGCTACTTCGGGATGGACAACTCATTTACCGGTTGGATAGAAGTTGTATATAGCGGCGTCGACGTTGCCGACAAGAAGTATCCCTTTCTTGCATATGGCACAGACTGGCTTGCGTTCGCTCACCTTATACTCGCGGTATTGTTCGCAGGGGTCATCCGTGATCCGGTGAGAAATATCTGGGTACTGCAGTTTGGATTAATCGCTTGCCTGGGTATTTTTCCTTTGGCATTTATTGCGGGAACCGTCCGTGGAATACCATTTTTCTGGCAACTCTTTGACTGCTCGTTTGGACTGTTTGGCGGGACCCTGCTTTGGATGTGTTATACCCGAGTGAGAACGCTTGAACGCAACCATGATAACCTACTTTGACACAAAAAACGGGGTTGACTATCGCTGTATTCTCAACTTCTCTACCATGGCATCATTGAGACTTTCGGAGTACACGCCGTATGCATCGACCAGGACGCCGCGGATTCCGGATTTGGATGAGATGGCATAAACGATGCTGTTGTCAGACGGATTCGACATACCTTCAAAGCGATAGAACTCATCAATGGTAAAGTCCTCCGGATAAAATTGCAGGTTATGCGCAGGGCACTCGACACATGTGGCGCTGAGATTAAGGTCTTCGCTGTAGCCACGTCTTTTCAGGTCGTTGGTTGCTTCCGATAAGGTTCTGTAGTTTTTCATGGCAGTTTTGGTTTTAGATGCTGAATGCTGTTTGCGCGAAGGCAAACGTTAAATAGAAATGCCCGGGTTAGCCGGGCATTCTACTATTTTGATTTGTGTCCGAATTCTCCGTCGGCTTTTATCCTGACTTCGTCACTCATCCTCGGAGGCGGGAAGGTTTGATCGTCCCCG
>JBIQIY010000046.1:0-21772 GCA_044507775.1 Flammeovirgaceae bacterium | reverse complement strand
ACATACACTAGCCCAGGTTGACGAGCGCCAGCGAGGAGGCCTGGGTTAAAGCATGCCAATTACCGCAGCCCTGAAAGGGCGCAAGAAACTCGCGCGCCAATTGAAAACTAATATCCCCGCGGTCCCGATTTCTAACGACGAATAGCTATTGTCTAACGAAACTCCGCGAGCTTTTTTATAATATCTTCCACGTAGGGTACAGCCCCCGAGCCATGGTTGTAACCTTCGAGAACGATGAGCTTTGTCGTCGCGGGGTCAGCGCCGTTTGCGAGTAATTTTTCGTAGGTGTCCACACTGTTTTGAAGGGGAATTACCAGGTCCTTGTCACCGTGGTAAAAATATACCGGTGCTTTCGGCGTCCAATCGAGAAGAGAGTTCTCTGCCAACTTCTCCTTGAGGAAAACATACGGCGCGTACGATTCACTGCCCATCAGGATCTCATCGCGCATCAACGTACCGATGTCTGTTGTCAGCTGATTATCGATGTCACCGCTGGAGTTCACCCCATTGAAGAGCGATGGAATACGCGAGGCGTATGGTTCTTTAAAAAAATCGTTCAGCAGTTCGTCTTCATTGTAATAGGACTGATAGCTCAATCCCACATAGGCGAGGTAATACGGATCCGGATAGCTTTGAATACCGGCCAGGTAGTTCAGCATGCCATTGATATCGTAGCCACCCGCCGCGGGAAAGGAGGCAATCACCTGAAACTTCGGAAGGGGAGTGGCCTCCAGCGCCTTGTGTGCAGCAAGGGTTGAATATCCCCCTTGAGAATATCCTGCCAGCAAGACGCGGTGATCATATTCAATACCTTTTTCGGCGGCGAGCACGGCTGCGGCACGCAACAAGTCAATGACCGCATTTGCAGTCGCTTCCTTTATGTAATAAGGGTGGAAGATTTCCTGTGATTCGCCGAAGCCTATCATATCAGGTACCGCTGTGATGAATCCTGTGGATGCGAGCGCAGAATAGGAGACGACATCTTCGCTTTGCCGCGCTTGCAGAGACGGTGCGTCGGATTGTTGGACAATCGTCCCGCGCTGAAAACTGAACATAGGGACCGCCGTAGTTGTCTTCGGCAGCAAAACCAGCCCGGAAGCTTCGACCTCCATATCTTGGTAATGCGTAGTATAGACAACTTTATAGATATCGACATTGTATTGAATCAGATTGATGTCTATGTCGCGGCCGGTGAATTGAGCCAGTAATTTCAAGTCGGATGCGCTCCATGATCCTGCGCTGCTGGCAGAGATAAGGTTTTCTTTGTCTGGCTGGGGATCCTGACCATCTTTATCTGAACAGGAAATGATGATGAGGATAAGAACCAGGTGGAGCAACCGCCTGAGAAAGGGCTTCATTTTTTTTATCATGACGTCAGTTGAGTTTTCAGATTAGCTGATGCTAAAATCGGGTGCCCACTTGATAAAACAAAGAAGGCCGTCATCAGACGGCCTTCCTGGGTTAAATAGGCGATCAAAGATCAATTTGTGATTGGCAATCCGGTAGCACTGTATAGACCGAGATTTGCCTTTGGAATAGTTGCTCCGAATTTTGCATTGATTGCATCGATAATAATGTTGGCGATGAACGCATATCCGCGACTGTTCGGATGTATACCATCCTCCGAATAAATGCCAGTGGGCGGGTTGATGTTGGGCGTGATCGTTACATTATTGCCGACAGCGGCCCGGTTTGTCAGGAGTATATTCATTTGACCGTTTACATCAGCCAGGGCGAGTCGGGTTGAATAGGTTTCAGCTAGCGATGCAATTGCGGCATTGTAGCCCATTCTCGCCGCTTCGATTGCTGCGACCTCCGTGGGAATCAGTGCATACTGGTCGCCGAGAGGAACTGCGATTCCCATGACAGAGGCGGGGTTTTCAGGATCTGCCAGCTCACCGAGCACGCTGCCAGTAGAAAGGGGGATGATATCCCCTTGCCTTGTTTGTCTTACTTGCTCGTAAGGCGCAAGGGCCGCGCGTTGCTCCGCGCTGATGGCACCGCCACCCTGGAGCATATCGAATGCATCACCGAGGTCGTTGAGGGTTTCGTCTACAATCACGAATGCGTTGGCTCCCGCAGCAAAGGAAATCTTTCGCGCGTCTATTTCAGCGGCCGGCATATTAAATGGTGCGCCCTTCAATGCTTCCAGGATCTGGTTGTATCCTGCGTAACCGGTATTTGCAGCTGTCGCCTCTGCCTCGCTCATCGGGACCGGGTTGTAGGGTATCGAAGTAAAGTGTGGTAGGGCAAATACGCTGGGAAAGTTTGCAACCACACCCTTCAGGTTGGCATCAGATCCCAGAATATTTGCGATGGCAAAGCCATAGGTCTTTGCGAAGCCAACAGGAACATCGCCCTCAACGGGTGTAAGGGGAGCTTTTGTATTATCGCCGCCGAATGCCGCGTGGAGAAGATAGTCGTCCATGCCCATCCAGAACAGGATGAAAGTAGGATCAGCAACAATCGCATCTCCGATAATGGTGGATGTACCTGGGGCTGAGGCAAACCGCGCGTAGAATGGAGTGAATCCTTCGGCGGGATTTGGGTTACCCCAGTTACCGGCTTTCGGGGTAAGGATCTGCGCGAGCAGGATCGCCTCCACAGAAAAATTATTTAACGCAGCTTTGTCGCCCGCGTACATGAATCCTGGATTTACCGTGGGATTTGGAATCGCCTCTACCCCGGAAACTACCGGCGCCGGCGCAGGTGGTGTACCCTGCAGGCGGAATCTTCCCAGTACGGTTGGGCCTACGGGATTGGGCGTGATAAAAATATTGTAACCATTTTCTGAATTGATCGACGGTTGATTGAAGGCGCCCCCGCCGACACACGCAAGTTGTGTAGACAGGATCTTTCCAAGCGAATTATTTTGACCGTCATTAAACAGCGCGCCGGCCTGAAAGCCTGCGGTGTATGAAGTGCCCAGCGCAACGAACTTTGAGAAGTCCGCGCTGCCCGCAGATGCCCCGGGCGGACATTGTTCCGGGGGCGGTATTACCTCGGCGGGTTGCAGGTCGATCACGTCCTGGTCGCACGCGACGAAAAACAGGAGCAATAAGAATGAATATGTTAATTTCTTCATGTTGTGTGTCGTTTTCAGAAATCTATTTATTCAAAAGTTCGTCGAAGGTCAATGAGATGAAATACTGCTGACCGACAAACGGCCCGCCGAAATTCGTGCGGAAGTCGCCGCCGAGTAAATTTGATGCTCCGACCTTTACAACGGAGCGGATAGATGACAACTTGTAGCTCACCTGCGCATCAAGTGCCCCGAATTCCGGAATCATCGCCTCCCCAAAATCCGATTGCCAGAGGAATTCTTCCTGCCAGCGGAAATTCACATTGAAGCCGAAATTCTTGTTGGTGCTGATCGCCCGGCCGACCGCAACATTGAACTTGTTTTCGGGCGTGTTGAACCCGGCCCGGAACTGGCTGTCGGCATCGCGGTTGTCGTCAAAGGTTGCATAATTGTAGTTACCGCTTACCTGGAACTGTTCAAAGTCGTAACTCAGGCCCAGGCCGACACCCATCGAAGTTACATCTTCAGGCAGGTTAGCATAGGGTGAGTAAACTTTTCCTGGCAACACAGGCTTGCCCTGGTGCTGTGTCGGGTATTTCAGGACAAAATTCTCACCGCCGATGAAATCCTTATACGTTGTGTAATAACCGTTGAGGTCGACAAACAGCTTGTTCGATATGATCGCCTTGTACCCCAGTTCGAAGGACTTCAGCAACTCGGGTTTTACGTAGGGGATGTTTACTGTCACGAGCCTGGATGCGTCACCAGCAATGACATTTCCCTCGGCGTCCAGTCTTCCGCCATTCGCTACAAAGTCGTCGTACGAAGTCTTCGAATAAGCGCCACCGTTGTGAAGACCATACCTGGCAGCGTTAGCTTCTGCACTTCCGAGCAGTGTGTTGGTTCCCAGATCGAAGTAGATGAATTGAGCCTGTGTATCAGGATTGCGGAATCCCGTTTGAAAAGAAGCGCGAATGTTGTGCGTTTCAAGGAATGTGTAGACGGCAGACAGCCGTGGGGTTAGGCGCCCTTCGAAGTTTTCGTTCTTGTCGTACCGCAATGAACCTGTCAGCTTCAGCGCGTCTGCAAGCGTTTTAGACACCTGGGTGTAAAGCCCGTACTCATTGATGGTGATTCTCTGGAAATCCGTGCCATCATCGGGATCTTCGTTGAAGATCGTTCCATCGGAAAACAGGCTGTACTGTCGGAAATTCCCTCCGACTTGCAAGTCCATCCACTCGATGCCGGCGAAGTTGTAATTGAATTGCGCGTGGTAGAGGTTCGAGTTATCAATGAATTTCGCGCCCGGTGGCTGGCGCTGGAAGTACGAGTTTCTTACGCTTTCAAGCAAGGTTCTGTATTCGGCACTTCCTGCGGCAGGCCTGTCGCGGTCGGCAAAGGCTCTGGCCGCATTGTGGTCACCTGCCGGAAAACCCAGCGGTGCGAAATATCCCTGCATAGCCAGGGCGTATTCCTGTGCCCAGTCTGGAGACGGCTTGATCCGTTCGTTCAGATAACTTCCCAGCGCCGCGATGTTGTATGAATCACCTGCATCCGTCGAAGTGACATAGCCGCGAACGAAAAAGTTGTCGCCTCTCAGTTCAAGTTTGTGAAACACCTGCGTAAAATCGCGCAGCGCGTATTTTTGTGAACCCTGGTAGACTGAGCTTCCTCCACCATACCGGTAGTTGTAAGAAGCTTCGAGGTTGTTGCCAAACCGGTAATGGAGCGCAATGTCTCCCTTCAGGCTCTTCGCGTCATAATTGTCCACGAGATCCTCTTCTTTCCAACCGGTGCGGTGAATGATCCCAACAGTGGGGATAGGCACGGGCAGTTCGATTTCATCCCCATAGAGGTTGACGCCATCAAAATCCTTGGTCCCGCTGAGATCCACCTGCGAATCCGGTCTGTTGATGTCGGTCCTGTAATCATTACCGACCCAGTCGTGGGCATCAAATATGGAGAAGTTGACTTTGAAGGCGAACTTGTCGCTCAGCGCCTTCGCGTATCGCAGGCTGAAGTTGTACAGGGGATAGGCGTCGTCTTGTGCATCGGAGGTGGTCATACCCACCTTTGCCTGTGCGCTGAGTCCTTCGTACTCGAAAGGATTCTTGCTGTTCATAATCAGGATACCGTTGAATGCGTTCGGACCCCAGATCGCCGAAGCGGATCCGGGCTGAAGTTCCATGCTTTCAAGGTCGAGCTCGCCGATCCCGACGATATTTCCGGTGGGAAAATTGAGCAGGGGCGCGGAGGCATCCATCCCATCGATCAATTGAACAAACCTCGTGTTGGCGATCGTAGCAAAACCGCGCGTGTTAATCTGCGGAAAATTGAGACTGCTATATGTCATCTGCACGCCCTTGACCGCGGAGAGCCCTTCATAGGGTTCGGAAGTGGCAGCTTGCTGGATGTCTTTGATGTCATACTTTTCGACGGTAACAGGAGCCTGCAACGCACCCTCTTCCCGGTTTCCTACAACGGTTACCGTTTCAAGCATCTTGCTGGAACCGCCGAGCGACACGGTGAGGCCGGACGCATTCGCGGAATTGACGGCGACTTCCACTGGGGCGTATCCCGTGAAAGTGAATCGGAGAGTAACGGGCAACGGTTGAGCTGTTGCAAGGGAGAAGTTTCCGTTCGTGTCCGTAGTGGTACCCTCCTGCGTTCCTTTTATTACGATGTTCACACCTGGAATTGGCCCGCCCCCTTCCGCGTCGTTCACGGTCCCGGTAATGTTCGTTTGCGCAAAACAAATCGAGGTTATCAGAAGGAGGATTGCCGCCGATAACCCCGAACGTCTGTAAAGATGGTTCATATTGATCATTTGAGGTTTGGTTGTACTTCGGCCGCGGTCATATAGCCTGGCCGGTATAGACTAAAAGTACAAAATTTTACAAAGATCGGGCGATAAAGGCTAAAAAATCGTTTGCGGAGCCCTAGGTGTTCGATTCTTTCTTCAGGTGTTCGACCAGTCGTTCGCAGAGTGCGTTGGTTTCGTTTGCCATGGTCTCGTCACCGGTTGAACTGAGGATGCTTTGGGCAATGCCCCCGATGCAGTCTATGTAAAAGCGCTTCATTTCGTCGACCGGCATATCTTTGGACCAAAGGTCGATGCGCAAGGTGTTCTTTTCCTTGTGATCCCACAGGGCAATGCTAATGGACTTCGTCTCAGTAAGTCCCGGTTCGGGTTTTTCAGTTGCATCCCAGAAAATCTTCTCCGGAACATTTTGTTTGTCGAGGTGAACTGTGAAGTTAATGGTCGATTTTTTCATGTTGAAGTTTTGAAGCTTACCGTCTCTCAGGACGACGCAATTTGCAACATTAATTCTCAATTTACGACCATCTCCGGAATGTCGCCGTCGATGATCAGCTTGCCGGCGGTGCGATTCCTGATTTCCTCGACGGAAATGCCGGGGGCGCGTTCGAGCAGCTTGAAACCGCCTTCCGGAAGGATGTCGATTACGGCCATGTCGGTGACGACTTTCTTAACGCAACCGATGCCCGTGATGGGCAGGCTGCATTTGGGCAAAAGCTTGGATGCGCCGTCCTTGCTGCAGTGCTGCATGGCGACGATGATATTGCGCGCCGATGCCACGAGGTCCATGGCGCCACCCATGCCTTTTACCATTTTCCCCGGCACTTTCCAGTTTGAAATATCTCCGTTTTCCGACACTTCCATGGCGCCGAGAATGGTGAGGTGGATATGACCGCCGCGGATCATACCAAAGCTTTCCGCGGAATTAAATAATGCGGAACCCGGCATCATGGTGACGGTTTGCTTGCCGGCGTTGATGAGATCCGGGTCAACTTCTTCCGCGGTGGGGAAGGGACCGATACCCAGCAAGCCGTTTTCCGATTGAAGCACAACGTTAACATCGGAAGGAATAAAATTAGCGACCAGTGTCGGAATGCCGATCCCGAGATTGATGTACATTCCATCTCTGATCTCCTGTGCGATCCGCTTTGCAATTCCTGTTTTGTCCAGCATATGCGTTTGTTCGGTGATGAGTCAGCCGCGCCTCGATTACTTGCTTGTATTCCTCAGCGTGCGTTGTTCAATTCTCTTTTCGTACTGCGAACCTTGAAAGATCCGCTGCACAAATATTCCGGGCGTATGGATGCAGTTGGGATCCAGATCGCCGGGTTCCACCAGCTCTTCAACTTCTGCGATGGTGATCTTACCGGCCGCCGCCATCATGGGGTTAAAGTTTCGGGCCGTTCCGCGGTACACCAGGTTTCCGGCGGAATCGCCTTTCCATGCTTTCACAATTGCGAAGTCTGCTCGCAGCCATTCCTCCATTAGGTATTTTTTACCGTGAAACTCCCGCACCTCTTTGCCTTCCGCTACCTCGGTCCCATAACCGGCAGGTGTGAAGAACGCGGGGATTCCGGCGCCGCCTGCGCGTATGCGTTCGGCAAGGGTTCCCTGCGGTATGAGTTCTACTTCAAGCTCACCTGATAATAGCTGACGTTCGAACTCAGCGTTCTCGCCGACGTATGATGAGATCATTTTCCTTACCTGGCGCGTTTTCAACAATAGACCGATTCCAAAATCATCCACTCCGGCATTGTTTGAAATGAAAGTCAAACCTTTTGCGCCCGTTTTTAGCAGTGCCTGAATGCAGTTTTCAGGAATTCCACACAGGCCGAATCCACCCATCATGATCGTACTATTGTCAGGAATGTCGCGTACGGCCTCAGCTGCGTTCTTAACTACTTTGTTGATCATCTTCGTTCCGGTTGAAATGGGATCGGCTAAGTTACCAATAAAATTTTCGTTCCCTCACGAGAGGCCTTTCAATACCGCCAGAGCATCCTGTTTATCGCGCTGTAGCTGCGCTTTCATCTCCTCAAGCCCATCAAAGGTGTGGTCGCCGCGCAGTCGTTTATGGAAATGTATCGTCAGCGTCTCACCGTATACGTCCTCGTTGAAATCGAAAATATTGACCTCGATGTTTCTTCGTTTTCCGTTGATAGTCGGTCTGTACCCGATGTACAGCATACCTCCGTAAGTACGCGGTCCGTAATCCACCGTGACAGCGTAGATGCCGTCTGACGGGATCAGTTTGTGTCTTGTGTCGATCTCGATGTTAGCTGTGGGATAGCCGATCGTATGCCCGATGCGGTCGCCTCTCACAACACGGCCTGTCAGGGGATACGGCTGACCCAGAAAGTGATTGGCAGTACTGATGTCGCCCTCTTCAAGTGCCTTGCGGATCTTGGTGGAACTCACGGCAACATGATCCACTTCCTGGGAGGGGATCTCTTCGACTTCAAATCCATATCGCTGGCAATTGAGCTTGAGCTGCTCGAAACTTCCCTCGCGGTTCTTGCCAAAATGATGGTCGTAGCCAATGACGAGTTTGCGAGTCCCGATTGTTTTCACCAGGATCTGCTGGATGTACTCCTCGGAGGAGAGCTGGGAGAATTCCTTCGTGAAGGGGATGCGGATCAGGTGTTGAATTCCCTGATCTTTCAGCAAGTTGGCTTTTTCCTCGAACGTGTTCAGCAGTTTGAGGCTTTCGTCTTCGGGATGCAACACCAGGCGGGGGTGAGGCCAGTACGTGATCACCACCGTCTCGCCGAAATTGCGCGAGGCGATCTCCCGGAGGCGCGAGAATATTTTCTGATGCCCGATGTGCACACCATCAAAAGTGCCGCTGGTCACAACGGCGTACTGCAGTTGAGTGAAGTCATCGATGCCGTGATATATTTTCATCTACTGAGAGTCGTATTGTCGCTTTCCCGGGATGTTGCGTTAAGGTGTCACTTCTTCTATGCTTAGAGCATCCTCGAGTTTGTAGTCGCCGATCCGGGTTCTGCACAGATCCGTCAGATACGCGCCCACTTCAAGCGCTTCTCCGAAATCACGAGCGATGCTGCGAATATAAGTTCCTTTAGAACAAACGATGCGGAAAGTTGCCGCGGGCAATTCGATCCGCGTAATTTCAAACTCCCGCACCTCGACGGGGCGGTGTTTGAGATCGATCTCCTGTCCCTTTCTCGCAAACTGGTAAGCGCGCTTGCCACCGATCCTGATGGCTGAATGGGCGGGTGGCAACTGGTTGATATTTCCTGTGAGGGCCCGCGCCGCCGCGTGTATCTGGTCATCGGTTAATCCGGAAATATCCTTCTCTTCCGATATTTCCGTTTCGAGGTCATGCGATGGAGTGCTCTTTCCCAGGATAAATGTGCCTGTATACTCTTTCTCAAGCCCCATGAATTCTTCGATGCGCTTCGTCATCTTTCCCGTGCAGATGATTAGCAACCCCGTGGCCAGTGGGTCGAGCGTGCCAGCGTGACCGACCTTTTTAATTTTAAGCTTATAGCGGAGTTTGTTAACCACGTCAAACGACGTCCACTCGAATGGCTTATTGATCAGCAGCAGTCGCCCGGTGTCGTCCTGTTTTTCCATCAGATGACCGCAAGTTCCACGCCCATGTAATAGAGGATCAGGATCACCGTTCCCAGTACGATGCGATAGTAACCAAAGAGCTTGAACCCGTGACGTGTCAGAAATGTAATGAAAGACTTGATCGCCGCCATGGCTACAATAAATGCAACGATATTTCCGATAATCAGGACCGTAATTTCATCTTGTCCAAACGAGCCGCCGTCCTGGTAAAAGTTGAACATCGACAACACGGTAGCCCCGAACATCGTTGGCACGGCCAGGAAAAATGAAAATTCAGCGGCGGTTTTTTTATTGAGTTTCTGGGAAAGCCCTCCGATGATGGTTGCCGCAGAACGGGATACGCCGGGGACCATGGCGATGACCTGGAAGAAGCCGATCCTGAAAGCCTTCGGATACGTGACTTCCTGCTCCTGTAGGTCGCGGTCAGGAAAGATGCGGTCGATAAACAAGAAGAAAATACCTCCTAACAGTAGCATGTAGCCCACGATATCCACTCGCTCCAGCATCACGTCAATGGTGTCCTTCAGGAGCAAACCAAAAACAACGGCGGGAAGAAAGCCCAGTAATATTTTGAAGTAGAAATCCCACGACTGAAAAAATCGCTTCCAGTACAGCACGACAACGGACAGGATTGCGCCGAGCTGAATAGCGACCGTGAACATCTTTGTGAAAGGATCGTCGGCGATACCCATGAGGGAAGAGCCGATGATCATATGTCCGGTGGAAGAAACTGGTAAAAACTCGGTGACGCCTTCGATGATGGCGAGGATAATCGATTCGAATATTGACATGGTTCGCAGGTGCTAAAGCAGGTGCTTATTTCGCGGGTCGATGAAGGATGGCAAAGATCTCGATGATAAAGCCCGCCACGACAATCACGGGTCCGAGTGTAAGTCCCAGGAAGCCAAACCCGTGTTGCGCCTGATCCAGCGACATGATGGTGAAGCCCACGATCAGGGCCACGATGCCGATGATCATCCATTGGTAATTCTTTTTTCCGAAAGGGAGTTGATCCATAGTCGTTATTCGTTCAATAAAGTTCTTCAAGAGACATCCTCAGGTACTTCCTGATTGAGAAATATGTGCTGATCACGGCGATGAGAATGCCGATCACGAGCAAGGCAGCCAGTAGTGTCATAAACTGTTCCTGGCTGTGAAGGGCTTTGAGATCGACTACCTTCTTTTGTGCATAATCAGAGACGAGCCAGATGATGACAGAGGCAAGCACTCCGCTCAGGAGTCCGTATCCCGCTGCCCGAAGGAGGAAGGGTTTCTGGATGAACCATCGTCGCGCCCCTACGAGCTGCATGCTTCGGATGAGAAACCGTTGTGAGAAGAGCGCGATTCGCATTGTATTATTGATCAGCAGTGCAACCGTTGCGAGCAGGAGGAGGATGAGTCCCAAGAGCACGAACGCGATTTTAGTGACGTTGTCGTTGACGGCCTGGATCAGACCCTCCACGTAAAATACCTGGTAGACGCCATTCATCTTCTGTATCTCCTTTCGGATCTCTTCCATCTGCTCTCGCGTGTGGTATTTTGGATCGATCGCGATCAGATAGGCATCACGCAGGGGATTTTCGCCCAGGAATGTTGTAAAATCTTCTCCGGTTTCGGCGATGAATTTCTTTGCGGCCTCTTCGCGGGAAACGAACGTTACGTTGTCGTCCCCGGGCGATACGTAATCAAGCGCCAGCAATTTATTCTTGATCTCGACACGCTGTGTTTCGGAGATGCTGGACTTCAGGTATACCTGCATCCGTATGTTTTGCCGTACCTGCTTTTCCAGTTGCTGCGAATACATGAGCAGGATGCCGAAGAGGCCGACCACAAATAGCGCAAGGGTGATGCTAACCACCACACCGGTTGCCGGATAACCTCCCAGCGTCTTCTTACGGGTACTCTTTTGCATTTTCATCAACAAGGCAAATTTAGAAAAAAAGCCGGGAAGAATAATGGAAACAAAAAAGCCCCGCACGGGCGGGGCTTCCTTGAATAACAGTGCTTCGCGCTATTTGGCCTTGCGCTGATCCTTCAATTTCTGGATCAGGGCAGGGTCCGTAATTGGAGTCAATGGCCTGATCTGCGTATCGGCTTCGCTCAGCAGATAGTACTGGTCTTTATAGAAAAGGAAGACCGTTCGTTTTTCGTCCGCAAAAAATTCCAGGATTTCATACAGATTCTTTTCAAAAGGCCCGAAGAGGAAGAGCTTTCCATCGCGGAACTGGTAGTGAAAAGTATAGCGCCTGTTGTTGCGTTCTGTTTCCACAACCAATGAGGACTTGCCGGATGTCACGGGTGACCGGTCGATGAGCACATCGGCGTCGCTGTTGCCGTCAGCTTCGTTTTCTGGCGTAAATACATCAATAGCGGGTTTTTCGCCCGCAGACTCATCCGATTTCTTTGCTCCGGGCGCCGCCAGGGGGGCGGGTCTCTTTGCCAGCGACGGCTTGCTGTGCTCTGTTCCTGCCGACGTCTGGTTCTTATCCGCTTCAACGGCTTGCTTATCAGTAGCAACAGGTTGCTGCTTCTGGTCCTCCTTTTGAGGTTCAGCCGCGGGTTCTGCCGGCTTTTGCGACGGTGGTTGTTGTTGCTGCTCAGTATTCGCTTTTTGCTCCGGAACAGGCGCTTCATCCTCACGGAAATACCAAAGCGCGGCCGCGGCAATCATGAGGGTGACCACGGTGCCGAAGATTACTTTTCCTGCCAGTGTGCTACCGGTTCCCGCTGCCGGGACAGGCACATTGTTGAGCATCGACTTCAGCTCGGCGATACGAGCGTTCTTGATACCCTGGATCAGACGTTTTTGCAGGGCTAATTCGTGCTGAAGGTCGGGATCCGCCTTGATTTTTTGTTCAAACGCAGAACGGTCCTCATCGCTCATGCGGTTGGTGAGGTAATCGTCCAGTAGTTCAAGGTTGCGTTCGTCTGCCATCGTAATTAATCTAAAAAGTCCTGCTCAGAGTACTGAGATTTTACCAAGTCGTCCAGCTTCTTTTTGCACTTGTATTTTTTTGTCTTGGCAGTATCAGTATTTGCGAAGCCCAGTTTTTCGGCAATGTCCTGCATGGACATCTCTTCAAAATAATAATACATCAAAACCTTCTTACACGTTTCACCCAACTGATCCATACAGCGGGCGACAATCTTTTCCTTTTCTGCTGTCTCCATGTCAATGGAGACGGGCGCATCTCTTTCTTCGTTGGACAGGCGTTTCTTCCGGTCCAGTTCTTTCCGCCACAGGTTCTGGCAGATGCTGTATATGTACGTGCTGATCTTCGAGGTCAGAACCAGTTTGCCCGACCTGGCTTTTTGCCAGAAAACGATCAGCGCATCCTGGTAAACGTCTCTCGCCTCATCTTCCGTCCCGCTATTGGTGATGACCAGTTTCGTCATCATCCGATAGTACTTCTTGTACAGCAGCTCAAGCGCCTTCTCGTCACCGCCCTGGATCCTTTCGAAGATCTCCTTCTCATTCATGCTTGAGCTTGTCCTGTATACCATTGTTCGGGGGCTTTGTAACCTCTTTATTCTTCTGTAATACGGTGTTTTGTCGACTATAAACGTCGTTCGTCTGTGCCTTTGTAAATTCTTGTTTCCCTTCCGCCCTGCACCTCACAACCTCCGGGGTATTGTATACCAGTATCCATCCTTTCGTTCCCTGGTTCCAATTCGAAATAATATAGGCTATTTCGGTGGACAAACCCCACGAATATCAAATGGAATTGCCGAAGCCATGCACTTTGGTGTTAGGGCAGATTCCCAAAAATAAAAAAAGCCCCGGTATATATCCGGGGCTTTGGGTTTTAAAGTTCTTGTCAGGGGAGGGGAACGACGGCCGACTCAGACACGGTTTCCACCCTGGGCTTGCTTAAATCGGTCTTTTCCGCTGAATCATGGGCGGGTTCTGCAATGTGCGGCGCGATGATCAGCGCCACGATTGACGTAAGCTTGATAAGAATGTTCATGGATGGCCCGGAGGTGTCCTTGAACGGATCGCCAACCGTGTCTCCTGTTACGGAAGCCTTATGCGGCTCGGATTTCTTGTAATACATCTGGCCGTTGATCTCCACGCCTTTTTCGAAGGATTTCTTGGCATTGTCCCAGGCTCCCCCGGCATTTGATTGAAAGATACCCATCAATACTCCGGAAACCGTTATCCCTGCCAGTAACCCACCGAGAACTTCGGGACCAAAGGCGAACCCTACGATGGCCGGCGTGAGAAGAGCAATGGCTCCCGGGGCGATCATCTCGCGAAGCGATGCCTCGGTTGAGATTGCCACACATTTTTCGTATTCCGGCTTGGCCTTATATTCCATGATGCCGGGAATTTCGCGGAACTGACGGCGCACTTCATTGACCATGTCCATGGCGGCGCGTCCAACGGCGGCGATTGCCAGGGACGAAAAGATAAAGGGAATCATACCGCCCACAAAAAGCCCGGCAAGTACCGGCGCCTTGTAGATGTCGATGGCGGAGATACCGGAAACTCCCACGAAGGCTGCGAAAAGCGCCAGCGAGGTCAAGGCAGCCGAAGCGATGGCAAAACCTTTCCCGGTTGCCGCAGTCGTGTTACCCACCGCGTCGAGATTGTCCGTGCGGTGCCTAACTTCTTCAGGAAGCTGGCTCATTTCCGCAATGCCGCCCGCGTTGTCAGCGATCGGTCCGAAAGCATCAATAGCAAGTTGCATGGCAGTTGTCGCCATCATGCCGGCAGCTGCGATGGCAACCCCATACAGACCGGCGAATGAATAGGATCCGATAATACCTGCAGCCAGGATCAGGATCGGGAGGACAGTAGATTCCATGCCGACGGATAAACCACCAATGATGTTCGTGGCATGTCCGGTTCCTGACTGCCTGATTATCGAAAGCACGGGCCGTTTACCCATAGCCGTATAGTACTCGGTGATCATGCTCATCAGCGCTCCTACGATGAGGCCGATAACAATCGCGATAAAGACGTCCGTTGATGTGAAAGATACGCCTCGGTGAACCAGATTCTCAGGCAACAAATAGGTGACCGCAAAATAGGAGGCGATGGCTGTCAGCACGATGGAAGACCAGTTACCGATATTCAGGGCACTTTGTACGCTGTCCGTTTCATTCTTTATACGCACGAACCAGGTACCGATGATGGAGAAGATAAGCCCCATCCCGGCGATCATCATCGGAAGCAGGATCGGCGAGAGTCCGCCGAAATCATCCCCTGATGCATCGATCTCTTGCCCGAGGACCATGGTTGCCAGGATAGTAGCGACATAAGAACCGAAGAGGTCTGCGCCCATACCGGCCACGTCGCCCACGTTATCTCCGACGTTATCGGCGATTGTAGCGGGGTTTCTCACATCGTCTTCAGGGATTCCGGCTTCAACCTTTCCCACGAGATCTGCGCCGACATCAGCTGCCTTCGTATAGATTCCGCCGCCAACACGGGCGAATAGTGCGATGGATTCTGCCCCGAGCGAGAAACCCGCCAGGACTTCGATGGCGCGCTTCATGTCTTCGCCATTCATCGCGACTCCTTCGGGGACGAAAATATGATAGAGGACAATAAAGAGACTACCCAATCCCAACACGGCAATACCGGCGACACCAATTCCCATCACGGACCCCCCTGTAAAGGAAACCTTCAATGCCTTGGCCAGACTGCTCCGGGCTGCCTGGGTGGTCCTCACATTCGCCTGTGTGGCGATCTTCATGCCGATATATCCGGCAAGCGCAGACAGGACGGCTCCCAAAAGGAATGAGACCGCGATCAAAGGATGTGATTCTTCCACGAGCGTTCCCGACCAGCCCAGCAATATCGCAGCAATCACGGCGAAGTAGGCCAGTATCTTCCACTCCGCCCGGAGGAAGGCCATCGCTCCTTTGGCGATGTAACCCGCCAATTCCTGCATCTTTGCTTCACCGGCATCCTGTTTGGTGACCCAGGCTGACTTCACAGCCATGGCAAGTAATCCTATCGCACCAAGTGCAGGAATGAGATACGCAATACTGTTCATATTCGATTTTTGTTAGGAATCTGGTTTATTGGTTAAAAAAACCATCCGATACACTGCGGATGGTTAAAAAATTTTGCGCAAAGATAGGATAAGTCCCAAAACAGCCAACAGGAAAAGTCCTTAAAACTTCCTGCCACACATCGAATTACTTACCAAACACCTTGCGGAGAACCCCCCAAAGATTTTTCTTTTTCTCATCATCAAACTGACTCAGGTGGTCCGCCCGTATCGCTGTAAATCCCGCGGCCGGCACCTCCGTGTAAAACGGTATGTCTTCGTCAACTTCGCTTCCGAACACGAGTACCACTTCCGCGCCATAACCGGCGAGGGATTCGAGCTTCACAGCTGAGTGGACTACTATTTGGGCGGCGAGGTCCTGATCAATCGAACCCAGTATTCTCTTCAGCAGCTGTTGCTCTTCCCCCGTATGACGGTCCCATTCTTTCGGAATTACGACGACCGTCCGCGGTGTGGGGAAGGGTCTATATATGCCCTCGGGAAAAAGTTGAGTCAGGATCTCGGAATTCACACCTCGTTATTTATTTAATGTCAAAAAAAGACCTCAGTTCGGTAGCATCCCGCGGGTTCATACGGTTTGCAAGGATCAGGCGCAACTGACGCCGTTGCAGTGCACCCTCGTATAAGGCAACGTCTTCAGGAGTCTCCGGCTGGATCTGCGGAACTTCTATGCGGTTGCCCGCCTGGTCCAACGCGACAAATGTGAAGTACGCGCTGTTGCTGTCTATCTTCTTTCCGGAAGGGATGTCTTCCGCTTCAACATAGATCCGAACTTCCATGGACGTGTTGAATGCCCGCGTAACATTGGCTCTCAGCGTCACGACATTTCCAAGGCGGATGGGATGTTTGAAAGAAATGTTGTCAACCGAGGCGGTAACGACCATGCAGTTGGAGTGCTTCTGCGCCGAGATTGCCGAAACGATATCCATCCAGTGCATGAGGCGGCCGCCCATCAGGTTGTTCAGGGTGTTGGTGTCATTCGGCAGCACGAGTTCCGTCATGCTGACAAAAGACTCGCGCGGATGCTTCGTTTTCTTGATCATTTTTGAAAATGCAACGATGTATTAGCAGTAGCGGTTCGTGCTGAAAAGGAGCGCTGCCAACGTTTGCAACTACCTCTTTGTGCTAGTGCCACAAAAATCAGAAAAAATACCTTGGAAACAACTCAATGATTTTATTAATTCGGTCCTTCAAATATGAAAACAGGACGCAAATATCTCATCTCGACTGACTCAACGACTCCGGTTGGCAGCGCCTGCGTTTCATTCAATACTATCATTACCACCACGATTACGGGGTAACCCGTCATGCATTAACTCCCAACCAGGCTAATAGTGTCCATTTCAAGGAAATGTCCTGCCTGAAAAAAGTAAGCAAGTAGGTGGTCAGTAAAAACATTCAAAATTAAAATGAAGGTCTTAAAATTCGGTGGTTCTTCTGTTGCCACTCCCGAGCGGATCCGGGCAGTGATCGATATCATCAAGCCCAGTATTCACGATGAAGTTGCCGTTGTGTTCTCGGCATTCGGCGGCGTGACGGATGAACTTATCGCCGTAAGCCGCATCGCGTTGGCAGGCGATCAACAATACAAGCAAAAAGTCGATCAGTTGGAGAAACGCCACCTGGAGGCTGTACGCCAACTGGTCAGTGTCCACAAGCAGAGTGGCATCCTCGCCCAGGTAAAGATCACAATGAATGAACTTGAGGATGTGCTGAACGGTGTCTTCCTCGTGAAGGAGAGGACGCCGCGGACGCTCGACTACATCATGAGCTTCGGCGAGCGCCTTTCCGCTTACATCATCGCGGAAGCGCTGAAGGATCAGGGCATCGCAGCCGAATATCTGGACGCGCGCAAGCTGATCCGCACAGATGACAACTTTGGTCACGCCAAGGTCGACTTTGAAGCGACGAATGCGAATATCGCGGCGCACTTCGCGGGAAGCCGGCCACTGCAGATCATAACCGGATTTATAGGCACGGCCGACACTGGGGAGACAACCACGCTGGGGCGAAGCGGCTCGGATTACACAGCTGCAATTTTCGCTGCAGCCCTGAAAGCGAGCGAGCTGGAAATATGGACGGATGTAAACGGCATGATGACGGCTGACCCCCGCCTCGTCAAGAAAGCGTTTACTGTTCCCCGTATGAGCTATGAAGAAGCGATGGAGCTTTCACACTTTGGCGCGAAGGTTATTTTCCCCGCGACCATGCAGCCCGCAATGGTGAACAAGATTCCCATCTGGATCAAGAACACATTTAACCCGTCATTCGAAGGAACGCTCATTCACGCGCTTTCCACGAATGGAAAACTGATCAAAGGGATTTCGTCGATGAATGAGGTGTCGCTGCTCAACATTCAGGGAAGCGGGTTGCTGGGAGTGGTGGGCGTTTCCATGCGTTTGTTTGCCACCCTCGCGCGCGAGCATATAAACGTTATTCTCATCAGCCAGGCGTCGTCCGAGCATTCGATCTGTATCGCAGTTGAAAGCCATTCCGCCCGGAAAGCAAAGCAAGCTATCGAAAAGGAATTTATCCACGAGATCCGGTCGGAGGAGATCGATGAAGTACACGTAGAAAATGACCTTTCTATCGTCGCGGTAGTCGGCGATCGAATGAAGCACAGTCCGGGAACGAGTGGGCGCATGTTCGCGGGTCTGGGCAGGAACGGTATCAACGTTATGGCTATTGCCCAGGGATCCTCCGAACGCAATATCTCCGCCGTTGTGAGGCAAGCCGATATCGCAAAGGCGCTCAATGCGCTTCACGAAGCTTTTTTCCTCTCCGACCGCAAGCTCCTGAACATCTACCTGGTCGGGACCGGGCTTATCGGAAACGCGCTCGTGTCGATGATGGCCGAACAGTTCGAAAAGCTCGCGCATGAAAACATGCTGGAAGTAAACATCGTCGCCGTAGCCAACAGCCGGAAAATGCTTTTTGGAGAGGATGGACTTGACCTGACAACTTCCATCGCGGACATGAAACAGAACGGCGAAGCCATGAACATGCAGGCATTTGTGGATCGCATGATCGCCATGAACATGCCGAACAGCATTTTTGTGGACTGTACCTCCAGCGAAGAGGTCACCGATTTTTATTCGGCGATCCTGGCGGCGAACATTTCTGTTGTCACACCCAACAAAAAAGCAAACTCCGGATCTTATGAAAAGTACCGCGAGCTGAAAGCGATTGCGTTCAAACGGGGCGTCAAGTTCTTATATGAAACGAATGTGGGAGCGGGGCTGCCCGTCATTAACACCCTCAATGATCTGCTGCTGAGCGGGGATAAGGTGATTTCCATCGAAGGAGTACTCAGCGGAACGCTAAACTACATCTTCAGCGCCTTTACTGAAGGCAGAAAATTCAGCGACGTGGTTCGTGAAGCCAAGATGAAAGGCTATACAGAGCCCGACCCGCGAGATGACCTCAGCGGTTTGGACGTTGCGCGAAAAATTCTGATCCTGTCTCGCGAAACAGGCCTGCCTCTTGATCTCCAGGATATCGAAATACAGAATTTGGTGCCCGCCGACTGCCAGGGTAACATGTCTGTCGACGAGTTTTTTGCTGCGCTCCAAAAGCACGATGCGGAATTCGATCAGCTGAGAGATCAGGCAATTTCCCGAAAGGAAAAGTTGCGGTACAAAGCGGTGCTCCGCGACGGAAAAGTCAACGTTCACCTCGGCAGTGTAAACGAACAGCATCCGTTTTACTCGCTATCGGGAAGTGATAACATCATTCTCCTGACGACCGAGCGATACGACGAAAGGCCGATGGTCATCCGTGGGCCTGGAGCCGGCGCTGCGGTTACCGCTGCCGGCGTTTTTGCAGATATCATTCGGATTGGCCATTATGCGCGATAAAATGAAAAGTATTCGTGCATTTGCCCCTGCCACTGTGGCCAACGTCTCCTGCGGATTTGATGTTTTTGGATTCGCCGTAGAAGAACCCGGTGATGAAGTGATTTTGACACTTTCGGAAACGCCTGGCGTCCGGATGACGAAAATTGAAGGCGATGAGGGTCGCTTGCCGCTGGCCGCCGAGAAGAACACAGCCGGCGTCGCTGTCATAGCCTACCTGCAGGCGCTCGGCAGCGCGCAGGGCGTAGACATTGTGCTGAAAAAAAATCTTCCGCTGGGAAGTGGAATGGGATCCAGCGCAGCCAGCTCAGTAGCCGCGCTCGTAGGCATCAATGAACTCATGGGAAACCGGTTCGAAAAAAAGGACCTGTTGCCATTTGCCATGGAGGCAGAGCGCATCGCCTGCGGTTCTGCGCACGCCGACAACGTAGCTCCCTCGTTGCTCGGCGGATTCGTGCTCATCCGGGGATATGATCCACTGGATGTCGTCAATATTCCCACTCCTGAGAACCTGTATTGTACGCTGATCCATCCGCATCTTGAACTGAATACACAAGATTCCCGACAGGTGTTGCGGATGAACATTTCCCTAAAAGATGCCGTCACCCAATGGGGAAATATTGCGGGCCTCGTTGCCGGATTGATGAAACCTGATTACGGCCTCATCAGCCGATCGCTGAAAGATGTAATCGCGGAACCGATTCGGGCGATGCTCATCCCGGGCTTTGACCGCATTAAAGGGAAGGCACTTGAGAACGGAGCCCTGGGTTCCGGTATCTCCGGGTCAGGACCGACCATCTTCGCCCTGTCTACTGACGGCAGCACTGCTACAAAAGTCGGGAAGGTCATCAGCGACGAATTCGAAAAGATCCGGCTGAACAGTGAAGTATTTGTTTCGCGTATTAACCCCAGGGGTGCGATGGTGTTGGAGTAAGTTTTTTTATCAGTTCTATGAAGTTTTACAGTACAAATAACCGATCCGTTCTCACTTCATTGCGCGAGGCCGTCCTTCGGGGACTCGCCCCGGATAACGGCCTTTATATGCCGGAGCGCATTCCGGCGCTACCGCCTTCTTTTTTTGAAGGAATTCATGATATGGATTTTCGACAGATAGCCACTACGGTAGCAAGGGGATTCACGGCGGAGGACATTCCGGACGAGGAGTTAGAGAAGATCATCGATCACACGTTGTCGTTCGAGGCGCCTTTGGTTGCGGTGGAAGACAACGTTTCTTCGCTGGAATTATTTCACGGCCCCACCATGGCCTTCAAAGACTACGGTGCGCGGTTCATGTCGCAGATCCTGCGGTTTTTCGCAGCGCAAATGGATAGGGAGATCGTTATCCTGGTGGCCACTTCCGGTGATACGGGTAGTGCGGTCGCCAACGGCTTCCTCGGAGTGAAAGGAATACGCGTTGTTGTATTGTATCCTTCCGGAAAGGTGAGCGACATTCAGGAAAAACAATTTACCACCCTGGGTCAGAACATCACGGCCCTGGAGGTGAACGGAACGTTCGACGATTGTCAGCGGTTGGTGAAAGCCGCGTTCATGGATCCGAAGTTGCGAGAGAAATGTTTTCTCACGTCTGCAAATTCCATCAACATCGCCCGGTTGATCCCCCAGTCGTTTTACTACTTCCATGGTTATGCGCAACGCCCGCGTCGCGATCTCCCGGTGGTCTTTTCCGTGCCAAGCGGAAATTTCGGTAATCTAACGGCCGGGCTGATGGCAAAGCGGATGGGCCTGCCGGTAGAGAAGTTTATTGCAGCTACAAATATCAATGACGTGGTCCCTGAATACCTGCTAACAGGGACGCTCGAGCCTCGCCCGTCGCTGCATACGCTGAGTAACGCCATGGATGTAGGCAATCCCAGCAACTTTGCGCGCATGATTGATTTGTACGACGGCGACCTTCGAAGGATACAAAACGACATTGCGGGTTATGCTTTTACCGACAAAGAAACGCAAGCCGCTATGCAGGCGGTTTACCGGGACGCCAACTACACAATGGATCCCCATGGTGCCGTCGGATACCTCGGTTTAAAAAAATATTTATCCGAAAGCCGGAAGGATGTCAACGCGATTTTCCTGGAGACTGCTCATCCGGCAAAATTCAGGGAAGTAGTCGAAGAGTCCATTGGCCGGTCTGTCGCTTTGCCGCCGGCGCTTGAAAGGTTTATCAAAGGAAAAAAGGAAACGGTGGCTGTAGACAGTGATTACGAGGGATTTAAGGGTAGTCTGTTGGCGTTGCTTTAGTTTTTTTTCAGCTTCGATGTTCGGGATCCTTCGCTTCCTGACGCTCGTGCCAGCGCGCGACTCAGGATTAGTGGTTAGGGGGTCGGGATCCTTCGCCTCCTGACGCTCGTGCCTGCGCGTCTCAGGATTGGTGATGAGGGGGTCGGGATCCTTCGCTTCCTGACGCTCGTGCCTGCGCGCGACTCAGGATTGGTGGTGA
>JBIQIY010000045.1:344-22217 GCA_044507775.1 Flammeovirgaceae bacterium | reverse complement strand
GATAAGGGGATAAGGAGGTAGGGAGATAAGGGAGATAAGGGGATAAGGAGGTAGGGAGATAAGGGAGGTGAGGGAATAAGGGAGGTAAGTCGGGAAGTCAGGAGGAATAAATTAAGTAAAGGGTGCCCTCCTCTCTGAGGAGGGCCCGCTCGTCCGAAGGACGAGAGGGGTGGTGTGGTTCGCCCAACCGTCACACCTTCGCTAACAACGCTGCCGGCAACTGCACCTGTATGACCTGTTGAATTCCCTCCAGCAGAATATTGAACCGCTGATTTTTGTCCTGTCCGGTGAGCACACCCATCACGCCGGCAAGGGGTCCATCCACAATCTTCGCGCGGTCGCCCACCTGGAAGGACTCGATTTCTCCCGTTGTTTCCAGGAAATATCCGGTCGTGATAAAACGTTGAATGAGTTCGTATTCTTCCTGTCGGAGAATGGCGGGTTTTCCGTTGTGGCGGATGTTCCAGGCTACCCCCGGCGTTTTGAGGATATCGGCGATCCGGTGTTCGAAATCCCTGACGAATATATAGGAGTTGAACAACGGGAGGTCTACTTTCTTCTTGCGGTCACTCCACTGGCGCATGACCTTCTGCATGGGAAGGAATGCCTCGTATCCATTCCTGGCCAGCAGATCCCTCACCTTTTTCTCCTGCCGGCTCTTCGTGTAGAATACGTACCACTGCTTGTTCATTTGCGGGTCATTTGTGGCCCGCAATTTCTCAAATTACCAGACATTTCCTAAGAGTTTTTCCGATAGACGTTTTTCATTGTAACTCCACAGCATCCTAAGGCTCAGGAACTTGCAACGCTACTGCCGGGTACACCACCGACCGGAAAGTCACCTACCCCGAGACGCTGCTGATTTTTACAGAATCCGGTTTTCCCCGATGTGCCGGGAAAGCGTTCTGCGCAAGTTTGTACAGAAATAAACGCAGCAAATGGCGCAACCCTTCCCCTTGCTACGCAGGCCGCTCAACTTCCTCCTCGTGGACGATGACGACATCTGTTTGTTCATCCACCGGCGAGTTCTGGAACTGACTGACTATTGCCGGTCGGTGCATTCTGCAAGTAATGGGAAGACAGCCCTGGAGATTTTACAACGGGCGGCTATGGGCGCGATGCCTTTACCGGACATCATCCTCCTGGATCTGGACATGCCGCTGATGAATGGGCTGGGATTTCTGGATGCATTTGACAAACTACGCTGCGCAAACAAAGGCCAGGTCGCGGTCGTGGTGCTGACATCGTCGGTATCCGAAAAAGATCAGGAATACGCTCTTTCACTGGGAGCATCGGAATGTATCGCAAAGCCCCTCACACAGGAAGCACTGAACGCCCTGGTCAGCCGCCTTTACAGGAACGGTGTGCCGCCTCCGCTGATGCAGGCTTGCATGTAATCTTTAACCCTGGTGACAAATCTAAACGCTTAATCAAATGCTAAAAAAGACTCTCTCCACGATTTCAATCTGCCTTTACCTGGTGTTTCTTGCTTTGACATCCACGTCGCTGTTCATTTTCCTGCTGATGGCGATCTCCTCATGAACCCGCGCCCGGAATGGCGCTCATGTACCACGTCAAATCCCCCTAGCTCCGCTGCCCCATCGTACCCGGCGGCGGCAAGGTGAAATAAAAGGTTGCGCCTTGTTCCGGCGCCGCCTCCGCGTGTATAGCGCCCCCGTGCTTCACGATAATCCGCTTCGCGACGGCAAGGCCGATACCCACGCCCTCAAATTCACTGTCGTCATGCAGGCGTTGGAACGTTCCAAACAACTTGCCGGCATAGGCCATATCAAAGCCCGCGCCGTTGTCGCGGATAAAGTACTCGGTCACACCATCCTTTGCTGCAGCGCCGACCTCGATCTGCGGATTCTCTTTCCTGGAAGAATACTTCACCGCGTTCGACAACAGGTTTGTCCACACCACCCGCAACATGGACAGATCTCCAAAAGCTTCCGGCATGGCGCCTGGCGCGAACGTTGCCCGATGGGGTTGCGACTTGCTGACCTCCTTAAAAACCTCCTGCGCAAGATGTGTCATATCGACGGCGGTCTTCCGCACTTCTTTCCTTCCCATCCTGGAATAGGCAACGAGCTCGTTGATCAGCTTGTCCAGCTTTGTCGTATTATTCAATATCTTTCTCAGATAGGTCAGCGCGGCCTCGTCCAGGATTTCTATACAGTCTTCCTCTATTGCGCGGGCGTTGCCGTGGATAGCGCGCAGGGGCGCCCGCAGATCGTGAGATACGGAATATGCAAACGACTCGAGTTCCTTGTTTACCGCTTCGAGCTGGTCCGTACTTTTCCGGAGGTTTTCATCCAGCGCTCTGGCCTCCGTGACATCGCGTCCCCACACTAAATACTGACCCGGCCTGACAACCACCTTCCACGCGAGCCGCTTTTGGGAGCCATCGCGCGCGGCAATGCTGGTATCAAACGAATAAGACTCATTTTCTCCAACCGCCATCTCGGCGAATTTCTTGCCCTCATCCGGCGCGAGAAATGAGGTGATGTTTTTTCCGAGCACGTCCTCGGAAGTATATCCCAGCACGGTGGTGAACGCCGGATTCATCTCCTCAATCACCAGCGTGGCCCGATCGACAACTCCCATAATATCCGGCGAACGCTCGATCAGAATCCTGGCATTTTCAACTTGTGCATTCTTTTCCATGCGATGGCGTCACTCTAATCCAGACTGATCAGTTTGTTCTTGATAGCATACTTCACCAGCTCCGCCGTGTTTTTCAGTCCGAGCTTGTCGAGGATGTGGTTCTTATGCGTATCGACCGTCTTGATGCTGATGAAAAGATCGTCCGCCACTTCCTGGTTGCTTTTTCCGGACGCAACGAGTGCGAGCACCTCCTGCTCCCGTTTGGTCAGGTCGTTGGGAAGCGTAACCTTTCCCTGCGTATTCGTCAGTTTCTTTTTCTGATAAAAATCCTCAAACACGAGGTTCGTGATCGCCTCATTGAAATACCGGCCTCCATCCCGAACGGTACGAATCGCCTGTTGCAGGATATCGAAATCCACATCCTTGGGAAGGTAGCCGTCAATTCCACACTGGATACCCGCTGTAACCAGTTCCTTTTTGATCTCTGATGAAATAAGGATAACCTTAACGTTGCTGTCCTGTTCCTTGATCCACCGCGTAGCCTCGATGCCGGTCATGCCACCCATCATGATGTCCATGAGTATAACATCCGGCTTCAACGACGGAAAAATACTGATGGCTTCCTCTCCGCTGGGGACTGAGCCGACTACTTCAATGTCTTCGCCCTGGCTTAGCAGTGCCGCCAGGCCGTCGCGGAGCAACCGGTGGTCATCAACTAGCAACACCTTTGTCTTATCTGTGGAAGAACTCATGAATTTTGGAGTTTTAACTTTACCGTAAAGAGTGTGCCCTCTCCCGCCTTGCTATCGACCGTCACTTCTCCCCCGAGTGTTTCAACCGCTTTCTTGACGATCGGCAGACCCAACCCGGTGCCTTTGATCCCTTTGACATTTTCACCGCGGTGAAACGGATCGAAAACCCGTGGCAGATCTTCCTGCTCAATGCCGAGTCCAAAGTCGCGCACTTCGCACGTGACAAAACTGGTATCCGGCATAACATTGAGCATCACGATATCTTTGCCGGGCGAAAATTTGATCGCGTTGGTCAGCAGATTCACGAAAATATTCCGCAGCAGGTTCTCATCGCTCTGCATGGGCAAGCCTGCACCGGGGAAATCAAGCTGAACGCGATGGGTTTGGTTGGTGTTCGACTGCACTTCATCGATGATACGATTCAGGAATTCGCGGAGGTCAACCAGGATCATATTCGGCTTTATCCGGGTATTAACTGCACTCGCCTTGCCGATCGTGAGCACATCTTCCAGCAACGATGTGAGGTGCTCCGCTTGTGACTGTATCTTCGACAATCTCTGCCGAACTTCGGCAGGGTCAAGCGCTTCAATATTATTTCTCAGCAAGCCGATATTGCGATGGATGTAGGATATCGGCGACCTGAATTCATGAGACGCCATCGATACAAACCGGTCCTTTACTTCAACCAGTTGTTTTTCATTCTCGAGGGCAGACCTCAGCGCTTCAGTTCGCTCCGTCACTTTCTTTTCGAGCGACTGACGGTATGCCGACAGCTCCGTGATATCCTGTCCAATCAGCATGGTGCCCACAACTTCTCCTCGTGCGCTGGTACGCGGCGTTGCGTTGATCAGCAATGTCAACTTTCGATTGTCCTTGGAAAGAATGGTCATTTCGTAGTTGGTGATCACCTCGCCATTCAGAACCGTGCTCATCGCGTGAGAAAAGCCTTCGTGGGAAGCGCGCGCCAGGAAATCGGAAAGCTTTTGAATATACGATTCGTTTTTTGAATAGCCGGTGACCTGCGTGGCCATTTCATTCCATTCGGTAATATAACCGCGCGCATCCGTTCCGATGATCACCGCGTTCGCATTCTCGATAACGCTCTGGTATTCCCGTGCAACGATGGTGATCTTTTTTTCAAATATTTTTTGAGGGGTGACGTCACCTGCTTCGATAAAGATCTGATTGAGCTGACCGTCATCGTCCCGGATCGCGGTACACTTGATCTCAAACTGCGTTTCTTTTCCCCCGGGAGTGGTGTAGTTCGCTTCGAGGATCGAGGGAACGCGTGCATGTTGAAGCGTTTTCAAAACGCTTTCTCCAACCACTCGCCAATTCTGAGGTAAGAAATCGAGCAACGGCTGCCCTACGCGGACGGGTGATTGATGACCTTCCTGAAATTCCTGGAGGTGCCTGCTGATGAGCAATACAGTCCCTTGTCGGTCGACCAGAAGCCAGATCTCCGAAACACTGTCAAAAATCCGACGAACATCTACTATTTCAACCATTTTCCCGGGTCGTCCTGTGCTGCATTGAACGGCGCGCAAAATCCGATAAATGCCATTATTATAAACTAAACTATTTCTTCCGTTTTGCGCACAATCTTCCGGACGATATCATCCAACTCATTCGCGCTGAAAAGAATGTGGTCGAGTGCTTTCCTGAAGTCGACTTCATCGGTGTCATCGCGCGTGATCAATTGGACCAGACCCATCAGGCGTGCGAGCGGCGCCCGTACCTCATGCGACTGCACCCAGGCGATTTCCATAAGTTTTTGATTTTGCAATTCCAGCGCCTCGGTCTGCTTTTTCTGTTCCGTTACGTCCAGTGTAAAACCAATCAGCTGATAAGCGCGCTCGTTGGAATCACGCTTGACGAGAATCTTTGACAACAGTGTCTTGACTTTTCCGTCTTTATCGATGATCCGGTACTCGCATTGCTGGAAGGGGAGCTTGTTGATTGCGTCGTCGATCACATGCTTTAGCGATTCAAGATCGTCGGGATGAACATACTGCAAAAATTTTTCATAGTCGGGTTCAATTTCGCCGGGCGTAAAACCGAAGATCCTGAAAGCTTCGTCCGACCACTGATGCTTGCCGGAAGCAAGATCCACCTGCCAGCTTCCGAACTTTGCCAGGTGCTCAGCCTCTTTCATGAGCGCCGACTGAGCCATGATCTCGGAGACGTGTCTGACGCGCTCGCGCTCAAGCTTTACTTTATCCAGCGCACTCTGAATGGATGAGGGCAGACGCTTGAGCCGGTCTTTGAGGATATAGTCATCGGCTCCCGCCTTGATGCTTTGGACCGCGAACTCCTCAGAAACCGAACCGGTGAGAAGGATAAATGGGATAATAACATTCCTCTTCCGCTGATACGCCTTCCATATCTCCATTGCTTCAATGGAGTTGAACTGAGGTAATGAATGGTCGGAAAGAATAATATCCGGGCGGAATTCGTTCAGTGCCTTCTCATATTCTTCCTTTCTCTTCACCACCACGGCCGTAAATTCCAACCCACTGCGCTTCAGTTCCCGTTCAATCAGGTCAAGGTCCTCGGGTGAATCTTCGAGCATTAGAATCCTGAGAGTACTATCCATTTTTATCTGGTTTTATCTCGTAGTTGAGTTTGGCGCAGCCTGATTCAGGAGCAACCAGTAAAATCCCAACTCGGAGACTGCTTTGACAAAATTATCAAAATCAACAGGTTTCACGATATAACTGTTTACCCCAAGGGCATAGCAGGCATCGACATCAGGATCCTCATTGGACGAAGTAAGAACCACCACGGGAATCTTTTTGGTCTTTTCGTCACCCCTAAGTGCAGCCAGCACTTCCAGGCCGTTGACCTTCGGCATCTTCAGATCAAGCAAAATAACTTTGGGAACTTTCAGCGGATCGCGGCCTGTATAGCTTCCTCTGGCAAAAATAAAATCCAGCGCTTCGGCCCCGTTCTTTAGATGGATAAGCCTGTTGGCGAGGTTTTTTTTCCTCAATGCACGGATCGTAAGTTCCGCATCACTGGGGTTGTCCTCTACAAGCAGGATCTCAATTTCTTCGTCGAAATTCATGATGGTCAGGTCGTTTATTTAATGCATGTCTTTGTACTTACTATCAATGTACAAAACTGTTTCACCTTTTATAGTGAAATATACGGCCATAAACGTTCGGTTCCACATCAAAAATACACAGCCGGTAAATGAACAGCGTCTTCAGGAAATAACTTATATAGTTCGACTGTGACTTTGCATTCGGCAACAACAGTACCCGAGTCTACCCCCATCTTAAAGATCAAAATACAACAGTGACTTTCAAAAATAAATTCCGTAGATGTAAGATTATCCCCGGGATGCAACGTTTTTGAAGGTCGTATCATCATAAACCCCTTCGCATATTTACCACCCCTAGGGGTAGCGATTATCGCTTGCATTTAGCAGGGGTAGCCGTGCCCGGCATTATGGTCATGCGGCAACCGCGGTCCCGGTGTTAGCGCTGTGCTTGTCATTAGGGAATGGATGCCTTCCGCCAACGTGTGCGCTTTCAGGATAGTCGGCAACTAACGATCTGCCTTCGCTTTGCAACAGATTGCACAACTCCTGCGGACCATGTTAGCTCCACCCTACCGCTGCAAGTGCTCGTGCCCGTACACACCACCCGCCTGATAAACGTGGCAGTCAACTTCGGCGCCGGGCGCATCCTGCGTAAACTTTATCCGGGTGAGAAGCGTCGATGTTTCAGATGCAGGGATGCAGACAGCCCAGGCGTTGCCTCCGCTCTGATGGCCAGCGTGTGCTATTCCCGGGTTACCCCCTTGTCAGGAAAACATGTTGCTGCAAAATCTTGAATGTATCGGATCGCATTTCGATATTTGGTTAGAGACGCAGGCCGCTGCCTGATTCTTGAAAACACAAAAAAAGACCCGACAATGCGAAGACCCTCTCGCACAGAACTGTCGTGGATGCTTGTGCTGTGCGCAGCCATTCCATCGATAGCGCAAAACCTGGAATCCATCGGCCGCGGGAAACCTTTCTCGCTCTCAGGGGGAGTATCACTTAATCAAATCCTGTACGCTTCATCCGGCATCGCCGCAAGGCGCGATCCCTATCGCTACTTTGCCTCCGCCAATATCAACATCTCGCTGTATGGCTGGAACATTCCTCTCGCGTTCAATCACTCCAACAACAACACATCTTTTACCCAACCCTTCAACCAATACTCCATGCACCCTTCCTGGAAGTGGGTCACACTTCACGCCGGCTACACGTCCATGTCACTCTCACCCTACACCGTCAACGGTCACCTCTTTGCAGGCGGCGCCATCGAGCTTGCGCCAAAAGGGAAATGGAAATTCAGCGCACTCTACGGAAGATTCCTGAAGGCAATCGAACCGGATACGCTTCGCGGATCACAACGACAACCCGCGTTCCAACGGATGGGCTATGCCATGAAAACGTCCTATGGCGACGAGCAAAACCGCATCGAACTCATCCTCTTCCACGCGGAAGATGACGCAACATCGATTGCCCAACCGCTCGACAGCCTGCAAATTACTCCGCATGAAAATTTGGTCGTCAGCGTCGGCGGCGTGAAAAAACTGTTCGGACATTTAAAATTGAAAACGGAATTCGCCGCCAGCGCCCTCACAAAAGATACCCGCGCGGAAAAAACATCGCAACACAATCTCTTCGCAAAATCCGGTTTGCTTTTTCAGCCAAGGCTCTCCTCCGCGTACTACCGCGCAATTAAGGCCTCACTCGACTACCAACATGAGCACTGGCTCCTCGGCATCGGATACGAACGCATAGACCCCGAATACCGCACGCTGGGAGCCTACTATTTCAACAATGATCTTGAAAACATCACTCTTAACAGCACGGCCGCCCTGATGAAAGAAAAGCTCAACGTTACCGTTAGCGCCGGGATTCAGCACGACAATGTCGCGAAAACCCGGATCAGCACCATGCGAAGAATTGTAAGCGCACTCAACATCACCGCAACGCCATCGCCCCGACTCAACGTCTCCGCTTCGTGGTCAACGTTCCAGACATACACCAACACCCGCTCGCAATTCTCGCAGGTTGACGCATTGATTCCCTACAACAACGACACGCTGAACTTTGCGCAGATTTCCCGCAATGCCGCGCTATCGGGTTATTTCGTTGTCAACGAAAACGAATCCAAAAAACAAAACGTGAGTGCGAACCTCAGCTGGCAGGAAGGAGCGGACAAGCAGGGACAACAGTCTTCGGCATCGCGCTTCCTCAACGCAAATATCGGATACACACTTTCACTCCTCGCACAAAGTATCACAATCACCTTTTTGCTCAACACGATGATCCAGGAAAGTGCTTCTATGAATTCACGTTTGATCGGGCCCACTGCGTCAATGACAAAAATGTTTTTCAACAGGAAGCTGCGCACCATGCTGTCTACTTCCTTGACCGACGCCTATAGCAACGGAACGCGCGTCAACCGCCTGCTCAATTGCCGGATCACGGGAGCGCTGGCGATCCGAAACAAACACAGTCTAAACCTGGCCGCCGTCCTTGTCAGGCGCTTCTCACCCCGGGCGACTACCGAACTAACTGCTTCCATCGGATATCACCGCTCCTTTGGAGCGCCGTAGTTCAACCTCCAATTTATAACCCATGCCGTGAAGACCCTCCTGATCACATTCCTTCTTGCGTTGCTCGCTCGCACGGGCACCGACGCGCAGGTTTTTCCCGTGCGTGTCACGACGCAGCTAACGCCACCGTACAGCCCGTACCTCAGCGACTACACAATTCCAGGTTCACAGAATTTCATGATCCAGGTACAGCTGAATGATGTGACGGTAACAGATTATCCGTGCAAGCTTCGGCTGACCATCGAGGGGGTTGGTATCACGCTTCAGACAAAAGAGGGATCCGTCCACAGTCCATTGATACTACAAGGCGGTGTGCCACAGATCCTTTATGGCGAAGAGCTCCGCGAGTATTTTCATCCGGCATCCTTTGACTTTTCCGGCCTGTCCCGATCAGCGTACGACAACAGCGCCCGCCTCCCGGAGGGTGTCTATCGTTTTTCAGTAGAAGTCCTCGACTACAATCGCGGCACGGTGGTGAGTAACACCGGGACAACGGTGGCGTGGATCATTCTCAACGATCCCCCTATCCTGAATCAGCCGTTGAACTCCTCGACGGTGAAAGTCACCGACCCTGTCAATATTTTCTTCTCGTGGACTCCGCGCCATACCGCCTCACCCAATGCTGCGTTTACCACGGAATATACTTTCCGACTCATTGAACTCTCGCCGGAAAACAGTAATCCGCAAGGCGCGTTCCTTACCCAGCTTCCCCTCTACGAAGAAACAACGCATGAAAACCAGCTCTTATACGGCATCAGTCAGCCGGCGCTGTTACCGGGGCACAAATACGCCTGGCAAGTGGAGGCGCGCGATGCCGGCGGAAAGGATCTCTTCAAGAACCAGGGACGCAGTGAAGTGTTCGTATTCCAGTACGGCGAGGCGCTTCCCATTCCCGGCAATCTGAGAATGCGGTGGGCAAAGCCGACTACGCTTGCGATTCAATGGGACGGTATTGGAAAAGCGGAAGGAGAAATACGGTATCGCCTGCAATACCGGCAACGACGCCGAACCGAAAACCACGAATGGTACGAAACCTGGACCCGGTTCACCGAACGGACTTTCTACCACCTCCAACCCAACACAGAGTATGAAATGAAGATCCGGTCGGAGAACGCGCTTCAGGAAAGCGAATATTCTGAAGTCCGGGTCTTCAAAACGCTGCGGGAAGAAGCCGGCGTGTTCGTCTGCCGCGACGACATCGCACCTCCTCCGCTTCCGGAGAACACGGTTCCCCTGTTTCAACTCAGTATCAACGACACCATTCACGCAGGTGGCTATGATGTTCTCGTTCGCGATGTGATGAAAGTAGAGAACCGATACTTTGGTTCCGGTCTCATCATTGTTCCATGGTTTAACGACGCAAAAGTACGCGCGACCTTCGAAAAGATTGCCGTCAACGAACAGTTCTGGCTCACATCCGGGACGATCAAAAGCGTTTGGAACAACGATGGCGCGTTTCTGATTGAAGAGCAGATGCCGATCACACCCGGAGACGCACCGCGCGCCGGCGAGATCGACATTACGGTCGTGACCGTTGACTCCGTCGTCTCTATCCAGGGCGCAGCTATTGCGTCTGTCACCATTGACGACTCGGGAAATACGGTAATCGTCACGACGGATGGAAGAGAGCAAGTCATCCCACGAGGTAAGAGTGTCGCCATCGTCGACGAAACCGGTAGCGGATACGTTGTAGACAACACGGGCAACGTCGCAAAGACGACGGCCTCGGAAGCGCGGGCGGCGGCGGCGCGTGGCGACCGGATCTATGATATCGCCGTTGAGTTTACAAAAGGCGGAGGGCAATATGGCTTTGATGCGAAGAAGCTCGATGGTCTTTCCCTGTACTACCAGCAACTCGACAATGGCGACTATGTTTCCTGGAAAGCGCTGTCATCCTCACAGCCGGATTTTATTGAAGCCAAAGTCAACTCGGGCGACGTCGCCGCTACGAAGGTGTCCTTTCGTGCAGGAGATAGTCCCCTCACACCCGTAGTCGTAGACGGTGATAAAGTCGTACTCTCTTTGCAGGGCAAGGTCGGCGGTATGGAGGAAGAACTGCTCGCGCTTATTTCTCCTGCTGACACGCTCCCTCCCAAAGTGTTGGGGAAGCTTAACCTCGCCACTTACAATCCCATCCGCTACAACCTTGCAATCGTCCCCGTCAACGGAGTGGCTATTCCCGGAGGCCTGGACGAACGCGACGTAGCCGGCGGCCTCAACGAGATCTACAACCAGGCGGTGGTGGAATGGCATGTCACATTCGAGTCCGGCCTGACCGTACCGCTCGATGAAAAATTCGACGACGGTGAAGCCGGTTTGCTTTCCAACTATACGGGTGATATGAAAAAAGTCCTGAGCGCATTCGGCCCGCTTCGCGACAACACCTACTATCTCTTCGTCATCGCCGAGCCCCGGAATGAATCGACGCTGGGATACATGCCCCGCAACCGTCGCGCAGGATTTCTGTTCGCCGGTCCTCATCGCGGAAACGCACGGGAATTCCTGAAGACCATTGCACACGAGCTTGGACATGGAGCCTTCAATCTCAAGCACACGTTCGCCGAGCACAACCTCCCTCCCGGCACCACGGACAATGTGATGGACTACAGCGACGGCTCCGCGCTCTACAAATATCAGTGGGACTATATCCACGAGCCGCGAACCGTGCCGGGATTGTTTGAAGGCGGCGAGGAAAGGGCGGTGACATACAGCGATCGCCAGCTTGCATTGGAACAGGCGGCCGCGGCGATCCAGGAAGGATCCTACCGCGAGTGGATGGAAAAACTTCGGAAGGTCTACGAGTTCCTCGAAGGATGTCATGACCGCGCCTGGCTGAGTTACAACGGAAGCGGTATTGTGCCTTACTGTTTCTGGCGCGATTCAGAGATATCAGCGTCCGACTATTATTCGACGCTTGACCTTCCCTTCACCGCCGGATTGGTCGACGGCGCATACCGCGAGGCAGAGGGATACTTTGAGCTTCCGCAGGTTCTTCGCAACATCAACGACCTTCCCGGCAAAGTGATCTACGCATACACCGCGGCTACCTGGCAATGTGAGTACGGCGAAATATTGGCGAAGGTAGATGAATACGAGGCTATCGTCGACGAGCTCGCACGAATGGAAGCGGAGGGCGGAATCTGGAATTGGGTGAAGCGTCAGGTTCACGACTACCGTGAGGATCAGGATGAAATCGTCCGGTACATCACCGAATGCCGTGATGCCGCCGACCTTCGCCAGGCCATTGACGATCTCGCGGACCTGGCCACGAACTGGGATGAACTTGTCATACTCTCAACACGCGCATACAGCAGTCTCGAAACGTACTGGGAGACGATACAGTCTTCGGATAATCATGGGCGCTATGAACTTGGCTCGCTGATCATCCCCGCCGCATCGGTGGTCTTGCCGATGGGTATGGGCATCGCCTCGAAGGCAGAGAAGGTGAAGGCAGGGTTGAAGGTGCTGTTGAAGGCGGGGAAGGAGGATTTGGAGAGGGTTGCAGCCAAGGTAGCTGAGCTGGGAAGAAGCGGATTGAAAAGCATAGGACTTCTGAGTGAATCTGAAATAAAAAATCTCACCACCGCTGTGAAATACCTGCCCGGTCCACAGTTACCGGTTGAGGTAGTGAAAACATTCACAAATTCTGTCTATAAGAATAGAAAATTATTGACCACTGAAATATTTTATAAATATCATGGGGTCAATAATCAGACTGGAAAGACATACACATGGGTCGTAAAGAACAAATATCCTTCCGAGGAAGCGTTGAGAAACGGCGTTGCTATCCGACGCGATTGGGGCATCGATATCAACCAGGTTTCCGAGTTTCATGTTCCTCCGGGGACCTGGGTCAGCGAGGGAACTGCAGCCGCTCAAGGGATTGGATACATGGGAGGAGACTATCAGGCTGTAATTTTAGATATTCGCGAAGCCTGGATATTCAAAACAACAGAAGCTTTTTAAGATGAAGAAGGAAAGACAACTAGTGGAACTCATAGCACTGTTAAAAGGTAGAGATAACGGAGCATATCGGTTCTTCGAACAATTGCTGGGCGAACTACGGGACGAAACCACATCTCCGGCTGCGATGGAGAGGCTATTGACTTGCTTTGCGATTACTCAGTACGGTGACTTCACGCCCGTTGAGGAGGGGTTATTATCGGAGGTGATAAAAGCAAACTCCTAACAGATGACGGCGCATAAATCACAAGCCTACGTCTACATCCTCACCAATCGCAATCACACCACTCTATATGTCGGGATGACATCTGGATTGGAAGGGAGAATGAAAAAGCATCGCGATAAGTTTTATCCTCGGAGCTTTAGCGCGCGGTATAATTTGTGCAAGCTTGTGTACTTTGAAGTGCTCCCTTCGGTAGCCGCCGCGTTGAAGCGTGAGAAGCAGCTCAAGGCAGGATCGAGGAAGCGAAAGCTGGAACTCATCGAAGCCTGCAACCCGGAGTGGATCGATCTGCTCGATTGCGAGTAAGGCGCGCTCCGCGCGCCGACGAAGCAATCCCCGTGCAACGAAGTGCACACTCCGAGCCGCACGCACCCTGCGATGAAACGCAGCAGGCCATCGGGTTGCGGCTGCGCCTTGTAGCATAGGGTGTAGGTCGCAAGCGGGCTGCCCTGGAGCAGGCGCGCTCCGCGCGCCGACGAAGCAATCCCCGTGCGCCGAAGCACACACCCCGAGCCGCGCGCCCTGCGATGGAACGCAGCAGGCCATCGGGTTGCGGCTGCGCCGCGGGGAGAGTGGGCGTTGTGGGCGGCTGCGCCTTGTAGCGGGGGGTGTAGGGCGCAGGCGGGCTGTGCCCTGGAGCAGAGGGGTTGCTTCGCGGGCGCGCCGAGCGCGCCCTGGCTCGCAACTTGCACTCAACCCCATAATTCCTTACTTTTCCACACACACAAGAAACTCACATATCATGAAACGTATTGTCCTCTTACAGCTATTTGTAGTTTTTATTGCATTTGATATTTCCGCACAGAAAGGTCCGGCGCCGATGAAGCCGGAGATGACGGAGTATTGGGAGCCTGTCCCGAAAGTGATTGATCCCGGACCGTATCTCGGAAAGGTGGCACCTCCTTCCGATGCCATCGTTCTGTTCGATGGGAAGGATCTTTCAAAGTGGAAGAGCGCCAAGGATGGAGGTGCTGCGAAATGGAAGGTACACGACGGCGTGGTGACCGTGGAGAAAGGTACGGGTGACATTTCCACCGTTCAGAAGTTCGGCGATTACCAGTTGCATATCGAGTGGCGCGTGCCGGAAGACATCCAGGGCCAAAGCCAGGCGCGCGGCAACAGCGGTGTCATGCTGCAGGATCCCAGCAAGGAGTTGAACATCCCCGCCTACTGGTACGAAGTGCAGGTGCTGGACAGCTACAACAACGCAACCTATGTCAACGGACAGGCTGGTAGCATTTACAAACAGAATCCTCCGCTGGTGAACGCCATGCGCAAGCCAGGTGAATGGAATGTCTATGACATTTCTTACACGGCCCCGCGCTTCAACGAAGATGGAAGCCTGTTTTCGCCCGCACGCGTGACTGTCTTTCACAACGGCGTGCTGGTACAGGACAACTTTGAAATCCGCGGCCACACAGCCTACATCGGACACCCGAAGTATTTCAAACCCCACGGCAAGGCGCCTATCACACTGCAAGACCACGGCGACCCCAGCAAGGCAATCAGTTTTCAGAATATCTGGATTCGGGAGAGGTGATTGCGAGGCCCGTGCGCCCCAGCGCACGCCGAAGCAATCCCTGAGCAACGAAGTGCAGGCCTCTAAGCCTGACGCACCGTGCTACGAAGCGGAGCCGAACCCAAACCCGGTTTCCCACCGGGAGACCGGACTATTGGGCGGCTGCGTTTTGTTGCACGGTACGTGCGGCTCGCGGTGGGCGCCCTGTTGCACAGGGGTTGTTTCGCGGGCGCGCGGAGCGCGCCTGGCTCACAACTACTCCACCCTCAACGAATTAACCGGGTTAGTACGTGCCGCCTTCCAGGTTTCGTAGCCGACGGTAAGGAATGTGATGAACAGCAAACCGGAGAGACTGACTCCGAAAATCAGGGGAGACAGCTCGGAGCGATAGGCGAAACTCTCAAGCCAGTAGTTGGCCATGTAATACGCCACGGGAACAGCAATCAGGCTCGCGATGATGAAGATTCGGAAAAAGACCATCAGGAACATTCCAACTACCTGCTGCACGGCGGCGCCCAAAACCTTGCGGATCCCGACCTCTTTTGTCTTTTGCTCCGCCGTGTAAGACGCTAAACCGAAAACTCCCAGGATGGTGATGAGGATGGCAAGTACTGCAAAACTCCGGGCCAATGATGAAACGCGGTTCTCCGCCAGATACATGCGGTTAAACTCGTCGCTGACAAACCAGTAGTCGAAGCCGACGTTCGGAAAGATCTCCCTCCATGTATTCTCGATGAACCGGATCTTTTCCTGAAACTTTCCGGGCGGCAACTTGACGTACGCAATCCGGTCAATGAAATGAACGCGCGGGCTAAGGATCAACGGTTCGACTACCTGATGCATCGACCGAAACGGAAAGTCTTTTACAACGCCGATTACCCGGAACGACCGGTTGTTGTCATTCACATCTACCACGGTGGCACCGATAACTTTCTCCATCGGTTGATTCAGCGCCTTGACAGCAGCCTCGTTGAGGATCATGGCCAGTGAATCACCGGTATTCTCGGAAGAGAAATCGCGTCCCGCGACAAACTCAAGCTCATACGTCTTCGCGAAATCGAAATCCACATTCAACTGATTCCACTGGAGCTCTTTCTCCTGCAACTCCGGGAACTTGACATTCGCGCCAATCCATCCGAAGTAATTCAACCGCGGCAGGTGATTCGCCATGGTCACATGCTCGATGTCGCGATCCTGCAGGACGGCGTGCTTGAAGGCAGCAAATTTATCCTGCGGCGCAATGCCACCGTACCGGATCGACAGGAGCTGACTTCCGGCCTGATTCAGTTTCGTATTCTGCAAGTGATCCATCTGGCGTATGACAACGATGGTCGATATGATGAGCACGAGGGCAACCACGTACTGAGCCGCGACCAGCGTTTTTCGAAACAATTCCGCGCCGGCGCCCCTGATCACCTGACCTTTCAGAACTTCTGAAGGCCGGAACGACGACAAATAGATCGCAGGATAGCTTCCTGAAATAAAAGCCATGAACACAACAATCAGTAGAACGGTGCCGATCATGTACGGATCCAGCAATGACGAAAGCGTAAACGTCTTGTGGGCAAGCTGGTTAAACGGTGCCAGAAAAATGATCACCAGGATAATCGCGATCAGCAGCGAGCCAACCGTCATCAGCGCGGACTCATAATAAAACTGACGGGCGATCTCCGTGCGTTTACTGCCCAGCGATTTTCGCAACCCTACCTCGCGCGCACGTCTCGCAGAACGCGCGGTCGCCAGGTTCATATAGTTTATACATGCGATCACCAGGATCAGCACGGCAACGGCGCTGAAGATGGCAAGATATTTCATGTCGCCCTGTGCCCCTCCTGGCTCCCAAAGATTCTCCTGGTCGAAGTGCAGATCGGTGACGCGCTTCAAGAAGACATCCATTTTCCAACCGGCGGCGACAAATCCCGAATCCGATTCGGTCATCTCTTTGCCGAGTGACTGAAGTCCGCTTTGGATGGCGGGAATATCAGTGCCGGGCTTGAATACAACATAGTTTTCAAAGAACCCCGAATTCTGAAGCCCCGCTCCCTCCAGATAGGTATCAAAATCTTCGCGCACACTCCGGAAGGCGTTTATGTTCAGAATATACTGAGGCTTGAAGTGCGAGTTGCTGGGGTAGTCGCGATAGACACCCGTCACCATCACGTCGATCTCACGGTCGTTGGTCGCCCAGTTGTGTTTGACAGTGACGACTTCTCCGATCGGATCGGCGTCGCCAAACAATTTCCTCGCGCCTTCCTCGCTGATAACCATGCTGTAGTGACCGTCAAACATCTTCTCACGGTTCCCCTTCAACAACTCGAACGAGAGGATACGGTCGAATCCCGGTTCCGCCCAACGGATCTCCTCCGTCAGAACGATCTTGTCTTTCGCCTTGTGATGCAGTGAAGTCGGGTAGCCGATGTAGTCGATGCGAACGGCATCCCGCACTTCTGTACGAGTATCTTTCAGGTTCTTTACAAAAAAGCCCGGCGATACGGTGTTATTGAATACGCGGCCGTCAGCGTTCGTGAAGCGCACGCCGATCCGGTAAGTGTCGTCGGGATACGGATGGATCCTGTCAAACTGCAGTTCATCATTCACATAAAGAAAGATGAGGATGGCGCTGGCAATTCCAAGCGCAAGCCCGAACATGTTGAGAAACGAAAAAAGTTTCTGGCGCTGGAAGTTGCGCAAGGCGATCGTGAGATAATTCCGGATCATATGAAGCAGGTTACATTTGAATTAAACGGAAATCCGACATCCACGCTATCCCCCATCCGGTAGGATTTTATCGCCCCCGCAACAGAATGGCCCCGACGCCCGCCTACTCGTATTTCAATACCTCAACAGGATTGGTGCGCGCAGTCTTCAGGGAATGGAAGGCGACAGTTACCAGTGCAAACATCAATGCAAGCACACCTACAACCAGAAATAAACTGTAATCAAGCGGTGCCCGGTACGCAAAATTCTCCAGCCACCCATCGATGAGATAATACGCGAGCGGCACAATGACAATGGCGGCCACGATAATCAGGTACATGACTTCCCGGTAGAGCAGGAATATAATGTGCGGTATCGTTGCGCCGTGGACTTTTCGGATCCCGATCTCTTTAGTCCGCTGCGTCGCGGTGAAGGCGCTTAACCCAAGCAATCCTAACAGTGAGATAAAAATACAAATGCCCGCGAGCCCTGACAGTAACTTGTACTGGATCTCGTCCGCGCGATACTGTTCGTTAAATCGCTCGTCCAGGAAGAATGCCTCATACGGATGATTGGGATCTATCCGAGCCCATTTCTCGCGGATAAATGCCATCGTCTCCGGAAGGTTTTCGCCCGCAACACGCAGATGGAGGAACCCGCCCTCTTCTCGCGCCTTTATCATCAGCAACGGCTCGACGGGGTTGTGCAGGGACGCAAAATTGAAATCCTTCACGAGGCCGATGATCTGGCCGTCTTTTTCGGCGTGAAAGAACTTAACCTTCTTTCCCACGGCTTCATCCCACCCCATAAGTTTGGCCGCCGCCTCGTTTGCGATAAACACATCTTCAATATCCGCTTTTGGGCCCACCTGGAAATCACGCCCCTGGAGTAATTCCATGCCCATCGTCTTAAGGTAATTTTCGCCGACAAACATGAGGGTGAACGATTGTTGCTTCATCCCCTCGTCGGATTCCGCCCACATCACGGCATTACCGCCGACATTCATCCCCATAATACTGAACGACGTGGTGGCGCCTGTTATCCGCGGATGCTGGAGAAATTCATTCTTGATGCCTGTAAGCTGGCGTTGTACCAGCGTATCCTGGATAGGTAACAACAACACGTTATCCTTATTAAAGCCAAGTTCCCGGTTGCGTACATAGTCGATCTGATCCTGCATGAAGAGCGTGCAGACGACAACAAAGATCGATATCGCAAATTGAAATGTTATGAGAACCTTGCGCAACACATGACTGAAAGGCGTATTCCGGAAGGATCCTTTCAAGGCTTTCAGCGTAGGTATCGAAGGAAGATAAAACGCCGGATACAATCCGGAGATAAGTCCAATGATTAACGTAATGACAAGCGAACCCACCAGTAACAGGGGGTTGCCGAGAAAGTCAGGATCGAGATCTTTTTCGATGAGCTGATTCAGCGGTGTCGCTCTCAATACTACAATGACGAGAATGATGGCGCAGACCATCGAGATGAACGAAAGGAAAACGGACTCGCCCAGAAACGAAAGCATGAGGGAACGTTTGCCGGAGCCCAGCGTCTTCTTCATCGCGATCTCGCCGGCCCGATTCACCGATTTAGCCGTCGAGAGATTCATGTAGTTGATACACGCGAGCAGGATAATGAAGATACCGATACCGGTGAATGCATACAAGTACGCAATGTTTCCGTGCGGCTCATCCGCATCCAGGTCGGAGTGAAAGTGTATGTCAGCAAGCGGCTCCAGAATCGGTGTGTACTTCCCTCCTACCTGGTCGCCAAATGACTTGAAGTACTTGTCAAAAATCACCGGGAACTTGTCGTAGAAGTTTTGCGGATCATAACCCTGGGGAAAAAGTATGTACACGAAGACATCGGGATTCCAGAATGCTTCCGACTTGATACCGCCGCCTTCCTCCCGGGACCATTCGCGATCCGGTAGTTGGGAAAGGAGAAAATCAAATTTCAGGTGACTGTTCGCTGGTACATCTGCGATGATCCCGGTAACCTTGTAGGAATCATTGCCCACCAGCAGGGATTGATCAAGCGCCGGTTCATCGCCAAAATACTTTTTTGCCGCGGACTCCGTCAACACGAGGGTGTTCAGATCTTTCAGGCACGTCTTCGGATTCCCGGCAATAAACTCATGGGTAAACAATTCAAAGTAGTTGGAGTCCGTTCGCACTACGTCCTCTTCATAGAACCCGTTAACATCCTCTGCACTCCCTTGTCGTTTTATCAGAACCCGGTCCCAGGAGTTTGCCCGAACGACCGCCTGAACTTCCGGAAATTCCTCCTGCAGCACAGGCCCGAGTTCCCGGGCGACTCTGGCCAGGCGAACATCAATTCCGGTCGCCTGAAGGTGGCCCGACAGTCGGTAGATACGGTCATGCCTGACATGATGCCGGTCGTACGTAAGATCGTTCTGCAGCACCAACAGCAGCAGGATGCTGACAGCAATACCGAGCGCGAGCCCCAAGATGTTGAGAATGGAAAAGAATTTGTCTTTCAGGAAGACTCGCGAAAAGAATTTCAGGTGCGTGCGAAACATGGGGGTGTGGATAAGGTCTGCGCCGCGGCATGAACGCACCGCGATACCCGTATATATACCGATCTTACAGCCAGATAGTTACGCAAGAAAGTCTTTGATGTTTCCTGCCGATTGCGTAGATTACAAATTGCCCTTTCCGGAACCCTGATTTTGTCTTCTTTTGCCATTGTCGGCAAATAAAACCCGGCGATGCAAGGTCAGAAAATCGCCGGGTTCACGCCGTGTAATTCCTGAATCAGAGCCTTCTGTCCAGAGAATACTTTCCAGCGCCCACGATAAAGATGAAGGCGAAACACACCAGGAACAATAGCGGTTTCTCCTTCACGCCAAACGGATCATTGGCATGCGCGATTAGTGCGGCGGTCGCCATGGTGATCATGATGGGTATCGTAGCGAGCCGGGTGGCCAGGCCCAGGATCACCAGAATGCTGCACACAAATTCAGCAAACGTGACAAGTACAAACGATGTTGTCATACCGAGACCGTACGGATTCGCAAACTGAATCTCGGCGCCAGAGAACAAGCGCTGAAGTTTCGGGAAGCCGTGCGTCAACAGAAGACACGCCACGAGGATCCGGAAAAAAAGCAGGGCGAGATGGCCATAGTTTCCAGGCAGATCGGTGCTGAATAATCTTTTCTTCATATGATATTGATTGTGGTTAGTATTCCATTGATAGAGTGACAATTCACGTTGTTGACTCAGAATTTCACTTAGCCATAATCCGTCCGAAGATCGGCAAAAAATTGATAACCTCAGACTGAATTAATGCCGCGAATGGATTGTTGTATTATAAATCGACGTATATTGCTGACCGTTTGGTCTTTAAATGGGGTCACTTCTTATATTCCTTTGGTTTCGTTCGTATCCCTCAGCAGAATCTTCTGCAAATCGCGTTGAACACAATCGTAATTACTAAAAAACAATCTATATGATGCTTGCCGAATCTAATCCTTATTCTACGTTATGGAACAAATATCGCCCGGTCATCCTGCAACTGATGTCAGCTGCTGTTGAAAACGGTCCTCAGCACTACAAACTTTTTGCGCACGAATTCAAAGCGGTTGGTCAGAAAGAAAAGTCCGGATTCAGTTTTGTACTGGAGGCTTCTCATGGCAAGGCGCTGAACAATATCAAAACCTCAACGGTAGCCAAGAACCTGTTGCAGGTGCTGCAGCAATCGAGGAGGGCATCCGAGTTGATGAGCGAGGCTCCCTACGAACTGAGCATGGACAAGCAATTCGTTTTCCACGTAACGCGAAAAAGCCTTGAAGCTGAAAAAGAAACCGCTCAAGAGCCTGTAAAAGAAGCAGAAGAAGCGGTGCAACACGCCTGATTGCAAGGACCGATGGCTGTTCAGGGCGGGATATAACCTGAACCGGAGTAAATCCGGTATCTTTTTATATTTGCAAATAACCTCACCTGTATGAATGAAGAGTTCCATTGCCTGGATCTCAGGGAAAGGGCCAACCTTACTCTGAAACAGGGACAACATCTCCTCACGACCAACTTTTATGGCGCCCCGGTAAAACTCTACCATCTCAAGTCACATTACGTCGAGATCTATCATCATCCTGTTACCAGGAAGATCATGCGCGTGTCCTTTGCCTCATCCGAGGATTTGAACAAGCACATCAAACGCATCCGCATCTGACAGGGGAGTTGCCTTCAGCTAATTGCTTCGATGATCACAGTGCGCAGTCCTCACCCGATACGGTCATCCCTCCGGGATTCCATAAAATATTAGCGCATCATTTTTCTACCATACGGTCATCCCTAGCGGGATTCAGTACAGACCAACCCGGACATCCGGTTAACGAGTTGCGTTAGCCGGGCCCTTTTCGACTCACGTTCACAGGTAGATTTATGCGCGTGTCTTTGCCCATCTGAGCATTTGAACAAGCACATCAAACGCATCCGCATCTGACAGGGGAGTTGCCTTCAGCT
>JBIQIY010000045.1:0-244 GCA_044507775.1 Flammeovirgaceae bacterium | reverse complement strand
TAAAATATTAGCGCATCATTTTTCTACCATACGGTCATCCCTAGCGGGATTCAGTGCAGACCAACCTGGAAATCTGGTTAACGATTTATTGTAGTGCCATTAGGGACGGATTTGTTCTAGCCCCGCTAGACGGATTTATTGTAGTCCCGTTAGGGACGGGCTTATTTGTAGTCCCGCTAGGGACGATCCTATGGTAGGGCGGGGTGAAGCTTGCGAAACCCCGCCCCGAATGCGTAATCCAAAT
>JBIQIY010000023.1:0-101117 GCA_044507775.1 Flammeovirgaceae bacterium | reverse complement strand
TATTAGTTAGCTAACCTTACGTTAACTGCATTCAATCCTTTCTTTCCTTCTTTCAGCTCGAAAGTGACTTCATCATTTTCGTAGATTTTGTCAACTAGCAGGCCGGAGATGTGCACAAAATACTCCTGGCCGGTTGCTGTTTCTTTCACGAAACCAAATCCTTTCGTTTCGTTGAAGAATTTTACTGTTCCTTCTTTCATTAAATGTTGATGATTAATTGTAATAAATGTTCGCAAATATAGGCACAAAAAACTTAACGCCATGATTTATTTTCGCGACGAAGGCACCGACCCCTTCGGGCATTATTTCAGGCGCATCGCCCACTCGCTGATGGAAGCGGCAAGTGCCGGAATGAGGTCCTGCTTGCCGGCTTTAAAAGAGTGATCCGCGCCTTCAAACCTCTTCAATGTCGACAATGGCAGGTCGCCGCTGACCTTTTCCATGAGTGTCATGTCGGCCAGCGCATCGCGCGTTCCCTGCAGGAACAGCATGGGTACCGTTACACTCTTTAAATGCGATGCGCGCTCGATCCCGGCATTACCCGGTGCGTGTAGCGGGAAGCCGACAAACACAATCCCGTGGACTCCTGACCCCGTCGATTTAGACAACGCCTGCGAGGTCATCCGGCCGCCGAACGATTTACCTCCTGCCAGCAGCCTGGTATGGGGAAAAGTTTGCGCCGCATAGTCGATGGCTCGCAACACGGATTTTTCAGCGACGGCGGGAACGTCAGGTCTCTTGCCGCCCTTTTCCATGTAGGGAAAGTTGAAACGCAAAGTTCCGATCTTTCGGGCGAGGAGATCCACCGACAGCCTCTGCATAAACGGATGATTCATTCCCGCACCTGCCCCATGAGCAAACACGTACAGGAAGTCCATATCTTCGGCTGTAATAAACTCTCCGGTCACCGAGCCGGTGGACTCCGAGACCTCGATTGAAACTCTCTTCGTTTTCATGCCTGAAAATCGCTAAGGAAATCTGCTTACGCAAGTGGCAGTCGACCCATCCGCGCTGATAGGCCTTCCGGCATCCCGATTTCCCCCCGGAAGCTATTTCCAAATATCCCGATTCCCGTATCTTTACGGCCTTAACGATGCACCATGACGGAAGAAAAGAGCTTGAATTTCCTGGAAGAGATTATTGAGAACGACCTGAACGCAGGAAAGCACACGCAGATCATCACGCGGTTTCCACCGGAGCCGAATGGCTATCTTCACATGGGGCATGCGAAGAGTATTTGTCTAAACTTCGGACTCACCCTTCGCTACGGAGGCTATACTAACCTCCGCTTCGATGACACCAATCCGGTGACCGAAGAGACCGAATATGTTGAAAGCATCAAGAACGACGTGCGGTGGCTCGGCTTTCAATGGAAGCATGAACTATACGCATCAGACTACTTCCCGCAGCTGTACGAGTTTGCCCTCCGGCTGATCGATAAAGGACTTGCTTACGTTGATGACAGCACGAGCGAGGAAATCGCGACCCTTAAGGGCACACCCACACACCCGGGCAGGGACAGTGCTTTCAGGACCCGGACACCTGAGGAAAACAGGAAGTTATTCGAGGAAATGCGCGCAGGAAAATATCACGATGGGGCAAAAGTGCTACGGGCAAAAATCGACATGGCCCATCGCAACATGCACATGCGCGACCCAATCCTCTACCGCATCAAGCATGCGCGCCATCATCGCACGGGAGACGAGTGGTGCATCTATCCCATGTACGACTTTGCACATGGGCAAAGTGACTCGATCGAGAAGGTTACGCACAGCATCTGTACCCTGGAGTTCATTCCGCACCGCGAATTATATGACTGGCTCATCGAGAAACTGGAAATCTATCCATCACATCAGTACGAGTTTGCGCGGCTGAACATGACCTATACCATCATGAGTAAGCGCAAACTGCTGCAGCTCGTCAATGAGGGGCATGTCAGGGGATGGGACGATCCCCGTATGCCCACACTTAGCGGAGTCAGGCGTCGTGGGTACACACCTGAAAGCATCCGCGATTTCTGCGAGAAGATCGGAGTTGCAAAACGCGAGAACCTGATCGATGTGGGACTACTGGAGTTTTGTGTAAGAGAGCATCTGAACAAGATCGCAGACCGCAGAATGGTCGTGTTTGATCCTCTGAAGGTAGTGATCACAAACTTTCCCGAGGGTAAGGTCGAAATGATGGAAAGCGAAGACAATCCTGAGGCTGAACAAGTGACCAAACGCGAGATCCCTTTCAGTCGCGAGCTCTATATCGAGCGGGAAGACTTCATGGAGAACCCTCCGAAGAAATATTTCCGGCTCGCGCCCGGGCAGATGGTGCGGTTAAAGAGCGCTTATATCATCCGTTGCGAGGAAGTGATCCGCAATCAGGAAGGGAAAGTGACAGAAGTACATTGCGCGTACATCCCGGAAAGCCGCAGCGGATCCGATACCTCGGGGATCCACGTAAAGGGCACTCTGCACTGGGTCAGCGTCCCGCAGGCGGTGAAGATTGAAGCCCGCATGTACGATCGGTTGTTCAAAGTAGAAGATCTCAGCCAGGCGGAAGGTGACTTCAAGGACTACCTCAATCCTGAATCGCTGCAGACGCTGGGTGACGTTTACGCGGAGCCTGCCATCGCATCGGCTAAGCTGGAAGACCGTTTTCAGTTCCTGCGGAAAGGTTATTTCTGCCTGGATCCTGACTCAACGCCATCGAAGCTGATTTTCAACCGGACAGTAACCCTTCGCGATATGTGGGCGAAGAAGTGAGCCCGCTAGAATAGCGTGGCCTCTTCCACGATCTCGCGTGTGACGTTGTAGAATTCCTTGTGCATGTTGAAGGGTGGCTCGCCGTTCTGTTCCTTGATGACATACGACCCGTCCTCCTGCATGATGTAGGCGTTGACATTGTCCTTCAGATTGAAGCGCAGGTTGTTGATCGCCTGTTTGCGCAGGATATCCTCCTCCAGCAAGAACAGTGATTCGATGCGTCGGTCGAAACTGCGCACCATGGCATCGGCGCTTCCTATATACACCTTCGGATTACCCGCGTTGTGGAAGTAGTAAATACGGGAATGCTCGAGGTATTCGCCCACGATTGAAATCACTTCGATATTTTCGCTGACTCCTACCCTGCCCGGACGCAGGCTGCACATGCCGCGAACGATCAGCTTGATCGGCGCGCCTGCCTGGGAAGCCGCATACAGCTCGTCAATGAATTCCTTATCCTGCAGCGAGTTCAGCTTGATCACGATTCCCGCGGGAACTCCCTGCCGGGCATTCTCCGCTTCCCTGCGAACGAGATTAAGAAGCTGAATGCGCATATCCCTGGGAGACGTGATGAGGTTCCTGTATGTAGTCGGTTGCGAATGACCTGTGATTACATTGAAGAACTCCGACACATCCTGTGCGTAGACCTCACGCGTTGTCAGCAGACCGATGTCGACGTATAGCCTGGCGGTAGCTTCATTGTAGTTTCCGCTGGACAGGTGAACAAAACGGGTCACCTTGTCATCGCCGTACCTGCGCACGATGAGCAAAAGTTTAGTGTGAGTCTTGAGGCTGCTGACGCCATAGATCACAAAGCAACCGGCCTTCTGCAACCGTTGCGCTTCGCGCAGATTGTTCTCCTCGTCAAACCGCGCCTTCACTTCGAACAGCACGGAAACGTGCTTGCCATTTTCCGCCGCCCGTAACAACGCAGCCGTTACACGCGACTCCCGCGCGACCCGGTAGATGGTAATTTTGATAGAAAGCACGTACGGATCGTCCGCAGCCTTTTCCAGCAATTCCAGGACGGGTTCCATCGAATTATAAGGGTGATGCAACAGGATGTCCCGTTCCTGCAAGACCTCGAACAGATCGCGTGAACCCTGCTCCGGAAAATTCAGTGGTTTCACAGGATCCGGTTGCTGCGCCCTTCGGGTCTTGAACTCCTTGTGGTTTACAATCTGCAGCAAGCCCGTAAAATCAAGCAGACTCTCCTTGGGAACGTAGAAGATATTGTGATCGTCGAGATCCCACTGGATCTTCAGGATGCGCATCATCCAGGGATCCGGTTTTTCTACCACCTCCAGGCGCACAACCCGCCCGGACCTGCGCGTCTTGATCTTGCGCTTCAGATCTTCCAGGAAGTTGGACTCGATATCCTCGCTCTCTTCCAACGTGAAGTCGCCGTTCCGGTTGATGCGGAAAAGATTGATGCTCGCGATCTCTACGTTCCTGAAAAGGTTGTGAATGTTGTAGCTAATGATATCCTCCACCGGAACAAATAAGGTCTTGTCGTCCGAGACGATCTCGTAGAATCGCGGCAGATTGTTAGGGACCTGTATGAAGCTTACCTTAAACTGGTTCTGGCTGTCACCGGGATTCTTCGTCACCACGCCAAACAGAAGACGGTTGTTCATCAGAACAGGAAACGTATGATAGTTGTCGAATACCATCGGCGTCAGCATCGGAAAAATGATGCTGTTGAAATACTCGTTCACCTTTTGCGTATTCTCAACGGAAAGGTCAGCATAACCGGCGATGATAAAGCCATTGGTTTCAAAGAGCGGCTTGAGCTTCTTGACGAAGTATTCGTTCTGGTCATTGTAAAAGCGACGTGTTTCCGCCAGCAACAGCACCCGGAAAGGTTCCTCCCGAAGGCCGTTATAGTCAAAGCGCTCTTTTCCGTAGTCGATGTAATTGTACAAACTCCCCAGGCGAATGGTACAGAATTCGTCGAGGTTGGACGCGGTTATAGAAAGGAATTTAAGGCGGTCAAAAATGCTGCGGTCGACGTGACGGGCCTGGTCAAGCACACGGTAATTGAACTGCAGCCAGCTCAGGTCGCGGCTGATATAGTTGCTCTCTTCAATTTGCTGTGTGATCTTTTCAATGGACAAAACCGCCTCACTCATATCAATAACTTAAAGGATTAATCAAGAATAAAAATAAACACAACCGCCCCCATCCCAGGACAACCAGGTGACGGGCGGTTTGCAGCGCCAGGCTAATGAAGGGTCAAATATCTATCCGGGCGTACTTTGCATTTTTCTCGATGAACTCCCTCCTCGGTGCTACTTCGTCACCCATAAGCATGGAGAAAAGATGGTCTGCCTCCGCCGCAGATTCAATGCTGACAAGTTTCAGAGACCTTCTCGCGGGGTCCATGGTAGTGGCCCACAATTGTTCGGGGTTCATTTCACCGAGACCCTTGTAACGCTGCACGTGTACGGAGTCATCCTTCCCGCCACCCAGCTCCTTCACCAGCGCCATGCGCTCCTCTTCTGTCCAGCAGTAGCGCTCTTCCTTCCCTTTCTTCACGAGATAGAGCGGCGGGAGCGCGATATACACAAAGCCGCGCTCAATGAGCTGTCGCATGTAGCGGAAGAAAAAGGTCAGAATCAAAGTGCGGATGTGACTTCCGTCGACATCAGCATCGGTCATAATGATAATCTTATGATAACGAAGCTTGTTCAGGTTAAGCGCTTTTTCGTCCTCCAGGGTGCCGAAGCTGACTCCCAGCGCCGTGATAATATTCTTGATCTCTTCGTTGTCGTATATCTTGTGCTCCTGCGCTTTTTCAACGTTCAGGATTTTGCCTCGCAAGGGAAGTATCGCCTGAAAGTTCCGGTCCCGTCCCTGCTTTGCCGAACCACCCGCGGAGTCTCCTTCCACCAGGTACACTTCACAAATGCTGGGGTCGGTACTCGAACAGTCGGCAAGTTTTCCCGGAAGGCCGGTTCCTGTAAGAACGTTTTTCCGCTGAACCATTTCGCGCGCCTTGCGAGCTGCATGACGAGCCTGGGCAGCGAGAATAACTTTGTTGACAATAAGCTTAGCCTCGCGCGGGTGCTCCTCCAGGTACGACCCGAGAACCTCGCCTACCGACTGGTCGACGATCCCCATTACGTCCGAGTTTCCAAGCTTTGTTTTTGTCTGACCTTCGAATTGAGGTTCGGCGACCTTAATAGAAATCACCGCCGTCAGCCCCTCGCGGAAATCGTCGCCACTGATATCGATCTTCAGTTTTTCGAGTAAGCCCGACCGGTCAGCGTAACTCTTCAGCGTCCGGGTCAGCGCGCGGCGAAACCCTGCAACGTGGGTACCTCCCTCGTGGGTGTTGATGTTATTGACGTATGAGACCAGATTCTCCGTGAAGGAAGTGTTGTAGCTCAGTGCCACCTGGACGGGTACTGTACCCTTGTCATTCTCTATGTAGATTGGCTCGGGTATCAGCTTTTCACGCGTCGAGTCGATGTAGTTTACAAATTCGCGAAGACCACCCTCCGAAAGGAACGAATCAGAACGTCCGGCGCTCTTTTCATCCTTCTCCCTGAGATCGGTCAGCTTGATCTCGATACCCGGATTGAGGAAGGCGAGCTCCCGCAGGCGCGACGCGATAGTTTCATAGTTAAATTCCGAAACCAGAAATATCTGCCGGTCAGGCTTGAAGTTCACCGTAGTTCCGCTTTTCTCGGATTCGCCCACTACTCGGACCGGATACTGGGGCGCGCCGCGATGATATTCCTGTTCAAAAACCTTCCCGTCGCGGTAAATCGTGGCGCGAAGAACTTCCGAAAGCGCGTTCACGCAGGAAACCCCCACGCCGTGCAGACCGCCTGAAACTTTGTACGTATTCTTATCGAATTTGCCGCCGGCGTGGAGAACGGTCATAACAACTTCAAGAGCCGACCGCTTTTCCTTCTCGTGCATGTCGGTGGGAATACCCCTGCCGTTATCCTCTACCGTAATGGAATTATCTTCGTTGATCGTTACCTGAATAAGGTCGCAATAACCGCCCATCGCCTCGTCGATCGAGTTGTCGACAACTTCCCAGATGAGGTGATGCAAGCCCTTTACTCCAACATCTCCAATATACATCGCGGGTCTTTTCCGAACCGCCTCCAAACCCTCTAATACCTGAATGTTATTGGCCGAATACTCAGCCGGGACTTTATCTTTAACCTCGCTCATTTTTATTGATTAGAACCGCCAAAAATACATTTTTTTGCCTCGGAATCAGCATATTTCAGAGGAAAAAAATGAAGTATTTTCCGCTGTGAAAAAGGACCTGAATGTCGCCTGATGAAGCCCTGAAAAATGCTCGTCTCAAGAGGTGCCAAACTGTGTCTACGCGTCTTCCGTAACGACCTCGCTCGCCACTGAATTGGCAAGAAAAAAAACATGAACACGGAAGGGCTATCCGGCCCCTAGATCGCCGTAAGTTCACTGTCTGGATAACACAAAAACTCGCTTGAAAATTCGATGGGAAACATCAGAACTGCCGGCTCCGAAGCATGACAAGCGTACACGCCTCAAGCGCCTCGACGCCCTGCTCTTCAGCCCTTCGGATGAATTCCGGGTTCTCAGTCCCGGGATTGAAAATGATCCGCTTGGGTTTCAGTCCAAGGATATAATCCATGTGCTCAGCCTGCCGGTGAGGACCGATGTACATAGTGACCGTGTCAACATCCTCGATAGACGGTCTCGAAAAGATGTCGAGAATCTCTTTGCCGAAAACAGCCCCGTCCTTGATGCCTACCGGAACGATTTCGTGATTGTATTCCGTTAACATTCGAGCCGCCAGGTGAGCGTATCTTCCTGGATTGGTTGTTGCTCCGATTATGACTGTTTTCTTCACGTAATATGCAGTATTTATGTCCGTCGGCCGTTAAATCCCTATCGGGCGAACAAAATAAAATTAACTTGGTTCCAAATTTAACTATATGAGATCCTTTTTCGCGAGTATATTAGTCTTTCTAGCGTCAGTTTCTGCGTTTAGCCAATCCGACAAAAACCCCTACCAGTACACGGTGGACCTGACCAATGTCGTTGACGACCGCGTGTTTGTGGAACTCACACCGCCCCCTCTCAGCGAAAAGGAGATTACCTTCTATTTTCCGAAAATCGTGCCGGGTACTTACGCCATTGCCGACTACGGCCGATACGTTACGTCCTTTCAGGCGCTGGATAAGAAAGGCAAGAAACTTCCGGTCGAAAAGATGGGTGAAAATGCATGGAGGATTCGGAACGCCCATAAACTTACGAGGATAACGTACTGGATCGATGATACATGGGATACCTCCGTTAAAGGCCCTGACATTTTCTGGCCTGCCGGAACAAACATCGAAGCGGGAAAGAATTTTGTCATCAACACAAGCGGATTTTTTGGATACTTCGAAGGACTCAAGGAGCCAGACTTCCGGCTGAACATCATCCGGCCGAAAAGCTTTTACGGATCCACCGGATTGATCCCGACCGAGACAGGTGTTGCGCCCGGTAGTCTGAAGCTGGAAAAGACCTCTGACAGCTCGAACAAGGTGGTCGATGTCTACGAAGCCACCGACTACGATCACCTCGTGGATTCGCCGCTGATGTATGCCAAGCCGGACACGGCCGTTATCCGGGTGGCAAACGCCGAAGTCTTGATCGGTTCCTATTCCCCGACAAACAAGGTAACGGCCCGCGAGATCGCTGAGAGCATCCGCGAGGTCCTCATGGCACAAAAAGAATTCCTCGGAGGAAAGCTTCCCGTCGATAAATACGCCTTCATATTTTACTTCACAGACAAACCCATTTTGAAATACGGGGCACTCGAACATTCTTATTCGTCATTCTATTACATGCCTGAAATGCCGATCGGGCAAATGAAACAACAGCTGAGAGATTTTGCGGCCCACGAGTTTTTCCACATTGTTACACCCCTGACCGTTCACTCCAGGGAAATTGACGACTTCGACTTCAACGATCCGAAAATGTCACAGCACCTCTGGCTGTACGAAGGAGTAACGGAGTATTTTGCAGCGCTCGTCCAGGTCCAATACGACCTTACTACCGTGGACGATTTCATACAGACTATCCGGCAGCAGATGCTGACATCAGACGAGTTCATCGATGAGGTCCCTTTTACGGAGATCAGCAAATTTACGCTCGACAAATACCACGATCAGTATTACAACGTCTATCAAAAAGGAGCGCTCATTGGATTGTGCCTCGACATAAAGCTGCGGAAGCTCTCCGGCGGCGAACACGGACTTCGCGATCTGGTCCTCGAACTTTCCAGGAAATATGGAAAGGACAAGCCATTCGAGGACGACAAACTCATTGGCGAGATCACCTCGATGACGGGTCCAGTCATCGGCGAGTTCTTTGAACGGTACGTCAAAGGCAAAGGACCTATCGCCGCTGACACGAGCAGCTCGACGCCGAACCGTATTGAGCCTCTGCCCTTCGAAGAAATCTTCGATGAAGTGGGCATCATTTATGCCGAGGAGCATACGTTCGAAGATTACAGCCTCGGAATCGATAACCCGGATTTGGGATTGACAGAACTCGACAGCGTTCCGCGCCTGCAAATTGCCACAACAGCAAATCTGAATGCGTTGGGTCGGGCGCTCGGCTTCCAGGAAGGAGACGTGCTCATAAAAATCAACGGAGAAGAAATACCGGATCTGGGAAGTCCGGACATCAGCACATTCCTTCAGCGGCAGCTGATGAGTCTCGAAGAACTAAAAGATATTTCTTTCACCGTGATGCGAAAGAATTCCAATGGTGAAAACAAGGAGACCGTGCTCACCGCCCCCGTGCAAAAAGTCCGCATCACCCAGCGCCATCTTCTCGCCCCCAACCCCCAGGCTACTTCAGAACAACTTGAACTCCGGGACGCATGGCTTGGACGGTAACGACGCGTGAGACGTGAGACGTCAGACGTGAGACGTCAGTCGTGGGTCGTGAGTCGTGGGTAGTGAGTGGTGCGCAGTGAGTAGTGAGTAGTGAGTAGTGAGTGGTGAGTGGCAGATTTCAGAGCTTGCAGGCAGATCCCTTCTCATTACTAATGACTAACGATTCACGTCTCACGTCTCACGTCTCACGATTCACGACTCACCACTCACCACTCACTGCTCACCACTCACCACTCACCACTCACGCCTTCCATTCCTTCTTCATCTTCCTCTTCAAAAACTTATTCGCTTCTCCATCCTTGCTGAACTTTTCCTTTTCGGGATCCCATTCGAGGCTTCTTCCGAGGGCGTAGGCGATGTTGCCGATGTTGCAGACCGTAGCACTTCGATGTCCGACTTCCACGTCGCAAATCGGCGGCTTGCGCGTCTTCATGGAGTTGATAAAGTCCTGGTAGTGGTTGTCGCTGACATAAATCTTATAGTCGTGCTGTTGGAAGACTTTATCTTTCAGCGTTTCGGGAGTTGTTCTCAATTCGCCGCGTTGCACGTAAACGTCCCCCTCTGTTCCAAAGAAGTGACAGTAGTTTTTCCCGGCGTCGGGCTGGTGGATCATCTGCACGCCATTCGCGTATTCGTAAATAAGACCGGCTTGTGCGTCTTTACCGGGAGGAATGACCTTCACCGGACCGCTGTTGTCCATTCCCAATCCCCACTGGCCGATGTCAAACATGTGAGCACCCCAGTCAGTCATTAAGCCTCCTCCAAACTCTTTGTAGTCGCGCCATTTAGCCCAGAACGTTGCGTCGAGGTTGGGCGCCAGAACATTGTTGTAAGGACGTTCCGTTACATTCGGGCCCATCCACAAATCCCAGTTCAATCCTTGTGGCATGGGCTCTCCCTGAAGGTCCCAGTCTTTGGGAGGGCCCCCAACACTGACGACGACTTTTTTGATTTCCCCGATGGCGCCGCTCCTCACAAGTTGCACGGCCTGTGTGAACTCCTTCCAGGATCGCTGCATGCTTCCCGTCTGAAACACTCTGCCATGGTCGCGCGTCGCGTTCACCATCGTCCTTCCTTCCTTCACGGTTAGCGATAACGGCTTTTCGCAATAGATATCCTTGCCAGCCTCCGCGGCCCGAACGGACATCGCCGCGTGCCAGTGGTCGGGTGATGCAATGATCACTGCGTCAATATCCTTGCGCGCAAGAAGTTCCCGAAAATCTACATAGCTCTGAGTTGCATCGTAGGATGACTGTCCGGTTAACTCGGCATAAATCTTGTTATTAGCGTCAACAAATCTCTTAAGCTTGGCGGCGTACGGATCGCATGCAGCGACTATCTGTGTTTCAGTAAGATCTGAAAATCTTCTTTGAAGACCACCGCTCTGCCGCCCACAGCCAATAAAGCCAAGCGTTACCTTGTCGCTTGGCGCAGTATAGCCGGGCCCGCCCAGCACGCGCCGGGGGACAATAAAGACTGAGGATGCGATCGCAGCGTTCTTCAGGAAATTTCTGCGACTGATGTTAAGGGAGGATTTCATGATCGGTTATCGGTTTAAGAAATTAAGATGCTTGCAAAAATTAATTTGCGCCGGTGAGGCGCACCCGTATGGAACCATCTCCTGCTCTGAGCACATAGGCCGGCAGGCGAATCTCAATGCGTTTCAGGTTCTCTATTTTCCTGTCGAGCTCCATGGGTGGAGGATCGAGCGAAATAATGGAAATCGCAACTTCGGGATGAGAGAGGTTTTCCAGCCGGAGCTGCTTTCCATCCTGTCGGAGGGTTGCCCCTCCGCGTGTAATCTCAACATCCGCCGCGGTGATCAATTGCCATGTCACCGTTTTCGTCGAGTCGTTCACCTGCACTTTATCTTCAATCAACAGAGATTCATTGCTCTCTTTGATGAACGTGCGGCTGGCGCTGGCAAGCTTTCCACCAAAGACATTGCTTAGGTCAAACGTTGCTTGTGGCCTGTCGCCGGTTTTGAATTCGAGCAGCGGTGCAAAGCCATTGTTGATATGCAGCGCGTCATTTACGGTAAGGGTGCTGTGTCCGTAGTTGTTCTTGGTCAACAACAACCACCGCTCGCAATTCTGGCAGTTACTCCAAAGGTTGAACCCCGTTTTTTCAATATCTTCATACGACTGATTACCTGGATCAATTGACCAGCGGACACCGTCCAGTTCAAACACAAAAGAACCCGCGTCCATGTTGCCATGGTTCACTGTTGCTCTCCCGCCTTTTCCGCCGAAATAAAATTTCCGCGCATCGCTCGCGTCACTCTGAAAAATGACGACCGGGTTCAGTCCTTCGCCTTTCCAGGCTAATGGAAGTTCGCTTCGACTGCCAGGTTCGAATTGCGCGAGCCAGACGATTCCACCGCCGGCCAGTCGGGAAAGTCTTCCCAGGCTCTCTGGAGATTTCAAAAACTTCTCGCGTTCAAAGTATAGCGAATTGCCTGTCTGTTTTGCGAACCACGCAAGGGTAACATCGCCTGATGTACCTGCCCGATCTCCGCAGTCAGCAAAGTTGTAGTACCATCCCGTGGGTGCGACGCTCAGTAAACGGAATTTTGCACTCTCAACAAAAGAAGGGTACTCTGCAATGCCAAAGTCTGTACCGAACGCCGTCTCAAGCAGCGAAGAGGTGAAAACGGAAAAGCTTGTTCCATATCCCCAATAAGTCGCCCCTTCCGGATAAACTCCATCAGGTCCATATGCATCCAGCGCATACGGCATGCCATCCAGCGAGCGGCTGATGGTCCTGGCCGCAAGTTCGGGATCTTTGTCTGCAATGGAGATGGCTGCGGCGATCATTCCGCCATTGCACACCTGGTTCCAGTTGTTGGTAGTGTTTACCCAGCTCGGAGTTTCTTCCTCCGGAAAACTGGGCTTGATGCCTTTTTCTATCAACGCAGTCTTTGCCAATTCAACGGTTGTCTTCGGCAACGCCTCGCCAGCCCAGTCAAGCGCGATGGCCAGTGCCATAGACATCTCTGCAACATCGAGGTAGTGAGATGGATTCCAGTCGGAGAATTTGGAGACAGCTTGCAGCTCCGCATCAATGCGCTTCGCAATCGCCGGATCCTTCTCCATGCGGTAAACCATTCCAAGGATGTTCATCCTGTATAGCATTTCGCGTGACGTCCCCAGCAACCTCCTCCCGACCATTTCCCGTGTTAGCAGTGGCTCCTTCAGTATGCGCGCGGCATTCAGCTTCATTGCCGCGTAGTAATTTTTGACAACCGGATCGGACTTCATCTTCGCCTTCAGTCTTTTTTCAATGGCCGGCGTGAGGATGAGCCTTGGGCTGGTCTTGCGCAGATTTGATTTGATATACTTTACCGATATCGGGTTCTTGAGCTTTGGCGGGTCAGGTTTTGGATGGTCAGGATCAACTGCCATGACTTGCAAAAGTGCGCAACACATGCCCACAAGAAAGAGAATAGCTGACTTCATGGTTAGTTTAAATTAATGATCCACGCAGCGAAAGCAAAATGCATTAAGCGATATAGCCATTCCTCGCCGGCGTATTAAAGACAAATATTATCCGATACTACCTGGATGATTGTGTAACCAGGATCGCCGCACAGGTCGATGAGTGAAATATAGCGATAATAGGTTAGCAGATAAACCCGTTCATCAAATCAGCCACTATGCCCGCAATTTGTTGACCACCGCTTCCGCGCATCGTTCGCCGTCCATGGCAGCCGACACGATACCCCCTGCATATCCGGCTCCCTCGCCACAGGGAAAGAGGCCCCGTATCTGAGGATGTTCCAGAGTCTCCTTGTCGCGCGGAATTTTTACCGGTGATGAAGTGCGACTCTCGACCCCGACCACCTGAGCATCGTTGGTATAATATCCTTTCATTTTCTTTCCGAACTGCTTGAAGGCCATCTGCAAGGCCTGGGATATAAAGTCCGGTAACAGATCCTCCAGATTTACCGAGGTGAGCCCGGGTTGATAGGAAGTAGCCAGCAAAGCCGGCGACACCTTTCCTTCCACAAAATCCACTAACCGCTGTGCGGGGGCCTTCTGTGTTCCGCCGGCCAACTCACAGGCCAGACGCTCGATATCTGCCTGAAAATACATTCCCGCCAGGGCACGCCGCTCCCGATGTCCGGCGAAATCTTTCTCATCAACGGTGACCACGATTCCCGAGTTCGCAAAAACCGAATCGCGGCGCGACGGGCTCATTCCGTTTACGACAACTTCGCCGGGAGCGGTCGCCGCTGGCACAATAAAACCCCCGGGACACATGCAGAAGGAAAACACGCCTCGCTCCCGCCCTTTTACCATCGTTTGCTGAACAAGGCTGTACGATGACGCCGGCAGATAGGGCCCCCGCTCATCCGCACAGTGATACTGAATTTTGTCGATAAGGTTTTGGGAATGCTCAACCCTGAGGCCCAGCGCAAACGGCTTGGCCTCAATGAGGATTTTCTTTCTGTCAAGCAAATGAAAAATATCGCGCGCTGAATGTCCCGCCGCGAGGATCAGCGATTCGCCGTCCACCTTCTCACCAGTCGAAAGCACGACCCCGCGAATTGAATCGCCAATAATAATGAGATCATCCACACGCGAATTAAAATGAATTTCACCCCCGTGATCGAGAATCGTTTGACGGAGCTCTGCCACAAGCTTCGGCAGTTTGTTGGTGCCGATGTGGGGATGGGCATCGAACATTATTTCCGGCCGTGCGCCGTGGTCTACCAGCGTCTCCAGAACTGACTTGATATCTCCGCGTTTTTTGGAGCGCGTATAGAGTTTTCCGTCGGAATACGTTCCGGCTCCACCCTCACCGAAGCAATAGTTGGAATCCGGATTTACGATGTGCTCCTTGTTGATGGCAGCCAGGTCGCGCCGCCGCGATTGAACGTCTTTTCCTCTTTCAAAGACGACCGGCTTATAGCCGAGCGCTATTAGCCGCAGAGCCGCAAATAATCCTGCAGGACCAGAACCGAGGACGATGACTACCGGCTTGCTTCTAACATCGGGTAACTCTGCTTTTCGGGAAGGTGGCCTTGTTTCAGATGCATCGTAGACTTCACATTGAAGGCGAACGCGGACTTTTTTTCCCCTCGCATCGATCGACCGCCGGACGGGATTGATCAAAACGCTTCCATCGTTCTTCAATCCCAACCTTTCGTAGAGGATCGCGGGGAACACGGTATCATCAAACGCCTCTTCCGGCCAAAGGACAATTTCTTCAACACGCATCGTTACCGGAATGAAAACACGTTTCCAAAATTCACGCCGACGTGGAAACTGGTGGAAAGTCGCGACTGATTCATATCGTCAAAGTAAGACGCGAACTTGGGGTCAACGTCAAACCCGCGATAACCGATATCGGCGGAAGCAAAGGCGTCGATTGTCAAACCGCTTCGGACATTGCTTCGCGAAATCCTATAACCGGTCAGCAGCCCCCATTCCATGCGCTGTTCTACGCAGCTGAACGTAAACAACTCCGCTGTCATCACGCTGATTGGCTGATTGATGAAGTGTCCGTAATTCGTAAACCGGATCTCATGGCCGAAGTACCACATGCCAGTACGAAGAGGGTTGTAAAGTTTTTGCTTGATAACGATCTCGTATCCACGTTCAAATCGTTCCCCTGCCGGCACCGCGAGGTCCCGCTTAAAGAATGGCGCGCGGATGCCGATAAATTCAAACTCGTGACCGAGTCTTTCCTGCAGATAGAACTCGACACCGAGAGGCATGCGACCCGCAAATGCCATCACCGGATTCCCGGCTACTATCAATCCGCGAAACTCGTTGAGTCGTGGAGTAAAATACTCCGCCTTCCTCCGGTGCCTCTCTGTTGTCTTCTTCACCGGCACGGATGCCAATGCTAGCGCTACAATCTCTTCGCCGAGTTTCTTGTCATCATAGAATGGACGGTAGTAGCCCGAGAGGGTCCCGTCCTCCTTGTAAATCTCCCAGGTGCCGGTCTTCAGATCGCCCGTCATCGCGCCTTTTGTCTGCAGGGCCCCGTTCGGGAAATATCCATAGTACGTTCCCTTGTTTGCTGTGTAATCACATTCGCCTTCCTTGCGCCCGTCTTCGTAGTAAAAGATCCATTTGCCATCGCGTACATCATCGAGCGTCATCCCGTACGATTTCAGTTTTCCCGAGGGATAAAATTGCCGGATCTCACCTCGCCCATCGTGAAAAACGCTTTCACTGCTAATTGCGCCATCCTCGTAGAGCGTTCGCCACGAACCTATTTTGACGCCATTCTCGTAGCCACCCGCGCGGCTGAGCTTTCCATCCTCATAGAAATATTCCCACGAGGCATCAGGGAGATCGTTGACGTATTTTCCCTTGCTTGCGATTTTTCCGTCGGGGTAGTAGTAATACCACTGACCCTGTTTCTTGCCGTTCTCGTATTCTCCCTCCGACAAAAGCGATCCGTCTTCAGCGAAGAGTCGCCAATGTCCAACGTTGCGGGTACCCGCTCGTGGCCCTTCACCAAAAACCTTTCCGGAATGATAGTATTCGATGAACCTTCCGGCGTCATGGGTGTACTCGATCTCCCCTTTCAAAGCTCCATCCTCGAAATACGATTTCCATAAGCCGTCGCGCTTGTTACCGGCATAGTGCCCGGCTTCTTTCACCTGGCCGTTCTCGTAGTAGCTGATCCATTCACCTTCGCGGTTCTTTCCATTGACGACGCCTTCCATACTTTTCCGACCGCTTTCATAAAAATATTCCCACAAGCCGTAATTCGCATTCTTCTCCAGGATGCCGCGCATTTTCAATTTGCCGGACTCGTAAAAGAATTCCCAAACGCCCGTCGTGGTGTTATCGGTGAACTGACCGCGTGACTCGATGCTTCCGTTGAGATAATAGGAGACGTACTTTCCATTCAGAATATTACCGATGGTATCCTTCACCTGGTAAACCTCCTTCAGGTTTTTCTTTTCCGCATCGTGATAGGTCTTGCGCAAAAATCCCTGCCCATACATGGAATGAGCCGCGATCAATAAGAACAACGCGCAGATGATCTTTTTCAACCTCAGGAGAATAGGACTGCTAAGGTACTCATTTGCTGCCAAATCCCTAAGAGAAGAGGAGCTGAAGTTACCACCACACTCAGCGGCTGTTTCCCACCCTTTAATTCTAAATTATCGCTTAACTTCGTGCCGGTCACATTAATCATCAATAGCAATTCTATGTCGAAACAGCAGACTGGTGGATCCGGCATCAGGAAATCGTCAAAGCAGGATGTCTTTGATCACCCGGATTTTTATGCGATCGATGACCTGTTCACCGCGGAACACAAACTCATCCGCAGTTCCATGCGCGACTTCGTGAAAAAAGAGATCTCACCTTACATCGAAGAGTGGGCGCAGCAGGCGCATTTTCCCACCGAAATTGTCCGTAAGTTCGGAGCGATCGGTGCATTCGGACCGACCGTTCCGGCTGAGTACGGCGGAGGCGGACTGGATTATATCAGCTACGGATTGATCATGCAGGAGATCGAACGGGGGGACTCCGGAATGCGATCGACAGCATCCGTACAAGGGTCGCTGGTTATGTATCCGATCTACAAGTTCGGAAGCGAAGAACAGCGGAAAAAATACCTGCCCAAACTGGGCTCAGGAGAATGGCTGGGATGTTTCGGTCTTACTGAACCGGATCACGGCTCAAACCCCGGCGGCATGGTTACCAATTTCAAGGACATGGGCGACCACTACCTTCTCAATGGAGCGAAGATGTGGATCTCGAATTCTCCCCAAGCGGATGTCGCTGTCGTGTGGGCAAAGAATGAAGCAGGACGCATTCACGGTCTGATTGTCGAGCGCGGCTTCGAGGGCTTTACGACGCCCGAAACACATGGCAAGTGGTCGCTGCGAGCCAGTGTAACGGGAGAGCTGGTGTTCGACAACGTTAGAGTACCGAAAGAAAACCTCCTGCCCGGCAAGAACGGATTGGGTGCTCCACTCATGTGCCTGGATGCCGCCCGCTACGGCATCGCCTGGGGAGCAACAGGAGCGGCGATGGATTGCTACGAGTCGGCGCGCCGGTACGCAAAAGAAAGGATGCAGTTTGGCAAACCAATCGCGTCATTCCAGTTGGTACAGAAAAAACTTGCCGAGATGCTGACGGAGATTACAAAGGCGCAGCTTCTTAACTGGCGGCTGGGAACGCTCATGAACGAAGGCAAAGGTACCTCCGCGCAGATCTCCCTGGCAAAGCGCAACAACGTTCACATGGCCCTGGAGATCGCCCGTGAAGCGCGACAGATCCACGGGGCGATGGGCATCACCGGAGAATATCCGATCATGCGCCACATGATGAATCTCGAGTCGGTGATCACTTACGAGGGAACGCACGACATACATCTGCTCATTCTCGGAAACCATATCACGGACATTCCGGCATTTGAGTAGGGACTCGCAAGCTTCTTCGCTACTGGACGTACGCCGTGAACGTAACGCGCTGGACCGGGTTGGCTGGATCGTTGGAATAAAAAGTGACGGCTTTGTTTTGTGTGCCACTGCGATCCTGAGGATCAAAAGCTATTTTCACTGTCGTGCTTTCTCCGGGCTTGATGGATGTCTTTGCAGCAGTGGCTTTGATGCATGAGCAATTCGGCTGGATCGATCGCAATTCCAGGTCCTTTCGCCCGGTATTGGTAAGAACAATCTCCCGCTCGCTTTCGGTGTTGGGTTTGATATTTCCAAAATCCAGCGATGTACCGGGAATGTTCAGCTTCGGCGCTTTCGCTAACTCGGCGGCGGACATCTCCGGAAAATAATCCTCCAGTGTTGCAAAAACAGAAAATGACTTCATCGGAATGGCCTTGTCATTGGTTTCCAGTTCAACATTGTCGGACTGGAAGCCATACTGCTTTTTTAACGCGCCGTTGTAGCTGACCCGAATAATACCTTTTTCACCCGGACCAAGGGTTCTGGGTTGAGCGTCAACACGGATATAAGCCGGATGCCTGAAGTTTCCCGTAAACTCGAGCGGGTCCGCGCCGGCATTCATCACAGGAAATTCGCGCACCACATACTCATCCTTAAGAAACACCCTACCCATATTAAAGGACGCGACTTTCAGCTTGAGATTTCCGATGCCCGCCGGAAAATCCGATGGCGCGGGCTTCTCTACATTGGACACCTGACCCTTGATTTGCAGGATGACGGGACTCGGCTCGAGATCGGTCGTGACCGTCAGCGATTTGTTGAAGAAGCCGGGGCGACCCTTCGGATTGTAACTCGCTCGTATGAAACCCTCTTTGTCGGGAGCGACGGCCTCCTTTGACCACCCCGGCGTTGTGCATCCACAGGAGGCCTGAACCTTGAGGATCTTCACCGGGCGCGTGCTGTTATTAGTGAATACAAATTCGTGCGTGACAGGGCCCTTGTTTTCATCCACCACGCCAAAATCATGCGTTTCCTCCCGGAACGCGAGCTGTTTGGCCTGCTGAGCGAAAGCCAGTGAAGCGATGAGGACGAGGATGAATGAGCAAAAAGTTCTTGTCATGGTCGGGAAAAAGATTGGTGTAAAACTAAATAATTCTCCGCGCATTTTAGGTTCATCTCCCCGGCGAATCTTACACAGAGGCCAGGGTTATTCTTGCATCGGGCAATTCTTGCAACAGGTTACGGGCAAAACGCGTTCCAGCGGTCGGTAGTATGGCCCCGAAAGGAATAAACGGCGGCAATTCAACATGTAATCAACATTTTCTTTTCTTTGCAAAACTATGTCAAGGATCTTAACCGGAATCCAAAGCAGCGGTCGTCCGCATTTGGGTAATCTATTGGGCGCGATCATCCCCGCCATTCGACTTTCACAGCGGCCAGGAAACGAATCGCTTTTCTTTATCGCCGACCTCCATTCCCTCACAACCATAAAAGACGCATCCACACGCGTTCATAACGTCCAGGCTGTGGCGGCGGCCTGGCTCGCATTCGGTTTTGACATCGAGAAAAATTTTCTTTACCGGCAGTCCCGCATTCCCGAGGTCTGCGAACTCACGTGGTATCTGAATTGCTTTACGCCCTTTCCCATGCTGGCGAACGCGCACTCCTTCAAGGATAAGTCCGAAAAACTCGCTGACGTAAATGCAGGCCTTTTTACTTATCCAGTGCTGATGACCGCCGATATCATCCTGTACGATGCGCACTTTGTTCCTGTGGGCAAAGATCAGCGGCAGCACGTGGAAATCGCCCGCGACATCGCCTCCACTTTCAATAGTCAGTACGGGGAAACCTTTGTCGTCCCGGAAGCGAAGATCGAAGAGCAGGTCATGACAATCCCGGGAACCGACGGACAAAAAATGAGTAAGTCCTACGGGAATACGATCGATATTTTTCTTCCTGACAAGGAATTACGAAAACAAGTGTTGTCGATCGTAACAGACAGCACGCCCCTGGAGGCGCCGAAAAACCCCGAGACAGACAATGTTTACAAGATCTACAGTCTTATTGCGGACGACGATCAACGGGATGCGATGCAAAAAAAATACCGGGCGGGAAACTATGGATACGGCCATGCAAAGCAGGAATTGTTCGAGCTGATCACCAGAAAGTACGCCAGGGAAAGAGAAGCGTTCAACTACTACCTGAGCAACCCGGAAGAACTCGAGAAAAAACTGGAACAGGGTGAAGCAAAAGCGCGCGTAATCGCCAACGAGGTGTTGGCACGCGTGCGCAAGAAACTTGGCTATCGGTAATCGTCCGATCTGATTATTTCACCTTGCCCGCAGTCCACACGACGTCCTGCTTCTCCTTCCCGATCGTCAGCACGATTCGCGGGGGATTCGTCAGCAAGACCAGCCGGGTGTCTTTCCCGGGGAATTTGTCAACTTCAACCGGCACGCCCTTTCCGAGATAAGCGATCGGCATCAACACATCGTTGTCGGGACACAGGTCATCGTGAACCGTCTGAAGAGCTTCCTCCAGGAATTCGCCATGCTTGTCCTGAAACTCATCCTCCAGGTCATGAAGGGCTTCCTCCAGGTCATCATACTTTGGGTCATTATAGTCGAGTTTGCTCAACTCAATCTTTGCCTTTTCAATTTCCCGCAACTCGGCATCCAGTTCCTTAACGTTCATAGCGAATTTTTCCGTAAATATTACAGATTTAATGCAATTACAAAAATGTGGAGGGATAGGATATGGGGTATAGGGATATAAGGGATATAAGGGATAAAGGGTATAGGGGATATAAGGGATAAAGGATATAGGGATATAGGGATATAGGGATATAGGGATATAAGGGATCTAGGGTGTAGGGATGGAACCCGTATACCCTATTTCCCTTACACCCCCTACACCCCCTACACCCCTTATACCCCCAATTCCCTTTCCTCACACGTTTGTAAAGCGTAAATTTCGAGCAACCAAAAAGACACAGGCATGGCAGAAGATTTCTTGCCCATCCAGGGCACCGACCATATTGAGTTCTATGTGGGTAACGCCAGGCAGGCGGCGCAGTATTACCAGCATTGCATGGGTTTCGAGTTGATCGCTTACGCCGGGCCCGAAACCGGGTTGCGCGATCGCGCATCGTACGTAATGCAACAAGGCAAAATTCGGTTTGTGCTCACCACAGCGCTTCGAGGTGATTCGGAGATCGCCGCGCATGTGAACAGACACGGTGATGGCGTAAAAGTACTGGCTTTATGGGTTAACGATGCGCGCAAGTCTTTTTTTGAGACCACGTCACGCGGAGCGGTAGCCGCGCAAGAACCGAAGCGGACAGAAGATGAATTCGGCGAAGTCGTGACGGCCTCCATCCTCACCTATGGCGAGACGGTGCACACATTCGTCGAACGGAAAAACTACAAAGGCCCTTTCATGCCGGGATACAAACCGTGGAAGAGCACCGCGGCCGTCAACCCGACCGGACTCAAGTACATCGACCATTGCGTGGGAAATGTGGAACTGGGGCACATGAACGAGTGGGTTCGCTTCTACGAGGACGTGATGGGATTCAAGCTTCTTATAACGTTCGACGACAAGGATATCAGTACCGAATATAGCGCACTGATGTCCAAGGTGGTTTCGAATGGCAATGGATACATCAAGTTTCCCATCAACGAGCCGGCGGAAGGCAAGAAAAAATCACAGATCGAGGAGTACCTTGACTTTTACGGAGGCGCAGGTGTCCAGCATATCGCCATCGCTACGGAAGACATTGTCTTTACCGTTTCCGAATTACGACGACGCGGCATGGAATTTTTACGCGTGCCGGATACCTACTATGACGATGTGCTCGATCGGGTCGGAACGATTCAAGAAAATTTAAACGACCTCCGGAAACAAAACATCCTCATCGACCGGGATGAAGAAGGCTACCTGCTGCAGATATTTTCAAAACCTGTGCAGGACCGCCCGACGCTGTTCTTCGAGATCATCGAGCGCCACGGCGCAAAATCATTCGGCAAGGGAAACTTCAAAGCCCTCTTTGAGTCCATCGAGCGCGAACAAGCTTTAAGGGGTAATCTTTAGACAAAGACACGGAGACTCAAAGGCACCAAATTTTTCCCGGGACACTGAACATTTAGAACGCGCGGAAAAGTTATTTTATATATTCGCAACTCACAATTAAAAAAAAACTTAGGGTCTTTGTGCCTTGGAGGCTTAGTGTTAAAATAATCGTATGTCGCAACTAATTGAGGAAGTTCAAAACAAAGCAAACGCGTGGTTGAGCAGCGCCGTCATCGACTCTGATACGAAGGCGCTGGTGAAATCGCTTCTCGCCAGTGAGGATTCGAAAGAACTGATCGACAATTTTTACAAAGACCTCGAGTTCGGTACGGGGGGTCTTCGCGGTGTCATGGGCGCCGGATCTAATTGCATGAACCGCTATACGGTGGGAATGGCAACCCAGGGCCTCGCCAATTACCTGAACAAGACTTATCCGGGCAAGAAGATCAGTGTCGCGATCGCATACGATAGCCGAAACAACAGTAAGTATTTCGCAGAAGTGACCGCTGATGTACTCTCCGCGAACAACATACACGTGCACATCTTTCCGGAACTAAGACCCACGCCATTGTTGTCCTTCGCGATCCGTTTTCTGAAATGCGATTCCGGGATCGTGATAACAGCCTCGCACAATCCGAAAGAGTACAATGGCTACAAGGCATATTGGAACGATGGTGCGCAGGTTGTTCCGCCCCATGACAAGAATATCACGGCGGAAGTAAAAAAGATCAACTCGTTCGAGCAAGTTAATTTCAAAGCGAACCCCTCCCTCATCCAGTTGATTGGACCGGAAGTGGAGAACGCCTACTACGAAGAAGTCACGCGCCTGATCCCGAATAAAGACACGATCGCAAAACATCAGGATATTCCCATTGTCTATTCCAGCCTGCACGGGGCCGGTATCACCATGGTGCCTGAGTGCCTTAAGAGAATCGGCTTTGCCAACCTGCAGGTTGTAGAATCGCAAAGGAAGCCGGATGGGAATTTCCCCACTGTGCAGTCGCCCAATCCCGAGGAAAAATCGGCGATGGAGCAAGTGATCGCCAAGGGGAAGGAAGCCGGCGCAACAATGGTGATGGCGACTGACCCCGATACCGACCGCGTTGGAATCGGAGTGCGCCGCTCGGATGGCGAGTTCATTCTCCTAAACGGAAATCAGGCGTTCAGCCTCATGATGTATTTCATCCTGAAGCATCAGAAGGGCAGCGAAAACTCCTATATCGCGAAGACGATCGTGACATCCGAGCTGGTGGACACAATGGCTTCCGCCATGGGTGTCGATTGCTACAATACGCTGACGGGTTTCAAATATATCGCCTCACTCATGGGCAAACTGGAAGGTAAGAAGCGCTTCATCGCCGCCGGGGAGGAAAGTTACGGGTACATGGTCGGCGACTTCGTCCGCGACAAGGACGCGGTTTCCGCCTGCGCCTTTTTTGCAGCCATGGCTGCCAGCAGCGCTGAAGAAAAAAAATCCATGTACGACTGGCTGATCGACATGTATGTCGAGTATGGGTTTTACAAAGAACAATTACTGAACCTGACCAGGAAGGGTCAACAAGGAGAGCAGGAGATCAAGGCCATGATGGAAAAATTCAGGAAAAATCCCCCGGCGGAAATTACCGGTAGCCGGGTCGTGAGGCTCCTCGATTACCAGGCTCTGCAGGAAACCGATCTTTTGACGGGCAAGAAATCAAAACTGGATTTCCCGATGTCGGACGTCCTCCAATTTTACCTGGAGGACGGAACAAAAGTCTCGGTGCGGCCCTCGGGAACTGAACCTAAAATAAAGTTCTATATCGCCGTAAAAGCGGAGTTGTCTTCGCGGGAAGATTTTGATCGCGTGGATCGCGAGCTTGGTGAACGGATCAACGGAATTGAAAGTTACCTGCTGAGCGCGTAGTGCTGTTCAGCCGGCCACGGAAACAGGTTTGGGCTTCACCGTCAGAGGATAATCGAACAACCCTTTTGCCTTGATGGCTTCTTCGACCTTGTGAGGAACAAATTTCTCCCAGCCGGACTCCCCTTTCTTGATCATCGCGAGCACGTTGTCGGAAATAACATTCAGGTTGCCGACATTGGCGTCGTTGATGTCCTCAAGCTTGTTGTTGTCAAGCAGATAACGGAAGATATTCTTCAGATTGTCCGGAAGCTCGCGCTCAAAATCTTTTAGTGTGAACAGGCTGCCGTCCGCGCGCAAGGCGGGATAGATATATAGTTTGACGTTCGTTCCGAACAAAGATGCGAAGCATTCCAGTATTCCACCGCGAATGTTGATATACGTTCTCTCTTCAAATACCTTTTGCAGCGCAAAGATTCCCATCGTGATGCCGATCTTCTTTCCTTTCGTGATCCTGGAGAGATAGTCGACAAGGCGGTAGTATTCAAAGTAATTGGAGATCAAAACATTCTGGCCGAGCGAACAAATGATATCGGCGCGATGCAGGAAATCGCGCTCGTCGATCTTGCCATCGGGACTGAGGTCATTCAGCGTCAGTTCAGACACCAGGACAATTCTTGAACGGTCCACGTCGGGTTCCTTCTTGAAATGCCTCCGTGACGTCAGCAGCATATCGACGTTTACATTCGTCGGCGGCCGGAATCGGCCGCGCAGGACCAGGACGTTCTTCTTGTACAGTTCATCTGACGGCTGCATAACATTTCCGTCGGGGCCAAACATCGCCGCCTTCGTCAATCCGTTTTTTACAAGTTTTAAGGCCATCAACCGGTTGTCGACATGCTTGAAGTCGGGTCCGGAAAGCCGGAACATATCTACTTCAATCCGCTTGCCCGTAAGTCCGTCAACAAGCGACATGAGCATCTCCTCCGGTTCGCTCATGAACATACAGGCGTAGATCATATTCACCCCAACGATACCAATACCCACCTGTTGCTGAAGCGGGTCGTTGTCGTGCATCTTAATATGAATGACGCATTCATTCGGCTCCGTCATAGGCTGAAGCTGAAAGCGCAGTCCCAGCCAACCGTGACCCTGATTGCTGCGCTCATAATTCAGGACTTCGACAGTATCGGCGAAAGCAAAAAATCGGGTGGTTTCAATGCGGTGTGGTAGGCGCTCAGCGAGAAGCACATACTCATGATCGAGCATCTGCATGAGGCGGTCCTCGCATACATACCGATCACAGACACCATAGATGGCGTCGCTGAACTTCATGTCGTAAGCCGAGATTGTCTTCGCAATGGTACCAGACGCTCCACCCACTTTGAAAAAGTTTGCGGCCACTTCCTGACCCGCGCCGATTTCGGCAAAGGACCCGTAGATCGCCTTGCTTAAGTTGATACGAAGTGCCTTTTCCTGACTGGTCAGTTTCCTGTATTCCTCCATAAGCAGCGAGAAATTGCTTCCAATTTAACGATTTGATTCAACTTAGGTTGATGTGTCGCTCATTTTAATCACAACACACTTCATCCCATAATAATTGTACCATTTTTCATACGCTCCCTCATGCGTGGTGTACTCCTCCTATATGCATCCCGCCTGCAGACTATTACAGCGCTGCAGCACGACTGGTTGCCCGTCAGCAGAAACACACCCTGAATTTGACATGGATCATCAGGGCCGCGGGAAAGTAACCATGGGGTTGCGGCCCATACCTGGAAGATCGTCTGAGATAATAACGAAAGGCGGGGGAACGATAGTTCAGTGATCGGAAAATCTTTCCATTGCTTCGGCTTTTGCATCCTCCCAGTCGTCGGGTGGTGGTGGAGTGCCCTTCTTTTCGAAAATATCCAGCAACCACGAGACCATCTCTTTTTTCATGCCGAGTTTTTTTACGGCATCTTCGACGAAAGACACTTCGTTGGACTGAATCTCTTCATCGGCATGAACCATCAATAACAAATCGTAGATCAGGTTCATCCGGTCATTGTGATTGTCAGGCACGCTAAGGACATGCGATTCGTTCGTTTCCAGGATACGCACTACCTGACGGTCTTTCAGACCGAGCCGTCGCCCAATTTTGAACAGAAGTTCTTCCTCTCTCGGATGAAGGTTGCCGTCGACGCGCGCGAGCGCCACAAGGTTCCGGATGTGGTTCTTCTTAAAGGATAAATACTGATGTTCAAAAAATCCGATCATGCCAGGTATTGGTTTCAGGACGCGTGAGTCACCGGTGATTCAGCTGCCTCCTCTTCTTTCAGCGCCCGGCGAAGAATCTTGCCCACATTGGTCTTCGGTAATTCCTTCCTGAACTCGAAGTGTTTAGGCACTTTGTAGTTTGTGAGGTTCTCTTTGCAATACTGCCGTAATTCATCCGCCGTGAGACTTTGATCCCGCTTGACAACAAAGACTTTGATGACTTCGCCCGAATGGCTATCCGGGACACCGATAGCCGCCACCTCAAGCACCTTCGGATGCCCGGCGACAACATTCTCGATCTCATTGGGAAACACGTTGAATCCCGAAACTTTAATCATGTCTTTCTTCCGGTCGACAATTTTGAAAAATCCGTCTGCATCCATGCTTCCGATGTCGCCGGTCTTAAACCATCCGCCCGGATAAAATACACCGTTGTTGTCGTGCTCCCAGTAGCCCGACATCACCTGTGGTCCCCGGGCGCAGATCTCCCCTGTCTCGCCCTGCGGAAGCTGGTTTCCATTGTCGTCAAAGATCGCCACTTCCGTGCTGGGCATCGGTACCCCTATGGTACCGCTCTTGTACTTTCCGTCCAGCGGATTGCAACAAAGAACTGGAGAAGTTTCACTCAATCCATAACCTTCGAGGAGGGGTTTGCCGGTGACTTCCTTCCAGCGGCGGGCGACGGCATCCTGGACCGCCATGCCTCCTCCGATAGCGCCTTTGAGCCCGGAGAAGTCAAGGTCCTTGAAGGTCGGGGAATTTAAGAGTCCATTAAATAACGTGTTCACGCCGGTCATGATGGTGAACCGGTGCTTGCGCAATTCCTTGCAGAACCCCGGCATATCTCGGGGATTGGTAATCAGCACGTTCTTCACGCCCGTGCTGAACATCAGCAAGCCGTTAACGGTCAGGGCGAAGATGTGATACATGGGTATTGCCGTGATGATGATGTCGTCGTCCTCATTCTTCAGATAGGGATGAAACCAATGGGTGATCATCGTATTGTGATTCACCAGGTTCCCATGTGAAAGCTGCGCGCCTTTAGATACGCCCGTCGTTCCGCCCGTGTATTGGAGAACGGCCAGGTCCTCATTTGTAATCTCGGGCTTTTCAAAACTTAGGCTTTTTCCCTTGGCGAGCACCGACTTGAAAGATAATGCTCCCGGCAGGTTATAGGAAGGCACCATTTTCTTGACATTCTTGACAACAAAGTTGACGATAGCGCCTTTCACCCCCCCGAGCATGTCGCCCAGACCGGTTATAATGACGTGTTTAATCTGTGTTTTCGCGATGATCTTTTCCAGGTTGGAGGCGAAGTTGGCGACAATTACGATCGCCGTTGCTCCCGAGTCAACGAACTGATGCTCCATTTCGCGCGGTGTATAGAGCGGGTTTGTGTTTACAACCACCAGGCCCGCACGGAGAGCGCCGAAAAATGCCACTGGAAACTGAAGCAGGTTTGGCATCTGGATGGCAATCCGGTCCCCTTTCTTGAGTCCGAGATCGTTTTGCAGGTAAGCGGCAAAATTCCGGGACAGTGTATCCAGCTGTTCGTACGTGAGCCGCACGCCCATGTTTTCAAATGCAACGCGGTGGCTATACCTCTTGCAGCTGTCTTCGAAGAGATGTACGGCCGACTGAAATTTATCGAGCTCAATCTCATGCGGCACACCGGCCGGATAGCTCTTGAACCAGGGAAAGGACGTCATAGGGATTTGATTTTATGCGAAGTGAAGCCCGACGCGGCATTCCACCGAATCACTTCACTCAAGTGGTGAGTTTAAGAAAAACGCGCAATCAAAACAAACGTTTCCTGCCAGCCGCCAGAAACGCAGAAGGCTAAAAAAAAGAAACCCACCTTTCGATCCCTATCGAAAAAGTGGGTTTAGCTCTGAATAACTCATTAACCTAAACTGAGCTGCTGTAGAGGGAGGGCTCGAACCTCCACGGGGAAGTTAGCTGCAGGACATAAGAAAACGTTGTTAGTGGTCAACCCATTATCCTGTGTTTATCCTTGGATCCCCACCCCCGAGACAGGAGGGTATGTCTGCCAAATTTCATCACCCTACAATTTTAAAGAACGTTACTGCTGTAGGGGAAGGCTTCGAACCTCCACGGAGCAGTTAGGTGTACCCGATTATCCCGAGCTTAATTGTGCTATCAAGATCGGGCAGATCGGACAACTTTATCCCTTATCTCCACCCCCGAGACCGGAGGGCTTGTCTGCCAGTTTCAACACCCTACAATGTGCTGTTGATTATTAATTACGCAACAAAGTAAGGATATTTTGGCCCTAGAGCGCAATAAAACTTATGAAATATTGGTATATTTTTAAAAATGATTCGTATTTTTAAAGATTAGCTAAGATTGAATTTTAAATATGGCCGAAAATTTGAAAATTGATAATGTAGACCTCAAGATCCTGGAGATCCTGATGCAGGATGCCAAGAAACCCTATACAGAGGTAGCCAAAAAAGCATTTGTTTCCGGTGGTACGGTGCATGTGCGAATGAGCAAAATGGAAGAAGCGGGCATCGTCGAAAAGACGACGCTCAAGGTCAACTACGCGAAACTCGGATACGACATTACCGCGTTCATCGGAATCTTCCTTCAGAAAAGCGCGCTCTACGAACAAGTGATGACCGCGCTGAAGACTATTCCCGAGGTGGTGAGCATTCACTATACTACCGGCAACTACAGTATGTTCGTAAAAATTCACTGCAAAGACACAAACCATCTGAAGATCGTACTGCACGACAAGATCCAGCAGATCGAGGGGATCGAGCGGACGGAAACGATGATATCGCTGGAAGAGAGCCTGGACCGCAGCCTCAATCTCGCTTTGTAAAGGTTCCCGGAATCGTTTCCTGCGACTCTCGTGTTAATAAGGTCGAAAAGAACCTTTAAATTCGCTTTTTGTTATAGATTTGTGTGTTAATTAAAATTAGTCTAAATAGACGATGCAATGAGTAAAGAGAACCAGGTATTAGAAGAGATCACTTCACGGGAATACGAGCACGGCTGGACTATCAACATCGAAGCTGACACCGCGCCGAAAGGCTTGAATGAAGATATCATCCGGTTTATTTCGGCGAAGAAAAACGAGCCCGAATGGCTTCTCGAGTGGCGGCTGAAGGCATTTCGCCACTGGTCCAAGATGAAGGAACCGCGGTGGCCTAACGTTAGCTACCCTCCCATTGATTACCAGGATGTCAGCTACTACTCAGCTCCCAAGCAGAGCGCGAAGGCGAAGACCATGGAAGAAGTTGATCCCGAGCTGATCAAGACATTCGAAAAACTCGGTATCTCCCTTACCGAGCAGAAGCGCCTCACGGGCGTGGCCGTTGACGCGGTGATCGACAGCGTCTCTGTTGCCACCACCTTCAAAGAGACACTTGGCGAGCTCGGAATCATCTTCTGCTCCTTCGGGGAAGCGGTGCAGAAACACCCCGACCTCATCAAGAAGTATATGGGCACCGTTGTGCCTTATACAGACAACTATTTCGCTGCGCTCAATTCCGCGGTCTTTACCGACGGATCGTTCTGCTATATTCCCAAGGGCGTTCGTTGTCCCATGGAACTATCGACATATTTCCGCATCAACGCGGCAAACACAGGCCAGTTCGAGCGAACGCTGATCATCGCGGACGAAGGATCATATGTTAGCTACCTGGAGGGCTGCACGGCCCCGATGCGCGACGAAAATCAGCTGCACGCGGCAGTCGTGGAACTCTATGCGATGAAAGATGCGCAGATTAAATATTCAACGGTTCAGAACTGGTATCCTGGCGACAAAAATGGCGTGGGTGGTATCTATAATTTCGTAACCAAGCGCGGCATGTGCGCCGGCGAAGGCTCGAAGATTTCGTGGACACAGGTCGAGACCGGATCCGCCATCACATGGAAATATCCGTCTTGTATCCTGAAGGGCGATAACTCGGTAGGAGAATTCTATTCAGTTGCCGTCACCAACAACTTCCAGCAGGCTGACACGGGAACCAAGATGATCCACATTGGCAAGAACACCAAGTCGCGAATCGTATCGAAAGGTATTTCCGCGGGCCACTCGCAAAACAGCTATCGCGGCCAGGTTCATGTTATGAAGCGGGCGACAAATTCGCGCAATTTTTCACAGTGCGATTCCCTGCTCATGGGAAACAAATGCGGGGCGCACACTTTCCCCTATATCGACGTAGAAAATCATTCTTCGAAGGTCGAGCATGAGGCGACGACCTCCAAGATCGGCGAGGATCAGATCTTTTATTGCCTTCAGCGCGGGATCGACGAAGAGTCGGCTGTAGCCCTCATCGTGAACGGATACGCCAAAGAAGTGCTCAACCAGCTCCCGATGGAATTCGCCGTCGAGGCTCAAAAGCTGTTAGCGCTCACGTTGGAAGGAAGCGTCGGATAATTTTAAATTTTTGAATTCTAAATTTTAGATTTTTTCATGTTAAACATCAATAATTTACACGCGAAAATTGAGAATAACCAGATCCTGAATGGCATCAACCTCCAGGTGAAGGCGGGCGAAGTTCACGCGATCATGGGACCGAACGGGTCCGGAAAAAGCACGCTTGCCTCGGTTCTGGCAGGACGTGAAGAATTTGAAGTAACCGATGGCGGCGTCGAATTCCTCGGCAAAGACCTGCTCGAGATGTCGCCCGAGACGCGCGCGCGCGAAGGGATCTTCATGGCCTTCCAGTATCCGGTAGAAATACCCGGTGTCAGCACCATCAACTTTATGAAAACGGCGGTGAACCAGATCCGCACCCACCGGGGACAAGCGCCGCTGGATGCTGTTTCTTTCCTTGGCCTGATGAAGGAGCGCATGAAGCTCGTTGAAATCGATCAGTCCCTGCTCAACCGCGCTCTCAACGAAGGGTTTTCCGGCGGCGAAAAGAAACGCAACGAAATATTCCAGATGGCCATGCTCGAACCCCGGCTCGCGATCCTGGACGAAACAGACTCCGGCCTGGATATCGACGCTCTCCGCATCGTCTCCAACGGCGTGAACAAACTGCGCACAAGAGATAACGCAGTAGTCGTCGTAACACACTACCAGCGCCTGCTGGAATATATCGTGCCTGATTTCGTGCACGTCCTCTACAAAGGAAAGATCGTCAAGTCGGGCACCAAGGAACTCGCCTTGGAACTTGAAGCGAAGGGGTATGACTGGATTAAGGAAGAGTCGTTGGTTGATTAGTTACTGGTTTCTGGTTAGGAGTTACTAGCCTTCCAACTATACAACCAGAGACCAGCAACCAACAACCAACAACCAACAACCAACAACCGAAATAAACAAATGAGCAAGAAAGATGAGTCTTACTACGACCGATAAAAATATTACTACCGCGGTTTCCGCATTTATTCAGCGCAGAATGCAGGTTGCAGATCCCGTGCGGAAAGATGCACTGGAGGCTTTCCAAAAACTCGGACTTCCCGGAAACAAACACGAAGAATACAAGCACACTCCTGTTACTAGAGAGCTGGAAAAGAATTTCACTTTCCAGGAGCTTGGTGTCAAACCGCACATCAGCGATATCAGCGAATACGTGATCCCGGAGCTCGACGCCAATACCCTGGTGTTCATCAACGGAGTTTATAATTCCGCCTTGTCTGTCGTTCGCGCACCGGAAAGCGAACTGTCGATTACCAGCCTTGCCGATGCGCTGGCCTCAAAAGACATCCAGGCGATTGAACACTTCAACCAGTACATTAACTCCAGCGCGGATGCTCTCGCCGCGTGGAATACGGCCGACTGGACGACGGGGGTCTATATCCGCGTTCCTGAAAAAACGAAGGTCAGCAAACCGGTTGTAATACATTACATCAACGACTCAACCGCCGGAGAAGTCGTAGCCGTTCATCGCAATCTCATGATCGTCGGGAAAAGCAGCCAGCTCACGATCTTAGAAAAATTCAACTCTGCAGGTGCCGGAAATCATTTTACAAACCTCGTAAACGAAATTGTGATTGACGAGAATGCGCAGCTGGACTATTACAGCATCCAGAACGATCCCGGCAACCGCTACCATGTTTCACAAACAGAGATATACCAGAAGAATTCGAGTCGCGTGAACACATACACGTTCGATTTGCAGGCCGCGCTTCTCCGTACGAATCTCCACCTGATCATCGACGGCGAAGGGATCGAGTCACATATGTACGGGCTATATCTTCTCCGGGGAAACACGCTCGCGGACAACCATACCGTTGTGGATCATAAGAAGCCCAACTCGCTTACCAACGAGCTCTACAAAGGCATTATGGACGATAGCTCAAGGGGGGTGTTCAACGGAAAGATATTCGTCAGGCCTCAAGCGCAAAAGACCAACGCGTTTCAGGCCAATCGCAACATATTGCTGTCGGAAAAGGCGACCGTCAACACAAAGCCTCAGCTCGAGATCTGGGCCGATGATGTGAAGTGTTCGCACGGCTGTACAACCGGCCAGCTGGATGAAGAAGCGCTCTTTTACCTTAGGACAAGGGGAATAGACAAGAATGCCGCGCGCGCCATGATGCTGTACGCTTTTGCGGGAGAGGTAACCGACAAGATTCCCGATCCTGTGATCCGGAAGTACGTCGACGTTATGATCAGCGAACGGCTGCAAAAATAATTTTTGACATGGAGACAGCTCAACAGACAAAAAAGGCCATTGATGTCGATAAAATCCGCAGGGAGTTCCCCGTCCTGCATCAGCAGGTGAACGGCCGCGATCTGGTTTATTTCGACAATGCCGCGACCAATCAGAAACCGAAACGCGTGATCGACGCGCTCGTCGACTACTACACAGGTTACAACGCGAACATCCACAGGGGAATTCACACGCTTGCCGAGAAGGCCACGCGCGAATTCGAAAAGACACGTGAATCGGTCCGGCACTTCATCAACGCAGCCAGCTCACAGGAAATCATCTTTACCCGCGGTGTCACGGAGAGCATCAACCTCGTCGCCGCGACTTACGGAAGAGCTTTCGTAAAGGAAGGGGATGAAATCATCATCTCCACCCTTGAGCATCACTCCAACATCGTGCCCTGGCAGTTTGTCTGCGAAGCCAACAACGCCACCTTGAAAGTCATTCCGGTAAACCGGGATGGAGAACTCGACATGGACGTTTTCAGGCAGCACCTGAATTCGCGTACGAAGATCGTCGCCGTGAATCATGCATCGAACAGCCTGGGAACTATCAATCCCGTCAAAGAGATTGTCCGGCTCGCGCATGAAGCAGGTGCCGTGGTGCTGATCGACGGAGCACAAGCAGGAGCGCACATCGCCATCGACGTCCAGGACCTCGACTGTGATTTTTATTGCCTTTCTTCTCACAAAATGTACGGCCCGACCGGTGCTGGCATATTATACGGCAAGAAAGCACTGCTGGAAAAAATGCCACCATATCAAGGAGGCGGCGAAATGATCAAGGAAGTGACGTTTGAAAAAACGACTTACAACGACCTTCCCTACAAGTTCGAGGCTGGAACTCCCAATATTGCCGACGTGATCGCCCTGCGATATGCCATTGAATTCATACTCGAGATCGGCCGCGAAAATATCGCTGAGCACGAACGAGAACTGCTGGCGTATGCCACGAGCCGGATCGCAAAACTGGATCATGTTACCCTGATCGGGACAGCAGCCCATAAAGTCGGCGTGCTCGCCTTTACAGTAAAGGGAATTCATCACTTCGACGTGGGACAGATGCTCGACGCCCGGGGAATTGCCGTGCGAACGGGCCATCACTGCACACAGCCGCTGATGGAGTGCTATGGAATCGAAGGAACTGTCAGGGCATCTTTTGCGGTTTATAATACAGAAAAAGAAGTTGACCAATTGATAGAGGGCCTGGAGCGAATTATTAACTTCATGAAAAAATAACCCTCTATTTATGAAAAATGAAGACAAAATCATCGAACTGCTGACTGAGTCCCTGAGAGGGCAAGACAGAATTGTCAGCGAAATCATTGGAACCAACCATAGGCTGGATCAGACGGTTGAGAGACTGGATCAGACGATCGTCCGACTCGACAAGCTTGAGGTCCGCGTCGACAGAGTGGAAGGGCAGCTGGTAAAACTCAATTTGCAGACGAGTGAAAACACGCGAGCAATATTCAAGCTTGCTGAAAACGTCGAAATGATAGCCGACCTTCACAATCGCGTAGCAAAATTGGAAAGGACAGTTTATAAATGAGGATAGACCAGATCCAGGACGACATCATCAGCGAATTCTCCCTCCTGGACGGAGACATGGAAATGACCGTGTTTTACATCATGGAACTCGGACAGAAGCTGCCGGAGATGCCGGAAGCTGATAAGAACGAACAGAATATCGTCAAGGGCTGCCAGTCCAAAGTCTGGCTTACCGCTTCGCTTGACCAGGATAAGATCTATTTTCAAGCCGACAGTAACACGGCTATTACCAAGGGGCTGGTGAGTCTCCTCACCCGAATCTTCAATGGCCAGAAACCGGAAGATATCCTCAATGCCGATCTGTACTTTATGGGCCGCATAGGCATGGACCGGTTCATCGGAACGCAGCGTTCAAACGGGTTCGCTGCCATGATCAAGCAAATGAAATTATACGCCCTGGCGTTCAAAACAAAAATGCAGGTAAAGTCATGAGTGAGAAAGAATCAAATACACCACAAACAGCTTCCGAAGCTGCCATTCCGGATCTGCAGGAGAAGGTTCTACAGACCCTTAAGACGGTCTATGATCCCGAAATTCCGGTGGATGTTTATGAACTCGGCCTGATTTACGAGATCAATATTTACCCGGTGAACAATGTTTATATTCTGATGACTCTCACTTCGCCCTCCTGCCCCTCGGCGGAAGTAATTCCGGAAGAGGTAGAACAGAAACTGAAGACGATTGAAGGCATCAATGAAGTAAAGGTCGAGGTAACATTCGATCCTCCGTACTCGCAGGAAATGATGAGCGAGGCGGCCAAACTGGAACTGGGTTTCATGTAAGAAGAAACCGCCATAACTGAACTGATAATTTAACAACCATAACGTATGTATCCCGAACAATTAGTAGCTCCCATGCGCACCGATCTGACCAGTGCGGGCTTCAAGGAATTAAAAACCCCTGAAGAAGTTGAGAGTGAATTAACAGGTCACAAAGGCACCACTTTACTGGTGATCAACTCGGTCTGCGGATGTGCCGCAGGCGCCGCGCGTCCTGGAATTAAGTGGGCGCTGCAAAATTCCGACAAGAAGCCAGCCTCACTGGCAACGGTATTTGCAGGAGTCGACAAGGAAGCGGTAGCGAAGGCGCGCGAATTTACGCTGCCCTATCCCCCGTCATCGCCGTCAATCGCGCTCTTCAAGGATGGCGAACTCGTTCATTTCGTTGAACGGCATCACATCGAAGGCAGAAACGCTCAGATGATCGGAGAGCACCTCGTTGAGGTATTCGAAGAATACTGCTAACGAATCCGCACAGAATTGAAATGCCCGTCTGATATGATTGTCAGACGGGCTTTTTTTTGACGTATCAGAAGCTGAACTTCTTCATGAACTCGCTGAGATCCTCCTTCAGCGTTCGCGCATTGCGGATCTGAAGGGTGTCCGTGATAAGCGGGTTGACTTTCACGTTCAACTCGTGCAAGTGAAGATGTTGGTTGATGAAAATGAATTCCAGGTCGGGGATCAGTTCTTTCAAAACATCGAGGATCTCAATCACTTTCAGGTTCTTGTCGACGATGTTGTAAACATCGCTGGGCAGATCGGCCGACAGCAGGTTGTTCAACGCTTTCGCGACCATCGCGATATGGATAAAAGTGCGCGATTGTTTACCGTCACCCTGGATAGTCACAAACCGGTTGAAGTTCGCTTCAAAGATGAACTTGTTGATAACAGCGTCGAACCGCATACTCTTGCTGTAACCATAAACGTTGCCGCACCGCATGATGTAAGTGTCTATCTTTCCGATCAGACGGCGAACATGCTCTTCGCCCCTTAACTTCGACACAGCATAGAATGTCTGCGGATCAGGTGGCTTATCCTCGTGCGCCGGCATTTTGGATGAACCATAAACTCCCGTACTGCTTGTGTATATAAACCGACGCACATCGCTTGCCTCCACCGCATAAACGAGCTCCGCCGTACCCCAGTGATTAACCTGTTCGTACGCGTGCGCATCCGCGTTGGCAAAGGGAGTAGTAACCTTAGCCGCCATGTGATAGACAACATCCACTCCCTTGAGGATCTTTTTCAGCGCGCGTGAGTCGAGCAATTCACCCTTGACAAAAGAAATCTTGTTCGCATTGTGCAGCCTTAACCCGAGAAACAAATTAAAATTCGGGCGGCTTAGATTATCATAGATGACAACGCTGTCGACGAGCGGATTATTAACCAATAGTGTAACAAGCTCGGTGCCTATATAACCGGCCCCTCCGGTAACGAGAACTTTCATTTAGTGAGTGGTGAGTGGTGAGACGCGAATCGTGAGTCGTGAGACGTGAATCGTGAGTCGTGAGACGTGAGACGTGAGACGTGAGTCATCAATCGTGAATGTTTCATCTATGTGATTTATAGGAACTTTATCGGCGATCAGTATCTGCTTCCAATCACTGAATCTTCAACCGCCAAAAATCTTAATTCTTGATTCCAAAAACAATAAAAATATCCAGAAACGAAACACGGTACCACTCACCACTCACGTCTCACGATTCACCACTCACCACTCACAACTCACCACTCACCACTCACCACTCACCACTCACCACTCACGCTCCTACTTATTAATCAAATCCGTATGCAGGCCGCACTCCACCTTATTCATCCCGAACCATCTCGCCTCCCGTTCCTGCATTTCCGGATCCACCTTTCTCGTACACGGCTCGCAGCCGATACTGATGTACCCCTTCTCCTCCAACGGATGCTTCGGCAGATTGTATTCCTTCTGGTATTCCCAGATCATCTTGGCGGTCCAGTCGAGCATGGGATGGAAGCGCATACACCCGTGCTTCGCGGGTTGTTCCACTTTCATCGCCGCACGGGCCGCGCTCTGGTCCGCGCGCACGCCATTGATCCACACGTCGTGCGCCATCAGGATGGAGTCCATCGGTTGCGTCTTATTGAGGTAACAGCAATGGTCCGGGTCAGAGGTGAAAAGCAGCCGTCCCTCTGCGTCGCGTTGCATGAACTTGGGAACATCCGATCGCAGATCGAGTGTGCGCAGGCCGAATAATTCTGTAATCTGGTCCCTGAACCTGACCGTCTCCGGAAAGTGATATCCGGTGTTGATGAAATATACAGGAATGGTTTTGTCGATCCGGCTCAGGATGTGCAACAGGACCAGGCTGTGCGACTGAAACGAGGAGGTAGTGAACAGCGATTTGCCGGCTGCATTGTAGGCGAGTACCTGGTCGCGTATTCCTTCAAACGTCATGTTAGTTCTATTAAAATATTGTGTATCAGGAACTTAAGCCCTCTTTGCTAATGGTAGCTTTAAATGCTATCTTGGACCCTCTAACCTGACCCATACGCCTGTGAGCCTGAAATACCGCGTTCTTCTGGCCTTCCTGGTCACACTCATTATCTTCTGTTCACATGCGCTTCTTGCCGGCTGATCGCCAATAACATTCCAAATAAACTACTATTCACAGGAAATAGATTCAAAATTTCCCCCAAGCATCCAATTTTCTTTCCTCAAACGATTGTTTTTTGGGCAAATGCCCCCCTTATTGGAGATTGCAAACGTTTTGAATTTCTTTATTGAATGAATCCCACTGTCGCAGCCTTTGCGTGCACTCACTCCCCTAACCTGCCGGAGCTTCTCCATAAATTGAATTGTTCTTTCGCGTTGAGCACGTACCAGGCGGGTAAAGTTGTTGTCATCAGTGCCCTGAGTCCATCGCGGCTGATTCAATTGCCCCGGACATTTGATAAGCCTATGGGAATTGCAGCTGATGCCTCCAGGTTGGCCATCGCCACGCTCAGCGAAGTGGTTACTTTCAGCAACGCGAGCCGGATGGCTCCGAACTATCCAAAACAACCCAATACATACGACGCCCTCTATCTTCCCCGGGCGACGTACTTTACGGGGGAAATCGATATTCACGATCTCCACTGGATGGACGACGCGTTGCTGGCGGTCAACACGCGCTTTAGTTGCCTGGCACACATCGATCAACGCTACAGTTTTACTCCCGTCTGGAAACCGTTTTTCATTGAGCGGATTCTGCCTGCCGACCAATGTCATCTCAATGGCGTCGCTTTTGAAAACAACCGTCCCGCGTTTGTCACAGCCCTAGGCAAAACGGACACACCCGAAGGATGGCGCGAAAACCGGGAGAGCGGTGGCATCGTCATCAACGTACCTTCAAATTCGATCGTTGCCGAGGGATTGTCGATGCCACATTCACCCCGTGTTTATGACAACAAGCTTTATGTGCTAGAATCAGCTGCCGGCAATCTCGTATGCATCGAGCCCTCCACCGGACGCAAAGAAGTTGTGCTGGCACTAAACGGTTTCGCCCGGGGTATGGACAGGATCGGAGACTTTGTTTTTATAGGCTTGTCCAAACTCCGAAAAAAATCAGGCGGCAGCTTTGAAGGGCTTCCCATTGCCGACAAATCCATTTTTTGCGGAGTCGTGGTGGTACACCTGCCAACGGCACGGATAGTGGCACAACTGAAATATGAAAACAGCGTTGAGGAAATCTATGACGTGCGGATCATGCCGGGTATGAAACGTCCCGGTCTTATCAACACGAAAAAAGGAGAACACCGACTCGCGCTGACGACACCACGCGAGGACTATTGGGCAATCCTGAAGGAAAATGAAGGAGAAAAGACCAATGAACGATCGAACCCGGATCCTGAACGCGCCTAAGGAATATTTTATCACTTCGCTTCCGCACCATGAATAGCTCACAGCTGTGGAGACCCCTCGACGCCGATTACATCCGCGAACCATACAAAATGTATGAGAGACTGCGCGCGACTGACCCCGTGCACCTTTCCCAGACCCGGGAATATATCGTCACCCGATACGAGGACGTAAAGCACATCCTCAAAAGTGATTCCTTCGAAGGCGGAAATCGTTTGACATGGCTGAAGCGAGGCGTGGAATACTTCGACAACAAAGAACAGGACCTCCGCGCTATTTACGCCGCGATGAACTCGTTCATTCTCATGCTCAATGGAGAACAGCATTTGCGCGTCCGGAACTTCGTCGCGAAAACCTGGGAGAATCGGGAGGTCGATGGCATCATCCAATCGAATATCGACTTGCTGCTGGACCAAATCCCTCATCGCGAGATCGACCTGGTACAGTCTTTTGCCCAACCACTTCCGGTCTACACTATCTCCCGGATCCTCGGCGTTCCGGTGACCGATTCGCAGCATCTGATCCGTCTCGGTATCGCCATGACCAAAACGCTGGATCTCTATAATTCACTAAGGGATCTGGTGACCATCAACGATGCCGCGGCTGAGTTCGTCTCCTATTTCCAAGAACAGGTCAGGGTCAAGTACGATCACCCCGACGAGGGTTTGTTTAGCAGAATGATACACAGGAACCGTCGCGAGAACGTCGGTCTTACGGATGAAGAGCTGGTTTCCATTGGTATCTTTCTCTTCACCGCGGGAGAAGAAACCTCAGCAAGCCTGATTAGCAACGCGATGCTGAATCTTCTCAGGCACCCGGATCAGCTCGAGCTCCTGCGCGCAAGACCTGAGTTAATCGATTCCGCAATTGAAGAAGTTCTGCGATATGATTCAATTGTGCAGTTGCTGGGACGCGTATCGAAGGAAGAGGTTATGCTCGCGGACAAGGTTATCCCATCGGGTGCGACGATGACGCTGGTGGTTGCGAGTGCCAACCGCGATGAACGAGTATTCGAGCGCGCAGACCAGTTTCTGATCACGCGCAAGCCGAACCGACATCTGTCATTCGGCAGCGGCGTGCACTATTGCCTGGGCGATTGGCTAGGGCGCCGGCAGTCACAGCTTGCTATATCGGCGCTACTTCGTCGCTATCCGCACATCACACTTCCCGAGCAGAAATTGGCATGGCACAGAAACCTCGCTGTGCGCCGGCTGAATTCCCTGCAAATAACGGTCTAGTAAATCGATTCAAAGGTTTCGCGGGCCCGATTCTCAACTTGACTTGATCCTTGCGCCTTTGAAGTAATACACTCGGATATGATGTCCTTCCGCGCTATTTCCGATGTAAACCATCCTGGATGCGCGCCAGACTGCTTCGTTTCGCGCCTTCAGGCGTGGATTTTCAACAAGTGCGATGATGCCAATCGCAGGATTCTCAGCGTCGCCGGCGTGGATCGATTCGAGGAAATCCCGCGTGATCACGACCAACTTTGCCTCGAGTCCGGGTACTCGGAAGTCCGGCGCAACCATGAGCCGAACGGCAAACAGGTAGTTGCGCAGCTGCCTCACGTAAACCTTCAACGACGTCGAAAGTCCGACAACTGTTGCGCCATCCCGAACGACAAACACCAATTGTTTCACACGTTCTTCGCCGGCTTTGCCAGTAGGCCCACCGTGATCCTTCCACAGCGCGAGCACCTGCCTGCGAATGTCTTCGCTGCCCGTACCCCACACATTTTCAAAGACGAGGTTTTGTTTATCTTGCGCAGGTTTCATGCAGCAAAATAATGAAAAACGTCACCAAAGCGGATATTGTCGACTTTCTGAAACGAGAAGTATCGAAGGAATGCGAGATACCCGAGGCTGAAGTGGACACGCGCGTCGCCTTTATTAATTTTCGCATGGATTCACTCAAGGCCGTGTATATCATGGACCGCCTTGAAAAATATGTAGGAGAAGAATTAAGCCCTCTTTATTTCTGGGATTATCCCACCATCGATTCCCTTTCAGAATTCCTGTGCAACGAGATTCTGAAAAATCCAGGCGCGTCGCGTTAGATCCTTGCTCCCTTGAAGTAACCTACGCGGATATGATGGCCTTGTGACGTATAGCCAATAAAAACCATCCCACTGGCGGACCACACTGCCTTTGTCCGCCGTTCGCGCAGTGCCTCGTTCTCGACAATCATCAGCATGCCCTTGAATTTGCTCACCGAGTCATTCTGTTTCTCCAGGAATTCTCGCGTCTTCTTGGCGAGGATAGAGTCCAGGCCGGGTGCGCGGAAGTGCGGTGCAATAAAACACCTGAACTCATAGAAGAAATGGTAGTTGAGAAATTTTGCGCGTACAGGCCGGGCGGTAGACACGCCGCCTACTTCGCCATCGCGGCCCCTGATCACAAAGACGATCTCGCCGGCGCGCTTCGCGATTTTAGCCTCATCGGTAATCACACCGTATTTTCGCCACATATCTTTCACACTGGCCACCTCAGGCGCGACGGGATCCCGCCAGACACATACAAATTGCACCCCATCCATATAAATAATAGACGAACCGACTCGAATATCTTTAAAAAATTTGTATTATTATTGTTGCTTTGCCACGAACCCCATGAAAGTCTCCCCGCACCTTGTCGGACTTTATAACCGGTCTGTTCGCAGATACCGAAAGCTGAGTGCACAGCTCAGGAGGCAAACCAACCCTGCAGGCTACACGTACCAGACAATCCTGACCCGCTTACGAAAGCTTAGGAGAAAGATCGCAACTCTCCAGGTTCAGTTGAAGATTGCAACGGCTACGGGCGTAGTGGTTCTTTCGCTCAGTATCTCACCCGCGGAGGCGCAGACGAACACCGGTCCAATGGTACCACAATCGCGCTACCAGAATCCGCTCCGGGAATCATTTCTCTTTGAAGGGGCCGCTTATCCGACATTGGTAGACCTGGACAAAGACGGGGACTTCGACCTGGTCGTTGGCGATGAATCGAACTGGAGTGTCGACAACCAATACCGCACACTACGGTACTTTGTCAATGTAGGTACAGCCACAATGCCGCTCTTTGAGGAGAAATTTGGAGCGGATAATCCATTTGCAGACCTCTACATTCAACGCGACAGGCGGGCCCCGGTATTCGCTGACATCGACAATGATGGAGATCAGGATCTGTTCGTCTCAAGCTCGTACTATTCCTATTACAACAGCTTCAGCCAGATCCAGTACTTCAGAAATGATAACGGAGTTTTTACTGAGCAGACAGGCAGCTGGAATCCAACCCTCAAGACAGGGAATCCCTTTGATGGGTTCGACCGTGATAATATCAAGCTCGCTTTCTCCGACATTGACAAGGATGGCGACCTGGATGCGTTAATTACCGGTAGCGTTTATGACAATCAGAACGGCAACTATCGCTACGTCAGTTATTACAAAAACGACGGCAAGGGAGTTTTCACGGAGGCAAACGATGCAGTGCAGTTCACGCCGCTGCCATCCTACGAAAACATCGACCATCCGGATATTCTGAACCCCACCTTCGCGGATATTGACAAAGACGGCGACGATGACCTGGTGTTAGGTGGATATTACCTGGGCTTGCGCTACTACAAACAGGTTTCACCGGGAAAATTTGAAGAACAAACGGGAACAGAAAATCCCTTCCAGGATATTTACGAACCTGATACACAACCGGCCCTTGCCGACCTCGATAACGACGGAGATCTCGATCTTCTGCTGGGGGACGGCGATGGTGATCAGTATTACTATTATTTCGCGCACATCATCCATTATTTCGAAAACAAAGGAAACAGCGTCTTCGAAGAAAAGCGCGACCTCGACAACCCGCTGTCAGGAGTGAATGGAAGGCAGCAGGCATCCGCCCTGCTCGTTGACCTTGATGATGACGGAGATCTCGATGCACTCATCGGCCACAAGTACGATATGATCTACGATGGGTATAACACACCCTTCGAGTATGTGTTTGAAGACGGGAAGTTTCACAGGCGTTACGAAGGCAGCCGTTTTGAAACAATCAGCATACAGGGCGCAATTACTCCTCAACTTGCGGACATCGACGGCGATGGTGACCTGGACTTCATCAGCGGCAGCTGGTATGGCGGACTCCTGTTCTATCGCAACGACCATGGTGAATACACAGAAGTTACAACGTCGAGTCCTTTTCAGGGCATCAATATGGGATATCGTACTTCTCCTGTGCTGGCGGACGTCGATGGCGATGAGGATTTCGATCTGGTGGTGAGTGCCGGCTTCGGAGCGCCCGTCTATTACTTTGAAAATACCGGGAGCAAGACTAACCCGATCTTCAAAGAGCGCACAGGTTCCGATAATCCATTTTCGATCGTTGGCTCAACCTTTAATTATCAGGGGCATCTGACACTTTCCGATGTAGATCACGACGGGGATCTGGATCTTATAACGAGTGAGAACGTTGATTACAAATACAGCACGTCCACCTTTGTTTTGTTTTACGAGAATACCGGCACGCGAACGGCTCCTGTCTTCGAATACTCAAACAGCCAGCCGTACATACCGGAGGAAGATCCCTTGGGATTTACATCTGTTTATGGCCTGAATCCTCATTTCGCTGACGTGGACGGGGACGGCGATCTGGACCTGTTTGCGGGAGACTACGTCGGCCGTATCCGGTACATGAAAAACGAAAATCCCGCCGTTGTCACCACCGTTTCCACACAAGCGATAACCTATCTGATCGGAGTCCATGGCGATGTCATCATTGATCCAACGCTTACGCTGGCCGACGAAGACAATGATTTCATCGCTCAGGCAACGGTAACAATCGGTAATTATGAGGAAGGTGACGAACTTCACGTGGCCTCCACGGGAAATATCACCGGGTCGTTCAATAGTGATAACGGCGTGCTGACACTACGCGGCAAGGGCACACTCCTGGAATATCAGACTTTACTCCAAACCGTTTACTACCATCGTCACGCCGAAAGTGGCGGACGCACGCGCCCCGCAAAAAAATCGACGACGGCCAAAGCCATCGCCTTCCGGGTTTTTGATAGTGACTTCACAACACCCCAGGTCGCGAGCCGCACGTTAAATGTTACCGTCAACAATCCACCGGTAATTACCAGTGCGACGAAGACAACTCAACTTGGCTTTAATGTCAACATCGATCTTGCCGCGCTGATCAGTGATCCGGATGACAACCTGGATCTGACTTCCATTCGCATTGTTCAGCAACCCGCGAGCGGTGCCACGGCTACGATAGATGGCGACCTGCAGCTGCGCGTCAGCTACGACGGTCTGACTTTTACCGGGAAAGATCAACTGACCATTGAAGTATGCGATGATCTGGGCGAATGTGCGCAGAACATCGTCACCATCGACGTTCAGAACGACGGCGAAATCGTTGTGTTCAATGCAGTTGCGCCGAACAGTTCTGGCGACAACCGCTTCATGCGCATTCACAATCTACCTGAAGGAAACAAGGTTTCAATTTTCAACCGCTGGGGAGACAAGGTGTTTGAGATCGAGAATTACGACGGAAGAATGCCGGGCCGGCGTTTCGAAGGTGCAAATGACAGCGGGAAAATGCTTCCGACAGGGACCTACTTCTACAAGATCGAAATCGGGAACAATCCGGGTTACACCGGACCCCGGGTCGTAACGGGATATATATCGCTGAAACAATAAAGGTAAACGCAACTTGCCGAAAAAAACTCAGGATGGATAGCAAAAAAAATTCATTGGACGAGTCCTTTGTAAATCCAGAATCAAACGGGTAGTTTCAGTGTGCGGATTTAATCTGAAAGTCAATTGATCAACGTGCGATAACATGCAGTCTATGAGAAAACTTCTACTCCCAGCAGTGTTCATCCTGTTCATCTGTTGTCCGGGACAGGCGCAGGTTGATCCCCTTTATGCACAGTACCTCAACAATCCCATGCTGATCAACCCTGCTTATGCCGGGCTGAACAACAATCTCAACGCGGCTATAAGCTACCGGAAACAGTGGGCTGGTTTCGAAGGGAGTCCGACAACTTTTAACGTCAATGGTCACTCATCCCTGTTCGATAACCGCATGGGTGTCGGCTTGATGATCGTAAAAGACAACGTGGGCATTAACAGCAACACGGAAGTTCATGGCACTTACGCGTATCGTTTGGACCTCGACCAGAAGTACCTTTCATTCGGTCTGCAGGCCGGGGTAATCAGTTACAAAGGAAACTACAACGACCTCAATCCTTATGATCCTCAGGATCCGGCGTTCACGGAAGTTCAGAATGTCACCAAGCCAAGTTTCGGCGCAGGGCTGATCCTCCACAGCGAGCGGTATTTCATCGGTCTCTCCGTCCCGCGCATGCTAAAGGCGAAGGTTTCGGTTGACGATGTTGAGTCTCAGTTATACAGCCAGCATTTTTACGCCATGGGTGCGTATGTTTTTTATATCAACGAGCACCTGAGGCTGAAGCCCTCGGTGTTGCTGAAGTCCGTAAAGGGTTCTCCCTTATCGACGGACGTGAACTTCGCGATGACCTTCGAGGAAAAAATAACCGCGGGGATATACACGCGCAACCTGAATGCCTATGGGCTGATGGGCCAGATCCGGTTCGGAGGTTCATACCGCTTCGGCTACGCCTTTGAGGTTCCCTCCGGCAATTCTGTTGGCGCGAGGTTCACAACCCATGAACTGAGCTTCGGTATTAACCTGGCCGTCCTCGGTTTCCACAGCATGTCGCTGACCAACTTTTAAAAGAATCAAGCGGGCGTCGGAGGGCCTGGTGGCCTGGAAAGCAACAATTTGTTGCGCAATGAACCTTTTACCCAATATCCTGTTACTTTTAGGGCATGAAGGTGAAAGTTTCCCGCAAAGAGCACTTTAACGCGGCTCACCGGCTTTTCAGGGCCGACTGGTCGGACGCCCAGAACGAAAAGGTGTTTGGAAAGTGCAGCAACCCCAACTATCACGGCCATAATTACGAGTTGATCGTAAGCGTCACGGGAGAGCCCCGCGCCGATACCGGATTTGTGTTTGACCTAAAAGTGTTGAGTGATCTGGTCAAAGAAAATGTTTTGAAAAAATTCGACCACAAAAATCTTAACCTCGATACCGACTACTTTAAAGAACTCAATCCGACAGCCGAAAATATTGCCGTCGTCATCTGGGGGATCTTAAGGCAGAAGATAGATTCCAAACTAGAACTGAAAATCACTTTGTATGAGACAGAAAGGAATTTCGTTGAATATCCGGCCTCTTGAATCCATTGACGACGAAGATCAGGATGACCACGTTGCATCCTCCACTGACACACCCCTCCGACCCGACGCTTTTGAGATGGACGACGACGAGAAAATCGAGAAGATCGCCACTCACTTCCGCGAGATCATGCAAATCCTCGGATTGGACCTTACAGACGACAGTCTCGGCGGGACCCCGCGACGGGTTGCCAAAATGTACGTAAAGGAAGTGTTTAGCGGTTTGAACCCAAAAAACAGGCCCCACGCAAGACTCTTCGAGAACAAATACAACTACGACCAGATGCTGGTGGAAAAGGATATCACCTTCTACTCCCACTGCGAGCATCATTTTGTGCCCATCTACGGCAAAGCGCATGTTGCTTACTTCTCGTCGGGCAAGGTAATTGGGCTCTCCAAGATCAATCGCATTGTTCAATATTTCGCGAAACGCCCGCAGGTTCAGGAGCGCCTTACGGTACAGATCGGCAAGGAAATGCAACGCATCCTCCACACAGAAGACGTCGGAGTGGTCCTGGATGCCAATCACATGTGCGTCGCTTCACGCGGCGTCGGCGACACCAACAGCAAAACAGGCACTGCCTACTTCTGCGGAAAATTCAAGGATGAGAATATTAAGCGGGAGTTTCTAAACTACATTAATAGCAAGTGAGGATAAGAGTATAGGGTATAGGGTATAGGGTATAGGCTATAGGGGGTATAGGGGTTATAAGGATATAGGGGTTTACCCTTACATCCCTTATACCCTCTATACCCCTTATTACCCTTACATCCCCTATACCCCTTATGCCCCCTCCACCCTTTCACCCTTCAACCTTTTTTGTTACTTTAGCGACCCTAAAACCAAGACTATGGTATTCGATATAGACATGATCAAGGCGGTTTACCGTCTATTTCCGGATCGCATTTCACAGGCGCGCAAAGTCGTCAACAGGCCTCTAACTCTTTCCGAAAAAATTCTCTTCACACACCTCCACGGTGAGCAATCGATTGAAAACTTTCAACGCGGCAAATCATACGTCAACTTTTCTCCTGACAGAGTGGCGATGCAGGATGCAACCGCGCAGATGGCTCTTTTGCAGTTCATGTCCGCGGGCATTCCAAAGGTTCGCGTCCCTTCTACAGTACACTGCGATCACCTGATCCTCGCCAAGGATGGCGCGAGGAAAGACCTCGCCGAGTCGCTCACGGCGAGTGGCGAAGTATTCAATTTCCTGGAGTCCGTATCGAATAAATACGGCATTGGTTTCTGGAAACCGGGAGCCGGTATCATTCACCAGGTTGTCCTGGAAAATTACGCCTTCCCCGGCGGAATGATGATCGGAACGGATTCACATACAGTCAACGCGGGAGGCCTCGGGATGGTCGCGATCGGTGTAGGCGGCGCTGATGCTGTCGACGTGATGGCGGGAATGCCTTGGGAACTGAAATGGCCGAAGCTGATTGGCGTAAAGCTCACCGGAAGATTAAGTGGTTGGTCGTCGGCGAAGGATGTCATTCTGAAGGTTGCGGGTATCCTGACCGTTAAAGGCGGCACCGGAGCAATTGTCGAATACTTCGGACCTGGAGCACAGACGCTCTCCTGTACCGGCAAAGCCACTATCTGCAACATGGGCGCCGAGATCGGCGCAACGACCTCCACTTTTGGCTACGATGAAAAGATGGCCGACTACCTCCGTGGCACTGGCCGGAGTGAAGTGGCGGCCCTGGCAAACAAGATCAAGGAACATCTGACCGCTGATCCCGTCGTATACGAGAATCCTGAAAAATATTTCGACCAGGTTATCGAGATCAACCTGTCGGAACTCGAGCCTCACGTCAACGGACCCTTCACGCCCGACCGCGCCATACCATTGTCCCAGTTCGCCAGCGAAGTCCGCAAGAACGGATGGCCGGAAAAACTGGAAGTTGGATTGATCGGATCTTGTACCAACTCCTCTTACGAAGACATTACGCGTTCGGCATCGCTTGCAAAGCAGGCCGTCGACAAAAAGATCAAGGCTCGCGCGGAGTTTACCGTGACGCCCGGATCCGAGCAGGTACGCTACACCGTGGAGCGCGATGGATACCTGGGTATCTTTGAAAAAATGGGCGGTGTTGTCCTCGCTAATGCATGCGGTCCCTGTATCGGCCAGTGGGCGCGCCACACCAACGACCCGAACAGGAAAAACTCCATCATCACATCCTTCAACCGGAATTTTGCAAAGCGCAACGATGGCAATCCAAATACGCACGCCTTTGTTGCCTCTCCTGAGATAACCACTGCATTCGCGATCGCGGGTGATCTGACGTTCAATCCCGTGACCGACACGCTGATCAACGATGAAGGACAGGCGGTAAAACTCGAGGAGCCATCCGGCGATCAGTTTCCTCCGCGCGGTTTCGATGTGAAGGATCCCGGATATATCGAACCCGCGAAAGATGGAAGTAAAGTGAGCGTGAAGATCGATCCTCAATCCAATCGCCTGCAGGCGCTGAGCCCCTTCCCCGCATGGGATGGCAAGAACCTTACGGGGATGAAACTGCTCATCAAAGCAAAAGGAAAATGTACAACGGACCATATTTCCATGGCCGGTCCCTGGTTGAGGTTCCGCGGACACCTGGACAATATCGCCAACAACACACTGACCGGCGCGGTGAACTACTTCAATGAGAAGACCGATTCTGTGAAGAACCAGTTGACGGGCGAGTACGGTCCTGTGCCCGCCACGCAGCGCGCTTACAAGGCAGCGGGAATTCCGACGATTGTCGTGGGCGACCACAACTACGGCGAAGGCTCCTCGCGCGAACACGCGGCGATGCAGCCCCGTCATCTCGGTATCCGCGCCATACTGGTTAAGTCATTTGCGCGTATTCACGAAACGAACCTCAAGAAACAGGGGATGCTCGGAATTACTTTTTCAAATGAATCCGACTACGACCTAATCCAGGAAGATGACACGATCGACATCGTCGACCTCAGCTCATTCTCGCCCGATCGTCAGCTTACGGTCGTGCTGCGACACAAGGACGGAACGAGCGATACCATCAAAGTCAACCACACTTATAATGCCGGGCAAATCGAGTGGTTCAAGGCCGGATCCGCGCTTAACCTGATGGCAAAAGAGATCACTGCCAAGGAAGGCTTCAAACAACCGGTGGTGAACAAGGCACCGGCGAAAAAGGCAGCGAAGGCAGCGGGCAAGAAAAAACTGTCCAAGCCCGAAGCTAAAAAGATGGCCTCCAAGACGCTGGCGAAACAAGCGAAAAAACCGGCCCGCCCCGCAAAGAAAGCAGCGAAGCCCGCGAAAAAAGCTGTAAAGCTTTCGAAGAAAACTGCAAAGCCCGCGAAGAAGGGTCTTGTAAAGAAAGCATTGAGCAAAGTGGTCAAGCTGGCGAAAAAAGTGAAGAAGGTTGTCGCAAAAAAGAAGGCAGCAGCGCCCAAGAAGGTCTCGAAGAAAAAGAAAAAATAATCGGGCGTTTTACGTTCGGGTCTGAAACAACGGTTGTTGTAATTGTAGAGACAAGGCATGCCGTGTCTCTACAATTACAACAACCATTTTTTATTTGAAACCGCCATCCTCTGCGATTTCCGACAACAACACCCGGAATTCATTCAGCATCATCGCCGTCGCCCCCCAGACGATTTCATTTTCAATTTCAAAATGCGGAGCCAGCATGCGATACTTTCCGCCGGCAAGGATCTCCTTTTCTTTGATGGAATCTTCTTCAATGACTTCTTCCAGCCGCGCCTCGAAGATGCGCGAGACCTCATAGGGATCCGGCGTGAAGACAGGGCGTGAGTCGATGGATGCGACGATCGGTGTCACCAGATAGTTGCTGGGCATGACGTAGTAGTCGCTGAGTTTGCCCAGCACCTCAACGCCTTTCGGCCCGACGCCTATTTCCTCCTCGCACTCGCGCAACGCCGTCTGGATGGCATCCTCGCCAGCTTCGGCTTTTCCTCCCGGCAGACTCACCTGACCTCCATGCGCTCCTGCATATTCGGGGCGCTTGATCAAAGGAAACCGAACAGTCCCTTCGTCATCATACAAAAGAATGATCACGCCTCCGGGTCTCGGCGGGTATTTGTGCACAAATCGCGGCCGTGCATCGCCCAAGGGAGTGGCTCGGAACCGGTCGTGCGCGTGATGCCCTGGAAGTGGTTGCTTTAGCCTCTCCTTTAAAAACACACGCAGCTCGTCAAAGGGCAAGTTCATTTCCTGGAACTATTTAAATCACGGCGACACATCCCAGGCTTCGTTGAGAAACGGTATCGCCGTATGTGCAGTAAGATCGAACTGACAGGGCACAACTGCGGCGTAGTTGTTAGCAATGGCCCACTCATCGTTGTCCTGGCCCTTGTCGAAGTTCACGAAGTTACCCACCATCCAGAAATAGCGTCTGCCGTTGGGATCCGTTCGCTGGTCGAAGTCTTCCACCCATTTCGCGTTTGCCTGCCTGCAGACGCGGATGCCTTTGATGGGCTCATCGCGACGCGGCGGAAAGTTTACATTGAGAGCCACGCCACGCGGAAGACCCTTGTCGAGCACCTGCTGCGTGATTTTCCTGACGAATTCCTCCGTGTGTGAAAAATCCGCCTTATGAGAAAAATCGGCAAGCGAAAAGCCAATGGCCGGCGTACCCTCGATCGCCGCTTCGATCGCGGCCGACATGGTTCCGGAATAAAGTACGCTGATGGAAGTGTTGCTGCCGTGGTTAATACCACTGACGACGACGTCGGGCTGACGCTGGTTCTTCATCAGGAAATGCCGCGCGATCTTGACGCAGTCCGCGGGCGTACCCGAGCACTCGTACGCCTTAACGCCTTCGAAGATAAAGTTCTCCTCCAGACGCAACGACTCCCCTACTGTGATTGCATGGCCCATTCCCGACTGAGGGCTGTCTGGCGCCACTACCAGCACGTCCCCAAGGTCTTTCATGATATTGACCAGTGTTAAGATTCCTTTCGATGTAATTCCGTCGTCGTTTGAAACAAGTATCAGCGGTCGCGTCATTAGTGAGTTGTGAGTGGTGAGTACTGAGTTTTGATGGCTTTTACGTGCCGGCAAGGGAGTTATAATATTTTACGATCTCGGCGACGTCGTATTTGTCGTCGAAGTTGAGCCGGTTGGCGCGGATGTATTTCTCGACCTGTTTGCCTTTGTTACCCATGAGGGCGATGAGGTCATTCTTGTTTCCACGGAAATCTTCGATGGTGCCATCTTCCTTCATCAGATAGTAGTAATAGGTTTGAACCAGTCGGGAATACGATCCGACGTAAAACGAGTTGTTATAGGTTTTGTACTCCAGCAATTCGCGCGAAAGCAAAGTCATCTTCCCCTCTTCCAGCAATTCGAAAAAGATCGGCGCCTTGTAATTTGAAATGTTCGTGTAGGGCAAGGCAAAGAACTTCCGGTATTTGTGAACCGTCTCGTCAAAGATCTCAAAGAAGAGCACTTTACGCGCGCTGTATATCTCCGCCTGCTTGTGGTTGACGACGTACTGAACGACATTCTGCTCCAGGTCGTATTTCACCAAGCCCTTGAGCGTATCTCCGTCCACGAGCACAAGACGGCCGTCGTGCCACAATTCAGAAGGAAAGTGCCGTTGCGCATGCACGGCAACGCCAGCCATTAACAGGCCGGTCACCAGGACAATTTTCTGAAACCAAATTTTGCTGCCGGGAAGGTATCGCACTCCGTACTTTATTAATTCTTGAACTTTATTTATTCTTCAATATTGTATGACCGAGCTTGTCGCGTTTGGTCAGCAGGTATTTCTCATTGTGAACATTCGGAACCATCTCGATCGGCACGTTCTCCACAATTTCCAGACCATAGCCCATCAATCCGACCCGCTTTTTCGGGTTGTTCGTCATGAGCTTGATCTTCGTTACACCGAGGTCGCGAAGGATCTGCGCACCGACGCCGTAATCGCGTTCGTCCATGTCAAAACCCAACTGCAGGTTCGCCTCAACGGTATCCCACCCTTCCTCCTGGAGTTTGTAGGCCCTGAGTTTATTGAGAAGTCCGATGCCGCGCCCCTCCTGTTTCATGTAAAGGACAACGCCCTTCCCCTCCCGATCCACCATTTTCATGGCGTGGTGCAACTGTGAGCCGCAGTCACATCGGCATGAACCGAATATATCCCCCGTTACGCAGGAAGAGTGCACGCGCACGAGGATTGGCTCGTCTTTTTGCCAGCTTCCCTTTACGAGAGCGAGGTGAATCTCCTGGGAGTTCGTCTGCTCGAACGCGATCAGCCTGAAATTTCCGTGTTCGGTAGGCATGTCGACTTCCACCTGGCGACTGATGAGTGTTTCTTTCTTGATGCGATATTCAATCAGGTCTTTGATGGATACCAGTTTGAGGTTGAATTTTCGGGCGACTTCCACCAGGTCTGGCAGACGGGCCATGCTGCCGTCTTCGTTCATAATCTCTACCAGAACACCTGCAGGTTTGAAACCTGCAAGGCGTGCAAAGTCAATGGCGGCCTCAGTGTGTCCCGCGCGGCGCAGGACACCGCCCCGCTTCGCTTTGAGCGGGAAGATATGTCCGGGCCTGCCGAGTTCCTCGGGCTTCGTATCCGGATCGGTCAGCGCCCGGATCGTCTTGAAACGGTCATGCGCGGATATTCCTGTCGTGCAGCCGTGTCCGATCAGGTCGACTGAGACAGTAAATGGCGTTTCATAGACGGCTGTATTAACCCCGACCATCAGATCCAGACCCAGCTCTTCGCAGCGATCTTCGACCAGCGGCGCGCAGATCAGTCCCCGCGCATGCGTAGCCATAAAGTTGACGATTTCGGGAGTTATGCATTCAGCAGCACAGATGAAATCACCCTCATTCTCGCGGTCTTCGTCATCGACCACAATAATAACTTTGCCCAGTTTGATTTCTTCGATGGCCTCTTCAATTGTATCTAACTTTATTTCGCTCATGGAGGTTTTTTACTCACTTTGATCAACAAAAAATATCAGTTTCCTGTTCTTTCATCCTTAATAATACCGGCCGGAAACGATTCCAAGCTCGCGTGCGATCTCAACATCGGCATTCTTGAGTTTCATTTGCATGTCGAGCAACTCGTCAATTTCTTTTTCACTGATACGGTTTTCCGCTTCTTTAAGTTTTTCCTTGTTCTCTTCGATCAAACGCTGAAGGTACCTGTATTTCTTTCGAAGGACATTCTGGTGGGCGTGTTCCGAAAGGTTTTCTTTCTCGTCCGTAAAATAGATGTGATATTTCGTACTCCAGTGTGGGCTCGCATAGTACTTGCGCAACGTGAGCTCGGCGATCAATGACTTGATGTTCTGCGGCGCATGTTCCAGGAAATAAGCCGAGCCGATGAGCTGACCTTCCTGCTTGAACTTGAGAAATGTATTGTAGATGTAGGCGTATGATTCATTCAGGAAGTCGATGTCTTCAAATTCCGAGATAAAATAGCTCAGCAGATCCACGTCCTCTTCGAGCTCGCTGTCGGCATAGTTTAAAAGCAGCCTGACCATCTCGCGCTCCTGCAGTTCTTCCGGATTAACGGTGTCCGGTTCGGGCACAGATTCGACATCCGGGACCGGTTGAATTACTTCTTCCCGTCGATGATCGTCAGTTCTTTTCTGGCGTTCCTGAATCAGGATCTTATTGAGTTCCGTTACCAGCACGGACTCCTGAATTTTCAACAGGTTGCTGGTTTCCTGCAAATACACCGCGCGCTTGATGGGATCCGGTATCAAGCTGATACTCGTCACGATCTCGCGGATGGCCTCGGCTTTCCGGATCGGATCGTTGGCTGCCTCACGTGAGTATAAATCGATCTTGAAGGAAATGAAATCCTGCGTGTGTTCCTTCAGGTATTCACGGAGGTCCGTGCTTCCCATTTTCCGCGAAAAACTGTCCGGATCTTCGCCATCCGGCAGCAAGACGATTCGCACGTTAAGGCCTCCCTTAAGAATGAGGTCCACACCTCGCACTGCCGCCTTGATGCCGGCCGAGTCGCCGTCGTACAATACTGTCACGTTCTCTGTGAACCGGCGCATCAGTTTGATCTGATCTTCCGTCAACGCCGTTCCGGATGAAGCGACCACATTCTCGATATCCGCCTGATGCATCGAGATCACGTCCGTGTATCCCTCCACGAGGTAGCAAAAGTCCTCGCGGCGGATCGCATTCCTGGCCTGGAACATCCCGTACAGCACGTGGCTTTTGTGGTAGATGTCCGTTTCAGGCGAGTTGATGTATTTCGGCTGATCCTTTTCTTTTGTCAGTATCCTCGCTCCGAAAGCAATGACTTTTCCGGAAAGATTGTGGACAGGAAAAATCACCCTTCCGCGAAAGCGGTCGTACTTCTTGCCATCGTCCTTTTTAATCAGCAGTCCGGATTTCTCCAGCATATTCTCACTGTATCCTTTGCTTACGGCTTCGCGTGTGAGGTTATCCCATTGGTTGAGGCTGTAGCCGAGTTCGAACTTTGCGATGGTGCGGTCGTTGAACCCGCGTTCGCGGAAATAGCTGAGGCCGATGCTCCTGCCCTCTTCATTATCGAACAGCAGCCCGCGGTAATGATCTTTGGCAAAGTTCATGACGATGTACAGGCCGTCGCGTTCGCTTTGGTGGGTGATTTCAGCTTGCGAGAGATTCGCTTCGTCCTTGATGTCAATCCCGTATTTCTTCGCGAGGTAGCGCAAGGCTTCGGGATAGGCCATGCCCTCGTGTTCCATGACGAAGGTGATGGCATCTCCGCCCTTTCCGCTGCTAAAATCCTTAAAAATGCCCTTGGCGGGAACGACGTAAAACGAAGCTGTTTTTTCGTTTGTAAAGGGACTGAGCGCCTTATAATTCTGTCCGGATCGCTTCAGCGTGACGAAATCGCTGACCACGTCAATTATGTCGACCCGGTTCTTGATTTCCTCTATCGTTTCGCGGGTTATCATGGATGGGCTACTGGCATGTTCGCTTGGTCGTTGCAAAGATAAGGGTTGTGCGGGGAGCGGGGGAATTGGGTTGGTATTTTCCTGCGGAAAAGGGGGATGCATTGTTCGGATTTCCTGCGGAATTGAACGCGCCCACCCCCTCACTTTCCTGCGGAAAGCGGGTCCCCCTTGGCAGGGGGACACTGTAGTGTCACAAATCGTCACTAACTTGCCGTTTTTAAACGATTTTGCATCAAAATATTGTTAGAGGAGCATGAGTTATAGTCAGTCTGATATTTTAAAGGCGCTTTCTACCGTTGAGGACCCTGATTTGCGGCGTGACCTGGTCACCCTGAATATGGTGAAAGACGTCAAGGCCGATCCCGGAAGAGTGTCATTTACAGTGGTTTTGACCACGCCAGCCTGTCCGTTGAAGGAAAAGATCCGCCAGGACTGCGAAGATGCCGTGCGACGCGTCGTCGGTGAAGATGTGGAGATCGATATTAAGATTACTTCCTCGGTAACCACCCTCCGGGACAACACTCCGATACTGCCGGGCGTGAAAAATATTGTCGCCATCGCTTCCGGGAAGGGCGGCGTTGGCAAATCGACTGTAACCAGCAATCTCGCCGTAGCCCTGGCGCAAGCCGGCGCAACGGTTGGGTTGATCGATGCTGACATCTATGGACCTTCCATTCCCACGATGTTTAATTGCGAGCACGAGCAACCGCATGTTAAGCAAGTCAACGGCAAGAATATCATTGTCCCGATCGAACAGTACGGCGTCAAATTGCTTTCGATCGGCTTCCTTACACCACCCGACAGCGCGGTCGTTTGGCGGGGCCCTATGGCAAGCTCGGCCTTGAAACAGTTCTTTGGCGACACCGACTGGGGAGCGCTGGATTACCTCCTGATTGACCTTCCTCCAGGGACCAGCGACATTCACCTGACCATGGTCCAGACCGTGCCTGTAACCGGGGCGGTCATTGTAACAACACCCCAAAAGGTGGCGATTGCCGATGCGAACAAGGGGCTGGCGATGTTCAAGCAGCCGCAGATAAATGTGCCTGTTTTAGGGGTAGTGGAAAATATGGCGTATTTTACACCGGAAGAGCTACCCGATAACCGGTATTACATTTTTGGGAAAGAAGGCGGGAAGCGGCTGGCGGAAAAACACAACGTTCCTTTTCTGGGTGAGATTCCGCTTGTTCAGAGTATCCGTGAAAGCGGCGACAGTGGTCTGCCTGCCGCAATGAAGCCGGGAGTGACCGGAGAGGCTTTCCAGGAACTGGCGCAGACGCTGGCCCGACAGATTGCCATAAGAAATGCTAACTTTGCAACTACACAAAAGGTCGAATTAAGAGCATAATGAGCGAAAATACAGTAAATGTGGACGAATTGACCAACAAGGTTGAGGCCTCTCTCAATTCTATCAGACCATATCTTCTGGCGGATGGCGGGAACGTGAAGATCAAGGAGGTTACACCGGAACTCGTGGTGAAGCTCGAATTCGTTGGCAACTGCGGAAACTGCAGCATGTCAACGATGACCTTCAAGGCCGGCGTAGAAGCTGCGATCAAGCGCGACGTCCCGGAGATAAAAAGTATTGAGGTAATCAATCTCGTACCCCTGAATTATTGAGTTCCTGGCTTTTCAAAAGGTCACCTTCTGTGGGATCATTCTATTCATAGGTACTAAGTTCCATGAGGCTTGTCCTGCGATATATCATTTTTACAGGCATCGCCTTCGTTGCACCTTCCATCTTTCTTAGCGCCCTCGCCCAGGAACGTTGCGGGACTGTGCAATATTCCAAGACCCTCCACGCAGACTACGCACTGAGGAAAGTCGAATTTGAACAGTGGATCTCCCGACACCGCCTTCGCCAACAAAGCACTCCGGATGGTCGCAGGCAAACAACGCATTACCAAATTCCGGTAGTCGTCCACGTAATCCACAACGGAGAAGAAATTGGGCAAGGCGCGAACATATCAGATGCGCAGGTGCTCTCGCAGATGCGAGTACTGAATGACGACTTCAACCGTCAGAACGCGGATGCCGCAAATACTCCAGCCGTCTTCGCAGCAGTCGCCGGTAGTCTCGACATCGAATTTGTGCTGGCCAAACAAGACCCTGATGGCCAACATACGAACGGCATCGTGCGCGTGGATGGAAACCGCAACGGCTGGACGATCAACGATAATTACACCCTCAAACAGTTGAGCTATTGGCCCGCGGAGCAGTATATGAACATCTGGGTCTGCAATCTCACCGACCAGTTTCTCGGATACGCGCAGACTCCTGAATCAGATCTCCAGGGCATGGAGAATTCGTCAACAAACCGGAAGACCGATGGCGTAGTGGTGACGCATCAGGCGTTTGGCTCCGTGGATGACGGCGCCTTTAACCTGGATCCGGTGTTTAATAAAGGGAGAACCGCAACGCATGAGATAGGACATTTCCTGGGCTTGAACCACATCTGGGGCGACGATGCGGGGTGCAACGGCAGCGATTACGTCAACGACACTCCAAACCAGGGCAACCGAACACAGGGCTGCCCGAGCCATCCAAAAACCGATAACTGCGGCGAAGTGATCATGTTCCAGAACTTCCTCGACTATACCGACGACCGCTGCATGAACCTCTTCACACAGGGACAGGTGGATCGCATGACCGTCGTGCTGGAGAACAGTCCCCGGCGCCACAGTCTACTCGCATCTCCCGGACTTCAGGAGCCGGACCCGCTTCCCAACGATATCGGTATACGCACAATTCTTTTTCCGGACGCAACTGTTTGCTCGAACTCTGTGACACCGCTCATCGAAGTCCGGAACTACGGAAACAACACGATCACCTCCACCCGTATCCGCTTCACGCTGGACGGCGACCCCCACGAAACAAAAGATTTCGCGCTCTCCCTGGGGCCGCAGCAGTCCTCGCAAGTTGCCTTCAGCCCGTTGACAATGCCATCCGGCGCTCATGACATCTCCTTCGAAGTACTGCTCACAAACGGCGGCGCAGACTCCGGTGGCTACAACGATGTTAACAGCGCGACCGTCATCGTACCTGTATTTGCATCCGTTCCGTTCGAGGAAACGTTCAGCACTGTCCCCTCCGGATGGATCACGGAAAACCCCGACGGCCAGATCACGTGGGAAACAGCAACTGCGCCCCGCGATGTCTCCACCAACAAGGCACTGAAGCTTAATTATTTCGACTATGAAGACAAGATCGGTGAAGTCGACATTTTCTTAAGTCCCGTGCTGGATCTCTCCGCTGTCCCCGCAGCTGCACTTACATTCGACGTCGCTTATGCGCGATACCAGTCCAGCAACGACCGGTTAAAAGTGATTGTCCTGACTGACTGCGGGGAAATTGCCGAAGGGAACGAGGTCTTCAACAAGGCAGGAGATGCTCTTAAGACCGCACCTGCGACGACCTCACCATTCATACCCACCAATGAAACGCAGTGGCGGAAAGAACTCATCGATCTCACCAGTTTTCTCGGCATGAGTAAAGTACAGCTCGCCTTCGTCGGCATCAACGACTGGGGAAATAACATTTACGTTGACAACATTACATTCATTACAGAACTGCGGCGTGATGTGGCGCTTGTACGTGTAACACCATTTGCCGTAACATGCGACAACCCCGTAACACCGAAAGTAATCATGCGGAACACAGGGAATGTCCTGCTGAATAGCCTAACCGTCGAATACTCCCTCAATAGCGGTCCCGTGCAGTCACTCGAGCTGGATCATCTTGACATCCCCTATGGCGAAGAGAAAGAGGTCGCCCTACCGCTGACAGCACTGGAAGAAGGCGAGAACACCCTGTCGGTGACGCTGAAAGATCCCAACGGTCAGAGCGACGTAAACCCTTCTGACAATAGCCAGTCGTTCGTTATTGTCGTGAACAACGAACACGATCGGATTCCCCTGCGGCAGAACTTCGACGAAGGGCTAACGTCGGCCTGGACGACAGTCAACCCGAGGGGAGGAATGAAATGGGAAATCACTCCTACCAATTTTGGTCAGTCGCTGTACTTCAACGCCTACAACAATGAAAGCGCGGGTGATGAAGCCTGGCTGGTAAGTCCTGTTCTCGATCTCTCTGCTACCACTCAGGCGGGAATGCTCTTCGACCTCTCCTCTGCCAGACGCGGAGATGCGGCAGAGATTCTCACGATCCTCGCATCAACAGACTGCGGAATGACTTACCAGGAAGTGAGCTATAATTTCCCGGGTGTTGCTGCGTCCGGCACGAGTTGGTCTCCGGTGAGTGAAGGCGACTGGCGGCGGAATATCTCGGTTAACCTCAACTCGATCGCAGGATCGGAGAATGCGCGCATTGCTTTTGTCGTTCGCAACCAAAACGGAAACAATCTCTATCTTGACAACATCGAGTTCTTCGTAACAGCAAACCCGAATCCCATCGAGATCGCGGAACTCTATTCCATTTACGGATATAACTTCGGCCATTCCGAATCAAGCGAGCTGAGGATCACATTTAATCTTCCCGTCAGGCAGGATGTCCGGTTTAGTCTCATCAGTGTCACCGGTCAGATGGAGACCGATGGCCTGCTCACCGACGTGCTCAACCAGACTTATCCCCTGACTTCATTCCGAAAACTGGCCCCAGGCGTGTACTTTGTGCGATTGCAGATCGGCGGCAAGTTTTATACTTCACGAATCATGGTGTTTTAGCGCCTGTAAGGGTAGCAAATCCAGTCGCAATACTATAATCCGTTTTCCCTATCTTTGACGCGAAAAATTCGCACATGTCTAAAAAGAAGAAAGTAGCCATCCTGTTCGGAGGACGCTCGGTTGAACATGGTGTTTCGGTAAATTCGGCGCGCAACATTTATGAGTACATCAACAAAGAGCGGTTCGAGCCTCTTCCCATCGGCATCACAAAGTCCGGTCAATGGTATCTGACGTCAGGAGTAACCAAAGATATCGGGCAGGGAAAGGCGCTGGCCTTGATCCTGGATGCGCAGAGTCCCGGATTTATCCTCGTTTCCAGTGGCGACAGAATTAAGGCCGATGTCGTGTTCCCCGTGTTGCACGGAACGGATGGCGAGGATGGCAGCATCCAGGGCATGATCAAGTCGATGGACATTCCGATGGTGGGCACAGGCGTGCTGGGGTCCTCTATTTCGATGAACAAGATCATCGCGAAGCGGCTGTTGCAGGATGCCGGATTACCTGTGAGCAGGTTTGTGAGCTTTCACCACACGGAACGCGATGAGATTGATTACAAGGCTATCAAAAAAACACTGGGCGTACCTTTCATGGTCAAATCCGCAAGCCTGGGTTCTTCTGTGGGCGTGAGCAAAGTGAGGAACGAAGATGAGTTCAGGAAGGCTGTAGATGACTCTTTTCGCTATGACGAGTCAATCCTGATGGAACAGTTTATCGAGGGCCGGGAGATTGAGTGCGCAGTCCTCGGAAACAACCCGCCGGAAGCTTCGTACCCGGGAGAAATCGTCATCAACAGCAAATATGACTTTTACACTTTTGACGCCAAGTACGTGGATCCTGAGGCCGTGAAGATCGAGGTGCCCGCAAATCTTGAGAAAAAGATAGCGGAAAAAGTGCGCGATATTTGCGTGAAGGCATACAAGACGCTTGCCTGCGAGGACTTCGCGCGGGTGGATCTCTTCCTGACTGACCAGGGAAAGATCTACATCAACGAGATCAATACCATACCGGGGTTTACCAATTCCAGCATGTTTCCGATGATGTGGAATGAGCGCGGCCTCGGCTTCACTGAACTGATCTCCCGGCTGCTTGACCTGGCCCAGGAGCGATACGACCGGAGTAAGCGCATAGAAAGGGAATTCAATTCATCGTTGAAATTCTGATTATCTTATCTTTGAATAAAGAAACTGTGTCAAAATGAAATTCAACTTCCGGAATCTCGGCCTCACATTCAAATCGGATACACTCGGAGGACTCCTGTTGCATATTGTCCTGGCGGTGTGCATCATCATCCTGGTCTGTATATTCCTTTTTTACGCATACCTTCCGCACGTGACAAACCACGGTGAGAGTATTACAGTACCCAGCGTAGAAGGATTGCCCATCACAAAAGTTGAGGAATTTCTGGCTAACCACGATCTCCGTTACGAGGTAAATGATTCATCATATTCGGCGGACTACCCTCCCCTGACCGTCCTGAAACAGTATCCGGCTGCCGGAGCGAAAGTAAAAGAGAACCGGAAGATCTTCGTATCGGTAAACCGCAAGAATCCGCCCACGGTAAAAATGCCCAACCTGATCGATGGATCGCTGACCAACGCGGAGGCTGTGCTGCGGGGCAGTGAGCTGAAACGGGGAAAGATCCGGCTCGTGCGGGGCCCGTTCCTGAATGTCGTGAAGGAAATGCAGATCGACGGCAACAAGGTTGTTCCCGGCGTGCTCGTCCCCAAAGGCACCATGGTAGACCTGGTGGTAATGGATGGAGGAAGTAATAAGTTGCCCACCCCCAACGTTTTAGGTTTTACCTATGAGGACGCAAAGGTTAATATTCTCGGCTCCAATCTGAACATTGGTGAAGTGAATCTGCTCGGAGACACTGTCGGGGGTATCATCCTGAAACAGACACCCACCCCTGGCGAAGTGATCATGGTCGGTGATGTTGTCGATATCTGGATTGGTCAGGAAGGAACTGAATTGCCTGAAGACAGCGTTGGCGTTGCACCGCCAGTTGGTCGCCCCTAGCAGGCTATTGCCCATTTGAACTTAACATGACAAGCAGATCGTGACTTTGGCTTTCAGGAACATTTCTTCGGCGATTTTCACCCTTCTGCTCCTGGTTCTGTCACATCAACTGATGGCGCAACTGCAGCGCTACCCGGCTTTTCCTTCCCGGAATGCACCCGCCGCAAAAGGTGAAAACTCAGTCGGACGAACCAAAGAAGTAGCTCCGCTGACGCTGCCGTTCTTCGATGATTTCTCGAAGCCTTTCAACCTGGCTTACGCGGATACGAGCCTTTGGGAAAACAGCAGTTCTGTATGGATAAACGATGGCATGGCCATTCAACCACCCACCCTTTATGTGGCGACTTTTGACGGACTTAATTCTTCGGGAGCACCGTACAATCCGAACGAGGTGCTGCTCACGGGTTACACGGACACCCTGATGTCTCGGCCTATTGACCTCAGCGAGGCAAAGGTCTCCATCGCCGAAAGGTCTTCCGTGTTTCTGAGTTTCTATTATCAGTGGAAGGGAAATCTTGAACCCCCGGATAAGAAAGATTTTCTGGAGGTAGCATTCAAGACGGCGGAAGAAGGCGGCTGGGAAACGGTGATGACAGTCTTTCCAAAGGAAGAAGCTGATGCCACCGTATTTTATGATACGATCATCCAGGTGAGCGGCGACCAGTTCTTTCACGATCGGTTCCAGTTTCGCATCCGGTCTTTCGGACGATTGTCCGGTCCCTTCGATAGTTGGCATGTCGACTATGTCTACCTTAATAAAGGCCGAACTATAGACGACCTTTCTTTCCCGGACCGCGCCATCGCAACTCAGCTTGGACCTTTGTTTGGAAAGTACCGCGCAATGCCGCGCCGTCACTTCCGCTCAAACAATCAAATGACGCATCCTTCATTCGAGGTTCAGAACATGAAGGACGCCCCTTCGTCAGTCAACTATCATACGGAAGCATACTTCAGCAGCACCGACCGACGGCTGGGCGTCACCAGTCCATCGCACACGGCAGTGCTCAGTGAGTCCTCACCCAGCAATGGCACAAACGGCGTCCTGCTGGATAAAGAGCACAGGCTTACTACGCTGGACACCCTTCCTGACATCAACGACCCCCTGCAGTTTCCACAGGACGCTGGCATTGATTCCACGATCATCCGGCTGACCGTCGCTCTTCAGACAAACGATAATATTCCCTTTAACTACTTTCCACCTATCGAGCCCGACTCAACCGGAGATTACACGAAGAACTATATTCCCATCAAATTCACGGTCAACGACACGCTGACGGCGGACTACATTCTGTCCGATTACTTTGCATACGACGACGGCGTCGCCGAATACTCGGCAGGCTTGATCGAGGCGGGAAATCTCGTGGCATATGAATTTGAGCTGGACGTCGAGAACGGCGTGACACAGGACACGCTCGTCGGGTTCGATGTATATTTTCCACCCTATGCGGTGACCACCAGCCAGCGCGTTGATTTTTTTATCTACCACGAAGACACCGATCCGGAGAAAGCGGGACTTCCCGGCGCTCAGTGGCTTCGCATTGCCTCGAGGCCGGTGCTCAAGAAAGGACCAAACGAATTTCAACGAATCGAGTTTCTCCCTGCTTTGCTGATTGACGAGCGGAAGTTCTACATCGGATGGCAGGCCCCCGCCGGCGCCAAGGTCATGGTCGGACTCGATATGAGCAACGACACAGGAGATAAAATATCGGTCAATACGAACGGCGTCTGGTATCGCAATGAAGACGTTACGGGCAGCCTGATGCTCCGGCCTGTCTTTGGATCCGGCGTGATAGATGCAAGTGTCGGTATCGAAGATGAAGAATTAGTCGGTGTCTTCCCCAATCCCAATCGCGGCCACTTCTACATCGATGGTGACGCGCAGAATTTGCAGATCTTCTCTATGACGGGTGAAAACATTTCCTTCCGTTTATCGGACGCCGGCAACGGACGGACTGAGGTGAGTATGAGTGCTCATCATCCGGGCGTTTACATCCTTCGGTATCGGTCGGGAAATTTCATTCGATCCCGAAAGCTGATCGTCACGCGCTAAGCATCAAACTGAATCGGCGCAGGGCTGAAGCACAGGATGAAAATAATTAACGCGACCCATCCCAGGATCACGCGCTTGCTGTCAAGCGGTACTTCTATTTCCGACGGAGGGTGTTCGATGCCGATGAAACGCCCGACGATGAAAGCAAACAGAAGCCAGCCTTCGTATCCTTTGATTCCCGGAATCAGCCACATGAGAAGGAACTGCAAGCCGAACATCAGGACCGCAGCCTCAGCCGTGCGTCTTGGCGACAAGCGCAATCCGCTGAACGCCAGGTACAGAAAGGCTATATAGCAGGCGATGCCGATCATCAAAGTCTTAGCGGGCAACCCGGGATCTATATAAGGAAGGCCGAGGCCGGCGTAAAACATCAAAGCGATGAAAAAAGCCAAAGCCACTTTGCGATGCCTGCGGAAACCGACGAGCCCGTAAAGGATATGCCCACCATCGAGTTGGCCGATCGGCAAGAGATTCAGACAGGTAACAAATAGTCCGAGGTAGCACGCGAATACGACCGGGTAATGCATGAGTTCATGCGGATCCGGTACTCTTGCAGGATCTGCTACAAACTCCGAGTAAATCCAGAAAAGCAGGTTACTCCCGAATGTGGGACTGAGAATGTTTTCGTATTGGCTGAGATACTCCTCTGAGTAAACGTGGTCAGCGTAGTCAAGTCCGAACTGCTCGTACTCGGGATGAATACTGAATATATACTCAGGAGGAGGTAGCGTTTTGAACCCGTAGAACATAACCACCAGCGCGACAATGAAACCAGCAAGTGGTCCGGCCAGGCCGATATCGAAATTCTGGACGTTGCTCACGGGTCGCGACCGCAACCGAATAACTGCTCCCATAGTTCCGATGTTAGTCAGCAGATAGGGAATGGGCGGTATCGGGATGTAGTATGGCAAGGATGCTTTTACTTTGTGATACATCGCGACAAAGTAATGCCCGAACTCATGGACGGTAAGTATCAGAAGTAGCGGGACGGAGAACGAGAGGCCGGTTGCGAAGTCACTCCAGCTGTAGGTTTCAGAAAAGAAGTTTTTGCCAAAACACCACTGTGACCCGGCGATTGTCGTGGTAGCAATGGTGATGATAAACAACGCTGCCTGGAGTACAACGCGCCGCTTCTCGCTATGCATGGAAATAGTCGAGTATCAGGTGGGGAGAAGTAACGTGAACCGTCTTGATACCCAATGACTGCGCGCCTTCAATATTGACAGCATAGTCATCCAGAAAAAGCGTTTCTTCCGGCACCAGACGATTCTCCTCAAGTACTTGTTCGAAGATCTCGGCGTCCGGTTTGCGCTTACCCATGCGGTGAGAGTAGTAGGCCTTATGAAAGTAATGGTCGAGCGGTCTCTTGTCGCGGCTCGCTGAAAGCATTACGCCGTTGATGTATTCAAGGTGTATCCCGTTTGTGTTGCTGAGCAGAAAGACTCTGAACTCGTTTTGCAGGTGGGTGAGCAGATCGAGCTTGATTTCCGGAATTCCGCGAAGCATGGCGTTCCAGCACTCGTCTATTGCGGCATCGTCCACGGAGATGGAGAAAGTAGCCCGAACAAAATCGCGGAAAGCGCGATCATCCATGGCGCCCTTTTCATATTGCAAAAAACCAGGTGTCGATGCGTAAAGGTTCTGAACCTTTTCTTTGGGAAGATTCGAAAGGCGGGCGAAAGATTCGAGGGTATGGTCGACGGACAAGTCCAGAATAACACCGCCAAGATCGAAAATCAGATTTTTTACTGATGGGACGAGCACGTGCGCTAATTTAAACGTGAGACAGAATTGGGTCTCAATTTAGCATCATTCCTGCTCTGATTTCGACTTGGCGGTGTTTTTTTTGAACCGTCCGCCACCGACCCTCACCCCTGTGTTGTACTGATATTATTTTTTGAGTCGCGGACCCATTGTCTCAGTTCGTTTCGCTCTTCCGGACTCAACCAGGAGAGCGACTTCCTGTATTCTTTTAGAAACAGCCGTCTGCTGAAGCTCATCTTCATCAGGACGATTTTACAATAGGCCAGCATGCTTTGTTTAAAATTCCTCCCTTTCATGTAATCCAAGATTTATGCCTGTGATAGACAATGATGGCTCGTTAGAGCTCATCCTTAAAAGCCGATAGCCGTAAGTCGCGAAGAAAAACATCTTCGCGCCAGATGGATAAACTATCGGCGGATATACTGGAAGGCAACCCGATGGGGTTTCGCGCGGATGTAGGCGGGACAGATACAATCGATCAGCTTGCGAACAATTTTTACAAGAGTTGAAAAGATTCCGAGTTTCACTGTTTCAATCATGTTTATATCTGGTTTTCGTTTCTGATACTATGTAAACGTCAATCCGCGCGAAAAATTTCAGTTTTGAAGAAACTTACAAATAATAATCACCGGCCGCTTCCGGCTGGTAGATTACCTTCTCCACCTTGAACCTGCCGATGCCACCCGGGATTCTCCAGGACGTAATGTCCCCTTCCCGGCAGCCGAGCAACGCGACGCCTATTGTCGAGAAGACAGAAACTTTCTGCTCCCGGCTGTCAGCCTCCTGCGGATACGTAATCGTGATCTCCACTTCACGGCCGCTCGTAATTTCCTTCAGCAGCACACGCGAGTTCATCGTCACGATATTCCCCGAGATCTTGTCCTGTGGAAAGGTCTTTGCAACTTTCAGTTCCTTCATCAATCGGTCAGCGATCTCCGGGCTTTTACTTTGCAGTGCAGCAAACTCGATCAACCCGGTGATACGTTGATAATCATTTACAGTGATGTGCATTGTCTTTTCCATAATCTTAATAGCTAAAGCCTCCATCATTGCAGTATCCGTGCCAGATAAAAACCGGGCGCCCGACCTGCCAGATCGTCGCAAACGCTGCCAGCACCGGGTAGAAATTCCCCGACCGGGCGTTTTTCCCCGCCAGTGGTATTTATTTGCGCCAGACGCCAAATATATAACGGCGGGTCCTGCTACCTTTGCACGACAAAGAAAACATGGAAAAAGCCGATCTTCAGCTAAGAGAACGCGTCAAGGAACTCAAGTGTCTTTACGACCTGTCGCATATTGCGTGGGAGGCGGATAATGACCTGGAGAAGATCATTCGCAAGACGTTGACCATCCTTCCTTCCGCGATGCAATATCCGAAGCTGGCGGAGGCATCGATCACATTGGACGGGCTTGTCGCGGCAACACCGGCCTTCAGGCAGTGCCCGGACCCGATGGTCTCTCCCCTGCTGATCGGAAAGAAAAAACGCGGGCACGTGTCGATCGGTTACAGAAAGGAAAAGTCGGGAAAACGTCCCGCTTTTTTATCCGAAGAAAAGAAGCTGATGCGTACCGTCGCGCGCGAGCTGTCCCTGATCATTCACCGCGCTGAAGCGGAAGATGAAAAACAAAAGCTTCAGCTTCAGTTGCAGCATGTCGAGCGACTTGCTTTCGTGGGAGAACTGTCGGCGGGTATTGCCCATGAACTCAATGAACCGCTGGGGAGGATACTCGGCTTCGCCCAGCTGATCAAGAAAACCGGTGGATTGAACGACCAGCAAAGCGAGGACATTGAACGAATAGTCAAGGCGTCGCTGTACACCCGAGAGATCATCAAGAAGCTCATGATCTTCTCGCGCCAGATGCCGCGGCAGATCACACTGGTGAATCTCAATGAGATCATTTCAAATATCCTGTACTTCATCGACGTGCGGTTTGTCAGCCGGCAGATCACCATCGTTCAAAAGCTCGACGAGAACTTGCCCCTCATCCAGGCGGACGAAGTGCAGATGAGCCAGGTTCTGGTGAACCTCGTCACGAACAGCATCCACGCCATGCCGCGCGGCGGAGAGTTGTCGATTACCACGCGAAAGCGGGAAAACGGGATCAGCCTTTCCGTGCGCGACACCGGGCAAGGCATGGCCACCGACGTCAGGCGCAAGATGTTCGAACCGTTTTTTACCACGAAGCCCGTGGGCCAGGGAACAGGTTTGGGGTTGTCCGTCGTACAGGGAATTGTGGCTGCGCATCGCGGGAAGATACACGTGACAAGCCAGCCGGAAAAAGGAACCAAAATAGAAGTATTGCTTCCGTTGAGGCAGTCGTCGAAGGAAAAGTGAAATCATGAAGAAAAAGGAGACAACTCCGGTGCGGGTGCTGGTCGTGGATGATTCAGCGGAGACTGCGGAACTGATCAGGCGCAACCTGGAGTCTATTGGTTACTACGTTACGACCGCGAGCAGCGTGCAGTCAGCGCTGGTCTTACTGGAATCCGTTCAGCCGGACCTGCTGATCACCGATCTCAAAATGCCGGAGGGAAACGGCTTTGAGCTCGTCCGCCACGTGTCTGAAAACTACAAGGGAGTGGGTATCCTGGTCATCACAGGATTTCCGTCCATCGAGGGTGCCATCGAGTCCATCCGCATCGGCGCCGAGGAGTACCTGGTAAAATCATTCACCGACAAAGAATTGTTTTCTGCCGTGGAGCGCGTCCTTCAGAAAACCCGGCGCTCGCAAAAGACGCCGTCCGATGCCCTTCATCACCAGTTCGGAATCATCGGCGAGTCTGAGCAAATGTACAAGGTGTATCACGCCATCAACAAAGTGCGGAGTACCGACGCAACGGTCCTGATATCCGGCGAGAGCGGAACAGGAAAGGAACTGGTCGCGCGCGCGATCCACTACGGAGGGCGGACATCCAAGGCCCCGTTTGTGCCGGTAAACTGCGGAGGAATTCCAGACTCGTTGCTGGAAAGCGAACTCTTCGGCCATGTGAAGGGTGCCTTCACCGGCGCCGTGGAAACGCGGGCCGGGTTCTTCCAGACAGCGGATGGAGGCACAATTTTCCTCGACGAAATCAGCAACACCAGCCTCGCGATGCAGGCGAAGCTGCTGCGCGTGCTGCAGGAGAAAGAATTCTACATGGTGGGCTCGAAGAAGTCGCACAAGGTAAACGTGCGTGTGGTGGCCGCGACCAATGTCGACCTGATGCAGATGGTCCGACAAGGATTGTTTCGGGAAGACTTGTATTACCGGCTGAACATTGTATCCATTGAGCTGCCTCCCCTGCGCGAACGCGGCGACGATGTTTTCCTGTTGATCAATAGTTTCCTCGCACGTTACGTCCGGGAGCTCGGCAAGAAGCCTATGAAGTTCACGCCGAAAGCGCTGAAGGCCCTGAAGGACTATCCGTGGCCCGGCAACGTGCGCGAGTTGCAGAATCTCGTCCACCGGTTGGTGATCATGGCTGATGATCCGGTGATCGATGTGCCGGATCTTCCAGAGTCCTTCCGCTATTCCGCCATGCGAACAAAAGGCTTGAATCGCAGGCTCGAGGATGTAGAGCGCGAATACATCCTCGACGTCTACGCTGCGAATAACAAAAATCTCACGCGCACGGCGGAGAAGTTGGGAATCGACAGGAAGACGTTGAGGGAGAGGTTAAAGCGGTATCAATAGTTGACAGTTCGACGATTGACAGTTGACAATCGGGGATCTAAGATGTGCATCTGTACTTCAAATTTTTTTCAGTGTCTGCTGATTCTTCATCTCCCTACCCCCTATCCCCCTTATGTCCCTATGCCCCCTATCCCCCCTATACCCCCTATCTCCACCGTTCCCTCCATCCATTCACCGCGCGAATTAGCGAGTTCTCCAATATTATACCGATTCGTTCGTTAGCCATTCTAAGAGTTTTGTAAATTCCTTCGCTGTTGATTGACATCATGCGTGACTTTTTTTCCCGCGGCCGATGCCGGGAATAGACGGGTAATAGTGAACCACCGGGGAGAACTTCCCCGGTAGCTTGTTTCGAAAAGCCAGTCTTCTCCAGAGAGAAATTAGTGGTATGCTATTTGGGGGATGGCTGCAAAGTTCGGGATATGGTATCTGCCATTGAAGAGATTGTCACGAGTGAGTTGAACGGCCTTTGCCAGTCATGCATTCATTACGATGTGTGTTTGTATCGGAGGCGTTCGGAGAGAGTTGTTATTCAATGCGAGTTATTTGAGAGTGGACGCGCCGTTCCCGCGGAGGGAAGCGCAGAGGAGATCCCATTGAAAGGTTTGTGTTTAAGTTGTTGCAAAGCCCCATCTTGTCATTTACCAAAAGACGTCTCCGGGGTATGGCACTGTGAAGAATTCGAGTGAGGTATTAAATGTGGAAAGAGATGTTTGAAAGATTTTTAAAAAGGCGGAATACGAAGGCCCCAAGAAACGGAAAATGGAAAGAGTTCAACAAGCAGGCAGTGCTTGTATCCGAGGGGACCTATCAGCACGATCTCAAGCACGGGCACTGGAAGCAGTACTATGAAACCGGTGAGTTACTGATCGAAGAAACCTATGACAAGGGTATACTGCACGGGCGTTACGCCTCCTACCACATGAATGGTCAGCTTTTCAGCGAAGGCGAGTATCAACACGGAAAGCGCGAAGGCATCTTCAACGTGTTCGATGAAAAGGGAAAACAATTAAAGCGGCTCCTCTTTGTGAACAATGTATTGCTGGAGGAAACCGATCCGACGAGAATGCAGGAGCGCGGGGTCAAGGCGGCGGTTTAGTGTAGCGCATGGTCCTTTTTTCTGCGCGCGGCAGGAGGCAAACCTTCTTAGTCTCTATCTGGAAAGAACCAGAGGAGGAAGCATTTCATTATTTATTTTTTGGTACTCCGACTTCAGTTCATTGAACTTAAGAGGCTCGCGATTCCTGAGATCATTCTTTTCGAACGGATCACTTGACAGGTTAAACAAAAATTCACTCCCGCCATCTTTCAGATATTTCCAGTCACCACTGCGATAAGCCTCCTGCATCCCGCGATTAGAAGTTCTCCAAAAGAATTTCCGGGGAACAATTCCTTCCGGATGTTGGAAGTGCTGCAGCAAATTCATCCCATCGAGCTGCAGTGCGTCAATCTGTTTGCAGGAGGCTGCGGCAAGGATTGTCGCCGTCCAGTCCATGGTGATAATGGGTTGATTGCTCTGGACTCCAGCGGGAATCTCGCCGGTCCATCGAACGGCTGCGGGCACGCGGATGCCTCCCTCCCACAGCTGAAGTTTCCCGCCCTGGTACGGTCCCATGTTTGACAACCGGTCACCTCCGTTGTCACTGGTAAATATGATTATGGTGGACATTTCGAGACCAGCCTCGCGCACCGCATTCAGTATCTCGCCAAAATTTTTATCAAGGTTCACAATCATTTGCCTGTAGATTTCCGGATCGACAGCTTCACTATAAAGGATAGAGTCCGGTGCCGGACCACCGAACGGAGACTGCCACGGCCAGTGCGGAGATGTATATTGAACGCTTACAAAAAACGGTTTCTCGTGCTTCCTTTTTATAAACGCAGTGGTGTGTTCAGTGATAAGATCCGTCAGGTATCCCGGAGTCATCACATGTTGATGGTTTTCATACAGCGGAACAACGTCTCTTTTGAAAAGAGTGGTGGAGTTTCGGTCCACCTGCCGATGGTCGAAATAGTCCGCCGCGCCAGACAGGATTCCAAAAAACTCATCGAATCCATGCTTGAGCGGAAATGATTCCTGCCCCAAGCCCAAATGCCATTTACCAAAGAGCGCTGTCTCGCAACCATTGCGCTTCAATACCGAGGATACCGTCGGAATGGATGGAGAAAGTCCGAGCTGTACGTCATCAGGACTTCCTGTCAATGGTTCGCGCAGGCCAATGGGATTCCTGGCTGGGTACCTTCCAGTCATAAACGCCACGCGCGTGGGAGTGCACACCGGCGCTCCGGCGTAAGCATTGTTGAATTTCATTCCGGATTGTACGAATGCATCCAGGTTAGGGGTTGTAAAATCAGTTCGTCCGAAGCTGCTGAGATCGGCGCAGCCCATGTCGTCAGCCATAACGTAGATGATGTTCGGGCGTTGGTCCTGTGCTGTAGCGGAGAGAAAGGGTACGACTATAGCGACGGCGGCAAAGAGTAGCGCGGGGGCACAGCGGTGTGGTTTCATACGTCAGGGAGGAAGACTACAATATACACAAAGGACGCATGACTTTTTGCGTCAATCTGATCATTCAGTCCCATCTGGATAAGGTCATCCGATGTTCGGCGGATCGCGTCGTGGTCCCGTTAGGGACGGCTTATTAAAGTCCCGCGAGGGAGGATCCTAGTCAAGCGTGAAAACAAAAAGCAGTCACCTTTATTGTAACTGCTTGATCTCCAGTGGGCCCAGCAGGGCACGATCCTGCGACCCCCTGATTATGAGTCAGGTGCTCTAACCAGCTGAGCTATGGGCCCTTTCGCATTTTTCGCGAAATAAGGCTGCAATTTTAAAGAAATGAGAGGAAAATAACAAAACCACCCCGGTTGTTCTGGCGAACAACCGCCCCTCCTTGAAAAGGAGGGTACCCCCCTATCTGCCAAGCACCTGCGTTATCAACGCCTTACTCCACTCACCAGTCAGATCTCACAACTCACCACTCACCACTCACTACTCACAATTCACCACTCACCCACGTGCCTCCGCTCAAACTTCCTGAAAGTAGGAAACGTCAGCTTCGATTCATTTCTCGACTTGCACGAAGACTCGATTACAAAAACGATAACCCAAAAACTTTCAGGAAGCTTCCCCCACCACGCCCCACTCACCACTCACCACTCACCCGCGTGCCTCCGCTCAAACTTCCTGAAAGTAAGAAACGTCAGCTTCGATTCATTTCCCGACTTGTACGAAAACTCGATTACAGGAACGATATCCCAAAAACTTTCAGGAAGTTCCCCCCCCACCACGCCCCACTCACAACTCACAACTCACAACTCACAACTCACAACTCACCACTTACGTCTCACGATTCACGCCTCGCAGCCGCTGCGCTTCCCTGAACTGAACCAGGAAATGAACCTCCTCCTCCCGATACGGCGTGCCGTCCTCTCTGAAAATATCGTGAAACCAAAGGCTCGGCTCCCCATCGTAAGTAACGGACCACGAATCCCATGCGTAGTTGGTCTGGGTCTTGCCCGCGACCAAACCCCAGCTGTAGCCGCCAACCTTGTGCTTGCGGAATAGCGGAAGAATGTTCTGAAAGGTGTTGTTTAATCCGCGCGCCATGTACTCGGTGCAGAGTATCGGACGCTTGAAACGCAGAAGCGTGACGATCCGCCGCTCCATCTCTTCCGGCGACTCGTAATTATGGAAAGTTATCACATCTGAATTGTCCAACATGTAACGGTCCAGGTCTTTGATCTTATCGTCTGACCACTCCCCTATCCACACGCCCGACGTCAGGGGCTGCGCAGGATTCACCTCCCGGGCCCAACGGAAGACTTTCTTCAGTAACGCCAGGCTGAGATCGGCTTTGTTCTCCGGCTCATGCGCTCCATAGGACGCGACATTCCGGTTGCAGGGTTCGTTGAAAAGATCCCAGACATGAACGCGCGGATCATTTGCAAAATGCCCGATGACACCTTTTACATAGGCCTCAAGACTATCGTGCTGCTTTGGGTCTTTCAGGATCTCGAGACCGGGACTCTGCAGCCATCCGGAGTTGTGAACGCCGATCTTGTATTCGCGCTTGCCTTTTTCCGGGAAAGGATTCCATACGCTGTCGAACAGCACGAACATCACGCCAATGCCATGACTGTCGGCGATTGAAAGGAATTTTTCCATCCGCGCGATCAGCCCGGAGGCGTCGTGTTCCCAGAGCAGGTTGTGAAGAAATACGCGGATGGTATTGAAGCCGAGGTTCTCCGCCCAACCCAGCTCGCGGTCGATGGTGACAGGATCGAAGGTCTCCCCCTCCCACATCTCCAGTTGATTGACAGCCGACGACGGAGCGTAGTTGCATCCCAGCAACGGCTGTCGTCGCGTATACCAATCGTTGATCTTCGCCCGGCTCCAGCGCCTGCCCGCGACAGTTTTCCTGCTCGCATTCTTGTTAGTCATATTGTTTCTGAAATGTTCTTGTCAGGACATAAATCGCTCACGAACCCGAGCGGGTCATTCATGGAGAGGGTATAGATCAGGTTCAAAAGCGAGCTGCGTTCTTTCACTTATTGATTTCGAAGTACGCTATCACAAAACAAAAATCATTCAAATCCGGAGGCATGACTTGCCTATCGTTCAAAAAATGACCTGATGTAAGATTTTCCATTAATTGTCTACATGCGAAGCAGGGACGCGAAGGAGGAATAATAGATGGACTGCGGTCGTATTTTTCTAACACTCAGGAATACAATTACCTGTAACGTCTTCCACGGGATCTCGCGCATGCGAAATGAGAATGTAATCAATTGAAGCGGCTGTTACAGCGGCAGGTGTGGGGTACAGAGAAACCTGGGTAATTGAACAATTGCGCGCATTATCTTGAATCGCCTTGAAATATTACCAAAAAAATAAGGGCTCCTTTTTCAGGAGCCCTCCATTCTTTTTTCGGCTTACCTACGCCAGCATTGCCTGGATCAGGTTGTCGAGGGTATCTTCTCAGCTTTTTGCATTTATTCAATGCAAATGTGTAGCACCCCTCCCGAAAAAAAATACGTAACAGACCGGCTTAAAATAATATGCCAGGTTTACCCGTTCACGATCTCTCCGCCGTTTGGGTGGATGAATTGCCCTGTCAGGTAGCTACCGTCATTCGAGGCGAGGAACAGGTAACAGGGAGCGATCTCCGCCGGCTCGCCTGCGCGCTCCATGGGTACGTCGCTGCCGAAGTTTGATACTTTGTCGGGCTTGAACGTCGATGCGATCAAGGGTGTCCACACCGGCCCCGGAGCGACACCATTGACGCGGATCTCTTTCTTGATGAGGTTGGATGCAAGGCTTCTTGTGAAACTGACGATCGCGCCTTTGGTCGACGCGTAATCGATCAGCGCCGCGCTTCCCCGGTACGCGGTCACAGAGGCGGTGTTGATGATACAACCACCTTTCGGAATATGCGGCAACCCCTCGCGGGTGACCCAAAAATAGGCGAAGATGTTGGTGGCAAAGGTCTTGAGCAGCTGTTCGGTAGATAGGTCTTCAAAGTTCTTCTGCTCGTAGTGAACGGCCGCGTTGTTGACCAGTATATCGATGCGTCCGAATTTCTTCACAGTCTTTGCTACTGCACGACGGCAATTGATCTCCTTGCTGAGGTCGCCAGCGATCAGCAGGCACTCGCTGCCTTCGGCTTCGATAAGGCGCTGTGTTTCTTCCGCGTCGGAGTGCTCGCTGAGGTAAGCGATGGCAATGCGGGCGCCTTCCCGGGCAAAAAGCACCGCCACCGCCCGGCCGATGCCACTGTCGCCGCCTGTTATCAGGGCGATCTTGTTCTCGAGCTTGCCTGACCCGGGCTCGGACGTCGTGGTGACGGGAGCAGGTTTCAGTTTCGATTCCAGTCCAGGCTTGCTTTGGCTCTGTGGCTTTCTTACGGGCCTTTTCTTTCCGGCTTTCTGCATAGAGTTTTTTAGCGAAGAGACAATTTCTGTTCCAGGCCTCCGCTTGCGAATAGCTATACCACAGGCTTGAGAATAATCCTTGATCGGAAATTTTTGTCTCACGCAAAGCGCGCTAAGCCGCAAAGGAAATGCAAAAAGCTTTGCCAATTCAATGCGTTGATTTGTTAGGATGGCCAATGTACTTGGGCGTTTATCGCTTTGCGAGGGACTCTGCTTTGCGGTCTATGTCGATAAATTGCAAAAGTACAGAGACACGCCGAATACCGCTTGAACGTTTAGCGCACTGCATTTAATAGCGATCTTTGCGCCTTGGCGTGAGATATGAACGCTCCACCACAACGCCATATTTCGCCCTTACGGGAGATACTGGCATTTCAAAGAATTCGCTGACTAGTGCGGGTGGCAATATTTTGAGAATGGACGCACTCGCCATCAAGTCGCATCTCCCCAGTTGCGAAGCTAGGGTGCTGCCAGGCATGGGGCCTGCTCGAAAATAAAACGATCTTCCAATTGCCACCATCCGGGTTCGCTTTCCGCTGGATGGACGTAATCCGGATCGCGCTTCAGGCTGATGAGATATTCGGCCATCGGCGTAGGAACAGGCACACCGGTGCGCACATCAAAAACACCGGACTCGTAGTCTCCTTTCATTTCTGTCAGCAACGTATTCCAGCCATAGGATCCAAAAAGCGCCCAGGCCGTGATCGCCTGGATATCGACGCCTTGAACCGAAAGCGATGCGCATGCATTCCGGATGTCCGCGAACCAACGAATCTGGTTGTCAAAGTCGCAATTGAGGTGGGCTTCCGTGACGGCGATGCGAATATGATATCGGTCCCACGCTTCTTTCAAGAGCAGTCTTATTCCGGAGGGCTGGTCGTGCCTTACGCGAAAAGCTTCCACGTCAGCGTACGCTTCGGCGTGGTTCGATCCGTGCGTGTGCGGTGGGTACCGCTCAAGTGTTTCATCGAGATAACGTTCTGAAGTTGCGTAGTAGTCCACGCCAATAATGTCGGGCGGGCAGGGATTGTCGAGGAAGAACTTCAACGAGTCTGCTGAGATCCCGGCACGTGTAAAAAACTCCCACAAAGGGTGATGCCGATCGACCATTCCGCACAGCAAATCCCATGTCAGCCATCGCCGGTGGTTTTCAAAATCCGCCTGGTACTGAAGCCGGGGCGTGCTGTAGATCTTCGCGAGGTCCTCCGTCTGAACAAGTTTCGCCTGCGGGTTAACCTTCCGGATCTCGCGCATGGACAACACCACTCCCTTTATTTCGTTGATGAGCGCCGTGGCGAAGGCTCGGTCACTCATTTCATGGGGATACCACAATCCGTACAGCGAAGTAAACCGCGCAGTCGTGAGGGGTTCGTTGACGGGAGTGTAATAGTCAATCCAGGGGAAACGGCGTGCAACGCTGGCTGCGAAGTTACTAAGACCGGTTGCGAAACCCGGCATGTGCAGGCTGGCGTGACGCGGCCCGCTGCCATGGTGTACAAGGCCGGCAATCGGTGCGATGCCCCGGCTGCGCAGCGCTTCCAACGGAGTGGCTACTGTTTGCCAGTCGACCTGCGCATCCGGCGAAGGTTGTAGTCGCTCCCAGATCACCGGGTACCGCATAGCCCGGATACCCAGGCCCGCGATGACGTCGATGTCCTCCTGCTCTCGCCCGTAGTGACCGCAATATTGCACCTGATCGAAGCAGTGATCGTTTACCCGGTTGAACGAGCATTCGATCCCTCCCCAGATCTCAGGCTTTCTGGTAGAGCTTTTCGCCATTAACATGTTTTTCGGAGTGAGATTGCGTAATCTTATCAAAAAGCGATAGCGACTGCGCAACTACCTGGTCCATATTATAATATTTATAGGTGGCCAGGCGTCCGGTAAAGTATGTGTTGGTCATAGTGTTAGCCAGACTCTGATATTTCTTGTAAATCTCCGCATTCTCCGGACGCGGGATCGGATAGTAAGGGTCACCTTCCGCTTGAGGATATTCGTATACGATGGAAGTCTTGTGATGCTTTTGACCCGTCAGGTACTTGAATTCCGTAATCCGCGTATAGGGATGTTCGTTCGGATAGTTGATCGTACCGGTCGATTGGAAGCATTCCATATCCAGTGTCTCAAACCGGAATTCAATCGACCGATAGGGCAACCTTCCGTAACAATAGTTGAAGTAACTGTCAATCGGCCCGGTGTAAATCATCGTCTTGTACGGTATCACATCGATGATCTCCTTGTAATCGGTATTGAGCATGATCTTGATGTTGGGATGCGAAAGCATCTTCCGGAACATCTTGGAGTATCCCTGGGCCGGCATAGACTGATAAGTGTCGGTAAAGTACCGGTCATCACGGTTGGTGCGGGTAGGAACGCGGGCTGATACAGAGGCATCGAGTTCGGACGGATCAAGGTCCCAATGCTTGCGCGTATAACCGCGGAAGAACTTCTCGTACAACTCCCTGCCTACCTTACTCACAACAACGTCTTCCGACGTTACAACACGTGAAAGCTTTTCAGCGCGCAATGCAAAGAACGCTTCCAACTCGTGGCTGCTCAGATTCAGACTGTATAGTTTGTTAATGGTATTCAGGTTGATCGGCATGGGCACAAGCTGTCCGTCAACACTTGCCAGCACGCGGTGCTCGTATGGTCTCCACGTTGTGAACTGGCTCAGGTAATCGAATACTTTTCGCGAATTAGTATGAAAGATATGCGGCCCGTATTTATGAATCAGGATTCCGTCTTTGTTAAAGTAGTCGTACGCGTTTCCTCCGATATGGTCCCTTTGATCTATTATTAAAACTTTCTTTTCCGATACATTTGCAAGGCGCTCTGCTAACACACTTCCGGCAAACCCGGCGCCCACAATAAGATAATCAAACATATATGTGTTCATTAATATTTTTCATGCTTCGCTCCTTTTCGTTCAACTTCCTTGTAACGAGGTACATCATCCGTTGCCAGGTCTTGTCCCAGGAGTTATGGGACAGAAATTCGTTTACTTGCTCGAGCCATTCTTCACGGTCGTGGTTCTCCAGTTCCATGGATGCGACTCTCACAAATTCTTCCGGAGTTCCTGCGATGTTCACTAATCCGTTGCGTCCGTACTGGCGCAGTACGTCTATTATCGGAGTGGAGATCACCGGTTTTCCAGCAGCCAGATATTCCGGGGTTTTTGTAGGACTGATGTAGCGCGTGGACTCATTGTGAGCAAACGGCAACATCGCGATATCCCATCCGGATATGTAAGCAGGTAGCTCATCATAGGATTTCATTCCCAGATAATGGATGTTTGGCAACTTCGGCAGCGTGTCGGGACTGATCTTCACAACGGGGCCGACCATCACAATATGCCAGTCCGGCTTTCGCCGCGCGATGCCTTCGATCAGAACAAGATCCATCCGCTCATCAATCACGCCGAAGTATCCGATTCGGGGATGCGGAATCGTTTCCTGATCTGCAGGATCTGCGGTGTAGATCCGAGCCTTGCCAAAATGCCCGGCGTCGATGCTACTGGGAAAAGCGTGGACGTCGGGGTGCCTGTTCTTCTTGGCTTCATACAGGCTGTAGCCTCCTGCGAAAACCAGGTCAGCCTTTTTCAGCAGCTCTTTCTCGCGGTCTTTCAGTGACTGCGGCGCAAATTTGAAGGCGGATAACTCGTCCATGCAGTCGTACACGATAACAGACGGATTGAAATGATCGCTGACTGAAAGAGCCATTGGTGTGTAATACCAGAAAATATATTGTGTAATATCGTTTTCGATAAAGAAAGTCGCCAACAGTTCCTTTTGCCGTGCAATCCCTTCTTCCTCCCTTATGCCTTCCCTGAGATGAGGCACAACCACACATAAATTCTCAACAGGCCTTGACACCTGGAGCGAATTTTCATGATCGCCGTACACAGGCTCTTCAATGTAGTAGACCTTGAAGGTGGGGGTGAATCGACTTAAAAGATGTTGCGGTCTTTGATAAACGAAATTCCAGCGAAGGTGCGAGAAGCAAACAAGGGCATGGGCAGAGGTAGTTGTACTAATCATAGGGATAGAAGATTTGTATGGCTTCAAGTGATATTTCCATGCCAGCACAATGCGGTTGCAACTTTACTGGCCTGGTAAGGGAAAAAGGCCCTGTTCTGTGTAAAAAAATACCCAGGATAAATTGAACGGCAATACCGTTCATATAGTTCAGGATTTTGTTTGTTCTAACTTTTTCCGACATGCCTGCAGCTCCTCCTGATGCTTCCTGAGCACGGGTAGCGTCTTATTGACATAATCTTTCAGCTGCGCATCCTCTGTTTTTTCAAGGCGGTCCTCAAATTTATCGATGCTGGTGTCGTGAAGGTCGAGCATCTTTTTGCACCAGCTCAGGTCGAAGTCCTTGTCAGATTCCTGCGCCATGTCTTCCAGTGTACGCCTCGCTGCATCTGTCTCCTCTACCGGCACGGATATCGCTTTTGCTTGCGCCACTGTTTTCAGATCGTTCAACGATGCGGTGTGATCCGTTAGTAGCATTTTTGCGATGTTCTTGATCTCTGTGTTTCGGGATTTTTGACTTGCAAGCTCGGCCAGCTTTATCTCGCCGTAGTTCGATTCCACCACTTCAAAAACAAAATCCGCATCTTTCCGCTTGTCACCTGCAAATTTGTCGGTGTTTGATTCCGCCGCTGCTTCATCACGGTCTTCATTCGCATTGCTGTCGTTCCCACGTCGCGATTCATTGCAGGAGAACAGAAGTACCATCGTCACTGCCAGTAGTGCATACCTTTTCATATAAAACCAAGTTATTTCCCGTTGGAAGAAACAGGAAAAAGTTGTTCCTCCACTTTGAGAATCGGGACGCCGCTCGTTCCGCGCGCTTCAAAGATCAGGGAATACCGCCACTCCGGTCGGTGAAGTGGCACTAGAATTTAGTCCCAGGACCAATTGGCCGCGTCAATCATGGGAGATAAGAAAACAAAAGCAAAGGACTCAAAAAACGGAAGCCTCGTGGCGCCGAGAGTGAGGTCCGTGCGGTCGGCAAAAGACAAATTGACCCGGTTTATCAAACCAATGCTCGCCTCTATTTATGACGAGCCGTTCGACGGTAACGACTGGATCTTCGAGATCAAGTGGGATGGATATCGCGCAGTCGCCGAAGTCTCGAAAGGCGAAGTCAAACTATACTCACGCAACGGGCTATCGTTTCTTCGATTGTATCCGGCGGTCGCCAACGAGTTGAGCAAGATCCGCGAAACTGCGGTGTTCGATGGCGAAATTGTTGTATTGAATGAAAACAACAAACCGGATTTTCAAAAGCTGCAGCAATACGATCACAACCCGAAACTACCGATCCTGTACTACGTCTTCGACTGTCTCTCTTATCGGGGCCAGTCCATCATGAACTTACCGTTGGTCGAACGCAAGGAGATTGCCAGGAAGGCGCTCGGGAAAAGCAAAATTGTTCGATACTCCGATCACGTCAGCGAATGCGGGATCGAATTCTTTTCCAAGGTAGTAGAGATGGACCTGGAGGGAATGATCGCAAAACGCGCCTCGAGTCTTTACCATCCGGGGAAAAGGACTCGCGAGTGGCTAAAGATAAAAAACCACAATACCCAGGAAGCTGTCATCGCCGGGTATACCGCTCCCCGTGGAAGCCGGGAGTATTTCGGCGCGCTCATCCTCGGAATATATGAAGGTAAAAAGCTTAAATACATCGGTCACACGGGAACGGGTTTCACGTCAGCCATTCTACGCGACGTCTATGCAACGTTGAAGCCGCTGGTGCGGGGCACATCTCCCTTCAGTGAAAAGATATCGGTGAATTCGCCGGTAACATGGGTGGAGCCACGTGTCGTATGCAACATCAAGTACACGGAGATGACGAACGAAGGAATTCTTCGGCATCCGGTTTTTATGGGATTGAGAGTTGATAAAGCGGCGAAGGAGGCGAATCATCTCGACGTAGGGGCAACAAGCAGAAAGCACAAAGCACAAAGCACAAAGCAGAAAGTACAAAGCAGAAAGCACAAAGTAGAAAGTAGAAAGCATGACCCGACGAAGCCAGGGGCGGCACGGAGCGGTGAGGCGTAGTTGGGAAAAAGTGGGGAGTAAGAAGAGTAAGAAAATAGAAGAGCGATGGAACATCATAATACGGCTATAAAAGAAGGGCAGGACAAGGGTGTCACGACATCCGGATCGAATGTATCATTTTGGTTGGATTCGGTTGAGCCGATCCGGTATTCGCCTCTGGCGTCGGATCTGAAGGCGGAAATTGTTGTTGTAGGCGCGGGAATCGCGGGATTGTCTGTCGCCTATTGCCTGATAAAAGCGGGAAAGAAAGTTATCGTCGTTGAAGACGGGCTTGTCGGCAGCGGCGAGTCCGGCCGAACGACGGCGCATATCGTAAACGCGCTGGACGATCGCTACACGGAAATCGAGCGGGTGCTCGGGGAAGAGAAATGCCGGCTTGCTGCGGGAAGTCACACGCAGGCCATCAACTTCATCGAGCGCGTGTTACAAGAAGAAAAGATCGATTGCGATTTCAGAAGGCTCGACGGCTTTCTTTTTCTTCATCCTACGGACGACCGAAAAACCATCGATGACGAATTTGCAGTCACGAACAATTGCGGCATCCGCACGGAAATCATCCAGGGCGTACCCGGGATGGCAGGCGAGAATGGCGTCTGCCTGCGCTTTCCCGACCAGGCCCAGTTTCACCCCATGAAATATCTCAAGGGGCTCGCGGAGTGCATCGTACGCAACGGAGGGGCTATTTATACGGAGACACGCGTCGAAGGCGTCGGAAAAACCGGCATCCGGACAAAAGACTTCTTTATCGAAGCGCAGCACATCGTTGTGGCCACCAACTCCCCTGTCAACAATTGGGTGACTATGCACACCAAGCAGTTTCCATATCGCACGTACGTGATCGGCGGGCTGGTACCAAAAGATTCCATCACTCCGGCATTGTGGTGGGACACCGGAAACATGAAATCAGAATGGGTGACAGACCCTTACCACTACGTCAGGTTGCAACCGTATGATGCGACCCACGATCTGATCATCGCCGGCGGTGAAGACCATAAGACCGGTCAGGCGGAGAAAGAAAACATTCCGGAGCAAGACCGTTACGCGCGCCTGGAGAAGTGGACGCGCAAACATTTTCCCGGCATGGAGGACATTGTATATCATTGGTCGGGTCAGGTGCTGGAGCCGGTCGACACGATGGCATTCATCGGCAAAAATCCCGGTGACAAGAACGTCTATATTTCCACGGGCGACTCCGGCAACGGAATGACCCACGGCGCCATCGCCGGAATGCTGATCAGCGACCTCATACTCGGACGAATGAATCCGTGGGAGAAATTATATGATCCCTCGCGCATCACGGTAAAAGCAGCGCCTGAGTTTCTGCAAGAGGTCGGTAACATGAGCGCGCAATACCTCGACTACTTTGATTCCGGCGATACAATACCTGTACAGGATCTGAAGGTACGCCAGGGCGAAGTTGTAAACATGAATGGAAAAAAAGTAGCGTTGTACAAGGATGAATCGGAAGTCGTGCACGCGTTCTCGGCAATATGCCCGCATATGGGATGCGTTGTGCGATGGAACAGCGACGAGCACTCCTTCGACTGCCCTTGCCATGGCTCGAGATTCACATGCCTGGGAGTAGTCGTCAATGGGCCGGCGAAAGCGGATATGCAAAGGCTCTATCTCAGGAAGAAGCAACAAGCCTAGGCCAAAAGTTGTAAGTTGTAAGTTGTAAGTTGAAAGGGTGCCCCCTGTGTCCTGTATGCCCAACTACGCCTCACAGCGCATGCCGCCGTGGCCTTGTCGAGCACTGCTCTGTACTTTCTGCTTTCTGCTTTTTGCTTTATGCTTTCTGCCTTATGCCTTATGCTACTTAACTAGTTGGAGCCAGCTTTTGCAGGTTGCGTGTCCTTCCACAGTTACCTCATAGAAATAGACACCCGCCGCCAGACCTTCGCCTGCCCAGTCATATTGGTAGTTATCGTTCCGGTAAAGTAATTCACCCCACCGGTTGTAGATCGCCAGCGAAACTTTGTATCCGTATTGAGCAGGCGTGACGCCATTTACCTGGCCGTAGCGGATGGTAAACACATCATTGTACTCCGGTTCTCCGGGCGTAATAACATTCGGGATGAACATCTCAAATACCGGGATGGCTACCGATTTCTCATAAACGCAAAACTCTCGTTGCGTGACCAGCCTGATATTGTAGACTCCGTCCTTTTCAAAGAAGTGTTCCGTTTCGGGCTGATCGCTGGTGGCGCCATCGCCAAAATCGAAAAAAACCGTTTCTGTACCGGTAAGGCTATCGGTCAGATTGCGGACGGCGATCTGCGGCCGCGCGAGGCAGTCCGGAAGTTTGGTCCACTCAAAGTCCGGTGAAATTCCGGGCACAACATTCAGTTGCACCGTATCCTTGCGGATGCATCCGTTGGCTTCTTCCAGGGTGAGGTAATATACGGATGTATCGCGTGGAGCCACGATGGGCGAGGCCACCTGCGACGAGAAGGTTTGATCGGCGCTGATCCAGAGATACGTGGCACCCCCGCTGGCTTTCAGCTGGTATGAATCCCCGAAGCACACATCTGCGTCGTCCTGGATGAATGAGTGTGCAACATTCACCGTCACCACAACGGAAGTGCGATCGACCACCTGGCACGTTCCCTGATCGATAGCCTCAAGCGTAACCAGGTACTGACCGGGCGCCTTATACTCATGTGTGAAGAACGCCGTGTCCGTGCGCGTGAGAGTTGTACCGTCACCAAAATCCCAATTGAAGATCTCACCTCCTGTACTGAGATTTTCAAATCCCAGGGGATCGGGAATACAAACCACTTTCAGCCCTGGCATATCGCGACGCTTTGAGTTCGTCTGAAGACGCGCTTTCAGCGATGAAAGGTCGAACTTGAATGCGGCGTTGTTGCAATTCTGACTGCGATTGATCCGCGACCAGGCGCCTGGCGTAGTGGGAAAATCTGAAGTCGCGCGGTTGGCATCGTTAAAATAGCGGCAGCCGGAGCAGACGGAGTGGTACACGATTCCTCCTTTGTCAAAACGACTCGTGCCTCCATCAACGTGTGTGCTGGACTGGTTACCGCCGAGAAACGTTGCGTATAGCCTCTGCTTTGCATCATCGGTGAGCACAATGAAGTAAAAGTCCGAACCTGTAGTAGTGAGTTGAAACGCATCGGACGTCGTGGTCATGCCGGACGTTCCACTATTCCAGAAACCGGTTTCGCTGTTGACCCTTCCGCCCCACCCCGCCATATACAGGTTGTTGCAGTCATTGACGAGAAAGGCTGTAGGCGAAATATCAGGCACTCCCCGCCCCGCTCCAAAGACCGTCGAGAAAATCAGAGCGCTCAGGTCGGTAGAAAATTTCTGAACAAATTGTCCGCTGCGCGGGTTGCTGTATACGCCGGGCGTAATCGGAAAGTTTCCGGACGTCTGACCGTACACATAGATCTCCTCACTTTCATTCAGGTCCAGGAAATAGAGCTGGTTGTAGTCTGCTGTGCCGGTATACGTCGCATGCATAATTCGCGAGCCGTCGGCTGCAATCCGGGCGATCCAACCGTCGACCTCGCCACCGAACACCGGCTGATAGCATCCGGTTGTCACCGGAAAGTTGCTGCTCGCCGTACCGCCGCCGAGAATAATATTTTTCGAGGCATCGAGTTTCAGCGTATAAGAAGCGTCCGAGGAGCTTCCACCCAGATAGGTGCCGAATATTACCTGTGAAAGATCGCTGTCCATCTTCAGCAGTAGCGCATCCGTTTCACCTCCCTGAAAGTCGGGTTCGAAGCCGAGACTGTCGGGAAATGCGTCTGGCGAGGAAGTGACACTGCTGATGTAGACGTTGCCTTCTTCATCCGAAATAATGTCGCCGCGGAGCTGGTCGCCGTAATTGCGCGTCAATAGCCCACCCGTTGGGTTAAGACCGTCATTCATCGATCCGCCGAAGTAAGTCGATGCCAGAAGGTGCTTTCCGTCCTTGCTAAGACGCGAAATGATTATATCCGAGCCAGATGGATATTGCACAACGTGCGCTGTGTTGGTACCGCCGCTGAAAGTTTTTTTGTATGCCGTCGCCGACGTTGGAAAGTTCGCCGAACTCGTTGTACCCAGGACGAGGAGTTCTTCGGAAGCATTCATCACCAGGCTGTGTGGCGATTCGGAGTTGCTGCCGCCGAGATAGGTCGCATACAAGAGGTGTGTACCCAGGGAATCGTACTTGAGAATACCGATATCGTAGAGCCCGGCGGACGATACCTGGTAGACACCCGGCGTCGCGGGGAAGGTGCCACCTTCCGCCTGATTTGTGACGCCGGATGAGTAAAGGTTACCATGCTCGCCGGGTGTCGCCGTACTGCCCCAGTTGTCGGCGGTCGATCCGGAAAACGTGGAAAAGATTAACAGGGGATCGATGACGAGTTCATGGCAGCTATCGAACCCGTTGGGGAACAAGAATGACAACTCGTTTCCGTGCAGTTGAAAAGCGCAGGCCACGTTAACCTTAGCGCCATCCACCAGCTGCCAGGCTTCGGGTCGCTTTTCGATGATCTCACCCAGCGTAGTGCGGATGTACAGGTTTCCGTTATCGAGCATTAGTTCTTCCGCACCCTGGTAGACAGTCCGTATCAGCGAAGGGTCACCACCGGGAGCAACGACAAAATCGTATTTGATATTTTCGTCCGATGTGTAGACTTTCAGGTTGACGGCTGGATAAAGGTCTTCATACAACACCCCTTCATAGCGGAATGCCTCCGATGCCCACTTCGCTGTGTCGCTTCCCAGGAAGTAGTTATAATACTCATCCGACCGACCTATGGGATGGGGCTTCGCGCGGATATCCGCGCCCGGAAAGTTCACGAACACTGCATGACCGCGGACGCGGTAATTGTCGTCCGGCAGTCCGTCCGGTTCGTGGGAAGAGTGATGAAGGGCCGCAAGCCTTTCATGGTCGAGCAAAAAATATTTGAAAGAAGCGGGGCTGAGAACCATCTTTCCACCAGGGATATGAGCAAGGAAGTCGACATCCTCACTCCACTGGCCTTTGTTTTCGATGAAGCCAGTGGATGATTGCGCCTGGGCGAAGAAGCCGGTCAGGAAAAACAAGCCACTACATGCGAGCCGAAACAGAAAATTCCGGAAGAAAAACTGCATACAACATTCATTTTTCGTACTGGCTCTGCAAGCAAGTTACAAAAAATAAATGATCATGTCTCCTTGCGAAGGATCTGCAAAGGTGGTGTGGAAATCACCTCTCGGGAATTATACCACCCAATCAATACAGTGAGGACCATCACGCCTCCACTGATCACAAGGAGCTCGATCCAGTCGAACGCGAATGTGATTTCGAAGAAAAATTTCGTCAGCACATATCCGCCACCCAGCGAGAGGGCCATGCCCGTCAGTGCAGAGAACAGCCCCAGATAAGCGTATTCGATGAGTGTAATAGACGTGATCTGCCGGGTGCGGGCGCCAAGCGTGCGCATGAGAACATTCTCCCGGATGCGGACGAATTTGCTATTGATCACGGCCCCTGCCAACACGACCAGCCCGGTTACGATACTGAACAACGCGAGGAAGCGAATAATCAGCCCCAGTTTGTCAAAAAGCTCATTGACAGTTGTGAGAATCAGGCGAAGATCGAGCAGCGATACATTGGGAAACTGCATAACAAGGGATTGCTGAAAGCGATTCGCCTGTCCCTGTTCGTCCACACGCGTAGTTGTTACAAATATCTGCGGTGCGTTTTCCAGTACACCATTGGGAAACACAAAGATAAAATTGGGAGGGTCTTTCGGCCAGTCGACCTCGCGGACGCCGCTGATGAATGCTTTGACCGGAACTCCCTGCACGTCAAACACGAGTGAGTCCCCGATCTTCGCATCCAGGTTATCGAGCATGCCCTCGGAGATCGTCACCCAGACCGAGTCGCGGCCGCTCCTTTTTTCATGTAACGTTCCGTCGATCAGTTTCTCGGAATGATGCAGGCTGTCGCGATAAGTGACCCTGTATTCGCGAGTAATCGCCCAGTTGGAAACATTGTCCGTAGTATCCTGCTGCAACGCTTCCGCTGAGCGCCCGTTCAACTCGCTCACGCGGCACGTCACGATGGGTACGACCTGGTTCACGGCCAGGTCGTTGTCCTTCATCAGTTGAATCACCCCATCCTTTTGTGAAGGCTGGATATCAAACAAGATCGTATTCGATTGGTTTTCCTGACCGGTAAATTCGACCTGACTCAGCATGCTTTGCTCGACGATGTTGAGCGTGGATATAATAAAGGCTCCCAACCCAATGGTCACCATCAGCACACGGGTTTGGTTGTTGGGCCGAAACAGGCTTGAAAGAGCATGTCGCCAGATGAACCCGGCGCCATGCGGAAAAAACCGCCGGACGAGGTAAAGCAACGCGATGGCTACGAGCGTCAGGAAGCCGAGTGCGACGAGGAGGCCCAGGAAGAACATCGCTCCCGTGAAGATGCTGCGCGCCTGCAGGGAAGCAAAGGCAATGGGAAACGCCGCGATGAGCAGGATGGTGATGATCCTGGTCTTCGAAAAGATACGCGACCCCTGATAATCGGCGCGCAATACCGAGAGCGGGGGAACAAACCGCACGGCCACCAGCGGCAGCATGGAAAACAACACCGACACCACCACGCCCACGAAGAAGCCGAGCAGCAATGATTTCCATGAGATGGCAAATCCCATCTCAAACGGAATCAGGTCACTAATAAAGAAAGGGATCACCTGTTGAATCGCTATACCGAGAAGCGAACCAATGATACTGCCCCCGATCCCCAGCAAGAATATCTGGATGAAGAAAATATTAAATGCCTGCCATCCGCTCGAGCCGATACACCGGAGCACGGCGACCTCCTCCCTTTTTTCACGCGCGTAAATGTGAACCGAACTGGCGACGCCCATGCAGCCGAGAATCAAGGCAACGAACGCGAGCAGGGAAAAGAAGCGGTAGATTGAGCTGAACCCGCGACCAAGTCCCTCCTTCCTTCGCTCAACGGTCTCGTACGAGTAGCCATGCCTCCGGATCAGAGGCCGGATGTCATCGACAATACGATGGACCCTTTCTTCCGATTCTACCTTGTAATAGTGTTTGTAGTTCACGCGGCTACCGAACTGCACCAGCCCTGTCGAATCCAGGTCCTTCATAGGAATATAAACCGACGGAGTGAATGTCGACATCAGTCCTCCTCCGCCGGCAATCCGCGTGACGACACCCGCGACTTTAAATACGCTCTTTCCAACACGGATCGAGTCGTCTGAGCTCACTTCATACTGACTGGCGAGTGTCTCGTCGAGCATGGCATAGCCACCTTCCTTCATCTTCGCATACGCGTTTTCGGGAAGCGTTTCAATTTTTCCATAAAAGGGAAATTCACCCTCCATTGCAACGAGGCGGATGAGGCGTGAGCGCTGATTGTGAAGGAACAGCACCATCGAGGCCATATCGACCTCCGAAGCGTGCGGAAGATTCAGGGAGTCGAACGCAAGTCTGAGCTCGCGGTTGAAAGGCTTTTCGCCGTTTACGACCAGGTCGGCACCCAACAGCTCGCGCGCGTTTGAATCGATGTCTTTCTGCAGGGAATAGTTCAGCGAATCCAGCGCCACAACGGCAGCGATACCGGTAATGAGCGAAGCAATAAATAGAAAGAGGCGTGAGAAATTCTGCCGGGCATCGCGCCACGCCATACGCCAGACCCAACCATCGGTCAACAATGACTTTTTCTTCCGCTTAAGTTTGATGATGTATTCGATCATGAATGGCTATCCCCTTTAACGGCGCTTACTGGATCTGAGGACGAACGACGGACATAGGCTGAACAATTTCTTCTGCGAGTTTGCCGCCGCGCATTTTCAGGATGCGCTGGGTGCGCTGGGCGAGTTCCAGATTGTGGGTCACCAGCACCAGCGTAGTACCTTGCTCCTTGTTCATCCCGAACAGCAGCTCGCGTACATGCCCGGCATTATCTTCGTCGAGGTTGCCAGTCGGCTCATCGGCAAAAAGGATCTTGGGATCAGTGATGAAAGCACGTGCCATGGCCACGCGCTGTTGTTCGCCCCCGGAGAGTTGCGAGGGATAATGGTGTACCCGGTCTGTAAGTCCTACACGCGCAAGCAAGTCCATCGCCTTGGGCATCACATTTTTTTCACCGCGCAGTTCCAGCGGCACCATGACATTCTCAAGCGCGGTCAGCGTTGACAGGAGCTGAAAGTTCTGAAACACAAAACCGACATATTGGTTGCGGATATACGCGCGGTCGTCTTCGCTCATCACATTGAGCTTGAAACCCATCAGCGAGATGGATCCTGACGAGGGAGTATCCAGGCCGGCACAAAGGCCAAGCAGCGTGGTTTTTCCACTCCCGGAGGGACCGATGATTGATATGGAGTTACCTGGGTCGACAGAAAACGAGATCTGATCAAGCACCGTGAGGTCCTTGTCGCCCGACCGGTAAATTTTTGTTAAATTTTCTGCCTGAAGTACCACCTGTGACATGGTTTTTGCTTTGATCCTGTGAAATTTGCAGCCATAATAAGCGAAAATTGTTCAGTTTGCGTTAAAAGTTAAACGGATTTATTTACATGGTCGTTAGAAATCTCCTGTTTATTGCAATGGGTCTCCTGATGCAGGCGTCAGCCGATCCAAAGGTGATTCTTTTTTTTGGTGATAGCCTGACAGCCGGCTATGGGCTTTCTCCCGAGCAGGCATTTCCCGCGCTTGTGGAGAAAAAGTGTAACGCAAACGGCACGCCATGCAAGGCGATCAACGCAGGGCTGAGCGGCGAAACTTCCGCGGGTGGCCTGTCAAGAATCGACTGGGTGCTTCGCCAGCCAGTTGACGTCTTTGTTCTCGAACTCGGAGCCAACGACGGATTGCGAGGATTGCCGCTGGACCAAACAGTGAAAAATCTGCAGGCAATCATCGATAAGGTGAAAACAAAATATCCGTCCGTCAAGATCGTTATCGCCGGAATGATGGTCCCACCCAACCTGGGACCCGAATACACAACCAATTTTCGAAAGATCTTTCCGGACCTTGCAAAGAAAAACAACGCCACTCTTATCCCCTTCCTTTTGCAGGATGTGGCCGGCTACGAAAAGCTCAATCTCGGCGACGGCATTCATCCCAATCCCGAAGGCCATCGCATCGTGGCAAACAACGTCTATCAGGTGTTGAGCCCTCTGCTGTGAAGAATGGGCTTTTCGAAATGTTGTCAAAATTTTTCTCTCACAGGAACCTCCGGGCCTGAATTTCGTTTGTACACCGATTGGGCCGGCAGCAAACAATTCCGGGGTTTCTTAATATGAAGGGTGAACGATTACTACTGTACGTGCTGGCGGCCGCCATGTTCACGCACATCATGGATTTTATGATCATCATGCCCCTGGGTCCCCAGTTGATGCGCTTGTTCGATATCTCCGCGCGCGACTTCAGTCTCCTCGTTGCGTCCTATACCGTGACCGCAGGTGTATCCGGTTTCCTGGCTGCCTTTTTCATTGACCGCTATGACCGCAAGAAGACGTTGCTAGCCGTGTACGCGGGCTTTGCCATCGGCACTCTCGCCTGCGCGTTGGCGCCAACCTTCTACTTTCTGCTGATTGCTCGTTCGATCAGCGGCATGTTTGGCGGCGTGCTCGGCGCGCTCATCCTCTCGATCGTAAGTGATGCGATTCCACTAGAGAGACGGGCGCAGGGTATCGGTATCGTCATGGCCTCATTCGGTGTAGCATCCGTGTTCGGCGTTCCCTTCGGTCTTTTTCTCGCCAGCGAGTTCTCCTGGCATGCACCGTTCCTTTTCCTCGGGGGCATAGCAGTTGTGATAACTTTCTTTATCATCGCGTATGTGCCGGTGCTGACAAAGCATCTTGTCAGCGAAGGTCCTGCCTCACCACTCGAGGTCCTTCGGCAGATCTTCGGCAGGCACAATGCGCGGCTGGGGCTGACATTTACTTCGGTTCTTATGCTGGGACACTTTACGATCATTCCGTTTGTCGCCACGTATATGGTTGGCAATGTCGGCTTCACCGAGAAAGAAATTGCTTATATCTACCTGGTTGGCGGCGTCTGTACGCTGATATTTTCTCCATGGGTGGGTCGAATGGCGGACAAGCACGGGCGGCTGAAGATCTTTACGATCTTCGGCTCATTAGTGATCATACCCATTGTTATCATAATGAACCTGACGCCGACGCCCCTGGTTGTGGCCCTGCTGATCAGCGCGATTTTCTTCATCTTCAGCAACGGAAGAATGGTACCTTCCACCACCATGGAAACCGCGATCATCAAAGCTGAAGTACGCGGCAGCTACATGAGCATCCGGTCTGCCGTTCAATCGCTCACCTCGGGTCTTGCGTCGTTCATCGCCGGACTCATCATCACGGAGCAACCATCCATCTTTGACGCGAACGCGAAAGCGCTTGTCAACTATCAGTACGTCGGGATGATTGCCGTTTTCTTCAGCCTGCTTTCTCTGTATATTGCGCGCAAGCTGACGGTTGTCGTCAGCGGGAGTTGATATGAAAAAAGTCTTTCTTTTTCTGATGCTGATGTGGTCAGCGGGCTTCTCGCAGACCAGGGTCCCCGTCTTTGTATCAGGAGAAGACGGCCATCGCTCTTACCGCATTCCGTCTATCATTTCCCTTCAAAACGGCGACTTGCTCGCGATCGCCGAAGGTCGGGTAGCAGGCTCCGCAGACTTCGGCGACATCAACCTGGTGATGAAGCGCAGCGCAGACAAAGGAAAGACGTGGAGCGACCTGATCACGCTCGTTGACAACGACTCCCTTCAGGCAGGAAATCCCGCACCAGTTGTCGACCTCCTCGACTCCCGATATCCGCAGGGAAGGATCTTTCTATTCTATAACACAGGCAACAACCACGAGGGCGAAGTGCGCAAGCGTAAGGGCGTCCGCGAAGTCTGGTACATCACCTCGATCGACAACGGAGTCACCTGGTCGCAACCTGTGAACATCACCACACAGGTGCACCGCCCAAACCAACCTGCGTTTGACTCCCGGTATACCTTTTCGGAGGATTGGCGCAGTTATGCCAACACACCGGGCCATGCACTTCAGATCACCTCCGGAAAATACAAGGGCAGGATACTTGTGCCAGCAAATCACTCGGCAGGAGACCCGCTCCCACAGTCTCGCGACTATGCCGCGCACGCCTTCTTCACCGACGATCACGGAAATACCTTCGGATTAGGTGAGACCCTGGATGTACCGGGTTCGAATGAGTCCACTGCAGCAGAACTCTCCGACGGGTCCGTCATGATGAACGCCCGCAATCAGGCAGGCGACGTCCGCGCACGAATCGTAGCGATCAGCAGCACCGGCGGGCTAAAGTGGGACACCGTTTACTTCGACCGAGATCTCCCGGACCCCGTATGTGAAGGATCCCTTCTGACAATCGGGAAGAAGAAAGGAAAGAACATCCTCGCTTTCACTAACGCGGCCGACACGAAGCACCGCGACAACCTCACCCTCCGCATCAGCTTCGACGATGGAAGAACCTGGACGGCCCATCACGTGATCGACAAAGCTCCTCCGGGAAAAGAGGTCGACAACGCGGCGTATTCCGACATTGTTAAAATTAGTAAACGCCAGATTGGAGTGCTTTACGAGGCGAGAGGGTATTCGGAGATTGTGTTTACGGTGGTGAGGGGCGTGTGGTGAGTGGTGAGTTGTGAGTGGTGAGTACTTCGTGAGACGTGAGACGTGAGACGTCAGACGTGAGACGTGGTGTGTGCGGCTCATCGTTTCGCTTTTCTGTTTAGGCGCTCTGCTTCTTCGTGAGACGTCATGCGTGCGACGTGAGACCTACGTGCGGCATCTTTTGCTTTCTATTTCGGTACTTTGCCTCTTTTGTGAGATGTCATACGTGAGAGCTTTGTTATGCACTGTGCACAACCCGGAAAAAGGCGCAACCCGATGAGGTCTGCAAACTGTCTGACGTCTCACGACTCACGTCTCACGTCTCACGACGAAGCGTGATGAACTGAGAACAAGCGACCAACCCGTTCAGCCCTACTCACCACTCACCACTCACAACTCACAACTCTACTCAAACCTGAGCGAATCAATCGGATCGAGCTTCGAGGCTTTATGGGCGGGATAGTAGCCGGAAAAGAGTCCAACAAAGACGCACACGGCAAGGCCGAGCAGCATTTCTCCCCAGGGGATAACGAAGACATCGATGCTCATCAGGCGCGAGAGAAGATTGCCGATAAGTATACCCAGTATCACACCCGCTATACCGCCGAGGAGACAAACGACGATGGCTTCGATAACGAACTGCTGACGAATGCGCAGCGCAGTAGCGCCCAGGGCTTTGCGCACGCCGATCTCACGTGTCCTCTCCGTTACGGAGACGAGCATAATATTCATCAGCGCGATCGAAGCGCCGAGCAAAGTAATGAATCCAATTCCCACACCTGCCACGCGCAGACCCGAGGTGATACTTTCCAGCTCTTCGGCAAGCGTCTGGCTTTTCTCGATCTCGAAAGAGTTTTCGCGTCCGGCATCGTCGCCGCGGATCTTGCGCATTATGCCCGTTGCTTCACCTATCGCAAACTCAACTTGCGCCGGATCAGCAATCCCCACGGTGATGTCATACGACAATCCTCTTCCCTCAGCCATCTGGTTTGCCTTTATCACCGGTATGAATACCATGTTGTCGAAGTTATTTTCAGCGAGCGCGCCTTTCTCCTTCAACAGACCGATGACCCGGAACTTTGAGCCCAAAAACGTGATCTCGGATCCGATAGGGTTTTCACTTTCTTCAAACAGGGATGTAAAAAGCTTGTGTCCGATAACCGCGACCTGAGTTCCGTACTGGATTTCAATCGCCGAGAAGCCCCTGCCCCGTGCAATATCAAGACCTTTTATCGCGAAATAGTCTTGATTCGTCCCATTTATGGCGACGTTGGGATTCGTCTTCTTCGACAGCCGCTTGATCTCCGCCACACCTGTCAGATAGGCGTTCAGGCTGATCGTGGAAGGAACTGTATACTGGTCGATAAACTTAAAACACTGCCCCATTGTTAGCGGGGGATATGATTTTTCCGTCACCCCCTGCCTGTTCATGTTGCGGTTGTTCCGGGAAGTGATGTCGAACGTGTTGACACCGAGGGAGGACAGACTTTCATTCACGGAATGTTCAATACCGTCTATTGTCGTCAGCATGCCAACCAGCGCCGTGATACCGATGGCAACGATCAGCGATGTTAGAACGGACCGGAGAAGATTTGCCTGGATGGAACGTAGCCCTTCCTTGATATTTTCGACAAGATTCATAAACAGGAAACCAGGTTATATACGGAATACGTTGACAAACAGTGGTGCAATATTACAGTTTGGCCCCAATTTTTTACAAATAAGCCGATATTAAGGTACTAGAGCATAAATATGAGCAGCAGGATTGGTAAATTTAGGACCAGATTCAAAGGTATACTTGCCATGCGCGCGACGTTGATTTTGTGTTTGGTTTTTCTCTTCCGGGTGGCGGAAGCAAACTCCATTTTGATTCCGATGGATGGGAGTCAGACCAACCATCTGAAGGCATATGGCATCGCCTACTGGATCCTGCGCAACGAGATCGAAGTGGATTGGCTGCTCAATTACCGGGGAGGAAGTTTCATGGTCAAGCAACACCCGGCGATTCAGAATGAACTCGTCATCCGCGGCGTCAGCTTTGAAGTTATTTCGGACGCCCAGGCCAACCAGATCATCACCGAGATCGCGAGCCCCGCAGTTAACTACGACGTAATGAAGCTGGAGAAGTATCCACGGATAGCTGTCTATTCTCCGAAATCCAATCAACCCTGGGACGATGCGGTTACACTCGTGCTCACGTATGCAGAAATTCCCTACGATATTATTTTCGATGATGAAATCATGTCCGGTGTCTTGCCGAAATACGATTGGCTCCACCTTCACCATGAAGATTTTACTGGCCAATACGGCAAGTTCTACAGCCAGTTCAGCAACATGCCCTGGTACATCGAGCAGGTAAACGAGGCGGAGGAATTGGCGCGCAAGCACGGTTTTCACAAAGTGTCGCAGCTGAAGCTCGCGGTAGCCAAACGGATAAAGGAGTTCGTTGCAGGCGGCGGATTTCTCTTCGCCATGTGCTCGGCCACCGACACGTATGATATCGCCCTTGCCGCCGAGGGTGTCGACATCTGTGAAAGAATGTTCGACGGCGATCCTGCTGATCCGCACGCGCAGGAAAAACTGAACTACGAGAACACCCTCGCATTTACTGATTTTAGATTGAAACGCGATCCGTACGAATATGAATTCTCGGATATTGACAATCATCCCACTGAACGCGGCCTCCGGCAGGACAATGACTATTTCACTATTTTCGAATTCTCAGCAAAATGGGATCCGATTCCGACCATGCTGACACAAAATCACACGCGCGTTATTCCCGGGTTCTTCGGACAAACCACGGGTTTCAAAAAACACCTCATCAAACCTGATGCCGTCATCATGGGCGAAAACAAAGACATTAGAGAGGTAAAGTACCTGCACGGCGTTTTTGGAAAGGGGTTCTGGACTTTTTACGGAGGCCATGATCCCGAAGACTACCAGCACCAGGTCAACGAAGAACCGACGGACCTGCATCAGCATCCCAACTCCCCGGGCTACCGCCTGATCCTCAACAATGTGCTATTTCCGGCAGCTAAGAAGAAGAAGCAGAAAACGTGAAATGGTTGCCGGTTGCTGGTTTCTGGTTTCTGGTTTCTGGTTGGTGGTTACTTGTTTCGTAGTCTAAGTGCTGTTGGCGAACTTTCACTCACCACTCACTACTCACTAGTGCATCCTGTCTCCGCGCACCTCAAGCGTTTTCACGATCTCGGCTTCTCCTTCGAGCAGTTCGTTCCAGCGTTGCATCACGAGTTCTTCCCGGTTATATACCTTGGCAAGACGCAGAAAATTCCGGTAGTGCCCTGCTTCGGAGACCATCAGTTCATAGTAAAACCTGGACAATTCTTCGTCCGGAATGTTCTTCCACAGGAGTCGAAAACGCTCGCAGCTCCGGGCTTCGATCAACGCATTCAGGAGTAGCTTCTCCATCAGAAGCTGGTCGCGCGACCCTCCCTTCTTTAAGAGCTTCTGAAGTTTTTCCACGTATTCGTCCTTGCGCTGGCGGCCGAGGCGGTAACCGCGCTTCTTCATCTCCTCCAGTACACGTTCAAAGTGACTCCATTCTTCCGCGACGACGGGAGTTAACGCATCCACCAGTTCTTGTCGCTCGGGAAATTGAACGATCAGCGAGATACATGACGAAGCCGCTTTCTGCTCGCAGTACGCATGGTCGGTGAGAATATCAGAAATACTTTTTTCAGCGATGTTGATCCATCGCGGGTCAGTGGGCAACTCGAGGCCCAGGACAAATTTCTCGCGGCCAGACATGTCAATCGTAAAAAGACCAATCGAATCCGAAGTCAAAGATGTTGCGCTGTCCGGGATAATACGGTGTAGGAAAGTATCCGGTGCCGCGGACGATCTGCATCAGGTTGTTGTATTTGAAGAACACCCGCGCGCGTTTGATCTTTGCATTGAAGAAGAGATCGACCAGGGGAAAAGCGGGGGACTCAAAAATATCCTGTGTATAGAACTGCTGGATTGCCGGGTCGTAGCCCGGTGCGTAGTAGCCCGATTTCCAGTGGAGATCCACCCCGGCATGCATATCGAGATTTCCATTGAAGAAAATATTAGAATAGGAAAGCTGCGCGTTCACAAACAACTCGGGAACGCGGATTGCATCGTCTGCATTTTCCAGGAACACTGTATAGATCGCCTGATTGCTGAACGTTATGTGGCGGAAGAACGTAATGCCGAAGCGCACTTCCGGTGAAGCCAAAATCTGGTTGCCTCCCGATTGCACAGGAAAAACCTGCTGAACGGAATCCTCCTCCGTCAACTGATCAAAGTAGATGAAATTTCGCAGCCGCGTAAACGTGATACCGGGCGACAGGTTCAATACACTGTTCTTGTAATGAATGAAGCCATTGAGTTGCGACATTTCCACGTTCTCGAATCCATCGGCATCATTGAGGTAATGATCCCAGTAGTCGTGCCTTCCCCGGTACGCCTGCGTCAGGTATGAAGGTTTATAAAGCAGCTGCTTTACCGACGCCGTGAGCCATTTGCTGCGAATAGAACCTTCGATCCTGTAATTACCACGGTTCAACTGCGCGCCGTCCGGCACCAGCAGTTCCACCATTCCGTTTACCTGAACGAGCGAATCCAGGTCAAGCGACATCCGGCCACCGAGGTAATGCTCAGTTCCTTTCTCGGCCGGGTAGTTCGAAAGATTCAGGCTATCGGTGGGAAGATGGTTGTACTTCACATGGTAGTGGCGAAGAGCGTAATACCCATTGTAAAATAACTTGAGCAGATTCCCTTTGATGCCCACCTCATTCCGGACTGTGCGAATGGTTGTGGCATCACGGACGGAATCGGAATCCGAAAAATTCACATAATTGTAGAAAGCATCCTGCGCCGCATTCTGAAGATCGAGAAACTTATTCTTTTGTTTGTACCGGTCGAGTATATGGTAGAGTTGTAGTCCGCTGCCCACACGGAACTGATGGAAGATGTGAAAGTTTGTTCTCAGGTCTTCGGTGGAGGCGGTGGTAAGCCACGGCCGGGCGTTGACATCGAAGTAGTCGCTGATGCCTTTGTAGTCATTCGGATTGACCTGAACGCCCCCAAACTCGTTGACGCGGTGCAGCATTCGCCGCACATTCATGAACAGGCGATAGGTGCTGTCCTTGTTCTGATATGCGGTGTACGCATCATAGTAATTGCTACGCGTAATGCGATCGTTCTTCCCTCTTCGCTGGATCTGTTTGTCGACGAATATGCCGCGGTAGGTAAAACCGAAGTTCCAGCGCGGATTGATGTTGCGGCTGAATGTTGCCCGTGTAATCGACCGACCCTGACCCCCGAGGATCAGTTGCATGTTCGTATAGGGGGACTTGGTATCGTAGTAGCGAAGGCGCTCGGAATCCCAGTAAAGATCGTATGCATGGAAGCCGCTGCTGACGCCGATTACGTCGGGAACCTGTTCATAAATTGGGCGTATAGCGGTTCCGATGTTCCCCAGGTCCTGATAGAGGTTGTTGTTTCTCCTGACGAAGGAAGAATAGCGATGGTAGTTGCGGATCAGCGTATCGATCGGGTGTAACAGCTCGCGGTTGTAAAAGATGTCCTGCTCAAAATAGTACCTGGAAGTATTGGGGCCATAGATCTGCTTCGTCGTATCATCTATCACACGGGACCCCCGGTGCGCAGGCTGCAGCTGTGCCTGAATGAACTCTGCGTGGCCCAGCAGTATGAACAGAAAGAAAAAAACATTCCGGAATCGCACGCGCAAAAATAGTTTCTTTTTTCTAGCTGACATACGATCTTATGGCGTTTAGGACCATCTCATCAAAATCCTTTCCACTTTTCAGCAATTCGATTTCAATGGGTAAATAATGCAGCGATACAGAGGCGCTTCTGAAAATGGATACGTCCATTCTGACGATGTCTTTTTCCGTTGTCACGACAATCGCCTGCGAGCGGGCGGCCGCGTCGCAGATGGACCGAAGCTCGTCCGCCGTGTAAGCGTGATGGTCGCCGAATGAAAAGTGCCGGACGATCTCGTGACTTTGACGAAGGTAGTCCGCCATCGGCACCGGGTTTGCAATGCCTGTGACGAGGACTACCTTTTCAGGTCTATAGGGCGCATGCTCTGTAACCGGCATAAGATTTCGGTAACAAATCGCGGAAAAAAATACAGGGCGTGACGAGTACCACCGGATAGCGCCTTCGATCTTCATCATCTCATCGTCCGTGATGTGGGGTGGACATTTCGTGACTACGACGACGTCCGCTCGATTCGCTCCGCGCTTAGCCTCGCGCAAACTTCCCGCAGGGAGGAGAAAATCATTCGTAAAGAGGTTATTGTAGTCCGTCAGCAGTATCTGAAAAGCGGGCCGAACACGCCGGTGTTGAAATGCATCATCCAGAAGCACCACCTCCGTGTCCGGATATTCATGCAGGATATAGGGAATTGCCATCACGCGCTCCTCCCCCACAGCCACCACAACGGTATCTCCGAACTTTGTGAAATACTGAAAGGGCTCATCGCCAATGGTCGACGCATCGTCTTTCGAATTGGCGATCCGGATACCGCTGGACTTCCTTTTGTAGCCCCGGCTCAACGTTGCCACCTTCATTTTCGGAGAAAGCAGCCTGATCAGGTATTCGACCATGGGAGTTTTGCCCGTTCCTCCCACAGACAGATTCCCTACGCCGATAACAGGGACCTCGAACCGCGTAGAACGCTGGACGCCCGTCTCATATAGCCGGTTGCGGATGCTCGTAATGGCATCAAACAACAGGGCGAACGGGTAAAGCAAGAGCCGGAGAAATCTCATGGGCCTGCAAGAAAGCGGAAACAGGGGAAATGTGCCAACTTTCACTTACTTTGGCACCATGGCTTCTTTGCGTATCCATGAAGTTACCAGCTATCTCGAGTACATGGCTCCGCTGTCATACCAGGAATCGTATGATAATGCGGGACTGATAACGGGAAACCCAGCCTGGGAAATCAGCCGGGTTCTCATTGCGCTGGACTGCACTGAAGCGGTTGTGGATGAGGCCATTGAAAGGAAGTGCAATCTGATCATCGCCCACCACCCCATCGTCTTCAAAGGATTAAAGCGGCTTACAGGCGCTAACTATGTCCAGCGAACCGTGATCAAGGCTATCCGCAACGACATTGCCATCTATGCAATTCACACGAATCTGGATAATGTTCATGTGGGGGTAAACAAAAAGATCTGCGAGAAAATCGGCCTGACCCATACTCGCGTGCTTCTGCCGAGGAAGGATGTCCTGAGCAAGCTGGTCACTTTTATCCCAAAGGAGCACATGGGACCGGTGTTGACGGCGCTGTACGAGGCAGGTGCAGGACAGATCGGAAATTACGAGAACTGTAGTTTCAGTGTCGAGGGGCAGGGCACATTTCGACCAAACGATGAGGCAAACCCCACGATTGGCGAACGACGCGTCCAGGAAGTGGTCAATGAAGTGCGCGTCGAGTTGATTTGCCCTTCACACCTTCAGTCGGGAATTCTGGCGGCACTGCGAAAATCGCATCCTTACGAGGAAGTCGCGTTTTACTTCAGTGATCTAACCAACCCGAACCAGGAAGTAGGCGCTGGGATGATCGGGGAACTTCCGGCCCCAATGGAACCATCTGAATTTCTCGCGCGTTTAAAAACCAGCATGGATTTAAAAGTAATCCGTCATACTCGTTTAGTGGATCAACCAGTCAGTAAAGTCGCCGTTTGCGGTGGCGCCGGTAGTTTTCTGCTGCCGCACGCGCTTAAAGCCGGCGCTCAGGCGTATATCTCAGCCGATTTCAAGTACCATGAGTTTTTTGATGCCGAAGACAAGCTGATCATAGCGGACATAGGCCATTATGAAAGCGAAGTCTATACGAAGGAATTATTAGGAGAGGTTTTAACAAAAAAATTCCCTAATTTTGCGATCTATTTTTCGACGACCGTCACGAATCCAATAAGTTACCTGTAATTAAATGGAAAATCAATCAATTGCCCAAAAACTAGAAGCCCTTGTCAAACTCCAAGCAATAGACACCAAAATAGACGAATTAAAGAAACTCCGAGGAGACCTGCCCGATGAAGTTCAGGACCTGGAGGATGAAATTGAGGGGTACAAGACCCGCCACCAGCGCCAC
>JBIQIY010000022.1:0-101680 GCA_044507775.1 Flammeovirgaceae bacterium | reverse complement strand
TGAGCTCCTTGCGGTTCCGAAGGTTGGTCATGAATTCGTCATTCACCTTTTCAAACGCCTTGTAGTTCCCGCTGTTCGTTTTGTCGAGTAAGCGCAATGAAAATCCTCCCGCCGCGCCATATCCTGGAACAGCCGGGGGTTGGAAGAACTCGATTGTGGCGCCGGGGATCTCATGAGATTTCTCTTCGAGCTCCTCGATGATCTCTTCGGCACTATGCTGGCGCTCCGACCAGTTCTTCAAATTAATCAGGCAGGTTCCCGCGTTTGATCCCCGTCCTTCCGTGAGGACTTCATAACCGGCCAGTGTTGATACCGATTGGATTCCTTCAACATGCAGGGCGATGGCCTCGAGCTCGTGTGCGATCTCATTCGTTCTTTCCAGTGTCGCACCCGGAGGCGTCTGCACAATGGCATAGATCATCCCCTGATCTTCCGCAGGAATAAAGCCCGAAGGAAGCGTATTGCTCGTCATCCAAATAACCGCGCAGAAGGCTACGAGCATACCGAAGGTCACCACCTTTCGGTCGACAATCCGCGTGAGCAGTCCGACGTATCTTCCCGTGACCTTCTCGAAGGTGCGATTGAAGCCGTCCAGCATTCTCGTCAACGGCGATTTCTTCTTTACCTGTCCGTGCGTATTCTTTAACAGCATGGCGCACAACACCGGAGTCAGTGTCAACGCCACAACGCCGGAGATGACAATTGCCGTAGCCATCGTTATTGAGAACTGCCTGTAGAAAATTCCGACCGGGCCCGTCATAAACGCAACCGGGACGAACACAGCAGTCATCACAAGCGTAATGGCAATAATGGCACCGCTGATCTCGTGCAGTACTTTTTTGGATGCGCTGTAAGGAGAGAGATTATCCTCCTCCATTTTTGCATGTACAGCTTCAACGACCACGATTGCATTGTCCACCACAATTCCGATCGCGAGGACCAGTGCGAACAGCGTGATCATGTTGATGGTCAGTCCGAAGAACTGCATGAAGAAAAAAGTTCCGACCAGCGAAACTGGTACCGCGAGCGTTGGAATAAGCGTGGACCGCCAGTCGCCGAGGAATACATACACGACCAGTGCAACCAGAACGAACGCCTCTGCCAATGTGTGCACCACTTTCTCAATCGAGGCATCCAGAAATTTCGATACATCGTAACTGATCTCATAATCCATACCTGGAGGAAATGAACTCACCTTGATCTCCTCCAGCTTTCCCTTGACACGTTCGATCACATCGCTCGCATTACTTCCATAGTTCTGTTTTACCGTGATAGCAGCCGAGGGGTGCGTATCCAGGTTGGAATACATATCATAGAATTCGCTTCCGAACTCCACGTCCGCGATATCCTTCAGGTACAATATCTCACCTTCCGGGTTTGCACGAATGATTACCTCCTCGTACTGCCTGGGTTCGCTATATCGGCCCTGGTAGGTGAGGACATATTCAAGGGACTGTGAGTGCTGGCCATCCGCCCTGCCTAATCTTCCGGGAGAGCCAATAATACTCTGTTCGCCCAGCGCCTCCATCACCTCATCGGTCGAGACGTTGTAAGCGCGCATTCGATCCGGCTTCAGCCAGATACGCATCGCATAGCGCCGGCTACCCAGGATTTGTGTGCGACCTACGCCTTTTAATCTTTGAAGCTCCGGCAGGATATTGATGGCTGCGAAATTGTGAAGAAATTTTTCGTCGGCCTTTTTATCCTTGCTGAAGAGGTTCACATACATCAGCATGTTTGGCTGCGACGGAGTCACGATGATACCTTCTCTTTGCACAAGAGTAGGCAGGCGGTTGGTCACCTGCTCAATACGATTCTTCACATTTACAACTGCCTGGCTCGGATCGGTGCCCAGGTCAAAGACAACCTGGATCGTTGCTTCGCCAGCGCTCGTCGCGTCGGAGGTCATGTACTTCATCCCCGGAGTACCATTAATGGACCTTTCCATCGGAATGAGAACGGATTGGACCAGCACATTCGCGCTCGCACCCGGGTAGGCGATAAATACGTTTACCTGCGGCGGTGCAATGGATGGGAACTGCGAAGTCGGCAGTGTGTTGATAGCCAGTACACCCATGAAGATAATGACAATGGATATCACAATCGACAGGACTGGCCTGTGTATAAACTTATTAAACATGTTAAGGCGATTTAAGTAGGTAAATTATTCCGCGTACACCTTGAGACTGGCCATGACCATTTTGGGCTCCTGGTATTCATAGGCGATCTTGTCATTATCGCGGACCTTGCGCAGTCCCTCCAGTAGTATCCGATCGTTTTCCGTCAAACCTTCGCTGACGACGTAGAGATCCTCCAGCGTAGCACCGATCTCGATTTCTCTTGATTTCACGGTGTTCTTCTCATCTACAACAAAAACATACTTCTTGTCGAGGATTTCAAAGGTGGCCTTCTGCGGAACCAGCAAGGCATTGCTGAGTGGAACATCCACGAGTATACTCCCGGTTTCGCCGTGTCGCAACAACCCGTCGGGATTCGGGAAGGTCGCGCGGAATGCGATGTTCCCCGTTTCATTGTTAAAGTCGGCTTCAATCGTTTCAACAATTCCCGGGTACTCGAAAACCTGGTTGTTTGCCATTACCAGCCTCACCTTCATTCTGCTATCCTTCTTCACCTTTTGGCTGTACTCCAGGTACTCTGCCTCGGGGACATTAAAATAAACCCACATCTCGCTGTTGTCAGAAAGGCTGGTGAGCAGGTCGCCTTCATCCACCAGGCTTCCGAGGCGGGCCTGAAAGCGGTCAATGATACCGTCGAAGGGCGCTGTGATTCTCGTGAACCCGAGATGCACCTCTGCCAGGGCAAGCTCAGCTTTTGCTTTGTCATATTTCGCGGCAGCCATCGCCAACTCGTTCGGCGCAACAATGCTACTATCCGCAAGCTTCTTCGTGTTCTGGTACTCGATGGATGCAAAATTGACCTCCGCCTGTGCGCGCCGAAGCTCGGCTTCATACAACTTGGGCATGATCTGAAAAAGTACCTGACCTCGCTTCACCGACTGTCCTTCGTCGACAAAGATCTTCTGCAGGTAGCCTCTTTCCTGGGCGCGCACTTCGATGTGGCGAATGGAACGGATCTGACAGACGTAGTCTTTGGTCATGGAAGTGTCCATTCTTACCGGGCTGCTGACAAACAGCCTGGCGCTTTCACTTTTTTGATCGTTTTCCGGATGACAGCTCATTTGACACAGCAATGCACAGCAGCTCATGAGCATAAAAATTGTCTTCATATAATTTTACTTTTCAGGCGATAGGATTGAGAAAATGATTAGGTGTGGCGCTACACACGAGTAGTACCGGAGACAAGGAGAATCCGGAGTTGCGCAATAACAGGATGCTAAAGATGATCAGACCACGAAAGGCGTCCGACCGGAATGGTCTCTAAATTCGGAATACGCGAAACTCGAGATACCGTTTGAAAGTCGCAGTATAAGAAAGCTTTGCGCTAAAGGATGAGACAGCGCCGCCGCGTAAGAAATAGTCCGATGCGCCACCTGCATGAATAGTAGCGAAGTACTTTCCGCCGTCGGTTTTCTTTTTGCAGGTGATCTCTTCATGATCCTCTTCTTCCTCCCGTACTTCCGTCGCATGAACCTTAAAAAGGTGCCGGAGCTCTTCGGGCGGCAGGGAGTTAAAAAATTCGTCGTCACAAGTGGCTTCTTGCTCAAGGCTAAACAAAACGCCGGACGAGTCGCAGAAATCAGAATTGGCAGCGGTATGGGCAGATGATTTAGCGAATCCGCTCAGGAGCAGAATGATCAGGCATAAGTGCGATCGGAGCAGGAACTTCGTCATCGGGGCGCTAAGGTAAAGAAACGCCAGTTTAAAGGCAAGTTTAAGTGTGATGCAGATTCAGTTCATCGTGAAGAGATCGCCGGTGGCCTCGTCATTCCCCCAATGTTTTTGTAGATTGGCTGTCAACAGCTGCTCCCCATGGCTAATCCGTATCCCCTTGTTCCATATATTAAATCTAAGACGATGCAACATTTCCTATCATCCGAAACAAGATATTGTAAGCGCGTTCTTATTCTGATTGCCCTGGTGGCAATGGGCGGCTGCGATCCAAACAATCAGTCTTCTAATCCCGACAACACGCGCATTCCGATTTCGGGCGAAATGGAAGCCGTGCTGACCTCGCCCCCGCTCGTGCCGAAGCCGATAGGTAGCCGGGCCGCGAAAAAGGTAGTCGTTAAAATGGAGATACTGGAAAAGGAGGGCGAAATAGCGGAGGGTATCCGTTATATGTACTGGACCTTCGGGGGAACGGTACCGGGTTCATTCATACGCACGCGAGTGGGTGATGAAGTGGAATTTCATTTGCAAAATCACCCGCACAACAAACTTCCGCACAACATCGACCTTCACGCAGTGACCGGACCAGGTGGTGGCGCGGAATCTTCATTTGTTGCTCCCGGTCACGAGAAAGCGTTCTCATTCAAGACGATCAACCCGGGACTATACGTCTACCATTGTGCAGCGGCGCCCGTCGGCATGCACATCGGAAATGGAATGTACGGATTAATTCTCGTCGAGCCGGAAGGTGGATTGCCCCCCGTCGATAAAGAGTATTACATCATGCAAGGGGATTTTTATACAACCGGCCCGGCGGGGAAACCGGGATTACATGAGTTCAGCATGCGAAAAGCGCTGGACGAGAACCCCGACTATGTAGTCTTCAACGGCCACGTAAATGCCATGACCGGCGACAAGGCGCTCACTGCCAGGGTTGGAGAAACGATACGTTTATTCGTTGGAAACGGCGGACCCAATCTCATCTCCTCCTTTCACGTCATTGGAGAAATCATGGACCGGGTTTATGTTGAGGGTGGGAAGACCGTGAATCACAACGTTCAGACCACCATGATTCCGGCCGGCGGCGCCGCTATCATCGAATTCAAAGTTGAAGTTCCCGGCGATCTCGTCCTCGTCGACCATTCCATCTTTCGCGCATTTAACAAGGGCGCATTGAGCAACATCAGAGTCACCGGCCCTGAAAACAAAGGAGTGTTCTCGGGAGAAATAATGGAAGGAATTTACTTGCCGGAAGGAAGTGTTGTACAGGGTCCTGTTGGAGAAATAGCGGAAATTCCAACTCCGGCTATTCGTTCGCGGGAAGAGAGAATCGAACTGGGCAAGAATATTTATTCTCGCTCCTGCTTCGCGTGCCATCAGGTGGATGGGACCGGAATGGCAAACGCTTTCCCTCCCCTGGCCAATTCAGATTACCTGAACGCCGATGCTAATCGCGCGATTAACATTGTCCTCAAAGGATTGTCAGACGAAATAGTAGTCAATGGAAAGACATACCACAGCACGATGCCCGCTCAGGTGCTGAACGATGACCAGGTCGCAAACGTTCTAACATACGTATACAGCCAATGGGGCAACAACGGAACGTTGGTTACTCCTGAAATGGTAAAGGCTCAAAGAGATAAGAAATGAAGTCAGTGCTGGTCATTTGCCTCGCCCTGTGCATTAATATAGTCCATGCCCAAAACCGGGACATGGCGTTAGTGAAAGGCGGATCATACATCCCGCTTTACACGGCCGGTGAAGAAAAAGACGTGGTGATAAACAGCTTCTACATGGACGTTACACCGGTCACCCACTCGGAATATCTTGCGTTTGTAAAGGAGTTTCCTGAATGGCGTAAGTCAAAGGTGCTTCCCCTCTTCGCAGATGCGAACTACCTCTCAACCTGGCAAGGCGACACATCTGTTCCGGAAACATTGCTGGAAACACCTGTAAACAACGTCTCCTGGTTCGCCGCGAAAGCGTATTGTGAATGTCAGCAGAAAAGGCTTCCCACTGTTGATGAGTGGGAATATGCAGCAATGGCTGATGAAGACTCGCGAGATGCGCGAAAGGATAGCATCTTCAATCAGCAAATCATCCGAACCTACGAGGCGAGGAGCACACATTTGAAAAAAGTAGGCAATTCAAAGGCAAATTACTGGGGAATTAAAGATCTGCATGGGCTGGTGTGGGAGTGGACACTTGATTTTAACGCGATAATACTCACCGGCGAATCGCGCAACAAAGACAACAGCGTCAACCTGTTCTGCGCGGCCGGCGCCATTGGCGCCAAGGATCTCATGAACTACGCCGCATTCATGAGATATGCCCTGCGCTCAAGCCTGAAGGCAAATTATGCGCTGACCAATCTTGGATTCAGGTGCGTCAAAGATGTGGAAGAAATAAAACCCTGACGAGATGAAGAACGTAGTCCGAATCCTGTTTACGGTAGTTTGCCTTGCTGGCTGCAACCAGGCGCAGCGGGATGAGAGTCCCGATACAAAAACCAAAGTAACGGAGCTCAAGAGCAGCACGCCCGAAGAGATCAACGGGATGTCTATTTATCAACTTCCTTCAATCTGGAAGACTCAGTCCGGCGATGAGATAACATTCGAAGATCTAAAAGGTGATGTACTCGTGGTGGTCATGATATATACGTCCTGCCAGAGCGCATGTCCGCGACTGGTGGCGGATATGAAAGGAATTGAATCCAAGGTAAGTGAAAGCGTGTCCAAGGGTGTCCGCTACGTGCTGGTCAGCATCGACCCCGAGCACGACACACCCGAGCGACTTGAGCAATTCAGCATTGAAAAGGAAATGACGGATCCGCAGTGGTTGTTCCTTCAGGGTACGAAGGATACCGTGCGCGAGTTCGCCAACATTGTCGCAGTTCGATATAAAAGCATTTCTCCAATAGAATTCTCTCACTCCAATATCATCAGCGTTTTTGACCGCGAAGGGGTTATGCAGCATCAACAGGAAGGGCTTGCAGTAGACTATCAGGACACCGTGAACGCAGTTCTTGAATTAGCAGGCCAGCCCCCGGCTCAGTTGTGATCACATTTAATGCTCCAGCCAGTCTTTGGCTTTTTCGCGATCACCTATTTCAAAGAAGCGAATCGCCGCAGGTGTGAAGGGCTTCATCAGCCCGGTAACAAGCTCCTGCCAGCGCTTGTCTCCTACCATGGCGACCTTCTCAAAATCCTTTGCATGCTTCAAATCGAATTTAAGGTCAGCCAGAAAGGCGTCCGTATTCCAGCCTGTGAAGTTTGTCATCTCAAAATACAACCGCACTTTACCAAATTGTTCTATCTTGTCTTCCACCAGCGGCAATAGCTTGTCATAATCGGTTTTTTCCAGTGTACCTGTAGAGGTGGTGTAGACAATATTGCTGTTATCATCGCTTGTAATCTGTATCATGATAAAAGATTTGGTGACTCATTCTTCAAGTAACAAATTTATGCCAACCGATAACGGGTCGAGATGCCTCTTCTTGCACATAATCACAAAACAGACTTATATCGAATGAACGACGACAATCATTTTTTGCAAAGGTGCGACGAGCTTGGCAGGCTGGCCGAAATCTCAGGTAATAGTCCTGCGGGTGCAGTCATCGTCCTGCGCGGTCAAATTATCAGTGAAGCCGCCGAGGCAGCCACAAGCAAGAACGATATCACCTGTCACGCCGAGATCGAAGCGCTGAGAACAGCCGTGATGCGGATAGGCTCCCGGGATTTGTCAGAATGTATTCTCTACACCAACTACGAACCATGCGTGATGTGTTCCTATGCGATCCGCTATTACCGCGTGAGCAAGATTGTGTATCGGAGTAACGTCCCTTACCTGGGCGGTGTTTCCTCGTCGCATCCATTGCTGACGAGCGCCGCTGTTCCTGCGCACTGGGGTCCGGCACCCGAGGTAGTCCAGCAGGCACCGCCAGATGCAGAGTCAGATCGCCCGGATTAAGTACGCGATCCCAAACCGCCATACCCCGATCTTTTACTATATTTAAACAATTACCAACGATTCCCGGAACGAAGTTTTGCCCATTTCAGGATTCGGCATCGATTAACGTAGTTACCAACTGACCACCAACGATTATGAACGAAATCAGGAAAGAAGACATCAAACAGGAAGTGTTTGACTTGTACGACGATTATGCTCACAACCGCATTGACAGGCGTGAGTTTGCACAGAAGTTATCCGCTTATGCGGTCGGTGGTATCACCGTCGCGTCGCTCATGGGTTTTTTGATGCCGGATTATCGCGGCGCCATTCAGGTCAGGCAGAATGATCCGCGTCTGAAGTCGGAGTATATCGAGTACGCTTCACCCAAAGGAGGTGGCACGATCAAGGCTTTGCTTTCGATGCCGATCGATGTCAAAAAGAAACTGGGTGGAATCGTCGTCGTTCACGAAAACCGCGGGCTGAACCCACACATTGAAGACGTGGCCAGAAGAGCTGCACTGGCGGGATTTGTCTCCCTGGCGCCGGACGCACTAACGCCACTCGGAGGCTATCCCGGCACTGACGATGAGGGGCGCGCCTTGCAAAGCAAACGCGACCGCAATGAAATGCTCGAGGACTTCATCGCCGCAGCCGTATATCTCAAGGACCAGAAAAATTGCAACGGAAAAGTCGGAGTCGTTGGCTTTTGTTTTGGCGGATGGATCTCCAACATGATGGCTGTCCGTATTCCCGAACTAGACGCAGCCGTACCTTTCTATGGAGGACAGCCTGCAGCGGAAGACGTTCCGAAGATCAAGGCCCCTCTGCTACTTCACTACGCGGCCCTCGATACGCGCGTAAACGAAGGCTGGCCCGCATACGAGGAGGCATTGAAAGAAAATAAGAAAGAGTACGTCGCCTATATGTACCCTGATACTAACCATGGATTCCACAACGACACGACGCCGCGCTACGACAAGGCGGCTGCCGAACTAGCCTGGAAGCGGACCGTAGACTTCTTCAAGGAGAAACTGAGTTAACGCGGGAACAAGGCAGTAGTCCCGTTAGCCACGCCGTTATGGTAGGGCGGGGTGAAGCTTGCGAAACCCCGCCCCCTTGAGACACGTACTTTTCGTCCGATTGGGACGGCCATATGAGATCACCTTTAGACCGGCTCCCAGGTTGTGTTGGCATCCGCGACCACCTGCATTGTGCCATTCGAACTCAGCTTTACGTTTTTCAACGTGTACAGACCTGCCTTCAGATCACCCGGAGCAGTGAGCCCCTCGACGATCACCCGCTCCGGAATATCGCCGCCGTCACCCGGTGTAAGCGTTTCGAGTACCTCCAGCATTTGCAGCGGACAGAAGTACATATACATCGAACCGTAAGCCGACTCCAGCCGCACTGGCGACATGTTCACCGTAACCGTCTCACCATGTGTCAACGCCTTCTCCTTCATACGTTCCCGCAACACATGCGGCTGCGCTGATGGCGTTGTCAATACATCCGCCGACGGAATCGTTCCCGCCTTCTCGACAGTACCTTTTGAACCAAAAAGGTTCGCAAAAAGGTATCCTCCCTCTCTTTTCATAACTCCAAAAATTTTAACTGTTTAAAATCCTGACCCACTTGATCCAACTCCGCTCATGGCCTGGCGGCCTGAACAGCCCGCGTGCATCTCTGACAGCCTCGGCGACACCGCACACCTTAAAAATTAATCCTGGTAAACATCCGGCGGCGGATATCAATCGCAAAAGGCACTTGAGAAGTTAACAAAAAGATTTCAACCTTGAAAGAAATTAGCAGAAACGTTCTGCCCAAATTCGCCAAAGAGTCACCGCCCTCCACGAAGGGCTGCTTCGCTGACTAAAATAGTAGCGACATGCAAAATTGCCGCATCCATAACCTCCACTCGTGGCAATTCGTGTAGCCGTGGCAATCCCAATCGTGACATTCATTCGCGACCATTCGTGCATTCGTGGCAAGGTCATTCGTGGCCATTCGCGCATTCGTGGCAAGGTCATTCGTGGCCATTAGTGCATTCGTGGCCATTCGCGTATTCGTAGCAACTTAAGCTCTTGGGATTTATTCGTGGCCATTCGTGTATTCGTGGCAACTTAAGCTCTTGGGATTTATTCGTGGCCATTCGTGTATTCGTGGCAAATTTAGTTCGTGGCTAGTTCTCAGCCCTTGTGTCCGCTTTCCGGCACCACCACCTTCGTTGTTGCGCTTGTTGAAAGATCGGCAACTGATGTCACGCCTGACCTGGAATGGACACCATTCACCTTTATGTTCTGTCGGAAGCCATTCGCGCGCAACAACGCTGAGACCGTGTGGAGCAATTCGACTGAGGCTTCGATTTCTTCCTTCCTGATGGCGACACTCTCGATGTTAAATCCAAACGGTATGGCGCGTTCTCTGCAAAAACCAATCAGCTCTTTCGCAATAGAAGTGGCGATCTCCACAGAACGTACTACCGCATTTGAACAGGCCTTCAGCTCTTCCTTGATGTCATCCGGAACATGAATGCCCAGCCACTCCATGAAGTCGAGTGTCTTGGGGGAGCCGCAAATCGTCAGCGTAAAAATCATCGTAGGTATGGGGCATCCTCTTTTCACGCACGTGCTTGCCAGATCTTCGAGCGCCTTCTTTGTGAACTCAACGTTGAAGATGCATTGCGATATAAAGAAAGACACACCGCAATCCACCTTGTCGAGAATTCGAACATCTTCGTCCTTCAGCAGCGCATGTCGCTCAGGAATTGTGACAGCCCCAATCACGGAGTTGCCATAGTGTTCGCGCCATACCTGGTAGGCTTCGCGCAGTGTTGTCCTGACAATGCTGTCCGGTGATGGTAATCCTACGAATATAGGAAAGAAACCGTGGGCCTTTAAGCTGCACAGCCATTGCGCAAGCTCCTCTTTCGTAAAATTGCCCGCAGGCCGGTAAATTATTTTTGGAACACTCAACCTGCCGAGATGACTGCTTGCATATTCGAAGGGGTCGAGTGCGCTGGAAAATGGAAACGGTCGTTCCTCCGATGTTCGCGCCGACTCATCCTGAACGTCGTAAACGACAAGGGCGTCAATATCGAGCGAACAGAGCGTGTCCAGTGTCCGCTCCGCGATGCCGGCGACTTTTTCCGGCGCGGTGCTGGCTTTAGGTGGCGTGATGCCGTAAAGTAAGATTCCGGATTCTCTGCTTGTGATACGGTCAAAAAACATGGGGTCGGTAAAAAAGTAAGCGCACGAAAGTATGGAATAATCCGGCGTTCTGCAACTGGTCAAATAGCCTCATCGACAAGGTAAAGGATCGATTCATAGTTCTTCTTCACTGCATCCGACATGGCAATCTCGCATGTTCGTGTAGATGAGTAGTAACCCTCGTACGGCCTTTGTGATACCTCGCAAGCCTCGGCAGACGAAGCAGAGGCGGTCAACTCCGGGAACAGAAATCCGCGATCTCCCGCCATACCGCAACACCCCGCGTGTCGCGGAATACTAACCTGATCAGCAAAAAACGCTGCCACCTTTGCAAACTTCTCTTCGGTCTTCATTTTCTGCAACGAGCAGACGGGATGCAACACGATGTCTTTTTTCCTCCGTTTAACATTCGCAGATGGGATGATCATATCGTGTACAAAATCTATACTGTCCATGATAGTCAATTGATCAAATTTAATCCTGTTCTCTTCGCTTAACACTGGCCGCATCTTATGAAGCGTAAATGCACATGAAGTGACGTCCGTAATTACGGGGTATTGCCCCTGGAGACTGGCCTCCCACAATTGGCCCAGTGCCTTGTTGGCCGTGTACTGGTGTGCCGATTTAAAGCCCTTGGACGAAAAAATTTGGCCACAACAGCTTCCGCCCAGGTTTGCTGGTGTGAGAACATCGATTCCGGTCTTGGCGCAGATACTCTGAAATGCCTGCAGGAGATTTTTTTCCTTTCCCTCATAAGATCCCATCATGCGCGTAATGCAAGCGGGGAAGTAAACAACGGTTCGTCTGGCTGAGGATGAAGAATGCACGCGGCTGTCAGACCGAAGACGAGGCGGCGCAACGAGGTGGTTTGACCACAGAGGAAACGCCGGAATCACGTTCTTCAATGCTTTCGTTAACCGAAGCATGGCGTTCTTTCCCAGAACATCATTGATCAATGCGCCGGCGTGCAGTGCAAAACGGCCAAGCGATACCACCGCGCTGAAGTTTTTCGCAGCAAACATGGCGAGACTGTTTTGAAACGCCGAGTGGTTCTCGTTTCGAAGCCTTTTCGTCAAATCGCCCGTGTCGATATCCACCGGGCAGGCGGTGGCGCACAATCCGTCTACCGCGCACGTTTCATCCCCGTCGTACCGGTATTGATCCAGCAGAAGATTATATTTTTCTTTATCGCCCTGCTGTTCGAGATTCTTAAGAACCCTGCGGATGACAATTCTTCTTCTCGGTGTGGTTGTGATGTCGCGGCTGGGACATTTATGCTCACAGTACCCGCATTCGATACAGCGATCTACCTCCTCTTCAACAGAGGGAAGACCTTTGAGGAACCTGATATGCGCGTTCTTGTCGTCGTTGATAATCACACCGGGATTCAACAGACCATTCGGATCGGCGGCTTGCTTGATCCGCCTCAGTATTTCATAAGCTTCTCCTCCCCATTCCGTTTCGACAAATGGCGCCATATTGCGACCGGTGCCGTGCTCGGCCTTAAGAGTGCCGTTGTATTTTTCTACAACCATGCGGATCACATCGCGCATGAACCCATCGTAACGAAGGATTTCGCTTTCCGCGTTGAACGATTGCGTGACTACAAAATGGATGTTGCCATCCTTCGCGTGGCCGAAGATAATGGCGTTGAAATATTCGTGCTGATGAAAGAGCTTTTGAAGATCCGTGATAGCATCGCCCAGCATCTCCACGGGAAATGCAATATCTTCCAGGATCACGGTCGTACCGCTCTTTCGAACCGCTCCTACCGCAGGAAAGAGACCCTTGCGCACCTTCCATAAAAAATCCTGTTCTTTCGGATCGACGGTAAAAACCGGGGCATTCAATAGAGCAAGGTCGCCGGATGATGCGAGAAAATCCTTTACCCGTTCGGCAAGCGCTTCCGGTGAATTCTCCTGAAACTCCACCAGCAGGGCGGACGCTTTTTCCGGAAGTGTTTTTACGACAGGTGGCATTCCGTCCATATTTTCCACCGACTTCAAGGATGCCCGGTCCATCAGTTCAACCATCATAGCGCCGGCGTCGGAAAGCGGGACAATCGCCTGGCAGGCTGCATAGATTGTTGGAAAGTACAGGAGTGCCGTTGACTTATACGGATAATCCGGTACAGTATGCAGAACCGCTTCCGCGATGAAAGCAAGGGTTCCCTCGGCGCCGATCAGCAGGTGCGCAAGAATGTCAAGAGGATCCTCATAGTCTATAAATGCGTTCAGCGAATATCCGATCGTCGTCTTGGTTTTGTATTTCTTCCGGATTCGGTCATAGAGTTCAGGACTCCCCACGATCTGCTGCCGGATTTCTAAGAGCGTATTGTGCAGAACAGGGCACTCGGTGCGAAAGCGCGCATAGTCCGTCGCCAGTTCCGTGGTAAAAACATTTCCATCCGGAAGGATAAAACGGATATGTTTCAGCGTGTGGTAAGAGTTTAGCTTTACCCCGCAGCACATACCGCTCGAGTTGTTCGACAGGATACCGCCCATCATAGCCGCGCTGATACTGGAAGGGTCCGGACCTATCTTTCTACGGTACCGCTTCAGATACGTGTTGACCATGGCGCCGGTGATTCCAGGCTGAACGCGGACGGCTGCGCCCTCATCTTCGACAGTAACACGCTTCCAGAACTGGCTCAGATCAACCAGTATCCCATCCGTGATAGACTGGCCGGAAAGACTGGTACCTCCCGTTCGAAATACAAGAGGGATGCTTTTCCGGGCAGAAAACGCGAAGAGAGCGATGATCTCATTCTCACTTACTGGCAGGACCACCGCCTTCGGAAGCAAATAATAGAAACCGGCGTCGGAGGCGAATGAAACCAGGTCGATGTACCGGGTCCGAATGCGGGATGCGGGTAATATCTCTTCAAGTTGCGCTTTCAAAGTGGTTGCCGATGTTGAAGTCATTCCGTCTGTCGAAGGGGATAAATAGGCTCTGGTCAACGCCAAATAACGCAAAAAAGGAGAAGGCAAAACAGCAAAATAAAACCAGCGAATGTTTTTATCTTTAGCGGTACTTATCGCAACGCTAACTATCCTCCTTATGGCTATTGATCTTGGGCAACATTCGGGAAGCACGTCAAACAGGCGCGAATTTTTAAAGGTGATGACCCTCGCGGGCGCATCGCTTACTATTTCCGCCGCTGGATTCGCCAAGCCCCGGCCGCGCATCCAACTCGGACTTGTAACCTATCAATGGGGCCGCAGCTGGGACCTCCCTACCCTCCTGGCCAATTGTGAGAAAGCAAAGATATACGGGGTAGAACTTCGCACTGAGCACAAACACGGCGTAGAGCCTACTCTCTCGGCGCAACAGCGAAAGGAGGTAAAGAAACGTTTTGCGGACAGCCCGGTCAAGCTTATCGGTTACGGATCGAACGATGAATACCACAGCACGGATCCGTCGGAAGTAAAAAAGAACATCGAGCACACCAAAGCGCTACTCCAGTTGATGGTTGATGTAGGGGGCTCGGGCGTAAAAGTGAAACCGAATGGCTTTCCTAAAGGAGTGCCACACGAAAAGACGATCGAGCAGATCGGCAAGTCGCTTCGCACTGTAGGAGAATTTGCGAAAGACCTCGGGCAGCTCGTCCGCCTGGAAGTCCATGGCTCGGAGACACAGGAGCTTCCGAATATCAAAGCGATCATGGACGTCGCCGATCACCCCAACGTGAAAGTATGCTGGAACTCGAACGACGAAGATCTCATCGGAGGAGGACTTGAGTACAACTTCAACCTCGTGAAAGATCGTTTGGGCGATACCACACATGTACGCGAATTAAATGTAGGATCTTATCCCTATCCGGACCTGATGAGGCTGCTGGTAAAGGCCAACTATCGCGGATGGGTTCTCCTGGAGTGTCGCACCGAGCCGGCAGACCTGGTTGCAGCGATGGCCGAACAGCGCGAACTGTTCGGGCAAATGCTGAGCAAAGCGAAGGCCTGATCCTACGCCCTCCGGCTTTCGATGTTGGGGAGAAAGCCCGTGATAATTCCAAGCAAAGGCAGAAAGGCGCAGAGCTGGAATACAAAACCGATGCTGGTGTGATCCGCGAGATTGCCGAGCACTGCAGACCCCAAACCGCCAAGGCCAAATGCAAAACCGAAAAACAGACCCGCGATCGTTCCCACCTTTCCGGGGACAAGATCCGTCGCGTAAACGAGAATAGCCGAAAACGCAGAGGCGATAATGACTCCGATGATAACTGCAAGTACGACCGTCCAGAACAACGTAGCATAGGGAAGCATCAACGTGAACGGCGCGGCTCCCAGTATCGATCCCCAAATGACATATTTCCTTCCGAACTTATCACCTAACGGCCCCCCTATGATCGTTCCGACTGCGACTGCCGCCAGGAACGCGAACAAGTAGAGCTGCGACTGTTGAGCGGTTACACCAAATTTATCTATTAGAAAAAAAGTGAAGTAGCTGGTCATGCTCGCGAGATAAAAATATTTCGAGAATATCAAAACGAGGAGAATTACAAGTGCGAAGATGATCCTGCTTTTTGGCAGATCATACTTGTGAGCCGTGTGCCCGGAGCCTCCCTTTGCCCGCTTGAGATACAAATGATTGGCATACCACCGCCCTATCTGCCACAACAACCCCATTCCGATTAGCGCTGCCGCTGACACCCACATTACGCCCCGCATTCCATAAGGCATTACAATCAAAGCGGCGAGTAGCGGACCGATGGCACTACCGGCGTTTCCTCCCACCTGAAAAATCGATTGGGCCAGACCCTTTTTTCCTCCCGAGGCCATGTGGGCCACTCGGGAAGACTCCGGATGAAAGATCGATGAGCCCATACCAACCAACCCTACGGCCACTAGCAAGACGGGGAAGCTGCCGGCGAAGGAGAAGAGCAGTAATCCAAAAAAGGTAAACGACATCCCGAGTACGAGAGACATAGGCCGCGGCTTCCTGTCCGTGTAAAATCCGACAAACGGTTGCAGCAGTGATGCAGTCAGTTGAAACGTCAGTGTAATCAGTCCGATCTCGGTAAACGAAAGACTAAAATGATCCTTTATGAGAGGGTATACAGCCGGAATGACGGACTGCATCATGTCATTTAGCAGGTGGCAGATACTGATAGTGAACAAAACGGAAAACACAGTGCCGCTTACTTCGCGGTCAACTGATACGCTGGGTGCTGATCTCATACTGTCGTCTGTGCCAAACGCCCGCGTTAACGATTGCGCTTGTCATTGCCTCTGTTTATGTACAAAAATAGTCATCAAAGTCACTTGCCCGATGCGGCCGGATAAAATAATTCGGTTAGGCCGGCCGAGTTATCAACCTGCCCGCCTCGTAAAATTATCCAGTCGGCTTCGAACAGTGATGCATGGCCGGATTTTTTTACCTTGTTTTTCGAGCGCAATACATCTGTTAGATGAGAAGTTGTAGCAGCTCTTAAGGTATTGTAATGATTGAGACACCAGCAATATTGAAGGCAAGTTTTCTCTGGGATGGTATCCATGAGGAGCCAGTGCCGGAGGGCGCTATTCTCATTGAGGATGGACTAATCAAAGGGGTAGGACAGTTTAGTGACCTCTTGACCAATTCTGAAATACGGATCCTGGAATTTCCGGATGCCACCATCATGCCGGGACTGATCGACGGACGCAGGGATTTGCCGTCGGACGACCAGTACCTTGACCGTGTTAGCCACCTCTGCGATGAAATATTTCTGTTGTCGCAGCTGGGTACGGGCTTCCATCGGGCACTCCAGGAACTGACGATAAACGCGGCCGCAGCCTTGGGAGTCGAAGAGCAAACGGGAAGTCTTGAGAAAGGGAAGCGGGCAGACATCCTTGTCGTCGCAGGAAACCCCCTGCGGGATCTTCAGGCTTTGCGCGCCGTACAGTTCGTTATGAAACAGGGAAAGGTTTTACATCCCCTCGCCTACCGCCTGCTGATGGAAGAAAACCTTACTTCTGAATATTGATCGGATTTAGCTGCCGGTCACTTCAGCGGATACAAGCGCACACGTCCCGACATTCCCGATGCCAGCGGCTTCCACTGAGATGCGTCGAAGATATTATTCCGCGTGTTCTCGCGTCGCCGGGCGGCAAAATTGATGTTGTAAAACTTTTTCCAGAAGATGTGATTCCTGTCCATGTAGGCGATGCGATTAGCCATCAGGTTCGAAACCTTAATAGTCAGCACATTTTCATCTTCCAGGAGGCTGCTATCGAATTCAGTTTCATAAACCGGTCCCAATAGTGTTGCCACGGACTTGCCGTTCAGAAAAACTTCCGCTGTTCCTTTCACTGAATCGAGCGTCAGAAGCCATCGGCTGTTTTTGGGTGCTGGTCGCATGAACTTCGACTCATACGCTGCTGTTCCGGAAAAATTCTTGTAGCGTTCGTCCCTGAGATCAGTCCAGTACATGGGCACCTCACTGTCGAACGATGGCGGTTTCTCAGGCCCGCCGGATTCGAACACGGTAAGCCATCTTCCTCGGATAGTCGCGCCCTCTCCGTCCCGCTGCCTGTAGGGATATTCAGCACCATCACCTTCCTGCAAACCGCGTAGTATCCGAGTGCCCGCTTTCTCAATCTGTACAAACACTTCCGTCCCGGAGCTTGTAGCGCGCGTCCTTGCGGCACCGGAGCGATCGCGCATCGGGTCCAGCAACAAAATATCCCGCGACGGGGAGGTGATCGGAATCCAGCCTTCAAAATGTTTTCCCGTAGCATTTCTGATCAGGTAGAACAGCTCGCCATCGAGTTGCTTGCGAAGGCACTGGATTCCCATGTCAACCATGTTTTCGCGCCTCGCGCCTATCGCGGTGAGAACATTTGCCATGCCGCTGTCCGCACTTATCACCGACTCATCTGCGAAGCCCTGCATGATCATGCCAAAACGCATAGCCCTGTTTTCAAGATTGGTGAATCCACTAACCGAGGCTGGCTTTTTACCGATGAACAATACTTTCACGCCGGCCCGCGACAGTGATAAGAGTTTCTCCAGGGTTGTCAAAGGCATGTAGTTACATGCGGGAACCAGAATCACTCGATACAGGCTATTCCCCGACGTTCGCAGGGCACCGTTTTGCGCATCGCTGTCCAGAAGTTGTTTATCTGAAATATAATCGAAGCCGAAACCCTGAGATAGCAAACTCTCAGCGGTCTTTTCAAAGACGGATCCCTTGAAGCCACCGATGCCGTCGAAATGTTCAATCATTTCCGGGCCCGGCGAGGAAAATCGATCATAAATAGGATAATAAAGAAGAACATCGTTGTCGGGTGAACTACTCTGAAGGAGCGATTGACAACGCGTAACGTATGCGTTAAGCGCATGAAAGTCTTTCCATTGCGGATTGCGGGGATTGAGATGAACGGAAGCATAGAACAACCTGCCAGGCCATGCTTCCGCGGGGGGCGAATAGCACGTGCCGTGATAAACCAGGTGGTTCACACCATTAAGCATGAACTTGTCAAGCGCTTGCCGGATGTCGCCGAGACCCGATTGAAAATGCTCATTTAGCCACGTTCCCGCTTCCGCGGATACAAGTTTCTTTCCCGTAATATTTCCACTGGAGCTGGCCATCCTGAATCGCAACGGTTCGGTGCCTTCGATCTCGGGAATATCCACCACCCCATACAGGTCGAGAATATTGGAAGGAGAACCATGCGCCTGATTCCTGACAAAAGCATCGTTCTTATGCGCCCATTCTTTCCAGGGGCGTGTGAACTTCTCGAGCAATAGCTCGGAAATTGTTTCACGGTAATCACAAAGAACCCTTTCGTTTCTGGCCTTTTCATCTTTCCCGAAGAGTGCGGGCAACTCCGTTTTCAGGTCATACCCCCGGCGCTGTTCAAACTCTTCAAAGAACGCAGGTGTAAAATCGGCAGCACCACGGGCATCGTCGACTTCATAAGAATCATTGAAGAATGCGCGGAGAGACTTGATGTCTTGTTTCTGAAAGGCGTTGTCAAAATAGTCGAGATAATTTCTTAGCGCATCAGCGGAGAAGTGATCGATGACATACCCTTCGCCACCAGGGCCGGCGCGCTCAACCATCTTGCCGTGATAACCCTGGAATACCGCATAGAGCTTCCATGTCCCCGCAGGAGCGGTCCAATCCAGCTGGCCGTTCTCACTTACCCGGTTCGTCAGGTCGACTTTTTCATTGTTGCTGCCGTATGCAACCACGCATTTAAGCACAAGCGGTTTTTCAAACTGTACCTGGTCGATGGCAAGCTTTTGAAGATCCGGGGTCTTGTACACGGGATCGATCAGATCGGTTATTTTTGTCTCATCTGTGTTAAAGATCCGCTTGCCGTCCCGATAGATATTATTTCCCACCATTCGCAAATAAGGTGGTTGAACAAAACGAATCGGCTCCTGAAGCGAGCCGCCGCCCTCGAGTTCGTAGATCCGGTATTGGAGATTCTTACTTGCATCGGCATCTGTTACCCGGGGTCCTCCGAAGGGCCAGCCCGTGCCCGTAGCCATATCGATACCCAGGTCGAGTCGCTCGGCCTCTTTGAGAACGTGGGCAAGCAGTTCCATCCACCTTGGCGACAGGAACTCGACAAAATTCTCTTCTTCGCCGTACACGCCATAAATCGGTGTTATCTCGAGACCGCCAATACCCGCGCGCTGGTAAGCCTCCATCTCCGCCGTAAGCCCTTCTTTCGTCACGGCACTGCCGTGCCACCACCAGCGCGTCCACGGTTTCGACTCACGCGTAACGGGCGCAGACTGAGCAGGCCGTTCACTCACAGTAGCGCGGGGATTGCAGGCAAACACGGCGCACAGGACAACGATAACAAGGACAAGGCGCATGCGCGAATTTGCAGGAACCATTATTATTCCGGTTGATGATGTCAGCCGACCGATCAAATAAACTTCACTCCGTTCGACTGCAGTTTGCGATATTTCAAACTGTCGAACACATAGTAGAAGGCACCTTTGCGGGACGATTCTTTTTCTTTCTCATTGAGCTTGTTCAAGACCCCGAGTGAAAGCACTTTCTTGGTGAAGTTCCTCTTATCGAGTGGCGCATCGTAAATGGCTTCATAAAGACTCTGAAGCTGCGGCAATGTGAATTTCGTGGGAAGCAACTCAAAACCTACGGGATGGGCGACGACCTTTTCCTGGAGACGTACCTTGGCCTTGGCGACCATCGTGCGGTGATCAAAAATCAATGGGGGAATCCGGTTCAAAAGAAACCATCTTGCCTCGTGCTCAAGTTGAAGTTGCTTGCTGTAATCAGCAATGTTGATCAAGGCGAAGTATGCTATAGAGATCACACGGCCCGCCGTATCGCGTTTGACATCACTGAACGTGTAGAGTTGCTCCATGTAGACGTTTTTCATTCCCGTCAACTGGTAGAGCACCCGGGCCGCGGCAGCGTCGGCATTTTCATTTGCACCAACAAATCCGCCCATCAGGGACCATTTGCCCTTCTTTGGTTCAAATCCTCTTTTTATCAGCAGTGCTTTCAACTGCTTTCCATCGAAGCCAAAAATGATGCAGTCAACAGCCACCAGTATCTTCTGGTGACTTTTATAAAGGGCTATTTCCATTTATGTGAGTACAAAGAAAAGCGAATATGCATATTGACGGATAATTAAGCAAACCGCGAGGCTTAGGGATTAACCAGCGGCGAACCGGAAGCCCCGGTCTCGGGAAGGTTCCCGGTAACGATATTAAGTAGTTCCCATACTACTTTCCCTGGCAATCCCCCGGGGCTCGCGGTCGAGCTTGTCGAGCACAAAGGAAATGTTGTTGGTCGTTTCCACGAGCAATTGCTCTTCGGCCTCGTCGAAGACAAAGGAGTCCGCGGAATACAGGTTAAGGGATCCGACGACTTTTCCCTGTTTGCGGATCGGAAGAAAAATGGCCGACCGGTAACCCTGGCTGAGGGCGAGGCGTGCCCACGTCTTATACATCGGGTCGCGCGCAATGTCGTTGCATTTTACAAACGCGCCCGTTCGAATGAGTCTGAGCACGGGCCCATCCGCAGTGGCACCGGTGAGCGGGATTCGACCCAAGGCCTCGACATATCCGGCGCTTTCGCCACAACTGGTGACGGGTATGACGCATTGTTCTTCTTCGCTTACCAGCCCGATCCAGGCAAGTCTAAACTTCCCCGTCTTGCAGGCTATGCGGCAGACATCTTCATACAGGGATCTTTCATCTTTAGCATGTACCACGCTGTCGTTGAGCGCGGAAGTAAAATGAAAAAGTCGATTGAGATGCTCAAGCGATCGATGGCTCGTTGTCTGCAGGCGCAGCAAGGCCTCCTCCTTCTCGCGGATGGTGTTTCTCAATTCACGGTTTTGGATTCCCAGGCGCCAGGCCAGGACCCCGAACGTTGCGGCGGCGATCAGACCCGGCAACAGAACTACAATAATGTTTATCGACTGACGGTAAAGCAAAAGGGAGACAAGAAACGCCAGGGTAATAAAAACGGCGATTCCAATATAAATGGGTTTACTGGTTTCGAACATGGAGATCTTTCCGTTAAAAGTAATGTTTCCCGGCTCAACCGCAAAAAGATGCGTCATGGGGCCGCCACCCGGTGACCGGGAAAATTTTTCTTACATTTGATTATCTTCGCCGGAAGGCTCAAACTTGAAACGATAATCCACAATCTATGAACTCACGTCGGAATTTTCTTCAAAAGGTCGCAGTTTCGGCGCTTGCGTTGCCGATGGTACCCTCCGTTTACGGGCAGGAATTGAAATCATTTTATGAGCGGCCCTACCAGGGTCCCATGCTGCGTGTGGCGATCATGGGACTCGGAAGCTACGGCACGCGGGTTGCTGAAGCAATGCGCGATTGCAAACGCGCAAAATTGACGGGCGTGATCAGTGGTACGCCGTCCAAAGTGAAGGACTGGCAGAAGAAATATGATATCCCGGAAAAGAATTGTTATAACTACGAAAACTTCGATGCTATCCGGAATAATCCGGATATAGATGCAGTCTATATTATCACGCCGAACGCCCTGCACAAGGAGGAAGCGATCCGTGTGGCAAAGGCCGGGAAGCATGTCATCTGTGAGAAACCGATGTCAATCAACGCAGCTGACGGGCAGCAGATGGTCGACGCGTGCAGGAAAGCAAACGTCAAACTGCTCATTGGTTACAGAATGCACCTGGAGGCGAACACACTGGAAATCGTTCGTATGCGAAACGAAGGTGAATTCGGCAAAGTATTGTTTTTTGAGGGCTTGAGCGGCTTCCGCATCGGCAACCCGAACCAGTGGCGACTCGACAGGAAGCTGGCGGGTGGTGGCGCGATGATGGATATCGGCATCTATTCCATAAACGGCGCCCGTTATATGATCGGCGAGGAACCGATCTGGGTTACGGCGCAAGAAATGAAAACTGATCCTGTCAAGTTCAAGGAAGGTGTTGACGAGACCATCATGTTTCAATTCGGGTTTCCCGGAGGAGCGGTTGCCTCGTGCCTGTCGACCTATTCCATGAACAATCTCGACCGTTTCTTTCTGAACGGCGAAAAGGGTTTTGCCGAGCTTCAACCTGCAACGGGCTACGGACCGATCAAAGGGCGGACGCACAAAGGCGAACTGAACAATCCGCACATTACGCATCAGACCGTGCAGATGGACGAGATGGCCGGCATGATTCTGGAAAATAAGAAGCCACTGATTCCCATGGATGGAGAAGAAGGACTACGGGACCTCAAAATAATCGACGCTATCTACAAGGCCGTGCGGGAGGGCAGAAAAGTAAGTCTGGCCTGAGTCAGATCATGCCCCTTGATTTCAGTTCCAGGTATTTGTTGATGGTGCTAACCGTCAGTGCCTCGGGCTTCGTTAACATAGTCAGGATGCCGAACTTTTTCAACTCCTGCGCTATCCGGACTTTGGTGAGTGCGTAGTGCTCCGCCGTGATTTGCATATAGATATCTTCCAGGTTATCGACCTGTGCTGATGAACTTGTTCTGATTTCGGTATTTTCGAAAAACACTACTACCAGCAGGTGCTGGTTGTTCATTCGCCGCAGCTGTGGCAAAACGCGTTCCAGCGCATAGATACTTTCGAAGTTTGTATAGAGAAATAGCAAGCTCCTGCTGTTGACCAGGTGCCTGACACCCATGTAAAGGCTTTCGTAATTCGCCTCTACCACTCCTTCACGCTCCCTGTAAAGCGCTTCGAGAATCTTTTTTAACTGCGTCTTGTTTCGGTTCGCCTTGATCAGCGTACCCGGCTTATCCGAGAAAGTAATCAGTCCCGCTTTATCCTGTTTGCCCAGCACGATATTCGAAATGACGAGGGAGGCATTCACCGCATAATCGAGGAGGCTCAAGCCGTTGAACGGCATGTGCATAACGCGGCTTTTGTCGATAATGCAGTAAACCGGTTGGGACTTTTCGTCTTCATATTGATTAACCATCAGCTGCGCTCTGCGGCCGGTAGCCTTCCAGTTAAGGCTGCGGTAGTCATCTCCGCGTTCATACTGTTTGATGTGCTCGAATTCGTAGCTATGCCCGATGCGTCTCACCTTCTTGACGCCCTGCTCGACAGCAGTTCTTGCGATCATCTTCAATTCATACTTTTTCATCTGGACGATCGATGGGTAAACTGGAATCGCCGCTGATTGCTCCTGGCTGATCCTCCTTCGCACCACTCCGATCAAAGATGTGAGATAAAGCCTGATACTCCCGAACTGATACTCACCGCGGGTCACGGGACGTAAATAATACGTGTAATGTAATGTTTCAAACGGCGTCAGGCGGATTTCAAAATCAAAATCCCGGCGCTGGAACTGTGCGGGCAGTTCATCGATCACTTCAACCTTGAGCTTTAACCCTGACAGATTTGAAAAGGTTAGTTTAACCGGATTGTCGTCACCAAGTGAAAACACCGATGGTGTCTCTCTCTTCGCCGTCACACCAACCCGTCTGCTAAACAACAGTAATCCATCCGCGAGGCAGACGACTCCAACCACCATAAAGGCCGTCTTCACAACGGGCAACAGGAACGGGAAGGGATATGACAGGGTCATTCCCAGGATGAGCGCCGCCATGATGTAAAAGAATCGCCCGGTAACAAAAAGATCCCTGATTACCCTCATCAGCGCGGCACCTCTATTCCTTCGGCAATTTCACGGATGACATCTTCTGCCTCTGCACCCTCCATCTCGCGCTCCGCCGTAAGAATGAGGCGATGGTTCAGCACGGGATAGGCCACAAATTTCACATCATCGGGTGTAACGAAGTCGCGGCCGTTGATCGCGGCGATAGCCTTCGACGCACGAAGGAGCGCAAGCGACGCGCGCGGCGAAGCACCAAGAGCAATATCGCCGTGGTTTCGCGTACTGTCTGTCAGCTTAGCAATGTAGTGAATGATTTCGTCTTTGATGTGCACCTTCTCTATGAGCGCCTGCGTCTGCCGCAGCTCGTCTTTGGTAACCACCATCTGAATGTCATTAAGCACCCGGAGGCTAAAGTCGTCCTTGTACTTCCGCAGGATCTCGGTCTCCTGCTCGATCGTGGGATATTTAAGCTTGATCCTAAACAAAAACCGGTCGAGTTGGGCCTCCGGAAGCCGGTATGTTCCCTCCTGCTCGATCGGATTCTGAGTCGCTATTACAAGGAACGGATAATCCATGGCATACGTGATGCCGTCCACTGTGATCTGCTTTTCTTCCATCACCTCAAACAAGGAGGATTGAGTTTTCGCCGGCGCGCGATTGATCTCGTCAATGAGAACGAGGTTGGCAAACACTGGCCCTTTATTGAACGTGAACTCAGAAGTCTTCAGGTTGAATACCGAAGTTCCGGTAACATCGGTTGGCATCAGATCCGGAGTAAACTGTATCCGGGAAAAGTCGACAGACAACGACCGGGCCACAAGCTTGGCGGTCAGCGTCTTTGCAATACCGGGAACACCTTCCAAAAGGATGTGTCCTCCTGTGAAGATAGCCGCCAGTATCAGATCAACGGTTTCTTCCTGGCCTACTACTGCCCTTGCGATTTCGCGCTTCACGCGCAAAACACGATTATTAAGTTGTTCAATCTCTTCCCCGAGAGGATTATCAAGTTCTGTATTTTCTTCCATCCGTATACTGGTCTTTATTTACTTTGCTTATAAAAATTATCAATCGAGTCGTAAAGGTCTACAAGTCTGTTTGCCTCAATATTGTTCTTGAATTTCTCTTCAATCAGGTAGTAGCGCGAAAAGATTACCGCTACTTCCGAAAGCTCTACCTTCGATTTTTCGGACAGCCTTCGAATATGCGCATCGCTGAATTTTTCCGCGTGGATTCCGTATTTGAACCTGACAAAATATAGAAAATATCTCATCTTTTTATGAGCCATGTCCAGGTGGTTTCCATTCTTGTAGTAAAGTCTCGAGATCATATTCACAAACTCGAGTGACGTATTCGACTTCGGCTCAATGACAGGAATCGCGCGTTGCTTTCTTTTGGCAGCAAAGAAGACGTATATCAGAACCGTGGCGAGCAATAGCCACCACGCATACTTCAGACTGGGTTGCTGCATAATATAATAGAGCGGACTGTCGTAGGAATTGGTGCTTGAAGGAAGCGGAATCTTGCTGAATTCATCCCAGATAATATCCCTCCCGTCGAGGTGTGAAAACACACTGGAGGCATAAGCGACCTTCGCCCGGTCCGTCAGAAAATAGTTCGTGAACACCAGCGGGTTAGTATGAAGGTAAAGATTACCCGTTCCCACCCGGATGCGGATGAAATTCACCCTTTCACTATCCTGATAGCCCAGCGCCGCGACAGACCGGGTTGAATCGCAAAAGATCTTTTCGGAAAAATATTCCCATGAATAGTCGACATCTTCCGTGCCGAACCGGAAGGCATACGGCACCGCCTGGCGTGTCTTGAGATCAGCATGATAAAAGTTAAGGCCGACGGAAACGGACCTGTGGTAGTCATATTCAACCGGGTACCCGCACTCGGCATAATACATTGCCGCGAGCAGCGACTCGGGCGGCGTCAGTGAAGCGATCAGCGCATTTCCGCCTGCCTCAATAAAATGCGCGAGCGCAGAGGCGCTTTTCTCGTCAAGATGTACGCTCTCACCTATGAATACATAGTCCGTGTTCGGTTGATCGCTTACGTCCACCAATAACTTGCTGAGTGGCTTGCGGTCATTAAACGTAAATTTCCCGTCGGGACGGTAACTCTCCACCATCTTCTTGATAAAAGAGGCGCCGTACGGCTGATCACTCGCAGCGCGATAATTCTCGAACCAGTGATAGCGCTTTTTGTCGCCGGTGGAATTGAGATAAAACAAAACACCAATACAGACCATGGCGACAATTACGATAATGGTTACTTTTCGCTCGTTCATGGTCGTTTTTCCACGGGATGGATTTTCGCGCGCACAGCCTGAAACCGAACACTGAGATCGTCAAATGATTTACTCTGCAAGTCGTGATCACCGTACCAGACACGCTCGTATAAGAACGTCAGCCTCCGGACGTCATCAAAATAGTCGCGCGCAAATAGTTCGCCGAGATAATCGCGGTTCGTTTTATCCTTCTTCCAAACAATAACTCCGGTTTCATTAAGCCTTTTCAGCAGATCGAGATAGTACAGGCGTACCGCAAGTCTGAAATTACCTTCCTTAATGGCCTTTTCAAGAGCGGTTTCAACATCGATAGCCTCAATATCTTCAACGGGGTTCGCCAGGTCGGAACCCGTAATTTCCGTTCTGCGAATCTTGAGGTCAAAAGATATGTTTCTCACGACCAGGTAAACGAGCAAAACAATGATAGCCGTGATCACCACGTAGGCAATGATCCGCAGCAGCGGACCCCCCCAAGGTAAAGTCGGACTTATCGTAGACGATCCTTCAGCCTTCTTTTCATTCTCCTTCTTTTTCTCCGGTTCTTCCTCCTTAAAATTCACATTTCCTACGATCTCCTTCCATTTCTCCTCATCAAACCGGTTCACTGACATGGAGGACGCCTGGTAATCGCGTGTGGACTGCAATTCCACCGGGTCGACGAGGGTGTGACCGGATTCGTCGGAGGGGCTATCCTGATAAATGACCTCCTCATAACCATCCACCGTAGTTTCCTCTTCCTGACCGTACGACACGCCGCAGGTTATTCCTACCGCAATACACAACAGAAGAGCCGACCTCATGTCCGTGTATTTTTAGCCATTCTACTGCCTACCATCGAAATCGACTTTTTCAGATTTTCCGCACTGTAAATCTCCTGAAGGGAAAAATACAAAAACGCAACACTGATACCAAAGATGGGAATAATCATATTGAACACGAACAACTTCGTATAAAGCTCGATGAATCGCACAATGCCGCGCGACCAGACATCTGTCTCCGCAAAATTCCATTGGAGAATGGAGGTATTGATATAGAACACGGGCGCAGAAAGAATGAGGAGAAATGAAAACGACATCATTAGCAAAATAAACTGTTGACTCAGTACCTGCCCAAGATTTTCAGAGCTTAGCTGAAGAGTGCGGGAAATACCACTTGGCAACCCTTTGTCTTCTGTAAATAAAGTATAACACAGAAGTAGCAACGCACAGAATAATATCAGGAGAAGGAGTGTTCCCCACCCTCCGAGGTAATACAGTGAAGCATAAACGGCGCCCATGAGGATCACAATATGAATCAAGGGCACCAGTCTGAACTTGTTCGCAGGTATGCCCTTTGCTTCAAGTTCGACCAGCGTAAACACGCGATAAAGGATCAACGTCGTCGCCACCGTATTGATCAGAATGAAAATCGGCCAGGTGATTTTCATTCCATAGTACATGTTGGACAGAATATACAGCCAGGCATCCAGTTGAACGAAATAGGGCACCCGTTCAACCGGCGTGATAAATTCTGCCGCAGCCATGAGCGCCGTAATCACCACAATCCATGGGAACAACTTTTGAAAATACTTCCGGTAGAACATGAATGAGTCCTTGATGATCTCCCCGTTGGTTTTGATGCGCGCAAAAACCAGGGGCTCATCGACATCCGCAGGCAGCTTCGCTTCTTCAAGGGGTCGGTCGAAACCACTGCGGGCTTTCATCCATGGATAGATGACAAAGTAGCCTGTTATGAAAAAGGCTGAAGCCATGATCAGGAACAATCGCAAAAAATCAGGAGCTTCGGTGTAGCGGGTGAGAAAGCTTTCTATGATTGCCGCCAGTACAAAGATCGGTGCGATGCCCAGCATTAGCTTGAGCGAGCGCATCGCGGTTATCTGAAACGCCTGCAAACGCGAATACGTGCCGGGAAAAAGCAGACCGCTACCCAGCGTTAACCCGGCGCCTCCCGCCAGGATAATCGATGAAATCTCAAGCGTCCCGTGCAACCAGATAGTGAGAGCTGACTCGGCAAAAAGTCCCCGCTCGATAAAGAAAAACTGGAAGCATCCGACCATTATACCATTGTATAACAGGATTGCGATGGTTCCGATGGACATAAATATTCCAAACACGTACGTGCGGAAGGCAACCATCAGGTTGTTGAAAGTGATACCGAGGAACATTTCCGCCTGGTGTGCTTTCTTATAAACAGCCATGGGATCACCTTCCTCGATGTTCGTCTTGGTCATCTCCACGTAACGCTCACCCAATATTGTGCTTGCGAACTGTGGATCATTAATTGATGAGAAAACTCCGATACAGGCCGAAAGCCCAAAAATAACGAGCGAAATAAGAAGAGGCTTACGGCACTGGTAGACGATCTGGGGTAGTTCATCCAGCCAGAATTGCCTGAAGGCGTTCTTGCGCGTGCTGTGATGCCGGTAAATAATTGAAAAGTACTCCCGAGCAATCTTGTTCAGATAAACACGTACCGACCGGTTCGGATAGTAAGTCCTGGAATACGACAGGTCGTCAATTACCTGCGTAAAAAGGTTGGTCAGTTTTTCGGGATCCTTTTCAGGTTCCCTCAGAAGATTTTCAGATTCCTGCCACTTTTCCTTATTTTGAGCGATGAACCGCGTTTCTTTCATGAAAAAAGAGGATATTTTTTCTCGCGACTAATTATAATGAAAATAATAGAAATAAAGACTACTCAGAATGTCGTTTTGCAATACGAGCTGGCCGACCTTCGCGATCGGATACTGGCTTTCCTGATCGATTCCGCGGCTGCAATTTTCGGAGTGGGTCTGCTCATCAACCTTTCCTCGAGTATTTTCAGGGGTACTACACTCGATGTTGTTGTGTTTCTCCTCATCGGGGTTTTTGTTTTCTATTCCCTCGCATTTGAGATACTCAACAATGGCCAGAGTCTGGGCAAAATGGCGCTGCGGATTCAAGTAATCAAGGCTACGAGTGGCCGCCCTGCTCTGGCAGATTATGCAGCGCGCTGGGTCTTCCGCCTTGTTGACGTATGGTTCTCACTCGGCGGCATCGCCTCTGTACTCATTGCCTCTTCCTCCAAGTCACAACGCATTGGTGATATCGTCGCAAATACGGCGGTTGTCAAGCTCACACCCCGGATGAATCTGACGCTGAATGACATACTCACTATCCATGCACCAAAAGATTACAAACCAGAGTTCATCCACGCCAAACAACTTGCGGAGGAAGATGCATTGCTGATCAAGAACACACTTGACCGACACAGGAGATATGGAAACGGTGCCCATGAAGAAGCGCTAGAACTGCTTGCGAAGAAAATTGCCACCCTCCTGAGCCTGCCATCGCCTTTGGACAATCAAAAGTTCCTGGAAACAGTCCTCCGAGATTACGTCATGTTAACGCGTTAACATCCGCGACCGTAAATAGGTAATTCATAAACCAATAATAGACACTCATCAGGCTGCGACGTTCTGATGCGTGTCAGCACGCCCGCTGATTAATATCATTTCTTTCGCCGACCGGGTACCCGATTATTGCCGATGTCTGACACAACCCCCGCTTGCTCTCCGCGTCGCTCAAACGGGCCGGACGATTGATGCTTTTCAAAGACATGGTACAATGATTTTATCGTTATGCTCAGATCAATTTTAGCGACGATCATGGTTCTTCATGGCATGTTGCATCTCATAGGATTTGCACAGGAATGGAACACCAGATTTTCCGATAAGGCAGCAGAGTTGGCGGCAAACAGTTCGCGGCTGGCCGGAATCTGCTGGTTGGCGGCAGCTTTACTTTTCATAGCAGCAGCACTATGCTACCTGTTTCGCCGCGACTGGTTCTGGATCCCGGCTGCGGTAGCATTGGTCCTATCGCAGGCGCTGATCCTTGCGTATTGGAGCGAGGCGAAGTACGGGACTGTCATCAACATGGTGCTGCTTGTCATCGTAGCCGTATCAGCCGCAGCCATGCGCTTTAACCGTGCGGCTATGCGCGATGTTGAAACGCTTCTGTCGAAGTCGGGTGCGAAGGAGATCCTCATCACCGCAGAGTCGATTGACTCGCTTCCGTTGAATGTACAACGTTGGCTGTTGCGGTCAGGCGTAGTCGACAGAAAAACTCCCAATGCAATACGCGTTGTGCAAAAAGGCGAGCTCCGAACGAAACCCGGCGGCACATGGATGCCCTTCGAGGCGACGGAGTATTTCTCAGTGGATCCTCCGGCCTTCGTATGGGCATCCCGAATTAAAGCAGTCAGGATCTTCCCGATCGCCGGCCGCGACAAACTCCAGGATGGACAGGGCCACATGCTCATACAGCCACTCTATCTCTTTACGGCTTCAAACAGTACGGGCAAGGAAGTAAATCAAGGCACCCTTTTGCGCTATCTCGCAGAGTCAGCATGGTTTCCACAGGCCGCCGTAAGCAAATACATCACATGGCAAAGCGTCAACGAGAACCAGGCGCGGGCCACGATCACGTATGGTGATAATACTGCCTCCGGAATCTTCACCTTCGACCCTGAAGGCAGGGTGATTGCATTCGAGGCAAAGCGATTCGGCGAGTTCGACGGTGTCTTCCGGAAAGAAACGTGGTCCGTCGCAACACTCGGCTTCCGGGATTTTGGCGGAATAACAGTGGGTCATGAAAATGAAGTAACCTGGAAACTCCCCGAGGGCGATTTCCTATGGCTCCGCATGCACCTCTCCAACATCACCCCCCTTTCAACTCACAACTAATAACTTACAACTTACAACTTCTAACTTACAACTTACTTCTTCTCGTATCTTCCGCTCTTCTCCGTTATTGCGATCCGAAAAAATATCGGGCGAAGCTTCTTTTCTCCCGGCGGCGGATTCTGGACCGGTCTGGCCGCATCGCTGGTGCTGATCGGTGACAGCCGTGACTTGAGCAACTCATAAGCTTTTAGCTGCTTGACCGTCGTCGTCAACTCTTCATAATCGCCATGAAGCAAGACACTGCGCCAATTGGCGAGGTTATCGATCATGTCGACCTGAAAGCACACGCGAGGATTCGTGCGCATGACCTTTATCTTGAGTCCCAGTCGCGAATGCGCGTAGATGTGTGTCCCATCAAAAGCATAGGCAACGGGTACAACATACGTCTTGCCATTTTGATGACATCCGATCCGGCCGACCACCTGGCTGTTGAGCACGTGGTCAATCTGTTCATCCGTTAAAACACCGATCATGACTATTCAATTTAGATCCCTTCAAATAAGCTTACTGATTCGAGGTATTGAGGCTCCATCACATGCCAGCCCAACTCCTTCCGTATCCTCTGCGCATATCGGGCCATGCCCGGATTTTCTCCGTGTACAACGAACGTCATCTTTGGACTCTCCGTGATATTTTTCATCCATGCAAACAGCTCTCGCTGATCGGCGTGACCCGACACCGATCCTATATTTTCGATCCTGCAATTTACCGGAACCGACTCACCAAAGATCCCGATAACCGGTTCCTTATCCACAAGTCTCCGTCCGCGCGTTCCCTCAGCCTGGTAGCCCGCAATGATGAGCGTATCCTGTTTGTTGCGCAAGCGATGGTACATGTGATGCAATATCCGACCCCCGGTCATCATTCCACTTGAAGAAATAATGATTGAACGGCTCTTGATCATGTTGAGCTCCTTTGAATGTCGCGACGACTTCACAAAGACAAGCATATTTGTTTCCAACTGTCTGGCAAATTCGCTCCTGCTTACGGGCATCTTGTGATAGGACGGAAACTTATAGTAGAGATAGGTCGCGGAGGTAGCCATAGGACTGTCGACATACACCGGAACATCGGGAATACGGTCGGCTTCCATGAGCCTGTGCAAGTGGTACAGCAGCAACTGTGTGCGTCCCACCGCGAATGCCGGGATGAGTACGACACCGTTGCGTTCGAAGGTTTCATTGATGATCCGCTCCAGTTCATCATCGGGATGTACATCCGGATGCAGCTTGTCACCATAAGTCGATTCGATAAAAAGTATATCGGCTTTCTTCACCGGTGCAGGCGCACGCATCATCAGATCCTCGCTCCTGCCCAGGTCCCCTGAGAAGACAATTTTCTTCTCCTGGCGTTCGCCTTTTATTAGCATCTCGGTAAGTGCCGCACCGAGCAGGTGGCCGGCTTCCCTGAAAGTGATGGTAACCTTATCGTGAATCGCAATCTCTTCATCAAAGGGAAAGGATTTCACCAGCGGGAAAACGGCTTGTGTGTCCACCGTCGTGTAGAGTGGCAAGGGCTTCTCATGCTTGGAATAACCTTTGGATGCGGCGTAAGAAGCCTCTTCCTCCTGTAGCTTGGCGGAGTCGAGCAACATCAGCTCCAGCAGGTCTGCTGTAGGCCGCGTGCAATAAACCGGCCCTTTGAAACCTTCCCGAACGAGCTTGGGAAGATAACCGCTGTGGTCTATGTGCGCATGACTCAGAACGACCGCGTCGATTGTCGATGGATCCACCGGAAACTCATCCCAGTTGCGAACACGCAATTCCTTAAGACCCTGGAAAAGTCCGCAATCGAACAGCACCCGAAAATCGCCAATATTCAGCAAAAATCGAGAACCAGTAACCGTGCCCGTAGCACCCAGAAATTTGACCGACACATTCATGGTAGCAAGATGGCGAATTCTCAAAAGTGATTAGTGACAAAAATCATCTTTTTCAGTGACGAACCTCAAAAAGGGCCACCGGTTTTCAATTTACTTTTGACACGAATAACAATCCCATGGTCGCGCAAGCTCAAGTAGACGAAAAAATCATGTGCTATCACTGCGGGCAACCGTGTGATGAAACGCTGTGGCTGGACGACAAATCATTTTGTTGCTACGGTTGCCGAACAGTTTTCGAGATCCTGAGCGCAAACCAATTGTGCGAGTACTATGCCCTGGACAGAAATCCCGGGCTGCAACTCAAAGATGCGGATCCGGAGGCCTTTCAATACCTCGATGAAGCCGACATTCGCAAGAGGATACTGGAATTCGATTCGGAAACGTTTGCCAGGGCAACATTTCATATCCCCTCCATACACTGTGTGTCGTGTATCTGGCTACTGGAGAATCTTCACAAGATCGACAAGGGTATAATCCGCAGTGAGGTCAATTTTGTTCAAAAAAAAGCAACGATCGGCTTCAATCCCGAAAAGATAAGACTCAGCGCTGTCGCCCGGCTCCTGACTTCGCTGGGATACTTGCCGGCGATCAGCCTGGATTCCGAAACTCCCGCTCAACCACAAACAGACCCATCGCTTGTGTTAAAGATGGCTGTCGCCGGTTTTTGCTTCGGCAATGTGATGCTTTTCAGTTTCCCCGAATATCTGGGCATCGATGATTCCGAGCGGTCGCTGATCCGGATCTTTGCCTGGCTGAACCTGGCCCTCTCGGTCCCGGTGTTCTTCTACAGTGGTTGGGACTACGTTCGGTCGGCTGCAAAAAGCTTCCGGCAAAAACAAATAAATATCGATGTTCCCATTGCAGTCGGACTGATCGCATTGTTTTTCAGGAGTACCTATGACATCGTTACTTCGACAGGGCCCGGTTATTTCGATTCGTTCACAGGCCTCGTCTTTTTCCTGTTGATCGGACGATGGTTTCAAAGCAAGACTTACAAGAGCCTTGCGTTTAACCGCGATTTTAGATCCTACTTTCCCCTGGCCGTCAACCGTCTCGATAAACTCGAATTCAAACCGGTGGTCATTTATAAACTGAAACGCAACGACATCATTCTCATCCGGAACATGGAAATCATTCCGGCAGACAGTATATTGATGGACAATACCGCATTCATCGACTACAGCTTTGTGACGGGCGAATCGCGGCCCGTAACTGTCAAACAGGGAGACCTTGTATATGCCGGCGGGCGGCTCATCGGAACACCGGTTCAATTCATTGTAGAAAAGAAGACCTCGCAAAGTCACCTGACAAGTCTCTGGAATCACGACGCTTTCAGAAAAATGGAAGAAAGCAAGTTTCAAAAAGTCATCGATCGGGCCGCGCGGGGATTCACATGGGCTGTGTTAGGTATCGCGATCATCACAGCTGTATACTGGCAACTGACACAGCCCTCCGAAATGTGGCTCGTTCTCACCTCCGTATTGATGGTGGCCTGCCCATGCGCGCTGGCACTCGCAGCACCGTTCACGTTCGGGACTATGCTTCGTGTTTTTGGAAGGCATAACCTGTATTTGAAAAACGCTGATGTGATAGAACGGATGGCAGGTATAGATGCAATAATCTTTGACAAAACCGGGACTGTAACTCACGGAAAGGATCCCCGCATCGGGATTCACGGCGCCTTTAACCACCAGGAACTCGCGGCGATCAAAGTACTGACCGGGTACTCGACTCATCCCCTGAGCAAGCTCATCACAAGGCACCTCGATTTCCCGCCTGTTGATGTCAACGACTTCAAGGAAATACCCGCTAAGGGAATAGAAGGTGTTGTTCAAAATCAATTATTCAGAATCGGGTCCGCCGCGTTTACGGAGTCTCCTCCAGGCGACAGCCCTGAGGCATCGCAGGTCTTCGTTTCCATTGACGGAACGCCGCGGGGACACTTTGCAATAAAGACAACAGTCCGGGAAAATATATCTGCGATGGTATCCCGGCTGGGACGGAAATGCCATGCGCTCCTTTCGGGTGATCGCGATTCAGGCTGGCAGGAAATGCGCAAGCTGTTCAGCGGTCACGTGGAGTTAATGTTCAACCAGTCGCCGGAAGAAAAGCTGCACTATATCAAAAATCTTCAGCAGAAAGGAAAGAAAGTCCTCATGGCGGGCGACGGGCTGAATGACGCAGGGGCGTTGAAGCAAAGTGATGTAGGAATCGCCATTTCCGATGACAGCGGCGTGTTTACGCCTGCGAGCGACGGCATCCTGTACGGAAACAATTTGCAGTTTCTCGACAAATTTCTCGCCCTCGCGCGATCATCAACAAACATTGTGAAAGCGGGATTTGCCATTTCGTTTGTCTACAACGCCATTGCCCTGAGCTTTGCCGTCAGCGGGCATCTTACGCCGCTGGTGGCAGCCGTACTCATGCCAATCAGCAGCATCAGCGTTGTGAGCTTCACAACACTGGCAGTAAATTTTACGGCAAGGAAAAAGTTAGGAACTACTAAATGCAACGATTATGAAATATATCACAGGTGAAGAAGCGGTGAGCATCGTTAAACCGGGGCAACGTGTATTTGTGCACGGTGGAGCGGCAACACCTCATTTTCTGCTGCGTAAACTCGCAGCGCGCGCCCAAGAGTTATGGAATGTGGAGATTGTCAGTATCAGCCTTCAGGGCGATGCGGTAATCGCCGACAAGAAGTATAAGGACAATTTCAGGATCAATTCGCTGTTCGTCTCTCAAAACGTGCGCGAGGCGGTAAATGACGGCCGCGGCGACTATGTGCCGATTTTTCTCAGCGAAATTCCTATCTTGTTCCGCAAAGGTATTCTCCCTATTGATGTAGCCATGGTGCATGTTTCGCCGCCCGACAAACACGGCTACTGTTCACTCGGCGTATCCGTGGACATCGCGCAAACCGCCGTTAAAACGGCCAAGTACGTAATCGCTCAGGTGAACCCGCGTATGCCGAGAACGTTGGGTGACGGCCTCGTTCATGTGAATGAATTTCATGCAATGGTGGAGGTGAACGAAGAACTCCCCGAGGTGCTGGGCTCGGGCGCACACGGCGAAATTCCCCTGCGCATCGGCGCGCATTGCGCTGAACTCATTGAAGATGGTGCCACGTTGCAGATGGGTATCGGATCGGTGCCGGATGCAGTCCTTGCCAGCCTCGCGCACCACAAAGAACTTGGCATACACACAGAAATGTTTTCTGATGGAATCATTCCACTGATCAAGAGCGGAGTGGTCACAAACCAGCACAAGAAAAAACACAGAGGAAAAACAGTCACCTCATTCCTGCTGGGAAGCCGTAAGCTATATGACTTCGTGGATGACAACCCTTCAATCGTCGTCCTCAACATAAATTATGTAAACGACACGGCGGTGATCCGAACGAATCCAAAAGTCACCGCTATCAACAGCGCTATTGAGGTTGATATCACGGGGCAAGTGTGCTCAGACTCGATCGGCACCTATCACTATTCGGGGGTTGGAGGCCAGATGGACTTTGTGCGGGGCGCGTCGCTATCCGAGGGCGGCAAACCGATCATCGCACTGCCCTCTATCACGAAAAAGGGCGAATCGCGAATATCGGCATTCCTCAAACAGGGTGCCGGCGTTGTCACTACGCGTGCTCACGCGCACTACATCGTAACAGAATATGGAATTGCGTATCTGTACGGCAAGAATATGCGTCAACGCGCAAAGGCGCTGATCGATATTGCTCATCCCAATCACCGGGAACAGCTTGAACGGGAGGCGTTCGAACGCTTCCGCACATACGAGTTTGAACGAACTATTTATTAGATATGGCTATCATCGTCGTCCTGATCACCATCAGTCTGTCCATCGCAGTGCTGTTTCTCATTATCTTTTACTGGAATATGAAGGCAGGACAGTACGATGATACCTATACGCCTTCCGTGAGAATGCTGTTTGAAAATAAGCCCAAAGCAAGGACAGAAAAAGTAAAGGAATAACCAGGAGACCTTGTTTTATCGATTGCCCTTTCTTTTGCTCGCCATTTTCAGCTTGCTTGTCGGCTTTGCAACAGGCCTGAGCCGGATGGGTTGGGACCTCAATATCCTATCGATAAGCCTGCACCATGGCGCGATCATGGTAGGCGGATTCCTGGGCACGCTGATCTCGCTGGAAAAAGTGATTCCGCTTAAGAAAAGAGTTCTGCTCGCAATCCCGGCGAGTAGCGGAGCAAGTGTAATTCTGTTTCTCACCGGCATCCCGACAGCATCATTCCTGTTGCTCATCCTCGCCTCGGCGGCGCTCTCGGGAGTATTCCTGTACTATTTCCTGAAGGAGAAAGACCTCATCTACCTGCTCATGACAGGAGGCGGACTTTGCTGGCTCACGGGTAACCTGGTCCTGGCCAGCAACCACTTTTATCCGTCAGCCTTTCCCTGGTGGATGGGATTCATCCTTTTCATCATCGCGGCAGAACGATTGGAATTAACGAAATTCCTTCCTGTAAAGGACATTCCGAAACGATTACTTGCCACCTTGCTGATTGCATATTTGGCTGGTGTCGTCATCTCTTTTCACGCTGGCGGACAGTGGATCAGCGGGCTGGCACTCATCGCAATCTCCCTCTGGCTGATGCGATATGATCTTGTCGGGGTCGCCATCCACAGAACGGGCCTTCAAAAATTTATCGGGACCGCCCTCCTCTCCGGCTACGTTGCCATGATGCTGACGGGCATTTTCATGATTTCATTCCGCCAACAAGTGCTCGCCTATGACGCAACACTTCACACTTTTTTTCTCGGATTTGTGTTCTCCATGATATTCGCACACGGCCCCGTCATTCTTCCCGGAGTGCTCGGCATTTCTGTAAAACCCTGGAACACCATATTATATCTTTGGCTTTTTCTGCTACACAGCTCGTGGGTGACACGCGTGCTGGCTGATATTCTCCTGGATTTTGAACTGAGAAAGATCAGTGGATGGGTCACGACGGTTGCCATCACGGGTTACTTTATATCGATGGGCATTTTGACAATAAGAAGTCAGTTTCGGCATGAAAAAGTACTATAGAATTCCGCTTTTATTTTTCTCCTTGGCGGCCGCATTCGGCTTGTTCCTGAGATGGCAATTCGTTGACCCTACGCCAGGCATTCGATACACGTACTTTCTCCATGCGCATTCCCACCTGATGTTCCTGGGATGGGTGTTCAACGTCTTATACCTGTCTTTTATCGAGAACAACCTGCCGGATATCGGACGAAAGAACTACCTGAAGCTATTTATCGCGCTTCAGTTCCTTGTCGTCGCGATGACAATATCATTTCCTATCCAGGGGTATGGAGTTTACTCGATTATTTTTTCGACCCTTCACACGCTGGCAGTCATGGCGTTCATCCCCGTGTTCTTTCGAAATACCCGGCGCGACAGCCGCGTCTCCACCTGGTTTGCCCGTGTGGCGCTTATCTTCTTTTTCATTTCAACGGCAGGGCCCTTCTCCCTCGGCTACCTGATGTCCAATGACCTGGGTCAAACGGTATGGTATAACTTCTCGATCTATTATTACCTGCATTTCCAGTACAATGGTTTTTTCCTCTTTGGAGTGCTGAGTCTGTTTTTTCAACTGCTGGAAAAAAAGAAGATCTCTTTTTCTATCGAGCGGGCTCTTAGGTTCGGCAAGTGGATGGCGGTTGCTTGCGTGCCGGCCTATGCGCTTAGTATTCTCTTTGCGAAACCCCCTGTTGTATTCAATGTGATTGGTGCCCTGGCGGCCGTGCTCCAACTGGCTGCACTCGCGGTATTTCTCGTCGAACTTGGAAGCATCAGAACGGTTGTTGCGCGTGGATTCAAGCCGCAGACTCTTGCGATATTTGTGCTTGTATTCAGTGCGCTGATTGTCAAATCAATTCTTCAGCTCCTGTCTGCCTTCCCTGCTATCGCTGAATTTGCCTACTCCGCGCGACCGGTCGTGATCGCCTATTTGCACCTCGTACTCGTGGGCGTAATAACACTGTTCCTGCTGGCCTGGTACTATGAACGCAACCTGGTAAATAAGAGAGGCGCCCTGTGGGCGATGGGCCTGCTGCTCGCCGGCTTCGTAACATCTGAATTCTTCCTGGTACTCATCCCCTGGTGGAGTGCTGTAGTGGGAAACGCGATAGACTCGTCCGTCGGGATTTTTGCTGTTTCAACCCTCCTGTTAGCAGGGGCACTGGGTTTCTTCCTGGCATTCAAGCCATCGCCTCACCCCGCTCAGCTGCTGGAAGTCGGAGACGAAAAAACTGATAAAAATCAGGTCTTTCGTTGAGTTAGATCATCAGAACGTCTCTCCTTCACATTTTAGCTTGCGTCATGATTGAATTTCCATCCCTGGCCGACCTAATCAGGAAATATGATGTGCCGACTCCGCGGTACACGAGCTATCCAACCGTCCCGTTCTGGAAGACGGATGAATTCACAACTGAAAAATGGATTGCGGCGGTCAGGCGAACATTTGAAGAGTCTAATGACACAAAAGGCATCAGCCTGTATGTGCACTTGCCGTACTGTGAAAGCCTCTGTACTTATTGCGCTTGTAACAAACGCATCACGAAGAATCACGGCGTCGAAATCGACTATATTCAAACCTTGCTGAAAGAATGGGGCCACTACCTCACTATTTTTGGAAGAAAGCCGCTGATAAGAGAGCTGCATCTGGGAGGAGGAACGCCTACGTTTTTCAGCCCAAAGAATCTCAAGTGGCTGGTTTCGTACCTGCTTGAAGAAGGTTTCGTACACAAAGAAAATCAGTTTAGTTTTGAAGGACATCCCAACAATACCTCGGGAGCACACTTGAGAACTCTGTATGGGCTCGGCTTCCGCCGCGTGAGTTTTGGCGTGCAGGACCTGGATCCTGTCGTGCAGAAAGCGATCAACCGAGTGCAGCCGTTCGAAAATGTAGAAACGGTAACCAAATTGAGCCGCGCCATCGGTTATGAGTCCATCAGTTTTGACCTGATCTACGGATTGCCACACCAGACCATGCGCACGATTGAAACTACCATCCGGAAGGTGCTTAACCTTCGTCCCGACCGCGTTTCATTTTACAGCTACGCCCATGTGCCCTGGGTGAGTCCCGGGCAACGCGGATATGGCGAGGCGGATCTTCCTTCTGACGTACAAAAAAGAGAACTTTATGAGACGGGGCGCAAGTTACTCAAAGAGAGCGGGTATGAAGATGTGGGAATGGATCACTTTGCTCTTCCCCACGATTCTTTGTGGCATGCGCAGGAAAAAGGGCACCTGCACCGCAACTTCATGGGCTATACGCAAACCCAGACGGATCTGCTGCTCGGTCTTGGCGCATCATCGATCAGCGACGCAAAGTACGCCTACGCACAAAACCGGAAAAAAGTCGAGCACTACTCAGAGTCTGTTCGCCGCGGCGCGCTTGCGGTATTCAAAGGCCACATGATGACAGATGAAGATATTCATTCACGCGACTGTATCCTGCGCATAGCCTGCAACGGCACAATCCCCCTGGAGGCCGTCCGAAGCGAAGAAGTCGGGCGCTCCCTTAGGGGAATGTGCCAGGAAGGAATACTTCGGCGCAACCCCCACGGCTATCAGGTTACCGAACTCGGCCGGGCTTTTATCCGAAACATCTGCAGTTTGTTCGATGAAAATCTGAAATCAGCAACGATGGAAGGATCCACCCCCCTATTCAGCAAATCCATCTGAAAAGGCACAGTTTTTTTTGCTAATTTCCCTTACACATTTGCTTCACCACGCTCGATCATATTTTGAACAGGCTTGAGGCGTGGATAAATGATAACTTCCCCAAGCGTGTGTGGTTGAAACATCAGCACCTGAATTGGGCTGGCAGACCTGATGTAAATCACCCGCGCGCTATGACTTTGGTCATATTGGTGACAGTACACTGGTAATACCTTAGCACCAGCAAAAATGAAACAGCAACAACCTTTATATCTCCAACCAAAAACTGTAAACATGAAAAAGCTATTCTCTATTCTGATCGTTAGTGCGCTTTTCGCATCCTGTGCTCCCGACAAACCGGCAGACAACAAGAAGGGTGACCTTGATGACGCCGTTGCAGCAAACCTGCAGGAAGGCAAAGGTATTGGTGAAGTCAAGAACGTTGTCCTCAATACTCCACTCGAACAGGATCGCGTTAAACGCGGCAAATCAATTTTCGAGATGAAGTGCAGCGCGTGCCACAAGCTTACCGATCAACGTGTAGTGGGTCCTGGTTGGGCTGGTATTACTCAAAAGAGGAAACCGGAATGGATCATGAACATGATCACCAACGTCGACGTCATGCTTGACCAGGATCCGGAAGCGCAAAAACTCCTGGAGCTTTGTCTGGTGCGCATGCCCAATCAAAACGTAAGCATCGGCGACGCGCGCGACATTCTCGAATTCATGCGTCAGAACGACGGAGAACAATAGAAATCTCACTAATGAACGTTATCTATATGAACCTCAACAAATTCTTATCTGGAATCGCTGGCTTGCTGGCGGTCTTTACATTTTACGGCTGTAAACCGCAGGGGCCGCAGAGTGCTGCCACCGGAGACGCTGCAGCCAGAGTCTATGTTGCGCCTGGCCAGTACGATGAATTTTACAATATCGTATCGGGAGGCTTTAACGGTCAATTAAGTGTTTATGGTGTTCCGTCCGGCCGACTGATCAAGATCCTTCCCGTTTTTTCAGTACAACCGGAAAACGGATACGGCTACAGCGAGGAGACCAAGCCGATGCTAAACACTTCGCATGGTTTCGTCCCGTGGGACGATCTTCACCACGTGGCGATCTCCACTACGAACGGCGAGCACGATGGCCGCTGGGTATTTGCAAACGGCAACAATACCCCGCGCGTTGCACGCGTAAGCCTGAGTACGTTCAAGACCGAGGAGATACTGGAGATTCCCAACAGTGGCGGAAATCACTCTTCTCCGTTTATTACGGAAAACACCGAGTATGTCATCGCCGGTACGCGTTTCAGCATACCCATGCACAACCAGGATGTGCCGATCAGCAGCTACAAGGACAATTTCAAAGGCTCGATCAGTTTTATCAAGGTCAATCCTGATAATGGTCACATGAGTATTGCGTTCCAGTTAAGGACGCCTGGATTCAACTTCGATCTCAGCCGCGGGGGTAAAGGCCCTTCGCACGACTGGTTCTTCTTTTCGACCTACAACACCGAACAGGCATACACACTGCTTGAAGTGAACGCGTCTCAGAAAGACAAGGACTTTATCATGGCGGTGAACTGGAAAATGGCAGAAGAGCTGGCAGCACAGGGAAAAGGGACAATTGAGCGTGCCGATTACGCACATAACCTGTACGACGAGTCGACTCATTCGGCTACTTCTACCATGCTGAACGAAGTGCGCGTTCTGGACATCACAGAGTTTCCCGGAATGGTATACTTCATTCCGTGTCCCAAGTCTCCGCATGGAACAGATGTTGATCCTACGGGCGAGTACATCGTCGGAAGCGGAAAGCTCGCGGCTACGATGCCCGTGTTCTCTTTCACAAAATTCAAGGACGCCATCGCCAACAAATCCTTCGAGGGCGACTTCGCCGGTATCCCGGTGCTGAAGTACGAGTCGGTTCTCCACGGCGAAGTACAGAAACCCGGACTGGGCCCGCTGCACACGGAATTTGACAACGACGGCAACGCGTACACTTCCATGTTTGTTTCCTCTGAAATCGTGAAGTGGAATGTGAAAACCCTGGAAGTGCTGGACCGCGTTCCTACTTACTATTCCATCGGACACTTGAGCGTGATGGGGGGTCCGACGAAGAAGCCCTACGGAAAATACATGATCGCGTATAACAAGATCACCAAAGACCGCTATTTGCCTACAGGCCCTGAGTTGGCGCAGTCCGCTCAGCTGTACGACATCTCGGGTGACAAAATGCAGTTGCTGCTCGACTTCCCGACCGTAGGTGAACCGCACTATGCGGAAGCAATTCCGGCGGAAGTGATCCGCGACAAATCGGTGAAGTTCTATAAGCTGGAAGAAAACAAACACCCTTATGCGTCGATGGGTGAAGGACAGACAAAAGTTGAGCGCAAAGGCAAGGAAGTTCACGTCTGGATGACAGCGATCCGCTCGCACCTTACACCCGATAACATCGAAGGCGTCCAGGTGGGCGATGATGTGTACTTCCACGTAACCAATCTAGAGCAGGACTGGGATGTTCCGCACGGCTTTGCCATCAAAGGCGCTCAGACGGCGGAAATACTGATCATGCCTGGAGAAACCCAAACTCTGAAGTGGAAGGCGACTACCCCGGGCGTTATTCCCTACTACTGTACCGACTTCTGCTCAGCATTGCACCAGGAGATGTCTGGATACATTCGCATTTCGCCGGCCGGCAGCAAGACACCTATCAAATTTGGAACGGGTGTCATTGAGGAAGAGACGGCAGCGGGAGGCAACTAGAATATTTTCATAGTTTACAGGTCGAATGTACCTCGCCTGCCAGGCGCATCAGCACGGGGGCGAGGGCATTCTTAAAACTCAAATCATGAAAAAACTCCAACCCTGGTCCAGAATTGCCATAGCTGTTTCCGCGGTGCTGATGGTATCAGCATACTTCGTCCCGCTCTGGCGCATACTCATGTGGGCTCCTCAATACCCGGAGGGGCTGGGCATGAAGATCTGGATCGATAATATCACCGGCGATGTGCGTATCATCAGCGCCCTGAATCACTATATCGGCATGCGGCACATTGAGGTGAGTATGTTTCCGGAGTTTCAATACATGATCTACATCGTTGCGTTTGTCATCGCTGTCGGCTTGCTGACGGCACTGATCAACCGGCGTTTTGTGCTTGTGTTCTACGCGCTGCTCATCGTCGCCTGCGGTATCGGAGCACTTGTAGACTTCTACCTCTGGGGTTACGACTATGGTCATAACCTGGATCCCAACGCGGCGATCGTCGTCCCGGGAATGGCATATCAACCTCCCGTCATCGGCACGAAACAATTGCTTAACTTTACAGCTTTCTCAGGACCCGACATCGGCGGCTGGATATTTATCGCAGCAGGGGTTCTCGCCATCGGCGCCCTGGTTTATGAGATCGTCATTTCAAGAAAAACAAAAAATATGAGACCACTTTTGGCGGGATTGATTATTATCGGCATGGTGTCATGCACAGCAGAACCCGAACCTCTGCAATACGGGCAGGATGCCTGCCACACCTGCAAGATGACGCTGATGGATAAGAAATTTGGAGCCGAACTCGTCACCAAAAAAGGTAAGGTGTTCAAATTCGACGACATCAATTGCATGCTAACTTACTACCACTCCGGAGAAACGGATCCCTCAGAATTCTCACATCGGCTCGTCGTCGATTTTTCGAATCCCGGCAAGCTCATTGAAGCGCCTGATGCATTTTATCTGAAAGCATCCGGTATCAAAAGTCCGATGGCCAGCCAGGTCGCGGCTTTTGAAAAAAAGGAAAACATGGAAGCACTCGACAAGGAACTCGACGGGATCTATCTGGTGTGGGGGGAACTCGTGACTCAATTTAAATAATGATCCGGTACATCTTAGTTCTTCTTTTAATAACTCCTTCTCTCCTGTCTGCGAAAACCATCGTCGTCTCCATCAAGGGGGCGTCGCTCAAATCCGCGCTGTCAGAGGCAGGCCCAGGTGACACTATTATTGTCAAGGCCGGCACCTATCGCGAAGGGAACATACCGATCACCAAGCCCGTTGTAATACTCGGCGAAAACTACCCTGTGTTTGATGGTGAAGACAAATACGAGATCTTCACGATTGGAGCGGATCATGTGACCATCGCGGGTTTGAAATTCATCGACACGGGTACTGCCAGCATGGATGACGTGGCAGCCGTCAAAGTACACGATGCCAAACACGTCGTCATCCGCGACAATCTGTTCGAAAACACATTCTTCGGAATCCATTTCTCCAACTCTTCAGCATCCACGGTCCAGGGGAATCGTCTGCATGCTACCGCCACCGCCGAATACGAGATCGGAAACGGCATCCACATGTGGAAGTGTACGGATATTCACATCGTCGATAATGAGATCAAAGGCCATCGCGACGGCATCTATTTTGAGTTTGTGACCAATTCGTTTATCACAAACAATAATAGCCACGGCAACATCCGCTACGGACTTCACTTCATGTTCTCTCACAATGATGAATACCGCCGAAACTCATTCATCGACAACGGCGCGGGTGTCGCTGTCATGTATACAAAACGCGTCAGAATGTATGACAACAGTTTTGAACGAAACTGGGGCGGAGCTTCGTATGGTTTGCTGCTGAAGGATATCCAGGACAGCGAAGTCATTGGAAACAGGTTCATTAAGAATACCATTGGCATTCACATGGAAGGCGTCAGCCGAACCAAGCTAAACAACAATGACTTCACGGAGAACGGCTATGCCATACGACTGCAGGCGAGCTGCGACGACAATGTATTCAGCCAGAACAACTTTTCATCCAACACGTTCGATTTTGCCACTAACGGAACCATGGTGCTGAACGTGCTTGACAACAACTATTGGGACCGATACCAGGGCTACGACCTCGACAAAGACGGAACAGGCGACGTGCCGTACCGCCCCGTAAACATGTATTCCATGATCGTTGAACGAATTCCATCGGCGGTGCTGCTCTGGAGAAGTTTCCTGGTCCTCCTGATGGATCGGGCAGAAAAGGTAATTCCCGTCGTCACTCCGGAAAATCTGAAGGACAATTCACCATCCATGAGGCCGTATGATCGAACTTGAATCCATAAGCAAGAATTTTGGAAAGCTGCAGGCCCTGGATAATGTCACTATTCAATTTGCATCCGGGAAATCCTATGCTTTTATCGGGCCGAACGGCTCGGGAAAAACGACGTTGATAAAATCAGTCCTGGGATTGGTGATACCTACGAGCGGAGAGATCCGCGTGGACGGCAAGTCGATCCGGAATGACTGGAAATACCGCGAAAAGATCGGTTATATGCCACAGATAGGGCATTTTCCGGAGAATATGCGTATCGGCCAGCTGATGGATATGATGAAGAACATCCGACACGATGCCACGGAAATCGATGAGGAACTGGTGAAATCCTTCAACCTGCGGAGTATCTATGACAAGAGAATGCATGCGATGTCAGGCGGAACACGCCAAAAGGTGAGCGCAGCCCTGGCGTTCATGTTTAACCCTCCGGTGCTGATACTCGACGAGCCAACGGCCGGGCTGGATCCTGTTTCAGTCGAGATATTGAAAGACAAGATAAACAGAGAAAGATCGGCGGGGAAGTTATTCATTATCAGCTCGCATATTCTCAGCGACCTGGACGAACTGTCATCGGAGGTCGTCTACATTTTCGAAGGCAGGATTCACTATCACGACTCCATAGAAGACCTTAAGTCGAGGACAGGCGAAACGCGACTATCAAAAGCTATCGCCAACCTGATCACTGAAAAAAAACTTGAAGTAAAGCACCCGTAATGGCCCGTATTGTTAAATATGTTTTTTACGACTTGCTGCGAACCCGATTCATCCTGCTGTATACTGTTCTACTGCTTGTCAGTACGTTCGTCTTGTTTCAGTTTGACAGCGACCCGGGTAAAATCATTCTAAGCCTGCTTAACATCGTGCTCATGGTCGTACCGTTGGTGAGCATCGTTTTTACCACCATTCACTTCTTCAATTCATACGAGTTTATCGAACTGATGCTGGCCCAGCCGGTGAACCGCCGCATTATATTCCTGAGCGAATTTTTCGCCCTGGCTCTCTCTTTATCCCTCGCCTACCTCATCGGTGTAGGTGTCCCCATCGTGATTTATGGGGCCTTCTCAGGCGGGCTTACGCTTCTCTTTTCCGGACTCATGCTGACGCTGGTCTTTGTGGCCCTGGCATTTCTCGCTTCTGTCCTCACGCGCGACAAGGCAAAGGCGATCGGGCTGGCGCTCCTGTTCTGGTTTTATTTCTCACTGATCTACGACGGAATACTTTTGTGGGTCATTTTCGCCTTCAGCGATTACCCGCTCGAAAAGGTTACGCTCGCTCTCGTGGCGCTGAATCCGGTTGACCTGGCGCGAATTGTCATGTTGCTGAAACTTGATATATCCGCCCTGATGGGCTACACGGGAGCATTTTACAAAAACTTCTTTGGTAGCTATTGGGGAATACTTTTTTCCACCGCCGTCCTGCTCATATGGGTCGCGCTACCGCTAGGACTCGCTACGCGGATCTTTTCAAAGAAAGACCTTTGAGGACAGAACCCTCGGGATCACATTGTATACAGTGAACCGGATGGATGTTTAATTCGTTGTTATCGCACAACCGGGGCGGCGAAAATACTGGAACAACACGCGTCGCGGAAGTATGATAACGCAACACTACACTTCGAAGAAACACACTTTAAGGCGACGTTAGCCAATGAAAAAAGATATAACAACACGGGATGACATCAAGCTGCTGGTCGACGAGTTTTACGCAAAGGTTCAGCGGGATGAACTTATCGGCCCGGTTTTCAGCCATGTCGACTGGCCACACCACCTCCCCACGATGTATAATTTTTGGAGCTCCATGCTGCTCGGTGACCAATCCTACCGCGGCAACCCGTTTCAAAAACACCTCCCCCTACCGTTGAGTCCTGCCCACTTCGACAGGTGGCTGGAACACTTTCGCGAAACGGTCAACGAACTCTTTGAAGGCGATAAAGCGACTGAGATTCTCATGCGTGCTGAAAGCATCGCAGGCATCTTTCAGGTGCGCATGGGGCTTGCGAAATAGTGACCAATAGCACAAAGACACGAAGACACCAAGACACGAAGATTTGTTTTGCCACGACAAGACCCGAAGAGCCGGCTTCCTGATACTACAACAGTTCCTGTATTTCCAGATGATATCCTACTGATAAAAACTTCTTAGTGCCTTAGTGCCTTAGTGTCTTCGTGCTTAACCCACTCAACCGAAGGCGATGGCTTAGTGTCTTAGTGCCTTCGTGTCTCAGTGCTTAACCCCCTCACACGAGGGAAAGAACTGAAAAGAAATGAAGGACACTTCCAGCAAGAACCCACAAGTGCCAGATACTGTGACTGTATGAAATGCGGCGGTTCATATAGAAGAAAGTTCCAACGGTATAGGCGACGCCTCCCAGGACGAGCAGCATAAAGGCCTGAAACGACATTGCGTCATAGATCGGCTTGATAACCGGGACAACCATCCAGCCCATCAGGATATACATTGTTATCGATACCCATTCGTGCTTCCCGGTAAAGAATGCCTTCATGACAATGCCGATAATCGCAAAAGTCCAAATCACTGCCAGAAGAGTCCAGCCCACCCATCCGTCGAGGGCCGTCAGGCAAAAAGGAGTATACGTGCCGGCGATCAGCAAAAAGATCGCCATGTGATCGAATTTTCGGAATAAGTTCCGGGCACGGGTAAAAATAAGACTGTGATAAAGAGTAGACGCGAAATAGAGCAAAATCAGGGTGACGCCATAAATAACCAAGCTGAACAAATTTCCTCCATCCGAGAAGATGATCAGAATTACCAGGCCCGCAATGGCGAGCAATGCGCCTATACCGTGGGTTACAGCATTCGTGATCTCTTCTCCCAATACCGGCTTTGCAGACTTTGATGACCCCTTTTCCATTTCCTGTGGTGTTTCATTGTGAAACGTAAAAGTCCCTTCAAAGATTTTAATCCAACATGATTTTAGTCAGGAATTTTGACTTTTTATGCGATTCTTAAATGGCATCCACCATAGCCGCTAAAAGTTTTGCGACTGTATGATCTGAATCATATGCGGCGTGACGGCAAAATGCATTCTTTGTTTTTCTTACAACAGACAAATGCAAACAAGCAGTCCCCACACTTTTCACATCCCCGTTATGGGCCTGGCGTTTACAGTAGACACTCCGGTTAAGGTGGCGCGCTTCGGGATATCGTCGGTCGTATCCATCATCGAAGATAAGCTGATAGAAATGATGCGCAGACACTATTATGGTCATACGAACAGGCCGTATAAGGCCATCTCGGAGAAAGAAACGGACTATCGCGCCCGCCGAATCACGGATTATCTGAACCTCCTGAACAGAATCGTAAAGGCACAGATTGAGGCGGTAAAATGCAGCGCCTTCGAGGCCGGCTCGGAAATCACGCAATATTTTGAGATGCTGCCTTCAGCATCCGACTTAAGCAAGCTCTATAGCAAAATGTTACAATCCCGTGACCCCGCTGAAAAATTATCGATACAACGCCTGCTACGGGAGCATGTGACGCCGGGTTCCATCGACGTCAACATCATGACAAAGGTAGACAAGATTAACTGCGGCGACGATGGTAATCCCATCCCGGATTCATCGGATGCCGTTGCCGCATTGCGGGGATATATCAACAGCGACCTGACCGATTCATCTGTGGTGTTCTCGGCGGGTCTGAATCCGCGACTGTTCAACTTCATGGAAAAAACAACGGCTTTCAATCCAAAAGGCCTTTCACTTTTCGACAAGAAAGTGATCATCAAGGTAAGCGACTACCGGTCGGCACTTATCCAGGGCAAATACCTCGCGAAGAAAGGCATCTGGGTCAGCGAATTCCGAATAGAATCCGGTCTCAATTGCGGAGGGCACGCCTTTGCCACGGACGGATCATTGCTCGGCCCGATACTCGAAGAATTCAAGACACGCCGCGAAGAACTCATCGCCGCTCTGTTCAACCTGTACCAACCCGCTGCAAAAGAAAAAGGGAGTCTCATCTATGATGAGCCGCATAGTATCAAAATATCTGTGCAAGGTGGCATCGGTACATTTGAAGAGTCGAAGTTTCTCACCGATCACTACGGTGTCTATAGTACCGGGTGGGGAACGCCGTTCCTACTGTGCCCGGAGGCAACGACGGTTGATGAACACACGCTGAGGTTATTGTCGAAAGCCAAAGAACAGGACGTTGTGTTAAGCCGTAACTCGCCCCTCGGCGTACGATTCAACTACCTGAAAGGGACTACTTCGGAAAAGGAAAAACGGGAGCGGATCCGGAAAGGCAAACCCGGAAGTCCCTGTACAGAAAAGCACCTGGTTTCAAACACGGAGTTCACAAAAGAGCCTATTTGCACGGCCTCCCGCGCTTACCAGAAACAAAAGATTGAGCAACTGCAGGCAATGAATCTCCCCGCGGAGGACTACCAGAAGCAATACGAGGACGTGGTAAGCAAGGAGTGCTTATGTGTCGGGCTCATGAACTCGGCTGTCCAGGTGTACAACCTTCCTCCCATCAAGAAATTAGAAGCCGTGACGATTTGTCCCGGACCTAACATCGCATATTTCAGCAGGGTAGTTACCCTTCGAGAAATGGTGGATCATATTTATGGCAGAATAAATATTCTGACCAGTAACACAAGACCCCACATGTTTATCAAAGAGATAAACCTTAACATTGACTATATGAAGGAACAGATAGAGGATCTCAAAACAGCTAGTGAAAAAGTAATTCGGGAAATAACATCTTTCGGGAATCAGCTCTTGAACGGGATCAATTACTATCGCGGGCTGTCAGAGCAAATAGTAAAGCGCGGAAGGGAAACATTCCTCGAGCAACTCGACATGTGTGAGGGGTGTCTGAAAATACTAATGACAGAACTTCCTTCACTGGCGCCGAGGGAGGCCACCGTTTAAGGATTCAGGAGAACACTTCGTCGACCTCGAGGTTCTTGTTGTAGAAGCCTCCCCGGTTCTCCGTTCTATTCAGAGACTGCTGGATAATCAACCGGGCACAGGTGATCAGATTTCTCAACTCATACCAGGCCGGTGTGTGCAACGTCGAGACTTCGCCCGCCTGGAAACGGACTTCGATGTCCCGGAGTTCCTGGTCGGCGAGCGCGAGGCCCTGGTTGCTCCTCACAATACCTGCATATTTACTCATCATCGCCTGAAGCTCGGCCTTCAATGCAGGCAGTCCGTCATCATTGGCGGGCGAGGATACAGGTATAGGTCTTTCTTCGCTTTCGTCCGGAATAGTCATGCCCTCGCTGAACAGACGTGTTAGGTCTTCGAAGCAACTCTGAGCGAACACGGTTGCCTCGAGAAGCGAATTGGATGCAAGGCGGTTCGCGCCGTGCAAGCCGGTATTGGAGCACTCACCACACGCATAGAGACCGTTAAGCGTAGTGCGACTTGCGAGGTCAACATCAATTCCACCGCAGAGATAATGCGCAGCGGGAGCCACCGGGATGTAATCGCGCGTCATGTCGATCCCTCTCGAAAGGCACGTTCTATAGATATTGGGAAAGTGGTTGTGCAAAATCTCGACGGGAATGTGCGTGCAGTCGAGATACACGTACGAATCTCCCGTGCGTTCAATTTCAGCGGCGATCGCGCGAGACACCACATCCCGGCAGGCGAGTTCACCATCGATGTGGTAGCGGAACATGAAACGCTCCCCGGCGCGGTTCCGAAGATACGCGCCTTGTCCGCGAACTGCTTCCGAGATCAGGAACGCAGGACTGCTCTTTACGTCATAAAACGCCGTAGGGTGGAATTGTACAAACTCCATGTTGGTGACCCGGGCACCCGCGCGGAAAGCCATGGCAATTCCGTCCCCGGTAGCGATAAGAGGATTCGTAGTAGTCTGGTAAACCTGCCCCGCTCCGCCCGTAGCCAGTACGGTGGCAGCCGAAACGTACGTCTCCACACGTCCATCCGCCAGACTGAGCACGGAAGCGCCCTGGCAAGACGTAACCTGGCGCCCGTTCTTATCTGCCTGTGTATTCGTAATCAGGTCGATTGCTATGTGGTGGGAAAGTACAGTGATGTTCGGAAGAGCTCTAACCTTTTCGAGTAGGGCCGTGGAGATATTAAGACCCGTAACATCCTGGTAATGGATGATACGATTGGCTTTGTGACCTCCCTCCCGCCCCAGGATCAGGTCGCCGGCGGAGTCCCGGTCGAAGTCGGCACCCAGTTGCATCAGTTCCCGGAGGCGTTCCGGAGCTTGGCGAACGACGTGTTCGACAACAGCTGGATTGCAAAGTCCGTCTCCAGCGTTAAGTGTGTCCGTGATATGCGCTTCGAACGAGTCGTGCTCGAAATCCGATACCACAGCGATACCACCCTGCGCATATCGCGTGTTGGATTCTGCAGATTCCTGTTTCGTGATAACAATGCAGCGCCGTTCGGGAAACTGGCGAGCGACTTTGATCGCGACAGAAAGTCCTGCGATTCCCGAACCGATAATGAGTACATCCGCCTTTGGCATATCAGTTTTTCGAAAGTTCCAACATCCGTTGAATCGGCAACAACGCTTTTAGCCGCAGCGATTCCTCCACTTCAATTACGGGAGTCTCGTTCACCATGCACGACAGGAGCTTTGGTAGCGTGTTCATTTTCATATAAAAACATTCACTGCACGCGCATGTATTGTCTTCATGCGATGGCGCGGGTATCAGCGTCTTGTGAGGAACTTCTTTCTGCATGGCGTGAAGGATCCCCGCCTCTGTCGCGATGATAAACTTCTCTTCATCATGCTTCTTCACGTAGTTGATCATTCCGGTGGTAGATCCAACGTAGTGGGCTACCTGCAACAAGTGCATCTCCGACTCCGGATGAGCGACAATTTTAGCATCGGGAAATTGTTGATGAAGCTTTAGCAGCTTGTCAATGGCGAAAGCCTCGTGTACAACGCAGGCACCGTCCCACAGCACCATGTCGCGACCGGTCTTCTTAATGAGATAGCGGCCGAGGTTTTTATCGGGTGCAAATATGATAGGCTCGTCGGCGGGAACGGAGCGCACGATCTTCTCGGCATTGGATGAAGTGCAGATAATATCGCTCATAGCCTTTATCTCCGCCGAACAATTGATATAAGTAATGACGCGATGACCGGGATGGGCTTTCAGAAACTCGGCAAAGTCAGCGGGCTCGCAGGACTCCGCGAGTGAACAACCCGCTTCGAGGTCGGGCAGCAACACCTTCGCTTTGGGATTGAGGATCTTGGCGGTTTGCGCCATGAAGTGAACGCCTGCGAAAACAATCGTTTCCGCATTGGCGGAAGCCGCGCACTGCGAGAGGCCGAGACTATCTCCTACGTAATCAGCGAGGTCCTGAATCTCGGGCTGCTGGTAATAGTGGGCGAGCAAAACAATGTTCTTTTCCCGCTTCACGCGGCGAATGTCTTCTTGAAGCTTCTGTTTATCAGGAACTTGTATATTCATTGTCCTTGCATTAAGACCCGGTGTCCGCATATTTGTAGCCAAAACAAATAAATGCGGCCATAGGTTTAATCACAACCTAAAAAGTGGGTCAAAATACGATCTTATGGCCGTCTAAAGCAAGTTTTCCTTCCTTCTCCATTCTCTTTACCGCCCGGATAACGGTTTCGACTCTTAAACCGCTCATATCCGCTATCTGTTGACGGGTGTAAGGTATGCGAACACCCTCTTTTTGCGAACCTCCTGCATTCTTGGCCTTGTAATATTTCAGGATGGAATAAATCCGGTGGTCCGGATCATGGCTGGAGATCTCGGCGAGCACCATCGATTTGTATCGCAGTCTCTGACAAAGGACTTTGGTAAGTTTCAGGTGGAGATCGAAATTCTCCTTTAACATATGGAGGAAGTGGTGGCCCGAAAGCTTCCACACTTTAGCGGGCTCGATGGCTTTCGCGCTTCCGGGATAAACGAATTTGCCAATTAGCGCCGGCTCCCCAAAGCTTTCGCCGGCAGAAAAAATTCCCTGAATGAACTCCTGCCCGTCCGGGCTCACGATGAACATCTTCACAGATCCCTCGTCAACCTGGTAGTAGTCGACGGCGCTGTCACCTTCGTGAAAAAGAACCTGATCCTTGCGAAGGGTCAGACGGCGCGCGCGATATTTCTCTAAAATTCCGGAAGGAAACAAATCTTTCTGTTTTCCGAAAAATAGGCGACGCTACATCTTGAACCAATGACTTTCGTCAGGATCAGACGATCGTGCAAGCCCCTCCCGCGCAGGCGGCTTCCGCCTGAAGATCGGTCGTATCGTCTGGTTCAAAGACCTGAGACAGATCGATTTCATTGAGGTTCTTCACCAGACTTTCGAAATCCGACTGAGTGATGTCTTCGAACGGCGCCTGGCTGTAATTGCCATTGTCATAGGGCAATACACTCAACCCATTGTAAGAAGCCTTGTTCTCCCACATCCATTCACCCACACGCTTCCAGTCACTTTCGCGGATGCTAACTGTAGCAGAGACATTATTGGCATTGGATCCATTGCGGTATCCGTTCTTTACCCACTCGGTGTTGAACTTGCGGATTCGCTCGAGCAGGTCCATTACATCTTCCGTTCTCAGCACGGAGCCTTCCGGCGCTTGCTGCGGAATGCGTATAATCGCCTGCTTGCTGTTGAGGAGGTCCTCTTCCAGCAACTCAGGGTGCGCCTGTGACAGATAGCCGTACAACGCTTCGTTCTTGCCAATACGGACACGTCTGATATAGTAGTCGTTGTGCCATGCGTGAATACCCGATGACGTTCCCAGCACGATCGAGGATGTTCCGGAAGGTTTGATCGTCGTACAGCGGGCAGCAAACTGTATGTTGATCTTTGCCGATACATGAAGATTGGTTTTTTTGACTTCCTCTGCGGCTTCCTGCAAATCAAGATCTAATACCCGTCCGCTCGCGATGCCTGTCATCCCGACGCCAATCAGTGCCTCGTCTTCCGTAGTGGTTTTCCATATTTCACGCAGGTAATGGAAATTGGTAAATCCCGCTTGAAGCGTACCGAAGAACGCGGCTGCACGCGAGCGTTCATTCAAATCCTCCTGGCTTTCTACATCCGAAACGTTCACCTCACAAAGGTTGCAGAACTGAAATGGTTTCAGCGCGATCTCGCAACAGGGGTTCGTACCCCAGTCGACATTGTTCGTGAAATAGAAACCGGGTTCCCCGGATCCCGAAAGGCGGATCTTTTTCCAGAGAGCAAAAAATTCATCGCGCGTGGTGGTATCACGCGGAAGTACAACTGAATTGTTAGCCCGTCCCCGCTGTTCATTAAGCTCCCACCAGTTGCCGAACTTGCAGGTGAGCATGTCTTCATCTTCGTATGAAAACAGTGAAATCATCGCCGACCTCCGGATGCCTCCTGCCAACACCGCGTTCGCGATGTGACACATCATATCGTGGCACTCCAAAGACGTCAATCTCTCACCGTCTTCCTTGCGATCAAGGATCGCAGACAAGTGAGCAATGCATATCTTGAGGGGTTCCGGGCCGGGGGCCTTCCCTCCTGCCGTCACCAACCTTGCCCCCTTATGCCGGATATCCGAATAGTCAAAATCCGGAATGTATTCACTCTCCCCAAAATATCCCTTCAAGAGAACTTTCACAGAATCCGCCCATCCCTCGAGACTATCACCAACCAAAAACCTTCTTCGTTTTTGAGCTCTCCGGACAGGCGGCAAATTTTCTATGTGATGCAACTGAACCGAAAATCCAACCCCGGTTCCTCCCAACAGCAGAAACATCGCTTCCGAAAAGGCGCGTATGTCATCCACCGGCAAGTAGGCGCAATTGTAAATGCGACTGTTATTCTTTGAGATGGCGGGACCCGCGAACTGCATGGCCCGCATGGAGGGGAGGACTTTTTTATCCAGCACAAACTTCAGATTCTCATAGATCTCCGACTCCATGTGCGGATAGCGCTCAACCATCATTCCTGCGTAACGATCGCAGATCTCCGGCCACAGTTCCCGGCGCTGCAGTTCCGGTATATACCGCGCGTATTTCATGTGGATGATCAAGTCACTGAGAATTCGTTGGTTAAGTTGCATGGATTACAGATAAGTTGTTGAAATAATTCTTTTCCTAGTCAGACGGCAGTTGTTTGCGGAACAGGATATTATTCTCAAGGTGCACATGCGTCATCAGATCCTGATCAAACTCTTTCAGCTTCTGATACGTAACGCGATACGTCGGACACGCAAACTCAGGCACGGTGTAATGGTGTGTCAGATTGCGGATAGATTTCATCAGGTCGCCGGCTATCGCGTGTTCGTGTTCCATCATGGCGATCGGCGCCTGCAGACTCACGTTGAGCGGATGCCCGGAATCATCCTGGGACTCCATTCTCTTAATGGCCGGGAAGAGAGCAATCTCTTCCTTATTCATGTGGTTGAGCAGTTCCTCCGCCAGGTCGGTGAAGTCCTGCTGGATGTTGAGCAAATCAATGTTGTCTTCACCGTGGGCGGCGCAGACTTTTTCCAGCAATGCCTCGATTTCAGGAATCGCACTCCGCACATATTCGTGGTGGTTCTGCACGATATAGTCTGCCAGCAACGACGCGCTCCAATTTTCAGCACGGGCGGGAATGATTGACGATTGTGCCGGTGAACTGAGTATTTCCTGGCGAATCTTGTCGGCATTCAAACCTTCGCGCGTGCATGCTTCATCCAGGCTCCGGTTTCCTCCACAACAATAGTCGATATTATACTTGTTAAAAACGGACAGCGCCCCGGGATGGGAAATAGCCAACTCCGCTACCGTCACGCCACCGGCGTCAATTGTATTTGGATCTGTAGTCATAGTATTTTGTTTTTTTCAAAAATACCCACCCGGTTTCTCGTCACTTATGATCAAAATCATACCCGATCAGGATAGTCGTCAGTTTATTAGCATCGCGAAAGAAACAGCTCCGACGCCGCAGGGAAACCCGCCTCATCATAGCACTTATACAACAATTACCTCTTGAAAAACATTCGTTATTAACCTTCGGTGCGACAACAGTGACAGCGACATACGCCTGACAAAAATCATCTTCCAGCCTAACTACCATCATATCCGGCGCTTGCGCACTCCGCTACTTTTATCCCCAAAATATAGAACGTCAACCCCCACTGTATGGAGTTAGAGAGATTCAGTTACGACAACAAGATTGTTAAAGCGTTTATTATCGCCACCGTCGTATTCGGACTGGTCGGCATGCTGGTAGGCCTGACGGCAGCCATTCAGCTCGTGTATCCCATCTTTAATTTCGATCTTCAATACACGACTTTCGGAAGAATACGGCCGCTCCATACGAATGCGATCATTTTCGCTTTTGTGGGAAACGCGATGTTTGCTGGCATCTACTATTCGATGCAGCGGCTGTTGAAAACCCGCATGTTCAGTGATCGTCTCAGCTGGATCCATTTCTGGGGCTGGCAAGCCATTATCGTAGCCGCCGCTATCACACTTCCGCTCGGCCTTACAACATCGAAGGAATACGCCGAACTCGAATGGCCAATTGACATCGCCATTACAATAATATGGGTGGTGTTTGGATGGAACATGATCGGGACAGTCCTCCGGCGCAGAGAACGTCACATGTATGTAGCTATCTGGTTTTACATCGCCACTTTTATAACCGTGGCAGTCCTCCATGTGGTGAACTCTTTTTCCATTCCGGTCACCGCGTTCAAAAGTTACTCGTGGTATGCCGGGGTGCAGGATGCCCTGGTACAATGGTGGTACGGGCACAACGCAGTAGCGTTTTTCCTGACGACTCCGTTTCTGGGGCTCATGTATTACTTTCTTCCGAAAGCCGCGAGCAGGCCAGTCTATTCCTATCGCCTTTCGATCATTCACTTTTGGTCACTCATCTTTATCTATATATGGGCCGGGCCTCATCACTTGTTGTATACTTCGCTTCCCGATTGGGCCCAATCGCTGGGCGTGGTCTTCTCCATCATGCTCATCGCTCCTTCCTGGGGCGGAATGCTGAATGGTCTCATGACACTTCGAGGTGCCTGGGACCGCGTGCGCGAAGATCCGGTTCTCAAGTTTATGGTAGTGGCTGTTACTGCGTACGGCATGGCGACTCTCGAAGGCCCGCTGCTTTCACTGAAAAATGTTAACGCCATCGCGCACTTCACAGACTGGATCATCGCCCACGTACACGTCGGAGGCCTCGGCTGGAACGGCTTCCTCATCTTTGCCATACTTTACTGGGCAGTACCCCGAATGTGGAATACATCGCTGTATTCAACCCGCCTCGCCAACACGCACTTTTGGCTGGGAACACTGGGTATCATCTTCTATGCGCTCCCGATGTACGTGTCCGGCGTTGTACAAAGTCTGATGTGGAAGGAGTTTAATCCGGAAGGCTTCCTCGTGTATAAGAACTTCCTGGAGACAACGGTACAGATACTGCCACTCCACGCCTTGCGGGCAGTCGGCGGCACGTTCTATCTCACCGGCGCCATTATTATGACATACAACCTCATCAAGACCGCTTATGCCGGAAGCTTTGTCGCCAACGAGGAAGCCGAAGCTGCACCGTTAACAAAAATCTATAATCCATCTCGCGCCGCCGGATGGCATCATCGCGTGCTGGAGCACAAACCAGTTCTGTTTACCGTCCTCACGCTCGTAGCCATACTCATTGGGGGATTTATCGAAATGATGCCCACGTTCCTCATCAAGTCAAACGTTCCTACCATTGCCAGTGTAAAACCGTACACCCCACTGGAACTGCATGGTCGCGACATCTACATCCGCGAAGGATGCGTCAACTGCCACACCCAAATGGTCCGGCCGTTTCGCTCCGAAACTGAGCGGTATGGCGAATACTCCAAAGCAGGAGAATTCGTATACGACCACCCGTTCCTCTGGGGATCTAAGCGAACGGGACCCGACTTGCATCGCATGAGTGGCAAGTATTCCAACAGCTGGCACTACAATCACATGCTCGCCCCCGACGCAGTATCCACCGGTTCCATTATGCCGGCATACCCCTGGCTTTTTGAGCAAAGCATCAACAAGGATCTGACTCGCGGGAAGATCAATGCACTGCGTACCATCGGCGTTCCATACCCCGAGGGTTATGAAGAAAACGCCAACGAAGAACTCGACTATCAGGCGGCCGACATCGTCAGAAGTTTGAAAGCAGACGGAATCGAAGTGGCGCCCGAAACCGAGATCGTGGCACTCATCTCCTACCTGCAGCGCCTGGGTAAAGACATAAAAGCGGAAAAGACAGCCGCAAACTGAAAAACAAAAAACACTTTCCGCCATGTATAAAAACGTTCTTCAGAATATCGACAACATCGCGATCTGGCCGGTGATATCGTTTGTAATCTTCTTTCTCTTCTTCTTTTGCCTTCTCTGGTGGGTGTTTACGAGAGACAGGAAGCTGATCGACAAAATGAAAGCAATGCCATTGGAACACGATTCAACCAAAAACCAAACGGTCGTGAAAAGCCAAAGCGTCTCAAACGTGCCGAAGCTTCAGCGCAGACAGGCCTGCCTGTCGAAGCTTCAGCGCAGAAAGGCCTGCCTGTCGAAGCTTCAGCGTAGACAGGACATTAAAAAAATATCTTTGAGCATCGCAATCCTCGCCCTTGCTCAGAGCGCGATGTCTCAATCACCCGGAGGAACTCCCGATCGCGTATGGCATGATCCCCTATTTCCTCTATATCTGACGGCGGCAGCTGTGCTCTTGCTACTAATCGTCGTAGCCCTCGTGGGCATTTACGTCATACGCGTGTTGAATTTCCTTACGCGGGAAACTGCGCGCCAGAACGCTCTGCACCCAACTGCGAAAAGCGAGAAGGACGGAAGCTGGTTGAAGCGCTTTATCGAGAAGATGAACGCAGCTGTTCCCGTGGAGCAGGAAAGTGAGATTGAGCTCGAACACAGCTACGACGGTATTCGTGAACTCGACAACCATCTTCCGCCGTGGTGGAAATGGTTGTTCAACGGATCAATAGCCTTTGCAGTCCTGTATATGATTGTCTACCATGTCACGGATTCGTTCCCTCTCTCGCAGGATGAGTTCAGGCAGGAGGTTGCGCTGGCCGAGGAACAGGCGAAAAGATACCAGGCCTCCCAACCACAGGCGGTGATCGATGAAAACACGCTTACCTACACGGCAGATCCTGCGCTGATTGAACATGGGAAATCGATATTCATGAGCAACAACTGCGGCGGCTGTCACCGGAATGACGGCGGCGGAAATACCATCGGACCAAACCTCGCAGATGAATACTGGTTGCACGGTGGAGAAGTCAAGAGTGTATTTAAAACCATCAAGAACGGCGTTGTGGAAAAGGGAATGCCCGCGTGGGGCAAGTCCATGAGCCCCCAGGATGTTCGCGATGTCACCTTCTTCGTCCTGAGCCTTCAGGGTAGCAATCCTCCCGATGCCAAGGCGCCACAAGGCGAAATATTTATGCCCGTCAAAGCCGTGGCCGATTCGGTACAGGTGCGGGCAGGATCTTAATTCCGAATTATGGAGAGCGAACTGAAACTGGATATACTCAAGGACCGCACAGGCCAAAGCTCGGGACATTCGCCCGATCCCGACAGCGAGAAATTCCGCGAGAGTATTTCCACGGTCGATGAGAAGGGCAAGCGCGTCTGGATCTATCCCAAAAAGCCATCGGGAAATTACCACAAGGCCCGGATTGCAGTCACCACCTTTCTGCTCGTGCTGCTCTTCGCAGGGCCTTTTATAACCATCGGCGGTCAGCCTCTGCTCCTGCTGAATGTCTTCGAGAGGAGGTTCATCGTGTTCGGTCAGGCGTTCTGGCCCCAGGATTTTGTCCTCCTGGCCATTACGCTGATTGCCTTCTTTGTTTTCATTATTCTCTTCACGGTTGTATTTGGTCGGATCTGGTGTGGCTGGATGTGTCCCCAGACATTGTTCATGGAGATGGTATTCCGGAAGATCGAATACTTTATCGAGGGAGACATGGCCGCACAGCGCCGACTTGCCCGGGCACCGTGGAGTTTTGACAAGATCAAAAAGAAGGTGTTAAAGCATTCGGCATTCGCCCTCATTTCCCTGGCGATCGCTCACACACTGATGGCTTACATGATCGGCATCGACCACACTCGGCTCATTATAACGTCACCACCTTCTGAAAATATGACCGCCTTTGTCGGCATGATCGGCTTTACGGGCATCTTCTACTGGCTGTTTGCATTCTTCAGGGAACAGGCATGCATCGCCGTTTGCCCCTACGGGAGATTGCAGGGTGTTTTGCTTGGCAGGGACTCCATCGTCGTGGTCTATGACTGGTTGAGAGGCGAGCCCCGCGGGCACCTGAAAAAACAGGCAACTCCGGCTCCCACAAGCAATACACAGGGAGATTGTATCGACTGCAACCTGTGCGTTCATGTTTGCCCGACCGGTATCGATATACGAAACGGGACTCAAATGGAGTGTGTGAATTGCACCGCGTGCATGGACGCGTGCGATGAAGTGATGATCAAGATCGGCAAGCCAACAGGACTGATACGCCTTGCCTCCTACAACTCAATCAAGAACGGTATTGCCAAACTGTGGAACCCACGGGTATTCGGCTATACCGTACTTCTTACTTTACTCATCGGCGTGCTGGGCTTCGCGCTCGCGACACGTTCAGATGTAGAAACGACTTTCCTCAAAGTTTCAGGGACTCTCTACCAACGGGAGCCCGGGTTAATTACAAACCTCTACAATGCTGAGTTTGTGAATAAAACCTTTGATGCCATCACGCTGGAAGCGCGCGTTGAATCACCCGAGTACGCGCAATTGAGCAAAGTGGATGGAAATTCCATTATTGTTCCAGCGGAAGGATTGGTCAAGTCCGTCTTTTTCATCAAGATCCCGGAAGACAAAATTACAAACGCCCGCACGGTAATCCGGATCGGCATTTACCAGGACGGGAAGAAAGTCGAAGACTTGAAAGTAAAATTCATAGGGCCGGTGAAGACGGCGTCAGATGCAAAACGTTAAGACCGAAGTAAAAAATATCACATTAATAATCATACAAGATGAACTGGGGAAAATCAATCATACTGGCCTTTGCGCTCTTCGGCGCCTTCATCGCAACGTTAGTTACGGTTTGCATGCGTCAGGACGTAAACCTGGTCACTCGTGAATATTACAAGGAAGAACTGGTCTACCAGACACAGATTGATCGCCTCGCACATACGGCGATGCTGGCCGAAAAACCTTCAATCCATGTAGAGCAGGGAAACGCCATCAGCATCCGTTATGCAGACTTCAATAAAGTGCAGGACGGCGTTCTTCAGCTGTTCAGGCCTTCCGATCCTGCGCTTGACAAAGAATTCAGGTTGAGGCGGAGTGCGGAATCTTTCCAGTACTTTTCAACCGCGGGCCTCGAGACAGGGATGTACCGCGCGCGCATCCACTGGACGATGGAAGGCGAGGAATACTACCTGGAACAGGTCATCAATCTTTAGCATGGAGTTAACGGCGCTTGTTTTGGGTTTCGCTGGTAGCTTGCACTGCCTTGGCATGTGCAGCCCCCTGGTCATGGCCGTCACGGCAACAAAATCCGGCGCGCTGCTAAATCGCATGATCTACAACGCCGGTCGCATTCTTGCGTATGCGTGCATCGGGGCCGTGGTCAGTGGCGTGGGTCTCATGCTTCCCCTGCATCGGTTTCAAAATGTTCTGTCCATCGCCCTGGGGGTTGTGTTGCTCATCATCGGTTTTGGCGGCCTGCGCAACCTCAAGATACCGGGAATTACCGCATGGGTCCGGCGGCTCACAGTATCTCTGAAAAATCATTTTTCCCACCAACTGAAACAAAAAACGCGGGGAGCCATACTCCTGCTGGGTGCATTGAATGGCCTCTTACCCTGCGGACTTACTGTAATTGCGCTTACCTGGTGCCTGACCCTGCGCGGCCCACTGGACGGGTTCAACTTCATGCTTCTCTTCGGGACCGGCACCCTTCCGGTCATGCTCGGAATTACTGGCGTTCTACCCGCGCTCGCAAGAAAAGCTCAATGGAGCATTCATCGCATCACCACATCCATGCTCATCCTCTCTGGATGCGTACTCATCGCCCGTGCCTTCCTGATCCATCTCCCGCACGAACATTCCGGAAACCTGGTTGAGATTATTCTCTGCGGATGAAGGTTAACCCCGGGCTCCTCGCGTGCGCTTGACACACCGTGGTATCTTTCGCCCTTTCAGGGCTTCGTACTCGTTGTTCATTTCACCCAGGCCTCGCGAGGCGCTCAGCCTGGGCTAGTATCTTTCGCCCTTACAGGGCTTTGGGTTTGTGCCTCCATTCAGGTTTAAAGCAGAGTGCACCGCCTCACCACTCCATGTCGTTTACTTAAGCACCGCTACCTTCTTCTCCTTTAGGAAAGGATCGAGGTGAGGTGATAAAAAGGACTTAAGTAAACGACACGGACTCACCACTCACGCCTCACGATTCACGTCTCACGATTCACGTCTCACGTCTCACGTCTCACGTCTCACGATTCACGCCTCACCACTCACGCCTCACCACTCACCACTCACCACTCACCACTCACGCCTCACGTCTCACGAAAAAGCTGCACCAGTCACGAACAATGGGCCAGACCTCCGAGCCGTACTCGCCAATCGGAGCCGCACTCGCCACTAACGTCTTGCCACATTCCATCGAACAACTTTTTCCAGCTTGCCGCGTTGGCTGATCCTGATCTTTCCGCCTTCGATCTCGATGAGACCTTCATCCTTAAAGTCCGACAACACCCGGATAACGGACTCCGAGGCAGTGCCTACCATCTTCGCGAGATCGTCACGGGAGATCGCGATTACAGACCGGGCATCCTGCAGCGCTTCGGATTTCAGCAGTGCCTCAGCCGTGCGCTGTCGCACTGAATTATAGGCCAGATTCACCAGCTGGGCTTCCCTGTCCGCAACCTTCTTGCACAGCAAATGAATAAAGCTCCTCGATACATCCGGGTGACTCTGAATCATGACCAGGAAATCATGCCGTGGGATGGAAATCAGCTCAGTGTCCTGCATGGCCATTGCCGACTCCGTGTAGCTTCCGTTCTCCAGGATAGGCTCAAAGCCAAAGAAGTCATTCGCTGAATACAGGTTCATGATGAGCTCCTTGCCGTCGGGATGCGACTTGAAAGTCTTTACATTACCCGACTTCACAAAATAAACATGTAACGGCGTGTCGCCTTCGCTATAAATCTCAGTCTTCTTCTTTATTGTCTTCACCTTCCGGTCTTTGCCTAGCTCCTGGATGTTTAGGACTGATCGCGCGTCGGCAATAAAGTTATCAAGTCCCTCCGGTGAAGTCTCGTACTGCTTCTGCTGCATGGAACTCTTCCTGAAACGCGCCTCGATGGCGTTAAGCAAGTCTATGTCGTCAAACGGTTTTGTGAGATAATCATCCGCTCCCAGGTTCATACCCTTCCTGATATCGGTCTTCTCTGTCTTTGCAGTCAGGAAGATGAACGGAATCGCTGCCGTTTGCTCGTTCTTACTCAGAATATGAAGAACACCGTATCCGTCGAGCTCCGGCATCATGATATCACAGATGATCAGGTCCGGCTTCATGCGCTGGGCCATCTCCACGCCAACCCTTCCATTCTCAGCCACAATCACCTCGTAGTCCGCCAGGCTAAGAATCTCACTCGTATTCTCCCTGACTTCCGCGTTGTCCTCGATCAAAAGTATTTTTTTCATATCTGAAAGTTATTGCAATGGTATCCGAACAGTAAAAGTGCTTCCTTTCCCGTATTCGCTGGTAAAGGATATTTCGCCACCCAGCAATTCGAGGTAGCGCCTGACAATATTCAGACCCAGACCCGTGCCCTGCACCTGACCGGCATTACTCGCGCGGAAGAAACGATCAAACATGTGTTTGTGATCTTCCGATGGAATCCCGATACCTTCGTCCCGTATCGAAAACAACAAATAGCCACCCTGCTGAGTACAGGTGATCTCTATTGGCTTTCCCTCAGCCGAGTATTTGCTTGCATTTGAAATCAGATTAAACAGGATGATACGGAGTATCCTGGGGTCTGATTCAAAGCTGGCAGGCGCGTCGTTGCAATCAATATGCAGCGTCTGCCCGTTCTTTAGGGTTTGGGTAATCTCTTCTTCAACTTCATCGAGGAAATACTTCAACGACATCGTCTCCTTCACGATATCGATCTTGCCTTCTTCGAGTTTGCCCAGTGAAAGCAGGTCGTTCAGAATGGAGGTCAGATGGTAAACCGAAGATTTTATGCGTTGAACGTGCTTACTGATCTTTTCGGGTTCATTCCGGTCGTTGTATTGTTCAATCAGCGAAGCAGAGCTCAAGACAGTGCTCAGCGGAGTCCGGAATTCATGCGAAGCGATCGAAACAAACTTCGACTTAAGGTCGTTGAGTTCCCGCTCCCTTTCCAATGCCTTGCGCGCCTCATCTTCCGCTCTCTTCCTCACAGCGATTTCTTTCTCAAGGGCTTTGATCGTTGAGTTCAGATCCTCTGTACGCGACTGTACTTTTTTCTCCAGTTCCGACGCATATACGAGGAGTTGTTCCTCGCTTCTCTTCAGTGCTTCTTCCGCCCGCTTCCGCTCGGTGACGTCATTGATAAAAGCCATCACCATCAACTCACCGTCTATGCGAGTGTAGCTCAGACTCACTGCGACCGGAAACTCACTGCCGTCGCGACGCGTGCCCACGAGATCCCGCCCCATACCCATGGGCCGCGGTTCGGGATGAGCATTGAACTCTTTCCTGTAGCCGACGTGTTTCTTTCTCAGGTGCGCCGGCAGCAACTCTTCGATCAAAAGTCCGACGAGGGCCCCCGGTTCATAGCCGAACATGCGTTCACTGACGGGGTTGGCCAGTTGAATGATTCCGTCCTGATCGACCATGATAATAGCTTCGACGGAGCTCTGAAATATTTCCCGGAAAGTTTCGTTCGAACGGAAAGGCATGGCTGAACCTGTAATTCGGCAATATAAAAAAGAGCTGACAAAAATCAGCTTTTTTGTTGATCCAAGTCCTCAAATTGCCTACTTAACCACCGTATGTTCGTAGATAATTAAGACGTAAAATGAGAAGAATATTGTGTGTCGTGGATTTGACCGAATCGTCACAAACCGTACTGGAGGTTGCCACCCGGATTGCCGTTGCCTATGGTGATTACCTCATCGTCCTGTTTCCCTATCGTCTTATCGATTCCGGTTACCAGGGGGACGTCGCGTCTTTAAAGAAGAAACTGGAAAGCGAAGCGCGGGAAAAATTTGCAGTCCTCAAAAACCGTATTACGGACATGGCGAAGATACCCTGTGAATTTCAAGCGGAGATCGGATTCATACCTGACCGCATTCAGGCGCACGTCAGGCGAAACAACATTGATATGGTCATCATCGGCCAGCAGAAAGGCGGTCCCGGCAACGACAGCAAGGGTTATGATCTCCAGGAACTGATTGCCTCTTCAAAACTACCTTTCGTGATCGTTCCTGCTAAAGCGACAGTAGAGGCGCACGTCTAGGGTCTCCGTTGCGGCTATTCGCCTTCGCGGGCCGCAGCGTAATCCAGCGTCGGTACATTAGTCTTAGCGACGGCGTCGAAGCCCCCTTCGATATTGATCACGTTCTCCCATCCCCGGGCCTTCAGTATGGAAGCAGCCACCATGGAACGGTAACCGCCGGCACAGTGCAGATAAACCTCGCCTTCTTTCGGAATTTCCGACAGGTGCTCATTGATAAAATCCAAAGGAGTATTCACCGCTCCTTCAATATGACCTACGCGATATTCATCATCCTTTCTAACATCAAAAACCAGGGGGCTTGAATTCCGGTATCGCTGCGCAAACTCTTCCGCCGATACCGAATCGATGGAGTCAACTTGTTTACCAGCCTGCAACCACGCCTTGAAACCTCCCTTGAGATATCCCTGCGTGTTGTCATAACCGACCCGGGCAAGTCGCGTAACGACTTCCGCCTCTCTTCCCTCGTCGGCGACGATGAGAATGGGTTGCCCAACTCCCGGGATAAGCGCTCCTACCCAGGGAGCAAAACTGCCATCGATACCGATGTTGATGGCCTTCGGTATGAAGCCCTTCGCAAAATGAACGGGATCGCGCGTGTCCAGGACGATCGCACCGGTCTCGTTGGCCACAACCTCGAACTGCTCCGGCGTGAGCGCGCGGGTTCCTTTGTTCAGCACGGAGTCGATGCTCTCATAACCTTCCTTATTCATCTTCACGTTCTCCGGGAAATATGCCGGAGGCGGGAGCAGGCCTTCCGTAACTTCGCGAATGAACTCGTCCCGGGTCATGTTTGCGCGCAATGCGTAGTTGAACTTCTTCTGGTTGCCCAGCGTGTCGACGGTTTCCTTCATCATATTCTTTCCGCATGCGGAACCTGCGCCATGTGCGGGGTAAACGATCAAATCATCCGATAGCGGAAGAATCTTCGTTCGCAGCGAATCATATAACATTCCGGCAAGTTCCTCCTTGGTAAGATTGGCGGCCTTTTGCGCAAGATCGGGGCGTCCCACGTCACCGAGGAACAACGTATCTCCGGTAAAGATCGCATAGTCCTTTCCATTCTCGTCTATAAGCAGATACGTGGTTGACTCCAGCGTATGGCCGGGAGTATGAAGGACCTTGATCATGGCCTTCCCGAGACTTAATACTTCTCCATCCTTTGCAATGTGGGCCGCAAACCGCGTGGTAGCATTCGGGCCGTAAACAATTTTCGCTCCGGTCTTTGCCGCGAGATCCAGGTGACCTGAAACGAAGTCAGCATGAAAGTGCGTCTCGAGAACATACTTTATTTTTGCACCGTCTTTCTTTGCCTTCTCCAGGTATGGGCCCACTTCCCGCAGCGGATCAATAATCGCCGCCTCTCCATCGGAGAGTATGTAGTAGGCTCCCTGTGCCAGGCAACCGGTATAGATCTGTTCCACTTTCATAATCAGAAATTTAAAATTGTCCTAAATGTCGCATTTTTTACGTTATGCTGTCACGTAACCGGCAGCGCAGACAAAACAAACATAAACGTCCCTTAGTTTCATGCCACCGGCTGATCGCCTCATCCCGACTCGCCCCCCTCGCCCCTCGGCGGGAAAGGCGATGCGATACGACGAAGATGTATCTCCACTTACGGCGCCATGCGCTTGGTGAGGATCGGTGCACGCCGGTAGAATGCATCTGTCAGCGACTGGTCCGCGTCATAGATATCATCAAAAAACACCACATCACCATTCACATCGGCTTCGGCCGTGAAGTACCGTATATGAATATCAATGGGCTTCATGACATCGATAGTGTGCATCTTTTTCTCGCGCAGATAGCGTTCGAGCATCGGTGAAGTCTTATCGGCATGCCCTGTCACCAGATAATGTGCGAGGGCAGTGGCCTTCTCCATCCGGATACACCCATGGCTGAATGCCCTCTTCTTGCTGTTGAACAGACGAGGAGCATTGGTGTCGTGCACAAAGACGGCGTACGGGTTGTCGAACACGAACTTGATTACGCCAAGGGAATTCTCCTTGCCTTCGCGCTGCCTCAGGATTACAGGAAAATTGTTCTTGTGAAAGGTCGACCACGGAATGCTATCCGGGCGCAGCACTTTACCGGTCCGGGAGAGAACATCAAAATTATTCCGTGTGATAAAGCTTGTATCCCGCTGGATTGCCGGAAGAAATTCTTCCACCGAGATCCGCCTGGGTACGTGCCAGTAGGGATAGGTCACGAAACACTGCACGACACTGCTGAAAACAGGTGTTGCCCGATCCGGCTTTCCCACGATGGAACGCGATTCCAGGACTATCCTGTGGTCGTCCACGACGCGAATCATGAACGAAGGAATGTTAACGACAATATAGCGCGGCCCCCATTCTTTCTTTTCCCGTCTCCACCGCTCCAGGTTGATCTCGATTTTGCGTACATCCCTGTGGCCGGCCAACGAGTCAACGGTAATCCCGTGCAACAAGAGATCCCTTGACATCGAATCCGTATTGTCAATGGCTTTGGCTAACGCTTTTTTGAGATGATGATACTGGGAGGCTACGCGTTCACGACTTTTCAGAGCACGCGTTAGCGAGCCATCCTGCAGCGCCGTGACGAGTAAGGATATACGCAGGCTATCCCTTGCAGGATCAGCTGCAGCCAACCGCCCATGTTCCAGATCATTTGCCAGTGAGAGAAATGCATCCGTCAGGATCACATCACGCCGCATGAGGACGCCGGGAAGCCACGCCGGTCTGGATTCCCCTTCCAGCTCCGTCAGGTGGTAATCTTGTGGCAACAGACCGTGGTATCGGATGTTCCGAATAAAACGAATAAGTGAATCTCCCAGTGCCAATGGTTGTTGATGATGATCCGTCCACGCCGACGCGTATCGGGTAACCTGATAAAACCCACGAACGGCGTCGCGGTTCTTCAAACCGCTGTATAAGCTATCGTCTTCGGCCGGCAGCACAAGGGGACGGATCTGAACTTCTTCCAGGTCAAAGCTGGCGTCCAGGATCAGCGCTTTCTGGCAACCGGCCAGGCCGGCACAAAGTAGAACAATCCCGGCCAGAGACATTACCCTTACTAACGACATGTCTAAACGTAGTGATCTCATTTGCGCAAAATGGTCAAAAGTTTATGCCCGTCGTCTGATGATAATCAGACGCACCCATGATTTGTATCATACGCACCCGGGGAAGCCCGCAGGTGAACGCCTTTCAGCGACAAAGCGCCTTCATTTTTGCACAGGCTTTTCAACGCCGAGGATCATGGAAGCGGTCTTCCACTGCGGGTTATGATCGGCAATAAGTTTGGCAATCCCCACAAAGGGCACGAAAAGTATCAAACCGGCCATCCCCCAGATAATTCCTCCGGCAAAAATCGCGAGCAACATTACCAGGGTATTTACATTCAGCCTGTGGCTCACCGCCAGCGGAAAGATAACGTTTGCTTCCAGGTACTGCACAAAGGTGAATACACCGACAATTCCGACCGGGTACCAGAATGAATCATACGTAATCCACGCCATGGTAATGGGCAGCAGGGAGCCGACAATAATGCCAACGTATGGTATAAATGTTAGAATGGAGGCCACAAACCCAAAAAAGAATGCATGTGGTATCCCGAGCAACAGCAGGCCTACACTGTTCAGAATGCCTACGATCAGGTACACAATCGCCATTCCCTTGATAAAGTTATAATAGGTTTGAATCGTAAGTGAAAGGATAGCACGCAAGCTACCGGGGTCCTCTGAAGGGAACAACCGGAACAGTACCTTCATCCATTGACGGCGGTAATACAGGATCAGCACAACGTAGACCGGAATCAGAAAAAGCATCACGACAGATGAGGCCGATGTCTTCAGCGTGCTTCGAGCCATGGTGAACAAACCATTTCCCGACTCGCTGGAGATTCTCGCCACCAGGTTTTTCTGTTGGTCGCTGGAGAGGTCAAACACCTCCACAAGAAAACGGTTTACTTCCGCCAGTGACTGATTGATCTTAGCATAAAGTGACGGCCACTCGCGGATGAAGGTAACAAACTGACTCACGAGTAGGCCAATCAGCAACAGTCCGAGAACGATCAGCAGACTGACGGAAAGAAGAATGGCAGTCAGTTTTCCGACGCGTCTCCTTTCAAGCCATGCACAGATGGGGTAGAGGACAAAACTTATGAGCACCGCGAAACTCAGCGGCACCAGAATATCCTGTCCGAAATACAAAAGCAACGATCCGAAGAGTAGGTACTGAATCCACCGAAGGTATGGTGATTCCGAGCGTATCAGTGGTTTGGTACTTTCCATAAGATCACCGACGACTAACGGCTGAGTCGTTCAAGTTTTTTTTGATCCAATATTTTCAGTCCGTCATCAAGCATCTCGATTAGGCCTTCATCCCGGAAGTCCGCCAGGGTCCGATTGAGTGATTCAGTAGCCGTTCCGATCAGACCCGAAATATCCTTTCTTGCAAATGAAATGATTTCTCCATTAGCGCTGTATCTCTTTTGAATCTGCAACAGGGCACCGGCCACCCTTTGACGTACTGACTGATACGCAACATCCAGCAGACGCTTTTCCGTTTCCTCCAGGTTATTTGAGAGCAGCTTGATAAACTTTCGGGCCACGTCCCTGCTAGAGTACAACAGCATAAGGAAATCATTTTTCGGTATAATGGCTACCTGCGTTTCCTCCAGTGCTTCCGCATGCTCATTGTACGGTTTTTCTTCCAGCAGCGCAGTATATCCCAAAAAACTGCCTGTCTGATGGATCCCTGTAACAAGCTCCTTTCCATCATAATTAATCTTGTAAGTTTTGACACTTCCCTTCGAAATAAAATAGAGATCGCTGGGCGTATGTCCCTCCATGAAGACCAGGTCCTTCTTTCGGAAGGTTCTAAGTGGGCGGTTTTCGGAGAGCTTCTGAAATTCTTTTAGCTCTTTGGCCTTGCTGAAGAAAGAATTAACATCGTGCAGATCGTTGTTGAACGACGACTTCAGCAGCGAGCTCTTCTTCAGACGGATTTCGATAACCTTGAGTAAGTCGAAACCATCAAATGGCTTGGTTATGTAATCGTCCGCGCCCAGATTCATACCTTCTCTGAAATCGCTCTTGTCCGCCTTGGCCGTAAGAAAAATGAAAGGAATACCAGCCGATTCGGGATTTTTGTTTAAGATATGAAGAACTCCATATCCGTCGAGCTCGGGCATCATGACATCGCAAAGAACAAGATCCGGGATGTGCTTCTGAGCAAGCTCAACCCCTTCCCTTCCATTTGAAGCAGACAGCACATTGTAATTTGCAAGTTCCAGGATGCTCGCAATATTCTCGGCCATTTCCTGGTTGTCTTCTATCACAAGGATTGTTTTCATGAGTTCTGTGTTAGTTGGACATTTGACTTTGCGGTTTGTATTCAACAGGTAGTCGAAGCGTAAAGGTTGTGCCGCTGTTCACTTTGCTTGTAAAGTCGATGGTTCCGTTCAACAGCTTGGCATATTTCCGGACTATATTCAGCCCCAATCCCGTACCCTGGATATTGGTCGCGTTCTCGGCGCGGTAGAACCTCTTGAAGATCTCTCCCTGCTCAGCTTCGGGAATGCCGATCCCTTGATCCTGCACGGTCAGGATAAACTCCTGGTCCGATAGGCGACAACCGATCCGAATTACTGAATCAGCGGGAGAATATTTTACGGCATTGGAAACAAGATTGCGCAAAATATTGGTCAGCATCTGGCGGTCACTGGTCACGGAGATTTCTTTTGGTGGAAGGGATAGTTCCAGGCGTTGGCCGGATTTCCTGATTGAGTTGAGCTCACTGAGAGTCTCGTTCAGGAAACTCTTTAATTCCACCGGTTTGTTGATTGCTTTTATCGCGCCCTCTTCCAGCCGGCCGATCGAGAGAAAATCATTCATCAATTCGGTGAGCGTCTGAATGGACCTTCGTATTCTTTCAAGGTGTGTCTTCTTCTGCGTCTCATATTTATCTCCCGTATAGTTCTCCAGGAGGAAAACAGAGGAGAGCATCGTACTCAGGGGGGTTCGGAATTCGTGAGACGCCATGGTCACGAAGCGCGACTTCAGTGCACCAAGCTCCTTTTCTTTCTCTATGGTCCTGACAAGTTTGCGCTCCGCCAGCTTGCGTTCTGTGATATTTTTCAAAACCACCAGGATCTCGTTGACAACCCCCGAGGCATCTGGCAGGGGCACGGCGATCAGGTGATAGCTGTTGTCCAGGAGTTCAATGTCGATCGATACACTTTCACCCTCGAAGGCTTTTGCGATTATTGGTTCTGCCTGCGCCGTCGACTCCGGGTTCATATCTCCAAATATGCGCTCACCAATGGGCCGTCCCGAAAGGAATCCGATCTTCTTAAGCTCCTGGCCGTCGGCAAGCACATATCGGAGATCGCGATTTAACACGCCTATGATCCCTTCCGGAAAGTTACGGGCAACGGCCGAGCGCATTTGCTGGCTTTTCCGCAGGCGCTGTTCAACTCGCTTTCTTTCCCCGATCTCCCGCGTCAGTTCATCGTTGAACGATTCCAGCTTCCGAAGGGCGGCTTCCACCTCGGCCGTCCGAAGCTTCACCTTGAGGTCAAGCTCTGAATTCAGGCGCCGGATATTCTCCAAATTCTCTTCTATGATCTGCTGCTGTTTCCTCCTTTCGGATATGTCGACAATGAAGGCGACATAGTAGACCTGGTCGTGATCCTTGAAGTAGCTAAGGCTGATCTCCGTCGGAAATTCTTCGCCATACTTGCGCCTGGCGATCAACTCCCGGCCCATCCCTTTGGCCCTCGGTTTAGGGTTTCTGAAAAGGTTGTCTCGTTCCGCTACGTGGGTATGTCCGAACCTATCGGGGATTAGAACTGCGATCTTTTTTCCCAACAGTTCACCTGCGTCATATCCGAACATGCATTCGGCTGCGGGATTTGATCGGACAATATTGCCCTGCGAATTGCTGAAGATCATTCCCTCGGTTGCGTTTTGGAAGAGCGCCTCCAACTGCCGCTTTTGAACCTCTTCCTCTTCCACAACCTTGCGGTAGCGGTTGACGAAAATGATTGCGATCCAGATGGTGATGATCGCAAGAAGACGGTTGATGGCAATGGCAATTTCCATGTTGTTATGGATCATAAAAAAGCCGACCACAATCAGCGCAGTCGGAAGGACCCCGATCCAGAGCGTATGCGGATTGCGCCACGAAAACCAGAGAATAAACAGTACGGAAAGGACATACGCAACAGAGGCGCTGACGCCGGTGTAATACTCTATCCCATACACGACCGCCAGCAACAGAAGTCCCCAGGAAAAGGGAGTCAATGAAGAAAGCATGCGTTTCATGGTCATCTAAGCCTGGAAAAAGTTGCGAGTCGAATTTGATAAGCTAAAACTAAAATGGCAGGGGCCGCTGCCCCAATGAGCGCTGTCATGCGAAAAACTGACATTAGTCAGGCCGCCTTTTTATTCCAGACCGCCGTCTTTCTTGCGGTTGTGCGTTTGCTGTTCGTGCAGGCGTCGCCGGACAATTGCTTTGATGAGGTAGAGGAACAGCACAAGAACCGACATAATCACGAGCGCCACTGCGAATGGTCCGGCGATGACCCCCGTGAGAAAGAGAATGATTGTCGCAAAAGAAAGAACTAGCTTTGCGATTGCATCCGCTGTTTCGAGATTCTGTGTGATGGAGCGCCTCATTAGCAATTCACATTTTCCTCCTGCTGCGATTTGATGTAGTCCGTGCCCTTCCGCACCATCGATTCAATGTTATCAGCTTTTGACTCAATGACCAGGTGATCTCCTTCCAGATCCTGGTACTGGCCCTTTAGCTGTTTGTAGATAGAAAAATTCGCCTGGCTGTCCGGCCGCGGGCGACTCAAGTGCTCCCGGATGAGATCTTCCTGGGAAACGATCCGAATGAATACCTCTTTTTGATGGAGGAGCCGCGCCAGCATTGAAAACATATCGCGCATTTCCTTGCGATAGAACGTGGCTTCAACCACCACATCCTTTCCGTCGCGAACGGCACGTCCTGCCTCGGTCGCCATCTCCTCGTAGACGTCAAGTTCGTCGTCGAATACATATCGACCCTTTGCTTCTATTGCCTTTCTCACGGTGTCACTGCTGACTAAATGTGCATCCAGCGCCATGGAGAGCCTGCGCGCGAAAAAACTTTTTCCGGAACCGGGTAGACCACAGATGATGATTAGCATAACAGTAATTTTAAAGTGACAACTATTCAGAATCTTCTGCAAATCCAAATGTATCCGAAACGCGCTGCATTTCTCCTGACGAGTGTCAGCCCTTCAACTGTCATTTATCATGTTGATGCACCTTGACAAGAGGGTGATGATTTCATGATTTGAATCCCCGAACCGGATGATGACTGTCATGAGGGCGCCTTTCTTTTTTGACGTCCTTTGACACAACCGTCCATAGCATGAATAACAATTTTGTGAACATCGAAAACAGTGGCGCTCGCATATCGCGCAAGTTCGACCCGGATACTATTCAATCCGCAGAAAAAGCAATCAATTTTCTCTTGCCGCCGGGCAAAGGGGCTGTTATGATCGCGAGGGACTTCCCGGGTTCGGGTGAACTGGACCTGCCTGGAATTCCCACTATTGTTTCGCCGGAAAGCAGGTTGAACGATAAGGCGGAGCCTACATACCTCGACTTCATTTTCACCTATTGCCATGGGGAGATTTCCGCAACTGACCTGCGCGAATGCTTTTCCGCCGCTTTTCATGCTTTAAACCAGCAAGGCGTGCTGGTGGTTGCCTTCTTTGACGCCGACAGTCGGGCCGCGCGGGATTTCTATCCGGAAATTGAAAGCCAGGAGCCTCAGCTTGAAAGGATCATGTTTGAGCTGAGTCATTGCGGATTCAGGCACTTCGAGTTCGCGCAGGCAGTCTTCGGCCCGGGCACTTCCGCCACACAGGAACCCAGGGCGGGTTATGGAGAAGGCCTCTTTGTCGTCGTCCAGGCAAAGAAAAAATCATAGACTTTTCTTAGATTTCGTGAAATGAAAAAGATACTGTGCCCAACCGACTTTTCCGACCCCAGCTATAATGCCATTACTTATGCGGCGAAACTCGCGCAGGTCGCCGGTTGTGAGCTCACTTTATTGAATGTGCAGTCGCTCTTCGATATCACTCCCGTCCAGTTTATAACGGGAAATCAGTTTTCGATCAAGGCGACAACCGAACGGTTGCAGGATCTTTGCCGTGAAGTAAGCCAGGTCTTCAAGATCGGTTGCGCAGCGGAAGTCGAGCCAACCTACAACCGACTCAGTACGGTGATCAGCGAAAAGGCCGGGCATTACGATCTGTTGGTCATGGGCTCGAACGGACCCGATGACCTCTATCAATTCTTTACGGGGAGTAACACGTATAATGCGCTGACAAAATCCAGGACACCTGTGATGATCATACCCGATGGCTACCTTTACGGCCAGGTACACCACGTCGTCTACGCGTTCGACTATTTGCGCGAAAGAAAACTTCCTATGGGCCCGCTGCTGCGATTTATCAGGCCCTTGCACGCGGAGTTGACGGTTCTGCAGGTAATGGAGGAAGCGTTCAGCGAGGACGCAGCCCAGGATCTGAAAGAGCTACAGTTTATTCTCGAAACCCAGGGCGCCGGCTATCCATTCCGGTTTGAAACCATCCGGTCGTCGGACGTGGCCGGCAGCATCGACAGCTACATCAAGAAGACTGAACCGGATGTGCTTGCGCTTTGCTTCCAGCATCGCAACCTCGTGGAAAAAATGTTCCACAGTAGCGTGATCAAGAAAATCAGCGCCTATTCCCTGTATCCTGTCTTCGTATTTCCGGAGACAGAATAAAAGGTTGCGGAAGTGAAATGACATTTGTCATGTAATTGAAAACCGTTTTTAGCTACCTTCAAAGCTTCTAAGACAATTGCCCGAGCATGGAGCTTCGCCTACTGATTTATTATCCCGTTTTCTGTATTGCATTTGCGTTAGTTCTCATTCCCTTCTTGCCCGGGCGGTTAAAATCCGGAGGGGGATTCCTGATCATGGCGGTCAACATTGTTTTAACAAGTGCCATCGTACTGCAGGCGCCGGTTGACCTGACGCTGAACGCGGGCTGGGTGTTCGGCGACATTCTCTTGCGTGTCGACGAACTGTCTGCCTGGTTCATTCTCATCATTAACCTGACCTGCCTCACCGGTGGCTGGTATGCTACACACTACATGCGCGCTTACCAGGATGAAACCAGTAATCTTTCGCTTCACTGGGTGCTCATGCCACTCTTCCATTACTCAATGATCATCGTTGTTTCGGTGCAGCACGCGATGGCATTCCTTGTCGCATGGGAGATCATGTCGATGTCTTCGTTCCTGCTGATGATGTTTGATCACAGCCGGTTTACAACGCTGAAGGCGGGTATGAACTATCTCATACAAATGCACATCAGCGTGGCCATCCTCATGGCGGCATTCATCTGGGTTTGGGTGAGTCAAGGTGATCCCGGCTTTTCGGCGATCGGCACATTCATGAAAGGAGGCGACGCTCGTTGGCTGTGCATGCTGTTCTTTGCGGGGTTTGCGATCAAAGCCGGGTTCGTCCCCCTGCACACGTGGCTTCCGCATGCGCATCCTGCCGCACCGGCTCCCGTTTCCGGAATTATGTCCGGCGTAATGGTTAGCATGGGCATCTACGGGATCATGCGGGTAGTGTCCTACGTTACAACGGATGCAGTATGGATCGGCATACTCGTCTTCTGCGTTTCACTGCTGACCGCGTGCTACGGCATTCTCAGCGCAGCGATTCACCGCGATTACAAGCGCGTTCTCGCTTTCAGCACCATTGAAAATATGGGTATCGCAGGGATGGGAATCGCCATCGGCCTGCTGGGAAAAGCAACGGGAGATTCGGGTCTGACGTTCCTGGGCTTTGCCGCAGCATTGCTCCACCTCCTCAACCATTCCCTCTACAAACCATTGCTGTTCTTTTCGTCGGGAACCGTATATCAGCTTACGCACAAACGCAATATGGAACAGCTGGGAGGGTTGATTCGCAAGCTGCCAGTGACTTCGTTCTTCTTCCTGTGCGGCGGATTGGCCATCGCAGGCCTCCCTCCCTTCAACGGGTTTGTCTCTAAGTTCCTCCTCTTTTCAGGATTACTCGAAGGCATTAATGCCAGGAATACGGGATTCAATATCCTGATGATCACCGGCATCGGCGGACTCGCCCTGGTAGGCGGGCTTTCCGTCCTCACGTATACAAAGGCCTTCTCCGTTATCTTTCTGGGTACGCCGCGAGCCAAGTTGCAACCCCAAGGGCAAGAGGTTCTCAACGCCGGCCATCTCCCGCACTTCTTCATTCTTTTTCTGATGCTCGTCATCGCACTTTCACCATCACTGCTGCTCCCGATGCTCCGCCGCGTTGTTGCCGTGGTCGCGCCAGCGCTTGCACCCGACCCATCGTCGATCGCACTCGTTGATACTCTTTCACAAGTCGGTATAGCATCCCTTGCGTTCATCCTGATCACCTCGGCTCTCTACTTCGTACGTTCTAAAATCATGTCCCGCCGGCCCGCCGCCGTCGGCCCTACATGGGGATGCGGGTATGTTGCACCCAATAACCGGATGCAGTACACGGGAAAATCATTTTCCAAAAGCCTGTCGAAACTGCTGGCATTCATCACCAGCGAAGAAAAGAAATATACGGAGATCCCGCCGGAAGCCGTGTTTCCTGCCAGCCGGAGCTATCAGTCCAGCTACGCGGAGTTCTTCGAGAAAAATGTGATCAACAAACTTTCGAACCAGGTGCTGAACGGAATGAACCTGTTCTCCTTCATCCACAATGGTAGACTCCAGTATTATATCCTGTACGGCCTGTTGTTTGTGTTGTTTCTCATCGTTGCGAGCTACGCGGAAGTCTTATGATCATCTCCGATAAAACAGAAAAAGAATTATGATCAGCTTCATATTGATAGTAATCGCAAGCCTTTTCATGAGCGGAGTGATCATTCGATTCAAGAGTATCTTCTCCGGGCGAAAGGGCCCTCCGCTCAGCCAGCCCTTAAAAGATATCTGGCGCCTCTTCAGAAAAGGAGCCGTGTACAGCGAGACGAGTAGTCTCATCTTCCGGATCGCGCCGAGCATATACTTTGCCTCCGTTCTCACAGCGATGCTGATGGTGCCCTTTGCGGGTCATCCCGGATTGCTTTCTTTTTCCGGCGATTTCGTCTTCTTCGCCTATGTACTGGCGCTTGGAAAGTTCTTTATGATTCTCTCCGCGATGGATACAGGTAGCAGCTTCGAAGGAATGGGTGCCAGCCGGGAGGCACTTTACTCGCTCCTCGCAGAACCGGCATTCTTCATTTTGATGGGATCATTCGCTCTTTTCACGGGCCACACCTCTTTTCATGAAATATTTCAGCAGTTGCATTTCGAGTCGTATACCTCTTATACGCTCGGCGTCCTGGCCACCTTCATCCTCATCATTATCGCGATGATCGAAAATAGCAGGATGCCAATAGACGATCCTAAGACGCACCTGGAACTGACCATGATACACGAAGTAATTGTGCTTGATAACAGCGGTTTCGATCTGGGGTTGATCCTTCAGACTACAAACCTGAAATTCGCCATCTATGGAGCGCTTATTGCAAATATCTTCATCTCACCGGCAGTCGCCTGGTATTTTGCTATTCCGCTTTTTCTCACAACACAGGTAGCCTTTGGGTTGGTCGCTGCGGCGATCGAATCGTTCATGGCGCGTTTCCGTATGAATCACAACTCGCAATTCATCGTTTCGCTGACCTCTATTTCATTACTGGTATTCCTGGGTGTTATTATCATGATCGGAAAACTATCCTAATATGGCTGACAAATGACGAATACTCTACTAATACTTATTATCATCAGTCTCATTTACGCCGTGGCGGCAAACCGCCTGACCACGTACATCGGGATTATCGCATTCCAGGGGGTTATCCTGTTCGCCCTTACCTTTATTGAGCTCATCGAGATCAACGCTGTCAACCTTACGTTCATCCTGATCGAGACTATTGTTTTTAAGTCGGTCGCCATACCTGCCTTCCTTCAATACGTTATCAAGCGAAACAACCTCACCCGGGAAGCGGAGCCCTATGTATCCAACTTCCTTTCGGTTGTAGTTATCACCGCGATCATCGTCGGTTCATTCCTGCTTTCCAGCAACCTTCACGACGATCCGCTTAAAACCATGTTCTTTGTTGTGGCGCTGTCGGCGCTTTTTACCGGGCTTTATATAATTGTTTCCAGGAGAAAGCTCATCACCCATGTCATGGGGTTCCTCATTATTGAGAATGGAGTTTTTGTGCTGTCGATCGCCGTGGGGAGTCAAATGCCCATGATCGTCAACATCGGCATCATGCTCGATATTTTCGTCAGTGTGCTTCTGCTCGGGATCTTTGTCAACCGGATCGGCGACGTGTTAAAGGAGCACGATGCGGAACAACTGCGACAACTTAAAGACTGATGGAACTGTTATGGTCTTAACTTACTTTGTCCTGGTCATCTTCCTTGCTGCCGCGCTGTTCTTTGTTCGCAGAAGACAAGTGGTCCACCTCGCTGTATGGGTGTTCGTCGCGCTGCAGTGGGCGCTGACGATCTACGCCTTTCAGCATAAGGGACAAGTCGCGCTCGAGTACTTTGCATTCGACTCGCTGGGCCTCATCCTGCTGGGCGTCCTGAGTGTTATCGCGGTTCCGGCATTTTATCACAGTTACATTTTCTTCAAGACCCGCAAGGATATGCCTCGGGAACGGGGCATCTACTTCAGCGCGATGGTTGGACTCGTATCGTCATTGAGCGCTGCCTACCTCGCCAATCACATTGCGGTGACGTGGATATTTGTAGAGCTCACTACGCTAAGCGCCTCCGCTCTCATCTATCATAACCGGAATGAACGGACCCTCGAGGCAACGTGGAAGTACATATTCGTATGTTCCATCAGCATCACTTTGGTGTTTATTGGAATTCTTTTCCTCACCATCACCATCCAGGAAGAAGGTTTCACAAGCCTCTCCTACGCGGCACTGGTCGAGCACGCGCGGCAACTGAATGAATTCTGGCTGAAGCTGGCGTTCATTTTCATCTTCACGGGATTCACGGTCAAAGCGGGCCTCGTGCCCATGTACACCGTTGGCATCGATGCAAAGGACAAGGCTCCGGGTCCGGCCGGCGCGTTGCTTGCAGGCGCGTTAGTAAACGTGGGCTTCGCCGGTATCTTCCGGTTCTATGAGGTGATCTGCAATACCACGCTACATTCGTGGGCAAACAGCATTCTTTTTGTAAGCGGAATCCTCTCAATATTTGTGTCTGCGGTCTATATCCTGCGCGTCAAAAACCTCAAGCGTATGCTCGCCTACTCCGGAGTCGAACACATGGGCATCGTCATGCTGGGCGTTGCCGCAGGTGGTGCCGGATATTTTGCCGCGATCCTTCACCTCATTCTCCACACCTTCGCCAAGTCAAGCCTGTTCTTCCAGGTCGACCAGATCTATCGCATCTACCGAAGCAAAAGCATCTACGACATCGGAAACTACTTTCACTACAGCACGCCTGGCGCGATGGCCTTGCTCCTGGGATTCTTCGTCATTACGGCGATGCCACCGTCCGGAATGTTCGTCACGGAGTTTATGATCTTTCACTCGATTTTCAACGCCGGGAAGATCGTATGGCTTGTGGTCATTTTCATGCTTCTCTCGCTCATCATCTGGTCCCTTGCCCGGAATGTTTTCAAGATGCTGTTTATCAAAACCGTGGGCTTCCGCGAGGATCGGGTGCCGAAGATTTCTCCGACGGAGTCGATCAGCCAATACATACTGCTGGGATTGGTCGTCTACCTCGGATTTAATCCACCGGCGGAACTGATTGTTCTTATCCGTGAAGCCACGCAAAACCTGCACAGCCCGCCATGAGTTCATTCATCACAATACCGAACAACACGCGCATACCGCTCGACAGCATACCGGTCGTCCCGTATACGGATTTTCTCCATGCAAATGTAGAATTGGTTCGCGATGCCAACCATCACTGTGTGCAGTACTTCGGATTTATTCAGCGCGATCGGTTGAAGCTTGTCTCTTGTATCGCCAACGATGTCACCGCTTCGATCCTGGTTTCTTCGTCGGAAATCAACCGGGATACGGACGAGGTCTTCCCTTCCTTTACGGCGCAAGAAATGCAGTTTCATCTATATGAAAGAATCCTGCACGAAAAATTCGGGACAAGGTATTCAGACCATCCCTGGTTAAAGCCCGTACGCTATCCTTTCGATCGGGCAGAGATGTCGAATCGCATTGAAAACTATCCGTTTTATCACATTGATAGCGAGGAACTGCACGAGGTTGGCGTCGGACCGATTCACGCCGGGGTTATCGAACCGGGACACTTCCGATTTATCTGCAATGGTGAACAGATCCTTCATCTCGAAATTCAGTTGGGCTACCAGCACCGCGCCATAGAACAACTTATCCTTTCGAGAAGAAACCTGCTTCAGCGCACCTTGCTTGCCGAGTCAATCTCGGGTGATTCTGTTGCAGGTCACACCACCGCCTTCGCCAATCTCTGGGAAGCGCTATGCGGTTTTGAGGCCACGAAGGAAGTTCACTTTGCCCGGACGGTAGCGCTGGAGTTAGAACGTATCGCGGTCCACACCGGCGATCTCAGCGCAATTTGCACCGACATCGGATATCAGCTTGGCAGCGCTGTCTTCGGCAGGCTGCGGACACCCATTATCAATTTCATGCAGGAGTGGTGCGGCAATCGTCTTGGCAAGAGTCTTATTCGTGTCGGAAGCAATCCCTGGCCATTTACGCGCGCGTTGGCATCGCGACTCGAATCTATCTTCCAGGAATATGAGAAAGACTTCGACGAAATGTGGCGGGAGTTTCACACGTTGCCAAGCGCGCTGGCGAGACTTGAAAAAACAGGCGTTCTTTCCCGTGACCTGGCTGTCTCACTGGGGACAGTTGGCCCTACCGCACGATCCAGCGGACTGATGCGTGACATCCGGGCAACACATCCCCATGGCATGTACCACCAGTTCTCGCCTATTGCCATCGTGAAGCATCACGGCGATGTTTACTCACGGGCGCGATTGCGTCACGATGAGATCGTGCAGTCGATCTACTACCTGCGAAGAATTATCCGCAAGCCCCCCGAACCGGCGACAGCTTCATTGGCGATCGGCGACCCGGCACCCGACAGCTTTGCGATCGCGCTGACAGAAGGGTGGCGGGGCGAGATCTGCCACTGCGCCATCACGAATGAAAAGGGCGAGTTGTCCGAATTCCGGATCAAGGATCCCTCCATGCACAACTGGATGGCGCTGGCGCTGGCTGTGAGAAACAACGAGATATCCGATTTTCCGATCTGCAACAAGAGCTTCAACCTCAGTTACTGCGGTCACGACTTATAAACAATAGCGATGATTGACAACATCAGGATCTTACTTCACCAGGGAAAACAATACATTCCCGATCCCACACGCGCAGAGGTGCCCGGTAGATTTCGCGGAGTTCCGGAAATAACGAACGAGCCTGTGGATGAGGCTGCGTTGGCAGAATTTTGTCCGACCGGCGCCATTGCCACCCATCCACTTCGTGTTGACCTTGGGAAGTGCTCCTTCTGCGGCGACTGCGCCCGCGCATTTCCCGGAAAGATCAGGTTCTCGAAAGACTACCGCATGGCCGCCAATGCACGGGAGTCCCTGGTTGTCCGCGAAGGCCCAAAGTCCGACATCCGACTAGATCCCGCGCTGGTGCGCGAAGAAATCCGAAAGATATTCAGCGGCTCACTCAAGTTGCGCGTCGTGTCGGCGGGTGGCGACAACAGCAGCGAACTCGAGCTGAATGCGTGTACCAACGTGAATTTCGATATGGGACGTTACGGCATCGAATTCGTGGCTTCGCCGCGTCACGCCGACGGCATCGTCATTACCGGGCCTATCACCGCCAACATGGCCGTTCCCCTGAATACCTGCTACGACGCGATACCGGATCCGAAGATCATCGTGCTGGTGGGAACAGACGCCATCAGCGGTGGCCTCTTCGCAAATAGCCCAGCCGTTGACCGCAGCTTTCTTGAACAGCACCGCGTCGACCTCTATATTCCCGGAAATCCCATCCACCCGCTAACCTTCATCAACGGTATCCTGGACCTAATTCGCTCCCACCCCCGCGCCTAACCCCGACCTTACGTTCCACTTTGTCCCTTCTTTATGCTTTATGCTTTCTGCTTTGTGCTTTGTGCTTTATGCTTTATGCTTTATGCTTTGTGCTTTGCGCTTTCTGCTTTTCTCTTTCTACTTCAAGCCAGTTGTGGAAATAAGTCCCAAATCAGGATAAATTCTTGAGCAAAATGGCGAAACCAGCCTAAAACGACGGTTGCGATTTTCTGGCATCCCTTATGCAAAGGTGGGGCATATGACACAAGAATTAACAGTATCGCTCCAGCAGATGAAAGACGCGCTGGCACAAAACATCGGTTCCCGGTTCCCGCTTAAGATCACAGTGGCGAGCGGAGAAGTGCTGGTGCGATATATTCGTGGTTTTGCCGACCACAAATCCAACATCGTTCTCATCTCCGAAAACGCTCACACGCAGGCGCTGCGCATCCTGGAGGTTAAAGAAATCCGAAGGCTGGAATTCGCAGTCGAAAATTCCGATGCCCAGTGGAAAGTTCTGCGCGCAAAGTAGCCCGGAAGGCAGGTTAATTGTTTATTCAATATATTGCTGGCATGACGCCGCAATACATTTCGTCCTCTTCGGAAATATCAGTGATACGCTTGAAACCCGGTGCGGACCTGCGGATATCCCTTCAGGAATTTGCAGCTCAGAATAAATTTTCCGCCGGTGTGATTGTCACGTGTGTCGGGAGCCTGACACAATACAATCTCCGGTTTGCGAACCAGAAAGCACCATCCACCGCGACCGGATTTTTCGAGATCGTCTCACTTGTCGGAACACTCTCTGAAACATCGCTGCACTTGCACCTTTGCATCTCAGACGGACATGGCAGCACGCTGGGCGGGCACCTGCTTGAGAATAACCTGGTTTACACCACGGCCGAGATCGCAGTGGCAAGACTACACGATATTGAATTTCATCGCGTCCACGATGAAGTATCGGGTTACGCGGAACTGGAAATCCGAAGGCGATCCGGTCAGGACACAGATGGAAAAATTGATTGACAGTGATCCATCTTAAAAACATCACCGTTGCGAGGGGAGAAAGAAAGCTATTTGAAAATTTGAATTTTCATGTGCTTCCGGGCGAGCACTGGGTTATACAAGGAGAGAACGGATCAGGGAAAACCCTTTTGCTGCAACTTCTCGCCGGCGCGCTGACTCCGACATCCGGTGAAGTTCACCATGCTTTTATTCAGGGCGACGACTGGGATACCCTCTATCGCCAGCGCCAGGAAAAAATTCACCTTATCCCAACGCATTGGATACACGCATTCCTGGGCGGGTTTGATGGCCTCTTCTATCAACAGCGCTACTACACGCTGGATGATACGCAACTGCCGAAGGTGCGCGACGTATTTGAAGGCAATGAACACGCACTGGAACGCTTCCAGTTCTCCCCTAACTTCGACATCCAGGCTCTGCTCGACCTTCCGCTCACACGACTGTCAAACGGCCAGCTGAAAAAGGTTATCATCCTCCGGCAGATCGCCAAAAACGTTCCACGCATTCTCCTGCTGGACTATCCTTTTGACGGCCTGGACGCGGAAAGCAGGCGCGACCTCAGCAATTTCTTCGACGATCTTGCCACCAGACTCGGCATCCAACTCATCCTCGTGGACCACGGTCACAGCCTTCCCTCCGTAATCTCGAGAAGAGTCGTGCTGCATGACTTCAGGATCGTAAAGACGGAAGATGTGATGCCTGCGATAACGACGACCGCCGGGACCAGGGCGAAGGACAGCGCTGCGCAAACAAACGACGAGCCCGTCGTGGAAATGCGCAACCTTACCATCGCCTACGGAAATAAAGAAATAATTTCAAACCTGAACTGGCGCATCAATAAAGGCGAGCGATGGGCACTCACGGGAAGAAACGGATCGGGAAAAACGACGCTCTTCAGTCTCATCTTCGCCGACCATCCCATGGCGTATAGCCAGCAGGTATTCCTGTTCGGAAAACGCCGCGGCTCCGGCGAGTCCATCTGGGACATCAAGAACCGCATCAGCTACTTCGGACCTGAACAAACGCACTTCCTCAGCGCTAAGACAATACTACTATCAGGGCGGGATTATATCCGCAGTCAAAAACACGACAACCCAGTCCGCCTCGACGAACTCATCGACTTCTTTGGCGCAGAGAAATACATCGATACCCCCATCCGGTTGCTTTCCTCCGGACAACTGCAGATGGCGCTACTGATCAACCTGTTCCTCGACGATAAAGAGCTGCTGTTGCTGGACGAACCGTTCCAGTTTCTCGATCCCGCTAACCACGAAAAGGTCACGCGTTTTCTAACGCAATACCTGGATAGAGATATTACGCTGGTGTTAATTACTCATGATGAGAAAGACGTCGGAAAGTGGACTGAGTTGAGGAAGATGCTTTAAGCACGAAGGCACCAAGACACGAAGACACAAAGAATTTTACAAAAAAAAAGAAAAAATCGTGTCTTTGTGTCTTTGTGTCTTAGTGCTTAAAACCCACACTCAACCAATCTTACCCATCCAAAACGCAACGCGTTGTCGCTTCCAGGTGTAGGTAACTGCAACGGTGTCGCCAAATGAAATAACGGAGGGATAGGAGAACTCTTCCTCGACATCGCCGCGGTCGAGTTCGATGATGGGATCCCAGGTCTCGCCATTGTCTTTCGACACGGCCAGGGAAATCGGACTGCGCGATCCCCAGTTCTCATCATCCGGATTGAAGATCAGAACGAGCGTGTTGTCGTCCAACTTCGTCACATCAATACCGCTATTGGGATTGGGCAGGTCCGTCTTGTATACCGGAGACCATGTCTTGCCGTAGTCTTTTGAATCGCTTCTGCATATCACGCCCGCGGAACTGCGCAGGAGCATGTGCACGTTGCCCGGCGACGATTCCCACAATGCGGGTTGAATGACCCCTTCACCGAAGGCGGAGTCGCGCTCAAGTTTCACGAACTCGCCTTCCGTCCACGTCTTGCCGCCATCTTCACTCCTGTCGACGAAAGCGTTCCACACGCCCTTCAACTCATTCGATGCCGGCGCGAGCCACGTACCATCCGATAATATGATGGGTTTGTTGCGAACAGGTCCGCGTCCACCTTTATCACCGGCGACCAATTCCTTCGCTTCGGACCACGTCTCGCCGTTGTCATGCGAAACCTGGAACCACGTTTCCCAGAAGTCAATTGTCTTTCCTACTTTAAAAAACAGAGTGATGGCGCCGGAGGGATCGCGAAAGAGCACTGGATTCCAATGAGCATCCTCTCGTATCTTGGCTACTTCACGTGGCGCTGACCAGTTGCCCGGCGCTCCTTTTGAAAGCCAGATCCCAACGTCATCGTGTTTTTCATGCGTACCTCCGAACCAGGCGACCAGAAATTCTCCATCGCCGGTCCGCAGCACCGTTGAGGCGTGGCACTGCGCAAAAGGACGATCGTCTCCGAAAACAAAATCACTCTTGATCTTGGTAATGGATGCTGTGTTCATCTCTTCCCTTGCTTTATCCTTCTTCGTGTTACAGCCTGTCAGCAATGCAGCTGCGGTTATTGTAATCGCGCTCACGAAAAGTAAGTTGTAAGTTATAAGTTGTAAGTTGTAAGTCATAAGTTCTAAATTCCAAGTATAGACTTAGGTTATAGGGTGTGCTGGTTCGAAAGATAGGTGAAAATGAAGGTGATTGGTAGTCGAATTGGCGTAGAGACGGGGGTTTATTGCGCAGAATTGTGGCGGATTAACAATTCTGCGGCCAGGGAAATAAAGTGAAAGTCAGGTGAAGAGGTATTTTGTGAGCAGTTCCTTGCCTTTCTTGATTGCTTCCCTGCCGGACGATTCGATGCCATACCATCCGCGGTAGCCGGCGTCTTTTGCGAGTCTGATCATCTTTGCGCTTAGCTCATCCGTGGGCTGATTGCGATACGACATTCCCTTCGCGTACGGAAGGGTCTTAAGCAGGTAGTCGTAGTTATCGAACTCCTTTGATGGCTGTCGCCAATCGGGGTACGTTCCGAAGTACAGGTTGTTCACTTCCTTCATCAGGTCGACCATCCATTGCGCATCATTCGAGAGACCGCCATGATTTTCAATGACGACCGAAATCCGCGCGGGCACCGCGTACTCCAGAAGCATATTATAGGATTCCGCGGCCCATTTCAGCGACTCCTCCCGGCTCACTTTCTGGGCGACTTCGCTTCCGCGGCAGTTCGTGCGGATGGCGTGGCAGCCCAGGTAATGAGCGGCATCGATCCACTTGCGATGGTTGATATCAAACTGCTTCCTCCCCTCTTTCGTGTGAGCGCAACCATCGCCTTCATCGTCCACCATAATGAGAACATTCGTCACCCCGTGATCTTCCGCACTCTTGCGAAGCCTCTTCAGGTATCCTTCCGTCGGCACTTCCATCAGTGTATTCACATACTCGATGCCGTTCAGACCGAAATCCTCTTTCGCTACCTTTGCAAAGTCGACCGTTTTCCATTTGCCCTCCCGTACTTCGTCGACAAGCGCCCACTGCGCCAGAGATATATCGTCTTTGATCATGCGCGGAGGAGTTAATATGTTTTTATCGGAAGCCTTCAACGCCAACGGCGCCATAAAACCGGCAGCACTCAATGCCGCCGATGCCTGCAGAAAATTCCGTCTATTGTATTTGGTCATAACCTGATTTTAATTTTGAGCCATGAACTATTTACACTCCTGCGTTTGGGGATCCTTCGGCTCATCATCCCGCACAACCAACGCGCGCCTCAGGATGACGGCGATATGGTGTTGAACCCGCGCCTCAGGATGACGGCGATATGGTGTTGAACGCGCCTCAGGATGGCGGCGATATGGTATTGAACGCGCGCCTCAGGATGACGATTACAACTCCCAACCTTTGCGATATTCGCGTCGAAGGAATTTGTTTGCGTCCGGCACATTCGTAATCTCCATCTTCGCCGCATCGTACAACACCTTCTTCCCTGCCCGCAACGCAATCGCTCCGAGATTGATCGTTTCGGAAACGGGACCAGCGAGAAGGAATGTTCCGGGTGATTGCTTCTTCTCGCGGAAAGCATCGATCCAGAAATCATCACTTCGCTCCATTTCTGCTTTGGGAGCGGACTTGCCCTCCATGTAGCTTTTCATTCGGCTCTCCGGCAAGAGGACAGGGTCTTCGTTGCGGAAGCCACCGAGTATCTTGCCTTTGTCGCCGACGAACATCATTCCCTCCTGCGGCATATCCTTGCCGTCGACTTCCAATTCTTCCGGTGTAGGAGGTTTCATACCGCCGTCGTACCAGAAAAGGTCGAATGCCGGGAGCGTTTCCTGCTTGGGAAACTTGAAGCGCACGATACACGAATACGGGAACGCCACGTTGTTGACGACATTCTTGCTCACGTGGTCCACAACGGTACGGGTAGTAGTTGCGTAGGCCTCTGCGCTCAGAGGCGGTGTATTTACTCCCAGCGTGAGGAACATCGGCCACAGGCTATAGTGTCCCATGTCCGCGATGCTGCCACCGCCGAAGTCGTACCATCCGCGGAATACGCAGTTTGTATAGTTCGGATGATAGGGTCTATCGGGTACGGGCCCCAGCCAGAGATCCCAGTTGAGTCCGTTGGGTACCGGAGGCGTGTCCTTGGGATTGCTCGTCCACTGCGGCCACACAGGCCGATACGACCAGTTGTGAATTTCCTTTAGCGTTCCGATGGCGCCATCGGCGATCCATTTCTTTACCAGGTCGTTGCCGGGGCGTTTGCTCCAGGCGAGCAGATGTGTACTCACCCCAGTCTTGCGCGCCGTGTCGATTGAGAGCCGGCTCTCGTACATGCGGTTCGCGATGGGCTTGTGGATAACCACGTGCTTGCCCTTCTTCATACCGGCGATAGAGATCGTGGCGTGCAGGTGGTCGGGTGTCATGATCTTCAGCGCATCGACATCCTGCTCCTTCTCCAGCAGCTCGCGATAGTCTTCATAAGAAGGACATCCCTTGTACTTTCCAGAATCCTTGCTTTTTGCATAATATTTCTGAACGAACTCCTGACCGTAGTCACGACCACCGGGGATACCGTCCAGTCCCTCGCCCCAGGTATTGTCTCCCAGTGCTTTGCGGATATCATCGCGAATGCCGTGCGGCGACCAGTCGATGTAGTTCGTGCTTTTCTTGTTCGGATCGCAGACCGAAACGATCTGGACTTTCGGATTCTGAATGAGTTCGGTCATCTCACGAAGCCCCTGTGTGCCGCACCCAATATAGGCGATGGTCAGTTTGTCGCTGGGAGGAATGAATCCATTGCCGCCCAGTACGTTGCGGGGAACAATTGTAAAACCAAGAGATGCTACGGCAGCGGAGCTTACGAACTTTCTCCTGCTGATCTTGTCAAAGGATGCCATCGGTATGTGGGTTTTGGGTCTCGGGTAAGGTATGAAGTAAGCAACTCAAGATAGAATGTTGAGTTAACTAATGCAACTCTTTGATGCCCGAAGGAAAAAATTGTATTCAGAAGGTTGATCCCTTGCGATTGCATGTCATTAAGTTAAGCCTTTTTTTTTCACCTCACCTCTATCCTCTCCTAAAGGCGAGGAGGTCATCGGAGCTTAACTTAATGACATGTGCCTGCTATTTGCCTACAGAAACGAAAGCACACAGGTGGAGGAAGATCAGCGCATCACGAGCCTTCGTTCTCGCTGAACACGGGCAAGTCGTGCACCAGTTTATAAAGGGCGTTGTGTGTGATGCGTTTGATTGCATCGCCGGAAGCGCCGCCCATTCCGTATGACGAGCACCAGTCCGTCGAAGCAGTATTGATGACAATACCCGACGAAGGAGTCTTCCGGAAGATTATGAACGTCGCCGTGGTCTCGACTACGCGGAATCCGCGGTCGAAAGCCAGCAGTTCGATCTTGTCGAATCCCAGGGCATCCGTATCGAGCACCGGAAATCCCTCCGCGTCAAATCCCTTAAGGGGTGCACCATCGTATTCCAGGGTAGGCAGCGAGATGATGTCGCCTTTCTTCAGCGTCAGACCATCAAACAACGGCGACAGCGGCGATGCGATCTTGTAGCCATTCCATCCGTTGTCGTTTTGTTTGCCGTATCCTCCGAGCGGAAAGTGCGCCCCGATGCTCGGGAGGATCGGGTAGTCCAGTTTCGTCTCGTGCCAGTTGATGGTTTTGAATAACGGATCCGATATGGGATCCAGGGCATCTTCCTTGTAGCAGATGAGGCCTGACCGGTCTTCCGTATAGCGCACCTGCCACCACATGGTGTTTCCGGAAAGGATGAGTGCATGGCCGCCCTCATCGACAAACCGGTCGAAATTCAGGCGCGCTTCGCGGGTCCAGTATTCGCTGTGGCCCGCGATGACAAGGACTTTTGCGCTGACGATGTTCTCGTAAAAATCCATATCGCTGTCAGCGATAAAGCCGACCGTGAAGTCGGGCAGTGTCGAGAACCACTTGAGGCAAACTGTCGACAGCGATTGCACCGCGATGGGCCGATGGAACGAAACCTTTCCCGGTCGTCCTTCGCGGGAGTAGAGACTTTTTCCGCCGCTCTCCGCGTAGGCGTTCGCGGTATTGGATGGATAAACCACGAGCGCATCGACGGGGCTCTCCGTCTTGATGATAAACGGAATCCTGTTCTCGATCAGGTACATTCCGCTTTTCAGTTGCGGGACGAAAAACTCGGCGGCGACTGGGTATCCGTAGCCATTTTCAGACGCATCGGTAGGAAAGCCCGTCGCAACCGGAATGACGGATGTAGTAGAAAAAACTGAATCTCCCGCGAGATCGAACACGTCGATGCGGCAGAGCTCGGAGCCTTTAGTGGATTGAAAGTATACGCGCGCCTTGTCGCCGGGCAGATAGGAGACCTGATCCGTGTAGCCACCGGTGACGAAGGGCTTGCACAGGAGCGTTGGTAATTCAGGGATCTCCACGTCCGGCTCGGGGACCGGAACAGGCTCGGGTTCAGTAAGCTCCGGCGAACATGAAGCGAGGAACAGCAGATAAAAAAATGCGCAAAAGCGACTGCCCGAACAGAGGCTTCTGAAAAAGTGGTGGCGTTTATTCATTCAGGTACAGGAACCTTAAAAATATGAAATATTGTCGCCATTTTTTACGAGTGCCTTAATTTTAGAATTGCGCAGGTGTGTCCCCTGGCAAACCGGAATTTCAGCACGTTAATCGGAACGCCCCACATTCCCTTAAGGATTGTAAAATCCGCAACCCTTTTTATTTTTATGTATAAAACTGAAAAGATGGACGACTAACTAACTGAATACAATGTAATTATGACCGCTCTCGGCACTGGATTCAATAAGCTCCGGATACAGGCAGGAAATCCATCTTAGATATTTCCGGCTGAGCTAAGATCCCTCTGCAATTATCACAACATAAACTATCAGGTTTTTTTGGAAAACGTTGTATGAAATTTATACGCCTTCGCCGACATAGCAAACAGGTTCTCAATGAACCTTATGTTTTGAGTTTTTCTGACACCCTACCCGATACCGACTTGAACGTGGGCTTTGACGATCTTGATAATATCGAACGATTAACGCGATACACTTAATACTGAAAAGTCGACTAGCCAGAAACTAATTTAATTATACTTCTATGGACTGGATTTCAAACCTTCAAGCAATCCGACGAATCCTCGAAGCGAAGGGGTTCGGAGAGCTTTCTGACGAACTTCTAAAAGAACGAATGGTCGGTGGTACACCAGGAGAAGGATTTATTCAGGTAGTCGCTAAGTTGATTTCCATCAGAACTGGAAATCCAGCAGCCTACGATATAATACGGGAGGAAGCAGAGTGGATGATTAAATATGCCCAAACTATCCGCTACCTGCCGTAGGATGAGTTGCGAGCAGCCGGGAAGTCAGTAATCTACATTTTGCAAGTAGGAAGATCTTTCCTTCACGCTACTACTATTTGTGCTTTATACTTTGTTTTCACATGGCCTTGAGATCACCCGCGATGGCCGATAACTTTCTCGTCAGTCCCCCCCGATTTTTGCGCTCCGGTATCAGTGCTGCCTTTGAATGTCACTTTTGATTTTGCACGCCCATTCACGGGATATGGCTGATCTGGTTCGTATTCCTCGGGGCCGGGGTTTGTCGCCGGCTTGTTTCAGATTCGATCTCACGATGGACACCCTTGCGTTGGCTAAGCTTTCCGACCACATGCTCCCATGGTGACTTTCACCACGAAGCCATCCCGCCATGCACGCGCACAAAAAGAAGGCTCCTTTCTGGGAGCCTTCCAATGAACTACCGCGTGCGCAGCGTCTTCGCTATCCACTTTAAGCCGAGTGATACAAAAAAGCTCACAACGGCCCCGATCGTTGCGAGGATAATGGTCTTCGTGATATCCCCGGTTTGAACGGTCGCAAACATTGAGAGGAGTGTCCCTCCGAGCGTGCCTGCGGCTGTGACCTGATGATTAGCCGACATCGCCATCATTCGAAGGGTCATCGTCAGCATCTTCATCCTCCTCTTTCGGCACCGCGGCCTGGCTTACCGCAGTCGCGACACTTCCCGCGACCGTGAGGTAGCCTGCGATAGTAATTACCGCAGCAGGTAATGCAATCGGTGCAGCGAGAAGTGCGCCACTAGCGGCAGCCAGCGCGATTCCAACGGTGCGCAGAACTCTGAAGAATTTCGGAGTCGGTGCTTTCATTCTTTGAACGATATTCATTTTGTGTGATGTTTAGTCCTGGTGATTTAATACATGCAGGACGGTTTACGAAAAATTTGCATAGAATAGAATATAAGAATCCCTTCCTCGCCGGCTGAGGTAGAGGCTCCGTGACAGTGAGAAACTGTCAAGCTTACCCGGTGTTCGATCCATGGTTTGGTTGAGACGACGTACCAGAAAGTGATCAGCTCGTCACCTCCTCACGAAGCGGCATACGATCTTGCAATTTCTGCTATCCTGCCGGGGCTGTGTCTACTTTCAGAATAGCCATGGCATTGGCATCGTTGTTCATCAGTGATACCTCGCCAGCCTTAGTCTTCTGCAGAAATTCGATTCCACAGATCAGGAACAGCGGATGCACCGAACCTGGCGGAAGAGCGAGGTTGAACTGTAACGGCCCTTGCACATCCCCGATAACCGGAACGTCAGCGCTGTCTAACGTGACGACGGCAGAGGTTTTGCCTTCGAAGTCGATGGCGGCACCACCTGTCTTAATGCGAAAGTGCGTCGCACCTTCGGGGATCCCGAGATCCGTCGTCGGTGTTATCACAGGAATGTCTACAGTCAAAGCTCCCGTTGCGCGGTCGATCGACGTGGCAATTTCTACGAGCACTGCTTCCTCCAGGGCCCGATGCACGTTAAACTCGAATCCTTGGAGCAATGATGCGTCACCGTCGATGACATTGCGTTGGCCGCGCAAATTCACGGCATCCTCTCTGATAACTTTTACCATTTCTCGCGTCAATCTTCCTGTCATGCGTTTGTCGGTCGTCCTTGACAAGAGTGAACGAAATACCCGGCGAAAAACTTTTGATGCCAAACCTGCACGTGCGAATTCGGCCATGTTCTTGCGCGTAAGTTCGTACTTAGGGTCGGTTTGAATCCGCTCCTTCGTAACTCCGCCCTTCTTGCGAGCGAGGTATCCATCTATTTTGTTTTTATAGAAGGACATGTTCGCAACGGCACCTCTGAGTTGGATAAGACCATCTTGTCTTCCCATAATTTTCTAAATTAAAATTTTCCGTACTGTTTAATTCTGGCACAGTCCGGATAAGCCCTTCGTTGCAACGAGAACCAAACGTAGCGCATAGGAATGAGGTGAGAAATTGCGAGTAACGTTTCGTGCGGACACTGCGGATTTCTACACATTTTACGGAAAATAGACAATGATGCGGATGGTGCGCTTTATGCGGAATCTGCGGTTTTAAATGGCTGACTATAGGACGTATGCAGGCTGTATGTAGGACGTATGTAGGACGTATGTAGGACGTATGTCTTGTGCTAAAAACAGCCCTTGTCGTGCCCTGAAATAGCTAAGGGGTCTAACTGTCATGCGTCTCGAAGGTGGGTACAAAGTTCCTCGAGGCTGATCCCCATGAATTCGCAGAACTCCTGATAGGTAACGAGCTGATGTTTTGGTTTCCCAAGGGCTTTCTTGATACGAGCGAGAGTATTCTGGGCGTAGCGTTCACTTCGGCCTGTGATAACTTGAATGTCTTTTGGATAGATGATAACCTTAGTGCGCGCCATGTATATTGCGTCTTGTGCATTTTCAAGTGACCATACACCTGTATCGGCGTGTCTACGTTAGACTCTTTGCGCCGCGCTTCCATGCCACTTAAAGTATTTTATACTCTAAATATAATGAGGAACATTGTTGATTTGCAAAGTATTTGAGTTATTTTTACTCAAACTAACATGAAAAGCCGCCAATCAGTGCAGAATTCACCCTTCATAAGAAATGAAATAAGGCTAGCCGTCGACGCCGTGATTTTTGGGTATGACTCCGACCGCGGAATTTCTGTACTTCTTATTCAAAGGAAGCTTGAACCGTTCAAAAGTATGTGGGCATTGCCAGGCGGATTTGTAAGGCCCGGTGAATCGTTGGAGAAAGCAGTGAACCGTGAACTTTCGGACGAAGCCGGAGTCGATGTTCATTACCTTGAACAACTTTATACGTTTGGAGATCCTTATCGTGACCCACGGGGTCACATAGTTGCTGTATCATTTTTTGGCGTCGTTCGCCCACGCGACTTGCGCCCGGCAGCCAACTCGGATGCAAGCGACGTCGCATGGTTCAATGTCAAGAAGTTACCAAAACTTGCCTTCGACCACAGAAAAATTATCGATGTGGCAACCAAGCGGCTCAGCGCAAAGCTTACATACGAGCCCGTGGGCTTTGAACTCCTGGACCGGGAATTTCCTTTTTCGGATCTTGTAAAACTGTATCAGACGTTGCTAGATAGGAATCTCGAACGGACGAATTTTCGAAAGAAGCTGATGTTACTTGGGCTTGTGGAGGAATCAGACCGGATTGTGAACCGGGGAGCAGGTAGACCGGCGAGGTTGTTCAGATTTAATAGGAAGAGGTATTTTGAGTTGAAGGAGAAGGGGTACCATGCAGATATGTTTTTTTAGGGAGCCAAGGTATCCCTGGTTTAATGTACGAGACTGTCAGAGGAATTGGGACGCTGGCGTCCAACCGATAAAACGCACAATCATCTCTAACCAAAACGTTATGCCTTACAAAAACAATCCCGCAGATTTTGGCAACGACGAATCTACACATTCTCCTGACGACTCGTGCAGGCTGTTCTACAGTGATCTCAATGAGATTGCTATGGTGGGACCCCTTATAGGCAGCTGTTACTTGGAGGCAAAAGATGGACTGCGGATGAAGATCTATAGCTCGTGCGGAGGCCCACCTGTCTGGGAACCCGGTGGACGATTGGTTGCAGTACCAATCTGGGCAAGGTATTCCGATGAAGGCCTTCGACAAAGTATCGGTGTTGTGGATGTGGTGAAAAAAGAGCTGAGAATATTTTCGAAAAAATTTTCCGTCGTGCATCTTGGTTCGTTTAATAAGAACATTATTAACGGCAATGTAGGTGTAGTTGGTGGGTGGGATTCTTTCTGGTTTGACATTGAGAGCGAACAGGTTGGAAAAGTGGTAATCCTGGGACCTTAACTTAACTACGTGTCTTCCGCTGTAGCCGTGGGGAATGTACCCTCTAGGGGTAAACGCTGTCACACCTCACCTGAAAATCACATATCTATGAAATCTTAGCTCCAGACGCGAGTCAGTCTTATTTCTTGACATATCAATTCAATCGGTTAGAGATAATCTATGGTTACCACACAAGGCCTAACAAGGGTTTGAGAAATAGGAGTGCATAGCATAGTGGAAAAAAGGAGAACAAAACCCTATCTATCTTAGGCGCTAAACGAAACCACTCCCATTCTCAATCAGATATGAACTAATTTTTACCTATCTTTTGTCGTCTTCTTTTTTCTTGTTCTAGTTCTCTATGCGCCTTTAATGCTTGGATTACAACAGAGTCTTTTCCAGCCTTGACCTTCTTACTCCTGCGCTCCATGATCTCAAAATAAACTTCTGCTACCTCGTCAGACTCGCAATCCAACCCCATCATTTGCAGGATAGGGAGATCCAAGTGTGGTTGCCAGAAAGTGTCATAAATGCCTACCTTTTGCAACCCTTCAAAAAATCGCCTACTCTTCAACTCCTCCCTTATCAAGTAAAGGCAAAAATCTAGCTCCCGTGGTAATCTAACTAGTGGATACGTGTTTCTCATAACTGTTAATTTTGGTTGGTTGATCTAGTACCATAATATTAAAATCGAGAGAGCAAGATCCGGCAAAAAGAAGACATTATCGTGGGTTTATGACCCCACACAGCTATGAACGATACTATATAAACGTTCACATGGCGAGCTTATTACTGGGCACCATGACCAGCACGAAAATTTCCGAATTATGCCCAGTCCCTTGTATTTTGTGGTAAAACAGCCAATTACTTTCGCATTACTCTCATTTCTCTTGCTCTTTTTCATTGTCTGTAACTCCGGGCTTACCCTTCTCGATGTTATCTAAGGTTGGTGCCACACGCGCAATGATTACTTCGTAAATATGGTGGCTGCTGGGAAATTTCTTCATTTCGCGGTGCTTGATCACAACCTACGATCTTTGCAAAAACAAGAAATCAATCGACGATCATGACGAAGTTTGCGTATTGAACGAGGTTGACCTTTTTGAAATTTGTTCCGTGGCATCGGGTCTGAAGGAGTTTACGCCATCGCCGAATATTAAAACTTCGCAGTCGAAGAACGTAAACTATGCAGGCATGTTAGACCGTATGGCAAAGACTTTCAAACTGTGAAACCTCAGTTTTCTCAAGAGGATTTCGAAGCCATTAAACGCAACTGCTCCTATGGGGAAACCCGAACTTAGTCTTATGCGACAAGGCTGCGCGTTTAAAGGCTTCATCATCGCAAGCCAGTTGAACGCTACAGGGAAAAACCGCGTTCGTATAATTATTGGCTTTGAATATAACAGAGCAAGGTTTTCAAAGCCCTTCTCTGAGGAAATACCGCGGAGCCTTGCACGTCTGGTACTTCGTTTGTCCAATGACAGGCAGAGAAAGTTATTGCCTGTATTTATCATGGGAAGTATGGACACCGTGACGTATTCAAAGGGGCTGCACTCCATCGCAAACAAACTTATTTTCGCGAAACAACACCTTATCCTTCAGTCACGAATAAACCTGTTGACCTTACCACAAATAGACCTTTCACACAGGCCGACAACACGGGTCAAAAGAATGTTGAAGAATCGACAAGCCACGCGCGAAAAAACTGGAATATCTTGCCAAGCATTGTGGAAAATAGTTGGCACCTGACCGAAATTCCTCTTTGAATTCATTCGATTTTTTCGGTTTTTGCACTACAAAACTATACCCACGGCACGCACATGAATAGACTCTTTTTCGGGGACAATCTGGAAATTCTAAAGCGATTATACGAACAAAACCGAACGGGCTTCATTGACCTAATTTACATCGACCCGCCGTTTAATTCGAAACGTAATTACAATGTCCTTTTTGAGAGCGTAGACCTGGACACGACAAAGGCGCAGAAGGAAGCCTTTGCAGACACGTGGACAAACGTTCAATACGTTGACACATTGGACGACATCAAAACGCACAGTCTTGACCTTTATAACTTTCTTCAAAGTTTAGAAAACATTCGCGTTTCAAAAAGTGCAGTCTCTTATCTGACAACAATGGCGGTGCGTATATGGTACATGCACAAACTACTAAAGGACACGGGTAGTTTTTATTTGCACTGCGACCCAAATATGAGTCACTATTTGAAAATTGTCTGTGACATAATTTTTGGCGATAAGCATTTTAAGAATGAAATTATTTGGCAGCGCACAAACGCCCACAACATGAAGGCTGGGTATTTTGGCAGGGTTCACGACGTCATTCTGTTTTACACGAAGTCGTCGGAATACACGTGGATTGAACAGCACACCGAATATTCTCCCGAACAGATGTCTCGGTTTAAAGCAGACCCGGACGGCAGACTTTACAAAGCTGAAAACCTTACTTTCAGTTCGCCAAATCCAAAAAGGCAGTTTGAATGGCGTGGGGTAAAGCCACCTGCAAATAGAAGTTGGGGTGCATCCCTTGAGCAATTAGAAGAATGGTGGAATGAAGGCAGGATTTTGAAAAAGCTTGATGGATCCCCGCGTATGGACGGACTGAAAGTATACCTTGATACGTTGCCGGGCAAAGCGTTGAACGATGTATGGACAGATATTCCACGTGTCGGCAATACGTCTTCTGAATCATTGGGGTACCCGACACAAAAACCAAAAGCCCTTCTTGACAGAATAATTCGCGCAAGTTCTAAGCCCGGCAACATTGTCGCGGACTTCTTTTGCGGATGCGGCACGACAATCGCTGTGGCGGAAGAATTAAAACGTCAGTGGTTGGGTGTTGACATTTCGCATCTTGCAGTTAACCTAATTTCAAAAAGGTTAGTTGACACTTACGGCAAGGAAATCAAATCTACGTTTGAAATTGACGGAATGCCTAAAGACTTAGATTCCGCTCGCAACTTGGCTCTGGAAACAAAGGGACGATTTAAATTTCAGGATTGGATTATTGAAGTAATGCTTCACGGTGTTGTAAACGAAAAGAAAAGTGCAGACGGTGGATGGGATGGGTATATAAGTTTCGAGTACACTGAGGGCGGTGACGCAATTAAAGTCGTAAGGGACACGGTTTTGATAGAAGTCAAAAGCGGAAATGTCAATGTAAAGAACGTAAGGGAATTCATTCAGGTTGTTAAGAAAATGAAAGCTGGAATTGGTGTGTTTGTTTGTTTTGCAGATCAGATAACTAAACCGATGGTCTTGGAAGCAAAGCAGGCAGGATATTTCCGCGACGACATCATGGGTCATAGCTACGACCGCATTCAGATTATTTCCGTTGACGATTTACTCGACGGCGTTACGGTCAAAATGCCGCGAACAACGGTGGGAACGTTCAAGTCCGCTAAACGCTTGAAGGCAACAGGTGGTAATCAGACAACGTTAGGGCTCGACTAAAAAAATAAGCCCCGACGCGAATTGGCGCCGGGGCTAAGACCCTCTCTAAAGATGGTCGAAATATACGAAGGCGTCTCTTTTTCGGCAATACTGCTCACCACTTTATCAGGTTTTCCGTACAAACCATTGTAATGTTTTCCTGACAACTCTTTGCACTACCGGTTTGGGCCTACACTACCATTCTTCTGTTGCTCTTCAACTTTTTCCTTGTTAACAAAGTAATGATGCAGCTGACTAAAGCTAAAGATGTTTACAACTATCTGAATAACCATAAAAAGAGACACAAAGAACCAGTAAGAAAGTAACGCTAGCCCTATGGGATTAACTACCTGAACGAATTGCACAGACAGGTCAATGCCAATTTTGTTTTCATTTAGGTAAAGAACAAAGTGAATGAAATAGGCGACAATTAAAGCGATGGCCTGAAGGAGGATATTAAGAGCAAAAGTAGCAGACATCTTTTGATACAAACTGAACTTACTATCTCGGAACGGCTCACTTATTCGCGACATCGCCCCGGCTTGGATAAAGCCAACCATAAGCGAGTATCCTGCGATTGTAAATCCCAAAATCCCAGGTAAGAAATCAAGCATTAAGCTCTTGAATTCGGAAATGAATTCTAAAATATCCAATCCAAGCCAATAACAGAGTATCAACGTCAAGACAGATAGGATCACTGATGCAATCATCGTCCAATGCCGGAAAAAAGACTTGGTTATCCCGGCAATCCTGAACACACCAGAAAGGCCCAATAAGAACGTGTCCTGAATATTTTGCGTTGTTTGTTTAGTGCGCATTGGGTCTAAATATGCTCATAATCTTTTCAAACACAAGTTCGTTAAAATTTGAGATCTTGCCGTAAACACTTTCCTTCCTTGGATATTCAGTAGTCTTGATTGTCTGAACCCGATTATTGTCACCTATAATTTTTGCCTCCGCCTCACCATTGCTCACGGCGGATTCCAGGGCACCCTTCAATATCTTACTTTTCTTGACGTCGATTGACACATTCGGTTTTTGCGTCGCTTCAATCTTGAAGTGATCTGTGTTCGAGGCCTTAATATCGTCTTCGACAAACTTTTTGAGGTCGTCGCCAATATCAACATTCGAATAATTGATGTCTATCGTAATTTTCTTTACGAATTTCGCAGCGAGAATTTTTGCCAATGAGACTCGATCCGATTCAACGTCCACCTGTACAAACTCTCCTGGATTTGCTGCCGCATTCAGCGCATTATCAAGAAATTTTCTAACCGGATATGGAGCTACTTGAAAATCACTATGTATCCTATAGCAAAATCGGTGCGCCGCCGGTATAAAAACATACTCGGTCATCTTCGCGTCTGGAAACAACCCATCGGGAACGCGAAACTCCTTGTCAAGATCAAGGGATCTTAAGTTAAACCACCTTTCATTTTCAATGTATGTGAACTGTGCAAAAAAACCGTAGACATATTTAACCTTATTGTCCTGCCTTTTCTCAAAGTGTGACCTGATAATGCAATGCTTGTTGGGAGAGGATTCAGCGTGAATCTTTTTTTCAAATGCGGTGCGAATAATTCTGACATAATCAGCTGCGTTGGCAGTGGCGTTCTTTCGTTTTCTGATTTTCACATTAATCACTCGAAAATCAAAATGGCGTGTTCGTTCTGTCATGACGAGATGGGTTTTTAGTTTTTACTGTGACATATCCATTTCCTTAAACACTTCGGTTTAAGCTGAGGCAAACCAGAATGATGGAAGGAATGATCCATGCGAACCTCGATGACAGTGACAGCACGACAGAAACATCCCAGTTTCGCGACACAGGCGACTGTAAAGTATGCGGCGACGGCCTACTTAAACGCCCCGCGCTGAAGAAATGAAAATAAATATTCGGCACCGTTTCAGTACCTATACCGCGCTCTTGGGCTTGAAAACGCATTTTTTGAGGTCTCGAGCGGATTCGAACGACTGCATTTGTCTGTATGTTTTACCAAGGAATTTGTGTTAGTTGGATGCCGCTTTTCGCGCTAATTGACCGCTCTTGGCCGTGTCCACCTGTTTCCAGCATAACATATTGCCAGTATCAATCTCAGCCACGCCACCTATCAGCCAGTCTGCCTCAAGCCTCACCAACATCGGCGGGATATTCCGCCGATCTTGGCTATTGCCAAAAATACCAATCGACTCCAATTTTTTTCGCATACTATCGTTTTCCTTTAACACTTCCAGCGAAACGACTCTGGCATGGCGACCGTCTTTCCATGAATCCTTTTGAACGTAGAAGCCCAGCTGGCATCCATTATTAAC
>JBIQIY010000021.1:101896-103800 GCA_044507775.1 Flammeovirgaceae bacterium | reverse complement strand
GTGGAGAGTTTCACGCAAAGGCGCAAAGCTCGCTATTAATGCACGTAGTCAAATTCTCATGCAGGATCCGGCGCGTATATGTGTTTTCATATCTTATCGCCAGGGACCGCAAAGAGAATACCTCGCAGGCTCGGGTGGTTACAATTAGAAATAAAGCCGGACGAAAGAGTGGAGAGTTTCACGCAAAGGCGCAAAGCTCGCTATTAATGCACGTAGTCAAATTGTCGCGTAGGACTCGGTGTGTCTCTGTGTTTTCATATTTTGTCGCCAGTGACCGCAAAGGAATCCCTCGCAGGCTCGGGTGGTCACAATTAGAAATAGGGCCGGCTGAAAGAGTCTGAAGATTAACCAAGATTCATGGGGACCCTTCCCGCCTACGCTAAAGCTTCGTCGGGCACGCGCCTTTGCTTCGCGCCAAACCCAACGCGAGGCTCTCCGAAGGAGTCCTATGGACAGGGCAGGCAATCTTCCTTTAACGGCTCAAGACAGGCGCTCTATGTGAGATATTACAACGGAAGTCTATTGTATTCAATCGCCTCGTAGCTTTTGCCGTCGAAGCCTGCGAGGTAGTCCCACAGAACATCGCTTGAGGGATAGCCCGCGGAGATCAACAGAAGCGGTTTTCCGTTCATGAGGATGGGTACGGGAAGAATGTTCAGGTATTGATAGTTCTCTTGTTCCTCGTTGAGGATCTCGGCCTTTTCGTTGTCGGAGACCGCGAGGTAGGACCGTGATTCACCGGATTCCGTCGACGAAGATATGATCGAATACGTCGCCCCGGCCGGGTCTATACGGTAATGTCGCATATGCCAGTTATGAGCGTTGCTGATGTTAAGCGCTTTGATGATCGAGCTGTTGAGATTGGCATCCCGCACTTCCCGCGATGAAAGCTTCTGGAAGTGATCGTGTGGCAGGCTGGCGCTCACGCCATACAATTCGCCTGTCTGTGGTCCGAAATCCCTGTCAGCCTTGAATACTGCTATGAAGTTGCTTTCCAGTCCGTTCCACAGATATTCGACACGATTCAAGGGACAGGTGCAAACAAGTTGATTTTCTCGATCGAAGACTAACAACGTATCCAGGCCCGAGAGTACAAGGAGTTCTCGCGCGTCCTCCATAGGCAGGCGTTCGCGACCCCAGTCATCCTCGAATGCGATCACGGAATCAAGTTTCGACTCCAGGAGGTCTTCGTCCGGATACTCGTGGCCATCGCGGTAATAGAGGGCCGTATAGAACTCGCGCGTTTCAGGAAAGTAGTCGACATAGCCGACGTAAAACGCCGAGTCTGAAAAGGTATTCGCCCGTTGAGAAAGTGATTGGGTCTCATGATCAGTGGTCCGGGGTGATTTCCGAAGCGCTTTTCCCGCGTCTTTATGTGCGCAGGAAACGGCGATGGAGATCAGGCTAATTGCCAGCAGGGTTCGCAACATAGTGTCAGGTGGTAGAAGGTAAATTCAACAACACACACATCGCCATTAAACCTGAAATTCACCCTCATGTAACCTTAGCCGGTCGCCGCTAACAGCAACCTGCCGGCAAATTCAGCTGGGATCACAAAACACCCCCGAGCCCTGCGAGGGATTCCCTTTGCGGTCCCTGGCGATAAGACATGAAAATAAAGAGACCCACCGGGTCCTACGTGAAAATTTGATTGCGTGCATTAACAGCGAGCTTTGCAGGCCTTGCGCGAAACTTTCCACTCTTTCAGTCAGCCCCATCTCCAATCATAACCACCCGAGCCTGCGAGGGATTCCCTTTGCGGCCCCAGGCGAAAAGATATGAAAACACAGAGACACACCGAGTCCTACATAAGAATTTGATTACATGCATTAACAGCGAGCTTTGCGCCTTTGCGTGAAACTCTCCACTCTTTCAGCCAACCCTATCTCGAATCATAACCACCC
>JBIQIY010000021.1:101225-101796 GCA_044507775.1 Flammeovirgaceae bacterium | reverse complement strand
GAAACTTTCCACTCTTTCAGTCAGCCCCATCTCCAATCATAACCACCCGAGCCTGCGAGGGATTCCCTTTGCGGTCGCTGGCGATAAGACATGAAAACACAGAGACCCACCGAGTCCTACTCAACAATTTGATTACGTGCACTAATAGCGAGCTTTGCGCCTTTGCGTGAAACTTTCCACTCTTTCAGCCAACCCCATCTCCAATCATAACCACCCGAGCCTGCGAGGGATTCCCTTTGGAGTCCCAGGCGAAAAGATATGAAAACACAGAGACACACCGAGTCCTACATAAGAATTTGATTACATGCATTAACAGCGAGCTTTGCGCCTTTGCGTGAAACTCTCCACTCTTTCAGCCAACCCTATCTCGAATCATAACCACCCAAGCCTGCGAGGGATCCCCTTTGCGGTCACTGGCGATAAGATATGAAAACACAGAGCCACACCGGGTCCTACGCAACAATTTGATCACGTGCATTCACAGCGAGCTTTGCGCCTTTGCGTGAGATTCCGACTTCTTTCAGCCAACCCTATCTCCAATCATAACCACCCGAGCCTGCGAGGGATCCCC
>JBIQIY010000021.1:0-101125 GCA_044507775.1 Flammeovirgaceae bacterium | reverse complement strand
ATGAAAACACAGAAACCCACCGAGTCCTACTCAACAATTTGATTACGTGCATTAACAGCGAGCTTTGCGAGCCTTGCGTGAAAAATCTCCACTCTTTCAGCCAACCCTATCTCCAATCATAACCACCCGAGCCTGCGAGGGATCCCCTTTGCGGTCGCTGGCGATAAGACATGAAAACACAGAAACCCACCGAGTCCTACTCAACAATTTGATTACGTGCATTAATAGCGAGCTTTGCGCCTTTGCGTGAGATTTCGACTCTTTCAGCCGGCCTATATCTTAATCAATCCCGCGTAAGCTTCCCGTTCACCATTCGGGTGATTCCCAGCGGATTCTCGTCCCGAAGTTCTTCCGGCAGCAGAAAAGGAGGAAAGTTCTGATAGCACACAGGCCGTGCAAACCGCTTGATGGCATCGGTTCCCACGGAAGTGGTCCTGCTGTCCGTCGTCGCAGGATACGGTCCCCCGTGTACCATCGCATGAGTAACCTCCACACCAGTAGGGTAACCGTTGATGATCACACGTCCGACCTTCTGCTCGAGGATGCCGATCAGGTCCGCATATTCGCGCAGATCGTCGTCTGTGGCATGGATGGTAGCCGTAAGATGGCCGCCTAACTGCTGCGCAACACGCAACAGCTTTTGTTTATCGTCTACTGTGACGGCAAGCGTAGAGGGACCGAACACCTCTTCTTCGAGACTGTGATCGGCGAGAAAGGTATCGGCAGTCGACTGAAACAGATAGGCAGGGGCATACGAGCCCTTTGCCGGCGTGTCGCCCTTCACGAGCGTTTCAATTCCTTTTGTACCGGACAACTTTTGCACACCGGCGTGATAGGCTTCCTGTATGTACGAAGTGAGCATGACACCAGGGGCGGCCTGCTTCAGTGACTCTGAAAGAGTGTCTGAGAACCGATTGCCTTCATCGTTATAGAATACCAGTCCGGGATTAGTGCAGAACTGGCCGACGCCAAGGGTGACAGACGCCGCCAGGTCTTTGGCGATATCCTGTTTTCGCTCGCGCATCGCACCGGGCAGGATGAACACGGGGTTTGTGCTTCCCATCTCCGCATAGACGGGAATGGGCACGGGACGGCTATTGGCCACGTCGAACAGGGCCTTTCCGCCGCGATAGGATCCGGTAAATCCGATCGCCTTGATAAGGGGATGCCGGACGATCGCCAGTCCGACTGCGGTTGAGCGCCCGTGAACCATGGAAAACGTCCCCTCGGGCATTCCGCTTTTTTGCGCCGCCCGCATAATAGCCAATCCCACCATTTCACAGGTGCCTGGATGAGCCGGGTGCGCCTTGAAAACGACCGGGCAGCCTGCAGCCAGCGCAGACGTTGTATCTCCGCCGGCCACCGAAAAGGCAAGCGGAAAATTACTGGCGCCGAAGACTCCGACGGGTCCGAGCGCTTTTTGCATACTGCGGATGTCAACCTTGGGCGGAACACGCGTCGGATCAGCTTTGTCAATGCGCGCCTCAACCCACGATCCTTCCCGCAAATAGCCCGCGAACAATTTCAGCTGACCTACCGTGCGCCCCCGCTCGCCCTTCAGACGGGCTTCCGCAAGACCGGTCTCCTCCATGCAGCGCAGGATAAGATCGTCGCCGATGGCCGTGATCTCGTCGGCGATCGCTTCAAGAAAAGCAGCCCGCTCAGCACCGGTCTTGTTCCGGTATTGCTGAAAGGCAGCGTCCGCCTTCTCTATTGCAGACCATATCTCTTTCTCCGTTGCTTCGTGAAATCCCGGCTCAAGCTTTTCACCCGTCGCGGGATTCTCGCCGTGAAATACAATGGTTCCTTCCTGCGAAAGGCTGTTGCCTATAATATTCTTTCCCGATAATTTTGACATGTTCTGTATTTTAGAAAACTTATTCGACTGTATTGATCAGCGTGCCGATCGAATCGATCGTTATCCGGATCTCATCGCCTTTTTGAAGCGTGAAATCGTTCGGCGGAACAATTCCCGTCCCTGTCATTAACATGCAGCCATGGGGAAAAGTTGTTTCTTTGAACAGATAGGTGACGAGTTCCCCGAAACCGCGCTTGATCTGGTTGATACCCGTCCTGCCCTCGAAAACTTTCCCGCCGCGGAAGATCTCCAGACTAATGGCGGTGTCTTCCGGGAGCGGCTTGTTGGTGACAAAAACACAGGGTCCGACAGATGCACTTCCGTCGTAGCATTTCGCCTGTGGCAGATACAAAGGATTTTCTCCTTCGATACTGCGCGAACTCATATCATTGCCGATCGTATATCCGATGATCTTCCCCGTCCGCGTGATCACGAGCGTGAGCTCAGGCTCGGGGACATCCCAGGTTGAATCTTTGCGGATCCTCACGCCCGCACCATGGCCTACCGCGCGATAACCGGGACTTTTGAAAAATAACTCGGGCCGCTCGGCCTCGTACACACGGGCATAAAAATCTCCTCCTCCCGCGTCCTTCGATTCCTCCTGCCTGCCAACCTTGCTCCGGTAATACGTTACTCCCGCCGCCCAGATCTCCTGCAATCCTACCGGTGGAAGAATGTCCTTGTCCGAAATACCGGCCTTCATCTTCTGCGCATCGCCGATTCCCGACAACTTTGCATAAAGGTCGTCATCATTGATAAGATCGTCCCAGCTTTCATTTTTCAGCTCGTAGTGGTCGTTACCCCTGACCAATACAATGCCGCGTGAGGTGTTGTAAAGTTTCATTGCTAAAATTTGCCTTAAGTTAAATCAAAATTTAGGATTTATAATCCAAAATTTAGGGTCCTATTGGAGGCGTGAGACGTGAGACGTCAATCGTCGGGAGAGAAACATCAATCGTGAGAATGTCGTTTACTTAAGCTCCGCTGACCTCCTCTCCTTTAGGAGAGGATTGAGGTGAGGTGATCAAAAAAGGCTTAAGGGAACGACATCACAGTCGTCAATCGTCAATCGTCAGACGTGAGACGTGAGTCGTGAGACGTCCAATCGTGGGGCGAGAAACATCAATCGTGAGAATGTCGTTTACTTAAGCTCCGCTGACCTCCTTTCCTTTAGGAGAGGATTGAGGTGAGGTGACCAAAAAAGGCTTAAGTGAACGACATCACAGTCGTCAATCGTGAGACGTGAGACGTGAGTCGTGAGACGTGAGACGTCAATCGTCGGGGGAGAAACATCAATCGTGAGAATGTCGTTTACTTAAGCTCCACTGACCTCCTCTCCTTTAGGAGAGGATTGAGGTGAGGTAGAAAAAAAAGCTTAAGTAAACGACATCACAGTCGTCAATCGTCAGACGTCAGACGTGAGACGTCCAATCTTGAGACGTGAGACGTCCAATCGTGGGGCGAGAATCGTCAATCGTGAGAACGTCGTTTACTTAAGCGCCTCTGACCTCCTCTCCTTTAGGAGAGGATTGAGGTGAGGTAGAAAAAAAGGCTTAAGTAAGCGACATCACAGTCGTCAATCGTGTTGCTCTCCATAACTATTCCTCCTCGCTGTGAGGGGTGCCATTTAACCCCTTCGGGGTTGAATTTTTCTACATCAGACCCCAGGTTGCACCTGGGGCTAATCGGGTAGGAGGCGGCTCATCGCCGCCGTCCCCCCACACCACCCGGCATACGGTTTTCGTACCAAGGCGGTTTCCATTAACTTACACATGCAATCTTTGATACAGAGATTGTAACCCTTGCAGGGTAAACCATTTCACATTCATGGCGTCGCGGGCAGCAACTTTGTTAGACATGTTCCACCAGCCTTGTGAGTACATGACAACATTCCAACTTTTACTTTCAGGTATCCCAAGTCGTCTGAGAAACTTATAGATGGTATATCTCCTCCCGCATTGTTTAAGCGCGTAACATCTGAGCTTCCTTCTTATCCACCCATCCAAATCGCGGAACGTGGCGAGCCATTTGTTCGCTAACGAGAAGTAGTTTGACCATCCAATTATGAGTTCATTGAGTTCCCGGATCACCTGTCTAAACTCAACACCACGGTTCCGTTTTGTGATCTGCCGCACCTTATCCTTCAGGCGGTGAATGGATTGATCACCAATTCGTATCCCGCCATCTGGCAGAAGCGTGTATCCCAAAAATTTAACTTCCGAGCAGTGCCGCACTCCACTTTTAGTGCGATTGACTTTCAGCTTCAACTTCCTTTCAATGAAGTCCACAATAGAGGTCATTACCCTCTCTCCAGCCTTTTTGCTTCTAACATAGATATTGCAGTCATCGGCATATCGGCAGAAGTTGTGGCCTCTGCGTCCCAGTTCCTTATCCAATTCGTCAAGGACGATGTTGGACAGTAACGGTGATAACGGACCGCCTTGCGGGCTGCCTGCTATGCGCTGTTCAGTAATCCTTCCTTCCATAAGCCCGGCTTTGAGGTATGCATTGATCAGACGAAGGAGTCGTTTGTCTCCTATGCCTTTGTTTAATCTTTGCATTAGTCTGTCGTGGTTGATCGTATCGAAGAATTTCTCCAAGTCGATGTCCACTACCCACTCGTTGCCTTCCTTGATGTAGAGAGATGCTTGCAGGATCGCTTGGTGCGCGTCCCTGCCCGGACGGAATCCGTAGCTATGCTCGCTGAAATGTGGATCGTAATACCGGTTGAGCTGTTGGTGGATTGCTTGTTGAATGAGCCGGTCCTTGACTGTCGGGATTCCCAACGTTCTTGTCCCTCCCGTCGGCTTTGGAATTTCTACTTTCCTAACCGCATTTACCTGATACGTTTCGTTGAGTATCGAGGTACGTAGTGCCTCGACATTCTCCTTTAGCCATCGACCCAAATCCTCGACCTCCATTTCATCCACCCCGCCACTACCTTTGTTACGCCTCACTTGTTTGTACGCCCTTGTTAGGTTTTCATAGTCTACAATCTTGTTTAAAAGGTTTGATGTTAAGGTTCGCTGGTTCTCCAATCGCGAAGACAATTCAACCCCTGACTGATTATCACCCTCGGTGCGGCCGATAGTTAAGCCAGTAGGTTGTACCGTGCCACTGATAATCTTCAGTTGGCTGGCGTTGATTCTTTTCTGTTGCTCTTTGTCTTTACGCATCTTCGATGCTTGCCTTTGTTAATAAATTTGAGCCTTCCCGACGACCAATATCGGTACTACGCTCTCTGCTGACTTCTGACTCCTTTCCCTGCTCGGGCACTCGCGCGTACCTCCGCCTCAGATAGGATGACCAGACCTCCTGGGGTAAACAATAATGCCTTCTGTTTCCTGCGCCTGATTTACCCCCTCTCTTACCGAATGACTATGGGCTTCTTGATTCAATGGTCAATTACCCAGAGAGACAGGCCTTATATCAGGTTTCTGTTCGTCGCAGCAAACATTTGTCTTCAGCTTCCTTCAGATCCCGCCTCACGGCAGACACCCTTGCTTTCGACTATAGGATTCCGGTCATTACGGCTCCTTCGGGACTTGAGGACGGCTTCCTCTCACCCTTTAGCATTACTATATGCCCAGCACACATCATGTTCAACCCCTGTCGGGGTTTTGATCCCTATGCTGCACATGCCACCACGCTTATGAGGCGCTCAGGATAGACCTCGCGGGAGAGAGACTCACCACTCACCACTCACTACTCACCACTCACTACTCACTACTCACTACTCACTACTCACGTTTCACGTTTCACGTCTCACGCTGGCCACCACTCCCCGGAGCAAGGCATTGTTTTTTACCTTTACCCGTAAAACAACGGTATGGAGGAACAGCAGCTAAATCTTTCTTCGACAGAAATCAAAGAGGAAACATCAGACGAAGTGCGGCTATCGAACGCGCTTCCCCGCACGGTGCTGAGATCAAATAAGTATATGTTGCTGGATGGCGAGTGGAAATTCGCCATGGATCCCAACGACGAAGGACTGCGCAAAGGCTGGCACACCGCGCACGAATACCAACACACCGCCCGGTGGCCGGGATCTGTTGAAGCGCACCTGGCAACGGCAAAAGGAGAGAAAGATGCCACCTGGCACGACTCCATCGTCGTCTGGTATGAACGCACCTTCGAACTCCCGCAGCGTACGGACGAGCAATCGCACCTGATGTTTCAATTGACTTTCGGCGCCTGCGGATACGATACCCGCGTATGGCTGAACGGTTATCCCCTGAAGACCATCGAAGGAGAGGAAGTACACTACGGTGAGTATACCTCTTTTTCCTATGAACTTGATGAAGAGATCCTGCTCCCTGTCAACCGCATCACCGTGCGGATCGCCGACACCATGGATGCGGAGATACCACGAGGCAAACAGGAGTCGCGCGTGTACAAACGCGGCGGCATCTGGTACCAGACTTACACAGGTGCCGTGAGAAGCGTGTGGCTTGAAACCGTCGAACGAAACCGCCTTCGCTCGCGCGTAAGTGTGCTGAGCATCGTCGAAGACCAGCTTGTACGCTTTACACTCACTACACGCATCCACGATGCCGGCGACTACGTAATAAGGCTTTCCGTCTATGAGTTGGATGGTACTGACGGTGTTCCGGTCGCGACGTCCGACTACCCGATCCATCTCAACGCAGGACAGAAAAATCAGCGCCTGGTGCTGGAAGTTCCCGCCGCGAATCTCTGGTCGCCAGAGAGTCCTTACTGTTACCGCATTATAGCGGAACTGCTCCATCCTGACGGCTATGTCGCGCAGATACAAGCACACTTCGGCTTGCGCAAGATCGAAGCGCGGGGTCGATACATTTATCTGAACAACAAACCCATCTACCTCGATGGTATTCTTTATCAACCGGGAACGGCGACGTATGATGAAATGAAAAAGCATCTCGCCAGCATGAAGGCGCTGGGCTGCAACCTGGTAAGAGTGCATATTGCAGGAATCGACCCGCGCATCTATAATCTCGCCGATGAACTCGGCATGCTTCTGTGGGTGGAAGTCCCCAGCCCGCACAGTTCTACTGCCCAGAGCCGGAAGAATCACCGTGACGAATTATTGCGCATGCTTTCGCTCATCGGCACCAATCCCTCCATCGTTCTGTGGAGTCTCTACAATGAAGACTGGGGCGCACAGGATATTGCAACGAGTCCCGAGACGCAGCAATACATTGTGGACACCTATCATTTCATGAAAACTTATCATCCGCAGTTTCTCGTAGTGGATAACGATGGATGGCATCACGTTTCGCTGGAAGGCAAGCTTAAGTCCGATCTTCTTACCGTTCACGTATACACGCCTGATTCCGATCGATGGAAGACCGTACTTGAAAAACTTGCGCACGGTGAAACACATGGCGTCGCAGCGTTCCCGCTGATTGTCGGCGATCCGTTTTTCTACCGCGGCCAGGTGCCGATCGTGATAAGCGAATGGGGTGGCTTCGGATTCCCGGATTACGGCGGTCCGGAGGATTTGAACGCGCGGACCGAACGCATCCGGCTGTTCAAGAACGAAATTCGCAACCACCGCATTGCCGGCGACATCTACACCCAGGCGACCAACATCGAAGATGAGCGCAACGGCCTCATCGACGCCGAAACCGGAGAGTTGTTTGTACCGAAAGGTCTGCTGGGCGAGACCTCCATTTAATATCTCGCATCCTTTACAGCGTTTCACAGCGCCCGAAAATTATTTAGAATTAATCTAATTAAATCTTGCATTATGCCCGGTAAGACGTTAGCATTGCACTTTATTTAGACCGATTCTAAACATGAAAGCACTTTCCACAATCCTTCTTCTCTCGCTTTTCAGCTGGACGGCCTGGGGCCAATCAGCTGGTTCTCTGCATGGTACCGTGAAAACTTCCGACGGCAACCCCGCGCAATATGTCAATATCAGTATTGAAGGTTCCCTCAAAGGCACCGTGGCTGACCATCAGGGTAATTATCAAATCAAAAATCTCCAGCCCGGTCACTACACTGTTGTTGCCTCTTATCTAGGACTGGAAACACAGCAAAAACAAGTGGATATCAGGTCGGGTGAAACTGCTGTGCTGGATTTCGTCCTACTTGAAAATACCAGTGAGCTGGAAGAGATAGTCATCACCGCTGATCGCGATGAACAAAGTCCATACGTGTCAAAGATGCCACTTAAGGCTTTGGAAAATCCGCAGGTCTACAGCACCGTTTCAGCCGACCTGCTTCAACAGCAAGCCATTACGAACTTCGACGATGCGCTCAAGAACGTTCCCGGCATACATAAACTTTGGGAGTCGACAGGCCGTTATGGCGACGGCTCTTCGTACTATGCGCTTCGCGGATTTGAAGCGCAGGCCACGATGGTAAACGGATTACCGGGTCTCACCAGTGGCAGCCTCGATCCGGCTAACATTGAACGGATCGAAGTGATCAAGGGCCCGAGCGGAACTCTCTTCGGCAGCAGCCTGATTTCATACGGAGGCCTGGTGAACACAGTAACAAAGAAACCGTTTTCAGGATTCGGCGGTGAAGTCTCGTACACCGCGGGAAGCTTCGGACTCAACCGCATCGCTGCGGACATCAATACTCCCCTGCTCGGCAAGGATGTTATCCTACGGGTCAATACCGCGTATCATTCCGAGAACAGTTTTCAGGACGCCGGATTCCGCAATTCCTTTTTCATCGCTCCCACGCTGGCCGTCAAAGCAAACGACCGGTTATCCTTCCTGCTTGTCACCGAGTTCACAACGGAAGAAAAAACAAATCCGACGATGTTGTTCCTCGGCCGCAACTCTCCACTTCAGTTCGCCAATCTTGACGACCTGAATTATAATCCTACGCTCTCGTTGACCAGTAATGACTTATCGATAAAGAATCCGCGCTACAACCTGCAGGCGCAGATGAACTACAAGATCTCGGATCAGTGGACGTCGCAAACCGTGCTCTCGAGAGGTTCAGCAAAAGCACAAGGGTACTATTCTTACCTGTACGACAACGAGAATGGTTTGGGTGAGTTCAGTCTATGGATCAGTGATCAGCAAGGTCAGGTCCTCACCACCGATTTCCAGCAAAACTTCATCGGTGATTTCGCGATTGGAGACATTAGGAACCGCCTCGTGATCGGGTTGGATTATTTCAGCAGAAATGTAATCGATAACAGCTCGGGATATGCCTGGGTTCACAATGTCAATGCCCAGGGAGGCGTAAATTATGTCGATCCATACACCGGAGTGGAGTCGGCGCCGAATTACTTAACGCGTTCTTCTATCGACAACCTGATCGCTCCGACCGGGAGGAGCAACAGCAACAGCCGGGATGCCTCGTACAGCGCATACATCTCCGATGTGATCAATCTTACACCGGAACTGATTGCCATGGCCAGCTTGCGCTTCGACTACTTTGATACCGAAGGAGACATCACAACAGAAGACGACGATTACGACCAGACCGCCTTTTCACCGAAGTTCGGGTTGCTCTACCAACCCGTCAAAGACAAGCTTTCATTGTTCGCAAACTACATGAACGGCTTTAAGAATGTAGCACCCGTTCAGGTCGCGGATGCAGATGGAACGAATCCGCGAACAAAGACATTCGAGGCCGAACACGCCGATCAGCTTGAATTTGGCGTCAAGTCAAACTTCTTCGCCAACAAAGTGAACGCGACCATCAGCTACTACGATATAAAAGTCGCCAACGTTGTTACCGGAGATCCGACCAACATCTACAACAGCTTACAGGGTGGCAAGGTTGAGAGTACAGGCTTTGAAGTCGACCTGACCGCGCATCCCCTGGAAGGTTTGAGCATCCTCGCGGGATACAGCCACAACGATAGCAAAGTCGTAGACGGCGATGACGAAAACGTCTGGCTTGAAACGGGCCGCAGGCCGATTTATTCCGGCCCTTCCGACCTGTTCAACGCATGGGCTACCTACACGTTCAAATCCGGGGGACTCCGCGGGTTCGGACTGGGTTTCGGAGGCAATTATGTCAGCGCCCTGAATATTCTCGACAGCAAAGTTACTGGAACCTTCACGCTGCCGGCGTATACGATCCTGAATGCGTCAGTATTCTACAACGCGTCCAGTTTCAGGATCGCCCTCAATGTTAATAACCTCGGTGACCGCGAGTACTTCACCGGTTACTCGACCATCAATCCTCAAAAGCCGAGAAATGCAGTCGTAAGCATGGCGTACCGTTTCTGACCGACAAGCCGAACGATCAGCATGAGAATCAAGAAACTTTTCGGAAAACTTCACCTGTGGCTCGGATTCACCTCCGGGCTACTGGTTTTCGTCATCGCGATAACGGGATGCATATACGCATTCCAGGTAGAGTTACAGGATCTCACCCAGCCCTTCCGGTTCGTGGAAAGTCAACCGAAGGAGTTCCTTCCACCTTCCGTCCTGAAAGCTGCAGCGGAAGAAGAACTTCCTGACAAGCATATTCACGCCGTCCAATACCTTGGACCAGACCGTGCGGCGCAGGTCATCTACTACAACATCGAGCCTGAATATTATTACCTGGTGTATGTGAATCCGTATACGGCGGAAGTGCTCCGCGTGAAAGACATGTCGAAAGACTTTTTCGCGCTCGTTCTCGACGGACACTTCTATCTCTGGCTTCCCCCGGAGATTGGCCAGCCCGTCGTCGCGACGGCAACGCTCGTCTTTGTGGCGATGCTCATTTCAGGCATCGTACTTTGGTGGCCGCGGCGGAAGAAAGACGCGAAGCACCGGCTCACCATTCGCTGGAATGCACGCCGGCGACGAGTCAACTACGACATGCACAACGTTCTCGGATTCTACGCATCGGCAATTGCGTTGCTGCTCGCGCTAACCGGACTTGTCTGGGGATTTCAGTGGTTCGCCGATGGAGTGTACACCATAGCGGGCGGCGAGAAGACCTTGTTGTACACCGAGCCCGAGTCGGATACCACAACCCTTTATTCGGGCGAGCAGCCCGTGATCGACAGAGTCTACGAGAAGATGAAGAGTGAATATCCACATGCCAGGACAATCGAAGTACACATGCCGGAGACGCATACTTCCGTCGTGGCGGCAAACGCGAACCCGGATGACGGAACATATTGGAAGCTTGACTATCGCTACTTCGATCAGCACACGTTGGAAGAAGTGGGTGTTGATCACATCTACGGCCGCCTCTCCGAAGCAAGTGCGGCCGACAAACTTCTTCGGATGAACTACGATATTCACACTGGAGCCATCCTGGGTTTACCGGGGAAGTTCCTGATGTTTTTTGCAGGGCTGATCTGTGCAAGCTTGCCGGTGACGGGGGTGATGATCTGGTGGGGACGGAGGAGGAAGCGAAAGTCAATTCCGATGAAGAAAGGGTGGAAACCAACCGAGGGCATGCGGTCGCGGAGGCCGGTGGCTGCTGAAAAATACTAGGTGGATAGTAGTCGGAAAGTGTGATGCACCATCTTGGCCGAATTGGCTGTTTTTGCCGTTTTTGCCGAATTGACGGAAGTTGATATGAAATGATGAATGTATAGGACTGGTATAAGATTGGTATGGGAGATATATGGACTAATTCTATACTTTTGAATGCTACTCACTAAGAGAAGCTTTCAACCTGATCGGTTCTACTTCTGTGCTGGTGAAAGATAAAAAAATGGCCTACAGCCTGGAACTTCTTGATAAGCTCGACCAAAAAAAGAGAGACAGAATTTTACACGTCATCGACGCGCGCTTGCGTGACGCTCAACTCTCACACAAGCAACAAAAACTCGCGCACTCGTAAAATGAGTGAGATCTCTCTTTCTCGCTAACTCCAACTCATTTCTTTTCTGGTTCGAAACCAAGAATCACGTCACTGATCTTGTACTCTCTCTCATGTCCCGTTAATTTCATAACGATGTAAACTTTCTTTTTGCTGTATCCATCGAGGTAAGATACAATGTAGTATCCTTGCGGATCATTAGACTTCTTAACGTCAAGTGTTTTTAATAGATTATCATCAAAGTCTTGCGCATTTAAAAAAGGATCGTAATCTAACTTCTTATTTGCAAGCTTTTCTATCAATCCAGATGTGCAGTATATTCTCTTTACTGAAGCAGCAGAATCATCTTCTAATCCCAATAAATATTCTTCATAAAACATCCGAATGAAAATCAAACCTGTGCTATCACCAGGATTTACATTCTTATGATTAGTACTTATGATGTCCAGTGGGGCAACGTCTTTAACAGTATTTTTCGAGGTATCAGCGTTTTCGGTACCAACTAAATTCTCATCAGAAATCGTACTTGAAAACATCCTCACTATTCTTACATTGACTAAGTACACAAGCGAAAATGACAATAACAAAGATCAATTTCCTCATAAGTGGTTTATCTGAATACTTGATAAGTTGGTCTGCTTACAATATAAGGCAAAAGTTCTTCTGAGTATAATCCGATACCCACTTCCCTCCATTATACATTTGTGTGGCCGTGAATATGTTCTCCCGTATTCTGCATGACAACAATATCGCCAGCCATTGGAACATAGTTGCCGTTTACTGGAACTTCTTTAAATCCTAGCTTTGGCAAAAACGTATTATAATCCTTCGCAAAATTAGGTCGGCCGTCTGTACTTAATCCGCCTGCTTCAAGTGCTTGTCTAACGTATTGTGCACAGTTCCCACTGGCGTGCTTTCAGCATTAGCGTTCAAATGATCAATAGCTTTCTGGTAGTCACATCCATTTGTTACCGACCTCCCATACATTGGTGTCGTGAAGGATTGTATGAATGTCGTCGGATTAAAACTGGCCTGTTTCCAAATTCAATATCCCACCGCCAGGAAGGTAGGCATTTACACCATCAGAAAATGATTCACCAATGTATTCTCCTCCCCTAATAAATCGACATCTGCCTGGCTAGTAACATTTGCATCATAAATTAAATTGCTGTGTGTATCCGTATACCAGTCATCCGGCCCACCACCATCCGGGTCAGTGCCAAGCACCGGATTGCTATACATACCAATGTATGGAGACCAGCCTATTCTCTTGGATCAACAGCCGTCCATCTTCCAATCACCGCATCATACTCCCTCAGCTCAAAATGACTCCACCCCGTCTCCTCATCCTTCTCTGCAAACTGTCCCTGATACCCGTACCGATAAATCGTCTCATCTGTCTTCTGCTCCCTCAGCACATCACCCCAAACACCGTAGTCAGTCGCCTGAACCAGGATGGTTTCACTGTGCGAGATGGTCAGATCGTCAAACCTGCATGCGCTAAAGCTACGGCAGGCAGGCCAGACGCGCACCTTCTCGCTTTCGTTGCTACCTCCTGCGCCAAGGCTTCCGGCGGGCAGGCCCAGACATAAATATAACCGGTTTCCTTGAATTGATAGGCTCCCGAACGCAACTTTAGTGCGGGCCAAATCGATCGCTTCGTCCTTTGCAGGTTATTAAGTCAGTTACATATCCGTCTCGATGGACAATTTTATAGTTTAGTTGTGGGTTAATAGATAACGTGTCTGTGTATTGAATATATGACTTGGATGTTCCGGGCTGCAGAGCAAAAATGTATTCCTTCTCTCGTTCCAGCTGAATGCTGTGCCTTATCAAAATCTTATCAACCCGTTTAAGCGCTTCCGTCGAGAAAGCATGGTTGTCAAAATAATAGAGTATATCTTTAATTTTAAGTTCATACAGGGAACATTTTCCTCTACTCGGAACAGAACACGGGCATTTACCTTTCGTAATATTTTCACCAATGGATCCGATAACAATAAAGGTCGTCCCCAATCCTGTCACCTCTAATTCCTCCTGACCGAAAGCCGAACTGCTGAAAAATACTAGAAGAGCCAGGCCATAGCGTATTCTCATGTTAATGGTGGTTATAAATTTGATTTCTTGTAAGGATAAGCTAACACCGTCTCGGTCTTAGTCCGTTTTTTGTATGTATTTATTAGATTAACATTGGATAACCCGCATAGTACCACCAATTGAAAGCGTTCCGGTTTTTTTGTTGTCGCCATAAACTTAGTTCCATTGAGCTCCGATCATCAAACCACCGCGCACATTCTCGCTTGCGTTGCGTCCCTCCTGCGCCAAGGCTTTGGCGGGCAGGCTCGGACATAAATATAACCGGTTTCCGTTGACTTGTTAGGCTCCCGAACGCAAACCTTTAGGGCTGGCCTAACAAGCGAAAAAATTCTTAGGGCAGAGCGAGCCAAGAGTTGAATCCGCAGTAATATCAGATACAAAAACATCGCAGAGATCGGCCAAATAGTTGCCGGAATAGGAGTCGCCCCCGGGCCACATGGTACAACCTTTTCAAACTTATGCCTGTCAAGGTTGTGAATCGTGGTGGAACCCACAGCTATTCTTGCTTGCTCCTAAAAACGCCGTGCTGTGATTCATCTTTTCCTCTAAGCCATTTAAGGGACCGTGAAATGATCAGTAAATCAACTTTCATCGATTTCCGTTATCGTAATCTTTGGTCGAACGAAGTAAAGAGATCTAATTTTCGCAATACATCTTCTTTTTTTACCAGTATTATCCAGGAACTCCACCCGTCTATAATGAATAGGAAAAAACGGCTGAGGTCCGATATTTTCCTCTTGATTGACACCCTTCACCTCGTCAATACTTACTTTTGAAATGCTTATTATATTAAATCCTTTGGTCACAAAGCACGATTTCAGATGAATCACATACAAAGCAAACGCATCATATATTAAAGCATATAAAAAACACCCTATGCCGCCAATTAGAACAATTGAATAAACTATTTCCGTCATCGTTAATACTTTACGCTAACGCCCCCCTCAAGATCAACAACCCCAAATAAGCCGACACTTAGGTCTCTTTTTATGCCTATCTCCTTTTTACTATTCACGACGTCGCCATAAATTTGTTTAGCATGAATCCCGATGCCTGAGCTACTTCAAATCGACGTTTGTTGACTTCGGCCGTGATATCGACTTTCTGTCAATTCATATTGCGTTTTTACAGTTACTCAAGCGGTTGCTTAATTTAAAGGCCCAAGATAGTTTTATTCCACTCCTGATACTCGCTTGTGGCCTTGTAGCTGTGCTAAATTTTCCCAAGCCGTTTAATCGGGTAGCAACCGCAATGAAAAATTTAAACTTGCAAACAATCGTTTCTTCCTTTCATAAGGAACCCATCTTATTTGCTTTATAGCTTTTTCAACATCAGCAGCCATTAAACACGTCATAATAATTTCTTCACCCTGCTTTGATATGATACGTGCATAATGGTAAGATTCGAGCGGCGTTAATGGAATGCCACCCCTATCCAAGCTAGCTGATTTATATAGTATTATTTTTTGTAGCTCCTGATTTTGATATCTTCTTACTTCTCCGTTCCTCTTATGGAGAATAACTTCATGCTCTAAAACCTCTAAGCGTTGACCTCGGTTTTGTAAATAGTATTCAAGGTGCAGGTAAAAAGAAGGTAGAGAAAGTATAGTGTAAAAAATGAGAACGAACAAAACAGCCTCCGAATTCCAACCTATAAATGCGCATCCCAAAAGAATCAGAATTGACGACACAATGAAAAAATTCAATGCCTTCCAGTGATTTACAAAATCAATCTTATAAGCCATTAGGAAATGTACCTGATTAAAACTTTATTGAAAGGATTTGCCGGTATTCTAACATCTCAATCTGAATCGCTCCTAAAAAACCAGATGCATATCCCGCCGCGTCCAATCCATCTTTGGCTACATTGGCAACCCAATCACAATCAACCCCTGGAGGACAGCCACCACCTCCTTGTTGGGCGGCTAGTTCTTTACCAAATCTTTCTTTAAATAAATCAACCCAACAGATAATAGGATAAACGCAACAATACACATTGTCGACAATGCAACGATAACGTCAGCAATAGTCTCTGTCCTAATGGCTAAAATCATGAAGGTGAACGGAAGCAAAAAGTAGTTGGACAAATTCCAAAACATGTGGCATACTATTGCAATTTTTATATTTTCCGTTTTTAGGGCGACCCACGCTATGAAAGCAGCAATCAAAAACGAAAAAATAAAGGTCGAAAAAATGTATTTATCTGGGCTTAGAACATGGAGAAAAGCAAAAAGAAGCGAAGAAAGAATAATCGATTTTTGCACACTGTAACGCGTTAAGAAACTCCTCAAAATCAGTCCCCTAAATAATATTTCTTCCATAATTGGTCCGATAATTACCAAGCTAAACAAGTGGTTAATACCTCGCGATTGAAATCCATAAAACCCTGTGCCTTTTGATTTTATAAAATCTATTGAATTTGTGCTTAACAAATTAATGATGTCAGTTGTAATTCTTTGAAGCAGATACAGGGAGACGGTTATCACAAAAAAATACCAGACACGACCTTCATATCTCTTTCTTGGAAAGAGATATGAAGTATCCAAATTTCTCAGCTTTATTGCTCCATAAACTATTGCGCTGAATATTAGGAATTTTGAAACAGGATATAAAAGTATATCCCCATAAATCCATGGAAGGAACGATTTTAAAAATACGCCCAGTACTACAAGGACAACACACGCTATTATTGCATCTAAAAAAGATAAGTACTTTTTATCAATCTCCATCCTCATACAATAGGACTTATATTTTTATTATTTTGGTGCAAGTTGTAAAATATTATCCGAAGGCGGACGAAAAGAATCTTTTCCAGGAGGCGGGAAAAATGGTACACCTGGTCCCCATTTTTGAAATACTTATCAATCTGCGGTAGGTTTTCAAAAATATCGATACCAAGTTCTTCTAATGCTTCTTTATGGGCAGGCGTGTACCACTCATGAATATTATTAAGCACCTTACGAACTGGTTCCGTCTTTTCTTCAAAAAGTTTCTCAAGCTCATTTATCTCATTCTTTAATAATTGAATCGCCTTTTCTCCATCACCACAGCAATCGCCAGAAGCTATTAAGAATGTCTCGCTATTAGTTTGTAATACAGATAGACTCCCTTGTTGGGCTTGGCCTCTTGCAAAATCACTATCCCGCCCTTCATTTACTTCCCGCGGATCCCTATTACCCGACGAAATATGAACTCTCTCCCCGACACTATGAATCTGCTGCATCGCATCTATCTGATTAACTTGTTCTCCACTTTCATCCACATACATACCATGAACCCAATCGTAAGTTAACATGCCATCCGGGTCGATAAATCGCATCGGATTATTGAAGGCATAGTTATATGGACTCCAGCGCCTACTCACTTCTGATAGCGGATCGATTACTCCCCACCGTCCAATATCCGACATATACATCCTTGCTCCATAATCGAACCAATTCAAACTGAGTTCGTCATGGAGTTCCATGCTGTTGTAGAGATATCTCTGATCGAGAGAGTTTTCTCTTTGATACGAGTTAAACGTCAGTCCAAACGGATAATAATTATTCCCCTCCGGTTCAATCCGTCAGCCAGATTTTGATCGGCATAACCACCTTCACGCACACTGGTTTACCCTTAAGTTTTCCTGGAGCCCACGGCGACAACTGTCTGGCCTGCTCCTCAATTTCTTTTAAACAGTCACCTTTTGCACTTAGCACATCAACACTAATTACTTTTCCACTGGCATTCAGCACCCAAGTAATTTGCCTAACTTCTTCAGGCTTGCAGTACTTTGAAAACCGAAATTTCTTGACGGCATCTATAAGATCAGTTTGGCCGTTCTTGTAAACAGGTGCTTCATCAACTACTTGGTAAACAGTATCGCATTCGTTCTCGTTCTGCGAAATCGTTTTGCAATTAGCCGACATCAAAAAAAAGAGAAAAGCGAATAATCTCATGACCTCATTTTTGTTTGCTTCCGTAAATTCTTAACCACACGCTTGGCGGTATTATCCCTAAGGGTGAGTTCACCGGACCTGGAGTTGAAGCAGGATATGAAGTAAACGGGCCTGCCGTCTGATATACCCTATTCCCATAGTCGCTAGTCCTTACTCCTTCACCCATCTTGATCGCCCAAGGCGTTTCGTATGTATCGTTTACATACTTTTCTTCATTGCTTAAGAATCCAGGTGAATTATTATCATTCATTTCCACCATCAAGCTGTTCATTTGAGTTAAATACTTTTCATCACCAGTCTCAACGTACTTCTTTGCAAGCTGGTAGTATTGCATACTTATTCGTGCGTGTCCAGCCTCATGACATAGAGTTGTGCTAGGGCTTTGATGGCCCCCGGTATTCGTTTCAAATCCGACAAGATCATTATAAGATGTTTGCGCATAATTTGTTCCCACCAATCCCATTGTTGTTATTCCATCACCTAGTGTGCGGTCTTCTTTCTTTTGGAGCTGTTCCATTGAAACGTATTTTATGCCCCAGTTGAATTCCTGATTGCCTGCCAGTTCAGCAACCGCGTCAGCGCCATTCGCGATCAAATAATCTAATTGAGCGACTGTATTAGCAACGAAGGAGCTATTGCCCTCATAAGCTGTCCCGGATTCATATCTGTATTCCTTCTTTTTTCCATCTTCTTCGCAATAAATTGTTATGTATGCACCCGTGGGATCAATAAATACTACCGGATTATTTGCGGCATAATTGTAAGGGCTGAAATCGAAATACTTATCAGCAAGCGGATCTGTGACGCCCCAACGTCCGACATCAGGCATGTACGTTCGCGCACCGTAGTCGTACCAACCGAGTTGCAGTTCATCTTGACGCGCTTTTCCGTTGTAGAGATATTTCTGATCCAGAGAGTTCTCGCGTTGATAAGAGTTAAACGTCAGTCCAAACGGATGGTAGTTAGCTATCTGCATTATCACAGACGTATGTTTAAACCTTTAGAAATCCGGTACGTCTCTTTCTATATTGCCGCCTTGCTCAATAAACAAGTCTTTGCACTTCTCCTGGGAACACCCCAGATAGAAGTTCTGGTTTGAATTGTACACATAAGCAAAAGAACCGCCATTTATCATAAAATTGAACAATACTTTCCCGATTCTTACTTCGCCGTGAATTCGGCAAGGTAGGTCATAGTATAAATCGTGCATCTCGGAGCCCGATATTACTCTAGACATCGTGAATATTTTCGTGATTTCCTCCTCATCCAGTCGCCAGTTTACGCATGCCTCTTTATACTCTGACGTAGAGTCTTTGAGCGTGGGGGTATCATCAATTTTCACTATCTGAAGGTTCGATCGGGTTATCTCAATCTCATCAACGTCGACGGTATCCACGTTATTAACCGCGGGGGCGTGATTGTCATTCCTTGTCATACCTGAATCAACTTGTTCTTGTTCGTTATGTCCACTAGTGCAATTAATCATTAGTGGCAAAATTAAAACTGCAAGGCGCTTAATCGTTTTCATCTTCGTTACTGCAATTATCTATACATGACTCAATTGCCTCCTTTACGACCGCACCCTCGCCGGGCGTTTTTAGCCGAGAGATCTTCGTGACCATAGACATCGGAGTAGGAAAGTCCATACATTTTATATAAAGTATTTACTAAGTTGGATACAGACATTACCTGTTCCTCAGTAAGGGGATCCCACTTTTCTGTCGCATAATCATAATTTCCAACGACTTCAATTCCAACGGTGTTCGAACTCCTTTTTCCTGGATTTCCCGCCTTAGGTTTACCAACGTGTTGTGTCCATCTATCCAAACTGGCTGTTTGGGTTACTTCCCCATCGGGCCCAACTACAAAGTGAGTCCCAAAACCTCTGCTATTGAAAACATCAATTGTCTCGTCGGTTGAACTATTTACGGTACGATGTAGGACAATGCCCTCAGGGTGGCCTTTGAAATTTCCTTTCTCCAGTTTTGTAACTCGGCTCTGTCGCATTGTTGAACTCCTTATGAAACCTTCAGGGGTTGTGTTTGTGGTACCATATGCCAGTGCCGTAGCAACGTTTGCCCAAGGTCCTTGGATGATACCGGGTGAGTTGTCGATGTTTTTTATACTTAATTTTTCCAACCCTTCCAATTCAATATGTGATGTGACGTGGTTCTCACTAAAGGCGTAGGGACTATTATAAACGTACTCATTAGCAAGGGGATCGACATTAAAGAATCTTCCAATATCGGGCTGATGATTTCTCCACTTGAATGAATCCCAATTCAACCCGAGATCATCAAGGTGCTCTTGCCCCTGAAATTTCCACCGCTGATCCACAGAATTGTCCCTTTGATATGAGTTGAACGTTAAACCAAACGGATAGTAATCATCCACCTGCACCACTGGCGACTTGATATGCTCCACACTAAAGTCATCAAAGAACACCTCAACGGGACTTTCATTCTCGTTGCTCAGGTAAATATATACATATCCTGGCTCCGTTATGGAGATGTTTTCAAAAAACAGGCGCTCGTGGTCAATGCCTTCGACCTCATCTTCTCCCGCCCCATCTTCTCGCGCCGCTGTACTTACCCGCCGGAAGCCACCGGTAATGAATTCATAGTTGCGATCAAAATAAAGGTAATTGAGATAGGCCTTGGGCCCCGTCCCATTGTCTCCATCACGCACCAGCATTCCCTCGAATGGAAAGACTCCGTCTATATTACCAACAGCGCCGCCATCGACAAACGTGCCTTCCGGATCAGGCACCCCCGTAAGGGATGCAAGGGCGTCTAGCAACCATGTACTCCAGTTCGCAGGTTCAGGATCCAGGTATTTGACGTGCACTTCAGCGTTTATCCTGTCACCTGGCATGACACTGATCGATCTGGCTAATCCATAGACCTCCGTGCTGTTACCTCCCATCAGTCGGACCGAATTATGGGTCGTTCCGTTATCCGTATGGTCGAACAACCGGCTGTCTATCTTGCGCACTTCGTCATAGTTCAGGAACTCGCTCTCTTCTTCACTGGCCTGCGCCGTTTCCAGCGTGGCCGTAGCTTCGTCGGTCTCCTCTTTTGTTGTAAAGGTTACTGCGCAAAAAAAAAAGGCTTGTCGAAAGCCAAGGCGCGGAAAAAAGATCGGCACATCTGGCCATGTGACCAGCCGGTATGAACATGGTAATATCACGCCTTCCATCGAGGCGGTTGCAAAAATTGTCGATGCCCTGGAATTTTCCGTTGACTACCTGATCGGTAAAACTAAAATGGTGCTCGACGCCGACACCATGCGCAGAATGGAAGATATTTCGTCACTGCCAGAGGATAATAAGAACTTCCTGCTTAACATGATCGATATGGCGCTGAGGGATTTTAAAACGAAAAAGGCTTACGCGAAGTGAGATTGGCTACCTCTTTCAGAGACAATATTAATTCAATAAGTTTCCCACAAAACTAGTTTTCCACCTTAGGTTCAACAAAATCGATTTCTCTTCTTGGTACCTCAAGAGAAAAAAAATCGGTCGTAATCAACTGCTGCAAGGCTTGTATGGTCTCGCACTCATCCTTCGTTTCATTGCAAATCAATAATCTACTTTCTTTCCAATTGGGGATGCTTGAGAGCAGAATTCCAAACTCCGGAGACCAAAAATACACAAGTAACCCATCTGCTTCCTTTTCATTTCCATACAGCTTATACACCCCATGCTCTTTGTTCCCAATATGATAGGTTCGCTTATCCTTTAGTGCAAGTCTCGTTGTGTCGCTGTCTTCAATAAAATAATTCAACCCATCTTCGCTAGACGACAACACAAAGCGAGTAGTATCGTGATTTTTCTTTACGTAGACAAAGTAAAATGAATCACCTTCCACATGTCCCTTGTTAATTCTAATAGGAACGAGCGTCACATTTCCTTTATCAACCTCTCTAAACCAATAACTGCTATTTTGTGAATCACAGTTCGTAAGTGTTATCGCGAAGACGATTAAAATAATTCTGCACATAACTCTTAATTCATAAACCCATTGACCTTCTTCTGAATATATTCCGCTTCGTTCTTAACCTTACCTTGCTTTAATTGGCGCTCATAATCAGGCTTCCATGCCGCCGAGTTTTCCCGATAAAACTGAACACCCTCTTGATGCCAAGACGAGGTTGCGGTCAACATACAGGCAATTGAGATAGGCCTTCGGTCCTGTGCCATTGTCTCCATCGCGCAACAGCATTCCCTCGAAACGGGATCGCTTTTTTCTGGAATCTTCTGGCCTGTCACCGGAGCAATCCTTGAAAGCGCAACAAGAAAAACTATAATAAGCCTTCATGCACTACATCAACAACATCCGAAGAATCTGCAACGGCAAAGGATATAACCACATAATGGTATTCGCCCCTCCCGCATAGTAGGTTGGAAACAGACACAATATAAAACTGACAAGCACAACATATCGGATCACGCGCGGTGTTTCAGACCGGTATAGCACATAACAGGAGATAAAGATCGCCGGCGTCAGGTAAGCCATACTTCGCGTGATGTCAAAAGTCCATAGTGCCGCAAGCACAACCACCAGAACTACCGCCGAGTAAATAAACAACAGCGACCATCGCCTTTGAAGAACCAGGCACAAATGCGACACGCCGACAATTACCCAGAAACCTTCAAGTCCGCTCCAGATGCCGAACGGCGCCGAATTGATATTTCCGAGCGAGTGGTTCAAAAAGAAATCCATCATGCCTTCGACATTTGTCCGCAAGCCAACAAAATAACCCAGCGCAAACCTTATCGAAAAGTATGCAATCCATGAAATGGCCAAAGCCCACATTCTGGAATTGAGATTCAAAAAATCCTTTATGCTAATGGCTCGTTGCGCAGAGTAATCCCTCTCAATTACGAAGAAAAGATAAATCAACGATGAAGCTATAAGGGCCCGCTCATCTGTAAAAAACGCGAGTAACGCACTTGCAAAAATTACCAACGGCAACCTCGAAAGCATTGCCACAATCATGAATGTATAGGCGAACACATCAAAAAAACCACGGTAATCCGAGCAAAGTACATTTCCCGTGAAAACGAACGCCATGGAACTGCTTAATAGCACGAATTCGGGACCGTCGCCGACTACCCGCTGAAACAACGCGGTTGTAAGAAAAAAAAGAAACACTAGTCCGATAAATTGCAGTACGAGATATCCGGTTATGGAAGTTATCCCCAAAGCCTTCCCAAACAGAGCTGGCGCAAGCCGAAAGGAAATATTCGCCGCGTGCGAGACCGGAGCATAATCCTGGGGAACGAAAGGGTTCTCGGTTTGAACGAGGACGCTCTCCCAGTTCTCAGCGAACTCGGAAGAGTGCGCAATATCATAAGAAGGAAACGCTCCGAACAACGATATCGCCACCAGAAAGACAGGAAGCAAACGGATAATGTTCTTCCGTTTGCCAAAATTTTCTACACCCAAATAAAATCGGTCAACAAGTTTCTTCATTTGGCTGTTTTTGTGTCCCGCCTGCCAGGCGCATACCGTCCGATGGCAATGATGGATGTTCCGAGAACCGGAGATGGCAGCACGGCGCTCTCGAGCGCGAAAACTTTATCCATGAGCCAGTTTAATACGCTATTCGGGGGGCGGAAGCCGGTCGAAATAACCCGGTCCTCATTTGTGAATTTCAATATAACGTTCCGAAGAATGGCAACCGGAAGAAGCGTAAATCCCCAATACCGAACACTTACCTCCTCAATGTCGCATAGAGCAAATAGTTTTCGGATCATTTTTTTATCATACCTTCTCTTATGCCCAACTGCGACGTCATACTTGCTGAAAAGTGTGTTCAATGCCGGAACATTTATGACCACCAGTCCGCCGGGCTTCAGGTAGTTCGTTCCCGCCCGCAAGAATTCCGCGTCGTCGTCGATATGCTCGATGACATCCATTAACAGAACGGCGTCATATCTATTCAGTAGTTCGGCTGGCTTATCGAAGATATTCAGACAATACAGACTTCCTTTAATCGCTCCAACCTTCTCAAGCGCAAACATGTTTAGATCCGATCCATCGACAACTATGTTCGGTTGTTTCTCAAACTGCTGAATGACCAGACCATTTCCACATCCTATTTCCAGAATGCGCGCCGCCTTCAGGTCGCGAAGAGCGCGGTTCCGCATGGTTGCCCGAAACCTGCCCCGGATCCAAAAATGCTTCAGCGTGGCATACAAATACCAGTCATCTGCCATATCCACTTTTTCGGGACTTGATATGGTGATAATCCCCCTACTCATGAATTGTTACCCCGTTCACTATTTTCTTTTTGATTACATACAAGGGTCGCTGTTTGACCTGGAAAAAAATTCTCTGGATGTATTCACCTATAATCCCCAAGGAAAGAAATTGGAAGCCTCCAAACAGGATGATGACAAACAACAGTGCGGTAAAACCCGTTGGAACGTCATGGTAGACATACTTCCTGACAACCGTCACGATAAAATAGATTCCTGAAGCGCTGATGCACAGTATGCCCAGCAGGATCAGCACTTTGATGGGTATCGTCGTAAAATTAAAGATGCCATCCAGTGCGAGCTTGATAAGTTTGTCAAGCGAATACTTGGCGCTTCCGGCCGCGCGTCCACGTCTTTCGTATTCCAGCCCGGTTTGATTGAATCCTACCCAACTTCGAATTCCGCGAAGGAACCGGCTCTCTTCGCGGTTCAGGTTTATGGCTTTCGCAACGCGACGTGTTATCATTCCAAAATCACCCGCGTGTTTTGGGATGGGGTAGTTGGATATATGGTTAAGAAACCTATAAAAAAAATTATAAGATCCTCTTTTTAATAATCCCTCCTTGCGTCCCTTTCTGACGCCGTAAACAACATCGTAACCCTCCTTTATTTTCGACAGAAACTGAAAGAACAGTTCCGGTGGATCCTGGAGGTCAGCATCCAGCAGCATGATGTACTCGCCTCGCGCAAAATCCAAACCTACTCCCAGGGCCTTTTGTTGGCCGAAGTTCCGGGAGAGAAAAATACATTGATATTTTGGATCCTTTAGCGCCAGGGTTTCCATGAGGAGTGACGTACCATCGGTGCTGCCGTCGTCCACGAGAATCACTTCGCAGCTTTCGGTCATTCGCGACGCCAGCGCATCCATCCTTTCCACAAGCAGAGAAAATACTTCCACCTCATTGTAGACGGGAATAATGAAGGACACCTCGGGATTTGCCATCTGGAAGCTTGCGGTACTTAATTTGCTAAAATATAAAGAAATTGGATGGTTGCATTTAATCCACGGACTTCGTTGATGGGATTGTTACGGCACGTAATCCACCCGCACGTCCCGCGGCTCGTATTACGCCCTTTCAGGGCTTTCGGTTTTTCATCGCCTTTGACCCAGGGCTCCTCGCCCGTGCGCTTCGGATTCCTGTTTTTCCACGCCGGCTTTGTGAGACAGCCAAGCTCAATATGGTTCGGGCTCGTCACCCTGGGCTGTTATCTCCCGCCCTTTCAGGGCTTTATTGAGACTCGTCAGAATGACCCTCCAGTTTATTGTGAAGTTCAAGTTCTGAATCCAACGCTCACAACTCGAAAAGGTACGTAGGGCAAGGCCCGACTGCACTCACCAACCCTTATCCTCGCGCCAGCTTCGTTGGGCAGGCCAGACTGCGCTCGCCAACGCTTGTCCCCGCGCTAGCTTCGTCGGACACGCACCAACTACGCTCATCAGCGCATATCCCGGCGCAAGCTTCCCCGGGCAAGCGGGTTTGCGATAGCAAACCTGAACACAGCATCTCACCCCTTCCAGGACTAAAAATGCAGAGCTTACATGGAATCACTCACAACTCACCACTCACTACTCACAACTCACAACTCACCACTCACTACTCACAACTCACCACTCACCACTCACCACTCACCCTCCACCCCTCTTCTCCCTCGCAGGCTTCGTCGGGCAGGCACCAACTACGCTCATCAGTGCATATCCCCGCGCTAGCTTCGTCGGGCAAGCGGGTTTGCGATCAGCTCACCTAAACACAGCGTCTCACCCCTTCCAGGACTAAAGTGCAGAGCTTACATGGAATCACTCACAACTCACTACTCACAACTCACCACTCACCACTCACGATTCACCCCTCACCCCCTTCTCCCTCGCAGGCTTCGTCGGGCAGGCACCAACTGCGCTCGCCAACGCTTGTCCTCGCGCTAGCTTCGTCGGGCAGGCACCAACTACGCTCATCAGCGCATATCCCCGCGCTAGCTTCGTCGGGCAGGCACCAACTACGCTCATCAGTGCATATCCCCGCGCTAGCTTCGTCGGGCAAGCGGGTTTGCGATCAGCTCACCTAAACACAGCGTCTCACCCCTTCCAGGACTAAAGTGCAGAGCTTACATAGAATCACTCACAACTCACCACTCACAACTCACTACTCACTACTCACTACTCACAACTCACCACTCACGATTCACCCTCCACCCCTCTTCTCCCTCGCAGGCTTCGTCGGGCAGGCACCAACTACGCTCGCCAACGCTTGTCCTCGCGCTAGCTTCGTCGGGCAAGCGGGTTTGCGATTAGCAAACCTAAACACAGCGTCTCACCCCTTCCAGGACTAAAATGCAGAGCTTACATAGAATCACTCACAACTCACCACTCACAACTCACCACTCACCACCTGCCTGCCCGCGCGCGGTCCGACAGGCAGGCAGGCTCACGTCTCACGTCTCACGTCTCACGAATAACGACTCACCTAATGACTAACGTCCAACCAGCTTCCCAAGATTCCGTTCATTCGCGCGCTTCAACGCCCGATCCATCCTGTCAAGCTGATAATCCGAAAGCGCCCAGCTCATAGGATATCCCTCCTCGTACTCACCTGTGTTTTTCGCAAGATCCCAACTTTCATCGTAGAGACTGTAAACAATCATCGCATTCGTGGTGTCTGTGTTAAACTGGGTGAAAGCGTTCACGAGCATGCCGTTGCCGATGCTGGTGCTCGAGCCTTGCATACCCGCCAGCGTTAAGATGGGTGCGAGTAAATCGTTCGTCAGAGGATGGATATCGCGTGAAGGAAGTTGAAGCACTTCGGAGTTCGTGATGTGGACGATGTGAAAGGTGAGCCGGTCGCGGTAACGGATGATCTCCGACTGCGTGCTGTCGGACAAAAACTCGTTCAGCGCCTGGATGAACTCAAGCACGGTGCCGGCGCCCGAGTTGTCGAAATAACCACCGTCGACGTAATAGCGATCGAAGACTTTTCCCGCGGGAGAAACGTACGGAAACCTCGAGCTGAGAACCGCTGCCGTGCTGAGGCGTAGATCGCCGGAGCCGCCGTGCGCGCTGATGCTGTCAACAAGACTCAGTACATCCTGGCGCTGTGAATGCCTCGGGAGCTTCACGGTGCTGATGACTCCAGGCATCCCATTATCAACCTGCGTGGTATTGATGAGCAGGATCGGCAACGCGCCCGTGGTGTCAAACACTTCGGTAACAGGCTTTCCGAAATAACTGCCCAGCAATGTATCCCGCGAACCGGACTCGATCACTTTCTCTAGCGCATCGGCGCGGTTGTCCAATGCAATGTTGAAGGGTACCAGATGCCGGAACATATCCGGGCCGAGCAAGCGCGCGAGTGTATACGTAAGAAAGTCGGATTCAAAAAATGTATCCGCATGCACGCGGAATTCATCTCCGTGTATGTCACCGGCGTGTTCCGCTTTCAGCAAACTGTAAAACGCGCAGTTGCCTACCGATCCTCCCGATGCCCCGGCAATGCATAGCACGTGATCTTTGAAGCTGTCTGACGGATTCACCTGAAAGCTCGTATCCTGGAGATGACTCAGTACACTGCTCGTCCACTTGCCCGCGCGCGAGGCGCCCCCATTGGCCAGTACAATGTACACGGGAAATTTTTGGGATGAATCCGCCGCGGCGATCAGCGGCATCCTTCGCTCAAACCATTTGCTGAAATAACCAGGTGTCGACGGCCGGCTGCCGAAACTCTCCGCGTGTTGCGCAGGCAACAGCCGGACGGGGTATGGATCGCGCCAATGGCCGAACAACATGGCCAGGGCAACAAGGATGATCGATACGTTGAACGAACTCCGGATGCTCACGAGTGTGACCAGGTTGGCAAGCCCCGCCAGAATTCCCAACGCGAGCAACGCAAGCGCCATCGGACCCATGAGTTCCGAAAAAGGCATTACAAAGATCGCCAACAAATAAAAGACAAGTGCCACCGCCGCCACGCCATTGAGCAAGTTGAAATACGGCGCCTCGGCGGCATTGTAGGCGGGATTGAAACCCAGAAGCGCCAGCACACGCGAGTGCCTGAGTGAAGGATCATTCCGCCGAGCATCGATACTCTTCCGACGAATGATGAACAGGAACACGATGACGACCTGAAGCAAAAACATTGACAGCGCAATAATACTCAGCCAAAACCGGTGCCGCATCGGGTCGTGAATCACATCGGTATTGTCTCCCGCAATAAGTAGCCGGTAAACCAGGAATGCCACATACGCCGCAATGATCAACGGATTGACGAAGCTGTAGAATCGCCGGTGTCGCGAGCCCGAAAGCCACTCGTGCAGCATAAAGTAAAACACGTTGTGTGCCGCGATAACGAGGATCATCGCCAACGCAGACCAACCCAGGAATGTGGGCAGATGAAATATGGCCACCTGGATACTGACAAAACAATTGTACGCCAACATCCGCGGAATGTGCTGATAGAAAACCGACGGTATACAATACTTGTGATATAGCATCTCGGATGTGACATCGTCCGATGCCTTTTTGGAAAAGATCTCGTCATCCTTGTGCTGCTTGATGTAACTCAGTGTGCGACTGCTGTACCACACCAGGAATGACCAAAGGAATACGGCAAGGATGCTCAGTATGCCGGAGTCCAGAAGCTCGCCGCTCTGGATGACAACATCGATCCCCTGCTCCACGCCCGTCAGCAGGTAGTAGATCATCCCGACAGCGATAAACCCGGCGATGAAAAGCCAGAGAGCTTTCAACAGTTTGGACAGGATGTTGAAAATTCGGGGAAATAGCGACATGAGGGTTTATTTAATGATAATTACAAATTTTTCCGGCAACTGCCAAGAGCGCGCTCACCTAAGCTGGCGTAGTTTTTTAACCGCATTTAGCCGAATCACCAAGTCCTTACAAATAAAAATGAAAAAAATGCTGCTGGTATGCGCAAAGGCTCTCGTCTTCAGCATGTCATTCATGCTTTTCCGTTGCAGCGAGGAGCAGCCATTGCCCGATGCTGAAGCGCGCGTTGAAACAAACCTGGGTCTGACGACGTCGTCGGCAATGGATGGAAAGATTTCCATCCAGCAAGCCTATCTTAAACTCGATCATATCCGAGTGATTGGAAATTCCGCCGACCGCGTCACCAATATACTGTATGATATCAACGCGGATGAACCACCGTATCAGCTTGCACACGCTGATTCAAACCGCCTGGAGTTCACGCTGCCTGCCTATACATACGAGCAACTCGACTTCCACCTTTTTCTAAATGGGGATGACTACCCGCTCGCGTTCACAGCCTCTCCCGCCGGGGAAGTAATCACACCCACACAGGAAGAAAATATTCCTGACCCAACCGAATCCGATGACAATAAGGGTGAAGACCAGGGCGACCAGGATGACAGCCCGGATAATGCGGACGATAAACCCGCTGATGATCCTGCCAACAACGGAGACGGAAACACGGGCAACGATGATCCCGAAAGCGGCGATCAAGTCGATGATAACCCCGATAAAAAAGATCAGGACGACAATAAAGATCAGGACGACAAAAAGGATCCGGACGACAAGAAAGATCAGGACAATAACAAAGATCAGGACGATAAGAAAGACGAGGACGATAAAAAGCACGACGACAACCCCAAAGACAAAAAAGACGATAAGAAAGGAAAGGATAACGACCCTAAAAAGGACAAAGACGATAAGAAGAACGATAAAGATAAGGATCAGACAAAGGACAAGGACAAGGGTAAAGGAAAGAACGACGATAAGAAAGGTGATAAGAAAAATGACAAAAAGCCGGGTCCAAATGGAAGGGAAGCCATTGACAGCGAAATCGTGGATCTGGACGGCTTCTTCCGGAATGCCAGGCCGGCTCTGGTGGTGTTCGCAATGTACGAGGGCGACAACTCAACCATTCAATTGATCTTCGCAGCAACTGATGTCGAGAAATTGTCGCTTCATGCGCGACAGAACGATGGCACTCAGGTTTTGCTCGGACCAAACAATGCGGCCAAGGTCACCTTCAATCCCAACCAATGGTTTGATTCGTTAACACCGGCAGACATCGAAGCCGGTTCCCTACAGCTGTATCACGGTAAGGAAGTTCTTTTTATTCACAAGGACTATAACACTACACTCTATGAGGCCATTGTCTCTCGCCTGGAGCCATCCACTGACTTGACTATCGAAATGAAAGATGGAATGTGAAAACGGGCTAAATCCAAAATTCGGCGTCGTTTGCTTGAGTTCCGCTAATGTCCTTTCCTTAGAAGAGGGCACTGGTAAGGTGAAAAAATAGGCCAAAGTAAACGACATTGAATTTGAATTTAATAATTTTGCCGCATGAGCAGTTGGATAAATCTGATAACTGAGACCGTCGAACATTTCGAGGAGGGCGCCCGGTCGGTGCGCGCATACAGTGATGACAAAACCTACATCATCACGAAAGATCAATCAAACAACGATTTTATTGTGACCACGGAGGAACCAGGATTTCCCAAAACAAAAACGCGGTCGCTGGAAGATTACTTTGCGGGGGTATTCGGCATCGAGGCGCGCTATTGAAGAGCTTCGCCGGTAGTCGAAAGTTAGTCGAACTGCACGATGCCAAACCTTTCGTAGTCGTGAAAATTCGTTTGCACAGGCTGCCATGACCACGACGTGTATTCATGGTCATAGTCGATCCGGTACAGGTTCATTCGCCATTGATCGCCCTTCGCAGGTGGGACATTGCGCAGCGGTTTCAGCAGCGAATAAGGGATAAAAAATTCTGCGAACCACTCACTGGTTGCGCTGCCCTTTCCGATAATCTTCGTAGCGTGCCTTGTCTTTCGATCGCCGGCGTACTGCCACGGTCTCCATCCGAGAAAATTTCCATCCATGTTCGGAACGAGGATCGCCAGCTCGTAATTCAAAGGAGACAGTTCATATTCAAAGTAGAGCGGGACACTTTCGTCGGGCCAGAAAAAGATCTCAACGACATCCTCCGTCCAGAGATTGGCAAAATCTTCCTTCAGTGTTGCAGTGATCTTCTTATCCTGGCAGGAATATAAAACATAGATGCCGGTTTCTGAATAGAGAAGCTTTGCCCGTGTTGTGTAGTCGGCCACGCCCTTTCTTTTCTCAAGTGAGATCCAGTCGGCCTCCTTCCATTCCTTTGCTGCGCCGTTCCCTGAGATTCCAAAATCTGCGGTCTTCTTGATCTGCATGTGCCCCGGCAGTTGACCGATGGCGTTCCCGGGAAACGCAAGCAACACGAACAAGAAAGAGCGCAGCAGATTTTTCATAGGCTAGGTCTTCACGTTCTTCACGGCGTAGTCTGCTGCCCGTGCGGAAAGCGCCATGTACGTAAGCGAGGGATTCTGCGTAGATGTTGAAGTCATGCACGCACCATCCGTCACAAAAACATTCTTGCACGCGTGCATCTGATTCCATTTGTTCAACAATGAGGTTTTAGGGTCGTGTCCCATCCGCACGCCCCCCATCTCATGAATATCGAGACCGGGAGCCTGCTTGCTGTCGCTGGTCCGGATGTCCGTGAATCCCGCCTTCTCGAACATTTCGCTCAGCTGCGCCAGGTAGTCGGCTACCATTTTCTCATCGTTATCATCATAGTCGACGGAGATCTTCAGGAGAGGCATCCCCCATTCATCCGTCTTCTCCGCGTCGAGGCCGACGTGGTTTCTTTCCTTGGGAATCGTCTCTCCCATCATGTGAGATCCGACACGCCACGGACCGAGCTTGCTGGCGGCAAGCGCTTCTTTAAAAGAAAGGCCCAGACCATCGCGCGCTTGCTCTTCAGAACGTCCCGCGCTAAAACCTGCTGCGTATCCGCGGAGAAAATCAGTTTCCTGCTTATAGAGATTGCGAAAGCGGGGGATGTATCCACTCGTCGGGCGGCGGCCCTTCGTTGTCGAGTCGGCGAACCCGTCAAACGATCCGGAGACCCGCGCACGGTAATTATGGAATGCGACATACTTGCCGAGCAAACCGGTATCATTACCCAGGCCGTTGGGAAACCTCGCCGACGTTGAGTTCAGCAGGATCAGATTCGTATTGAGCGACCCTGCGTTCACAAATATGATCGAAGCAAAATACTCAACGGATTCTTTCGTCACCGCATCGATCACGCGAACGCCTGTGACTTTTCCCTTTGCGTCATCGTAGATGATCGAATGCACGATCGACTGAGGACGCAAGGTGAGATTGCCCGTCTTTGCCGCCCAGGGTAAAGTGGACGAGTTACTGCTGAAGTAACCTCCAAAGGGACAACCGCGCTGACAAAGGGTGCGGCTCTGGCACTGTGCGCGCCCCTGCTCGAGATGAATGGGTTGCGGCTCCGAGATGTGCGCACATCGCGCCACAATCACGTTGCGATTCTTATAGTTCGCCTCTACTTTTTCCTTGAAAAAACTTTCAACACAATTCAAAGGATAAGCGGGCAGAAATTCGCCGTCGGGTAGATTGGGCAGCCCGTCTTTGTTTCCGGAAATGCCCGCGAACTTCTCCACATGGCTGTACCACGGCGCCAGATCTTTATAACGGATAGGCCAGTCGACCGCAAAGCCGTCGCGCGCCGGTCCTTCAAAGTCAAAATCGCTCCAACGCTGAGTCTGGCGTGCCCACAACAGCGATCGCCCGCCTACCTGGTATCCCCGGATCCAGTCAAACGGTTTCTCCTGCGTGTATGGATGCTCCTGATCCTTCACGAAGAAATGCTGCGCGTCTTCGCGAAAAGCATAACAGCGGCTAACCACAGGGTTGGCGCTGGTGATATCTTCCGGGATGTTACCGCGGTGTTTGAACTCCCACGGCATCATGTGCGTGGTGGGATAATCAACATTGTGCTTGACGTCGCGTCCGCGCTCCAGCACGAGTGTCTTAAGACCGCGTTCAGTTAATTCCTTTGCCGACCATCCTCCGCTGATGCCGGAGCCGATGACGATGGCATCGAAGGTTCGTGTCTTGATATCGTCGATGTTGATGTTTGCCATTATGCTGCTGTTTCCTGGTCAGATTTTACAGGCGCACATCCGTCATAATGCGGACCCGGCACCAGTTGATAAGGTTTTACTTCGGTGAGAAAATATTGCGAAGATGTGTATCCCTGAATGACATAGCGCCGTGTGGTGCGGTAGAATGTCTTTACTTCTTCGGAAGCATCGTCAAGTTTCTGTTCGAACGCCGCCAGGATCTGCGACTTGTCTTCCGCGGAGGCATCTGAAAATGATTGACCGGTCGCAGACCGAACTTCGCTATCGAACGACCGCATGCCTGCCAGATACTTCTCCTGCCTATCCTTGGCCATGCAATCATCGACCATCACGAGTGTAAAAAGATGGGCTCCCACCGCTCGCGCGCCCGGCGTCTCCGTCGGCGGGATTATCGCGTCGGCGATATTTCCGACCAACTCCTCTTCTTCCGGCGCAATGCGCAGACGGTTCAGAGAAATTGAAACTTTCTTGGGATCCGAGATGCACGAAGGGAGAATCCACGCCGCGGCCGTCGCAGCCGCAAGATGTTTGAATACTGTTCGCCTTTTCATAATAGCCGGTAAAAGTAGTAAAATTCAGGGTTAAAATGCAGGTCTAAAGGCAGGTTTAAATGCAGGTTTAATGCAGGTCTAAATGCAGGTTGAAAATACAAGTCTAATGCAGGTTTAATGCAGGTTTAAATACAAGTCCGGTGCGAATTCCAATTTCATATTTTGGATTTTAGATTTTTGACACAATTCTCCATCGATCGGTACTGGTGGTAGCAGGCCTTCCAGACGTGACCTTTCAGCGCTGTCTTTAATTCGGGTTGTTTGTCCAATCCTCCAGAGTACCATTCGCCGTGTTCGTGATCAATGAGATTCTGATCGATGTAATTCCACATCATCCTGAATTTATCGAAATATTGATGATCGTCATCCGGATACAGGTTGGCCATGACGAGCAACGTGTTAAGTCCCTCCGCCTGAGCCCACCAGTTCTTCGTATCGCGGGTGATGGTTATCCCGGGTTTATCGCGGAAATAATATCCTTCATCATAAAAACCGCCTGCTACAGAGTCCCAGCCATTTTCCAGCGCGTGGTTCACCATTTTTCTGGCGATGCGCCACGTCGTGGTATCATTTTCAATTCCAGCGACGTGCGACGCTTCCATGAGCAGGTACGCGGTCTCCACATCATGGCCGAAAGAGACGTGGTCGAGATTGTGGTGCTTCATGATTACTTCTTCGGATGAATCGCGGAATGTCACCGGCGTCCAGTCGGGTTGGAGGAAAAGTGTCAGATATCCTTTCTCAGTCGTGATGGTATCGCGGATGAGTACGAGCATTTCCAGGAGCCGCTCTTTTACCAACGGATCAGGCCAGACCTGGTACAGCTCAGTGAGAGCCTCAAGCAAATGGATCGAACTGTTTTGATCTTTGTAACCGAGATCGGAGGTTGATGGCACACTTTCATCTCTCCTGATCACGGTACCATCTCGCTTGAGATGCTGGAAGTAACCTTTCAGTTCCGGATCATGGCTGTGCTCTTCGAGCCAATGAAACGCTTTCTTCGCCAGCGACAACGCAGCAGTATCTCCGGTAGCCATGACGTAAGCCGACAGGCCGTAAATTCCGAAAGCATTTCCGTAAGCGGTCTTCTGCTCCTCACCGTCGGCCATCACATTCCCCTCACGGTTTACGAGCTGGTGAAAACCACCGTATTCATCATCCCACATCTTGTCTCTGAGAAAGGCGACGCCCTGCGCAGAGGCTTTGATAAAGTAATCTTCTTCCGGATAAGCCATAGCGGCCCGCGCTGTGGTCCACACGTGACGCGCCTGTGTAACGATCATCTTGTTTTGATCACCGGTCGGTTTGAAGTCAAAGGTGAACGTGCTGAGAAATCCGCCGTGCACACTGTCGATGGACGCGGGATACCATTTGTCCAGCAGGCCGGTACGGGCTGAATGCTCGATGGTTTCAGCGAGCGCCAGGCGCTCCTGTTTCACTTCGGCCGAACGGCAGGAAGCCAGAAGCAAAAGCGCAAATAAAGGAAAGTACTTTGAGGTTGGCATAGATCAGGTTGTGGCTCAAGGTAATCAGAATCGGATTAGAAGGCAATGCCGCTTGTCATTGACCGAGGCAGAACCACTCACAACGACCCGGACAACCAACGAAGGGCTATGCGGCATGGATATAGCATTACGTACTGAAAAAATGGAAAATCGCCGCGTTTATATCGTCGAAGAAGATAAGTCGCTTCAGGATACATTGAAAAGTACACTGAAACGAAACGGCTTTGACGTGCAGGTATTTGACAGCGGCTATCCCATCGTTTCCATGATGGACAACTGGCCGGATCTCTTTCTCATCGACATCGAATTACCGGACATCAACGGCCTTGAAATCTGCAAGTGGCTTAAGTCTCACGATAGCAGCCGGAACATACCCGTAATTTTTCTGTCGAGTGACTCCTATCTCAAAATACTGGCCGCCTCCGCCCACGCGGATGAATATATCGAAAAGCCGGTGACGGGAAATGAGTTGATCGGAAAGATCCACGATGTCCTTTTTGAATACAGCAACTAACAAACCGGCGGCACTGCACAACGGTGTGGCTAAATGAAAATATCAATCGATGGATTGGATACATTTTTACGCAACTGCGACATGCGCTCCACAGAAAACCATCAAATTCAATAACATTTGCCATCAGGAATGACTGGCACGTGAATAGTAACCAATAAGGCGTTAGGCTTTCAACCGGGTAATACCGGTAGCAAGAATAACAACAGGCTGCTTCAAAAAGTCATTACTTAAGGGAGAAAACGAATTATCACCTTAGACTTTTGCGACCTTGTCTGTCTTACGACAGGCATCACTTGCCAGAGTTGAATTCCCGGATTGAAAACCTGGGCTTTCGACACCCGCAAGCACGCGCAACTGTCTCTCGTTTTGAAATGTTATTTCCTTTATTTCCTGACCGCTGAAGCAGCCTTCTATTTTTTTTAGGAGCTTCTACTTTTTACGCAGCATGGGAAAGAGTCTCCGTACTTCCTCGTCTGAAGGCTGCGTCCCGTATTCGCATATTTCAAACGCCTCCGCGTTCCTTACACTTGCAGCCGCTGCGCCACCATACCACCGTTCCAAGGATGCGCGCACCGCCGGTGTGATCTTCCCGTACCGGTCATTCGCTAACCACTTCTTTCTCTCCGCCTTGTCCTTCGGTACCTCGTTCAGGTATCCGCCAATCCAGGGAAGCCACTCATAGAATTGCGACTCATGTGCATCCATAGCATGGATCTTCTGATCGAAGACGGACGTGATATCGATTGCTATGTCAGGTCTGAAGGGATTGGGCCTTTGAAAATAATCCTGGAAATAAACGAACACGGGATTCTTCTTCAACGGTGGCGTATCCGATGCTATGTTTGGAACGCCCACCATATACGCAGCATCCTGAACCAGAACTCCCGTATACCTGTGATCGGGGTGATAGTCATTGGGCCGCGGCGCAAACACGATGTCGGCATTCCACTCCCGGATCTTTCGGATGATCTGCAACCGGACATCCAATGATGGGATGAGCTCACCATCGTGGTTTGGAAGAACATCATATTCTACACCGAACCGTTTTCCGGCTTCCTTCGCCTCAGCAAGTCTTCTGTTTGCCAGGATAGCACCACCCATCTCCTGATGACCCGCGTCGCCGTTGGTGACCGCGACGAACTTCACAGCATAGCCCATCTTCGCAAACAGTATAGCGGTACCACCCCCGTCCTGGTCGCAGTCATCAGGATGAGCCCCGATCATAATGATTCGTAGAGGTGCGTTCTGCCCATAGGACGGCAAGACGGCAAGCAATGCGGCGAAAGCCAGCAAAATAATTTTTTTCATAGCCTGGTATGGTTAGGTGACTTTTTTGAGACAGGAATATAGTGAAAAAGTGAGAGAGGTATGGGGTGTAGGGGGGTATAGGGGATATAAGGTGTAGGGGGTATAGGGGATATAGGGTGTAGGGGATATAGGGGACAACCTTATCTCCCTATCTCCCTTATTTCCCTTATTTCCCTTATATCCCCTATATCCCCTCTACCCTATATCTCTATATTCCCCTAGTAACCTCAGCGGAGAAAGTTCCAGCCGGCCGAGATCATGAACATACGACTATGCGCCTTTTCCCCATCCACGGCGTCGTTGATATCTTTGATTCCGATGTTGTAGCGGAAGTCCAATCCCAGTCCAAAGTCAAAATCGTAACCTGCGCCGACGGAAACCGCGACGTCACTGTTCTTGTATTCGTCGGAAATATCAATCGAACCGCTGCCCAGGAAGCTATCGTATTTCCGTTCGCCGTCAAGCAGGAACGCAAACTGCGGACCCAACTGAATGTTGAGTCCGCCAATGGGATAGAATTTGAACATAAGCGGAATTGTCAGATACGTAAAGCGGTCTTTGGCCGTTCCGAGGAAGGAATCGTCCAGATCACCGTTCTGAACCGACAGGAGCAGCTCAGGCTGAATTGCTATTTTTTCAAACCTGCCTCGAAGAAACAGCCCCGCGTGGAATCCCGCGCGCATGTCATACGCCTGGTCCGGATCATCGATATTCAGTGATGAAAGGTTAAGGCCGCCTTTTACCCCGAACGCAAGTGGTCCTTCCTGCGCATTGCAAAGAATGACCATGAACATCGGAATGATTACAACTACCATGCGCTTTCTCATAACTAATCGTTTAGACTCTTGTCAACCACTTATGTCAATTACTTAAGAATAATTTGAAGCACAATAAGACCATTCATCGAAACGTGCTTCCGGTTTGGCAGTCCCGGAACCCGGAAGCTGGCCTTTTTGTTGATCTTTCGAACCAAGTTTTTTGTATCCGCATTCTGTATAAATATTTGTTCCCTTCCCGCATGAAAAATTACCTGTTGCTTAGCCTGGCTCTGTTAGGTGTGATTGTTATGTTATATGCCGGTCTGAATGGCATAGTCAAAAATTACTCGTATGGCTTCTTCTTCACCTTCACCGGCGCTATCACGACGGTAGGGCTTGGTCTCGATGTTATCAATCATCTCAAGGACCGCGAGCGCAGGAACAGCGTTCGCAAACTTGGACGAGGCTAGCACGAGGGCGAACGAACGCCGCTTCAGGCATAGATTTTTGAGGGGAGTGAACATGCCGGAATTTACTCAGATCGTAGGCCTCGCCGCGGGGATATGCACCGCAATTTCCCTGCTTCCGCAGTTGATAAAGCTTTTGAAAAATAAGAAAGCTGAGGATATCTCACTTTTTTACCTGCTGATTCTGTTCGTCGGTCTCGGTTTGTGGATCTGGTATGGAGTGCTTCGCGAAGACCTCCCCATCATCGTCACCAACGGCTTCTCACTGATAATCAATGGCGTCATTATCGTACTGGGCATTCGATACAAGAAAGCGCATCAATCAACCCGGGAAAAAAACGAGATGAAAACGACGTCCGGATCCGTCGAGTTCGAATGAAAAAATCAGGTAAGTTTTTCCAACGGATTGTCTCTTCGAAGTCAGTCCCGCTTCGAACTAAAACGACCTCCTCGCTCGTTATTTAAATATCAGACTCCGGGAAATCGTTCAGCATAAATTGACCCGGTGGATTATTTCAATTGTCAACTACTGGCCACCGACGCGCGAAGGATGTGTGAAGGAGCGTTGACGGGCGAATTGGACAATTGTCAACTTTTTTTGAGTATGTTACCTTATAAGATTTATACCCGGGGGAAAATTTTTAATTACTACACCGGACTATCATTTTTCGTTTTTATCTGGATCCGGCGGGAAGCCGAGGATCAGACACAACTCGTACGTCATGAAAAGATCCACTTCTGGCAGCAAGTGGAAATGCTCTTCATTTTTCACTGGATCCTTTACGGCCTTTTTTATTTACTTGGACGCCTGAATGGCCAGTGTCATTACATCGCCTATCGCTACAACCCTTTTGAGATTGAAGCGTTCAGGAACGATCCGGATGAAACTTATCTCCGGAAACGGCGGCCGTTTGCATGGGTGTGGTTCGTAAGAGAATCGTTTGAGTCGATGCGAAAGGATCACTCTAAAAATGTTCCCCCGGGTAAAAGAATTACCTGGAGTCGCTCACAGCGGTCAAAAGGTTGAAAAGGCATTCGCGAATGTACTCTCCGGTTCCCGGTGCATACCAGTTCATTACACGCGTTTCATAGTGATCAATGTCGTAGTACTCTGAAGGCGTAACGTAGCCAATATATCCACCGTTGAAACTTGTGACGATGGGAGTAAGCCTGTCAGCCTGAGCTGCTGAATCGACGGAAGTCATGAATTCGCCCGAAAAATCGCACGGCGTCCCGAGCATGACGAGGTCGCCTATCCGCAGTGCGGTCGCATAGGCATCATATTCTCCGAGGGCGGAGCGAAAAAGCCAGGCCCTCACCTTCCAGTCACGGGTGATCTTCACTTGCGGATCGCTCAAGGCCAACGGAACCCGTATCATCACGAGGGTGCTGTCTTCCACCGGCTTCATGTCAGCACGGTGCTCCATAAACGTCTGCGTGATCTGATCTGCCATCCACGCCATGCACTCCCAGTCATCCGCGGGAGCTGCGCCCTTGTGACTTCCGACGGCACCGGCCAGAAACATCGCGAAATCGTATCCCTCTTCTTCCAGTAAGTCGACCAGCATGCCCGGGTAGTCACGCGACAGTTGATTTTCGCCCGATGAAAGGCAAGTGGCATGCGCCGCATAGGTCACCAACACCGCACTTGAGCTATCCGCTCGCTGCACTTCTATAACGCGAAGATAGGGATCCTCATCGCCGCCGTCGATCAATCTGTTCTTGACGGCTTGCGGCACGGCAATTCGACCGCTCCTGACTGAAGCGTCGATGAGGTCGGCATCCGCGCGCGCGATACTTTCAACGATCCCATCCGCGATTGACTGCACAATTGAATCCCGGTACGCGCCATAAATGAAACGCGTGGCTCCCTCCCCCCAATGACCAATGCTATTGTGTGAATGACTGGCGCTGAGATATGTGTTGTCGAGCGTGAAGCCAATCGCCGCCAGTTTCGCAGGAAGAACGCGCGTAACCGTAGGGGGTATGATTAACAGATCTGCGGAAACGATGGCAACTTTCGCAGAGCCGTTGGTAATGACCATGGCCCGCGCGAAAATCGAATCGTGGACGGCGAGATACGGCTTGCTCTTTCGCTTGATATATCCCGCGAGCGACGTGGGCTCTGCAGGGGTGATATTGCTTTTGCCAAAGCCCACGGAAAATCCTTTTTGCGGTTCGGGGATCGCCACATCCAGCGCTCGGAAGTGCTCCAGAGTCCGCCGGGTAGAACTTAGTTCGGATACCGGCGTGCGGTCTACCGGTGCGACTGAAATCAAAACGAACAACAGCACGAAACCCAGCACTCCTGCCACCGTGAGAATCAAATACCGCGAAATCTTTTTCAGCATCGGGATGCAAGATAGAAAAATGATGGCGCCCGAAAGGCACCCTACCATCTGTTAGCTTTATCGCCTCATAATCGTTAATTTTGTTAATATATAATTCAATGTCGTTTAGTCAAGCTCCGCTAATCTCCGCTCCTTTAGGAGGGGATTAAGGTGAGGTGATCAAAAAGGCTTGACTAAGCGACATTGAATTATAATAGAGCAAACATCAAGTGATCCATGGGTACTGAAACCGCAAGCGCAGAAAAAAAGGATAAGTCATCACAGCTTACCGGCCATCCCGGGCCGGCTCCATATAAGCCAAAAAACAAGGTTCGCATTGTCACGGCAGCGAGTTTGTTTGACGGGCACGACGCCGCGATCAATATCATGCGAAGGATCATCCAGGCCACGGGTTGTGAAGTCATTCACCTCGGCCACGACCGGGGCGTCGAGGAGGTTGTGAACACCGCTATCCAGGAAGATGCGCAGGCGATCGCGATGACCAGTTACCAGGGCGGTCACAACGAGTATTTCAAGTACATGTACGACCTGCTACAAGAGCGGAATGCCGGACACATCCGGATCTTTGGAGGCGGCGGTGGCGTGATTCTTCCGGAGGAGATCCGTGAACTGATGGAGTATGGCATCACCCGGATCTATACTCCGGACGACGGCAGGGCTATGGGACTTCAGGGAATGATCAATGACCTGGTGGAAAAAAGCGACTTCCCGACCGGCGAAGATGGGATTGACGACATCTCTGAACTTTCGCCATCCAACCCACTCGCTATTGCCAAGATCATCTCGGGAGCGGAGAACTTTCACGACAAGCACAAAGAAATTCTCGATCAGATTCACGCGCGTGCCCGGTCTACCCGAACTCCCGTCCTTGGAATTACCGGGACAGGCGGCGCGGGGAAGTCCTCGATCATAGACGAGCTTGTAAGAAGATTTCTCATCGACTTCAAAGATAAAAGCGTCGGCATCATCTCCGTCGACCCTTCCAAACGAAAGACCGGTGGAGCCTTGCTCGGCGACCGCATCCGCATGAATGCGATTAACAGTCCGCGTGTGTTCATGCGCTCACTCGCCACGCGACAAAGCAATCTGGTGTTGTCGGTATATGTGAAGGACGCCGTGCAGATTCTGAAAGCGGCCGGGTTCGACTTCATCATCCTGGAAACTTCCGGCATCGGGCAAAGTGACACGGAGATCCTCGACCACAGCGATGTTTCCCTTTACGTGATGACGCCCGAATATGGCGCGGCAACGCAGCTGGAAAAGATCGACATGCTCGACTTCGCGGATGTGATCGCGTTGAACAAATTCGACAAACGCGGAGGAATGGATGCCTTGCGCGACGTCAAGAAACAATACCAGCGCAACCATCAGCTCTGGACGCAATCACCGGACGAGATGCCGGTCTTCGGCACCATCGCCTCACAGTTCAACGACCCGGGCACCAACCAGCTCTACCGGAAGATCATGGACGTCATCGCTTCAAAAACAGAAAGCGATCTTGCATCGCACTTCGCCTCCACGCCGGAGATGTCGGAAAAGATCTTTGTGATCCCTCCGCATCGCACCCGCTATCTGAGCGAAATTGCAGAAAACAATCGCGCTTATGATCAGTGGGCTCTTGACCAACGGGCTTTGGCGCAGAAGATGTATGCGCTATACAAGTCGATCGAAACCCTGCGCGATGCGTCTTCGAACGACAACGACGCAGCCATCAGTAAACTGGAAGAGCAATACGAGAAACTGAAACTGAACCTGGACGCAAAAAATCTGAAGTCTATCGAGGACTGGGACAACAAAGTGAAACGATACCGCGAGCCGGTGTTTCGCTTTCAGGTGCGCGATCGCGAAGTGTCGATTGAAACGCATTCTGAGTCGCTCGCACATACGCAGATCCCGAAGGTTGCCATGCCGCGGATCGAAGCGTGGGGTGACGTGCTACACTGGACTCTCCAGGAAAATGTCCCCGGGGAGTTCCCTTACACCGCCGGCATCTATCCCTTTAAACGCGAGGGTGAAGACCCGACACGGATGTTCGCCGGAGAAGGCGGACCCGAACGCACGAACAGGAGATTTCATTACCTGAGTTTTTCGATGCCCGCAAAAAGGCTGTCCACCGCCTTCGATTCAGTCACGCTCTACGGGCACGACCCCGACTATCGCCCGGATATCTACGGCAAGATCGGCAACTCGGGTGTGAGCATCTGCTGCCTGGATGACGCGAAGAAACTCTACTGCGGTTTCAACCTCGCGGATCCGCGGACATCCGTCTCAATGACAATCAATGGTCCTGCGCCTATGTTGCTCGGCTATTTCATGAACGCGGCAATCGACCAGCAGTGTGAAATATACATCGATCAAAACGGTCTAGACGATGAAGTGAAACGCAAAATCGAAGGCCTGTACCGCGATGCCGAAAGGCCTGCATACCAGGGACCACTTCCCAAAGGCAATGACGGCCTGGGGCTGAAGTTGCTGGGAGTCACCGGTGATCAGGTGTTGCCGGCAGACGTTTACGAAAAGATCAAGGCGGCGACATTGAAGCAAGTGCGCGGCACGGTGCAGGCGGACATTCTGAAAGAGGATCAGGCGCAGAACACGTGTATCTTTTCCACCGAGTTTGCCTTGCGGCTCATGGGTGACGTTCAGCAGTATTTCATCGACAGGGACGTGCGGAACTTTTACTCCGTATCCATCTCCGGTTACCACATCGCCGAGGCGGGTGCCAACCCCATCACGCAGTTGGCCTTCACGCTGGCGAACGGATTCACCTACGTGGAATACTACCTCAGCCGCGGCATGGACATCAACGCATTCGCTCCGAATCTTTCGTTCTTTTTCAGCAACGGCATCGATCCGGAATACGCCGTCATCGGACGTGTAGCCAGAAGGTTGTGGGCCAAGGCGATGAAGCGCAAGTACGGTGCGAATGCGCGCAGCCAGATGCTCAAGTATCACATTCAGACCTCAGGCAGATCGCTGCACGCACAGGAAATCGACTTCAATGACATTCGCACGACGCTGCAGGCATTATATGCTATCTATGACAATTGCAACTCGCTTCATACAAATGCTTACGACGAAGCGATCACCACGCCGACTGAAGAGTCCGTGCGGCGCGCCATGGCGATCCAGCTTATAATCAACAAGGAACTGGGTCTCGCCCGGAACGAGAACCCGCTCCAGGGCTCATTCATTATTGAAGAACTCACAGACCTCGTTGAGGAAGCCGTCCTCTCGGAATTCGACAGGATAACAGAACGCGGCGGCGTACTTGGCGCCATGGAAACCATGTACCAGCGCGGTAAAATCCAGGAAGAGAGTCTTTACTACGAAACGCTGAAGCACACGGGGCAATATCCGATTGTAGGCGTCAACACCTTCCTTAGCTCAAAGGGATCGCCTACGATCCTTCCCCGCGAAGTGATCCGCGCAACAACGGAGGAGAAAGAATATCAGATCCACATGCTTAAAAACCTTCACGACTTCCGCCAGCAGACAGCGCAGACACAGATCCAGCGCGTACAACAAGCCGCGGTCACCAACAAAAATATTTTTGCGGAATTGATGGAAGCCACAAAAGTCTGTTCCCTCGGCCAGATCACACAAGCCCTCTTCGAAGTCGGCGGCCAATACAGAAGAAACATGTAATCCACCCCCATTAGCTAAACACCCCATAGCACCCTTCTTCCATTAGGCCCATTCTTTCTGCTTTTTGCTTTTTGCTTTTCGCTTTCTGCTTTCTGCTTTAAGCTTTAAGCTTTAAGCTTTCGCTGGTATTTGTTACTTTAGTAACCTCATTAACCCAAATCCTTTAACAATGAAAACAAAAGTCCTCCTACTCATCGCCGCCCTTGCTTTCGGCCCTCCGGCAATCAGCCAGAAGAAAAAAGCAAAGTCCTCCGAGTCGCGGCCTGAAATGGTCAAAACCGAAGACAAAGTATTACTGACTCCCCCGGTCAAAGTGGCAACCGTCGAGGGGATTACAGAATACCGCCTCCAAAACGGTCTGCGCGTGTTGTTGTTTCCCGACAACTCAAAGCAAACGATCACCGTGAACGTGACCTACCTCGTTGGCTCGAAGCACGAAAACTATGGCGAAACAGGAATGGCCCACTTGCTGGAACACCTGGTTTTCAAGGGAACACCCAAGCATCCGAATATTCCACAGGAGCTTACCGAACATGGGGCGCGTCCCAATGGAACTACCTGGGTTGATCGCACAAACTATTTTGAAACCTTTAATGCGACAGAAGAAAATCTGAAATGGGCCCTGGACCTGGAGGCCGACCGCATGGTGAACTCGTACATCTCGAAGAAAGATCTCGACAGTGAGATGACCGTAGTGCGAAACGAATTTGAGTCTGGTGAAAACAATCCCACACGCGTGCTCCTGCAACGGGTGATGTCCACCGCTTATCTGTGGCATAACTATGGAAAATCAACCATCGGCGCCCGTGCCGACCTGGAGAACGTGCCGATCGAAAGACTGCAGGCATTCTACAAGAAACACTATCAGCCCGACAATGCAGTGGTAACAGTAGTGGGTAAGATTGATGAGCCGAAGACGCTCGAGATGATCAATGCCGCCTTTGGTGTCATACCGAAGCCGACACGCACAATCGACCCGACTTATACGCTCGACCCAACTCAGGATGGAGAGCGCTCCGTGGTGCTGAAGCGCGTGGGCGACACGCAGATTGCCATGACTGCTTATCACGTGCCCGCCGGGTCGCATCCTGACTTCGCGGCCGTTGAGGTGCTGACGGAAGTGTTGGGATCAGAACCTTCTGGACGATTGTATAAAGCGCTCGTCGACTCCAAGAAAGCAAGTTCGACGTCGGCGTTTGCCTTTCAGTGGAAGGAACCCGGACTGTTGATCACCTATGCTCAGGTGCTGAAAGAAAAATCATTGGACGATGCGATGGCCACCATGCGCCAGACGCTCGATGATATGGTAAAAAATCCTCCGACGCAGGAAGAAGTCGACCGCGCTAAAAATGAGATCCTGAAATCAATCGAACTGATGTTTAATTCTTCGGAACGCATCGGGCTTACGCTCAGCGAATCCATCGGCGCAGGCGACTGGCGGTTGCTGTTCCTCACACGCGACCGGATCAAAGCCGTCACCGTAGACGATGTTAAACGCGTCGCGGCGCATTACCTGAAGGCCGACAACCGCACAACGGGATTGTTCATACCCACTGAAAAACCCGACCGTGCGGAAATTCCGGAAACACCGGATGTTGAAGCGCTCGTGAAAGATTACAAAGGCAACCAGGACATCGCCGCGGGTGAAGAGTTCGACCCATCGCCTGACAACATCGACTCGCGTACCAAGCGAAGTACGCTTCCCAACGGTATGGAGCTTGCGCTTCTCTCAAAGAGAACCCGTGGCCAATCCGTCGAAGCCCGGCTTACGCTCCGCTTCGGCGATGCTAAATCTCTGGCCAACAAGTCAACTGCAGCGGAGTTTGCTGCTGCCATGCTCGATAAAGGCACTGCTAAACACACGCGCCAGCAGATCAAAGACGAGTTCGACCGACTGAAAGCGAACGTCTTTATTGGCGGCAGCGCAACCCAGGCATCGGTGAATATAACTACAACCCGGCCTAACCTGCCGGAAGTCCTCAAGCTTGTGGAAGAGGTGTTAAAAGAGGCGACTTTCCCGGCTGATGAATTTGAGAAGCTGAAGAACGAACGCCTTTCGGGGATAGAATCGCAACGCAGCAATCCGCAGGCGATCGCGTTCAACTATGTGCAACGACATCTCTATCCGTATTCGAAAAGCGATCCGCGATATATCGAAACATTCGACGAAGCAGTCGCGTCAATCAAGTCCGTCGCAATTGATGAAGTAAAAAAATTTCATAAGGACTTCTACGGTGCCTCGTCCGCTACCATGTCCGTTGTCGGCGATTTCGATGAATCGGAAGTGACCAACCTCGTTACGTCGATATTCGGTAGCTGGAAAAATGCAAACCCCTACACGCGCATCGAAATGAAGCCGTTTGATGTGAAGACAATCAACGAAACTTTCGAGACACCGGATAAGCCGAACGCATTCTTCGTCGGCGCGTTCAACTTTGAATTCAGAGACGACAATCCCGATTATCCGGCACTGGTTCTTGGAAACTATATGCTGGGAGGTGGATTCCTTAACTCACGACTTGCAACCCGCATCCGCCAGAAAGACGGTCTGAGCTACGGCGTTGGATCGCAATTCAATGCAGGCGCACTGGATCCTGTCGGCAGTTTCCTCGCCTACGCCATCTATGCTCCCGAGAATGCTGCCAAACTCGAAACCGCCTTCGCCGAAGAGATCAACAAAGTCATTACGGAAGGATTCACAGCGGAAGAGATCGCCGCCGCCAAGTCGGGATGGTCACAGTCCCGGACCGTGAGCCGCGCCCAGGATGCCGGACTGGCGGGAACGCTGAACCATTACCTCTTCATCAACCGGGACCTCCAATGGGATGAGTCCATTGAAAAACGCGTCGCGGAACTCACCCCTGAACAGATCAACAACGCCATGAAGAAATACATCAGCATGGACAAGATCAACATCATTAAGGCAGGTGATTTCGCGAAGGGAAAATTGAACGAGGGGAAATAGGGGAATAAAATACGTAGAGACAAGGCATGCCTTGTCTCTACGTATTTTCATTTAGGATTACGCCTTGCTGTAGCGTTTTCTTTCGTTCTCGTTGAGGTAAATTTTACGTAGCCGGATTGATTTCGGCGTGACTTCAACGTACTCGTCTGCCTGAATATACTCGAGCGCTTCTTCCAGCGAAAATTTTATCGCCGGAGCGATTCGCATCTTCTCATCCGCGCCGGATGCGCGCATGTTGGTAAGCTTCTTGGTCTTGGTAACGTTGATCACCAGATCACCGCTTCGGGTGTTCTCTCCGATCACCTGTCCTTCGTAGACCGGGTCTCCCGGATCGATAAAGAATTTTCCGCGATCCTGAAGGTTGTGAAGGCTATATGCGATGGCTTCGCCTTGCTCCATTACGATAAGTGAACCGTTGATACGGCCGGGTATTTCACCTTTATACGGCTGGTACTCTTTGAACCTGTGTGTTACGATTGCCTCGCCCGCTGTGACGTTCAGCAGGTAGTTGCGCAGGCCGATGATCCCCCGCGCGGGTATGATGAACTTCAGGATCATGCGATCGCCTTTGGGCTCCATGTTGGTCATCTCGCCCTTGCGCTGAGAAACCGTCTCAATTGCCTTTCCGGCATCTGATTCCGGAAGATCTATCATCAGTTCTTCTACGGGCTCGCATTTCACGCCATCGATCTCTTTGAAAATTACCTGCGGCTGACCGATCTGCAACTCATAACCTTCGCGGCGCATCGTCTCGATCAATACAGAAAGGTGCAGGACACCACGACCATAAACCATAAAGGAGTCGGCTGAACCGGTTTCACCCAGGCGGAGTGCGAGGTTCTTCTCGAGTTCTTTCTCCAGTCTCTCCTTGATGTGGCGAGAGGTGACGAATTTTCCCTCCTTCCCGTAGAAGGGTGAGTTGTTGATTGTAAACAACATACTCATCGTGGGCTCGTCGATGGCGATCGTCTTCATTCCCTCCGGATTCTCAACATCGGCGACGGTATCTCCGATTTCAAAATCTTCAAGGCCAACGATGGCGCAGATCTCGCCGGATTTCACTTCATCGACCTTCTCCTTCTCAAATCCTTCAAAGACGTAAAGATCTTTTACACGCGATTTTACTACGGCTTTTGTATCCCGCTTGACAAGCGCGATGGGCTGACCGGACTTGATCGTCCCCCGGTGCATGCGTCCGATGGCAACCCGACCGATATAAGAAGAATATTCCAGTGATGTTATCAGCAGCTGAGTCGAGCCCTGTTCCACCACCGGCACGGGAATGAATTCAATGATCCCTTCGAGAAGAGGTATAATATCCGTCGTGGGTTTTCTCCAGTCGGAGCTCATCCAGCCCTGCTTTGCCGAGCCGTAGAAGGTCGGAAAATTCAACTGGTCTTCCGTCGCATCAAGCTGATACATCAGATCAAATACCTGTTCGTGCACCTCATCGGGTGTGCAGTTCTTCTTGTCAACTTTATTGATAACGACAATGGGCTTCAATCCCAATTGTAGTGCCTTTTGCAAAACGAACCGCGTTTGCGGCATGGGCCCTTCGAACGCATCGACCAGCAACAAGCAGCCATCGGCCATGTTCAACACCCGCTCCACTTCACCACCAAAGTCGCTGTGCCCCGGTGTATCGATGACGTTGATCTTGTAGTCTTTATAGCGCACTGAGACATTCTTCGCCAGAATGGTAATCCCCCGCTCCCTTTCCAGATCGTTATTGTCCATGATAAGCTCTCCGGGCTTCTCGTGTTCCTTGAAAAGTTTACCGGCCATAAGCAACTTATCCACAAGCGTCGTTTTTCCATGGTCGACGTGCGCGATGATGGCAATATTCCTGATCTTATTTACATCCATAAATGGTCAAAAGCCCCTATTTTAAATAATTGAGGCGCAAAGGTACTACTATTTAAGAAAATATGAATCCGCGCCGCTGAAAATTGCGGAACTCACAGTGCAATCGAAGGAATAGAGGCACTGCCGGTGTTTGTCAAGCGCTGTATCGCAGGAAGGTTCCCATCGGCAGATCCCGCTGGTTGGAGCTTTTCAGGAAAAACTCGCCGTATTGGATATTTTCGGCATCCAGGTAGTTCCGCACCACATTGAAGCCGACTATCGGTGAGAATCCGGCGGCATAAAGGCTCAGAATGAAAAAGCATTCACGCTCCTCAAGCAACTGACTGCCCAAGTGCGCGAGCTCGTCCAACTGCTCCTGGAGAGTCCACTTTTCGCCGTCGGGTCCCCGGCCATAAGGAGGCGGATCCATGATGATGCCTTGATACCGGTTTCCCCTTTTCACCTCCCGTCTCACAAACTTTAACGCGTCTTCGTATACCCAGCGTATATCGGAAAGGTTATTGAGCTGCATGTTCTGGTTGGCCCAGTTCAATCCGGGACGCGACGCATCGCAATGAAGTACCTGTGCCCCGGCCGTCCGTGCCACCATCGACGCCGCACCGGTGTAAGCAAAAAGGTTCAACACCTTCGGCCCGGAAGCTTTCCAGTTTCGAATCGTATCCCAGATGAAATTCCAGTTGGCTCCCTGTTCAGGAAAAATACCGACATGTCCGAACCCCGTCAGGGCCAGGCGCAATCGAAGTGTGAGTTCACCATAGTGATAAGTGATCTCCCAACTGTCCGGCATCTGAGGCTGCTTTGTCCATCCGCCATTGACATCATCGGTAAACCGGAACTTGTCCTTCTGTTCCCGGACAAACCTCGCGTGGGCCATCTTCTTCCATTGATCTTCGCTCAATACTTTCTTCCAGATAGCCTGCGGTTCCGGCCTGATCAAAATGTATTTACCAAAGCGCTCAAGTTTTTCAAAATCCCCCGAGTCGATTAATTCATATTCTGTCCAGGCGTCCGGATGCTGATTCAAATTCAAAGTTGTAGGTTGTAAGTTTTAAGTTATAAGTTAGACCCGACCTCACTTTATCGCGGCCGTTTTTTTTTGAAGGCGAAAGCATAAAGCGCAAAGTCGAAAGTATAAAAAAGCACAATGTACCAAGTCGAAAGCGGACCAAACTTACAACTTACCTCCTACAACTTACAACTTTGAAGTTTGAAGTTTGAGTTCTAAACTTGCCCGTGCATTTCACCATCACCAGCACTCACAATCCGAAAATCAAGAACCTGCTCGCCCTTGAGAAGCCGAGGGAACGGAGAAAGCAGGGCTTGTTTGTCGTGGAAGGCAGGAAAGAGATCGCCCTGGCGCTGGCAGCGGGATACAAAATCGGAAACCTGTTCTATTGCGAAGACCTCATCACGAAAGATGATTTGGAAGAGTTACATCCCGCCGACAAGCTGCTGATACCGGTATCGCGCGAGGTATTTGACAAGGTTGCGATCCGCGAAAATTCGGGGGGGATCCTCGCCGTCGGGGAGCAGAAAACCCACCGCCTGGATGCCCTCCGGTTGAGTAAGAACCCTCTTGTCCTGGTGCTGGAGTCTGTCGAAAAACCCGGAAACCTCGGTGCCATCCTTCGCACGGCAGATGCGGCGGCTCTTGACGCCGTGATCATCTGCGATCCGAAAACCGATTTCTATAATCCCAATGTGATCCGGTCAAGCGTCGGATGCATTTTTACAAACCAGGTTGCGTCGGCGACATCTGAAGAAACCCTGCAATGGCTTAAGGACAATGGGATCACGCCTTACAGTACGTACCTGAAGGCCTCGCGGCCTTACCACACCGTCGATTTCACGTTGCCAAGCGCCATCGTCATGGGAACGGAGGCCACGGGCCTTTCCGATACCTGGATTACCGAAGACCAGAATCCGATCATTATACCCATGGCCGGAAAAATTGACTCGATGAACGTCTCGACGGCGGCAGCGGTAATCGTTTTTGAAGCAAGGCGCCAGCGCGGCAACCTCGGCGGTCCGAAATCATAAATCCGATGTTACACTTTGCCAATTTTGCTTAATTTAGGCTGTTATTCTACCCCGATTCATGCCACAACGGTCATCGCCCGAAAAAAAGATGCACACAGAAATTTCCGCCGGCAGCGAACAGAAGTTCCGCTTGCTGGCAGAGAATATTCCGGGGGCCGTTTACCTGTGCCGCAACGATGAAGCGTATTCCATGCTCTACATCAACGATCACATTGAAGTAATCACCGGCTATCCCAGCGGTGATTTTCTTTCTGGCAAAATCGAGATTACGAACCTGTTTCATCCTGACGACCGCAAGGCGATATTCGAAATAGTAAACCGCAGCATTGCAGAACGAAAAAGTTTTCAGCTCGAATACAGGTTGCGCCACAAATCGGGCGAATGGATATGGATCCACGAAACGGGAATCGGACTTTACGAAGACGATAAGCTCGTCATGCTGGAAGGGTTCCTCCAGGACATCACCCTGCAGAAATCATCCGAAGAAAAACTGAGGAAACTCGCCGAAGAGAATCTGCGGTTTTTCAACAATCCGGTGAACCTGAATGCTGTCATGAACCTCGACGGCGACCTGGTTCGCATCAGCCCCTCCTGGGAGAAGATTCTTGGGTGGACGGAAGGGGAACTGAGATCACAGCGGATCTTTCATTTCATCCATCCGGACGATGCGGAACGAGCGAAGAGCGAACTTGACTACGTCACCCGATCGGGTCACATCAACACTTTTGAAAACCGGCTTGTCTGCAAAGACGGATCATACCGATGGCTTCTCTGGGCGCTGGCTCCCGACGCATTGAACAACGCCATCTACGCTTCCGCTATCGACATATCAGCGCGAAAAAAATCCGAAGAAAATATTCTCGACAGCAAATCGAACCTGGAGGGGATAACCCTTCAACTCCAGGAGCAAAACCGGCGGCTCGATGAATTCGCACATATCATTTCGCACAACCTGCGTTCGCCGATAAGCAACATCCAGGCACTGATAAACCTGCTGAACGAAAACAGCGATATCAACGACTATAAACTGATCTTCGAGAAGCTGAAGAATGTGGCGAAGAACCTCGGCGAAACCATGAACGAACTCATGGACACGCTGAAAGTAAAAACACAACAACACATGGACCTGACGGAGGTCCGCTTTAAGGAAGTGCTGGACAAGGTCGTCCAATCTTTCGAAGGAGAACTGATCGTTGCCCAGGCTGACGTGACCTATGATTTTAACGATGCCCCGTCCATTCTTTACTCAAAACCGTACCTCGAAAGTATCTTTCAGAACCTGCTCACCAACGCGGTGAAGTACCGGTCACCGCATCGCAAGCCCACCATCCACTTCCGCACGTCTATGCATGAAAACCGCCTGCAACTTCAGGTAACGGACAATGGCCAGGGGATCGACCTCGAAAAATTCGGCGATAAACTTTTCGGACTACACAAAACCTTTCACGAGCACCAGGAAGCACGCGGGGTCGGACTCTTCCTCGTGAAAACCCAGATCGAAGCCCTCGGGGGAAAAATCTCCGCCCAAAGCGAGGTGGATAAAGGAACGACGTTTACGATCACCTTCGCGTGATGTGAGTGGTGAGTGGTGAGTGGTGAGTAGGGCCGAACGGGTTGCTCGCTGCTTCTTAGCTCATCACGCGCCTGTCGTGAGACGTCAAACGTGAGACGTGAATCAGTTTGTAGGCCTCGACGTCTCACCAAAGAAAGCAGAAGCACCGAAATAGAAAGCGAAAAGATGAGCTGCACGCACGTCTCACGTTTGACGTCTCACGTCTCACGAAAGAAGCCGCACCCACGAAGAAAAGAGAGACACCCCCTAAGCCGCACTACTCACTACTCACCACTCACTACTCACTACTCACTACTCACCACTCACCACTCACCACTCACCACTCACCACTCACCACCCTACTCATCCCTCAACGACTTCACCGGATTCGCCGACGCTGCGCGCACCACGTGAAATCCAACCGTGGCAAGTGTGATGATAAAAGCCAGCAGCGCTGAAATGATAAACACCGGCCATTGTTTCTCAAGCTCGATACGGTAGGCAAAGTTTTGAAGCCAGTTGCTCGTGAAATACCATGCAACGGGAAACGCGAGAACCATTCCGATTCCGACGAGGATAAAAAACTCTTTCGACACCAGCACTACCAGGTTGCCGACAGTCGCACCGATCACCTTTCTCACGCCAATCTCCTTTGTTCGCTGTTCCGTTGTGAACGCCGCGAGACCCAGTAAGCCGAGACAGGCGATGATGATCGTCAATCCGGAAAATGCCGTAAAGATCTGGCTGCGCTTCTCATCCGCCTTGTACTGGGAGTTGAAGTCCGCGTCGAGAAATTCGTATTCGAACACGTACGTGGGAAAAATATCTTTCCACGCTTTCCCGATCGCAGCAATAGATTGACGCACGTCTCCTTCCACGGTCCTCACAAACACCAGCCGATCGCGCTTGCCCAGCAGGATCATCAACGGTTCAATAGGATCGTAAAGCGAGTTCTGATGATAATCCTTCAACACTCCAACAACACGCTTTTCAATGTCCGTATTGTTGGGGCCATTCCCCGCAAACACAAATTTCTTTCCGATGGGATCATCCCACGACATGCGCTTGACCATAGACTCGTTGACCAATACGGCAAAGGTTGTGTCCGACGGAATATCGCGCGAGAAATCCCGTCCTTCCACGATCGTCATGCCCATCGTCTTTACAAAATCATAATCCGCAGAAAAGAGATCCACACCGCGATCCGTAAGTTTTCCATCATTGTCCTCTACTTTCAAAAGAAGTTTTCCAATTCCGTCGCCGGGCGAGCTTGATGCCATTCCAACGCTCGCAACTTCCGGCGTCTGCTTCAGGCGGTCAACGAGCACCTGTGCCTGGTCCTGGAGCGCCCGCTCGTTCAGAGAAAGCCGCACGACCCGCTCCTTCACAAAGCCGAGATCCTTGTTCCGCATGTACTGCAGCTGGGCGAACACAACAAGCGTCGAGATTAGCATGAAGATGGAAATAGCAAACTGGAAGGCAACCAGAAATTTTCTGAATAAGGCGTTGCCACCACGTGCCGTTATTTTTCCTTTCAAAACATTCACGGGACTAAACCCCGACAGATAGAATGCCGGGTAACTTCCTCCCACGATACCGACAAACAGCACAATGGCGAGCAGGCTTAATATCACAGGCGCCTGAAGGATAAAGCTGAATGGAAGGGACTTGTTCGCCAGGTCGTTAAAGAACGGCAGCAATGCATAGATCAGCAGCAAACTGATGGTCATCGCGATCAGCGCTATCACTACCGACTCCGTGATGAACTGCGCGATGAGCTGAATTCGTTGAGAGCCCATGACTTTCCGCACTCCCACCTCACGTGCGCGGTTGACTGAGCGGGCAGTTGCCAGGTTCATGTAGTTGATGCAGGCAATGATGAGCATGAAGATGGCGACAGAAGCAAAGATGTAGATGTAGGTAATATCTCCGCCTTCCTCCGCTTCATCCTGGATCTTCGAGTACAAATGAATATCGAGGATAGGCTGGAGCTCGTACTTGATCGTGATACCGAATTCCGCGAAAATCGGGTCTACTTTTTCCTTGATGATCTTGTCGAGGCTTGCATACATTTTATTCAGATCATAGCCCTCCGGCAGCAACACGTACGTGGAAACACCAAAGCCACCCCAGTTCCCCGTGTAGCCCGGGCGTGTGCTGCGCGAGATCAGCGCGTCAAACAAGAAGTGCGAGTTGAGCGGGACGTCCTCCAATATCCCCGTTACCTTGAATTCCTCTCCCTGCAGATTCTGGATCGACTGGCCCAAAGCCGTGTGGAGGTCGGAGAAATATTTCTGTGCGGTCTTCTCGGTGAGAACGATGGAGAAAGGCGCATCGAGCGCCGTTCCCGGATCGCCATAGAGAAACTTGTAGGAGAACATGTCGAACACCGTGGAATCGGCCATGTAAAATTCCTCCTCGTAAAACTGCTTGTCGCCGTTCTTGTACTGCGCCCGGCCGGTTCCAAAAAACCGGACGGCATTTTTTACTTCCGGATAGTTGTCCCGCAATTCCTCCGCAAGCGGGATCTGCGCAACGGCCCATGTAAACGCATTGTCCGGCTCCTTGATGTTGGACACCACGCGATAGATGTTCCGGGCATTCTCATGGTAGCGGTCATAGCTCAGTTCATGCAGGATATACATGAGCAGGAACATACTGCATGTAATACCAATCGTCAGCCCTGCGATATTCAGGATGCTGTAGGTCTTTTCCTTGACAATGGTCCTTAGCGAGATCTTAAGAAGGTTCTTGAACATAGAGGAAGGGTTATGGCCTAGAGATGAGCGGTTCTGCCTGAAAGTTTTATGAAGATAGAAAAAAAATTGAGTGCGCAGCCATACCCCGTGATGCGGGACGCAGCGATTCCGGATAATTGTAAATCGCAAATCATCAATTCTATACTTTACTATTTGGCTTCGTATTGACGCTGCCTGTTAAACCCCTTCAGGGTTTGAATTCCTTTACTTTTACCACAGGTACAACCTGTGGCTATTCATGTTTTCACCCCTCGCGGGGTTCTGGAAATCCATTCGCGTTTTTGAATCAAGACTTGTCTGACAAACTCTTGATCCCAAGTCCACTTTAATTGTCAACTGCAGACGCCGAAGCTCGAGCAGGATGTGCGGGGGAAGCGCAGGCGGCTCAATTGGCGCTGAGCCCTGCAAGCTTTCTGAGTATAGGAAGACCACGGTGGCGCACACACTCAGCAGATAGTGAAATTGTCAACTGATTTATCCGGCCCACCCATCTCTATCCAAACTCCTGTACTGAATCGCCTCCGCCAGATGTTCCGAGCGGATATACTCCGCTCCCCCGAGATCGGCGATCGTCCGGGAAACTTTTAGGATGCGATCATACGCCCGGGCTGACAGTCCGAGTCGCTCCATGGCAGTCTTCAATAGCGCAGTGCCGCCGACATCAAGCGCGCAGATCTGCTTCACCAGGTTCGACGGCATCATCGCATTGCAATAGACATTCGGGTGATCTGTAAAACGCGCAGTCTGTACATCGCGCGCGCGGACAACTCGTTCGCGGATACAGGCGCTGGTTTCCGCCTTGCGGTTCGCGGTCATCTCATCAAAGCTGACGGGCACGACCTCGACATGAAGGTCGATCCTGTCGAGAAGCGGGCCGCTGATCTTGCTGAGATAGCGATGAACGACTGCAGACCCACAGACGCAATCTTTTTCCGGATGATTGTAGTACCCGCATGGACAAGGATTCATGCTCGCCACAAGCATGAAGTTCGCGGGATATTCGATCGAAATCTTCGCGCGCGAGATGGTCACGCGTCGCTCTTCCATCGGCTGCCTCATCACCTCTAATACCGTTCTCTTGAATTCCGGAAGTTCGTCGAGAAAGAGAACGCCGTTGTGTGCGAGCGATATTTCTCCCGGCTGCGGATTTCCACCACCGCCGACAAGCGCAACATCGGATACTGTATGATGAGGAGACCGGTATGGACGCGTGGTGAGCAATCCCACATCGCGCGAAAGCTTGCCAGCGACTGAATGGATCTTTGTCGTCTCAAGCGCTTCGCTCAGTGTAAGCGGTGGAAGAATTGTGGGCAATCGTTTCGCGAGCATGGTCTTCCCCGCTCCCGGGGGACCGATCATGATAACGTTATGCCCACCCGCCGCGGCGATCTCCAGGGCGCGCTTGATGTTCTCCTGTCCCTGTACATCCTTGAAGTCTGTATCGTACGCGGTCGACTGAGACCGAAAGAGCTCGCGGGCGTTGATCCGCAGAGGCTCGATGGTTTTTTTGCCGCGGAGAAACGCGATAGTTTCCGGCAGCGTCCTGACGGGGATCACATCGAGTCCGTCGACAACTGCAGCCTCGCGCGCATTTGCCTCGGGTACGATCAATCCTTTAAAGCCTTCCTTCCGCGCCTGGATAGCGATGGGCAAAACTCCTTTTATAGCACGAAGACCGCCGTCAAGCGCGAGCTCTCCCATGATAATAAACTTCTCGAGCTTGCCGGTGACGATCTGCTCCGAGGCTTCGAGCACGCACAGGGCGATGGGCAGATCGTACGCAGCGCCCTCCTTGCGAACGTCGGCAGGCGCGAGATTCACAACGGTTCTGTTCCGCGGCATGAAATAATTGAGATGCTTGAGAGCGGTTTCGATGCGGAGCTGGCTTTCCTTCAGCGCGTTGTCGGGGAGACCGCTCATGAAGAACCGCGTGCCCTGACCGACGTTGCACTCGATCAGGATAGTTCGCGCATCCACGCCGTGGACGGCAAACCCGAAAGTCTTTGCCAGCATAATAATTCAGGTTGAGAGGGAAACCTATAGTCGAATGCCATCAAAAGTTGGCAACGACTGTCTTAATACCAAGTTACCTATCCCTTCCCAACAAAACAAATGAGCAATATTCAATTTTTGTGTCCGTTCCATCCTTTAGGATAGTCAAAATCAAACTGCATTACTATTTTCAATAAACCTAAACGACCCTCGAAATGTCAAAACATTTTGAAAGCTTCCCTTAGTTAGTAGCATTCAAAACTATAGAATTCCACAGTATTACTCGATACTACGGTGGGTTATCTCCTGGGAGAAAATGATGATCAGGATTTATTTAAAGATCCGGAAATGCTTAAGCGATTTAAAGAGCTTCGCAGCATCGGGGCCAAAGAACGGGAGCATATTCTTTTCGCGCTGGACTCCATGCTCAAAAATATTAAGCTAAAATCTCTTTAATAAAAAAGCCCGGAACTTGCCGGGCTTTTTTCAGATCATTTTGTTATTAATTCTTTAAAATCCAATCTCTCTCGTAATCGAGATAAACTGTCCGATTTATTGTTAGGACATACTAAAAAACTAAAATAGGTATTTGCTATTCCCGATGTAACGCCAACTTGCTCGCCAATTATTTGCACAGTACTACTCGGTATCTCACTAGGAAAGTCTACCCTAGTGATTTCGGTGCGTCTACCATTTTCATAAAAGTAGTTGATATCATCACTCTCTACCCATGTTGCGTCTAAAGAAAATTGAGTTTTTAAAACGCCATTCACAGGTATCCTGAAAACCTGTTTACCATTCTCATATTCCTTTTCAGCTCCGTCTTTTACGTCATAAATGATCACCACAATACCCTCATAACCCTTAGGTATTAAGATTATCCGCCCGTCTTTATTGCCTGAACACGACATTACAATTTGAGCTAATAAAACTAAAAGGTACAAAGAAACTCTCTTGAACATTATTGACTAGTGTTTGTTGATTGATATTGCTTGTTGTATTCATCAACTGGAATAACTTTTCCATCACTCCCATAGACACCCGTAAAATTACCGTTGGCATCTGTTGCTATCCTGACCGTATTATTAATTAAATTTTTATCGCCCGTTCCATATGAAGCCATAATACTTCCCTCAGCAGGTGCTACTCCAACAAAAACCCTGTTCCCAGCTTCATCACTAACAAATGATTCGGCAGCCGGATATTGGTCACCTGTTGTAGCACCCGTTACTGTTACCGATCCATTCTCATAATCTGGTGTGATACTATAACTGTTTTTGAAGTCTATATCAGGAGCTGCACCTAGCGCTAAAGGATCAGCCGCAGAATACTCACTTGAAACGTTAATCGATTTATTTTCTGAGGAAACAGAAACATCTTTGACTTCAGGGGCAGAGGTCCTTTCGATTCCTTTGTCCGACAATGGGCCAGCAGGATAAAATTTAGTCGGGCTACTAACTGTAGAGGTTGAAAATCCCTTAGTTTGAGTATCAACTGTAACAGTGTGACTGACTCTTGATGTCACATTTGAACGTGTAGTGAATCCTCTATTGTCACCCCTGTAGAACCCACCGCCTGCTCTAGCTTCTGGTATAAAATGCCTTACGTGAATAGATACCTTTTCTAATCCTTCCAATTCAATGTGAGAAGTAACATGATTCTCACTAAAAGCATAAGGACTATTGTAAACGTATTTAGGTGCAAGAGGATCAACATTAAAGAACCTTCCAATATCAGGCATGTAGTTTCTCCATTTGAAAGAGTCCCACCCTAAATCCAAATCATCAATATGCTCCTGCCCTTGGAATTTCCACCGCTGGTCAACAGAATTTTCCCTCTGATAAGAATTAAAAGTCAGCCCAAACGGATAGTAGTCATTTTGCTGTATCGCCACTCCCTTTACATGCTTAATTGCCAGGTCATCAAAATACACCTCCTGTTCTACGTCGTTTTCGTTGCTAATATAGATGTAAATATAACCGGGCTTTTGCACTTTTGCCACTAGATTCATTCTATCACTGCTACTACCGGGGATTGCACCGGTGGTTTCAATCTGGTCATAACCAAAGTCGTATGGTACATAGTCGTCATCAAAAAGAATGTAATTTAAGAAAGCCTTTGGTGAAACCTCGTCCTCGACAGCGTAAGCAGTCGTACCAATGATGGCCCCTTCGCCGAAAAGGTTACCAATTGACTGATATGCAACATCCGTGGCGCCACCTGCCGACAGTCCGAAAGCATTTTGCAGCGCCCCCGCAATAACTGACCCAACATCTGTACCATTACCGGTCGCGGTTAGATATCTTCCATAAACCTCCAGATATACGGCATCACCCGGGAACACACGAAGGCTTTTTGCTGCGCCGACTACCTCATTGCTAACCTGAGTGGAGCCGGTTAAACGGTAAGCACTGGTGCCTGTCCGCGAATACGCCCCCGAGGTGTTGATCTTCGTAGGGTGATAGTTAGAAAATTCGTCAAATTCATGCTCTTGGTCGCTGACCTCAAAGCCTCCAATGTAATCGTCATCTCGATGTTTAAACAGGGCAACTTCGTTCAGGTAGAAGACATCACCCACAGCAAGGCCGTCGCCAGAGGTCCAAAGTACTCCGAGCTGAATTGCTGTGACACCATCGGGTATAGTGAAATCACTGGAAACCCAGGTTTCATTCTCACGTCCATATGGCAGCTTCGCGCCCGGCCAAAGAAGGTCACCTGTGCTTGTGTATACATAAAGATAAGCCCCACTCGCAGGGTGATTGGCCCGATAACCTTTGACTTTGTACGTATATTTTTCCCCGGCTTTGACACTGATGCTTTGCGTTAGCATGCCAGGAGTGCTCCAAGTTTGGTTTGCCACAAATTTAATGTAGCTCTCACCTTCTATTGTTTCCAGGGATTGCGTGACATTCTGTACAGGTGGGAAAAAATCGATCGTGTTGCAATCGCTATTCTCAACGAGGTTATTCCCCTCAAAAGGGTTTCCATAAAGGACCCGGATGTTTCCCAAATGATCCTTTAACATGAACTGATACTCAAACTCTCCGTCATTGTTGACAACTCTGCCTTTCGGAATCGAAAAGAAACGCAAGGTATCGCGTTCATAAACAAATCCCCTAACATAATCCGTAACCTTTGTGTTGCTGTTCTCTGTAACTGTTTGCTTTAATTTCGTTCCACTGGTGTTTCTTCAGCTACCCATTCCATCATCCATCCTGCCCCGCCGGAATTCTATTATCTGAAAACGGACCCGCGTCCCATGCTGCGCTCCCCGCATTTTTTGTGAGTGATGAAAGGTTGAAGGCGGACCTTATGGAAGGAGACGAAAAAAAGACGTAGATAAAACAACCAAATCAGACGTGGACCCGGACGATGCCATTACGGACGCCCTTTACTTTCTGCTGCATCACCACAGAGGTTCAGGCGGACACCGCGAATGGGTGTGGAGCTGCATGACGGGCTTGAAGAAAAAATATCGATCTACGAAATCAAAGGGCACGCCCGAAAGTTTTTCCCTAAGGTTGCGCCGGAGGCGGATTGATGGGCTTCGGAGCCGATGCCTTCTTTGAAATATCCTCCTGCAAATCGAAAAGTTTCGCCTTCAAAGTATTCACCTCGTGCGTCAATGCTTCTTTCTCATGACTGCGCTCTTTTAGTGCAATCCACGACCAGACAAAGTCGACGAGCACAAAGGCTACCCCTATAAGTGTGACCCATTTAAAATACGGGACCCACTTGAACATGCTCATCAGAAAACCCGAATCGTTCCCCAGCGCCACGGTAAAAATGAAAGCCGCGATGTGAAACAAAGCGAATAGGAGATAAAAAATAAGTCTGCTCTTTTTCATGAACGATAGCGGATTTTAAGACTCCGCGCTAAAGGTAATCCAAAAATAAAAGCGGTCAAAACGGCTAGGCCTTCTGGATCTCGCTCAGCTTTCGATAGAGGCCGCCCTCCCGCACCAGGTCCTCGTGACTCCCCCGCTCCACGATGCGCCCGTTCTGCACGACAACGATCTCATCGGCGTGCTGGATCGTGCTGAGACGGTGCGCGATCACGAGCGATGTGCGGTTCTGCATCAGGTTGTTCAAAGCGTCCTGCACCAAACGCTCGGATTCGGAATCCAGTGCCGAGGTTGCTTCGTCCAGTATCAGGATCGGAGGGTTCTTCAACACCGCCCGCGCAATGCTGATGCGCTGCCGCTGACCACCGGATAACTTCGATCCCCGCTCGCCTATCGTGGTCTCATAACCGTGCTCGGTCTGCATAATAAAGTCGTGGGCATTCGCAACCTTTGCCGCATGAATGACATCTTCCTTGCGCACGCTCTCCATCCCGAATGCAATGTTGTTCAGGATCGTATCGTTGAACAGAATGGATTCCTGCGTGACCACGCCGATCAAACTGCGCAGTGACGTGAGGTCATAGTCGGGAAGCGGGATGCCATCGAGCTTCACTACACCGGACGAAGGATCGTAGAAGCGCGGAACGAGATCCGCAAGCGTCGACTTTCCGCCACCCGAAGGCCCCACCAGCGCAATGGTCTTGCCCTTCGCGATCCGAAGGTTGATGTCCTCCAGCACAGGCTCTGTGTCATAAGCAAAGCTCACGTTTTCAAACTCGATCTCGCCCTCGAAGCCGGCGAGCACTTTCGCCCCGGGCTTGTTGACAATCGCCGGAACGGTATCGATGACATCAAAGATCCGCTGTGCGGAAATCGTTCCCTTCTGAACGGACGTGATCCCGTTCGAGAAATTCTTGGCAGGCTGAATGACCTGGGCGAAGAGACCGAGGAACAGCATGAATTCTCCAGGGGTAATGGACGGGTCATCTCCCAGCACCAGCGAACTACCGAACAGGATGATCCCGGCGACGATCATGACACCCAGTGTTTCCGAGACGGGTGAGGCCAGCTCGTTCTTGCGCGCGATCGAAAGATTGGCCCTGCGGTGAAAGGTTGTTTCGTCGTCGATCTTCTTCAAAATAAAAGGCCTGGCATTAAAGGCCTGCACGATCCGCATGCCTGAAAAGGTTTCGTCCAGGATATTGACAATCCTTCCCATAGACTCCTGGCTCTGCACCGCCCGGCGCTTCAGGCGCTTGATGATCTCCGCTAGTATGCCTCCCGTTACAGGCAGCAATATCAGGGTAAACAATGTGAGCTTGAACGAAATGAAAAAGAGGACGCTGAAATACACAATGATGGTGATCGGCTCCTTCATCACAAACTTGAGGCTGTTCACGACGGCATTCTCTACTTCCGCCAGGTCGCTCGTAAACCGCGAAATGAGGTCGCCCTTTCGCTGGTTGTTGAAGTAACCAATGTGAAGCCGCGACACATTGCTGAAGAGATCCATGCGCAGGTTTTTCACAATGTCCACTTTCACGCGCGATGCCACCATTCGCTCCATATACCGGAACAGGCTGGTCAGGATCATGCTGAGCACAATAGACCCACAGATAAACAGCATGGCGTCCATCACTCCGTGTTCACGAATGATAGTGGTGAAATAGTAATTAAACGTGTCAATGATGAAGTCCGGCGATAGCGAAAACTCGGGCTTGATTGATACCGCCGTCGATGCGTCCTCCTGGTAGCCGAAGAGTATGTTGAGCATGGGAATCACCAGCGCAATGTTCACGACGCTGAAAAGGATCCCGAGCACGGAAAAGATCAGGAACCGGACGAGTCGTGATATCAGCCCCGGGGCGTATGAGAGAATGCGGAAATAAACTTTCATTCAGTTAAAAATCGTAGAGGCGTTGCGCGATGTTCCAGCGCAAAGCTAAAGAAGTTATCGCAGTATTATTGTTGTACATGGGTTCCGGGCTTTTGCTCTCCCGGACGACAACGGAAGCATCCACAAAAAGATTGTGCTTCAATTGCCAGGACGCTGTCAGGCTTCCGAACAAAATGTCGTTCGCGACGCCCTGACCGATGGTATTGTCGTATTCCATTTCGCGCGTGCTGTTGTCTTTCAAAATGTCGCCGCCCCAGTTTTCGCCCTCGCGGTCGCGCCCAACATCGGTATATACAAGCTTCCCGGTAACATTCAACCGCCCCAGGGGCTGGTACCGCACAATCGCGACAATCTCCTTCAGGTTAGCGCCCTGCGGATGGGCGATAGGCTGGAGATAATTCGTGTAGCTTCCGAAAATGGTGTGATGCGAATACGTGTAAGGCCGGATGACGTTTACCTCTCCCTGAAGATCGAGATTGGCCAGACCGAACGCATCTATGTACTTGCCACCTAACTGCACGGCAAATTTATTCGCCCACCATCCGTTTGCATCCCGGATGTTGTTGATGACGAATTCGTCGAGCATGAACTGCCCGTAGAAAGAAACTCGCTTGAGCGCATTCCATTTGAAGTCAAAGCCGAGGAGAACATTGTCTGTGCTGCCGTTTTGCTGCTCGATCGCGCGATAGAAAATGATGGGATTCAGATACTCGAGCCGGAAATGATCGGTGCCGGTTGAGTCATTGGGACTGAAGATCACAGATTCGAAAACGCCGATGTTCAACTTCCTGCCGATGTTGAGGCTGAGATGATGCAGCGCCACGAATTTGTTCGGGTAGCCCCTGAAATTGCCATTCGCGCCCCGCCGATCGCGGCTGGCGGTCATCTGGTTCAACATGAACAAGTAGTTCAGCTTCCATACCTTCACATTGCCCTTCAGAAAAAGGGCAGGTGGCGCGTAGTCGGAAAACACGAGTGACCGGTACCCATTCCCGATAAAGAAACGGTCGTGACCGAATTGCAGATTGATGTTCTTCGTAGCCGCAAAGGAGATGTAACCCCGCGCATGGAGAAAATCAACTCCCTCACCGTCCTTGTATCTCTTGGTGTACCCCTCATGCGGGACGACACCGGTTGACCCTCTTCGCTCATCTACATAAGCAGGCAGCATCGCCTGGTTGTCTGCGAGGTAAGTATAGAACCCGACTTTTTTGTCGACCATGCCCCGGACTTCCACACCACGCGTGTTGATAAAGAGCATCTCATCGCGGCGTGAATCCTTTCCTGCGCCCAGGTAAAGAACGGGATTGACATGCAGGTCAAATTCCGGCGTGGTCACGGAAAAAAAGTCGGACTTCTTCTTATAGAAATGTTTCAGAAACGGGCGCCTGCTATCATTCGTGTTGGCGGAAGACCATTCCCAGCTGTCGTTGGTCAGGTACTCCCGGTTGAATGCATCGGCAGCTGAATTGAAAACACCGAGCGCACCGAGCGAATCGACATAACTAACGATACCAGAGCGCTGATACGGCTTGATCGTCGTAAATAACTGTGGCATGATCATCCCTGACTTCACCTCGTACCGGTCGAGCAGGTGATAGTAACCTTCGTTTAGCGGCGCGTTCGTGCTCTGGGCAAGGGATACCACCGGTATCGCGAAGAAAAGGAAGTACAATCGCATTTTACTGTTCAAGGTATTGTTCGGGGGTCAGTGCCAGTTGAGTAAATTCGCTGAGCAATTTTTTGTCGTACGTAATGAGCTGCGTGCCGAGCTGTCGGGCCAGAGCAACGAATTCACAAGAATACGACGAACAAGTGCTATTTGCCATAACTTCGATCACCTGCCGGGCGTCAGTCCGGTGCTCACGTCTTCCGATGAGCCGCTCCGCATAGTCCAGGGCGTTTAGTCCGTCACTATAATTTAGAATTCCCTTCCTGAAGTAAAGGGACAGCACATTCAGGAACTCGGTTTTCCACAAGACCGGCGCTTCCCAGACGGAATCTTTCTCATGAAGGGAATTGACCGCTGAGGAGTGCTTTGCGGGAAAAGTCATATTCACAATAATGTTGGTATCGACGACGATCAAAGTCTTCCCTCGTTGATAGCTCTTTCAATTTCTTCGTCCGACAATTGGGCATCCTTTCCCATGCGCTGGCGCAATGCCTTGCCTTCCTGCCGCAGCTTCTGAGGGTCATCTTCGGCGAGACCCACAGATTTTTCAAGATTGAAGATAATTTCGCTGTTCAGGCTCCTGCGCCGTAGTTTCGCAAAATATTTCAGGCGCTCGTACAGCCGGTCCGGGATGTTTTTTAGGGTGATTGTGGCCATAACGGTTCCATTTTGGAACCAAAAATACTCCAAAAATCATCCTCGACAAATAATTAAAGCGCTCATTGTATAATGGCCTTTGATGGCTATCTTTGCAGTCCTTTTAAGGGAAAAAGCATTATAAGACATGAAAAAAGGCATTCATCCTGAGTACAAAGACGTGGTTTTCTGGGATACTTCCAGCGATTTTAAGTTTTTGAGTCGCTCAACCCAGAGCCCGAAAGAAACGATCAAGTGGGAAGACGGCAAGGAATACCCGGTTATAAAGGTCGAGGTAAGCTCTGCATCGCATCCTTTCTTCACCGGCAAAAAGCTGTTTGTTGATACCGCTGGCCGTGTTGAGAAATTCAAGAATAAGTATCAAAAGAAAGCTTAATTATTCTTCAAATAAGCACTGTGAAAAGGTCTTCGTCCTGAAGACCTTTTTTATTTTTGCCTGCCTGCGCTAAAGCTTCGGCAGGCAAGCCTGCTTTAGCGGGTATGCTCATGAGTTCTAGATTTTGACCCTTAAATCCTGAAATTTGAATTTAATCCTCTTCGACGACCCCATCATCAGGATCCACCTTCTTCCGTTCACTTATTCGCGACCGGTGGGCAACATCCGCGTAGGAATTCTTACCATCGACGAGAAGTGGGAGAAATGGCTTGGCATGAAGCCGTCGTTCCAAACCGCCGGTTATCTGTTGAAGAAGTTTCCGAATGTCAGTACCGACGACAATTTGCTGGTCAACGGCGCGGTATGTCCCGATCAAAGGCTGGTTGATACCATTCGCTCACTTCCTGCCAATCATTTTCTGGTCCAGGATAAGTTGCTCATTGCCGCCCGCAATCCCGAAGGGGATATGGAGAGCGGCAATACCATTGAGTACGATACGCCGCTGACGATCATCGACCGGCCGTGGAAAATTTTCCGGGAAAACGGCGCGCAGATCCGGGTCGACTTCCGTTTGCTGACGGCTGGCCGCACGTCGGCGGGAATTACGGATACCCATACCGTTGTATACAACGAGGAAAACGTTTTTGTTGAACCGGGTGTTTCAACAAGAGCAGCCATCATCAACGCTGAAAACGGACCGGTTTATCTGGGGAAAAACAGCATGGTGGACGAAGGCGCCATGATCCGCGGCGCATTTGCACTCTGCGAAGGCGGCCATATCAACATGGGCGGAAAGATGCGCGGTGACACCACCATCGGCCCGTTCTGTAAAGTGGGCGGGGAAGTGAGCAACTCAGTTCTCTTCGCCTACAGCAATAAGGCGCACGACGGATTCCTGGGATGCTCGGTGATCGGCGAATGGTGCAATCTCGGCGCGGACAGCAACACATCCAATCTGAAAAATACTTTTGACGAGGTCAGGTTGTGGAGTCACGCTGAGAACACTTTCATTCCGACCGGTCTGCAGTTTTGCGGTTTGATGATGGGTGATCACAGTAAATGCAGCATTAATATGATGTTTAATACCGGCACAGTTGTCGATGTTTCATCGAATGTTTTTGGCGAGGGGTTCCCGCGGAAATACATTCCGTCGTTTGCATGGGGCGGCGCAGCGGGGATCGCCACGTACCAAATGGAAAAGGCGTTTGAAACGGCCCGGAAAGCTATGGAACGCAGAGGAAAAACTTTCGATGATACGGATAAAAGTATTCTTGAGCACGTCTATCAGATGACTGCGCTACACCGGGTTTGGGATCACAAAGCCACCGCTTGACATGAAGTTCGAAGAAATTCCAGCTCTTACGGAAGTTAAGAAGTTACTGACAGATGCGGTAAAGACGAATCACAGTGCCCATGCGCAACTCTTTGTGGGCGCCGAGGGCGCGCTGAACCTGCCCCTTGCCCTTGCCTACGCCACGTACCTGCATTGTGAAAACAAAGGTGATGACTCTTGCGGGGTTTGTCCCGCGTGCTCCCGGGGCGCCAAGTATATTCACCCGGATACGCATTTCGTGTTTCCCCTTAGCAATGTTAAAGGCGAGAAGGATGAGGATCGACTCCGCGCGGAGATCACAAAGTCGTGGCGCGCATTCCTGCTGGAGCAACCTTTTGGCAACCTCGACGACTGGTGCAACTTCTACGGCGGAGAAGACAAGTTGTCGATCATCTCGCGGGACGCCAGTCGCGAGATCATTAAGACGCTTGCGCTCAAGCCGTTCGAAAGCAGGAACAAGGTGATGATCATCTGGCAACCGGAAAAGATGCATCCTTCCGCTGCGAACGGAATTCTGAAGATACTGGAGGAGCCTTCTCCTAACACCTACTTCATACTCGTGACCAACGCGGCAGATCAGTTGATGCCGACGATCATCTCGCGCACACAGATCGTAAACGTTCCGCTGCTGCCGGATGTAGCCGTTGAAAATTATATTCAACGCAAACATTCAGTGGAAGAATCAGCTGCCTCAAAGATCGCTCAGCTGGCGGACGGCAACATCAACCTGGCAATAAAACTTATCGGCCAGGAAAAGGATGACAGCACCGCTTTCTTCACCGATTGGATGCGCGCCTGCTTCACCCGTAAATACGATACGCTCGTCACGATGGCGGAACAGTATCACGCCCTTGACAAGCTTGCGCAGAGAAACGTGATCTCCTACAGCATGAATATGATGCGCGAGACCTTGCTGTTCAGGGCCGGAGCGGAAGCGATTAACCGCACGCGCGGCGAAGAACGTGAGTTTGTGCAAAAATTCAGCACCGTGCTCGACGTGAACAAGATTGAGAAGTCGTTCAATTTACTGAACGATGCCGGCTACCACCTTGAAAGAAACGGCAGCGCGAAAATGATCTTCCTGGACCTCTCCCTGAGTATCTCGAATATGTTCAAGAATTAATAAATGATAATGAGAAACTATTCACGACCGACGATTCACGCTTCACGTTCCGACCATGAATGAGACTATCCGCATAGGCACCCGCGCCAGCAAGCTTGCCTTATGGCAGGCAAATCACGTGGCTGACCTGATCCGCGCGTCTGGTTATCGCACGGAGATCGTTCCCATTGAAACGCGTGGCGACAAAATGCTAAGCGTTTCGATTGCCAAGATCGGAAGCAAGGGCGTATTTACGGAAGAGATCGAAGAACAGCTTCTGCAGGGCACTATTGACGTAGCCGTGCACAGCGCAAAAGATGTCTCATCCTACATGCCGGATGAACTTGAACTCATCGCCTTTACGGAGCGCGAAGTTCCCAACGACGTCGTCATCAGCCGCGACAAGCAACTCACGCTCGACCGGCAAACTGTGACGATCGGCACTTCGTCTACCCGCCGCATTGCCTTTGTGAAGCATTTTTATCCGCAAGCGAATACCGTCTCCATCCGGGGAAATCTACAAACGCGACTGGCAAAACTGGATGCCGGTGAGTGCGATGCGCTGATCCTGGCATTCGCCGGCGTGCACCGGATGGAATACGACCATTTGATCACCGAGCGGATCGACACCAGCTACTTTGTTCCACCTGTGGGCCAGGGCACCATCGCGGTCGAGTGCCACAAGAAACTCAGCTTCGAAAAAAAGGAGATTATCCGGCGCTGGGTAAACGATGTTAATACCGAAGATTGCCTCCGCGCCGAACGGGCTTTTCTGAAAACGCTCGAAGGAGGGTGCAGCATACCCTCTTTCGGTTATGCATGGCTCGAAGGACAGACGGTCACCCTGAAAGCCGGCATTATTTCCCTTGACGGCAAGGAACTGATCAAAATAAAAAAATCAGCCCCGATTGAAGAAGGCAAGGAATTGGGCAAGGGGATTGCTAATGAAGTTTTGGCGAAGGGGGGAGACCGTATTCTCCGTGAGATCAGGAGAAAGTTGTAAGTTATAAGTTATAAGTTAAAGAGTTAAGGTTTGATGCAGCGATTCATATTAGTTGTTTTGGCGCTAACCAGTTTACTTGTGAATGGTTGCGCGCAAAAGACGGACCAGGTGGTCACGATCAGTACGCAGTATGGCGATATGATTGCCATTCTCTACGACGAAACACCCAAGCATAAAGAGAATTTTCTCAAGCTTGTCGGGAAAGGTTACTATGACAGCTTGCTGTTCCACCGCGTCATTCAGGGATTTATGATCCAGGGTGGCGACCCCGATTCCAAACATGCGGCAGCTGGTCAGCGCCTTGGAAATGGCGGGCCTGGCTACAACATTCCGGCGGAATTCAATCCGAAATTTATACACGAAAAAGGCGCCTTGTCAGCAGCACGGCTTTCCGATCAGATGAACCCGGAAAAGGAGTCCAGCGGAAGCCAGTTTTACATCGTGCAAGGCACCAAACAATCAGAGTCACACTTGCGGATAGACCAGGAAAAATACAATCGCGCACTTCAGCAATTTTTTCAGAAACCTGAAAACCAGGGATACCGCGACTCGATCAACTTCTTCATGCAACACCGCGACGAGAAGGGATTTCAGGCGTACCTCGAACGCCTTCAGCCCGTGGTCGAACAACAACTCGGCACTTCCATTAACCGCGAAGTTTCCCCTGAAATCATCAAAGCTTACACGACCGTCGGCGGAACACCGCAGCTCGACGGCGACTACACCGTGTTCGGCAAAGTCATCCAGGGCCTGGATGTCATCGACCGGATTGCAGCGGTGGAGTGCGGTCCTAACAATCGACCTGTCGAAGACGTGCGCATGACGATCACGGTACGTGAAATGCCCAGGAGAAAAATTGAGAAGACCTACGGATACACTTATCCTGACAACTAGCAGCGGACGGATGAGAATACTCGTAACAGGTTCGAACGGCCTCCTCGGTCAGAAGCTTACGCAGCTTCTGCAACAGGACAAGAATGTAGATCTCATTGCTACGGCACGTGGGAAGTCCGTTGTCCGGATAGCGCGCGGCGAATATCACCCGATGGATATCTCCGACCGCGGGAACGTAGAAGAAGTTCTCCGGCTCACCAAACCGGATGTAGTCATTAACACCGCGGCAATGACCCAGGTAGATGACTGCGAACAGCAACGCGAGGCCTGCTGGAAAGCAAATGTCATCGCAGTCGAAAATCTCGTGCGATGCTGCCAGGCGCTGCATATTCACCTGGTGCATGTTTCGACAGACTTTATCTTCGACGGCAGTCACGGTCCGCTCGATGAAAATGAAGTACCCAAACCGGTCAATTACTACGGCGAAAGCAAGCTCGCCGCCGAGAAAGTCATACAGGAAAGTTCGATTTCATGGGCCATCCTTCGCACGGTCCTCGTGTTTGGAATTACCCAGGACATGAGCCGGTCGAATATCGTCCTTTGGGTCAAAAACAGCCTCGAGCAAAACAAGACTATCCAGGTCGTAAACGACCAATGGCGCACGCCAACCCTCGCCGAAGATCTCGCGATGGGCTGTTACCTCGCGGCGCGGAAAAAAGCCAGCGGGATTTTCAACATCTCAGGAAAAGATTTTATGTCGCCTTACGACATCGCAATCCGAACCGCGGATTTTTTCAAGCTGGACTCATCCCTCATTAAGCCCACCGACTCCACGAAGTTTGTGCAGCCCGCCAGGCGACCGCTTAAAACGGGATTCATTATCGAGAAAGCGCGGAAAGAACTCGGCTACGAACCCCACTCCTTTGAAGAGGGATTGAAAATTCTCGCCGGGCAGCTCCAGCGTTCATGATCTGAGATTCCCGGATCACGGTTCCTGCTTCGGGCGTCGCCCAACGGCGATGAAATAAAGCGGTATCCCGATCAGCGTAATGACCAGTCCCTGCGTGGTGAACGTTGGTTTGTAGATCATCAGCAGACTACAGAAAGAAATTCCCATAACAATGTAAAGTCCGGGCAGGAAAGGATATCCGAAAGCCTTGTAAGGCCGCGGGGCATCCGGGCGTTTCTTCCTGAGCACAAAGATTCCGGCGATCGTCAGCGTGTAAAAAATAACTACCACGAAGGATATCATGTCAAGCAGGTTGCCGTATTCCCCACTCAGGCAAAGCAGCGACGCAACGATACATTGCGCCCACAACGCCCACTCCGGCACAGCATTCCTGTTCAACTCTCCCGCCTGACGAAAAAATAATTTGTCTTTGGCCATCGTGTAATAAACGCGCGCACCCGCGAGCACCAGTCCGTTGTTGCATCCGAATGTGCTAATCATGATAAGCACCGCGATCAGTTGCATGCCGGGATTTCCGAAGATCTGGTTAGCCGCAGCCACCGCCAACCGGTCGGATTTTGGAAAGGCAATTGCATCCAGTGGCAGCACGTGCAGGTACATGAGATTGGTCGCCATGTAAAGCACGCTCACGATGAGTGTTCCGAGGAATAAGCTCAGCCCGATGTTGCGCTGCGGGTTTCTGATTTCACCCGCGATGAACGTCACATTATTCCAGGCATCGCTGCTGAACAACGATCCGGTCATGGCAGCGGCCACCGCACCCAGCAGCGTCACTCCGCCGATCTCCGTCCAGCCGACGGGTTGCTTGCCTGCCGCGCCCACGCCGAGGTCTTGCATCGCATGAAGTCCGGTCTGCCAGTTCTCACTCCAGAAACTATCGCCCACAAAAAGGAATCCGCAAAGCATCAACCCCAACAAGGCGAGGAGTTTCGAAATCGTAAAAGTGGTCTGGACAATCTTTCCTTCCCGGATCCCGCGCGTATTCACGTACGTAAGAAAGATGATGAGAAGAATAGCCGACAGCTGCGCGGCGGAGATGTCAAACCACAAGAGGTCGATCAGGATGTTGCCTTCGCTCATCCAGGGAAAGATGTACGCGGAGAACCGCGCGAAGGCCACTCCTACCGCCGCGATGGTCGCAGTCTGAATGACGGCAAAGAAACTCCAGCCGTACAGAAAACTGACGAGGGGATTATAAGCTTCCTTCAGGTAAACGTATTGCCCACCGGCGCGAGGAAACATTCCGCTCAACTCGCCGTAGCTGACCGCTGCGATCATCGTCATGAATGCCGTGATAGTCCAAACCGCTATGAGCCATCCGGCACTTCCCACGTTTCTGACAATGTCGGCGCTGACAATAAATATACCGGAGCCGATCATCGAGCCGGCTACAACCATCGTCGCATCCCAAAGAGTCAGTACTGGCTTGAACTTCGCTTCCGACATAGGTCAGGCTACTGGGTCAGTAAAATTAACGGGTCGCTCCGGCGACCCGCTCAAAAACTCATTCAAGTACTTCGGCGATGGGCTGCCCTGTGCACCCGGAAGGATATTTGATATTGAGCAACGCTGAGATGGTTGGCGCGATATCCGTGATCGGATGATATTGAACGGTCGACCCTTTGCGGATGCCGTTGCCAAAAAAAAGCATCGGCACGTGCGTGTCGTATTTCCAGGGCGAGCCGTGGGTTGTGCCGGTCGTGCTTGACGATGGATACCAACCGGGTTCCAGCACAAGCACAATATCGCCGCAGCGCTTCGGATGGTAACCGCGCACGACCATTCCCTTCACACCCCCCTCATCATACTGACTCTGACGCAGAATGTTCTCCGAGTATGCGTTGGCAATGCCTTCCTGCTTCATCAGGAAATTGATAGTAAGCTCGGTGGCGATGAGCAACTCGACCCCCGATGCTTTGGGATCGTTCTCAAAAATATCCTGATCGAAGAATATCTGACCTCCACTGACAGTCTCGATTATTTTCTTCCCAGGGAAATACTTTTGAAGATATTCATTCAGAGCGGCTCCCAATTTGGAAGTGTTCAGAATTCCTGCCGGTACTCTGCTGTCGATCATATACTGTGCAACATCAGCCACGGCATGGTCCGCCGTAAGAAACAGCGTGTAGTTTCCGGCTCCAACTTTTGCGTCGAGGGTTTTCAGCAGATCCTCGATGTTCCTGTCCAGCCGAATGTACATGTCTTCGATCTCGACGGCATTCGGTCCGACACCGTGACCCAGCGCATCCGTGGAAGAGAACGATATTGTAAGGAAGTCTGTGATCTCATCGGCTCCCATCTTCTCTCCATCGATGGCGGCCTTCGCCATGTCCGTGAGATAGTCGTTTCCGAAAGGCGTTGCGTAGATGATTCCGTAGTCATTCGGTTTTGACAGGGCCTTGAGGTCATAGGGAAAAACGGGCTTGTCCTTGCCCGACGGTTTCCCCTCATACGGGGTATCATCGGGTCCGCTCGCAACGTACTGGCTGATGGGAAAAACCGTATTCCATACTTGCGAGGCGTACTTTGCAGCAAGGTTTTGCTGATTGAACTTTTCTACCCAGTCAGGAAGCTTTGTCGTGTAATATGTGCTCGTAATAAATCGTCCGGATTTGCCGTCGAACCAATACGCGCCGTCAGCCATGTGGCCCGAGGGAAGAACAGCGCCGCGATCCTTGATGGATACTCCGATCACCTTCGCCCGTTTCTGGGTAAACAGTTTCAACTCATCCGTCACTGTGGTCGACAACAAGCGCGTAGGTGCCACGTCTCCGTTGCCACTCTCCACTCCCACTACCTGGTAGTTCGAGTCTTCAACACAGTTCACACCATCCTTCGTTTCTTTATCATACCAATCATTTCCGATGATACCGTGAATTGCCGGTGTGCTTCCTGTGTAAACGGAGGCGTGGCCGGGACCTGTAATGGTAGGCACGTAGTTGTAGTGACCGTTCTTCACGACGAAGCCATCGTTCATTAATCTTTTGAATCCGCCATTTCCAAACTTGGATTGAAAGCGGAACAAATACTCATGGCGCATCTGGTCTACCACAATACCCACAACCAGTTTAGGCGGTTGGGTGGATTTCTTTTGCTGACCATGTACAGTCGTAGAGATGAGAAAGACAAGGGATAGAATGAAGTATTTCATAAGATAATTTACAGCAATATAGTTAATAAGAATTTTGAAACATACCGGGGTGGTTAAACCGCAAATTACGGATCTGAGCAATATATTTTATCATAAACCGCTGAATCGTCATAAATTTCTTTCCGAAGCATCTCTCCCGTCCGATCATAGTAGATCACAATATAGAGGGATGCCTCCGGAATATTTCTTTCGGTAAAGTACAACGGTGCCTCCGAAGATCCGACGTTTATAATATCAGAGTACGTGGGCGGGATGACAATTCGCCCGTGGTTGCTCACTACCCCATAGCGGTTCTCCTTCTGAATGATCGCGATCTTCTCTTCGCGGGTATCCCGGACCATGTTGATGCTGCGCATATTAATTTCGGTAGTCTTGCGCGCGGCGAGGTCGTACAGGTTCCACAGGCCGTCCTTTTTTACCAGGGCAAGAGAGTCGTTCCAAAAGCTGATCTCTTCAAACTCAAACGGGCTCGCCGGCTTGCTGTCCCATCCGAGAAGGCCGTAGTACCCGTCCTTGAAAGTAATGAGGAATGAGCCTGCGTACGGGAGGAGATTCCGGTCATAGTTAGGCTTGACAAGTTTCCTCCCGGGAATATGATACGCGCCGAACTTCTTATTCTTCAAGAGCGAGATCACTTCGTCCCGCGCGCTTCCAATGGCATCGAACTCCGCAGTGAGAAGCGTCTCTCCGCTCATGCCCAGCAGTCCTTTCTTGTCTCTTCGCGTGACCACAAAAACTCCGGCTCCCGCGTACTCGATCTTGTCGAAGGCCGCTGAAAACAACTTCCTTCCCTTGAGGTCGAAGACAATCTTGTCACTACCGCGATCGTGAACGACGAGAAATGACGTGGAGTCCGATCCCGGGACAAAGGCAACGCTCTGCGGCCGGAAAAATATTTTCAAGTGTTTGTCAGCAAAGTGCACGTAAACTGAATCAGCGCGTCGGCCGATCACGAAGGGACCCTCAGCCGTTAATGTGTCGTATGCTTTACTGGCGAATTCCTGCACAGCGGGGTCGAAGAGATACCAAGCACCGTTTTTTCGTACACCCACGCGCTTACCCATGATATTGACCTGCTCGACTATTGTCGATCTCCTTCCTTGCCAATTGTAGAGAACGAACCCGTTTGGCATCGTGGCCACCGCCCCGAACGGGCTCTGTGCCAGTCGTTGTTTATCAAACCGGATCACTCCGTGGAGAGACTGGTCGAGCACACCTTCATAGTCGCCGGCCCGGCCCCAGATGAGCCCGTTCGTCCAGTGTTTTACTTCCTCGAAGGGCTCGGACAGCGGGAGCGGATGCCCATCTGCGCTTTTCCCAAGTTCACTCCGGAGGGAGACAAACTTGTGCCTTCCACCGTCGAACACGATCACATTCTGAATAGCCGTGATGTCGTTCCAGGAGCGTTCACCGAGCTTCCTGCCCGCGAGGGTATAAAGAGACCACGCGTCATTTTTCTGAAGGGCAACAAAGTTTTTTCCGACAATGCGCGCGTCGTCTACACTATCGGCGAAGGCAAAGCCGGCCTTGTGGATAACGCGTGTGCCCTGAGGGGTCTCCACTTTAAGAAACCCGATGCCGATATCCGTCACTTCGGTAACGACACCCTCATAGATCGTCGACCCGTTTCGCGATACAAGGCGGTTATCGACGATCAGAACCTCATCTGTGATGTGTCCGCATAGGTAGTCCGGATGGATCGTCTTGTAGGCGGGTTCAATGATCTCAAACCCGCGGTCATCCATGAATCCATAGCGGTCGTCCTTCAGGAAGGGTACCAGGTAAGTCTTGTTGAGATCCAGCAGATTCAGCAGTGAGTCGTTGAGCACGCGTTCCGGCCAGTTGGGTTCCTCTTCCTCGGCGAGGATGTAAAAGATGATCTGTCCCGCTTTCGCCACGAGATTGCTGACAGGATAGCGCGTCATAAAAGACAGAAAGCTATCAACGTGACCGTCGGCGGTCGAGATTTCAAAGATGTTTCGATAGATCTCCTCGCGATACGGTGTTTCCGGATGCTCAGCCAGGAACCTTTCAAAACTGCTGAGGCGCTGATCCCTTGTCGCATCCTGATACAGGAGGCGTTCATAGCGTGCGCGCGCCTCCGGCACCCGCACAGATTCGGGATATCGCGTAAGGTAACGGTTGAATGCCTCGGGTGTGTTAATGACAAGCGCGTCCTGAAATGCAACTTCGTCGCGCAGCTTCGCAGCCAGTTCCTTTTGCATCGCTGTCGGAAAGTGGCTGAGAAATTCAAGGTAAGATTCCTCCGTGTTTCTCTCCCGGGCGACTTCGAAAGCGGCGCTGTCGATCCGGGCCCGCAGCGCCGTCAGCCCAAGGCAATCTACGTTCATCCGCCTCACTCGCTCGCGCTCCCGCTGAGGTGACACTTGATAGTCGGCAAGTGCTGTAACCGCATAGTGATAGGCAGAATCGAGATGAAAGGCCGGGTTTTCCGGGTGAAAGTAAAACACCGAAAGTGCATGACGCAGCGAAGCGTTTAGCGTGTCACGGGCGAGTGATTTCCGAAGCCGGTGTTCCGCTTTCTCCCACCGGCGTTTTTCCATGTTCTTGAAGGCACTTTTCTCGGGCATTCCTCCGAACTGGGCAAAACTTACCCCGGAGCAGAAGACGAGCAGATATGTAAAAATGGGTTTTACAATCACGACGGAATATTACCAAAGACAAAAATACGAAGTTAATTGAACCTGCCTTTATTTGTTTTAGCGCTTTCCAAAGTGCAATTTTACGCCCGATGTTACCCTCGTACTCTATTGCTTACAAGAATAATTTTTGTAAATTTTCCGTTGTAAAAACCGTTTCATGGCCAAGCTAAAGAATATCATCAAGCAACTCTCGGAAAAAGATTTCACCGCCATCTATAACTCCCTCATCGAAAGTAACGCAGAAAAATCCGCATACCTCCTCAAAGCGCTTCGCGATCGCTCGCTGTCTGACAACAAGATCATGACGGAGCTGGACGTGAACGCCAACGCGTATTATACCTTGCGTTCGCGGCTGAACCTCAAGATCGAAGAGTACCTCATGGAGCAACTGGAGAGTCCGCGCACAGACGTACTCCGGAAGGTCGCCAATATCAACGAAGTGCTCTTCACTAAGAAGAAGGCGATCTCGGTGGCGACCCTCAAGAAACTGGAAAAGGAACTCCTGGACTACGACCTGGCCAACGAGCTCACCGTCATTTACAAATCACTGAAGCGACTCAACATCAATTCGCCCGACTACTTCCAGTACTCGCAGCTGTATAACCGGCATGTTGCTTATATGCTGGCTGTCGACAAAGCGGAAGATCTCCTGGCCGACTACTTCAAAAAGTTCGGGGACTATCTCCTGAACGGTGGAGAGATCGAGAAACTCGGATTGACCCTCGTCATGAAGGAGATGCAGAATGTGGCCAACCTCTACGTCTCCCATCGGCTGTACGTTTACCAGAGCTGCATGTATGTCTTCCACCGGTTGTTCGTGGAAGTCGACGACAACATGCAACAGGACGGCGAGTCCATCGAGGACATCTTCGTCAAGGTCCAGAAAATATTCGAAAGCTACCACCTCGACTCCATTTACTATCACCTGAACCTCGTGTTCGAATTCCTGAAACTCGAGTACTATAATCACTATAAAGTTTATCGTCAGGCCGAGAAGTACTTTGAGGAGGTAAACGATGCCTGCGCCAACCTCCTGGTCAACTACTCGACCTACACGTTCCCCGCGCAGTTCCTCATCTCCAAGATTGAACGGCATCTACGCAATGGAACGGAAGCGGAACTCTACGGGGAAAATGAAACGGTCTTCGAGGACTTTGAAGTGGATGCGCAGGATGTGCCCAAGCATATCATCTACGTTCTCTACCGCGCACTGTCATGTTATTACGTAGACAAGTTCGACGAGGCGGCAAAACTGATCAACAACCTGCTGAACGAGGTCAGCCTGAAGAAGTACCCCTATGCCCAGCTGGAAATCAAATCACTCCTCGCCCTTCAATACGTGCTGTTAAAAGACTATGAGCTCTTCAACCAGTTATCGAACAGCATTCAGCGGCAAATTCGCTTGTTTGGAAAGGATAGCTGCGAGAACATCATGCTGTTCCTGAAGATCCTTAAGATTGCAACGAGCGAGGCGAAAAAGGAGAAGGCCAAGAAGATCGGCAGCCTCATTCCGCGGCTGACCGCAACATCGGTGGGATATTTTGCCCCCACGCGCCTGATCAAGCTCGACGAAAAATTCATCAGACTGCTTACCGAAATCTGATTACCCCTAGGGGTTCAATCGGTCCGGTGACCTGCGCCTCAGACTTCCAGCTTGAGAATGCTGTCGTGGGAAAGGGGCTTGTTCAGGTAAAGCTTAACATTCTCGTATTTCTTGGACCGGTTGAAGTCCTGGGGATTGATCGAGGATGTGAGCATCACAATGCGGCATTTCTTCTTTGCCACGTTGGAAAGCTTCTCAAACTCGTCCAGGAACTGGAAGCCATCCATGAGCGGCATGTCAATGTCGAGGAAGATAACGTCGGGAAGGACTTGTTCGGCCACATCCATGCGCTCCATGTTCCTGAGAAATTCAATGGCGCTTTTGGCACCGGTGTGCGTGTAAATATTTTCTGCAATAGAAGCCGCCTCGATCATTTTCTGATTGATCAGATTGTCAATCTCATTGTCATCGATCAGCATGACCGTGCGGTATTTCTTTCCTGCCATAGTTGTTTAGTTGAAGTGTATAAAAATAAGGGTTTGAGTATGATTTCCCAAAACGCTTTTTAAATCGAAAACTTGATTCCTTGCGCAAGCGGAAGTGAATCGCCGTAGTTGATCGTGTTGGTTTGCCTGCGCATATAATTTTTCCACGCGTCAGACCCCGATTCGCGGCCTCCACCGGTTTCCTTCTCGCCACCAAATGCGCCGCCGATTTCAGCCCCCGAAGTTCCGATGTTGACATTCGCAATTCCACAGTCGGATCCTTCCTGCGAAAGGAATATCTCCATTTCGCGCAAGCTGTCCGTCATGATCGAGGACGACAGTCCTTGTTTGACGCCATTCTGGATGGCAATGGCTTCCTCCAACGAGTCGTATCGCAAGAGGTAAAGGATGGGCGCAAAGGTCTCCTGTTGCACGATCTCAAAATCCGGCTCGACTTCAACGATGGCAGGTCTTACATAACAGCCCGATTCGTATCCTTTACCCTGCAGCACGCCTCCTCGCACCAGGATGTTCCCGCCTTCCTTTTTTACTTTCCGCAAGGCGTCGAGGTAACCCTTTACGGCTTGTCTGTCGATGAGGGGGCCCACATGGTTAGATGGATCGAGCGGGTTGCCAATGCTGAGCTGGCTATAGGCGTGGACCAACCGAGCTTTTACTTCATCGTATAACGCGGAGCTTACGATAAGCCTGCGGGTCGTGGTGCAGCGTTGTCCGGCAGTGCCGACCGCGCCGAAGAGAGCGCCAGGGATCGCGATATTCAGATTGGCATTTTCGGTAATGATGATCGCATTGTTTCCGCCGAGTTCCAGGAGACTTTTGCCCAGGCGCCCCGCGACGGACGTTCCCACTGCGCGGCCCATTCGCACGGAACCTGTTGCCGAGACAAGTGCGATGTTTTCATCAGACGCGAGTAGCTGACCCGTTGTGTGATCGCCGTTCACGACACATGAGACCCCTTCCGGCACTCCGTTTTTCCTGAAAACCTCAGCTACTATATTCTGGCAGGCGATGCTGCACAACGGCGTCTTTTCAGATGGCTTCCAGACGCAGGAGTTACCGCAGACCCATGCGATCATCGAGTTCCACGACCACACCGCTACCGGAAAATTAAACGCTGTGATAATTCCCACAACCCCGAGCGGATGCCACTGCTCATACATGCGATGATGAGGACGTTCGGAGTGCATCGTCAACCCGTGCAACTGGCGTGACAAGCCCACCGCGAAATCACAGATGTCAATCATCTCCTGCACTTCGCCCAGGCCCTCGGTGTAACTCTTACCCATCTCGTACGACACCAGTTTACCCAACGGCTCCTTGTAGCGCCGCAGTGAGACGGCAATCTGCCGGACGACATCCCCTCTTTTGGGCGCAGGCCATTTTCGCCACTCCAGGTATGCCTGCGCAGCCTGTTGCACAACGGCCCGGTATGATTTCTCGTCACCGCCCCTGACCGAGCCCACCCGCTTTCCGTCTACGGGAGAGTAAGAATCAATAACATCTCCTTTTGATCTCAACCACGTCAAGCCCGTCGATACACCCGGATTGTTTTTCTTGATACCCAGCACGTCAAGCGCTTCCTTCATTCCAAAATTTTTCATACAGCCGCTGTTTAGATGCGCCACAAAGCTAGAATTTTATCAGCAAAAAGGGCATTCGATTCCGCCCATAAAAGAACCGGCGACTCTTGTAGCCGCCGGTTCGTATTTCAAAAAAAACTATTTCAAGGCCTCTGTACGCGCTGATCACCAGTCCATGCCGAACGTCCCTTTTGCCCCGTCTGCATAAAATCCCTCAATCAGGACGCCGCCCTTCTTGTATTCCATAATGCGGTTGAGGTCCTCCACGTTGTCGACCGGAACTTTGTCGACATAAGCGATGATGAAGTCCTTGCGGATTCCGGCTTTCTTCCATTTTCCCGGGGCAATGCTAATGACCTTTACGCCACCATCCAGTAACAACTTCGCCAGCTCGCGATAGGGAACATCCTCCAGCGTGGCCCCTTCGATTTCATGCTTTACTTCCTTCACCTCGAATGACTCCTTGCCCTGGCTGTTCTTGAGCCTGGCGCTGACTTCATTCTTTTGTCCTCCGCGTAGAAAAGTCACGAGAATCTCATGACCGGGCCTGTTTCGCGCCACCCACTCCTGTAATTCGGAAACCGAGTTCACAATATGTTTGTCGATGGCTACGATTACATCGCCGGGCAACAATCCCGACTCCTCCGCGGCGCTGCCCGATAGTACGTTGCTGACGAATACGCCCTGGCTGACCGGGAGATTATATTGCTCCGCCAGCGCGGCATTCACGTCTCCGATATTTACTCCGAGCAAACCTCGTTGCACTTTGCCAAACTCAAGCAAGTCATCCATCACTTTCTTCACCAGGCTCACGGGGATGGCAAACGAATAACCCTGGTAACTGCCGGACGAAGTTGCAATGGCCGTATTCACGCCGATGAGTTCACCGGAAAGGTTGACCAGCGCGCCTCCGCTATTTCCAGGGTTGACGGCAGCGTCGGTCTGAATGAATGCCTCGACGGAAAGGCCATTCTTCTCCTGCAGTATGCCGATGTTTCGCGCCTTCGCGCTCACGATGCCAGCAGTAACGGTTGAATTAAGATCGAAGGGATTGCCTATCGCGAGCACCCACTCGCCAGGCTGAACACCATCGGAGTCGCCGTACGGTACAAAAGGAAGATTGGTCGCCTTGATCTTCAGAAGCGCCAGGTCGGTGTTCGCATCCGATCCCACTAGCTTTGCGTAATATCGCTGGTTATTATTCATCACGACCTCGATGTTGGTGGCGTCCTCGATCACGTGATTGTTGGTGACGATGTAGCCATCGTCCGAAATGATCACTCCCGAACCCGAAGAATGCACAGGACGCTCGTAATGCTGAAGGGGATTCAAACTAAAGACACCTGGCCCGTACCCGGTGCGGATGTGAACAACCCCGGCAACAACCTTGTTGGCCGTGGTGAGAAAATTGATGTGATTGGGAATGTTGTAAGCGGTGTCCGCCTGGCGCCCCGTAAGAACGAGTTGCTGTCGCTCCTCAATGGAAGCGTAATTGAGGTTGGTAATACCCAAATATCGGATGGTAAAGATCGAGCCTAACACACCACCAAGACACGCCACCAGCACAATCGCCAGAATTAACATTGAACGCTTCATATCGATCCCTTTACGAGTAAGTTAAACGTTTATTTCAGATAAATGGCTTCATCAACATAAAAAAAAGCGCCCCGAAACCGGGACGCTTTTACCTACTAAACTTAAACCCCTATCTTCTGCGACAGGTTCAATCACCTGTTACGCTACCTTAATCGTAGTCTTCAAAAGCTTCTTCTCATCCTTCGGTACAAGCACTTCCAGGATGCCATCGTTGTACTTCGCCTCGATCTTTTCTGCGTCAACATTCTCCGGCAGCGAGAACGACCTGCTGAATGCTCCGTACTGAGTCTCCAGAGAACGGTAATCCTTTTCCTGGGTTTCTTTCTTCAACTTCCGTTCACCACTCAGCGTGAGAACGTTTTCCTTCAAGTCGATTTTGAAATCCTCCTTTTGCATTCCGGGAACCGCCAGGTAAATTTCAAACGCCTTTTCCTTCTCAATTATATCAACTTTCGGAACAAAAGAGTAAGCGGATCCACCCGAACGGCCGTTTGACTCGTTAAAAAAACGATCGATAAGATGACTGAATGTAGTCGGGACAAAGTCATCTAAAACACTGTTATAACGCACGATACTCATAGTTATTGTTGTTTGATTTTCTGTAAACTGTTCGCCCCTTCAATAGAGAATTGCGTGCCGGAGCACTTTATATGCCATTATGGCGAGATTTTCCGCGCTGGTTAGATGAAATAATGACAATATGTCTTATTGAGGCCCGTCTGGGAGAATCAATGACAATTTCTTAGTCAAACCGGATGGCGCGGATGGGCATGATGCGCGATATGGCCATCGTCGGAAGCAAGAGGATAACCGTTACGATCGCGAGTGTAATGATGTTCAGCAGCGCAACAATCTCCCAGTGCCAGCTGATCGGCACAACACTCATATAGTAATCACGCGGATTTAGCTCAATCAACTTGAACTTGTACTGGATGTAACACAAGCCCAATCCCAGGAGGTTGCCGAGGAACAGGCCTTTGAGAATAAGATTCACCCCGTTGTAAACAAAGATCGATCGGATAAACGCGCTGGTAGCCCCGAGCGCCTTTAACATGCCGATCATCTGGGTCCTCTCCATAACGAGGATCAAGACAATCGAAATCATGTTGACACAAACAACGGTGAGAATTATTCCGAGCAGGATATTCACCTGCCGGCTGAGTAGCTCAAGCCATTCAAACACCTGGATGAAGCGGTCACTTACCCGTTCGATGTTGAGATCGTAATCCATCATCTCACCGATGGCGATACCGGCATCATCGATTCGCTCGGGGTTGGTAACAAAAACCTCCAACCCTCCAGCTACGGAATCCGGCCAGTCGTTCAATCGCTGGATCAGTCTTATGTCCGTGATAACGAAGCGACTGTCAAAATATTCCGAAAGATTAGTCTCATACACTCCCACAATCTTCAGCCTTCGGAAACGCGGAGGGTTCTGAAAAAAATGGATGATGATTTCGTCGCCGACATCTTTCTCCAATTTCGTGGCGATTGTCTTGCTGATAACGACCTGACTGGCATAACCCGAATCAAGAAACTGAATGAATTCACCCTTTACCAGGTTCTTTTCAAACGACGCCACATCGAAACTTCGGCCAACACCTTTCAACAAAACACCCAGTGCCTCCTCGTCCGTCTTCACAACCCCCACCTTGGTAGCAAACTCCTGGATATGCCGGATGAAAGGAAATTCCTGTTGATTGTTGTACAGGTCGATTTTGTAATCCATCGGCTGTTCTTCCGTCGAGTTATTCATCGAGAACTTCGTGATGAGAATGTGGCCGCTGAAACTGTAGATCTTTTCCTTTACGGTTTCCTGGAATCCCTTCATGATGAGAAAGGAAACGATCGACGCTGCCAGGCCGATGGCGATGCTGATAACGGCTATCTTGTGGATGGTGGATGAAAATCCTTCCTGGTGGCCTCCGCTAATTCTTTTGGATATGAAATAAGAGAGATTCAATTTTGTTAACTTTTGGCCCCGGATCTATCTGCGCAAAGTACGCGATAACCCTTGAACTACCGAACGCACATGAAAATTATGAAAAATATCAGACTCCCTCTTGCTTTAGTCGTCTTGCTTTTGATCCAGTGTAGTCAGAAACGGGTGGAATCAACAAGCGAAAGCGATGCGGTGAAAGCTGTTCCCGCCAGCGCCCAGGTAGTGGTTGGTGCAGATCAGTTGGATGTACTGATCCCCAAGCTCGCGGGCAAGAATGTCGCCCTTGTCGTGAACCACACCTCCCTCGTCGGCGATACCCATATAACGGATACGCTAATCGCATCCGGTATTGCGATAAAGAAAGTCTTCGCTCCGGAGCACGGCTTTCGCGGCGCCGCAGCCGATGGTGAGAAGATCGCAGATGGCACTGATGCAAAAACCGGACTCCCCATCGTCTCGCTCTACGGAAGCAATCGCAAGCCGACACCCGAACAACTGGCGGACGTCGATATGGTGGTGTTTGATATTCAGGATGTAGGTACCCGGTTCTACACCTACATCAGCACCATGCATTATGTAATGGAAGCCTGCGCCGAACAGGGAAAGAAGATGATCATTCTCGACAGGCCTAACCCCAACGGCAATTATGTCGATGGTCCTATGCGCGTTCCCGCTCTGAAATCATTTGTCGGGATGCATCCGATACCGATTGTCCATGGACTAACCGTAGGCGAACTCTCCGGCATGATCAACGGCGAAGGCTGGCTGGAGAAAGGTGTGGAATGCGATGTGGAAGTTGTTCCGGTAAAAAACTGGAAGCACGCCGACTTTTATTCGCTGCCCGTCAAACCATCGCCAAACCTGCCGAACGACCAGGCTGTCAAGCTGTATCCTTCGCTGTGTCTCTTTGAAGGAACAGTCGTAAGCGTGGGACGAGGCACGCAAACACCTTTCCTGATCATCGGAAACCCGGAGTTCAAAGATCTGCCCTTCAGCTTTACGCCCGAACCGATCCCGGGTATGTCCAACACTCCGCCGCAGCAGGGGAAGCTTTGCCACGGGCTCGATCTGCGCGACGTCGAAGTCAAGCCGCGGATTGACCTTAGCTACCTGCTGGATTTCTATCAGCGATATCCGGAGAAAGAAAAATTCTTTACCGGCTCCTTCGACCGACTCGCGGGAACACCGGAGCTGAAAGAACAGATCAAGAATGGTCTCACCGAAGAACAAATCCGGGCTACATGGCAGGAAGGTCTCGAAGCCTACTCGAAAATGCGGAGCAAATACCTTCTCTATCCATGATGCGGCTGTTCAGTCCCTCCTGCCATGACTAAGTCGGAAAAAGTAAGTGACATTCTTTCCATTCTTGACCGGTACATCCCCGACCCGGAGATTCCATTGGATCACAAGGACGCGTATACGCTGCTTGTGGCAGTAGTGCTGTCCGCGCAATGTACGGATGAGCGTGTCAACAAGACGACACCGGAGCTGTTCAGCGTTGCCGATAATCCGTTCGATATGGCAAAGGTGCCGGTCGACGAGATCCGCGAGATCATCAAGCCCTGCGGATTGTCGCCAGCCAAATCGAAAGCCATCAGTAAACTTTCGCAGATCCTCGTCGAAAAATACAATGGAAAAGTACCGGACACCTTTGAAGATCTCGAAGCGCTCCCCGGCGTCGGGCACAAGACCGCATCGGTGGTCATGACCCAGGTCTTCGGCATGCCCGCGTTTCCCGTCGACACACATATTCACCGGCTTGCCTATCGCTGGGGATTGTCGAACGGCAAGAGCGTCGAACAAACCGAGCGCGACCTCAAGCGCCTCATCCCCCAGGAGCTGTGGGACAAAGTCCACCTGCAGATCATTTACTTTGGAAGAAAATATTGCCCCGCCCGCGGCCACATTTGGGAAAAGTGCCCGATTTGTAAGAAGTATATGCGGAAAAGTTTGAAAAAAAAACTTTCCCAATCCTGAGCCCTGGGGCGAGGTTTGAGCGCCGGCGAGGGCGAAGGACCCCGACAACGCCAGAGAGGTATCTTCAACGAGATGCTTCTCTTGCGTTCACGGGGTCCTTCGCCTTTCCGCGCGCAAGCCACCGCACGGCTCAGGATTGGTAGAGGTAGAGGAAGGGGGGCAACTAAACCATTTCCGGAAAATTTTCGTTACCTTCATAGAAATATTTCCATTATGGCGGCAAATCAGATTAAACAACTACTCGGGGGACCAAAGGTACTTGGACCGACAAAAGACCTTTCGGATCTCGCCACGGAAGGCCTGCCCAAGCAGGCCCTGGTTATCTTCATGCAAAAGAGCAATTTGGATGAACGCCGGCTGTTTTCTTATCTCGACGTCACCCGCCGAACCATCGATAACTACAAGCCGCACGAGCGGCTGCGGCTCTATATTTCCGACCGGCTGATCCATCTCGCGGAGCTCTACGCGAAGGGAAAAGAACTGTTCGATTCTTTTGAGAACTTCAATGAATGGCTGAACCGGCCCTCCGTGGATCTCGTCGGCGAAAAACCCATCGACCGCATTCACACGCGAAAAGGGGTTGACGAACTCCTCCATGTGCTGGGAAGGATCGAACACGGAATACTTGCATGATCGTTTACCGGTGCAGCTTGCGCAAATGGGCAAATGACCTCAGTGGCACCGGGTCATTTCTACACGGCGGACGCTGGAACTCGCCCGGAACACGACTGCTCTACACAGCGGAAAACAATGTGCTCGCCGCTTTTGAAGTGGCACTGAGGATCCCGCTCGACCAGATCAGCAAGAACTACGTGATGATCCCCATTGAAATCCCCAATGATGCGGAGACCTATACACCCCGGCTACCGAAAAACTGGAACGTCGACGTAAGCCTTACGCAACGCATCGGAGATGAATTCGTCAAAGGTTCCCAAAGCCTGTTGATGAAAGTCCCCTCTGCGTTGATCACGGATTCCTACAACTACCTCATCAATCCCGCGCACCCGCTGATCGCCAAAGTGAAGCCGGGGGAGCCGCGCACCATCCTTTTCGATAAGAGGCTGAGCGAGATGATACGGGAGAAGTAATCTGGTTGCGTGATTCTCCCGCCACGGCTTTCACGGAAGCAACTCGCCGACGCGCTTTTTTAGCGATCATCAATGCTTTCTCCCTGAAAAAGCCATTATTTGCAATTCAGTGTAAATCGATTTTCAATGAGAGTGATTTTTATGGGCACGCCGGAGTTTGCTGTACCGAGCCTGGAACTCCTGGTAAAAAACAACGCGCGCGTGGTAGCCGTCATCACCGCCCCGGATAAGCCTCAGGGTCGGGGACAAAAAATCGTATACTCACCGGTTAAAGCTTGCGCACTGCAATACAACATTCCCGTCCTGCAGCCGGCGAACCTGAAGGCGCCGGAATTTCTGGACACACTCACAAGTTATCAGGCGGACCTCCAGGTGGTCGTCGCTTTTCGTATGCTGCCGGAAGTTGTCTGGAGCATGCCGCCCAAGGGAACATTCAACCTGCACGCATCGCTCCTCCCCCAGTATCGGGGAGCAGCCCCCATCAATTGGGCCATCATCAACGGCGAAAGAGAAACCGGTGTCACCACATTCTTTATAAGGCAAGACATTGACACCGGAAACATCATCTTCCAGCAGAAAGAACCCATTCACGACGATGACGATGCAGGAACGCTGTACGCGCGCCTCATGAACCTTGGCGCACAACTGGTGTTGAAGACTGTGAAAGCAATTGCTGACGACGATTACCCCGTGACTCCGCAGCCGGAAGCCGGAGAAATCAGACAGGCACCGAAGATATTCAGAGAAACGTGCGAAATCAACTGGGCGCAATCTTCCGCACAGGTGCGTAATTTCATAAGAGGGCTGAGTCCCTACCCGTCAGCGTGGACGACCATCGCGGGCACTACTTTCAAGATCTTCCGCGCAACTGAGGCCGAACATCCGGTAGCCGGAGAAAAACCGGGCGAATACACGTCCGACAACAAAAATTATCTGTACTTTAAAACAACGGACGGATGGATGTCAATCGAAGATCTACAGCCGGAGGGAAAGAAGAGAATGAAAATCCGGGATTTTCTCCGCGGAAACCGGTTGTGAGGCAGTCATTCACCAAGCATAACTCAAGATGATTGTATCCGCCATAGCAGCGCTAGCAAAGAACCGCGTAATCGGAAAAAATAATGACCTTCCGTGGCGTCTTCCCGACGACATGAAGTTCTTTATGGAAACCACCAAAGGACATCACGTGATTATGGGCCGAAAAAATTACGACTCACTGCTTCCCCGGTTCAAACCGCTTCCCCATCGCACCAACATTGTCATCACGCGACAAAAAGATTTTGAGGCTCCTGGTTGTATCGTATTACATGCGGTCGAGCCCGCGCTGGAAATCGCCCGGAAGAACGCCGAAGAGGAGTGCTTCATCATTGGCGGCGCCGAAATATACAAACTCGCCATGCCCCACACCACGCGCCTCTATTTAACCGAGATCGACGCGGTTGTGGACGGAGATACTTATTTCCCTGAAATCGATCAAGAGAAGTGGAAGGAGGTCAGTCGTGTGCACCACGCAGCCGACGCACGGCATGCCTATGCGTTCGACATCGTTGTTTACGACAAGATAAAATAAGATGGCCGCGCTGCATTCAAAAGTTGTCTGGTTAACCGGCGCTTCGTCGGGGATCGGCGAGGCGCTCGCATACGCGCTGGCAAACGAGGGCTGCAAGTTGATCCTTTCGGCGAGGCGCATAGAAGAGCTTGAACGTGTAAAAGGGAACTGTCCATCTTCCGCGCAAGCAGATATTCGCATCCTTCCGCTGGATCTCGCGGAATCGGAGACACTGCAGTTGTCAACCGAGGCCGCGATACAGTTCTTTGGCCACGTTGATATCCTGGTGAACAACGGCGGCCTGGGCCAGCGCAGTCTCATTCGCGAAACAACGCTCGCCGTCGATCGAAGGATCATGGAGGTAAACTACTTCGGTACAATTGCTTTGACGAAATATCTCCTTCCCCATTTCGTGCAGCGCAAGCAAGGGCACTTCGTAAACATCAGCAGCCTGACGGGCAAGTTCGGAACGCCCTACCGCTCGGCCTATGCGGCATCGAAGCATGCGCTTCATGGATTCTTCGACGCGCTGCGCGCCGAACATTACCGCGACAATGTCATCGTCACGATGGTATGCCCGGGGTTCATCCACACGCCAATAACTATGTCGGCTCTCACCGGAGACGGCTTACCACTAAAGAAAATGGATCAGGCGCAATACAAAGGAAAACCCGCCGACTGGTGTGCGCAAAAGATCATAAGCGCTATCCGGAATCAAAAGGAAGAAATCTATCCCGGAGGCCGTGAAGTTATTGGTGTTTACGTCAAGAGATTCTTTCCGACTTTATTCTCAAAACTCATCCGCAAAGTCGCCGTTCGGTAAGTTGTAAGTTATAAGTTATAAGTTATAAGTTAGACGGGTGACTGGGTTCTAATGAGTAATACTAAGTTATATGTTGTAATGTTTAATTACGTAACTATTGACCAGTCCATGTCGTTTACTTAAGCTCCGCTTACTTCTTCTCCTTTAGGAGAGGATTGAGGTGAGGTAGAAAAAAAGGGCTTAAGTAAACGACATGGATTAACCAGCAACCAGCAACTAACTCACGGCCTCACGATGTCCTACCCAGGTGAACCGTTTCGTAACATACTCCGGATTCGTGAATGATGCATTTCCTGCGGGGTTTCCGCCCGTCACGTGGAAGTCGCTGAACGCGGCGTTCTGATTCATATAGATGCCGCCCGTGAGGTTGAAGGATACCGGCGTCGCGGCGAGAGCCATTTCATCCGCGATCTTCTCTTTGACAGCAGGGTCTGTAACGTAAGCCCCGCATGAGATCGCGCCATGGTGGATTGCCATGTCTTTCGCGATTTCGATGGATTCGTCTGTATTCCGGGTTCTGATCAGCAATGCAATCGGTCCGAACAGTTCTTGGGAAAAAAGGTCCTTTTTCGACGCCTCTACTTCAACCACCACCGGGGTGGCTACTCGCGCATTCTTAAACAGGGGGTTTTCAATCTCCCGTGATCTAAGCCAGACCTTGCCGGGAATATCTTCCGCCTCGCGTATGCGGTCGCTCGTCTTCTTATTCTGTATCGCGCCCAGCACAAAGGGGCCGGCTTTCGGATTATCAACCAGGCCATTGATGTTGTCCGTTAGCTTTTGTGCAAACTCTTCAAATGTCAACGTACCAGCTGCGGTACGAACTCCGCCGTCGGGGATGAGAATATTCTGGGGCGCTGTGCACATTTGACCACTGTAGAGCGAAAGTGAAAAAGCGATGTTTGCCGCAACCTTATCCGGGTTATCCACCGAATCCACAATCACAGAATTAACGCCCGTCTTTTCCGTGAACACCGTTTTTCCCGGAAGGGATTCCAGGTAGTTTCCAAAGGCAGAGCTTCCGGTGTAATCGATGAGCCTGACATCGGGATGGCCAGCGAGTTCCCGGGTGATCATCTTATCGAATGTATCAACTGCGAGCTGGCAGATGTTTGGATCGAGGTTATTCGCCCGCAGTACCTTTTGTATTTCCGACAATACGATGGCGATGGGCAGTATCGCCCCGGGGTGGGGCTTCACGATCACGGTATTTCCCGTCATCAGGCTTCCGTAGATCCCCGTCACAGAGTTCCAGGTGGGAAACGTCGAACATCCCACGACCAGTGAAATTCCTTTGGGGACTGCCCGCCACTCTTTGTTCAGCTGTACGTTGAACTTACCCATCGGTTTGTCCCATACCGCCTGGCGCGGAAAGCGCTGAAGCTCTTCATATCCGGCCGCGATCGCTTCCAATGCGCGATCTGCAGCATGGGGTCCCGATGCCTGGAACGCCATCATGAATCCCTGGCCCGTGGTGTGCATGGTTGCATAGGCGATCTCGAAAAAACGCGACCTGATCCCTTCAAGGCTTTCCATCAAGATTCCCGCGCGTTCATCGATGCTTACCTTCCGCCAGCTGGTGAATGCATTTCCGGAGCGCTCCACTAACGTTGCGGGTGCGAAAGCCGGGTACTTGATTTTTAAGGCTTCGCCCAGGTAAGGCGACTCTTCCTCACCCGTCCACGTCTCAGGATCCCACTGCAATAACTCTTCGAATTTTTTTCCAAGTCGGTCTTTGAACTTCTTCTGCCCTTCTGCGTCTGCGGTGTCGCCATACACGGCGGGCGCAGGATGCTCGGGAAATGCGGCAAAGAATGTCCTCGAATGCAATGCCTCTATCGCCTTGCTGAGAAGCTGCTTGTGTTTGTCATAAAGATCCATAGCAGTGCCTGCAAAATGCAGTGTAATAATTGAATTATTGTTGAGACCCGAACACTCTTTTCAAAAGTTCTGTCGTCCGAGCTACAGGATTCGCGCGGATATTTCTTTCCTCCTTTGCAATCATCGTAAACAATCCATCGATTGCCTTGTCCGTGGCATAGTCGTCGAGGTCCGGATTTACTTTTTGAACCAGGGGAATCTGGTTATAGCGCGTGACGATCTCACCGTAGTATTTCGTTGCGTTAACCTTATTCAGTGAATTCTGAATGACAGGCTTGAATTTTTCCCGTAACAGCCCGGAAGTCGTCCGCTGCAGATATTGTGTCGCAGCGTCATCTTCACCTCGGAGGATAGCCCACGCGTCTTCAATTGTCATGGCGCGGATCGCTTCTATGAATATCGGCTTCGCCTCTTTGGCTGCATCTTCCGCACCTCGGTTCAAAGTCATCACGAACTTGTCGACTTCATTACCCAGGCCGATCTGGCGCAATCTGTCTTCAACTTTTTTCACTTCGGGCGGAAACGGGATTTTGATTTCAGGATTCTTGAAATAACCGTCGACCTGCGACACGAGATCGGACCCGGTGGAAATACCTTTGATCAATGCTTCCTTCAGTCCCTGCGCCACATCAGCAGTCGTCAGGGGAGCAGTTGAACCACCAAGCGTCTTGTTGACATCGCCCAGGGCCTGGTTGATCTGGGCGGAAGTACACGCGACCAGGCATAATACCAGGGCAACGTATGTGTATAAGATTATCGATTTTACCATACCTGATAACTCAGTTTAAGATCATTCAAAGTTAAAACTAAAAGTCACACCGCGAACGCCCGTCGATGTGGACACAAGTTATGCAAAACCGGCAAGGAATTTCAAAACATGCCTGGAACCGTCAGAGACAAAATCCACTGTTTTTATTACCAATGCAACCGTCGGCCATTAAATTGCATGGAAAGTCTATATTTTACCGCGGCGTGTTCGTGGGAGACATCAACACAGTCGCCGGCCATCGAATACAAATCATATATTGCAGCATGAGCGCAGCAGAACAAGTCAGGGCAGAGCTTTTAACGATTGGTGATGAAATCCTGTATGGACAAATCGTTGACACCAACAGTCAGTGGATGGGAGCCGAGCTCTCAAAAGCGGGTATCCGCGTCGTTCGGACTACAACCGTAGGGGATGTCGCGACTGACATCCTTAAGGCCTTCGCGGAAGCGGAAGAGCGTGCAGACATCGTATTGATCACAGGCGGCCTCGGCCCCACGAGCGATGACCTGACCAAGCCGTGTCTCGCACAATACTTCGACTGCGAAATGCGCATGCACGAAGAGGCCCTCGCGGAAGTGACAGAGTTCTTTGCGAGTCGCGGAAGGGCACTCACGGAGATCAACCGCCTGCAGGCTTCGCTCCCTGTTTGCTGCGAGAAAGTCACTAACCGCCTGGGCACGGCTCCGGGAATGTGGTTTGAGCGCAACGGAAAAGTTTTCGTCTCCATGCCGGGAGTACCGCATGAAATGAAGGTGATGATGAGCGAAATCATCCTTCCAAAATTACTGCGCACGTTCAGAACTCCTGTCATTCAACACACCATCATCAGAACTGTCGGAATCGGTGAATCATTCCTGGCTGAGAAGATCTCCGCGTGGGAGCAGTCCCTTCCGTCGCACATCCGACTTGCCTACCTTCCCGGATATGGCGAAGTGAAATTGCGGCTTACTGCGACGGGTCGTGACCAACAAACGCTTAAAGATGAAGTGGGCCAGCTCGTGAACGACCTTCAGCCCCTCGCCGGCGAATACATCTACGGATACGGAGAAGATACGCTGGAAGTAGTGACCGGCAACATACTCCGCTCGAAAAAGCTGACTCTCTCCGTCGCGGAAAGCTGCACAGGCGGATACCTGGCACATCTCATCACCAGCATACCCGGCAGTTCCGATTACTTTGCAGGCGGCATAGTTGCGTATTCCAACGACATCAAGATCAACGAGCTCGGCGTAAAGAGTGAAACGCTCGACCAACACGGTGCTGTGAGTGAGGCGACGATCCGCGAGATGGCTTCGCTGGTTCGTAGTAAGTTCAACACAAATATTGGAGTCGCGACGAGTGGCATTGCCGGTCCGGGCGGAGGAACTCCCGAAAAGCCAGTCGGTACTGTCTGGATTGCTTATGCCGATGACAAAGAAGTGGTCGCGCGGAAGCTGGCACTTTCAAAAGACCGGAACATAAATATTCGAATCACAGCGGTGAGTGTTCTGAACCTTATCCGGAAATACACTTCGGAAAAGTAGTACCGGAATCAATTTTTGATGCTTACTCCACAACGAGCAACGGCACGATAAAGCGCGTGTCCGCCCATTCAAATACCATTTGGATACCGCGGTTTTGCGGAGCGAGGCTGATGGTGAATTGCTCGACGGGCGACGCAGTCCGCTGTGTAGCCACCTCCGTGCGCAACACGTCATTCTGCTTATCGGGCGCCGAAGATCCTGATTCGCCAACCTGTGTATTCAGCACAACTTCAAAGGACTCTTTTCCCGGTATCGCATACATGCGATATGTTCCTGCCTTGACGGGAACTCCATTGAAAAGAATGTCGCGGTTAAATGAAATCTCGGTAGCCTCGTTTGCCCCGAGCCTCCAGTATTCGCCGTAGGGCTGCAGCGCGTCCTGGTCCTTCTCACCGAAGATCACTCTTCCCCGGACTGATGGCCGGCTGTAATTTACAGTAACGGTCACTCCCCCCGAAGTCAAGGTTTCGTCATCGGCCGGGCTAAGCGCACGCGTGCGTTGATTGATATAAATGAATACACCGGCGACCACCACCGCGAGTATGGCCAGGCCGATCCACATTGCTTTGCTCTTCATAGGGTCTCAGTAAGTATTATAAAGATAGTCATTCCCGTACAAAATTCATTTACACGGAAACATTGTCATTCAAACCAGGGCGCAGGCCTTCTATGGCCGGAACAAAGCCATGCCCGGCCGGGTTGGCACAGTGTTTTATACATTGCTGGCGAGACTGACTTTTGTGTTATGGGATATCTGTTGATCAAGAAAAATGATATAAAGACGTTCAGGTCCTTTCTGAATGGAAAAGAGATCGAAGTAGGCGTCCGGATCGGCGCCAATGCTAATATTTTTCATCCCGACGACGAAATCGACGTCTTCTATGATGGCGATGACAGCGATACGTACAAGGCACGCGTCACTAAGCAGCGAAGATCCGCGGAAATACCAGGCGGCCACTCACTGGTCACGCTGGGCATCGTTCGACAATAGCGCGATGCCGCCCCGTCACCGGACCACATTCCTACAATTCTACCAGATCCTTACCCGCGCAGAATCCGGTCTGAACATTTTGTCGCCTTCCTGAACATTAAACGCCTCATAAAATGGTGTGAAGTTCGTCAGCGGACCGTTGGCTCTGAACATCCCGGGAGAATGAGGATCCGTTAGCACCTGCGTGCGCAGGGTTTCATCACGGTACTTGATGCGCCAGATTGTTGCCCAGGAAATAAAAAACCGCTGCTCAGGCGTGAATCCATTAATAGGTCCCGGTTTTCCATTGTCGCGATAGAAGCGCTGAAGTCCTTCATATGCCGCGGTGATTCCTCCCAGGTCTCCGATATTTTCTCCCAATGTAAATTGACCTTGCACGAAAACTCCCGGCAAGGGTTCGTATTGATCGAATTGTCGCGCCAGCGCTTTGCCTTTGTTCTCAAAACTTGACAGGTCTGCCTCCGTGAACCAGTTCTTCATGTTTCCCTCCGCGTCAAACTTGGCACCCTGATCGTCAAAGCCATGCGATATCTCGTGACCGATTACTGCGCCGATACCTCCGTAGTTAATCGCTTCATCTGCACGGTAATCGTAGAACGGGGGCTGCAGGATCGCAGCGGGGAAAACGATCTCGTTCAGTGTGGGATTGTAATAGGCATTTACAGTTTGCGGCGTCATGCCCCACTCCTCCCGATCGACGGGTTTACCCACTTTTGCAAGTTGTCGTTTCGACTCAAAAATATTCGCATTGGCTACATTCTGAAAGAATGAAGATGTCTCGGGATCTTTTGATACCTCGAGTGATGAATAATCGATCCACTTTTCAGGATATCCAATTTTGACACGAAAAGTGCTCAATTTCTTCAATGCCATTTCTTTCGTCGAGTCCGACATCCAGTCGAGCTGCTTGATCCGGTCAGCAAAAGCGAGCTTGATATTTTCTACCATCTCTTGAGCTTTGTGCTTCGCTTCGGGAGGGAACGTTTCATCCACGTAGATCTGGCCGATTGCTTCGCCCATCACGTTGTTCGTGGTGCCCAAAACCCGTTTCCACCGCGGGCGCATCTGTTCTACGCCGGTCAGATATTTCTGATTGAAGTCGAAAGACTCCTGAACAAATTCGTGGCTCAGGTAGGGAGCTGCCGACCGCAGCAACGAGGCCCGGAGGTAGGTCTTCACATCTTCCGGTTTTGCATCGTTCAGTATCCTTTCACATTCGCGCATGAACTCGGGTTCCATCACGATCACCGTATCAGCATTGACGCCGATCGAGTTGAAATAATCCTTCCAATCTATAGAGCCCATGAACTTGCGCAGATCCGCGATGGCGGTGGGATGATACTGTTTGCTCAAATCACGGCTCTCTTCCTTGCTCAAAGTTTTTTCCGCAAGTCGCGTTTCAAGTTTCAAGACAGACTCAGCGCGTTTTTTCGCTTCCGTCTGTGTGTCACCCGCAAGAACGAGCAGGTTCGTCAGGTATTCAACATACTTCGTGCGTGTGTCTTTCGATTTTTCGTCTTGTTTGAGGTAGTAATCCCGCTCGGGTAATCCCAGCCCGCCGGAAGTCAGATAGGCAGCCGTCATATTGCTGTTCTTGAGATCCGAGAATACGGCTATGTTGAAAAACGCGCTACCCCCCTGCATCATATCGCGCTCCAGATACTCCTGAAGATCGGCCTTGCTTTGGATGGAATTGATTTCTTCAAAGTAGGGATTCAAAACAGAAACACCCGCCTTCTCAGCGAGCAGCGAATCCATACCTATAGAATAAAAGTCCGCAGCCTTCCGTTGATCGGAGCCGTCCTTGTACTCCTCACTCTCGCTTGCTTTGCGAAGGATCTCCAGCAGAACATTCTGGTTCTCCTCGCGCAGTTCAGTAAAGCTGCCATACGCCCCGAGATCACCGGGAATTTCATTCTTGGAAATCCATCCGCCGTTCACAAACTTGAAAAAGTCATCCGATGGCCTTACGGTACTGTCCATGTACGACACATTGATGCCTACACCATCCGGCAGCGTGGTTTCGTTCTTAGTAGAGCAGCAAGCGACAATCAACATAATCGCAAGCCATCCGGAACTGAGTGATGCTGTTTTCATAGGATTTTGGATTTGATGGGGATTTGGTCGTCAAAAATAGCACAGAATTCCGAATCCATAAAATAGAGCATCTTACGATCAGCTTAGGCGATCCGGCCATTCATGCAGCCCATGAACCTTCCCACATCTTAAATGAGGATTCCGCACTAAATTCACCGTGCAATTGTTTACATCATTTAACCGACCTTACGAGCACATGACGAAAATAAAACTCAGCATACTTGATCAGACACCCATCCGCAGAGGCAGTAACGCGCGCGAAGCTTTGGAGGAAAGCGTTGCATTGGTAAGACTCGCAGATCGGCTGGGCTATTCGCGGTACTGGATCTCCGAACATCACAACATTGCGACGTTAGCGTGTGCGGCGCCGGAGGTTCTCCTCGCGCGTCTGGGGGGAGAGACTCATTCCATACGTCTTGGCTCCGGCGGCATCATGCTTCCCAATCACAGCGCGCTCAAAGTGGCGGAAAACTTCCGGTTGCTCGAAGGCCTCTTTCCGGGAAGGATCGATCTGGGTATTGGCAGAGCGCCGGGCGGCGACCGCCTTACAGCCAGTTTGCTCAACCCGTCAAACTCCTTCGACCCGCAGGAATATATACGCCAGATTACAACACTCAACGCCTTTCTGCATGACGACTCAACACCGGATACGGCGCACGAAAAAGTAAAAGCAATACCGCACATTCAAACGCGACCCGACCTGTGGATGCTGACCAGCAGTGGTGAGAGCGCTTACCTCGCGGCACACTTCGGACTCTCGTTATCGTTCGCGCAATTCATAAACCCCGTGGGTGGCCCCGAAGCGATGCAACTCTACCGCGAGCGGTTTACTCCTTCTCCCGATCTTTCTGCTCCGCGCGGAAACGTGGGCATCTTCGCGTTCTGCGGAGACACAGAGGAGAAAGCCGCACGCGTACAAGCTGTCATGGATTATCGGCTGCTCAGCATCACCAAAGGACAAGTGAATGAAGCACCCTCTTACGAATCGATAAAAAATTATCAATACTCCAGCGACGAGCTTCGGTATGTTGAATACAATCGCCAGCGAATGATCGTTGGCACACCGGATGTAGTCAAAGAAAAAATGACCGCCCTTGCAAATAATTTCCGCGTTGATGAAATCGTAGTAGCGACGTTCGCAGATACCGCGGAAGATCGCCTGCGTTCCTATGAACTGCTGGCCGGGCTCTTCGACATTGGGGAGCGAAAGCCAGCGCACCAGAATGCGGCCGCCCGCACCCTTCAGTAAGCCATCCGCCAGGGCCCTATTTTAAGGTCTTGCCATTTTCGCGTTTGGCTAATTCCTCATACCTTTACCCGCTGAAAGCATGATGCAATGGTCCGCCATTCATCTCGCATTTCGACATCTGTAACTAGTGATTCTTTATGGCGCTTGTTGAACTGGTAATGCCTAAAATGGGTGAGAGCATCACCGAGGCCACAATTTTACATTGGTTGAAAAATCCCGGCGACAAGATCGAACAGGATGAGTCGCTGCTCGAGGTGGCTACGGATAAGGTTGATACGGAAGTACCTTCCACGCACGGCGGGATATTGAAAGAAATTCTCGCGCGCGAAGGCGAAGTTGTGAAAGTTGGAACATCGATCGCGGTGATCTCAACCGAAGGGGAAGAAGAAGACACTTCTATTGCTCCGACAATGGAAGCGGCGGAGACAGTTGCCGAGCCGACCACAGCGGCAAGCGAACCAATGTCCTCCAACGGCTCAAACGGATCACATCGCCTGGACGGATTGAGGTCGTCTTCCGGACGCTTCTACTCACCTCTCGTAAAGAATATTGCAAAGGAAGAAAATATCGGGATCGCGGAGCTGGAATCCATTTCCGGTTCTGGCGCGGAAGGCCGCGTGACGAAAAAGGACGTCATGGCTTACGTTCAAAACCGCAAACTCGGCGCTTCGATTTCGGCACATGCCGATCGCAGTTCTTCTGTCGCTGCGCCGCGCGCGCCGCTCTCCATTAGCGCCGGCGACGAGATCATTCAAATGGATCGCATGCGCAAGATGATTGCGGAACGAATGGTCGACTCCAAACGCATCTCGCCACACGTCACGTCTTTTGTCGAAGCAGACGTCACGGCAATTGTCTACTGGCGAAATAAATGGAAGAATGATTTCCAGAAACAGGAAGGTGATGCGCTCACGTTCACGCCCATCTTTATCGAAGCAGTCGTCCGGGCTATCAAGGATTTTCCCATGATCAATGTGCAGGTCGATGGCGACCGTATCATTCGGAAAAAAGATATCAATATCGGAATGGCCGTAGCACTTCCGTCCGGAAATCTCATCGTGCCGGTGATCAAAAACGCAGATCAATTCAGCCTGCGGGGACTGGCCAAGGCGGTTAACAATCTGGCTAAGCGCGCACGCGATAATAAATTGAAAGCCGATGACGTCTCCGGTGGAACATTCAGCGTTTCAAACGTCGGCTCTTTTGGAAATGTAATGGGTACCCCTATCATCATGCAGCCACAAGTAGCCATCCTCGCGCTCGGAGCTGTTGTGAAAAAGCCGGCTGTCATTGAGACACCGTATGGCGACTCGATTGGCATAAGGCACAAGATGTTCCTGTCGCATTCGTACGACCATCGTGTCGTAGACGGGGCGCTCGGCGGAAGTTTTGTGAGGCGCGTGGCGGATTACCTGGAAAGGTTTGATTCGAACCGAACCTTGTAGTGGAGTCTTAATTCCGGATTGAAATAAATCCGCGCAATGATTCTCGTCCGGGGATTTCCAGCACATAAAAATACGTCCCGCTGACAAGTTCCGTTTTTCCCGAAATGTTTGAGTGCCCGTCGAAGATATTTTCCGCGTTGTCGTAATTTCCAATCTCGAAGATCTTGTCGCCCCAGCGATTAAACACCGACAACTTGTTTACAGGGAAATTTTCGATATTCTCTATGCGCAGAAATTCGTTCAGGCCATCGCCGTTGTTGGAGACCGCATTGTAAACAACCAGGTCGTTTTCCTGCGCCGCAGTGGCTAGCGCTACAAAAGGCATGGAAACGCTCAGCTGACTTCTCACACGCGCATTCTCGGGACCGCCTGTAACGGATGATTTTCCAATGCTCGTAAATTCCTGCGAGAGGGACTCGGACTGAACCACTACGATCTCCTCGGGATTAGCAACCCACGATTCGTCGCGCAAGGGCAGCACTATCTGCGAGTTCGGCAAGGAACCGGATTCCACATCGATCTGCCAGTAACGCTTGTCCGAAATAGACGAAAGCTCGGAGGTTTTCATTCTTCCGACTTCGCTAAACTGCAGCGCGCGGATACCGATCAACGATGAAGGATCCTGCACTTCCGGTAATTCGACCGGAAGATAAGCGGACCCGTTTCCGATGGGGAATAACTTGTATCCGCTGCCTTTCTGAAAGACGACTCCGTGAACGTGCGAGCTGTCTGAAGCATGGAGGATCTTTGCTCCGGGCTCAAAGGTAATCCGCGAATCGCCGGAGGCCTCGACGATTCCGTGGTCGAACTGAATCTGTTCCTGCACAATGACGTCCGAGAGTATGATCTTCTTCGTTCCGCCGGAGATCGTCACGCGGTAAATCGGTTGCCCGTTGTGGTGAATGATCTGGGGAACCGTAGTCGAACTTCCGTTGAACGTGATCCCCCCTCCGCGCGGTTCATAGGTTCCCGAATTGATCCATTGTCCGCCCACTTTCAGTTGGCCATCGTTGGCGATCGCGCCTTTATTTTCAACGCTTCCCTTCACGGTTAGGATCGTATTGCCCGAAATCGTAATGCGCGCTTCGTTAGAAACGAGCTGAGCCTGCGAGCCAACATGCACAAGCATACAGGTGAGCAGCAAGAACACAAAACGCGGCCGTGAGCGGTTGTTCATGAACTAGAATTTTCCAATGATGTACCATTTATCGGAGCCAACGGCGATGACGCTGATCGCCGTAGGTTTCAACAGTCCAATCGTGAACGACTGCGCTGGCGTACCATCAACGATATTGTTTCCGGCTGGCGCGCTGATCGTAACACTTCCGAGAAGATCGAGCAGGCCGAGTGCATGCCGGATGTGGATCACCTTGCCAGGCACAGATCCGGCCGGTGGTAATGTTATGGTCGTTCCTCCGTTTGTTGCGATGATGACGTCATCAAAAGCAGTAGCCGTGTAGTTAGAGCCAACGGAGATGGCGCGAAACGCCGTTGGAATTCCAGGCTCACCCTGGGGTCCCTGAATCCCTTGAGGTCCCTGGGGCCCGGCTTCTCCCGTATCACCCTTATCACCCTTATCTCCTTTATCACCCTGCGGCCCCGCAACACCTTGAATTCCCTGCGGACCCATAGGCCCCGCATCTCCTGTATCACCCTTATCTCCCTTTTCACCCTGTGGCCCCGCAACACCCTGTATCCCCTGCGGACCCATAGGCCCTACATCTCCCGTATCACCCTTATCTCCCTTTTCACCCTGTGGGCCCGCAACACCCTGTATCCCCTGCGGACCCATAGGCCCTACATCTCCCGTATCTCCCTTATCTCCCTTTTCACCCTGTGGCCCCGCAACACCTTGAATCCCCTGCGGACCCATAGGCCCTACATCCCCCATATCCCCCTTATCTCCTTTCTCTCCCTGAGGCCCGCAACACACT
>JBIQIY010000020.1:92321-109254 GCA_044507775.1 Flammeovirgaceae bacterium | reverse complement strand
ATCCTCGCCCGAACCACACTGTCGTCCAATCTTCGCTTTATTGACAACATCATCACGGGTGGTGCCGTGGGCATCATCGTTGTCGGTAATAGCAGCTCCCGCTCGCCGGGCACAGTGTTTTCAGGCAATACAATTTCGAATGTTTATTACCGTCCGATATACCTGGACTACCTGGATGGACTCGTCTTTAACAACAACACCGTCACGTTTTCCGGTACAGCGTATAGTGACTACTACGGCGTTAGCATTAATAATACGTCGGGGTATATGGAGATAATGCGCAATCGGGTGACCGGATCCGTAGGCCACGCGTTGCGACTTGCTTACTGCTCGGCAACGGAAGCACAGCCTTCGCTCATCGCCAACAACTTCTTTCATTCGAATTCGGCTTACAGCACCGTTTATATCTACTACAGCCTGAACTATACCTACTTCTATCACAACAGCGTGCACAACACGTCTACCGGCGAGACGTTCTATTTCAATCGCGGTCAATCGTTCGGCAACCGCTTTGTGAATAATGTCTTCAAGTCGAATAGCAGTTTTGCAGTAGAGTTTCAGACTTCGTCTACTGCGAACTCCATTCTCGAATGGGACTACAACGCATTGTTCACCTCCGGCTCGTTTATTGGCCGCGACGGATCGGCAGACTATGGTACGCTGGATCAATGGAAAGCAGCGACTGGCGTTGATGCACATTCAGTGTCAATCGATCCGCAGTTTCAATCCACCGTTGACCTGTATTCCGCTGTGAGTGCCCTGTCTGCGGCGGGCAAGAATGTGAATGCCGAGGTGCCCGACGACATTGACGGTGTAGCCCGCCCCTCATCGCCCAGTCTTGGTGCTGCGCAATTCGGAGCTTCCGGAACGCCGTTGAATGGTGCGTACACAATCGACCCTGCCGGAAGCGGTGCGGCGAACTTCACGTCCTTTGCGTTGGCACTCGATGCGCTGAAAAACTTTGGAATTGATGGACCCGTGGTGTTCAAAGTCACCGGTGATTTCAATGAGCAGCTCACGTTTCTTTCCGTATCGGGCTCTTCTGAATCAAATACAATCACGTTCGAATCGGCGAACGGGCAGCCCGCTGGTGCAATCATACGCTTCTCGTCTACCAGCAATGGGGCAAATTTCACAATCCGGCTGAGCAATGCTGACCATCACCGCTTCAGGAATCTCACAATCAAGGCAGAAAATGCCACGTATTCGCGCGCGGTAAGTCTCATCAATCGGACTGTTAACATTACGTTGGAAGGCAATATCATTGAAAGTGTGGTCACCACCGGCACCTCTTCCAACCAGGGAGGGATTTTTATCGAATCAGCACAGGCACAGAATGTGCAACTGCTGAACAACTCGATCCGGAATGGCGCCTATGGCATCCTGTTCAGCGGACCCTTTTCAAAAGGGACGGGTACGGTCATCCGCGGAAATACCATTGACAAGGCTTACTATCGCGGTATTTATCTGACGTATCAAAACGGTTTCATCCTCGAAAAGAATCAGGTGCTGAACAATCCTTCGTCGCAGAGCTTCCGGGGTCTTGAAATCAGTTCGGTTGACGGGGCGTTTCGCATTACGGGTAACAAAGTGACCGGCGGCAACGCCACAGCGCTCCATCTCTCTTCCGCATTGGCTTCTCCTGCTGATCCCGCCCTCATCGCCAACAACTACTTGCAGACAAACAACGCCTCCGGGTATGAAACCGTGTATCTCAGTTATCTGCGGAATGTGAATATCTACCACAACAACATTAACGCAACCGGTGGTGGCTATGGTTTTTATTATACTTCCGCGTCGGGGCAAGGTCTAAACATTATAAACAACATCATCAAGGCGACAGATGTTGCAGTTTACATCGCCAGTCCCGCGGCTATAGGTCAGATCGATTACAACGACTACTTCACAGCAGGTGGCGCGCTGGGTTATTGGGGTCCATCCGTTGCTGCAGATCTATCCGCATGGAAAGCCCTGTCAACACAGGACGCCAATTCTCTTTCGGTTGATCCACAGTACCAGTCGACATCCGACCTTGCGGCGCTTGCCTCGTCGCTGGCCGGTGCGGGCTTGGATTTAACTGCCATCGTTCCCACTGATATTAACGGCAGCGCGCGGACTGTACCCGTCAGTATCGGTGCATCGCAGTTTCTCGCCGCGTTTGCACTTGATGCGACTGTCAGCCGCCTCGTTGCGCCGGCTTCTTCCTGTTCCCTTGCGGCTGCAGCCGATGTGATAGTTGAAATCACGAACCTGGGCGCCTCTTCAATATCGGGCTTTCAGGTTGCCTACCGGGTCAATACCGGAGCCCTGGTAACAGAAAATGTTTCCGGAGGGGTTACTATAGCCCCGGGCGCCCGGTATCAACATACTTTCGCACAGAAGGTCAACCTGTCTGCGAAGGCCACTTACTCGATCGAAACTTACGTCATCCTTCCTGGCGATGAGAACACGGAAAACGATGAGCTGATATCGACCATCAATCACTATCCTGATTTGGTTACTACGATTTCTCCCGCCACGACCATCTGCAAGGGCGATCAGGTTTCGCTTGTTGCCACCGGTGGAATCCAGTATGTCTGGAATACGGGGGAGAATGTCGGTACTATCACACCTTCGCCGACCGCCACAACGACTTACTCTGTTCAGATCACCAATACCAACAATTGCCAGGAAACGCGCGAGATTACAGTAACCGTGCGGGACGCGCCAAGAGTAGATTTCACAGGCGAAACAGCTTACGCGGCGTCCTATGTTTCGCCACTCCAGGGTGGAAGCGATGCACCCTTTGAATTCAGGATGATCTACACAGATGCAAACGGTTACCTCCCCGCAACAGGTTATCCTCGGGTTGAGCTGGATGCGAATGGCAACGGACAATCGAGCGATCCCCTTGATGTAATCAAGGCTATGCAGGAGGCAGATCCCGCCGATACAGACGTGTCGAATGGAAAAGAGTATCGCGTCGTTGTATCAAATCTTTCTGACAATGTCTCATGGCGCTCGCGCATGGTGGCTTTAAATAGTGATGGATGCAGGATACAGACTTCTTTCGTAGCAAGTCCACGCGTTTCAAACGATCTACTCGATGTAGGTATCTACGCCAATGATATCTCTTTCAGTAAATCCAATCCCGCCATCAATGAATCTATCAAGATTTACGCGCGGATTCGAAATACTTCCGATTACCCTGCTGAAAATTTTGTTGTTCGCGCTTACATTGAGGAGCAATTGGTTTTCAGTCAGACCATTTTGCAGCTGAATCCTCAGGCGTCCACAACCCTTCAATGGGATCAGTCATTTCCGACTTCCGGTTTCTATCCTGTGAAGGTAATTATCGACGAAACGAATGTCCTCGATGAAGACAACGAGCTGAACAACTTTGCAATTCGCCCGGTACTGACAGGCGATTATGTCTTGCCCGGAGGCATTGATCTGAATGCCAACGTCAGCCCCGTGACGTTGCAGGCTGGCCAGACGATAACAATAACCGGAACGGCGCAGTACTGGGGCATCGATCCGGATGTTAATCCCGATGTAGCCGGTGCCACTGCAATTGCCCGGATCGGGGGTGGCCAGCAAAGCCAAACCACCACGTTACCCGATGGTGCCTTCACGATATCAGTAGCGGCACCTTCGATCGCCGGAACATACTCGCTGAACATTGAACTCACGGACTATACACTTACTGGCTACCAGGGTCCCATCGAGATTGTTGTCCTGCCTTCGCCTCCGCGACCCGACCTGTCGACTTATATTTCGCTTGACCGGAACACGATCATAACAGGCGAACAGGTTTCCGGCCTGGTTACGCTTCAGAACATCGGCGATGCCGTTGCTACGAATTTCCTGTTTAAATACTTTAACTGTGACGTCGTTCTGGGAGAAGAGCAGATTGCCTCGTTGGCTCCGGGTGAATCCCGTACCTACACCTTTACCACTTCTCCCAGCGTCATCGGCGATTGCTTCAACCGAAACAGTTGTCAGTTTATGGCGGTTGCAGATGTAAACAACCAGGTTGTAGAGAAGTCAGAGGTGAACAACCAGTCGGCGTCTTACGTCACCACGTTACCGGATAAGCCGGATTTGACTCCTCAGAACGTGACTAACAGTATCATTCCCGGCAGCCTGAATATGCTGAATCCGTTTACATTTACCATCCGCGTTGACAACATTGGAGGTGTAAATGCTATGACGCCATTCATCGTGAACGTTTACATGGATGGACAACTGATTCGCAGTGAAAACGTGCTGCAACTAAATACATGTGATGGTTATTATTTTTCGATTGCGCACGATTTTGGTGGTGACACGGGTGATAAGGTCCTCACCATCAAAGTTGACGAACCGATCGGGACGGGCGTGGTCGACGAATACCGCGAAACCAATAACGAGTTCTCGCGGATAATCCGTCATGTGCCACCACCGCCCCAGTATCCGAATCTGACCACCGGCAACTACGATATTTGGGTTTCACCTGAGTTGCCCATCGCCGGAAACGATTTTGATATCAATTTCACATACCGCAACAACGGGCAATTGCCTGTCAGCGCTCCCTTCAACATTGAGACGGTTGTAATGGAGAACGGTATTCCGCGAATCCAGTCTCTTGCTGTTAACGAGACCATTCTACCCACTGCAGACCGAACCGCCAGCGTGAATACGACCCTGGCAACGGACGGAGATCATTCCTTCCGTGTTCGGCTGGATGCCGATAACAACATCGCTGAAAGCAGTGAGGGAGATAATATTGCGCAGATGCCACTATGTGTTGACCTGGCTGTTAGCCCTGTGGGGGCCGTCTGGGGAAGTCTCTATGTCAATACACTGCAACACCTGACTGCACGAATTTCGAACTATGGTTTATTTACGCCAACCGATGCTTTTGTTTCCTTTTACATTGACGATGTGAAGATTGCTTCGACCAGCCTGCCGGCGGTCAGGCCCTGGACAAATGTGGTGTGTTATGACATTTCGATCCCCCACGTGTTTGAGCAGGTAGGCACGTTCGAACTCAAGGTTGTCGTTGACGATCCTGCGGCGTACACCGAATGCCGGGAAGACAACAATGAGTACAGAGGAACTGTTCGGGTAATGGCCCCTGCACCGGATGTGCGCGTATTCTCGGAGTACATCGCACCGAGCAAAATAAACCCCGATCTTAATGAGCCGATCACAATTTTTCTGTCCTATGACAACGTGGGCATTGGACCGAGTGGCCCATTCAAAGCAAGAGTTCTTGTAGACGATGTTCCGCTGGGGCCGGATGTAGATATCCCATCGGTGGCTGCAGGCGATGATGGTACCGTCGAAATACCGACTCCGTATAGCAGCTCATCCCCGGCCATTCGTGTGATTCGCGCTATTCTTGATCCGGACAGCCAGCTCACAGAGACAACCCGACTGAACAATCATGCAACGCGGGCGCTGGTGGTGGGAAAGGCACCGAATCTCTTGTTCACCCATCTTCAGACCGATGTCGGTTGTCCTGATGATGGCAGCACGGTGCTAATTTCTGCGAGTGTATACAACGAAGGAGATGTTCAGGCGACAGCCGAGGTTCATTTTTATTACATTGCCGCCGGGGATACGATACCTATCGACAATAAGGTCTTGACTCTCGCGGGTAAAGCATCAGGGTCAGTGGCGACCACCTGGTTGGTGACCAACAAGACTTACGCGCTGTACGCTGAGATCCGGCACAGCGATCCGATGGAATACGATGATTCGGATAATTTTATTGTTACAAAATTCTGTGGCGGACCGTATTACAACCTGTTCGTGCAGACGCAGGGACAGGGAATTACACAGAAAACTCCCGACATGAACCGATACGAAGGCGTTCAGCAATTGACCGTGACTGCGACTCCTGCTACGGGATGGGTATTTGCAGGATGGCAAGGAGACGCAATCGGTTTTGAGAATCCGCTCACGGTGAATCTGTCCAGTGATTTGACGATCGTGGCCGTATTTACAGAGCCATTGGCCGCGCCGGTCGTCACGGGTACCGAGATCTGCGGTCCCGGTACGGCTACTTTGCAGGCAAGTGGGGCGCTGGGGGCACAATTCTATTCGTGGTTTACAGAGCCAACGGGTGGAAACCCGATACCTGGCCAAAGCGCGGCATCTTATACAACGCCCGTACTAACGGCAACGACCAGCTACTATGTTGCAATCAAATCATTCAATGGCGAGGGTCCGCGGTCGAAGGTTGAGGCAACTGTTCTGTCTTTGCCTCCGCAGCCCGAAGTGGTAGTGGAAGGTGAATTGAACTGTCCGGATGAAGGGCAACCGACATTGCTGCAGGCACCTGCAGGATATCCCGGGTACCTCTGGTCGACCGGCGAGTCCTCGTCGCAGATTCAAGTGACGGAGGCCGGAACGTATACCCTCCAGGTGATCGGCGATAATGATTGTCTCAGTCCGGAGTCTGCTGCGGTGATCGTTACCGAAGAAGCGTGTGATGTGGTGATCGTCTACAACGCGATTTCGCCTGACAACGGCGATAATCTCAACGACCACCTCATCATCAGAAATGTTGATCGACTTCCGGACGCCCGCGACAATAAGCTGAAAGTCTTTAACCGCTGGGGAGATGTGGTCTTTGAAGCCCGCAATTATGACAACATCAACAATACGTTCAAGGGTTTGACGAATGACGGAAAAAAGCTGCCGCCCGGAACGTATTTCTATACACTGGAATTTCAATCCAGGCGAAAGAAAATGACGGGATACATTTCGCTGCGCTGGTGACCCTGTGGAATGTCCCGATGATAACAACTCAAACTCAACGTCTTTTGGCCTATGAAAGCGAGACTAGCCATATTCTTTATCCTTCTTGCGCCGGGCGCGTTTGCGCAAGGCAATACTGAAAACTATCCGGTTGATCCCGCATCGGTTGAACATCCAGGAGTTCCGAAAGGGGAGATATTGAAATTCACCTTTGATGATTCAAAGGTATTTCCCGGGACGTCTCGTGAAATCAGTATTTATGTCCCCGCACAATACAAAGGCGACAAGCCAGCCTGTGTGTACGTCAACCAGGATGGCATTCAATGGAAAGCGCCTACCGTTTTCGACAACCTCATCGCAAGAAATGAAATGCCGGTGACAATCGGAGTTTTTGTGACTCCCGGAAAAGTACTCGCCCAAAACAGCGATGCGATTGACCGTTTCAACCGTAGCTTCGAGTATGATGGCCTGGGGGATCGCTATGCGCGCTTTCTTTTGGATGAAGTGCTTCCGTTTGTTCAGAGTAAGAAGACATCAGATGGCCGGCTGATCAGGCTCTCCGGGAGTGGTAACGACCGGGCTATTGGCGGATCCAGCAGTGGTGCTGTTTGCGCGTTCACGGCCGCGTGGGAACTTCCCGGAGAATTTTCCCGCGTATTCAGCGCGATCGGAACCTATACGGGACTTCGGGGCGCCGACCGCTATGATATTCTCGTGAGAAAGTATGAGCCCAAGCCCATCCGGATCTTTCTTCAGGATGGTTCAAATGACCTGAATATTTATGCGGGCGACTGGTGGAAAGCAAATGAGTCGATGGAGCGGGCACTTGCGTTCGCGGGCTATGATGTAAACCACGTATGGGGTACCGGCGGCCATAACGGCGCGCACGGTACCGCTGTATTTCCGGATGCTATGCGCTGGCTGTGGCGAGATTACCCTCAACCCGTGACGCCGGGAAAAACCAGGAATCAATTTCTCGCTGACATATTAATTGAGGGCGAAGGATGGGAACTGGTAGGGGAGGGCTACGGATTTACCGAGGGCACGGCCGTCAATGCAAAGGGCGAGGTGTTTTTCCAGGATATCCCCAATGCCAAAACGTATAAGGTCGGACTGGATGGCAAGGTTCAATTGTATGTTGCCGATTCAAAGAAGGCGAGCGGGACTACGTTTTCACGCGATGGAGAAATGATCACGATAACCGGTGGATGGTCGGAACCTCCTACAAAAGAAGTGCACCGGTATCGGACACCGGATTCTTACAAGGTGGTAGCGGGAGAAACCCCGGGTAACGATATTGCCGTCGCGTGGAACGGAAACATCTACCTGACCTCGCCGGATGGACGTGAACGCCCCAGTAAACTATACATGGTCAAGCCGGATGGCACGCGAAGCGTTGTTGACGAAGGATTGAAATTTGCCAATGGCCTTTGCCTGTCACCGGATCAAACGCAGCTATACGTAACGGAATCTGCAACGCATTGGGTATGGGTGTACCGAATACAACCGGACGGTTCCCTTGCGCACAAGCAGAAGTATGGATGGTTGCACGTGCGCGATACAGACGAAAATGCGTGGAGCGATGGTTTGAAATGCGACCGCGACGGACGTATCTATGTCACCAGCCTCAGCGGCATCCAGGTTATGGATCAACTAGGAAGAGTAAACGCGATTATTCCCGTACCCCCATCTAAAGGCCAGGCGTCGAACCTTTGCTTCGGAGGACCTGATTTCGATATTCTCTATGTGTCGTGCCACGACAGGGTCTTCCGCAGAAAAGTCAAGGTAAAGGGTGTTAACAATTTTGAGAAGCCCGTGAAGCCCGGCGCACCAAGGTTGTAACCCATCAGTGCGAAGCATCGATCAGGCGCGTCGGATTTCCCGAGTATGTCAATGTGAGCTGATGCATCGCCCGGGTACACGCTATATAAAGCATTCGCCGGTCAACATCACTGTGATAGGTGCGATCAGAGGCGAATGGAATAACGACGTCATCAAATTCAAGGCCCTTCGCCAGGTGCGCGGTTGTGATAATCACGCCACCTCTGAAGGAGGTGCTCTCGGGCGTGATGAGATGCACGTCGGCAATCCGGAGTGAATTGAACAGTGTCTTTGACTGTTGCTGCGTCTTCGTAATGATGGCCATTGAATGATGCCCTGACGCACGGAACGCGTCTATCAGTCGCAGGATTTCCTCTGTTTCGCCTGACTCGTTGTTGAACGCTTTCATTAGCGGAGCAGGCCCATGGCGTTCCATCGGAATGAGATCGGGATTGGGCAGGATGTGTTGCGCAAAATTGATAATCTCCGACGTTGAGCGATAGCTGCGAAATAACCTGATGACATCCGCTTGCGGAAATACTTTGTGAATTTCCTCTGATGATGAACCACTGTAAGGATTAACCGTCTGAGTGACGTCGCCCAGAATAGTCTTCTTGCACTTGAAGAGCCGCGAAAGTACGGAATACTGCACGGGTGTATAATCCTGCATTTCGTCGATAAGCAGATGCTTCACGTGATCAAATGTGCGGATGCCTTCCATCCTGATACTGCAGTAGATCAACGGAAATACATCGGAGTATTCCAGGACGTTGCCGGGAGCCACGTGAAACAACTCCTCCTGATCAATCCAGCTGTAAAATCCCTTGTACAGATCAAACACGTTGCTTACCCGTATCATTTGCGGGACGGCCTGCCAGATCTGTGTTTTTTCTGCACCGGTGAGCTTTCGTTCAGTTTTGTCGCGAACGAATTGCTGTACATCCTTTACGACCAAAGGTACGCGCTTCAGCAAAGGAACCCGGTAATGGGCCTTGAAGCGATCCTGGATATAAGGTGAAGGAACGACGATTTTGCCTACACGCAGCTCGACCGCCTGAAAAAAATTATTCTCCAGGTAAATGAGATACTGATTGAGCTTTCGCAAAAAATCAAAATCCGATTTGAACCTGACGCGCTCGACAAATTTCTGATCGTGCGTCCCCAGGAGGAAGGACACTTGCTGAAAAAAGGTTTGAAACCGGAACTTGTTTTCCAGCAGGTCTTGAGCGAGTTCGTCCATTCCCATTTCAGGGATTTGTTCTTCACCCAGCTCCGGTAATACGTTAGAAATGTAATCTGCAAATACCTTGTTCGGCGAAATGATCAGGATATCTTTGGCGGCGATGGTATCCCGGAACCGGTACAGCAGGAATGCGATGCGGTGCAGAGCAATCGATGTCTTTCCCGATCCGGCAACGCCCTGAATGATCAACACAGGAGAAGACTCGTTCCGAATCACGGCATTCTGATCGCGCTGGATAGTAGCGACGATGGTCTTCATCTTGTCATCCGCAGCCTTGCTCAATTCTTTCTGAAGGACATCATCATGGATATTGATGCCATTTTCAATCATGTATTCAAGGCGCCCATCCTGGATCCGGTACTGCCGTTTCAGAAGGATGTGGCCTTCGATTTTACCGGAGGGTGTTTCATACCACGCCGAGCCAAGTTCGAAATCGTAAAACATCGATGAAATCGGCGCGCGCCAGTCATAGATGAGGTTCGTAGCAGATTGCTCATCAAAAAAAGTATAGATGCCGATGTAAAGCGGAACCACGTCGCCTCCCCTGGAGCTGAAATCGATGCGACCGAAGTAGGGCGATCGCTGGAGCTTCATCAGTTTCCGCTTCATAGCCACGGCTGATTCGCCTGAGAAGGCCATGCGGTTTATCGATTGTCCCGCAGCTACCATATCCGCTTCATCCAAACCGGATTGGTGTTCGTAGATATATTCCTTGTTCTGACGCAGCTCCGCCGAAAATTGCTTTACCTTTTCGTCGACCCGCCGAATGGCGAGCAACAGTTTTTCCTTGATTTCCTCAAGATATTCGCGCTCATCCTGTTCAGTAGCATTGATCATCGTCCCTGCAAAGAAATCGCAAAGGTAAAAATAATTCATTGCTAAGCCGACCGTGCGACCGGCATGCCTGCCAGAATTGTATCGTATATTAGCCGGCAATTCCACGATTGCGCTTACCATCCGATGATCATCCATCTTATCGACGGCACGTACGAACTCTTCCGGCATTTTTACGGACAGCGCCGGTTCAATAACAACAAGGATAAGCCGTACGGAGCTGTAGTCGGTGTTTTGAACGGGGTCCTGCAGATGATAGAAGAAGGCGCCACGCACGTAGGGGTTGCTACGGATCATATCATCGAATCATTTCGCAACGAGCTGTGGGAAGGTTATAAAACCGGTCAGGGAATCGAGCGAGCCTTGCGCGCGCAGTTCACGCCATTGGAAGAAGCACTGGCGTCTATGGGAATCGTTGTGTGGCCGATGATTGAGCTGGAAGCGGATGACGCACTGGCATCCGCGGCCGTGCTGGCCGCTAAAGACCGCCGCGTGCTGAAGGTTTGTATCTGGACGCCGGACAAGGACCTCGCACAATGCGTGCGGGAAGAACGTATCGTTCAGATCGATCGCCGGGCGAAGGCCATCCGGAACGAAGACGCTATACGCAAGAAATTTGGCGTCAGCCCTGACCTCATTCCGGACTTTCTTGCGCTCGTCGGCGACAGCGCGGATGGTTATCCCGGCATTCCCGGTATCGGCAAGATAGGCGCTGCCCGCCTGTTGAATGAGTATGGTCCCATTGAGAAGTTTCCGGCGCAAACGCTGGGAAAGCAAAGGTCCCAGGCGTTGCTCTTCAAGCGCTTGGCCACCTTGCGCACGGATGCGAGGCTGTTTAAGAAAGTCGACGAGTTACAATGGCATGGCCCGACATCGACTTTCGAGGAGTGGACTGTGAAGATGGATGCGCCCAAACTATTGGATCGCGCCCGGGCTGCAGGTGTGGCGGCACGGTGACCTTGATTATTATCCGCGGCTGTCGCGAAATACAGCAATTGCCGCAATGATCACCAATACGATCATTACACTATGAAAACGGATGTCACCACCATCGAACATAGCAATGGCATTTAATGCAAAGATGATTGCGCAGGTCAGATATGCGAAAAGAAATTTTCGGGATCGCTCGGTCATTTTTTCAGGTCAGATGAACATTGATCTGAAGATAATTTTTCTTATTTGTTGTTCAAGGTACGCGTACAGTTCCATTTCCTCGCACAAGCCATTTGTACGATGTAAGCTCGCGCAGAGCCATCGGCCCCCGGGCGTGTAGCTTCTGCGTACTGATGCCGATTTCAGCACCCAGGCCGAACTGTGCACCGTCTGTAAATGCGGTTGATGCATTTGCATAGACCGCGGCCGCATCGACACGAAGCAGAAATTCATCAATCACCTTGTCGTCTTCGGCGACGATCGCTTCACTGTGCCGGGAACTGAATGTGTTAATGTGCTCTAATGCTTCTTCAAAGGAATCGACCGTGCGGATGCTCATCTTGTAGTCCAGAAACTCTGTGCCATAGTGCTGTGCCTGCGCAGGACTAAGTAGTTCAGGCGGATAGGCGGCTTGAAGGCGCTCCAGGCTTCTTTCGTCGGCAAAAATCGCAACATTCTTTTCCGCCAGTCGGCCGACGAGCGACGGCAGGTCGCCAACGCGGGAAGCGTGAACAACCAGGCAGTCCAGCGCATTGCATACGCTTACACGGCGGGTCTTCGAATTAAAAATAATGTCAGCTCCTTTTGAGACGTCGCCGGTAGCATCGAAGTACGTGTGTACAATACCAGCACCGGTCTCGATCACCGGGACCTTCGCATTATCGCGAACATAGTCAATCAGCTTCTGACTACCGCGCGGGATGAGAATATCAACATACCCCACAGCCTCCAGCAGCGCAGCCGTTGCCTGTCGGTCCGACGGTAGTAATGCGACGATATTCTCGTCGATCCCCGCATCGCGCAGCACTTTTTGTATGAGGGAATGAATATGGCGGTTTGATGCCTCTGCATCACTTCCGCCTTTCAGGATGCAGGCGTTGCCTGACTTCAGACAGAGCGAAAATACGTCGAATGTGACGTTTGGCCTCGCCTCATAAATAATGCCCACAACCCCCAGCGGCACCGTTATCTTTCGCAGAGCCAGACCGCTTTTTACACTCCTTTGTTCGAGGATGATTCCGAGCGGCGAGGGCAGGGCGGCAACGTTCCGGATATCAGCTGCGATGTCGCGAATTCGTTGGTCTGTAAGCTTCAGCCGGTCGTAGCGCGGATCGGACACAGGCATTCGTTCCAGGTCCTTCTTATTGGCTTCCAGTATTCCGGGTATGTCGTTGACTGCAGCATCCGCCAGCAAAAGCAGGGCGCTGTTGATCCGCTCGTCGGACAGCAGCGACATCCTGCGGCTTGCCGCCCGAACTTCTCTGAATGTATTTTCAAGCTCACTCATGTTCTAATGCAAATAAAGGTGATCATAATGAATGACGGGCTTTTGATTTTTGACACCGGTCACTTCCCTTGCTTTTTCGGAATTGTACCGCGCTAAGCCAAGGCCGATCTCCCGCTCGTTTTCGTCGACGATTTTAATGAGATCACCCTTCTTGAAATTCCCGACGACACGCGTGATCCCGACGGGAAGCAGGCTGTGCGCCGTCTCGGATAGCAGCGCGTTTTTCGCGCCCTCATTGACAACGACTTTGCCCTTCGCTTCTTCATACGCATGCGCCATGTATTTTTTGAAGCTGGACGCAAGCCGTTGCGCCGGAAACCGTGTTCCAAGGGGCTCGCCGTCGAGGATGCGCAGCACAACATTGTCGGTCTTCCCGTTCGCGATATGCACCTGTATGCCAACTCCCGCGATCTTGGCCGATGTTTCGCATTTAGTGAGAATTCCCCCGCGCCCAAAACCTGATTTTTTCCCGGAGGCAATCTCCTGAATCCGGATTACGCCCGGATCATATTCATGGATCAGCTTTGTTCCAGGCAGCGCGGGATCACCGTCAAAAACACCATCTACGTTTGTCAGAATGACCAGGAGGTTCGTGTTCATCATCGCGCTCACCAGACCGGCCAGTTCATCGTTGTCGGTAAACATTAACTCCGTTATCGAGACAACGTCATTTTCATTGAGGATCGGTACGATGCCGTGGCTCAGCAGCGACGCGATACAATTCCGCATATTAAGGTAGTGGTGCCTGCTCTTGAAATCCGCTTTTGTGACGAGCACCTGGGCGCAAAGCATTTCTTCTTTTTCGAAAGCTTCCTTATAAAGGGTTATCAACTTCACCTGGCCCAATGAGGCCAGCACCTGTCGCTGTACGACCGTATCCGTCTTTTTAGGAAAATGGTAAATGCTTCGCCCGGCGGCAACTGCCCCCGACGTCACCAGTATAACATCGTGTCCACGCTGTTTCAGAAGCCGGATCTGCCGCGAGATATCGGCGATAACCTGCTCATCCGGTAAGCCCTGTGAATTTGTGATAACATTCGATCCAACCTTGAGGGTGATAACCGATTTCTTTTCCTTGTTCATGACTGCCACGATCGACAAGCACCAATATTAACACTTCTCCCGCATAATTCTCTGATTCAACTTCAATTCTGCGGTGCGCACAAAGATAAGCCCCATGCTTTTGCAAGGGGCTGTTATTATAAATACGGTAGGTGTCCGGCCACATTTCAAGCCGGCGACGCGCTGAAATACAATCGTTTGATTTGCCGATATTTTACGCGAACCCGAATAGCAACGGAAAGATGAAGGTTACGATGATGGTCCAGATCAAGTAAACTGGCAGATAGGAGGTAATCGCTTTACCGACACCCGATATATCCTTATTCCTGAAAAGGAGCCCGAAAAGTTGTACGATTACGAGGATGAGGTTGATGAGCATCAGGACATTTCCGCCCAGCACCGCGGCACGGTTTGGCGTAATGCCCCATTCTGATATCCGGAATAAGATGGCGGATAGCGCAACGCAATTTACAATCGCCGTTACTTCGGAGAGAAGAAATAGTACCCAGATTTCTGCGCGGCTTTTTTTCTTGTTCCACGTGCCGGCGAGCGAGAAGAAAATAATCACCATCACCCCGGCAAGCAATGCATTGAAGATCAGCAGGAATTCGCGGTCGTTGTAGGGATCTTTCCCGGTGTAGACAATGGCGATCAGGTACACCACCAGCATGACGAGCACCAGCGGACTGAAAAGGCGGGCGATCACAGGGGAGACCTTCCCAACCAGGTGTGGATTGGTTTGTATCAGGTAGGAGCCGAGGATAGGAGCGGCGGGCAATCCGAAGATTACAACGTATTCGCCCCAGAACTGTTCGATGTTCAGCCCGATCAGCGAGAAAAGTCCAATGGTTAAACCCGTGAGTATTCCTCCGGCTATCACGATCAGTCCGGTCATCACAATGAGATCGCCATTGTACTTCAGGAAGTCCAAACGTTTCTCGAGGTTGTTTGACGTGTTGCCGACGAACGCCAGACCCAGAATGAACCAAAGAAATGGAAGTACATGAATGCACGACAAAATCAAAGTATCACTTTTCGGAACATCCGGCAGCGCATTGACGAAAATCAAAGCGGCGAGTGTGGCAGCGACAATAAACCAGGTTCTGCCTGCGGACAATTTGTTCTTCCAGACAAAGTAGGCCGTAAGCATCGGGAATACGATGAAGCCGATGTTTCGCGTGTAAAAGAAATTTTCGTCGAAAGAGAAGATTGCTGGTGTTTTTGCAATGATGCCTGCGAAGAGCGAGGCGAACAAGACGTATAACAACTCCCGGCTGGTTCCCCAGGAGATATCTTCCCCTGTGAAGTTTAGCCTTTCATGCCAGAAGCCGGAAACCGATTGGTCCTTGAGGTCCGGATACAGGGCGTTAAACGTGCGCCTGAAATTAGGTCTATCCTGGCGATACAGTCTTTCGAGTTGCCCGGGGTTGTTAAGGTTTGACAAGATCTGTTCTTTCATAAGCTTTTCGTCATCAGTAAGCGGTTTTTTCTTGTTTTTGTTAGCGTCGTCCATGGCCAGAAACGGCATAAATAAAAGTACTTTGTATTACAAAGTTAATACGTCAAACTGATTTTCCAAGGCCTTCCATTTTTTTTTCTTGCCAGGGCAGGGTCGCCAGCGGGAGGGAGTTCGCAGTATTCTCGGCTTGGCGGTGCGGTGGGCAATACGTGCAAAAATCGCTTCAAAATGATAGATTCATTTATTATCATGCGTTATGCTTGAACTCGTAATTAAAGCGCGCCACGCATCGATCGCTCCGGGGATGGAAGTGAGGCGCATTTTGCCATTCCGGCTGAAGCGAATGGTCGGTCCTTTCATCTTCCTGGACCACGCCGGGCCTGTGGAACTGGACCCGGCGACATCCAAAAACCTGGACGTCCTGCCCCATCCCCATATTGGGTTGTCCACGGTGTCGTACCTTCTGGGTGGTGAAGTAACCCATCGCGATAGTCTGGGTGTCGAGCAGGTGATCCGTCCCGGGGAGGTCAACTGGATGACGGCCGGCCGGGGCATTGCGCATTCCGAGCGCTTCGAAGATCCGTCACTGCTGACGAAAAGAAATCTTGAGATGCTTCAAACATGGGTGGCGTTGCCAGCAGAAGATGAAGAGAACGATCCGACGTTTGACAACTACAAGCCCGAGGCATTACCCGTGTACACCGACAAGGGAATATGGATGCGCCTGATTGCCGGCAATGCTTACGGGCTCCGGGGCGATGTAAAAACACATTCTCCGCTTTTCTATATTCATGCTGCCATCGACAAAGGCGCGCAATTTGATCTCCCGAAGGAACACAGCGAACGGGCGATCTATATCGTGAAAGGTTCTGTTGAAGTGGCGGGCAATGAGTACACCTCCGGAGATATGCTCGTGTTCGACCGGGGCGTCGATCCCAACCTGCAAGCGAAAGAGAATTGCACGGTGATGCTCCTCGGAGGAGAACCGCTGGGTGAGCGTTTCATCTGGTGGAATTTTGTCTCGTCGCGAAAAGAGCGGATTGAACAGGCCAAGGCTGACTGGGAAAATGGCAGAATCGCTTTGCCGCCGAATGACAATAAGGTTTTTGTTCCTCTTCCAAAGGATAAGACGCGACCCGCAGGCAGTCCAGCTCCACAGGCGCTGTCATAGGATTTGTATTTTTTTCGGCAACCCCTCTGTCCAGGCATCGTAAAAGTCAACTATGAAACGACACGCACTTTCTGGCATTAGCCTGGTCGTGGTTATGCTTGTCACCGGTGTTTTTTGGGGAACATGGTTCACACTGACCAGGAGCCTGGACGTGTTTCCTCCCGACAACTTCAT
>JBIQIY010000020.1:73212-92311 GCA_044507775.1 Flammeovirgaceae bacterium | reverse complement strand
GGCAAGACTATAATAGCAAACGTAGCGTGGCCAATGCGAATCCTCATGCCCACTACATTGCTGGTCCTCATCTTGCTTTGTATCGCATCGGCGCGCCTGCGCCCTTCCTTCTATTTGTTTTGCACCGCGACCATCCTGATGATTATCACGCTGGTGATAACGGTGGGAGTGGAGGTGCCGATCGATAACGAGATTAAAACGTGGACGGTTGAAACCATTCCCGACAATTGGACCGAGCTTCGCCAGACATGGGATCGTTTTCATGCCCTTCGTACACTTACAAGCGTCCTGAGTTTTGTTTCCCTTACCATCGGAGTAGTGGTGAAAAACAAATCATCCAAAAGCGGCACGCCGTAAAATAATTCACCCGGAACTTGCGCAGCTATGTGGCTGCGTATATATTTGCAGCCATATAGCTGCATAACATGGAACTGCGAAGGGACGTTTTTCAAGCCATAGCCGACCCGACCCGAAGGGCGATCATAACGTTGGTAGCGCTGCAGGCAATGACCCCGGGAGCCATCGCACAGAATTTTGATTCTTCGCGGCAGACAATTTCGCGTCATATTCAGGTTCTGACTGAGTGCGAAATATTAGAGCAAAAACAGCATGGCAGGGAGATATATTATTACATCAACCCCAAAAAAATGAAAGAGGTGGCCGACTTCATAGAGCCATTCCGCAAAATGTGGGATGACCGCTTCAACAAACTGGAGGCCGTTATGAAGAAATACAAAAAGAAATAATACTACATGGAGCGAAAAACAAAAATCGAAGCCGAAGAAGGAAGACAGGATTTGCGGATCACACGCGAATTTGACTTGCCGCTCGGCCTCCTCTTTAAAGCGTATGTTGAGCCAAACCTCGTTGAACAATGGATGGGCACGAAAGTCTTGAAACTTGAAAGCAGGAAACACGGCAGCTACCAATTTGAAACTACGGATCCTAAAGGAAATAAGCACGGGTTCCATGGAGTAATTCACGAGTTTGTTCCCGACCGCAAAATCGCCCGCACGTTCGAAATGGAGCGCACGCCTTACGGTGTCCAGCTGGAGATTTATGAATTTGAGCAGCTTGGCGAGGAGACAAGCAAACTCCGAATGCATGTAATCTATGAATCAGTAGAAAAAAGAGATGAGGTGCTCAAGTTACCCTTCGCATACGGGATCAATATGGCGCACAATCAGCTTCAGGACGTTGTTAGTAAACTAAAATAAATCTTTCATGAAAAAGGGATATAAAATCATTTACTGGATTTCGACACTCTGGCTTGCATTGGGGATGACCGCCACCGGAATAGTACAGTTGTTAAAAGTCGAGTCGGAAGGAGCCGTGGCTCCACCGGGTGTTTATGGTATCAAGTACCTGGGGTATCCTGTCTATATCCTCACGATCCTCGGCATCTGGAAAATTCTCGGAACTGTCGCCCTCCTTGTTCCGAAGTTCCCTTTGTTAAAGGAATGGGCCTATGCGGGATTTTTCTTTATCATGTCGGGCGCCATTTATTCGCACGTTGCAATAGGTGATCCGCTTGCTGAAATATTTCCTTCTTTGCTACTCCTTGTATTAACCATAGTGTCATGGTATTTCAGACCGGCAGACCGGAGAATTGCTTTTGCTCATCAGTAGACATTCCCGATGAATCCTAAAGTAGATTGGTTTTTTGATAAGGCTACTCCCTGGCAGAGGGAGTATACAGCGCTCAGGAAGATCATTTTAGATTGTGATCTGGTGGAAGAGCTGAAATGGGGTCAGCCCTGTTATACTTTTGAGAAAAAGAACATCGTGCTGATACACGGTTTTAAGGAGTATTGTGCGTTATTGTTCTTCAAGGGTGCGCTGATGAAGGATCCGGCTGGAATACTGATCCGGCAAACAGAAAGTGTACAGGGGCCTCGCCAGATCCGGTTTACGAGCGCCGCGCAAATAACGAAGTTGAAAGCGGTCTTGAAAAAATACGTGTACGATGCCATCCGGGTTGAAGAGTCCGGAGCCAGGATACCGTTGAAACAAACTTCCGACTTCGCTGTCCCCGAAGAGTTTCAACGGAGGTTGGATAAGAGCGCCGCGCTGCGAAAGGCGTTTTATGCCTTGACTCCTGGACGGCAGCGTGGATATTTGTTTTATTTTGGCAAGGCGAAACAGTCCAAAACCAGGGACACGCGGATTGAGAAATACATACCGCGAATCCTCGAGGGACGGGGAATAGACGACGAATAGGTCTCGCACGCCTCCGGGAGAGGGCCGGATGACGTCTCCCTCTCCTCCAGGAGAGGGCTGGGTGAGGTTACATCAAAATGAACTCATGAAGAACAAGAACAAACCGACAAAATTATCCGCCGCAGACAGGGAAGACTTGCTTCTAACGTTACAGAAACGGTTTGAGGCGAACATGAAACGACACAAGGGGATCGACTGGGAAAAAGTGCGCTCCCGCCTGGAAGCCAAGGCCGAAAAATTATGGTCGCTAAATGAGATGGAGAAGACCGGGGGCGAACCCGATGTCGTTGGAGTTGACAAGAAAACAGGCGCCTACATTTTTTATGACTGCTCGCCTGAAAGTCCAAAGGGGCGCAGGAGCGTTTGCTACGATCACGAAGCCCTGGAGTCGAGAAAGGAGCACAAACCGAAAAACAGCGCGATCGGTATGGCTGAAGACATGGACATCGAGATCCTCACAGAAGCTCAGTACCGCGAGCTGCAGAAATATGGCCCGTTCGACACCAAGACCTCGAGTTGGATAGAGACACCGGCGGATATCAGAAAACTGGGCGGTGCCATTTTTGGTGACTACCGGTATGGCACTGTCTTCATCTATCACAACGGTGCAGAATCCTACTATGCCGCCCGCGGTTTTCGCGGTTCCCTGACCGTTTGATGCGATGGCGTTTGGCAAATGCCGCGCGCAATGCTGCGACGGATCAACTTGTTCGTTATTTTACTTATTTTCGTGAGAGAGGTAACGAACTGTTATGCGCGTGAGTTGGCAATCCAAACTATTGCTCCGGAGATCGATGCGAGGTCATTCCACGTACAGGGTATGGGCGCAGCTGGCTTTTTCGTTTGCGGCTTTTGTAATTTCCTTTTCCGGTTCTGCCCAATCGGGCGACATCACGTTTGTTCCCGTCGCATCGGAGGAGCTTTCGAGCGCCTTTGTTCGTTGTATTTACAAAGATAGTCGGGGCTTTATGTGGTTCGGAACGGGAACGGGCCTTGTTCGGTATGACGGTACTACTGTGTACCGGTATGATCACGGCCAGCGCAATGCCTCTGCAATAACCGACAACAGGATAAACGCCATCCTCGAGGATGCGGATCATAACTTGTGGATCGGCACCAGCCATGGCCTCGCTGTCTATGACCCCAGGAAGGATAGCTTCATCGATGTGGACTCCATCCCGGGGAACACGAATTTTCTCAACAACCGATATATAAGTGCCTTATCCATTGATCGAAAGGGGAGAATATGGATCGGAACGCTTGGCAACGGCGTAAATATCTATGATCCCCTCGCATTGACGTTCACCCATCTCGGCGAGCTCGCCACCTCGGGAAGAACGCCTCCGGCGAACTACGTCACATCTCTTTTAGTCGTTGGCGACGCTGTCTGGGTCGGCACAAAGGGTGGCTTGGAACTATTCGATTCGCAGACGGCCCGGCCGCTGCCTCTGCCAGTAGCCGATCCCAGTGTCGCGAGTAAGGAAATCACGCAGGTGCAGCGCGATCGATCAGGCAACATGTGGATAACAACAATGGATCGCGAAATCATCACCTTGCGGCCCGAAGTAGAGTCCTATAAGATACAGAAAATGACGTTGACATCCCGAATGCTTGTCAAGGAGGAAGGCAGCGTTCTGACACTGGCCCCGGATGACAAAGGCCATGTCTGGGTTGCAGGCGAGAACACGGGCCTGAACTATCTCGATGCCAACCTCGAGCAGCTCGTTCACTACGAAGCGGCGGAAGGGAGTCCGGGCCGACTGCCGACCAATTCCATCCGATCGGTATACATGGATGACTCCGGGATCACCTGGATCGGGACCTACAACAGAGGCGTCTACATTGTGGACAGCAATGCAAAACGCTTCGAGACCTATCAGCGCGGCGAATTCATGGAGGCGGGCATCCTGGGCGACAATGTGAAGGGACTCGCCGAGGACAAGGAAGGGAATATCTGGATCTCATGTGACGGAGGCGGGCTCGGCATCTTGAATACGACAACCCGCAAGCTGGCATATCAGGATGCACTTAACAGGAAGCTGGATACGCGTTATCTCACCTCGCTGTTTTTCGACGAGAACGATGATCTGTGGATCGGAACCTGGGGCCGCGGCGTATACAAGGTGAACCTCGCATCCGGCGAAGTGAAGAACTACGAGGTTGAATCAAACGGCTTCGGCGACAACAAGGTGTATGACATCTATCAGGATAGCAGGAAGACGATCTGGGCAGGAAGCGTGGGCAGTGGACTTTTTTATTTCGACCCGGTGTTGGCCAGGTTCGTCGGATTGAACGAGGACAAAGGCCCGGCGTATATCAGGAAGTCGTCCTACGTAACGAAGATTCTCGAAGACGCCGACGGTTCATTGTGGGTCGGCACGCTGTTCGGACTCTATCGCCACCGGTTTCAAAGCCCCGGTGTTTATGACGTAGACCTCTTCATCAACAATACCGGACCAGGCGACATCGGCAGCTACGATATTCAAACTATCTATCAAGACGCACAGAAAACAATGTGGTTCGGTACCGGTGACAGAGGTATGAAACGACTTCTTTACGGGGACTCTTTGTTTAGCGGTTTTGACAGGAACAGTGGTTTGAATACGAACACCATCCGGGGAATATTATCCGACCGACATGGTACTCTCTGGATCAGCAGTAACAGAGGCTTATCCCGCTATGATCCCCGTGCCCAGTCGTTCCGCAATTACTCTCGCGAAGATGGCTTGCCCTCGAATGAATTTAATGTCAATGCCTGTCTGCAAGCGCGCGATGGTAAGTTGTACTTCGGAAGCGATCATGGCCTTGTAAGTTTTTACCCGGATAGCATCCGGGATAATCCAACCCCTCCCGTTGTTTACCTGACTGATCTCAAGCTGAATAACCAGTCAGTGCAGATCGACGGGGAAGGTTCTCCGATAAAAGAGCACATCAGCTACAGTAAGTCAATTGAACTGTCGTATAGTCAGCGATCTTTCGCGATCGACTTTGTCGCGGTGAGCTACGGCCAATCGTCGGGCAACCGTTATTGTTATAAGTTGGAGGGATTTGATGAGGAGTGGAATTGCGCAGGCTCAACCAACCGGGCGACGTATACAAACATAGATCCGGGTGACTATGTATTTCTCGTGAGCGCTTCCAACAACGACGGCGTTTCCAGCATCGCGCCCGCCCGCCTCGAGATCACGATCGCACAGGCCCCATGGAAGACCTGGTGGGCTTACTTGTTGTACGTGGCGTTGATTACGACAGCCCTTTACGTCGCCATCCGAATTCATGTTGAACGCATCAAGATCCGGAACCAGTTGGAATTCGAACGACTGGCCCGGGAGAAGGAGCATGCGCTCAGCGAATCAAAATCCCAGTTTTTTACCAATATCTCGCATGAGCTGCGGACGCCCCTCAGTCTCATTACCATGCCTTTGGAAAGTCTGACACAGCTGGGCGATCTTCCTTCGTCCGTGAAGGATGCGCTTGCGACCATTCGGATGAGTACAGGAAAGATGACACGGCTTGTCAACGAGCTCATGGACTTCAACAAGCTGGAAAATTCAAAGCTCGGGCTGCGCGTCCAACGAGGCGAGCTTGTTCAATTCACAGCGGAAATCGTCTCGGAATTTCGCGATCTCGCAGCGAAGCGAAATATTCATTTTGGAATCCATGCCATGGTTCGCTCGCTCGAAGGCTGGTTCGATCGCGATAAGCTGGAAAAGATGCTCGTGAACGTACTCTCTAATGCTTTTAAGTTCACTTCCGATGGGGGGCAGATCAACGTCATCCTGAACGTAAAGCAGACGTCTCTTAATGGTCAAACGACTCAGACACGATATCTCGAGTTGACGGTCGTCGATAATGGCATCGGAATAGCCCAAAAGGAATTGCCGTTTATTTTCGATAAATTCTACCAGGCATCCTCTTCTTCGAAGATTGTGAACCCAGGTACAGGTATCGGACTTGCCTTGACCAAGGGCCTTGTCGATCTTCACCACGGCCGCATCCAGGCGGAAAGTACCTCAGGGGAAACCCGGTTCGTTATCCTGCTGCCTATTGATCGCGAAGCCTTTATCGATGATGAAATCCATGAAGCCGACTCCAGCTTGGAAGACCTTAGCCAAAGCGCTGCGGATATCGTCCCGGTTGACACCGTTGTCTCTGAAACCGAGCTCGACGCGCCTTTGATCCTGGTCGCGGAAGATAATGAGGAGCTGCGCAGGTACATTGCCGCGGAGCTGCGCCATCAGTTCAACGTTCTGGAAGCCAAAGACGGGGTAGAGGGGTTGGAACTGGCTTTTGAAAGGAGTCCGGACCTGATTATCAGCGACATACTCATGCCCGTAAAAAGTGGGCTGGAACTTTGCCGGGAAATTAAATCCAACATCAAGACGAGCCACATACCTTTCATAATGCTGACTGCCAAAGCCATGGTAGATGATCAGATTGCGGGCGTTGCCGCAGGAGCGGATGTGTACATCGTCAAGCCCTTCAGCATCCGGTTCCTGATCGCACATGTCAACCAAATCATCGATTCGCGTCAAAAGCTGTATTCTCGTTTCAGCCAGGACGTCTACCTTCTGCCGGCCAAGATCTGTTCGAATGAGATAGACCAGGCGTTTCTTCAAAAGGCGATTGATTATATAGTGGATAACATTCAGGATCCTCAGCTCAAGGTCGAATCCATTGCTGACGTGTTCAACCTGAGCCGCATGCAGGTTTATCGCAAAATAAAGGCCCTGACAGGAAAATCGGTGGTTGAGTTCGTCCGGATGGTACGGGTCAAGCAGGCCCTTAAGTTGATGAATACGCACCAATACACGCTCTCTCAAATAGCGTATGAGACGGGATTTAATTCATCTTCCTATTTCACAAAGGTCTTCAAAGACGAATACGGCAAAACCCCTTCGGAATACCTGGAGCGGGCCTGACCGATTGGTTAACCACAATCATTGATTTTTTCGGTCTGACGGGGGATTACCCCCGAAATGAGCACCTTTCCGTGCTGAAAAGCGGCTATTGTTTCAAAATTTAAAGGGAATGTTCATTTTTTGAAAGGCATCTGTCGTAAACATCCGCCACCTTAACGCAATCGTTTCCGGTGATTTCCGGCACTTTCCAGAAAGTGTCAGGAGTTGCGGATGTTTCACACTTAACCCAAATCTATGAGACGAGCTCTACAATTTTCAGTTCTCGCGAATTGGAGGCGTTATTTACGCCTACCCATCGCGTTCGCGCTGGCGTTTTTCATGTTATCAGCACAGATCGCAGAGGCGCAGGTAGCCGTAAGCGGCAATGTTACCGATGAGACCGGAGGTCCCCTTCCGGGGACCAACGTGTTGGTGAAAGGGTCAACCACCGGCACTACAACCGACTCAAATGGACATTACTCCATAGAAGTCCCCGCGGGTGACGCGGTCCTTGTCTTCTCATTTATCGGATATGAGACCAGTGAGGTGAATATCGCGGGTCGATCCACGATCAATATCAGCCTCGCACCTAGTATGGAGTCGCTTTCAGAGATAGTCGTCGTCGGTTACGGTACACAGCGGCAGGAAGCTGTTACCGGATCCGTTGCCTCAATAAAGGGCGATGTCATGCGGGATGTTCCTTCCTCAAACATCACCCAGGCGTTGCAAGGACGCCTACCCGGAGTTGAGTTTTCTCAAACCTCTACGCAACCAGGTGCCACCATGCAGATCCGCATACGCGGTTCGCGTTCGCTGACGGCGAGTAACGACCCGCTCGTCGTACTCGACGGAATTCCTTTCGTCGGATCGATCGGAGACATCAATCCCAATGACATAAAAAGCATCGATATTCTGAAAGATGCTTCTGCCACTGCCATTTATGGGTCACGGGGCGCCAACGGCGTAATCCTGGTAACCACTAACAGGGGGCAGCTGGGCCAGAAGCCTAGAGTGACCTATAACGCATTCTATGGCCGGAAGGAAGTATTCGGAAAATTTCCCCTGATGAGCGGACCGGATATGGTGCGCCTTCGCCAGTTGAATGTACCCTACACTTCCTATGGACTGGACGAAGCGGAGGATGTCGATACAGACTGGCAAGATCTGTTGTACAGGACTGCGACCATCACCAGCCATGACGTCGGAATCTCCGGCGGCACCCAGAAGGGCAGCTATAATTTTGGTGCGGGATATATCCTGGACCAGGCGGTGATACCCACTCAGCAATACAGCCGCTATTCGTTGCGCGGTGCAATTGATCAGGAAGTGGGCGAGTTATTCCGCTTTGGCTTCACAACAAATAATAACTTCAACCTGACGGAAGGCACCCAGGTAAATGCTGGAAACCTGCTGAGATTGACACCGGTCGCGAATCCCTTTAATCCGGATGGGTCATGGAAAAGAACCGTCCGCACGGCTATTGACGAACCCTGGGTATACTCCAGAGACATCGTTGAAGACCTTCAAGACGTGTGGCTCAGCGAAACCCGGGGATTTGCTAGTTACAACTCCATGTATGGAGAAGTAAAAATTCCGTGGGTTGAAGGGTTGAAATATCGCACCAACCTGGGACTGGACTACCGCCAGAGCAACGGCGGCTCTTATACAGGACAAGGCATCATGAGCACCAACCCGACTACGGAGTCATCGGCCTCCGTTAGCAATTCTCATACGTATCACTGGTTGATCGAGAACATGCTGACTTACGACCGGACCATTGCCGACAAGCATAACATAAACGTTGTTGCCCTTTATTCCGCGGAGCAAAACACCTATAACCGCTCGCGCATTGTAGCAAGAGATATTCCGGCGGATCACTTCCAATTTTACAACCTGGGACAGGCAGCCGGAGAAATTACGGTTACTCCTAGCGAACAGCAGTACGAGGTGTGGGGTCTTACATCGTGGATGGGCCGGATCATGTACTCGTTTAACGATCGGTATATGCTGACGGCGACGCTGCGCTCGGATGGTTCCTCGCGCCTGGCGGAAGGACACAAGTGGCACACCTATCCGGCCATTTCCGCAGGATGGAACATGGCGGAGGAGTCGTTCATGGACGGCGTGGGCTTCGTCAACATGTTGAAACTACGTGCAGGCTGGGGGCAGACGTCGAATCAGGCTGTTGACCCTTATAAGACACTGGGACTTTTGAATACCCGGCCTTATAACTTCGGAAACGAGTTCTCAACCGGATACCTGGTGACCGAGCTTCCCAGTCCGCATTTGGGATGGGAGTTCTCAAAGACGACAAACATCGGAGTGGACTTTGCGGTTCTCAATCACAGATTATCGGGTACAGTTGAATACTACATCACAAAAACCGAGGATCTTCTACTGCGCAAAGGCCTTCCTGAAACGTCGGGTGTGAGCGCAGTAACAGAAAACGTAGGACGCACGGAAAACAAGGGGATCGAACTTTCCCTGCACGGCGTGATCCTGGATGATCTCAATGGCTGGACCTGGGAAGCTGGTTTGAACTTCTACGCGAATCACAATGAGCTTGTATCGCTGGCATCAGGGTCAGATCGCAATGAAGGCAACTGGTGGTTTGTCGGTCATCCGATCGACGTCATCTATGACTATGAAAGGATCGGACTCTGGCAGGAAGAAGATCCTTATCGCCAGATTCTCGAGCCGGGCGCCAACACACTGGGCATGATCAAAGTAAAATATACCGGTAACTTCAATCCGGATGGCACTCCTACGCGGGCAATTGATGCGCAGGACCGTCAGATCATGAGCTTGCTGCCGGACTTTCAGGGTGGTTTCAACACACGCGTGTCGTATAAAGGATTTGACCTCAGCGCGGTGGGGATCTTCAAGAGTGGAGGCCTCCTTAACAGTACACTGTACGGCGGCGGCGGCTACCTCAACCTGCTGAACGGCCGGAACGGTAACGTGAAAGTGGATTACTGGACGCCGGAAAATACAGACGCCAAATATCCCAATCCGGAAAGCATCAGAAGCGGTGACAACCTGAAGTACGCCAATACTTTGGGTTACTTCGACGCATCATATCTGAAGATACGCACCATCACACTGGGTTATAACTTCAATCAACTCAAGCGATCGGATATCAATCTTCGCGTCTACTTTACAGCGCAAAATCCCTTTGTCATGTTCTCGCCGTACCACAAGGAATCGGGTATGGATCCTGAAACAAATTCCTATGGCAACGAAAACGCGGCAGTCAACCTGTCTGAGAGCCTGAGACGTGTTCTGACCATTGGTACAAACACGCCGTCGACGCGCAATTATCTGATTGGTCTTAATTTGACATTCTAGAAACGAGACGACATGAAAAAAGTAAATATAAAATCATTCGCAGCAACGGTCGTTATGACGTTGTTGATGGTGGCGTGCTCCAGTATTCTCGATGAGCAGCCGCGCAGTATCTATGAGCCCGGTTTCTTCAAGACGGAGAAAGGGGTTTACGGCGGTCTGACGTCGATGTATGCTCACCTTCGTTACATCTATGGCCAGCCCTATTATTATAATACGCTTGAAACAGGTACAGATGAATATACCTGGGGTCAAAGTGCGGACGGAAACTTCAAGGTTATGGATATCAGCGGTCAGGGCGAGATAACGCCATCCAGTAGCCGTGCCGATGTGATATGGGGAACCGCATTCAGCAACATCAATACAGCCAGTGGTATTATCGAAAATGCCACGGAAGTAGGCACCATTCCGGCCGCGCTGATTGCTGAAGCAAAGTTCTTCCGCGCGTTTGACTACTTCCTTCTGGTTCAAACGTTTGGCGGAGTGCCACTGGATCTGGGATCGGGCGAACTGAAATTCAATACAACGCCCTCGACATCTTCTGTACGCAACACAGTTCCGGAGGTGTATACGCGCGGCATATTCCCGGATTTAATCGAAGCTGTAAATGATCTTCCCGCCGTAGGTCGTGTAACAGGTGGCGCAACGAAAACACTTGCCCGACTTTACCTGGCGAAAGCTTACTTAACGTATGCGTGGTGGCTGGAAAATCCGAACAACATTCCCACCTATCCGGCAACAGATCGCGTTGATCCCGATGGACATAATGCGCAGTACTACTTTCAACAGGCCTATGATATTGCAACACAAGCAATCGACGATCCCGGACCATTTGGGCTCGTGGAGACCTTTTACGACCTGCACGTAGGCGGCAACGATCGCAACAAGGAAATGTTATTGTACGCCGACCACACCCAGGAAAGTGAATTTTACAATGGCACCTGTCTGAATTGTTTTGCGGGCACAGACGCGGGTGGAAACTCTGCCGTTTGGATGGTGACATGGAATTATACAGAGATCCGCAGTGCCGGCAATGCTGACGGCACAAACGGTATCAGTTCTGTGCAGCGGGAAGCAGCGCAAGCGTTGGGACGTCCCTGGACGCGTATGAGTCCGACAATAGGTGCTCTGGAAAACACGTTTGCCGACAAGACCCTGGATTCGCGTTACGATGGAACATTCACTACCGTGTACCGCGGCAATTGGCCTAAAGGAGGAATTACAAACACCGTCCTCTACAACGCGAATAATATGCCGGTTTCCGCAGGCGATCCCATTCTGACATTTCTCGACGATGAATCCGAAGCAGGCAACATTACCTATCCTTCCGGCGCCAACTTTCCCGGACGGAACGCCCCTGGCGTCGGCGTGGGAGAAATCCCCGGCAGGTCTGATTTCGTCGTGACTCCGCGCGCGGTAGGTCGTCGTGTGTTTCCCGGCCTTTGGAAGATGGGAGTTTATCGCACTGACAATGGCAATGGGTTGGGTGAACCGAATGCGAATAGTAGCCGTCCTTTCAAGATTGCTAAATTCTCCGAGCTGTATTTTGTTGCCGCCGAGGCAGCTGTGAAGGGAGCTACTACAGTGGCGGGTAAGTCGGCTGTCGATCTTATTAATGTAATACGCGCACGCGCCGGAAAATGGAGCTTCTCCAACAAAGAGAACGGTCCCCGCGTGGAGGACAACAGCGCAGCCTTGGTGGCCGCAACGCCCGCCGTCATTGATATCGATTACATTCTGGCCGAACGCTCACGTGAATATTTCGGCGAAGGCTATCGCTGGCTGGACCTGATACGCACGCAGAAGTGGAATGAACTGGCGGATACGTATGAAATCTGCGGACCGAACTTTGGAGATCACACACCCGAGACGGTAACGCGCAGCATCCAACCGTACCATTACCTGCGCCCCATCCCGCAAGGACAGCTCGACGCACTGGAAATGAGTGCCGAGGAAAAAGCCGCCTATCAAAACCCCGGATACAGTGTCACGGACTAACGGACTACACGGGATTGCCATTCTAATAATTGAAATCAGTCAATGAAATGATGGGTTGCTCCCTTGAGGAGCAACCCTTCTTTCTTCTTTTTCATCGCAGTCAAAATTGTTACTATGATCGATTGTTCAAAAAGGGGCAGAACCTTGTTGGCGAGATCGTGTTCGACGTATGTCCGTCCTGCCCTGGGCGGAGTGCTATTGCTTGCGCTATTGGTGTTGAGGGTTGAACGGGGCTTTGGCCAGTCTGACGATCGGGCAATTATGGAAAGAATTGCCGTGGCACCAACGAATGATCCCTTTCCGACATCTTCTTTCCTCACAGACAAAAGAATGCGGGGTGATTTTCCGCTCGTTGAAGACGGAGTGCCCGCGAGTATTCTTGTCGGTGAATCTGATTACACGGGCGTTGCAAAAGTCGCCAGCTTGTTTCAGAAAGACCTCAGTCTTGTCTCCGGACAAAAAGTACAACTTGCAACCGGGAACAATCCTGCGACTGAAAATGCCATCCTCGTCGGTACCCTTGGAAAAGGTGGATTGATTGATCGTCTTGTCAAGGAAGGAAAGATCGATGCATCGGGCCTCAAAGGAAAGTGGGAACAGTTCCTGATTATTCCCGTTAGGCGACCCGTGGAAGGCCTTAAGAACGCCCTGGTCATCGTGGGGAGTGATAAGAGGGGCACGATGTTCGGTATGTTTGAACTGTCCGGTCAAATGGGTGTTTCACCGTGGTACTGGTGGGCCGACGTGCCGGTAAAAGTTCGGAAGAATATTTTTGTCAAGGCAGGAACGCATACTCTTGGGGAACCGAAGGTCAAATACAGGGGAATCTTCATTAATGACGAAGCGCCTGCATTGACAGGATGGGCAAAAGAGAAGTTCGGCGGATTTAACAGTAAGTTCTACGAAAAAGTATTTGAACTGATCTTGCGAAACAAGGGCAACTACTTATGGCCGGCGATGTGGCGTCCTGCTGTCTTTGCTACCGACGATCCGGAGAACCTGCGGCTTGCGGACGAATTTGGGATTGTAATTTCTACAACCCATCACGAACCGATGATGCGTTACCACGAGGAATGGAGTCGCTATGACGGCGGCGCCTGGAACTACGAAACGAACAAGGATAAACTCAGGGCGTTCTGGCGCGAGGGAATTGAGCGCATGGACGATCATGAAAGTGTGGTAACCGTCGGCATGCGCGGCGATGGTGACGAGGCGATGAGCGAAGAAACTGCAGTTGACCTGATGAGAACCATTATTGCTGATCAGCGCAAGATCATCGCCGATGTAACAGGAAGGCCCGCGCAGGAAACGCCACAGGTATGGGCGGTCTATAAGGAAGTGCAGGACTACTATGACAAAGGACTCAGGGTAGACGACGACATTCTCGTTCTGCTCTGCGATGATAATTGGGGAAACGTTCGGATCGTTCCGAAGAAAGAGGATCGCAGCCGAAAAGGGGGGTATGGTATGTATTATCACTTCGACTTCGTGGGCGGCCCGGTATCCTATCGATGGATCAACGTTACTCAAATCGAACGAGTCTGGGAACAAATGAAACTCGCTTATGCGTGGGGCGTGCAAGACCTTTGGATTGTTAACGTGGGAGATATCAAGCCGATGGAATTGCCCATCAGTTTTTTTCTGGACTTTGCGTGGAATACGGACATACGTGCGTCAGACTTGCCGAATTACTACCGGCGATGGGCGGAGCAGCAATTCGGGACAGCTTACGCCGCAGAAGTCGCCCGGATACTGGAGCTAACGACGCAATACAGTGCGCGCCGGACGCCTGAAATGTTAAAACCTGATACATACAGTCTTGAAAACTACCGCGAGGCCGATCGAGTTCTGGCTGAATACAAAAACCTGCTGGACAGGAGCACGCATATTTATGAAAAGATCGGCGACGGATACAGGTCTGCATACTACCAATTGGTGCACTTTCCTATCGAAGTCAGTGCGAATCTCAATGAAATGTACGTCGCCGCAGGAAAAAACAGGCTGTATGCCTTTCAAAGTCGGGCCTCGGCCAATCGCTATGCTGATTCTGTCAAGGAAAAGTTCTTCCGCGACGAGCAGCTTGCACGTTACTACCATGAGACACTCGCTGACGGAAAGTGGAACCACCTGATGGCTCAGACGCACATCGGGTATACGAGTTGGAATAACCCGCCCGTCAACAAGATGCCTGAGGTTACTTACATTCAGGTTCCAGCTTCGCCAGGACTCGGCTATGCGGTCGAGGATGGTGTCAGCACGTCGCGGTGGAGCCGGGGAGGATTGTACAGCCGGAGTTTTTCCCCATTCGATCGTATCAACGACCAGAAATACTACATTGAAATATTCAACAAGGGAAGTGGGAAACTGCAATACACAGTCAAGACACAAGATGAGTGGATCAGACTATCTTCACAACGAGGGACAGTTCAGTATGACGAAAAGGTCTTCGTTGATATTGACTGGGCCAGGGTGCCATCCGGATATCAAGAAGGTGAGATTGTGGTTTCGGGTGCAGGGCAGGAGTTCACTGTTAAAGTGCCGATCCGCAACGCCGGGCTCGAAGCCCATGAGTTTGTTGAGAACAATGGTGTCGTATCAATTGACGCTCCTAATTTTACGAGGAAGTTCGACTCGAAGGGTATCGCCTGGACGATCGTCCCGAATATGGGACGTACCGGTTCCTCCGTTACAGTTGATCCTCCCGATGCTGAAAGGCAGACTCCCGGTAACCAAACGCCGCGTCTTGAATATGAGTTTACTGTTTTTACGGACTGTGAACTAACGGTTCAAACTTATCTTTCACCTACGTTGAATTTCAAGAAGAACGAAGGCCTTCAGTACGCCATAGCCATCGACGATGAAGCGCCGAAAATCATTAACATACACGAAGGCGACACTATTCCCGATTGGGAATACCCCGACTGGTGGAACGATTCCGTCACGGATCATATCCGAAAAAAGCAATCAGCTCACAACAAGGTAAAGGCCGGCAGACACGTGCTGAAGATCTGGATGATCGATCCCGGCGTAGTCTTTCAGAAATTTGTGATCGACGCCGGCGGACTAAAGCCAAGCTATCTCGGCCCGCCGCAGAGTAAGCGCATCAAAGCAAATTTGGACCAGTAGCAGGCCGTGAGCTAACCCTATTGTTGAATGCATTAACCTTTTGTCTAATATGTCTCTCTTAAATAGTTACGGCAAGAAAAGTATCCACATCTTATTCATCGCGCTGTTGCTCATGACTCCTGCAGTGACTGGCTCGTCGCAAGTGCGGCTTCCCAAACTGATCAGCGACGGTATGGTACTGCAGCGTGAAAGCAGGATCAACATCTGGGGATGGGCTGCTCCTTCGGAAAAAATTACAGTGTCAATTGCGGGGAAGAAGAGAAAGACGATGACTGCGGCGGACGGAAGGTGGAGTATCGAACTTCCCGAAATGAAAGCTGGCGGTCCATATGCGATGATTGTCTCCGGAAGCAATAGCATTGAGGTGAAAGATATTCTGATCGGGGATGTGTGGCTTTGCGCCGGGCAGTCAAATATGGTGCATCAAATGGATATTCATGATGTTACTTACGCGGATGACATCGCAACGGCTAATTACCAGAATATCAGGCATTTTAAGATTCCAACTGAAGTAAACCTTGAAGGTCCGGCGGACGACCTTCCCGGTGGGGAGTGGCAACGCGCAGTATCGGAAAGCGTGCGTCCGTTTTCCGCGGTCGCCTATTTCTTCGCGCGAAAGATTTACGAAAAGTATGGCGTGCCGATCGGACTTATTAACGCAAGCGTCGGGGGCACGCCCGTCGAAGCGTGGACCAGTGAAGAAGGCTTCCAGGAGTTTCCGGAAATTCTGAAAACAATCGAGCAAAATAAGGATACCGCTTATGTTAACGGTCTCACCAGGCGGCGGGCCGGTAGCTGGGAACAACCACAGACAGATAAGGGGCTGTCGGGAAAAAAACCTTGGTATGCGGTCGACTTTCATCCGAAGAGCTGGAGGACAATCAATATTCCCGGCTATTGGGAGGACCAGGGAATTGACGAACTCAATGGCGTTGTCTGGTACCGGCGGGAGATTACCATACCGCCCTCCATGGTTGGCAAAGATGCCAGGCTCTTTCTGGGGCGAATTGTCGATGCTGACAGAGTATATATAAACGGACAAGAAGTGGGACACACGACGTATCAATATCCACAGCGCAGGTACGCGATACCAGCGGGTGTCCTGAAGGCGGGGACGAATGTTTTTGTCGTACGTGTGACGAATATGAATGGCAAGGGGGGATTCGTTCCGGATAAACCTTATTGCATATTCACAGACAGTGACACCGTTGACCTGAAAGGATATTGGAAGTATAAGGTCGGGGAAGTATACGTTCCGCGATCTCGGTCGTTTGGTGGGATGAATGCGCAGAATCAGCCAACTGCCTTGTACAATGCAATGGTCGCACCTTTCATCAGGTATTCTTTGAAGGGTGTCCTGTGGTATCAGGGGGAAACGAACGCCGGAAGTCCCGAAGCGTATGCTGCTTTGTTTCAGGCTTTCATTCGGGATTGGCGAAGTAAGTTTGGCAACCCTGTCCTTCCAGTTATTTATGCTCAGCTTCCCAATTTTATGGACGTGTCGTACCTGCCATCGGAGAGCAATTGGGCGGTGTTGCGCGAGTCGCAGTTGAGGGCGCTTAGCCTGCCCGCTACCGCCATGACGGTAAACATCGATCTGGGAGAATGGAATGACATCCACCCCGATAACAAAAAAGACGTTGGAGAAAGAATGGCACTGGCAGCGCAAAAACTTGCTTACAACGAGGACGTGACCTATTCCGGTCCATTGTACAAAGACTACAGGATTGATGGAAACAAGATCATCATCAGCTTTTCACAACTGGGGACCGGGCTCACGACGGACGATGGCGAGGCGCTGAGCGAATTTGCTATTGCCGGGGCCGACGGTAAATTTGTTTGGGCCGATGCCAAAATTGAGGGGGATGAGGTTGTTGTCTCGAGCGATGAGGTTCCGCATCCCAAATACGTGCGCTATGCCTGGGCTGATAACCCGGATAATCCGAATCTGTATAACCGGGAAGGGCTACCCGCGTCGCCGTTCAGGACAGGGAGATAGAGTTGTAAGTTGTAAGTTGTAAGTTATGAGTTATTAGTTGCGAGGGTAATTAACTTTTAGGGTATGCGTATAGGCAGGTCGGTAATTGTCTTTGTGATAATCACAATGCTGTCAGGGTCTGGGTTGCTTGCGCAGCCATCACAGGCGATGCGGGATTCGATCAACAGGATTACGCGCATTGATTATGAGCAGATGCTTGGGCAGCTCGGGCTGAAGCCGGATAACATGCGTCCCGGGCCTTCGGGTAACCCCTCGGCGCCGAATGCGGCGAATCGATTTGAAGACAAAGTAAACTCCTATACGTTACCCGACCCGCTGACGTTTCGGAATGGCAAGAAGGTGTCGAACGCTTCGGCTTGGAAACAGCGAAGACTTGAGATCATCGAAGATTTTGAGAATGAAATTTATGGGCGCCAGCCGAAAGATATTCCATCCGTGCGGTGGGAAGTGATTTCGGTGACCGACACGGTCGTTGGAAATTTGCCAATCAAAGAGAAACTGCTGAAAGGTGTCGTGGATAACGCAGCCGATCCTTCAATAAAAGTCGAGATTGAATTTCTTGTAGCGACGCCCACGAATGCGAAGGGTCCGGTGCCGATTGTGATTGAATTCGGATGGATCCAAAATCCGTTTAACCGGGCTCCCATACAACCTATCGGTCTTGGTTCTTCAACTGAGCCAACCTGGAAAGAACAGCTGATTATGAGGGGGTGGGGGTATGGCGTCCTTGTGCCGGGAAGCATCCAGGCCGACAATGGGGCGGGTTTGACACAAGGAATTATCGGATTAGTGAATAAAGGCAAGCATCGGAAGCCTGGTGATTGGGGATCGTTGAGAGCGTGGGCATGGGGAGCGAGTCGCGCGATCGATTACCTTGAAACAGATAAAGATGTAGACGTCAAGCGCGTCGCGATCGAAGGCCTCTCGCGATACGGCAAAGCGGCCATCGTAGCGATGGCGTTTGAACCACGCATTTCATTGGGATTCATTGGTTCGTCCGGGGCCGGTGGCGCAAAGATCCTGCGCAGAGTTTTTGGAGAACAAGTAGAGAACCTTTGTTCATCCGGAGAATATCATTGGTTCGCTGGTAACTTTATCAAATACGCCGGCAAGCTCACACCCGACGACCTACCCGTCGACGCGCACGAGTTAGTGGCGCTATGTGCTCCAAGGCCAGTCTTCATCAGTGCCGGCTCGCCGCAGGTCGAAGGCAATTGGATCGATGCTAAAGGAATGTTTCTCGCGGCAGCGCATGCGGGCTCCGTTTATCGCCTCTTGGGAAAAAACGATCTTGGTACCATGGATTTTCCGAAACTCGGCACCGCCTTGACAGATGGCGAGATCGCTTTCCGTCAGCACGCCGGCGGCCACAGTACAGGTCCGAACTGGAGCACATGGATCGCCTGGGCGTGTAGGTATTGGGGGGAGTGTGAGTATTAATTGTGTCCTACGTTTCAAACGTTCCCCGCGCTAAAGCAACTCGTTAACCGGATGCCAAAGTTAGTCTACA
>JBIQIY010000020.1:0-73112 GCA_044507775.1 Flammeovirgaceae bacterium | reverse complement strand
CCTAACGGGACTACAATAGGCTCGTCCCTAGCGGGACTACGATGGGCCCTCTGATTGATTCGATAAGAATCTATTGAATTGGGGTTGATAATGTCTTTTGTAACGCTAACTCGATCAGGTCCTCACCAATGGCACGATAGGCCCACCCATCGATTCGACAAGATCCTTTGAAGGTGGAGTCCAAACGTTCCCCGCGCTAAAGCAACTCGTTAACCGGATGCCAAAGTTAGTCTACACTGAATCCCGCTAGGGATGACCTTATGGTAGAAAAGGATGCGTTAATGTATTATTGAATCCCGTAGGGATGGCCTTATTAGGTGGGCACTACGCACGATAATCATGGAACAAAAATATCAGGTTCACTACTGTCATCAAACCGATAGGGCGTGCGTCTCATAAGGACGTCATATTATGTAATCAGTCATCCCGCGGCGCCTTGGAAATGCCGGCGTACTTAAGCAGATACCCTAAAACTTGTAGTTCAACTTCACTCCGAAAACCGACTTCTTATAACCATCGGTAAGGTACAGTTCGGGTACAATATTCAATTTGTCACTACCGATATCCGACTCGAGAAATAACTTGAGCGTCTTTCCTGTAAACAGATCGGACTTATTGTGCACGAGCAAGCCTGCGCCAAGTGCTGTCCAGCGCGGGCGCCCCGCTCTGAAGTTGATGCCATAGGAAAGAGTAACGAAGCTCGCGGGCATCGATCGGAAGCTGTTGTCTTCATTGCGTCCTGCGAACAATTTCAATTCATACCCGGCAGCTATGCGTTGCCGGTTTTCCTGAAAACGGTTGGCGAAATAGAGCGCAGCCAGAAAATTGAATTCCGGAAATATCCGGTCGCCGGCAATGCCGACTCCTGCCCCTGCATGCAACCCCAGCATATCGGCGGGTAAACGACGGCCAGGTTCCCCGGCAGGTGTAATCTTTTCGTCCTGCACTACCACCCGTGCATAGACACCCATGCGTTTCTCGTAACGAAATTCATCCTGCGTTTGCAGATAAGCAAGGACGGGCTCGAAGTTTATCTTACCTATAGCCTGCAGCGCTGCAAAGTCCGGCGCGTACACATGTGTGACACTTCTCGGTGTTCGGATCGTGACCTCCCACCCCGGGGGTAGCAGCTCCAGTACGGTGGTTTCCTGTACTCGCAGGCGGGTCACGGTTTCGTCCTTTCTCGTGATCGTGATGTGCGATATTTTTTGCGGATCGCCAGTCTTGTCGGATACAACGTTTACCGTATGCGCCTCAGCCCGCTGGCTTTCGGGAATGCTTCCTTCAATATGCTGCGAGATCTCATTCATTTTCGAGGGGAAAGTCCCGATGGCTTCTTTATCTTTTGTGTAGGAGCGGAACTCGAATATTACTATCGCGCCTTGCTTAGGAAGCTCAACCCGGATTGAATCCGGAAATTGCTTTGCCTGGGCGAAAAGGATTTTGGGGACCAGAAGAATAGCTGCGAGGAAAAGAATGGACATAGGTTTCATGTGCGAAAGATTGTTTCGTTGAAAATTTTGGGAGTAGCTGGTTGAAATTATTTTTGCATCGCGAAGACGAGTGCATTACCCGGATCTACCCAGGGGGTTGGATCGTCAAACTGGAGCTTGCGGAGCCGTTTCTTTCGCTTTGCACTTGCGACAGGGTCCGGATAGGAGTCTATAATGACACCTACCACCGGTTGGATCTTTCGTTCCTGCGACGTCGCTTCATTTGTCGGCAGAGATTCTTCTTCTTCTTCTTCTTTAATGTCGATAGCCTTTGCCACAGGTTCAATGAATGGAAGGGGTTCGAGTGTCGTCTCCTCGATAGGGGCTGGCGTTTTGACGACGCGACGCTGGTATCTTTTCTCGGGAACAGCGGGGACATTTTCTATATGATCATGGGCTTCGTCTGCACGGGCTTCCGGCTTTTCGGACGTTGCCGACGACATGGCCGGTTCTTCCACGGGCCGGACTTCAGAGGTCGTCTTTAGTGACTCCATTTCTTTCGGTGCCACGCCCGAGCTAAAATAGATCAGCAACAAAATGACTGCCGCCGCTGCAAAGTAAATATTGTGCGGAGGTCGCTTTTGATCCGTGTTTGATTTTACAGAGTGCCATACAGCTTCCTTATTCCACTGCACCGGACGTAACTCCGTTTGGCGGATCTTGCTTGATACAATTTTGTCTAAGTCAGGTTCCATAACGCATGCCCTCCTGTTCAATTTTCCTTTTTAGCAGTTGTTTGGCTTTGAATAGCTGTGAGCGCGAAGTGTTTTCGCTAATCCCGATCATTTTTGCAATTTCACGGTGGTCATATCCTTCGACGACGAACAGATTGAACACCGTGCGATATCCAGGTGGCAGGTCTACGATCATGTTGTACAGATCCTCGGACTCGGCCAACTGCCAGGTTCCCTGATCGTGGTCGGGATTGAGTATATCAATGGTTTCTGTCAGATTCAGATTGTGTTTTTTTCGCAATAACATCAGCGCTTCATTCACCATGATCTTTCGCATCCAGGCTTCAAGTCCACCGTCGTCCCGCAACTCGAAGGTCGAAAGGTGTTTGAAGACTTTGACAAACGCGACCATGATCAAGTCTTCCGCATCCTGCTGCGTCCGGACATACCGGAGCATCAACCGATAAAACCGGTCCGCGTAGGTTTCGAACAGGATCTGCTGCGCCTGTCGATTTCCTTTTTGACATTTCCGGACCAGTTCGGCTTCCGTCATAGCGATTTCCCGTTCAATATAAATCCATCCGCTCGATGTTCCTGCATTGCCTTTTCTGGTTAAATGCGGGGCTTGGTTGATTCGTTGCCTGGCGCCCCCGGGATTTTTCAGATACGGCTCGAAATGATCCATATCACCGGTACATTGCCCGCGCGCACATTAGGAGAACAACCAAAGCGGCGTAGGATGGATATGATTTGGTTCATAAGTATCAGCATGACTCAACTATTTAATGTACATTCGTCTATTCAACTATTCCGATGATGATACGAACCGTTCTTGCAATCATCTTCCTCGCACTGATAGTATCCTGCGGTAAGCGTCCCGGCCAGACGGAGGTTAACACGGATCAGCCCGACGTTAATAGTTCTTTGAATACCTCACTGGCCGCCCAACTATGGACATTCCGTGGCGACCTGGAAAGAGATGTGCCCGGTACATTGCAGAAAATCAAACGTCTGGGGTTCAAGTATGTAGAGGGGTTCGACGCGCCTTACATGGTGGGGGATCCGAATGCATTCAGGAAACAGCTCGACGATGCGGGTCTGGAAATGTTCGCGCTCCATTGGAATGATCTCAATGACTGGCGGAACGATCCGACGGTGATCATGGAGACTGCGGGAAAACTCGGTGCGCACTACACCGGTATCGCGTGGTTGAAAGAATCGAAGGCCGATACCGTGACGCTGGATGTCGTCAACGAGGCAGCGGACATTTTGATGAAAGCCTGCCCACAGGCAAAAGCTGCCGGACTTCAACTCTACTATCACATTCATGGCTATGAACTTCAGCCTATCGGCGATCAGAAAACATTCTTTGATAGCTTCGTAAGCCGGATCGACTACAACTGTGTCCGGCTGGAGATGGATGTGTTTTGGGTTGCTTACGCCGGTCAGGATCCCGTGAAGTTCATGGAACATTACGACAAAGGCGTGGAGTTGCTACACGTCAAAAACATGGCGGATGATGTGGCAACGGGTGTGTTTACCGGTGCTGATTTCATGCCGCCCGATATGCCCGCAGAGAATTGGGTGCCGCTCGGTCAAGGTAAAAAGATCGACTACAAGTCCGTCTTTAAGAAAGGAAGTGAGATAGGAGTGAAGTGGTACATTCTGGAGATGGATAAGTTCGACGGCGATGTCTATGCTGCAGTGGATTCTTCACTCGCCTACATCAAACGAGAAAATCTTTTGGAATAAAACTACTCTTGATTCACTCCGGCCATTCAGCGATTTAGCTAAATCAGCCTTTAAAGAGGGAGTTTCCTGGTTCCTTTCTCCAGCACCAGAAATGATTGATCCGATTCAAGGTGAGCGCCCGCCCGGGCACCTGGTGATGGCGCCAATCTATCTTATCAAATCCCATCGGGTTTCCGGCCTGTAGGACTCCTCAAAACCAGATTCAACACGCCGAAGAGCTTTAACATAAGTTCAGGAATCTTCCTTTTTCTGTTTCAGGCGCGCACCATTTCGGTTAACAAGCTCAAGGTTAGCATTTTTTTCTCGCCATTAACCCGATTCTAACCCAATATTTAACCACTGTCGGTCCACTTTGGGTGTATGAAATCGATTGTGGCTGCGATTTTTCCATTTCCCAGCGCTTCGCAACCCGGATCCGGATTTCTCAAAACTAAACCCAAAAAACGATGAGAAAACTTCTACAAACGTTCTTGTATGTTTCCTTCATGGGAGCATTTCTCGTATCTGTAATTTCCTGTGACAAAGATGACGACCCGACCAACGACGTCGAATTTGGCGCGATAACCGGCGTTATCGCCGACGGAGATGGCCAGCCCCTTTCCGATGTGACGGTCACACTGTCGGGGATCGATGAAGAAGATGTGTCGGTTACCAGCGCAGGTGACGGCACGTACACGTTCGATAAGGTATCGCGGAAGACCCACGCAGTCACATTCTCGAAATCGGGCTGGTTGACCATGAGCCTGACTGTTAGCGCTGGCGATTTCGATGATAGTGGTGTTGCGACGGTAAACGCTGCGCTGACAAGTGCGTCCGCGAAGATTGTGGGTACTATCACCGATGCGAAAAACGGAAGTGCGCCGCTGGCGGATGTAACCATTTCGGTCGGTGTCGCAGGTACCGCAACAAGTGGAAGCGACGGTACTTATGTTATCGAAAACCTCGTTCCCGACGATTATACGGTGACATTCTCGAAGGCGGGTTATGTCGGCATCAACAAAAAAATAACCGAGGCTGATTTTATAGGAGGCGTGGCCACCATTGATATAGAGCTGGGTAGCCAGGAACTGCTGCGCGGCTTAACTGCCGCTGACCTTAGGGCCGCGGAGAAGTGGTATTACAACGAGTATCGCGGAGGCCGCAACAGCGATGACTATCCGCACTGGGATTGGGCTTGCGATTATATGTGTACGCTCGATTTCCGGGGCGCATGGCAGGAGCAAAACGAAGGCACGACCTTGCAGATTCGCAACAGCGAAGAGGATCAGGCAAACCCGGCTGACCTGAATGTTTTCGATTCGTTCGTATTCGGAAGTAAACTGATCACCGCTGACAACAAGATCATGTCGGTGAGGTTGCGCACGCACAACGCGGATGAGGCGAGCCCTGCGTACTTCGGCGTGCAAGTGGTTGATCTTTCCGCCGCCGAACCTGCGGCAGTTAAGATTGGTGAAAACAAAACCTACGGCTCGGGAGATTACGCGGATTTTGAATTCGATCTGAGCAATTACATCGGGAAGGAAGTTGTCATCGCAATCGGAATTTACCGTCAGGCAACGGGCGATTACTGGAAGCAGCTTGTTCTTCGCGCCATTCGCTTTGCCGACAAGAAAGTAGAGAACCTGGACTGGCTGCCGGGGACAGACGTGGTTGAAGGATGGAAGTTGACCCAGGAAATGGTACGCTCTACCATGCCGCATACAAAGACCTCGTTTTCCGGCATTAGCCCGGTGGGTGGCAATCGTGACAATTACTTCGATGGATATCGCTCATGGCGTGAAGTCGACCACGTGGCCGCAGAATGGTCTTTTGTTCCGCTGAAGAAGGATCCCGAAGTGTTTGCGTCGGAGGGATACCTGATCAAGACCCGCAGTACCCCGGAGGTTAGCACAGAGGTGCCCGAATCTTATATCTACTCGAAGTTTTCGATCGCAGAAGGAAGAAATCAACTGACATTGAAAGCCCGGAACTTCCAGAGCGGTAGCGCCCCGGATCACTATACTTATTTCAAGTTGACCGCGATCAAGGAAGATGGCACTGTGACGCATATTGCACCGACTTCGAACACAGCTGAGGATGCGAGTGCGCAGGACAACGGTTGCTGGAAGTTCAGACACTATCACGGCTCGAAGGATGATCCGGATAGCTACGCTTCATTCGTCTATGATCTCTCGCAATTCAACGGAAGCAACGTCGTACTCGTCTTTGGTGTGTATAACGGTGCGGCCAACACAAGCGAAAACAAGCTGGCTTTCTACAGCATTGATTTGAACTAATAAGGGAATGAATAATAAGATGATAATTTTTCGCACCATGATAAATACTTGCAGCCTCGTTTTGCTGTTGATGGTGGCTGCTTGTAAGGATTCAGCCTCTGACCCGGACCCAACCCCTGATAATCCATCAGGTGAAGTAGTTCTTTCGGAGCAGAATCTGGAGCGCGCCATGGAGTTGACCGATAACGCTATCGCTTCACACTTCACAGGAGAGGGGATGGCAATGGCCCGGTATTACAACCCCTACACAGGTGTGCGCTCGGATGAAAAGGGCAGCATATGGATGTACACGAGCGCGATCGAAGCGGTCAACGCTATCCTTCACAGCCTTCAGGCGCATAAGGACCACGGAAATGCGGAGTTTTACAACGCGCATTTCGACAAATATGCGGGCCTATTGCACCAGTTGTATGAGAATGCAGACTACTACCTGGGAACGTTTCAACTGGTATCCTATACGCAGACCAAAGAATGGTCTGTGTATGGGGTGAATCGCGGCGGCTCGAAGGGATCGGCCAAAGTCGAGGGAATCGAAAATGTCTACGATGACCAGATGTGGCTTATCCGGGAATTGCTCGAAGCGTACAAGCTGACAGGCAACGACGAATACCTTGCGAAAGCTGAGTATTTGACAGAGTATGTCCTGGATGGGTGGGATTGTACCCGCGATGCAAACGGCGTCGAGCGCGGTGGTATCCCGTGGGGTCCTGGCTATGTGACGAAACACTCCTGTAGCAACGGCCCGATGGTAAGTCCGCTGGTGTGGCTGTACGAGCATTACAAAGACAAGAGTGATGAGGTGACCTATCGCTATATCGATGCTGCGGATAAAGTTAGCCGCAAAACTTCGCAGGTGAAAAAGAGCGACCACTACCTGGATTTTGCCAGGAGGATTTACGCCTGGCAAAAAGATCGGTTGCTGCGCGCTGACGGAGTCTATGATGACATGATGGGTGGTTGCACGCCGGGAAGCCCTCAAACGGAATCCGTGGATGGCGGTGTATACCGCAAAGGTACCAGTTGCAAGGATCGCGTCGGTCCTGCGATTACCTACAACAGCGGAACCATGCTTTCCGGAGCCGCTGACCTGTATCGTGCAACAGGCGATGCCATTTACTTGCAGGACGCCAGCAAACTATCTGACGCCACCTTCAAGTACTTCGCAAAAGAGGGCGTGAACAAAACCGGGTACTACACTTATGACATCAGTGGTTTCCGCAACTGGTTTAACGGTGTGTTGATGCGTGGATACGTCGATATCTATCCGGAATACGAAACCGTTGCCGAATACATCGATTCGTTCCAGCAGAACCTGGATTATGGATACGACAATTTCCTGTACAACGGCTTCCTTCCCACAAACTTACTGGTAGGATGGAGTCGCGATAACAGCAACAACAGGACCGAGGGCATGTTCAACTTTGCTTTTGCGGCTGAATACGCCGTCCTGGCGCGATACGAACTCGAACGAAACTAAGTTCAACTGAAACACCATTGAAATATGCAAGATAGATACAAGCAATTATCAAAGAAGCTGATCCGCTACTACCTGTTTGGAGTTATGATGCAGTGTGCTGTTTTTGTTTCCGCCTTTGCATCGGAGACAGATAACGCCAATGGCAGCGCGCTCCGTGCTGTCAGTAGCATTCAGCAAGGTCAGCAGGTTACGGTAACAGGTACGGTAACGGCCTCCGAGGACGGAGCGACCTTGCCGGGAGTAAATGTGGTCATCAAAGGAACGAGCCTTGGAACCACGACGGATATTGATGGGAAGTACACGATTCAGGCACCTGATGCGAACGCGATTTTGATTTTCTCATTCATCGGTTATGAGCCGCAGGAAGTTGCGATCGATTCACGCACGGTCATTAATGTGGCAATGGTGCAGGATATCCATCAGCTCGACGAAGTAGTTGTGGTGGGATACGGCACGCAAAGAAAGGTCACGCTGACCGGAGCGGTTGCGAATATCAAAGGCGACGAAATGCTGCGAACAAAAAACGAGAACCCGCAGAACATGCTCACCGGCAGGATTGCTGGTGTTCGCGTTTGGCAGAAGAGCGCAGAGCCTGGTACGTTTAGCAACAACTTCGACATTCGCGGTTTTGGCGCGCCACTCGTGGTCATCGATGGCATTCCCCGTACGATGGAGGAATTTCAGCGGATGAATCCGAATGATATCGAGGATATATCTGCCTTGAAGGATGCGTCGGCCGCGATCTACGGAGTCCGCGGTGCAAACGGGGTGTTGCTGGTTACGACAAAGAAGGGAGAGAAGGACGGACAGACGAAAATATCCTACAACGGATCGTATACCTTCCAGAAACCCTCAGGCCTGCCGATGCTCGCGGATCCCTACCAGACGATGACGCTGTACAATGAAAAGGCGATGAACAACATCAATGGTGGCAGCATCATTTATCAGCCGGAAGATTTCGAAGACTTCCGCAACGGTACCCGCCGAACTACAGACTGGAACTCACTGATCTTTTCAGACTACGCCCCTCAGATGCAGCACGACATTAGCATCTCCGGTGGAAATGAGAAAACCCAGTACTTTATCTCCGGGGGGTATTTCTTTCAGGAGGGCTTTTTCAAGTCTGGCGACCTGAACTACGAAAAATACAACCTTCGATCTAACATCACTACAGAGCTTGCCAAAGGACTGAAGCTTGAGCTTAAGCTCAGCGGCATCTCGGATCAGCGCAACACTCCTTACTCAAGCGCTGTGGATATCATCCGCAACTATTGGAGGCAGGGTGTCCTGTTCCCCGCCTTCGCGGATGATGAACAAACCATGCTCAGCTACGAAGGTCTGGATCTCGAAGAAAACACCGTTGCTAAAATGACTGCTGATGTTTCTGGCTACCGGAAGTTCAAGCAGAAATACTTCCAGTCGTCAGCAGGGTTGAATTATGATTTCGGAACGATCGCACCTGCGCTGAGCGGATTGTCTGCGAAGGCTCTTATCAACTTCGACTATCGTCAGGACGACAACAACATCTACCGCAGAGAGTACTATCAATACGCCTTTGATCCGGTGACAGAATCCTATGTTTCAAAGTTGTACAACAGCAGCTCGCCGAACCAGATACAGCGGTCGATGTATACAAAACAGCAGGTGCTGACCCAGTTCATTTTAAATTATGATCGATCCTTCAACAATGTCCATGACATAAGCGGTCTGATCGGATGGGAAACGCAGAGGCGGAAGGGTGATAACTATTTTGCCCAGCGCAACCTCGCTTTTGCGATGGATTACCTTCTCGGAGGCGTAGAGGCTGGCGAGAGCAGTGGTATGGCCATCGGCTTCAACGATCTTTATGACCTTGCGTATGAATCGCTGATCGGACGGGTCAACTACACTTTCTCCGACCGGTATATTGTTGAGGGACAGTTCCGCTACGACGGGTCCTCCAGGTTTGCACCCGGGCATCAATGGGGATTCTTCCCGTCTGCATCGGTTGGGTGGCGTGTGTCTGAAGAACCGTTCTTCAGTTCCCTTCAGGCATTGTCGTTCATCGACCAGTTGAAGTTTCGCGCCAGCTACGGAGAGATGGGGGATGACTTCGTCAACTCAAATGACGCGCCCTACGACTGGATCGCAGGTTATACCTATCCTGCCGCGGGCGGGAATGCCGATAACGGTTACTACAACCAGTACGCACCGGGTTCCATGTTCGGCGGCGAGTTCATTTACGGCGTCGACAGGTTGCCGATTCCCAATGAACTTATCACCTGGTACACGGCCCGCACGTTCGACGTCGGTGTCGATTTCGAAGCATGGAACGGCCTCCTGGGTTTCTCTCTTGACTATTTCAATCGACACATAGACGGAGTTTTCTCCCGCCGCACAGGAGAATTTCCTACGGTGGTTGGCGCGACAGCTCCTCGTGAAAACCTGAATAGCAGCCGCCAGTATGGGGTGGATCTCGAAGTTTCCCACCGCAACCGGGTAGGGGAGTTTGCCTATCAGGTAAAAGCAATCGGAACGATCACGCGCAACAAGTATCTGGTCGCAACGCAGAATGGTCCTTACGGCAACTCGTATGACCAGTGGCGAAACGATAATTTGAACAACCGTTACCAGGGCGTCCAGTTCGGGTACGAGGGCGCGGGCCGCTACGAAAGCTGGGAAGACATTTGGTCATATCCCATCTACAAGGAACGGGACGTTCTGCCGGGCGACTACAAATACGAGGACTGGAACGGTGATGGCGAGATCAACGGGCTTGATGAGCATCCTTTCGCCTTCGATCAAACTCCGTGGATGAACTTCAGCCTCGGATTCAACGGCTCGTATAAAAATTTTGATTTGAGCCTGCTGTTGCAAGGATCGGCGCTGGGTTCGATGGAATACAGGGAGCCGTTGTATTCGATTTGGGGAAGCAATGGTGGCGGTACGCTCACACAGTACCTAGACCGTTGGCATCCGGCGGATCCGTTGGCAGATCCGTTCGACCCGGAAACGCAGTGGATAACCGGGTACTATGGCTACACGGGTAATTATCCCAGGGGTAATTCTGATTTCAACCGCGTCAGCACAGACTATCTGCGTCTGAAGAGCATTGAAGTTGGCTACAGGTTGCCGAAGGTCAGAGCATTGTCTTCGATGAATGTCCGCGTGTTTGCCAATGCCTATAACGTTCTCACAATGACGAATGTGAAGTTCGTGGATCCGGAGCACCCCGACAGTGATTTGGGACGACTGTATCCGCTTAATAAGACTTACACAGTCGGCCTGTCGGCGTCGTTTTGAAAATCAATAGCAAGAAACTGATAAAATTATAAAGAGATCATACGATGAAAAGGATATCTATATTATTCCTGACTGCCCTCTTAATGTTCGCAGGCTGCCAGGACCTGGACATTCCGCCCAAGAATATCGTTACCGATGATGACCTCCTGACGAGCGAATCGGGAATGGAAGTTTATTTAGCGAGGATGTACAGCAGAATGCCGTTCGAGGATTTCAAGTACATGGCGGCATGGGGTCTTCGATACAACTCCTGGCTGGGAGCTATGGGGATTGAAGGCACAGGAGAAGCGCTGAACCGCGACGGTATCTGCAGGGCGTTTACAGGAGAGGAAACTGCATACTGGGGAGATGCTTTCACTTTGCTGCGCGATGCAAATCACCTGATTGAAACGCTTCCTGAACAAAAGGAAGCTTTTGCCGAGGCGATTTACAATCACTACCTGGGCGAGGCCTATTTTGCTCGTGCTACCGTGTTTGCTGCATTGGCAAAACGCTATGGAGGCGCGCCATTGGTGACGAAAGTCATTCAGTATCCTGCGGATATGGACAAATGGGAAATTCCGCGCGCCACGGAAGAGGAGACCTGGGACCAGGTCCTTGCTGACTACGATCAGGCCGCGGAATTACTACAGCCTACCAGTCCGAAGCAGGGCTACTCAAACAAGTATGTAGCGCTGGCCTTTAAATCCGAAGCGATGTTGTACGCCGGCAGCGTGGCTAAATACAATGAAACTGTCACGGGACGGCTAACAGGTTTCGGTCAGAAGACGGGTGTGCGGGTAATCGGATTTGCTGAAGATTCGTGGCAGACTGCATCCAGGAAGTATTTCCGCGAAGCTTATCTGGCGGCGCGTGAAGTGATCGGCAGCGGTCTGTACTCTCTCTACAAGAAGAAATGGGCGGCAAACGATCCGGAGGCGCAGTATCAAAATATGGTTGATATGTTCAGCGATCCATCGAGCCCGGAGAATATCTACACCAAGGAATACACATACCCGACGTTCACACATGGATATGACGCCTACAGTGCTCCTTTCATATTCAAGGCACCGCTTGCATCCGGCACATGTCCGACACTTGATTTCCTCGAGCTCTTTGAAGGCTTTGATCGCTATCCCGATGGAACAATAAAAGTTACCGACGGATCATCGAACACGGAAGGGGACTATCTTATGTATGACTCGCCGATGGAATTTTTTGAGGATGCCGAGCCGCGTCTCCGCGCTTACGTGATCTTCCCCGGCGATATGTTCAAGGGCAAGCAGATCGAGATTCGCGCAGGTGTTTACACCGGTTCGGAGCCGGTAAGTCCGCTGTTCAACGACTACTCTTATGCAACAGCTGAAACTCGTTACCAACACCTTGACATTTACAAGCAGGCATCGAAATCTCTGTTCCTCAGCCCACGCGAAGGTAACAGCCAGGAGTTGGTACCCTACGAGGGAGGCACGATCACCGCAGCAGGCGCCAATGGTCCGTTTTATGATAACGGAGAAGGCAACCTGACAGGATTGTACGGAAGGAAGTGGCTGAATCCCGATCCTTCCTTCGAAGCAGGTGAAGGAAAATCTGACCAGCACTTCGTTTTGATGCGGTATGCGGAAGTATTGTTGAATGCTGCCGAGGCGGCGGTTGAACTCTCGTTGGCGGGTGAAACATCTCCGGATGGAATGGATTTGATGCAGGTAGCCACAGAGGCTGTCAACGCGATACGTGAGAGAGCCGGCGCCACTCTTCTGGCAGGTAGCATTACGTCCGACATTGATGGTCGCAACATTGTTCGCAAAGAACGCCGCAAAGAGCTTGCGCTGGAACACAAGACAAAGTGGGACCTTCGTCGATGGAGGGTGCAGCACTACGAAGGACGCGATGGGTTCTGGGGTGAAGAACGAAACAAAGACGCGTATAGCAATAGCGCGCGCTACCGCTTCCGCGGACTTTATCCTTTTCTTTCAGCGCAAAGCGGAAAATATTTCTTCGATGCTCGTTTTCAATGGGTAAGTCTCAAGACGTTCGAGTACAATCCCGTTGACTACTATTTTTCGATTCCGAGTGGCGAAGTGACGAAGAGTCCGGTGATCGATCAGCAACCGAACCGCTAACGAAAAGATTATCAACATTTAGAAATACAGAAAATGAAGAAGATATCAGGTTATATACTATTGTTCACACTGTTTTCCTTCAGTTCCTGCAGCTTGTTCGAGTTGGATAACTACGATGCGCCCTCTGAAACACTGATAGGCAAAGTGGTTGCTGCGGAAACAGGTGAGCCGGTACTCACAGACCAGGGAAGCGAGGGAATCCGCGTGCGATTGACCGAACTTAGCTGGGGCGATAATGTTACGCACAACCCGGACTTCAATTGTATGCCGGACGGTACCTTCCAAAACACCAAGTTGTTCAGAGGGACTTATAACGTCAGGATAGACGGACCATTCATCCCTTTGTTCCGCGAGGATGATCGCGGTGTGCCGCTTGCCGATGAGACTCAGACAGTCGAGATTGAGGGAGTCACCAAAATGCGCTTCGAAGTGCAGCCTTTCCTAAAGGTAGAATGGGTAGGTAAGCCGACCGTGGTGAACGGGAAAGTACGTGCCCAGGTACGTGTTACTCGCGGCGTATCGGAAGATGATTTCCGCGCCAAAATTGAACCCATGGGCGGTTACAACAATAGTTTTCTCAACGTGACTGACATCCAGTTGTTTGTTAGCTATTCTTCTGAGATTGGTTACCGTGCAAGGGATGAACGTTGGTCCAGCAAAATTGAGTACACAGGTTCCGCGTTTAATTCTCTGCTCGGTCAAACAGTCACCATTGAATCTAACGGAACCATCCCCTCCGGCAGAGTGGTCTTTATCCGCGCTGCGGCCCGCATCAACTACGATACGCCAAAAGGCAGCGGAACCAGGAGATGGAACTACAATGAACCGATGGAGGTCATGATTCCCTAGTATCGGGTCATCGAAGGTGTTTCCTTACTTATTAGCCTTGACTCCATGTCGTTTACTTAAGCTCCGCTACCTTCTTCTCCTTTAGGAGAGGATCGAGGTGAGGTGATAAAAAGGGCTTAAGTAAACGACATGGAGCCTTAACTTTTCAGGGCCGGGCATGGTCTCGGTCCGGTGGGATCTCTGCACTTGCGGGGATCCTGCCTTTATCTTAACTCAGGAAAATTAAAGAGATGCACAGATCGATTATTTTTTGCGCGTTGATTTTTTCAGCTTGTTCACAAAGTCAGCAACTTCAGGATTCAAAGAACGTACCGGGCGAAAAGACTGCTTTTCAAACTTCTAATCCATGGAAACCTGTCACGGATGTGCGGGCTGATGTCGCGATTGTTTACAGTGTAAAGGATCATCACAGGAAAGGGAATTTGACGTTCGAGGAACGCGTTCAAACGTGGCGCGACCGGGGATATACAACGCACTTCATGACAGGCATTGCCTGGGGAGAATACCAGGATTATTTCACGGGCGAGTGGGACGGAAAGTGGCACCTCGATGAGGGGCAGGTTACGCAGAAGGGCGACACCATCTGGCACGGACGTATGGTCCCCTATATCGTACCGTCGATGAATTTCATCAAGTACATGAAGGAAAAGGTTATCAAACGCGTAATCGACGCGGGCATCGACGCCATTTACCTCGAGGAGCCGGAGTTCTGGGCACGCGCGGGCTACAGCGAAGCTTTCAAAAAGGAATGGAAGGAATACTACGGGTTCGACTGGAGACCTCAGCATGAGTCGCCGGAAAATACCTACCTGTCCAACAAGCTGAAATATCATCTTTACTACCGCGCGGTGAATGAATGTTTCACCTTTGCCAAGGAATACGGAAAAAGTAAAGGGATGAATGTTCGCTGCTACGTGCCTACACATTCGCTGGTGAATTATTCTCAGTGGAGGATTGTAAGTCCCGAGGCGAGTCTGGCATCACTGCCCTGCGTGGATGGTTATATCGCGCAGGTGTGGACCGGTACTTCGCGCGAACCAAACTTTTTCAACGGGAAAGAGAAAGAGCGTGTGTTTGAAACAGCTTTTCTGGAGTATGGATCAATGGAATCCATGACCGCGCCGACCGGTAGGAAGATGTTCTTTCTCACGGACCCGATCGAAGTCTGGCCGCGCGACTGGGTTGACTATAACAAGAACTACCAGGCAACTTTTGCGGCGCAGCTTCTCTATCCGATGATTGCCGATTACGAAGTTATGCCGTGGCCGGACCGGATTTACGAGGGCTACTATCGCACCAGCCGCGACAGCGATGAAAAGGAGCGCATCCCGCGTTTCTATTCAACACAAATGCAAGTCATGATCAATACATTGAATAATATGCCGCTGTCGGAGAATAAGGTCAGCGGCTCGCAGGGAATCGGTGTCCTCATGGCAAACTCTCTGATGTTTCAGCGGTTCCCGGTTCATCAGGGCTATGAAGATCCCCAGCTGTCTAATTTTTACGGACAGGCGCTGCCATTGTTGAAACGCGGGATTCCCGTGAAGACTGTTCACATCGAAAATGCCTCGTTTGCAGAAACATGGAAAGATGTTAAGATCCTGATTATGTCCTACTCCAACATGAAGCCAATGGATAAGAGTGCGCATGATCACATCGCAGAATGGGTCAGAAAGGGCGGGGTTCTTGTATATTGCGGCAGGGACGAAGATGCTTTTCAAAACGTGCAGGAGTGGTGGAACAGTGACGGAAATACCTACAAGGCTCCCTCGGAACATTTATTTATGAAGCTCGGACTAACACCGCCATTCACGGCAGGTCAATATTCGTATGGAGAAGGAACGATTCACATCCTTCGCGACGATCCGAAAGAGTTTGTCTTGGCAGAAAACAACGATGGTGAATTTGTGAATATCGTCCGGAATCTGTACAAGGTGAAAACGGGTGAGGACCTTCAGTTCAAGAATCACTTCTCGTTGACGCGGGGATCGTACGAAATAATTTCGGTCGTGGATGAAAATAGCGATGGGTCGCCCTATACAATCAGGGGTAAGTTTATCGATTTGTTCGACCCGGAAATTCCGGTGCTGGATGAAAAGCAGGTCAGCCCCGGAGAGCAGGCATTTCTGTACAACATTGAGAGCGTCGAAAATCCAAAGACACCTCAGGTGCTTGCCACGGCCGCTCGCGTTTACGAAGAAAGGATATCCGGGAACGGATATTCGTTCGTAGCGAAAAGTCCCTTAAATACGACGAACGTAATGCGTGTTCTTTTGCCGGAGAAGCCGGCCGAAATTCAGGTAATGGATCATACGGGTAGCGCGATGGAGCTGGAGACTGCCTGGGATGAATCGAGCAAGACATGCTTTCTCAGCTTTGAGAATAATCCGGATGGTGTGTCTGTAAAAATGAGTTGGTGAAAAGTTTTGGCAAAAAAAAGTGTGCAATAATTGTTGATAATAGTGAAAACAAGATTGGGATTGGAAATGACTAAGAAGATCAGAGTTTTAGTGACATTGCTTTTTGTATGCTTTGTCTGGAATGTGCATGCGCAAGTTGGAGATCCGGTAAGTTATGTTAGTACGCTGGTGGGGACGAGTTCGAAATACGAGCTGTCCACGGGAAATACCTACCCGGCTATTGCTCTTCCCTGGGGAATGAATTTCTGGTCTCCACAGACAGGTAAAATGGGTGACGGGTGGATGTACACTTACACCGCCGACAAGATCAGGGGATTCAAGCAAACTCACCAGCCGAGCCCATGGATGAATGACTACGGTCAATTTTCGATCATGCCGGTCACCGGGAAAACGGTGTTCGATGAAAACGAAAGGGCGAGCTGGTTTTCACATAAAACTGAAATAGCGAAGCCCCACTACTACCGGGTTTTCCTTGCTGATTTCAATGTGACAACGGAGATCACTCCGACAGAGAGGGCTGCCATGTTTCGCTTCTCCTTTCCGGAAGGGATGAACTCCTCTGTTGTCATCGACGCTTTTGACAAAGGTTCATACATCAGGATTATTCCTGAAGAAAATAAGATTGTTGGATATACCACCCGGAATTCCGGTGGTGTCCCTGATAACTTCAGGAATTATTTTGTCATCGTTTTTGATAAACCGTTCAGCCGTTTTGCGGCGGTGAAGGATGGCAAGATCTCCGAAGGCGAGAAAGAATTTGAAGGACACCATGCGGGTGCCATTGTTGGCTTTGCCACATCCGGTGGCGAAAAGGTGCATGCCCGGGTGGCGTCGTCTTTTATCAGCGAAGCGCAGGCGCTGATCAACTTAAAGGAATTGGGCGACGATGATTTTGACGAAATCGCAAATAAAGGCAAGCAGCGGTGGAATGAGGTACTGGGAAGGATCAAGGTGGAAGATGACAACATCGACAATCTGAGAACATTCTACTCGTGTTTTTATCGTTCGGTCTTGTTTCCCCGGAATTTCAGCGAGGTGAACGCAGACGGCGATGTCGTGCATTACAGTCCGTACAACGGCAAAGTGCTGCCGGGATACATGTTTACCGACACGGGTTTTTGGGATACCTTTCGCAGCCTCTTCCCGTTCCTGAATTTTCTGTATCCCTCTGAAAACGTGAAGATGCAGGAAGGCCTGGTCAATGCGTATAAGGAGAGCGGGTTCCTTCCCGAGTGGGCGAGCCCGGGACACCGCAATGTTATGGTCGGAAATAATTCCGCGTCTGTGGTTGCCGATGCCTACCTGAAAGGCTTGCGTGGGTATGATATTGAAGCTTTGTGGGAAGCCCTGAAGCACGGTGCGAACAACGTGCATCCCAAGGTTTCGGCCTCGGGTAGAAAGGGCCACGAGTATTACAACAAATACGGTTACATTCCCAATGATGTGGATGTAGATCAAAACGTCGCCCGCACGTTGGAGTACGCGTATGACGACTGGACGATCTATCGCCTGGGGAAAGCCCTGAACAAGCCGCGTAAAGAAATTGATGTTTATGCAAAACGCGCGCTCAACTATAAGAATCTCTATTATCCCCAACGCAAATTAATGGCGGGGCGCGCAAGCACTGGTTCTTTTTCGGAATCTTTTAAACCAACTGACTGGGGTCGCGACTTCACAGAAGGGAACAGCTGGCATTATTCATGGTCGGTGTTTCACGATCCTCAGGGATTGATCGATCTGATGGGTGGTCAAAAGCAATTCACATCCATGCTGGATTCTGTCTTTATTATTCCCGGGTCGCAGGGAATGGATAGCCGTTCCATGATTCATGAAATGCGCGAAATGCAAGTGATGGACATGGGACAATACGCTCACGGAAATCAGCCGATCCAGCACATGGTTTATTTGTATAATTACGCCGGTGAACCGTGGAAGGCGCAGTACTGGTCGCGTGAGATTATGGACAAGCTTTACGCGGCAACCCCTGACGGGTACTGCGGCGATGAGGACAACGGCCAGACATCTGCGTGGTACGTTTTCTCTGCGCTGGGATTCTACCCGTTGTGTCCGGGTAGCAACGAATATATCCTGGGATCGCCATTGTTCAAGTCTGTAACTGTCAGGCTGGACAACGGAAAGGAAATCGTGATCAAGTCGAACCGTAATTCCAGGGATAACCGCTACATCCGCGAAATGACACTGAATGGAAAACGCTGGACGAAAAACTACCTGACGCATGAAGATTTGATGAAGGGCGCAACGATCGATTTTCAAATGAGCCCGGTTCCGAATAAGGACAGGGGGACTGCGAAGACAGATTATCCGTATTCTTTCTCGAACGAAAAATGATGCACATAAACGGATTAGTCCTTGTCTGCCTTTCAGGCCTGTACTTGTTGTTGACTAATTGAAATACATTATATAATGAATATCGCCTCGCAAAAAATGGTTTCTATGTTTAAGTCGTATTTGAATCGAATGTTAACCGTTGTTGTTACTGCAATCATCCTGACTTCTTGTGCAGGGGTGGAAGGGCAGAAACAAGTTGAGGAAAACGGCGTGGAATTTCGCGCGCCCGCATATCCGCTGATTACGATCGACCCTTATATAAGCGCCTGGTCAACATCCGATCAATTGTTTGACAGCCCTGTCAAGCACTGGACGGGCAGGAACCATTCGATGATCGGGGCGGTTCGCGTAGATGGAAAAACTTACCGGTTTCTTGGCAAGGAAGAAATTCCGCTTGAGCCCCTGTTGCCAAACGCCAAGTACGAAGCGTGGGAAGGCCGTTACTCTACCACGGAACCCGCGAAAGGGTGGGAGCAGTCTGATTTTAACGATGCGCGGTGGAAAAGCGGGAAAGCCGCCTTTGGTACTCCTAAGAATGGAGAGACGATTACACCGTGGGAAACAAAGGAAATCTGGGTTCGAAGAGAATTTAATCTTCCCACTGTCAATGAAGGCGGAGAATTGTTTCTGGTCTATTCACACGATGACGACTTTGAGCTATACGTGAATGGAACCGAGATCGTGAACACGGGCAATCGCGCCAGGAGCAACGTCACCGTAAAGCTGGATAAGAGCCTGTTGAACTGGGATGGAAAAAATGTCATCGCCGCGCATTGCCTGGACCGCGGTGGATTGGCTTATGTTGATTTTGGTATTTTCAAGGAAAGTGAGAAGCAACCGGTTTTTCCTCAGACTGCTGTACAAAAGGGAGTCAAAGTTACTGCGACACAAACGAAGTATGATTTTGCCTGCGGACCTGTAAATCTACACCTGGAATTTGTTTCTCCTTTGCTGATGGATGATCTCGATTTACTCGCTCGTCCCGTAAACTATGTTAATTATGAGGTTGTATCAAACGATGGGCAATCGCACGACGTTGAGGTTTATTTTGAAGTCACCCCGGAATGGGCGGTCAATGAACTGAGTCAGGAAGTCAGTGTGACAACTGGAAAGACGGGAAATGTCAACTTTGCCCGCGCGGGGACTACCGAGCAACCAATCCTGCAGAAGAAAGGAGACAACGTTCGGATAGACTGGGGTTATTTTTATCTGGCTTCTGAGGAATCGGAAACCCGCTCAATCGCAATCGGCGACTTTGCAACAACTAAAAAGTCATTTCTTGAGGCAGGAAAGATAATCCCTGCAGACGATGAGATCACTGCCGTCATGTCGAAATCCATGCCAGTCCTCGCGTCGGTCGATAATGTAGGAAAGGTTTCGTCTGAGCCGGCGGCCGGATACATCATGATCGGTTATGATGATCTTGAATCGATTCAGTACTTCGGTACAAACCTCAAAGGCTGGTGGACGAAAGATGGTCAGGTCACTTTTGATGAGGCGCTTGCTTCGGCGGCTGCAGATTACGAGGAGACCCTGGCGCGCTGTGATAAATTCGACGGCGAGGTGTACGGCGAGGCGCTCAGCAAAGGCGGCGAGAATTACGCGCGACTTTGTTTGCTGGCATACCGCCAATCTATCGCAGCGCACAAACTCGTTAAAGATCCCGACGGCAAAACGCTGTTTCTTTCAAAAGAAAATTTCAGCAATGGTTCAATCGGCACCGTAGATGTGACGTATCCTTCTGCGCCCTTGTTTCTCAAATACAACCCCGAGCTTCTGAAGGGCATGTTGAATCCGATTTTCTATTACACTGAAAGCGGAAAATGGACGAAGCCGTTTGCAGCGCACGATGTTGGAACGTATCCCAAAGCTAATGGTCAGACGTATGGCGGCGATATGCCGGTAGAAGAGAGCGGAAACATGTTGATCCTGACGACCGCGATTGCGGATGTGGAAGGCAATGCCGACTATGCGGCGGAACACTGGGAAGCACTGACAACCTGGGCAAACTACTTGTTGGAAAAGGGGCTTGATCCGGAAAACCAATTGTGTACCGACGATTTCGCAGGGCATTTCGCGCACAACGTAAACCTCTCTGTGAAGGCAATAATGGGAATCGCGGGCTATGGAAGGCTGGCGGAAATGCTCGGCAAAAAGGATATTGCAGAGAAATACACGGGAGAGGCGAAGAGAATGGCGCAGGAATGGATCAGGATGGCCGGCGACGGCGATCATTTCCGGTTGACATTCGACCAGCCAGGAACCTGGAGTCAGAAGTACAACCTCGTCTGGGACAACCTTCTCGATCTGAATGTATTTCCCGATGAAGTATCGGAAAGGGAGATCGCTTACTACCTCACCAGGCAGAATAGATTCGGATTGCCGCTGGACAACCGCAGAACCTACACGAAAGCCGACTGGATTGTCTGGACCGCGACGTTGTCAAACGACCGGGAAACATTTCAAAAGTTTATCGACCCGCTTTATTACTACGTAACGGAAACCCCGGATCGTGTTCCGATGAGTGACTGGTACGAAACCACCGACGCAACCCAGGTAGGATTCCAGGCGCGCTCTGTTGTGGGTGGCTATTTCATTAAAATGTTGGGTGGGCAATAAGCACGAAGACACCAAGGCACTAAGACACTAAGACACGAAGTTTTTTTTGCCACGAAGGGCGCGAAGACACAAAGAGCTCAGCCTGCCCAGTGCAGTAGTCCTTCCAATATTGCAGCAACAAAAAACCTCTGCATTTCAAAATATCTTAGTGCCTTGGTGTCTTCGTGCCTTCGTGCTCTTTGTGGCAAAAGAATTTTGCCTACGCATTATAAGGATGCGGATAATCATTTCCCATCGCCTTCCGGTACTCGGTGACGAACGCCTGATATCGCACCCGTGCCTCATCGTTCATCTTCAGGCGCTGCATGGCTTTGATCTGAAACGTCAAAGCCACATCATTTAGCGGATCAATGTTGATGACCGCCTCCGAGAGTGCAATGGTGGTTGCGTATAATTCCGCCGCAAATGATTTCTCCATCTCTACCAATAACACCGGCTCGAGCTTCGCCTCGGTCTCCTGCTTGAAGGAGTCATAGAGCGGATGATCCGATAATTGTAAGAATTTGCCACGCGACAGTATCTCGACTAAATCGTCCAGGTGCTGGTCTGCCTCGTTCGCTGAAATGATTTGCATGCATTTCGTATAATCACAATACAAAGACTCAGACTGCTCAATTTTGAAGTAGCCTTTCCGGTAAATTAATTCAACACCATCGAGTCCGCTCAACGCCTTGCGCAAATGATTGATGGTCACTCCGCGTGAGTTTTTTACTTTATCCGCGGGTTTGTCCGGCCACAGGATGTTGCTGAGCCGTTGCGATGCGATTCCTCCTTCCGTAGTGGTGTATTGCAATATCAGGCAAAATATCTGTTTCAGCTGCGCGCTGAACAGGTACGTAATATCGCGATTCTTTTTATCGCGTATGGTAAATTCTCCGAACAGGTAGATAGAGTTGGCCCGTGGTGGTGCAACTGAGCTGTTGCATGTAAACGGCATATTCGGATGAAGATGTTCTGTTTCCGGGGTTTGCGCCTTCGATCTCCTGTACACGAAATATCCGACACCGGCGACCAGCGCTGATAAGAGCAGGATTACCGCCAGGATATTATTTTTGCTGCTCTCCCCCGGAAAATTCGCCAGCTCCGCAGCGGTAATGGGAGGAAATGCCAGCGAATAAATTTTCAGATCGGAAGAGATGTCGTCGTCGAACTCCTGGACAACAGCATAGAGATTGTTTAACCCCCCGTCGTAGTAGAGGTTGGCATTGGTGGTGATTTTGTCCGAATATATGGGAATCGAATCGCCAAGTATTTGGTAGCTGCCATCGGCGAGGGAAAACCGGTACAGCTTAAGGTGTGATTCGGTGAAATGTTCCGGATAACACAAGGTGTAGAAGGTGGAGTCATCCAGTATCACCATACCTCTTACGGGCACTACGTTATCACGCTCCCAGGGGATCTCCCAAAGTTTGGAGACTTGTTTTGTGTCGAGGTCAATCCTGTAGAGGTCGTAGTAGTATTTTCTGCCTACCGTTTGTTCCCCCGATTCGTTGCCCATGCCGCCAAAAATGTAAATGGAATTGGTCTCTTTCAGGTACCCGACCGACGAAAAATAACGCGGCGAAAGAAAATCGCCTTCAAATCCTTGTAGGGTGGTCCACGCCTTTGCATCCACATCATACGAGTAGAAACTCTTGCTGTAATGCATGTTTCCAAATCCGCCAAATATGGTATTCTTTCTCGTGAGCGGGTCGAAGTACGAGCCGTGATGGTGCAGCGGACTGGGCAGTTGTTCCGCGGTCTCAGCGGTCCACCGGTAGGAACTCAGATCGAGACTTGCGACGGTCGGCCCGTCGTAGTCGTTGTTCGGAGTGGAGTAATACGTTTCATACGAATAAAGCTTATTGTCCTGCGTGTCCAGAAAGTTCGTCCCCAATATTAGTTTGACAGGGCATGGTTCGCCAAACACCCGGACGGTCGTCTCGTCTGTTCTTACATTGTATATGAGCAATGAATCCCGGTTGAAGTAGTAGACTTCCTTCTGTTCAGGATTGTAATTAGCCCCTGCCACGGATTGCGACTTAAAGGATGTTCTATATCGCCAGTGATAAGCGTCGTTCAGCACCCATTCAGGGTTCGATACGGCACCGACGGATTCGCCCCGAATATTGTGGACGATATTTCCTTCACTTTCCCGCAACGGAAATTGATACTTTTCACTATTGCCGACTGATAGATCTTTGATCGCGAAGGATGGTACATCGATGATATGATCACTTTTCCCGAAAAGAATGATGGGGTGATAGACGTCCGGCAGTTCTTTGTTTACAACACCAACCCGGCGGTTGTGGATGGTCAGACTGATGGAATCGTTTTTCAGATCGAACGATATTTTCATTTTGAACCACTGCATGTTCAGCAGTTCTTCCTTCGCCACATTCGCAACGATCAGGTTACTGGCCCCTTCTTCATTGAACCGGAATGTGAGATGACCGCCCTGCCCGTCGTAGAACAGGTTGTATATCCTGTCGGTTTCCGTGTTCTTGATCCTGGCGATATAGCCAAACTCGGTAGTAGGGTAGAGGGACAGGTTGAATTCGATATCGAAAGATCCGTTGAATGCCGCAGTGCTACCCCCGAGCACATCGTACGATGTTCGCTGATTGATGGGTCGTTCGCTCCCATGGAATTTTAGCCCTCCTGGAGGCGATGCCTGCAACGGCAGAAATCCAGAGAATAGAAATATATAAAAGAGTGACTTTAACGATAGCATAGTCTCAGAATCCCGAACCCGACACAGTTCCTGCATGATAACCAATAAAACGAAGGTATGGTGATAGTTATTCGGATGCAAAATTATGAAAAATATGCGGATCAGCCGCCCATAGCGACAGGCCGGTCGGGCGTTTGTTACTTATTATCAATTAGTTACAAGTGCAAACCCCGTTTGTATACATGGCATGATTTTTTTCGCTTACAATCTTCATATTTCTCTACACTTTGGTCCTCTTAGACTCGCGCACTTTCTCGAAGTCATCCTTTTTTGAAAACGATCTTTTCGCGATGTTTGAAATAGGAGCATTTCCCCTAAAATCAACTGATGGCAGGTCCATTGAAAACTTGTTTCCTGATTGATGACGACGAAGACGACCGGGATATCTTTCTGCTAGCGCTGGAAGATCTCGGTAGTAAATTCAACTGTGTCATGGCCGACAATTGCGTGAAAGCGCTGGAAATGCTCCGCGATGGTACCGTAAAGCCGGATTACATTTTTCTGGACTTGAATATGCCTGTCCTCAGCGGGCGCGAGTGCCTGGTGGAAATCCGTAAAATGCATCAGTTCGACAATACTCCGGTACTTATTTACACCACATCTTCAGTTCCTTCAGATGTAGAAGACATGATCAGCCTGGGTGCCACATCATTTATCACAAAGCCGAACAAGATCTCAGCTTTAACCAATGTCATAAAGGACGTTTTTACTGCCTCGTAATTTTATGGAATCGATCAAGGACATCTCTGTCGAAAATGAACAGTTTCTGGCGGGCGGGGGAGAAATGGGAAAAATGATACGGGCCATCGACTGGGCGCTGACTCCGGTTGGCCCCGTTGAGCAATGGCCTCAAAGTCTTAGAACATCTATCAGTATCATGCTGAACGCCCGCTTTCCCATGTATATCGCATGGGGCAATGAGTTCACCCAGTTTTACAATGACGGATACCGGCCCATCCTAGGCTCTACAAAGCACCCCCAGGCTATGGGCCTGAGCACACGAATAACATTTGCGGAGATCTGGCACATTATCGGGCCCATGTTTGAAGGCGTGATGGAAGGTAAGGCGGTGGGATTCGAGGATTTCATGCTTCCCCTTGACCGGCACGGTTTCACGGAGGAGTGCTATTTTATTTTTTCGTACAGCCCGATCAAGCAGGAGGACGGACAGACGGGTGGCGTGCTCGTCACGGTCACCGAAACCACACAACGCGTTCTTAGTGAACGACGACTAAACACCCTAAGTGAACTGGGCGAGAAGGCGTCGCAGGCCAATAACATCGAAGACGCTTTCAGGAACACACTCGCGATTCTCAATCTGAACAGGCATGATATTCAGTTCTGCCTGTTTTACATGTTTGACAAATCCACTAAGGAATTTGTATTTGAAGGAGCAACGGGTATAGACCTGGCGGCATCGAAGGTAGATGAGATTGCCACGTTCATCCAGGGGTGCGATCCGTCTACTCTTGAGAAAATTTCCGTCTCAGCCCTCAACACTAACCTGACATTCTCACAGGATCAAGTCTGGCCGGAGGTCCCGGAAGCATTTAGCGTGGTCCGGCTCGAGCGACAGGATCTTGAATATCCATTCGGACTCCTGCTTCTGGGAATCAGCCCCCGATTACCCTACGACGACAATTATAAGAAATTCTTCAAGCTGATCGCGGATCACTCCACAACAGGCTTGTCCAACGCGAATGCCTTTGAAGAAGAACGAAAGCGGATTCAGGCATTGAATGAAATCGACCAGGCCAAAACTACCTTTTTCAGCAACATTAGCCATGAGTTCCGTACACCGCTTACGCTGATGCTCGGTCCGCTCGAGAACCTGCTCAATCACGGATCCGGACTTTCAAAAGATCACATCGAGAGCATTGAAGCTACCCACCGCAATGGTATGCGCCTTTTGCGTCTTGTGAACACCCTGCTTGACTTCAGCCGGATTGAAGCAGGCCGGGCATCAGCGCGATATCAGAATGTTGACCTGTGCGCTTTTACAACCGACCTGGCGAGCGGCTTCCGGTCCGTAATTGAAAGTGCCGGGTTGAAATTGCAGATCGAGTGTAAGGACATAGCTGATGAGACGTATGTCGATAGGGAAATGTGGGAAAAAATTGTTCTCAATTTGTTGTCGAACGCATTCAAGTACACGCTGAAAGGCGTAATTACCGTAAGACTTTTCCAGGACAACAACCGTGCAATCCTGGAAGTTGAAGATACCGGTGTGGGAATTCCCGAAGAGGAGCTGCCCAGGATGTTCGAACGTTTTCATCGTATAAGGAACACGGCCGCCCGTACATTTGAGGGAACAGGCATCGGACTTTCTTTGGTCCGGGAACTGGTCAACCTTCACCACGGAACTATTGACGTTTCAAGCGTGCATGGCAAGGGAACCCGTTTTGTCGTCGCTATCCCGCTGGGAAAAGACCATCTTCAAAGCATGGACGTGTCGCATACAACTGACACACGGTATGAATCGATGCTCTCGGAGATCTATCTCAGCGAGGCGAAGACGCTTACCTTTAGCAAAAATGCCAACACTTACGTGCCCGTCGAGGACGAGAAAAGGTCGAAGGTTCTGATCGTGGATGATAATCCCGACATGCGGGAATACATTGCAAAGTTGCTCGATTCATTGTATGAAGTAAGGCTGGCAGCAAACGGGAAAGTGGCGTGGGATCTGTTGCAGGCTTACGCACCCGACGTAATCCTCAGCGATATCATGATGCCTGAGATGGACGGCATTGAATTGCTAAAAGAAGTAAAGAAGAGCAGCAAGACCAGCAAAATACCGGTCATCCTCTTGTCCGCCCGGGCGGGAGAGGAAGCTCGTATCGAAGGATACGACATGGGGGCCGACGATTATCTGATCAAGCCCTTCGCCGCCAAGGAACTCGTGGCACGCGTTAAAGCACAGATCAAGATAGCCGATGCGAGAAAGAATGCAGAGTGGCAACTAGCAAACGCCTTTAACCTCGCACCCGTTGCAACAAGCATCCTCACAGGGCGGGATCTGATCGTCACTCAGGCCAACGAGCTGATGTTGGAGCTTTGGGGAAAGACATCCGATGAAGTAATGAATAGACCACTTTTTGCGGGCATTCCGGAAGCGGCAGGACAAGGATTCGAGCAAATCCTCGACAATGTATTCGTGAACGGAGAAAGGTTTGTAACAACCGAACACGTCGCCTGGTTGAAGCGTGAAAGTACAATCGAAAAAAAGATACTGAATTTTGTTTATGAACCACTTCGGGAAGTTGATGGTTCGATTTCCGGAATCATTGTCGTAGCCAATGACGTGACTGCGCTTGCCAATGCGAAAAAACTGGCGCAGGATAATGCAGAAGAACTCGAAAGGATTGTGCAGAGCCGCACAAGCGAGTTGAAGGCTTCCAATGACCAACTGCGGAAGACAAATTCGGAGCTCGAGCAGTTCGCTTATGTTTCCAGCCACGACTTGCAGGAACCGTTGCGGAAAATTCAGACATTTACGGAACTCGTTTCTATTAACCTCGACAGGAAAGATGTTGCCAGGAAATACCTCGACAAGATCGATACCTCTGCTTCGCGCATGGGAGTCCTGATCAAGGGGGTTTTATCGTACTCAAGGCTATCCCAGTCGGCCGAACACACTGATGTTGACCTTAACACGGTATTAGGGAATGTGCTGGATGATTACGAGCTGCTCATCGCGCAAAAAAAAGGCAGGGTAAATTTTGAAAAGCTGCCTGTTATCCAGGGGATTGAGTTGCAGATCTTTCAGCTGTTTTCCAACCTGATCAACAATTCGCTGAAGTTCTCGGAACACGCGCCGGTAATCGACATTTCCGCTAAGGAAGTCGCGCCTGAGGATCCGCGCTTGCAGACGCTGGATCCCGACAGGAAGTTTGTGGAAATTTCGTTCCGGGACAACGGCATCGGCTTCGATCCGAAGTATGCTGACAAAATCTTCACCCTCTTTCAGCGACTGAACAACAGGCAGGATTACGAGGGAACGGGTATCGGCCTTGCTCTTTGCAAAAAAATTGTCGATAATCATGGTGGCGTTATCACGGTTGAAAGCACAGCAGGCGAGGGGTCGACATTCAGAGTGCTGTTGCCGATCTGAGCGCAGTAGCATTCACAAAATAAAATGACCCATGATTGGACTAATTCTGATTTTTTTTGTTGGCAAAGCTTTCTATGAGCTCGCTCTTCAAAAGAACAAGAGTGGCTGGCTTTACGCGATTCTCGGTGTCGCTGCCTATTACGCAGGCACATTTGTCGGGGCTGTTCTTGTCGCCATTGGCTATGAAGCTTTCATTGGGTCGGTTGATGATGTTAATGATACATTGTTGGGCGCCCTGGGTATCCCCGTGGGTGTATTGTCATGCTGGGGATACTACCGCCTCTTAAAAAATCGGTGGGATGCAGCGAAAACTTTTTCAGGCGTCGCCGGAGATATGCTTGACACTCACCTGATCGACAAGGATTCCGAAAGGCTGCATTAGACTGCACGTTTCCAGCATTCAGATTGGTTCTTGACTAATTCTAATACATTCCGGATGGATTGATTTCGGTGGGTAGTCTTGAACCGCGCTACATCATCGAGAACAGATACCCGAAGAGTGCACCGCCGATCACAACCCAGGCGGTATTCAGGCTTTTGAAGTAAAAAGTCACGACACCACTCAGCAATGCAATGGCAATCGTTCGCCAATCCATCAGCGTTTCTTTGCCCATCTCATAGACAACGGCCAGAATTACGGCTATTGAAACCATGTTGACCGTGTCAAGGAATGCTGCCATTGCATTTGATTTGCGAAGCATCGGGATCAGCGGATTGAGAAAAGCAACAAAGGCAAATGAAGGTAGAAAGATCCCGATGGTGGCGGCGATTGCTCCCCAGAAACCACCGACCTGCCACCCAATAAAAGTTGCGGCTGAAAAGACCGGCCCCGGCGTGAATTGCCCGACAGCGATGGCATCGATTAGCTGTTGTTTGGTGATGATCCCGGTATTGACAAATTCAGTATCAACAAAGGCGAACAAGACATATCCACTACCGTAAAGAATGCAGCCAATTTTCAGAAATTTCCAAAAAATGGCCAGCGCTGGAATATTCGTTCCAATGGTAGACAGCAAAAGAAGTGGTGAGATCGAGTGCGCCCGGCCTTTCTGCCAATGGTGAATGACTATGCCGATCGCGCCAAATCCAAAAAGTACAATGATCTCGTTCACGCCCGCGAGCGCCAGAACGAGCGCAAGGAAGCCCATGACACCAAGGGTGATACTCTTTAATGCTTTCCTGCCCAGTGAAAACATGGTAGAAACAATAACCGCAATGATAGCCGGCTTGATTCCGTAGATAAATCTTGATACCTCTGGCAACTGTCCGTATTCTTCATAGGCCCAGGCGAGCGAAGCTGTGATAATGACCGCAGGAAGAATGAAACACAACCCCGCGACTATTAGCCCCTTCCATCCGGCCCGCTCGTGACCACAGTGCATAGTCATTTCGGTGGAGTTCGGACCCGGAATGAGGTTGGTTGCACCAATAAGATCGAGGAAGTGCCCGGGCGTCATCCACTTCCGTTTTCTGACCACTTCGTTCTCCATCATTGCGATGTGAGCAGCCGGACCTCCAAAAGCAGTAAAGCCTAACCGCAGGAAAAGCCTGGCGACCTCGGTCAGGGGATTTTCAACAGGATTTTGCACGGTTAGCTTTATTGCGCAAAATAGCGAAGCGTCGCCAATGTTCGCAAGGCCGGAACCTCGAAGCGATACAAACTCGCAGTTTTCATCTTTTTAACAACGCAATTTTTCTAAATTGAGTCTGAAGAGCAGCAATAACAGAAGAAGCAAATCGATCATCGCTTGAAATCTGCCTGAAGAAATCTGTTGAAGAACAAGACCTACATGGCAATCAACCTGTTTGGTCTCACCCTGGGTCTTTCCGTCAGTATTTTTATTTTGCTGTTTGTAACGGATGAATTTAGTTATGATAGATTCCTTCCCGGTTACGAAAAGGCTTTGTGAAGTTTTTGCGATCCTGTCAATCATCTTTGTGATCGTGCGAACGGCCCGCGTAAACCCATCTGTTATTCTTAAGTATGAATGACCGCCCTTCTCGCGGCTAACGACGGTCATTGCTGCCTTGTTATCTTTCCTTCCTAAAAAGTAGATGGAATTGATCTTTCATTGGTTAATTGCTGGTGGTTGTCTATCTTTAGTTAATTTTTGTTTTACCTAAGCCGATTGTTGTAGCTCAGGAGGATCCGGAATCCTGTTCTGTCCTTCGTAAACCGCAATCTGACACCACGACCGACATGCGGCCACTGATTGCCCTTTCCGTTCTGATACTTGTCTGTTTTTATTCGGCAGATTTGCAGGCGACCACCTATTACACGTACATCAACGGGGGGAGTAGCGGGCTTTGGGCAGACGCCTCGACATGGACCACGGACCCTTCGGGGATAAGTCTCACGGGTAGCGCCGTTCCTGCGAACGGAGATCAAATCATCATTCTCAACGGCTATACAGTCATTTTGGACGCTAATGTCAGTTCAACCGGGCTGACTATCACCATTCAGAATGGCGGTGCCCTTGATCTGCGCAATCATACGATGTCGACTATTTCCACATTGTCCGGATCTGGCTTGCTGCGCATCAATGCCGGCTATTTTCCCGCCGTGACGAATAACACCTTCCGGGCAAGCGCTGCGGCAGGCGCAACCGTTGAGTATTACGACTTCACAGGTGTCCTCCCTGCATCGATCGAGTACCCGAATATCCTCTTCAGCAATGCAACGTCATCCAACCACACGATGACATTTTCAAACAGCGTTTCCTATGACCTTCAGATCAACGGAAACTTTGTTACCCAGACAAGCGGAACCGGCACCCTTGCCGTTGTGCTGGGAACCCAGGCTGGTAATGCTATGGATGTTAATTTTGCCGGGAACATTACAATCGGGGCCGGAACAACATTTGGTGTGGGGGCCTTTAATTCCGCTCATGACCTTGTGGTTTCCGGTAATTTTACGAACAACGGGACGGTAGATTTCAGCAACACGGCCCAATACGTCTCCAGTGCGACCAGTGGTATCGCGACACTGACGTTTACCGGTGCCACGAACAGGACGCTCGCATGTAATGGAGTTACAGACTTGTATTCCCTTACAGTGGACAAGGGAGTGGGCTCTACGAACATCCTTTCCGTCACGTCGACGAACGTAAACAACCTTAGGTTCTTCTCGGCTGTGGAGGTTTTTACCGTGACAAATGGAACTCTGCGGCTGGGTGCTAACATCAACATTCCGCGCGTCAGGGGTTCGGGTAATTATAACCTTGGAGATGGGAGCACCAGCCCCATGCTTTGGATCGATGGCGCAAATGTGAATTTCAATAGCATTGCGCTCGTGGTATACGGAAAATTCCGAATCACGTCAGGAACATTTTCCAGCCTCGGCGGAGAAGGGACTGTCATCCGGCTTGAAGGTCAGTACATCATCGAGGGTGGAACTTTTACCACTGAAAAATTCAGGCCGTCAACGGAAGCCGGCGTGCACCGCGGGTCGTTTATCATGTCGGGCGGAACATTTAACGCGCAGGGCACGGGTTCCAACAGTGCTTACGCCCGTTTTTCATTGCCTTTTCCCGAGCAGGTTTTCATTATGTCCGGGGGAACGATCAACGTCAGCAATCCGCAGACTTCACTCAATGGCGGCATTCATATCGGTAGTAACCCTTCCAACCATCACGTCACGGGCGGCACTTTCAACGCGATTCTGTCCGGGGGTGCGACGACTTTCAGAATACTATCAACTGCTCCTTTCTGGAACCTCAACATCCGGCGCACCGGAGGTACCACGACGGCACAGCTGAACAGTATCGGCTCCGTTGGCGAAACGTCGGTTCAGCCGCTTGTGGTACTCAATGATCTCAACATCGAGGGTGCGAACGCGCCGACTTTCGACTCCAACGGTCAGTCCGTCACGGTTGGAAAAGATTTCACAATCGGGAGTGGGGCGACTTACCTTCCAAATGGAAACACAACTGCCTTCAATGGTTCGACAGACCAGAATTTTATCAATAATGGCAACATTAGTCCGTCTCTATTCAACCTCGCCGTAGACAAGCCATCGGGAGCGCTGGTATTGGGGGGCGCAGCAGCTACCTATGCCGTTAGCAACAAACTTGACATTGCACAGGGCATTCTCAACGATGGTGGAAAGACGATCAATGTGGCGGGAACAATTAACAATGACGCCATCCACACCGGTACGGGAAGCATTACCATGACAGCAGCATCCACCCAGACTATAACAGGCAACGGTGATGGCGTCTTTGGCAACCTGACCCTGTCGAACAACAGCGTTCCTGGCGTCACGCTTCAAACGGACATTACAATAAGCGCAACGCTGACGCTGGCAGGCACGGGTAGAAGTCTCTTTGATATCGGGCATTATCAACTCAGCCTCACGTCATCCTCGGCTGGAGCTATCGCTGTCACGGGCGATCCTTTTGACGCGGACAAGATGATTCGAACGAACGGATTGCAATCCGACCGCGGCGTTCGAAAGACATTCGGAAATCTCACGGCTTTTACATTCCCCATTGGTGTGGGCAACAGCTACACGCCCGCCACCATTCAGATCACCTCGGCGCCAACCACGTACGGCGCAATTACGGTGCGCCCCGTCAATTCCAGGCATCAGTTCGTAACCGCGGGAAACGTGGCGAATCTTTCGTTTTACTGGAAAGTAGTGAGCACCGGATTTACGGGTCTTGGCGGCGCAGCGGTATCTCACACTTACCAATATGTGGACGCCAGTGTATCGCCGTCTGTCACCTCAGACCAGACTTACATTCCCGCGCGGTATAATCCTACTGCCTGGACTGTGATCAGTGACCTGACACAGGTGAATGACGCTGTTAACCGGATCTTCTTTACCGGTGTTGGTTTCATCGACGGCGAGTTCACGGCCGGCGTGCCTGCCGCATTCGGGCCGGTGCGAATATTCTATACTATCCGAAGTGGAAACTGGACGGATACAAACCCGGCAACCACACCCTGGTCGAACGTGAGTCATGTCGGTACGGCGGCGGCGACTTACCCGGTAGTGGGAGACCACGTTTACATCGGTGATGGTGGCGCACACAACCACACTGTAACAATCACATCGAATGGCCAGGCTTCGGGAGGGTTGGAAATCAGTTCAGGAAGTGTGCTTGACGTTGGTACCAGCACCGGTCACAATTTCGGCACGTTTGAAAGTTCACCGATTACCGGCAGCGGGCTGTTGCGGATTTCATCTTCAACAGCCACCGCAGAGTTTCCCGCAGGTGATTTTGGAAATTTTATTCGCGCCGGGGGAGGAACAGTAGAATATTATACAACGGGTACTCAGGATTTTACGATACCTGACTTGTCGGCAACTCCTACGGACCTCCCGCTGGAATCGTACAGGCATCTCATACTGACGCCTGGAAGCGGAAGGTTCATCCGATTGCCGGATGAAGATGTAATTGTTTACGGGAACATGACCGTTCAGGGATCCGGCGCGACCGGGGTCGTGCGGTTTAATTCAACGTCGGCGCGCACTCTTTCCGTGGAGGGCAACCTGACAGTGACATCCGGAACCCTCCAGTTCCAGAATAATATAGCACAGAACCTTAATGTGTCGGGCACAACCACGGTAGGGGCATCCGGTATTTTCGATGTATCCAGTACAGGTACCGTTGCACAAAACACGGTAATGCTGGCCGGAAGCCTGATCAACAACGGCGTGGTTGACATGGCGGTTAGCACGCGCCATGCCGACGTTACATTCACAGGCGCAGGAAATCATTCCATTACCGGCTCCGGTGGCACCACCGACTTTAATGTCCTTACTGTTTCAAAGGGAACGTCGCCCGCTTCGGTATTGAACGTGAATGTAAGTGCCTTTTCTCTATCGGGATCGGGAACACCCCTTATACTTTTGAATGGAACGTTCCGGCTCAGCAGCCCTCAATCGGTGTTGATAGCAAATGGAGTGGATTTTAGCGTGCCCGCAACGACGCGCCTATCCGTTGATGGGGGAACGGTGAACATCACCGGCGGAAATGGTATTGAACTTCTCCTCGCCGGCACGCTGGAAGTTCTCAGCGGATCAATCAACGTAGGTACAAGCACCAATGACAATGCGATTGTTTACGCCGCCACGGGCGAGCCGACGATCGCGGTATCCGGAGGAACACTGAATGTACACGGGCAAGTGAGGCGCTCGTTTGCCAGTTCGCAGGGTACTTTGATCTATAATCAGTCCGGTTCCTCCACGGTTTCTGTTGCTTTATCAAACGCGCTCACCACCACAAGAGGCGTATTCGAAATTCTAAACTCCGGAAGCTCGTTCACCATGAGCGGCGGCGTCCTGCGCATAAACAGGAGCTCGGGCGGCTCCGCAATTGCGGATCTGTATCTTCAACCTTCTTCTTCTTCTGTGACGGGTGGAACCATTGAAGTGGGATCAGCGGTCAGCTCACAGACCGTCGATATCAATTCGATCATTCCCGTTTATAATGTCTCGATACGAGGAGCATCGAACACCGGACGGCTTGAGTTCAACGGCATAACCATGCGAGGCACGCTGGACATAGCGGCCACCAATGCCTTTGATGCGAGTGGTTTCAACGTCAGCATTGCGGGCGATCTGATCAATTCAAACACAAACAACTCGATTGGTACTTCGGTCGGAGGGTATAGGCCCGGGTCCGCTACGCAAACCACCACCTTCAACGGTACCAATAGAAATCAGTTGATCACGGGCGTCAGCGGAAATCTTACCAACTTTGCAAATCTCACTATAAACAATACGCTGGCAGGTGGCATCCTACAACTTCAGCCGACTACAGAATTGCGGGTCAACGGTACGCTTACACTCACAAACGGAACGCTGGCGGTGGCTGCCAACACCGTCACGGCGATTGGAACAGTTATCAACTCCGCGCGGCACACCAGCACTACGGGTCGGCTTTTGCTGAATGGATCATCAAGCCAGACCGTCGGCGGGAATGGCACGGGCGTATTCGGCACGCTTGAACTCAACAACGCAAGTGGAGCCGTGTTTGCAGCCACGCAGGAAGTGACCGGAACCCTGGTGCTCACGAACGGCTCACTGTTTATCGGCTCATTCGGACTGAACCTTTCAAATGAAAATCTTTCGGCCATCAGCGGGGCTTCTTCGTCGCGATATATTATTACCTCGGGCAACCTATCCGATGCCGGGGTCACAAAAACATTTGCGGCGAATGTTACGGGTGGCCATTTTACTTATCCTGTCGGCGTGAGCGGAAAGTACACGCCGGCAGACTACACGATTACGACAGGTGGGCTTGGCGGCACGATTACGATCCGCCCTGTAAACAGCAAGCACCCGAGTGCAACAGGATCGGGTACAGCCTTTATTAATTATTACTGGAGTGTGAGCCACAGCGTTGTTATCCTGACCACGGTCACTCATACGTATCAGTATTCGGCTGCAGACGAATCGGGCGATCCGAACGAATACCGGGATGCGCGCTTCAAAGGCGGAGCATGGACCATCGGCATCGCGGCGGGAAATCCGGATATCGCCACGCGTACGATCACGTTTACAAATACCGATGTGTCCGGAGACTATACCGCAGGTGAGCCGACTGCGTTTGTTAATCCAACGACGTATACGAGCATTGCATCCGGAGTCTGGGAAGCCGATGAACTGGTCTGGAGCCCGAATCCACCCGGGACTAATATCGGCCCGCCGGATGGCTCATTCGTGATCATCGATGCCGCTCATACCATAACAGTGACGTCAAACTCCCAGCGTTTGGCTACCCTGGAACTTCGGGGAAGGCTGCACCTGGGCAACACACTCGGCCATGATTTCGGAATCGTGACTCCAGCAGGTGCGGGGCCGCGAACGATACAATTGCAATCCTCGACATTTCCATCCGGAGACTTTTCCGCCTTCACAGCAGCGGGTGGCGGTACCGTTGAATACAACGGAACAGTGATCCTTCCTACGCGCAATCTGTATAATAATCTTACCTTCACAGGGACCGGAACCAAAACCTTGCCCAATGCCGACCTGACTCTTAACGGATCGCTCACGGTCTTCCAGGGCACCGTGACCAACGCGGTGAGCAATAGAACCCTTCTGCTGAACAATCCTGCGGCGGACTTTACGAACAACGGCGAATTCACGATGGGCAGCGGTATCGTAATCATCGGCAGGCACCTCGTGAACAGCGGAATATTCAACGCGGGAGATGGTTCACTAATTGGACTATCCGTTGGTGGAAATCTCATTAACAACGCGTCCGCTGTATTCAATGGAAGCCTTGATGACATTACCGTAACCGGTAGCATAAACAATGCGGCGACATTTCATGCCGGGTCGGGATCCATATCCGTGGGAGGAAACATCAATAACACTTCAGGGTCTTTTACGGCCAGCACAGGAGCCATAGCAGTCACGGGTTCCGTTACAAACAATGGTCTTTTGACTGCAGGTTCCGGAGGAATTACAATTGGTGGTTCTTACCTCAACAGCGGCGTCGGTGCTACACACACGGCAAATGCGAACACTATGAGCATTGCCGGAAACTTTTCAAATACAGCGTCGGCTTCATTCAATGCCAACACCGGTAACCTTTCCGTGGGTGGAAACTGGACGAACACTTCAACTTTCAACGCCGGTACTGGTGCCGTTGCCTTCAATGGTGCCGGAGCCCAGGCCCTGACCGGGGCGACGACATTCAACAACCTCAGCCGGATCAACGGAGGCTCGCTTTCCCTTAACGATAATGTCACCGTCGCGGGGACGCTGGTGATGACGAGCGGAAATATTATCACAGGCAGTAATACTCTAAGCCTGACGAATACCGGCACACAACCTGTGTCGGTATATGGTGCCGGATCTTTTGTAGACGGCAGGCTCTCCATCAGTTTCCCGGGCACTGGCTCGACGAGCCGTGTGTTCCCCGTGGGGAAGGGAAGCATTTACCGGCCCGTCACTGTCCAGCAGGCAGCTGCTTCAACGAATCCCGTGGTGCGGGTTGAGATGATAAACACTCCTCCGGTGGGGGCGTTCCCGCCTTCCATAGAGGGGCTGTCTGAAGCGCGATACTATGCGATCGATCTTCTGTCGGGCATAATAAATTCACCAACGGTCGAATTGAACTTCAACACCAATGCGCCAACGGATGAGAACATCACGGTGCCCGGCAACGTGAGAATCGTGAGGGCGACATCTTCATCCGGTCCGTGGACTGATGAAGGCGGCGCGGGTGTGTTTTCGCCCGCTGCGCCGGCCGGGTATGCGACTTCCGAGATCACTTCGATTGGCGACCCGACGTTCTTTGCTCTGGGATACCAGAACTCCGTGCTGCCTATAACCCTGCAGGAATTCACAGCAGTCCCGAACGGGGGCGTGGTCGAATTAGAATGGTCGACGTTAATGGAAGTCAACAACAACTACTTTACCATTGAGCGAAGTGGCTCCGACGAACTGCAGTTTGATTCCATTGGCTATGTACCGGGAGCCGGCTACAGCAAGAAGTTACTACGGTACCATGAAATTGATTTGAACCCGCTACCCGGAGTTTCTTACTATCGCCTCAGACAAACGGATTTCGATGGAAGATTCTCATACTCGAAGCTCGTGAAGGTCGATAACTTAAACCCGGCGACTATCAGTATATACCCGAACCCCGCGGGCCCTGATGAACCTGTTGTGATCAGGGTGAAGCACGAGAAGACCAAGCAGATTTATGTTGTGATTACACACATCACCGGCCGGCAGGTCTTCAGCGGCGTTATCGAAAACAGTGATGACTTTGAATTGAATAATCGCGACACCGGTATTCCACTGGAGCCAGGAGTTTACCTTGTAAGTATCCACTTCGCCGGAGCGCTCGTTACCACGAAACTCGTCATACACTAAGGTGCCAGGGCTACCCGTAATTTGCTTTGCCACGAGGACGCAAAGTCACGAAGACACTAAGACACGAATATGAATTCTTAATGACTTAGTGGCTCCGTGACTGAGTGTCTTTGTGCTCTGCTTTACTACTTCTTGTAGATCTTGTATAGTCGGCCCTGATCGGTGACAGCGTATAATGCGCCGTCGGTGCCCTGGGTGATATCGCGGAAGCGCTGATCCTCATTGGCCAGCAGCCGTTCCTCTCCAACAACCTTATTGTTCTCTATGATGAGTCGGCAGATGTGCATGCCGCTGAGAGATGAAATAAACAGATTATTTTTCCATTCCGGTATCGCATCTCCGCTATAGAACGTGATGCCACTTGGCGAAATCACGGGATCCCAGTAATAAACCGGTTGCTCTAATCCATCCTTCTGTTGAATGGAGTCGCCGATCAGTTTTCCGGAATACTCGATACCATACGTGATTGTTGGCCACCCATAGTTTTTACCAGCTTCTATCCGGTTTAACTCGTCGCCGCCCCTGGGTCCGAATTCGGTTTCCCACAAATCTCCGGTCTGCGGATGAAAGGCGATGCCTTGAACATTGCGGTGACCATAGCTAAAGAGTTCAGGCCGCGCACCTGACTTCCCTTCAAATGGATTTCCCGACACCGGCTTGCCATCCGTGTCGATCCGGATAATCTTGCCTAATGCGGAATTGAGATCCTGTGCCTGGGGTCGTGTTTCAAGATCGGACCTCTCGCCAGTCGACACATAGAGATGACCTTGCTTTGAAAATAGCACGCGTCCGCCGTAGTGCAGCTTGCCGTCATAGGCAGGCGTAGCGCGGTAGATAACTTTTACACCTTCCAGCGATTTTTCATCGGATGAAAGTTTGCCCTTGGCCACAGAGGTATGGTTGCCATTTTTTACTGGCTCAGAAAATGCCCAGTATATCATTTTGTTCTGCTCGAATGCCGGATCGAGGGTAATCCCGAGCAGCCCGCCCTGGCCTGCGGGGTCGACCTTGGGAACTCCCAACAGCGGTTCGCCCGCGTTTCCGTCTGCTGTGGCGATCCGCATTGTTCCACCTTTCTCCGTTATGATAAACCGGCCATCTGGAAGGGCGGCGATCCCCCATGGTTTAATCAATGTACTGTCCAGGACGGTGAACTCATACGGAGTAGTGGTCTTGGCACCGGCGACACGCGTCTGGCCTTCAAACGCCGGTTTATAGTCGGAGTTAGGTGCCTTGGTTTCAACTGGCGCCAAAGCAACGCTGGCGCTATCAGTAGTGGTGCCCGATTCATCGGCTTTCTTTCCGCAGGCTGCCATCAGCAAGGCTGCAGCAATGAGTATTAAGTAACGTTTGTTCATGTTTTGAAGGTTATGCGCGTCAAAAGTAACGATATTTCGACTTTCGCAACGGTCAATTTTTCGATTTTATCGAGAAATCCGGAAGTCACGGATGTGCCCCTAAGACACTAAGACACGAAAGCACGAAGACACTAAGTTCTTCTAAATGCGGCGCGGGGATCGCTTTTGCATTTCGAAAGTTCATCGCGCCTTAGAGCCCTTGGTGCTAAACCAATGTCTGGGAGTCTCGGTGTTTTGTGTTTTGTTCTTTCGTCCTGTCTGGCACTTTGATGCGACGAAGGCAGTCAGTATTTTTAACAATGATTCTTAAACGAAAGAATATATATATGCGGTTTGTTTTTTCGGCGATGTTACTCGTCTGCTGCGGTGCTGCTTACGCACAGGAAGGGCTTACAATGGATGACACTCTGCGCGGCACCATCACGCCCGAACGCGCCTGGTGGGATCTGAATTTTTATCACCTGGATGTACGCGTCAAGCCTGAAACGAAGTCTCTCGAAGGGAAAGTCGAGATCCGGTACAAAGTATTGGAGTCGTCACAGGTTCTTCAAATCGACCTTCAGCCTCCGCTGACGATCACATCTGTTGCTCAGGATGGCAACAGCCTGAAGTTTACAAAAGAAGGACAGAACGCTTACTTCGTCACGCTGATCAAGAAACAGGAAACGGGTAAGGACGAATCGATCATCGTGACGTATTCAGGAGTACCAATGGAAGCCAGGAATCCGCCTTGGCAGGGTGGGGTCCAGTGGACGTACGACAAAACTGGCGTCGCATTTATTGCCACATCCTGTCAGGGTCTCGGGGCAAGCGCCTGGTGGCCCTGCAAGGACCATATGTACGATGAGCCGGATAGCATGCTAATCAGTGTAACAGTTCCGGAGAAATTGATGGATGTCTCCAACGGAAGACTCAGGAGGACTACTCACAACGCCGACAGTACAAGAACTTTCCAATGGTATGTGACCAATCCGATCAACAACTATGGCGTGAATATTAACATCGCCGACTACGTGCATTTTTCCGATACCGTGCGAGGGGAGAAGGGAGTGCTCGATATGGATTACTATGTTCTCCCTTACAATCTCGAAAAAGCAAAGGAACAGTTCAAGCAGGCGAAGTTGATGATGCGCGCGTTTGAGTACTGGTTTGGCCCCTATCCGTTTTACGAGGATGGCTATAAGCTTGTCGAGGTGCCTTACCTGGGAATGGAACATCAAAGTTCCGTGACCTATGGAAATGACTATGGGAACGGCTATCGAGGCCGGGATCTTTCCGGATCAGGATGGGGATTGAAATGGGACTTTATCATCATCCACGAGTCAGCTCATGAATGGTTTGCGAATAATATCACATACAAAGACATAGCTGATATGTGGATCCACGAAAGTTTCGCCGCGTATTCCGAAACCCTCTATACCGAGTACTACTTTGGCCTGCAGGCGGGGAACGAATATAACTATGGGACAAGGGAAAATATCCACAATGACCGTCCTGTCATCGGACGTTACAATGTCAACAAGTCGGGGTCTCGTGACATGTATCCTAAGGGTGCAAATATGCTCCATACGATCCGGCATAGCCTGAATAACGATGACCGCTTCAGGGCAATACTTCGCGGTCTCAACAGGACTTTCTACCACAAGACCGTTACCACCGCACAAATCGAGGACTATATTTCAAAAGAATCCGGTTTTGATTATTCCAGAATTTTCGATCAATACCTTCGCACAACCGACGTTCCGGAATTGGAATACAATTTCAAAGGAAACACCGTGCATTATCGCTGGACAAACTGCGTTGAAGGATTCAACCTTCCGATCGTGCTCAGGAGCGCGAATAGCGTAATGAAGATAAATCCGACCGACAAGTGGCAGCAGACAAAGGTCAGGAAGAATCAAAAGGCACTGTTCGATAATTCCTGGATCGAGAAAATGTACTACATCACTGTTGCGGGTCCTGCGAATGATCAATAGGGACGATCTCCCGGATATGCAGTGATTTTCTGACGCATCATCTAAAACTATCAGGATTTGATTTTCTGGAAGTATACATTTATAATTGTATAATACACACTTAAAAATCCTGAACGAAAGGACGAATCCCCTTCATGATCCGATGACCTTGATGAAAACATTGGTGTGCACCAGGCCCGGAAATTTCGAATACAGATCGGCAAAAACACCCGAAAAGGAGAGCGGGAAGGCGCTGATCCGGGTAAGGCGTATTGGTATTTGCGGCACCGACTTGCACGCATTTGAGGGTACGCAACCTTTTTTTGATTATCCCCGGATACTTGGCCATGAGTTGGCCGGAGAACTGGTCGAAATCGACGGTTCATCCGACTTCAAGCCGGGTGAGACGGTCACGTTTATGCCTTATTTTTATTGCGGCAACTGCATCGCCTGCAGAAACGGAAAGACAAACTGCTGCGCGCGAATACAAGTGTGCGGGGTCCATGTAGACGGTGGTATGGCCGAGTACCTGTCGGTTCCCACCAATGCGTTGCTGAAAGGGGAAGGTCTGAGCTTTGATGACCTCGCCTTAGTGGAGCCTCTGGCCATCGGTGCGCACGGTGTCAGGCGGGCCGCAATCCAGCCCGGTGAATATGTTCTGGTAATAGGCGCGGGTCCGATTGGCCTGGGTACAATGGAGTTTGCCAGAATTGCAGGGGGTACGGTCATTGCCATGGACATTAATGCGGAACGCCTGCGTTTCTGCCAGGACAAACTCAAAGCCCGCCATATAGTTGACGCATCAGCTCCGGATGCTTTTGAACAGATCAAGACCATTACGAATAAGGATATGCCTACCGTTGTGATAGATGCGACGGGAAACCAGCGCGCAATCAACAATGCTTTTCAATATATGGCGCACGGTGCGCGGTACGTTCTGATCGGCTTACAGAAGGGTGAAGTTAAATTCAGCCATCCGGAGTTCCACAAACGCGAAGCAACATTGATGAGTAGTCGCAATGCTACGCGCGTGGATTTTGAGCATGTGATGGCAAGCTTGAAAAGACGGGAAATTGATCCGGCCACTTACATCACTCATCGCGTAGGATTTGACGATGTGAAGGCTGAGTTTAAGGGCTGGCTGGACCCCGGCAATGGCGTGATCAAGGCGATGGTTGAAATGTCATAAACAAACATTTTGAAAGCCGATACTCGATGGAAAATTGAACTGATGAAAAAAGTACTCTTTTTCTTCTCACTGGTAATTTCTACTTCCGGGTTTTCTCAGCAGGAGCCGGGGCTGAAACTTTGGTATAATCAGCCGGCGGGTGACACATGGGAAAATGCCCTTCCTATCGGAAACGGGCGAATGGGAGGAATGGTTTACGGAAATGTTCCGACTGAAATTATTCAGCTGAATGAACACACGGTCTGGAGTGGCAGTCCGAATCGAAACGACAATCCCGATGCCCTAGCGGCGTTGCCTGAGATCCGGAAACTGATCTTTGATGGAAAGCAAAAAGAAGCCGAGATACTCGCGGCCCGGACCATACAAACTAAGAAGTCAAATGGCCAGATGTTCCTTCCGGTAGGTAGCTTGCTGCTGGATTTTGAGGGACATGACCAATACGCCAACTATCGGAGAGAACTGGACATCGAAAAGGCGTTGGCAACTGCGTCATATTCGGTGAGCGGAGTGACGTTCGCGCGTGAAGTACTGGCGTCAATCCCGGACCGTATGATCGTGGTGCGGCTAACGGCAGACAAACCGCGCAGTATTTCATTCGCGGCCCGGCTTTCGACTCCCATTCCAGGCTCTGTAGTCAAAACCAGAACGCGCAACGAGTTGGTGGTCACCGGGACGACGATTGACCACGAGGGGGTAAAAGGGATGGTGCGGTTCGAAGGGATTGTCCGGATAAAGACCGATGGCGGTTCCTTAACTTCTACCGACTCCGCGTTGGTAGTCCAAAATGCTGACGCTGCCACGATCTATGTTTCCATTGCCACCAATTTCAATACTTACCAGGACGTCAGCGGGAACGAACATGCCCGTGCGGCCGGATACCTTGACGCGGCCCTTTCATACTCATATGCTAACCTGAGAAAGCGGCACATCGCGGCCTATCAGAAATATTTTAACCGCGTAAAACTCGACCTTGGCAAATCAGATGCGGCGAACCTTCCCACCGATGTGCGATTGAAGAATTTTCGCTCCGTCAATGACCCGCAGTTCGTCGCACTCTATTATCAGTTTGGACGTTACCTGCTAATATCTTCATCACAGCCAGGTGGCGAGCCCGCGAATCTTCAGGGAATATGGAACCACAGGCTGCATCCGCCGTGGGATAGTAAATATACCATTAACATCAACGCCCAGATGAACTACTGGCCTGCGGAGAAGACCAACCTTGCCGAATTGCACGAGCCGTTTCTCCGGATGGTTGAAGAGTTGTCAGAAGCAGGAAGGGAGACTGCAAAAGTAATGTATGGGGCGAGAGGATGGATGGCTCACCATAACACCGACATCTGGCGCATAACAGGCCCTGTTGATCCCATCTTCTGGGGAATATGGAGTGCCGGAGGGGCGTGGACAAGTCAGCACCTTTGGGAACACTACCTCTACAACGGTGACAAGGTGTATCTTGAATCGATCTATCCAATCCTGAAGGGAGCATCGACGTTTTATGTTGATTACCTCGTGGAGCATCCGGAGTACGGGTGGCTTGTTGTCTGTCCGGGAACATCGCCGGAAAATGCACCGAAGGCCCACGGTGGATCGTCGCTCGATGCCGGTACAACCATGGATAACCAAATAGTCTTTGATTTGTTTAGCGCGACGATCCGTGCGGCGCAGCACCTTGGGAAAGATGCCGCTTTTGCAGACACTCTCAGGCTAATGCGTGAAAAATTGCCGCCGATGCATATCGGGCAGCACGGGCAATTACAGGAATGGCTGGAGGATATCGATGATCCGGAAGATCATCACCGCCACATTTCCCATCTCTATGGCCTCTTCCCCGCCAATCTGATCTCGCCGTATCGCACACCGCAGTTGTATAGTGCATCACGCAATACCCTCTTACAACGAGGTGACGTATCGACTGGCTGGAGTATGGGCTGGAAGATCAACTGGTGGGCGCGAATGCTTGATGGCAACCATGCCTACAAATTGATTCAGAATCAGTTGTCGCCGCTGGGTGTCAATGAAGGTGGAGGAACGTACAACAATCTTTTTGATGCCCATCCGCCATTTCAGATCGATGGAAACTTCGGGTGCACCTCCGGTATAACTGAAATGCTGATGCAGAGTGCCGATGGCGCGATCTTTCTGATTCCGGCGTTGCCGCGAGTATGGCCTTCCGGTAAAGTATCCGGATTGCGCGCGAGGGGTGGATTTGAAATCGTTGATCTTGAGTGGAAAGACGGCCGGGTTGTAAGGGCTTCGATCAAGTCAACTCTCGGCGGTAACCTGCGCGTGCGGGTTCCCAACAGGTTGCAGTTTGCGAGTGGAGACAAGATTCAGATCGCGACAGGTGACAACCCCAATCTGTTTTATCAGACCGAAGAAACACCGGCACCCATCGTGTCGGCCCGGGCAACAATAACGCCGCCCGATCTCAAAGAAAGTTTTCTCTATGATATCAACACTTCCAAAGGAAAAACATATACGCTTGTAGGACTTAAATAAACGTCGGCTTAAAAAAATAAAGTAAAAACCGGATTCAGTATTTGATAAACCTTAACCACATACGATCATGAGGAAAATTGTACTTTTTGCGATTCTGATTCTTTCATGGGGAGAGATGCAGGCCCAGAACAAAGTTGTGCTTCAGCCAGCCAACGCTCGGGATACCATCAACAGAAACATTTACGGGCATTTCGCTGAACACCTGGGGAGGTGTATCTACGGCGGATTTTATGTGGGAGAGGGAAACAAGACTATTCCAAACAAGAACGGAGTGAGACTCGATGTGATCGAGGCATTGAAAAAATTAAAGATTCCTGTCTTGCGCTGGCCCGGTGGCTGCTTTGCTGATCACTATCACTGGATGGATGGTATCGGCCCAAAGAATGAAAGGAAGCACATCGAAAACGTGTCGTGGGGAAACGTTCGGGAGGACAACAGCTTTGGCACACACGAGTTCCTGGATATGTGTGAAATGATGGGTGCGGAGCCTTATCTCGCTACAAATATGGGGAGCGGTACGGTACGAGAAGCCGAAGAGTGGGTTCAGTATGTAAACCATGCGAACGGTTCCAGCTACCTGACTGATCTTCGTGAAAAAAATGGAAGGTCAAAACCCTGGAATGTAAAATACTGGGGAGTAGGAAACGAATCATGGGACTGCGGTGGTGACATGACGGTTGACTATTACATCGATCAATACAGAAAGTATGCAACGCTGATGACCAGCTATGCGAATAGCGAAGGATTGTTCCGGATTGCGGTGGGCCCAGGTTCACCCGATTTTGCATGGACTGAAGCCCTGATGAAAAATATTCCCAGGAAAAGAATCGAAGGCATTTCGATCCATCACTATTCAGTGATCGATTGGACGAAAAAGGGATCGGCCACCGAATTTACAGAAGACCAATATTTCAAGACCATGGAGCAGGCGTATCGCATGGAAACGATGGTGGGCGAGAACAAGAAGATCATGGACAAATACGATCCGGAAAAAAAGATTGCTCTTATTGTGGATGAATGGGGTGGCTGGTATGACGTAGAGCCCGGCACCAACGGCGCATTCCTGTACCAGCAAAACACGATGCGCGATGCCATGATTGCGGGACTCACGTTAAATATTTTCAACAACAATTGCGATCGCGTAAGAATGGCAAATCTTGCGCAGACAGTCAACGTCTTGCAGGCAGTAATCCTGACAGACGAAGAAAAGATGGTGCTGACACCAACGTATCACGTAATGGAGATGTATAATGTCCACCAGGACGCTTTGATGATTCCCATTTTGCTCACGAGCGCCGAATATGCTTTCGGCGATAAGAAGATCAAAGCCGTTTCGGCGTCGGCTTCCCGTGATAAGAATGGACTCGTCCATATATCGTTGGTAAATCTTCATGCAACCAAGGCACAGGAGGTGACCGTTGATCTTGGCACCTTATCTGCAAAGTCGGTAGCCGGGCGGATCCTGACCTCCAAGAAACTGCAGGATCATAACAGTTTTGATGCGGCTGATCGTGTGAAACCTGTCGCGTTCAATGGCGCAACCCTTAAGGGTAATACGCTCACGGTAAAGATCCCGGCCTTTTCCGTGCTGGTGCTTGAACTGAAATGACGGCTACACTGACTGCATAGGCATGAAAACAATGAGAATTTCTTTGCTTCTGGCGGTGGTCATTTTCTCTTCCAGCGCGCTCGCACAACAGAACTTTGTAAGCCGGGCGCCGAAAGGATTCGATTCACTTCGGTCGGATATCGCACACGGTAGGATTGACACTGTCCTCTATAATTCGAAAACTGTGGGAGCGAAGCGCAAGGCTTTGATCTACACGCCGCCAGGCTTTTCAAAAAAGAAAAAGTACCCTGTGTTGTATCTTCTCCATGGTATCGGCGGCGATGAGAAAGAGTGGCTTCAGGCAAAACCCCAGAACGTTTTCGATAACCTATATGCTGAAAAGCTCATGGAGCCGATGATTGTGGTGATGCCGAATGGGAGGGCTATGAAAGATGATCGTGCAGTGGGCAATATTTTTGACAGTGCCAAAGTGCAGGCGTTTGCGACCTTTGAAAAAGATCTGCTTGCCGACCTCATCCCGTTCATCGAAAAGACGTATCCGGTCCTCAAGGATCGAGAACATCGGGCGATTGCAGGGCTCTCCATGGGCGGCGGCCAGTCACTTAATTTTGGACTGGGTAACCTGGACCGCTTTGCCTGGGTAGGAGGTTTTTCATCTGCGCCCAATACAAAACGCCCTGAAGAACTGGTTCCGAACCCGGAGATTACAAAGCAGAAATTGAAGTTACTATGGCTCTCCTGTGGGATCGATGACGACCTCATGATATTCAGCAAGCGGGTAAGTGAATATCTGAACCAGTACAACGTTCCTCATATTTTCTATGCAGAGCCTGGTATCCACGATTTCAAAGTGTGGCAAAATGATTTGTATATGTTTGCCCGGCTCCTGTTTAAACCTGTGGTTGCTTCGACTTTTTCGAAATACAATATTCTCGGCGAGCCAGCGTCCAGCAATGTAAGAGGAGCAAAATATCCGCGAATCCTTCCCGACAATCGCGTGATATTCCGGATCAAGGCTCCTGAGGCCAGGCATTTACAAATTGATCTCGGCAAGAAGTACGACATGAAAAAAGGAGTGGACGGATTTTGGGAGGTGACCACCGATGTCCTTGGCGAAGGCTTTCACTATTATTCTTTGCTGATTGATGGCGTGCCCGTAGCGGACCCCGCGAGCGAAACGTTTTATGGAATGGGCAGGATGGCGAGCGGGATCGAAATACCCATCGGTGATTCGTACTACACCCTTAGGGACGTTCCTCATGGTGAAATCCGAATCAGGCACTACTACTCCAGCGTAGCGGGCGCTTGGCGTGACTTGTACGTATACACGCCACCCGGCTATGATGGAGATACCGGCAGATTCCCGGTCCTTTATCTTTTGCACGGTGGTGGGGAAGATCAGCGCGGATGGTATGCACAGGGGAAGGCGGATCTTATCCTCGATAATCTGATTGCAGATGGCCGGGCGAAACCCATGATCGTAGCGATGGTAGATGGGAATATGGGATTTCAGCGAATGGGCGAGCAAGGACTCAAAATGTTTGCCAATGAGTTAAAGGAAGTTGTGATTCCATTTGTGGAAGAAACTTACCGCGCACAATCAGACCCGAAAAGCAGAGCGCTGGCGGGCCTGTCGATGGGTGGCCTTCAGACCCTGTATGCCGGCATTTACAATCATGAGTTATTTTCCGCATTGGGGATTCTCAGCTCGGGATGGTTGCCCATGCAAAAAGGTATAGCCGACGCGCAATACGACTTTATCAAAGCGAACGCAGACGAGATAAACGAGAATCTGAAGCTGTGGGTCGCAATGGGCGGCAAGGAGGACATTGCCTATGATAACTGCCAGCGCATGCTTGCGAAGTTCCGCGAGCTGAATGTCAAATACACCTATCATGAACATCCGGGGGGACATACGTGGCCTGTCTGGCGAGACAATCTATTTCATTTTTCGCAGCTGCTGTTCCGGTAAATTGACACTGCGATGCCTGCAATGACTGGCATGTGCACGCAAACACTTAAAAAGAACGATTTCTTCGCGCAGGAATTGGCGACTCGAAATAGTGCGCGCAATCGGCTGTGCAAACGATGCTTGATTTTTGATATTGCAATTTGTATAATTGTATAAATAACACTTACTAACGATTTCAATCCCTAGTCAACCCTAAACCACACTCGTGTAGGTGAAAATCGGATTTGAAATATTGTCTGAAAAAGAGTTTTCGCGGATCTATCGCAGTTTTTGGAAAAAGCTGTACGGGGTGAGTTACAATTATGTACGCGATAAAACGCTTGCCCGCGAACTCGTGCAGGATGTCTTTGTAAAGTTGTGGCTGAAACGAAACCAGGTTAATCACGTGGAAGATTCGGAGGCCTACTTACTCAGATGTTTAAGGAATCGCATTTATGATCATTTCGACAGCGTGGCGCGCAGCAGGAAGCAGGTCACATATGAATCCGAAGGAGCCGCCATTCAGGTGGATGCGGAAGAGGACGCGGTATTCGCGGAAGGGATGAGTCTCATCAGCGAGGAGTTGGAAAAAATGCCTGAAAAAACACGCGTGATCTTCCGGATGAGCAAATTCGGCCAATATTCGAACGATGAGATCGCTGCTACGATGCACCTGTCAGGGAAATCTGTAGAATATCATATCACACAAGCCGTCAAGAAACTTCGCGTCCGACTTGCGCTCTTTCTGTCCTGACGGACACACTTTCGCCTTTCGTTAAACCACGCCCCACGTCATCTTATTACGGGCAGTTCATTTGATAACAGTCCGAATTCTCCTGCAACCTCGGATTTTGTAAAAAAACTTCCGTCTGGTTTAGGATAAGGGGCTCCCCGAACCGTCCTACAATACAAAGGGCCAATCCCCTGAATCTTCGCATGGATCAAAACAAATTAGCGCATCTGATCAGACGTTTTAAGTCTGGTTCCGCAACTCCGCAAGAAATTGCTGAACTGGAAGAGTACTGGAATACGTCCAGCGAGGACACATCCTTCACATCCGACCATACCGCAGCTGAATTCAGGGACATCGAAAAGGAAATGTTCCGGAATATTAAAGCAGAGATCGGCGAAGCCGACCGTCGCGTAAGCATGCTCGTTCGTCCGGGGAGGTTGTTCTACAAGCTTGCAGCGACCGTTGTGATACTATTATCTGTTTCGCTGTGGTGGTACGCGGAATCGAAGGATTTGATAGAGGTTCGTACGGACTTTGGTGAGCGTGTCACCGTCACCCTTCCTGATCAATCCTCGGTGATGCTCAATGGCAATTCGTTACTTACCTATGCACCCGACTGGGACGAAAAGTCCGGAAGAGAAGTGTGGATTGAGGGCGAAGGATTCTTTTCAATTACCCACACGAAAGATCATCAAAAATTCATCGTGCACGCTGCCGACTACCTGGACGTCGAAGTGCTCGGGACAAAGTTCAATGTTAAGGCACGGCACAGTGCCTCAGAGGTTTTACTTGCAGAAGGTAAAGTCAAACTTGAAACCCGGGACGCGCAACAGGTATTTCTGAAACCCGGCGAACTTGCAACCCTGCACAATAAATTATTATCGACGCGAAGTGTTGAAAAGCGCCGATACACCTCCTGGGTTGAGAATAAACTTCTCTTCGAGCGAACGACGCTGTTGGAAGTTGCCACTCTGCTTAAGGAAACGTATGGTCTCGAAGTTGAATTCAGCGATTCGGATCTTCAGCGCAAGGAGCTTTCAGGTGAAATAGCTTCTGCAACTGCAGCGGATGTTTTACGCGCGATCTCCGAAACGCTGGATCTGACAGTTGACAGGCGGGGGAGTTCGGTGACTATCTCATCGAAACTCGATTGACAAAACAGCTAACCCAAACCAATATCTTATGAGGAAACATTACTTTACTAATCATTGTCTGAGATGGTACTGCTTGATTGCGGTGCTTCTTGGTACTGCACCGCTTGTGACAGCGCAAAAGCAAGTGTACGCGGATGCTAAATTGGCGGTCAGACAGACGCACGCAGAGAATCGATCGTTGCGAGACATGTTGAAGGAAATTCAGACGCGCTTTGATATTTCATTCGTGTACGAATCCGAACTGCTGGAGGGTATGGAAGTTTCTAATCCCATAAGTTATAAAGGCGATTTGGAAAGCGTCCTGAATCAATTGCTCAAGCCATTGGGTCTTGATTATAAGAAGATCAATAAACGAACCTATTCTATTTCGCAGAAGCGTTCGGTCTTTCGCAATATCCGTGAAACGGGTTCGCTCTACGTTAAGGATTCTCCGAAAGAGTACATGGAAATCAGGAGAGTTTCACCCCAGGCCTCCCAGAGCGCGTTCCAGCACGAACTTGATATAACGGTCGGAGGAAGGGTAACGGATGAGAGTTCGAATCCTATTCCGGGGGCCAACGTGCTCATCAAAGGCACAACGGTCGGAACCAGTACTGACGCGGATGGAAGATTTTCGATTTCCGTCCCGGATGCAAACGCAACCCTGGTAATTAGTTTCATCGGCTATGTCTCCAAAGAGGTTACCGTCGGAAATCAAACAGAAATCAATGTCATGTTGGAAGCAGACGTCCGACAACTGGGTGAAGTGGTTGTGGTCGGTTATGGAACACAGAAAAAAGCCTCCGTCACGGGATCCATTGCCTCGGTGTACGCGGAGGAGATTCGCCAGCAGCCGGTCGTCAACATAAGTCAGGCGCTTCAGGGACGAGTGGCAGGCGTTACAGTCGTTAACAACGGTGCTCCCGGCGAGGCGCCCCTCATCCGCGTCAGAGGTGTGGGTACCATCAACAATGCGAGCCCACTGTTCGTTGTGGATGGATTCCCGACGTCAGACATAAACAGTTTTAATCCCAAGGACATAGAATCGGTGGACGTTCTTAAAGATGCCAGCGCTGCAGCCATTTACGGATCGCGTGCGGCGAACGGCGTTATCCTGATCACCACAAAGCGAGGTGCAAACAATACGAAGCTCAGTGTAAATTTTGACAGCTACTACGGTGTTGAACAACCCTGGAGAAAACTGGATCTGTTGAACACTGAACAGTACATCGACTTTGCGACGGACCTCATGACCAATGCCGATATCTATAAGCAGGAGACCAAGGCTCCTGCTGATCCGGATGTCGTGATTGGATCAAGTATTCCCACCCGAATCAGGGATGGCGGTCTCGATCTTCCGATCCATTCCGGAACGTCCCAGACTTTCAGACAAACCAACACCAACTGGCAGGATGAAATGTTCCAAACGGGCCGGATTCAGCAGCATAAGGTCGAGCTTACCGGCGGATCAGCTTCGTCGAGAATGTTTGCCTCCGTCGGATATTTTGAGCAGGAAGGAATCATGCTTGGCACAGGATATCAAAGAGGAGATCTTCGGGTTAATTCCGATCACAACGTGTCCAAGCGTGTAACTGTCGGCCAGAATTTTTATATCGCCTATGACGAAAGAAAGGTTGAGCAGCAGGCAGGTGGAAGAACGCAGCTTCAACATATTTTCCGCAGTTCTCCTTACTTCCCGGTCTATAATCCCGACAACTATGGGGGATTTTTTGGTGCCCAGGGAGTTGACGGCTCCGACCCGGAGAACCCTGTTAGAATTGCAGCTCAAGACAAGCAAAATCAGCAACGCCTGAAATTTTTAGGTAACGCTTATGTAGATGTCAAGATATTTGACTTCCTCTCGTATCGTTTTCAGGCGGGCCTTGACTACGTGGATTATACGCAAAGGACGCATCTTCCGGCATATAGTACCGGAAACGGCGGCTACTCGAACCGGGCTGTTGCCACTGTAAACCAGAACCGCCAGAATTTCGCATCGGTTCTTCTCACGAATCAGTTGACGTTTAACAAAACGTTTGGCAAGCATTCCCTGAATGCAACGGTTGTCGCCGAGCAGCAGACCAACAACTTCACGCAGGTGTCGGGTGCAGGAGAAAACCCGCTCTCAAATGACATCAAGGAACCGGTTGCTCTGTCGAAGGTAAGCTTCAACGGAAATCGCTCGCAGTCGGCATTGATCTCTTATATCGCCAGGGTGAACTATGAGTTCGGCAACCGATATCTCATCGGAGCGTCCTACAGACGGGATGGGTCTTCGCGGTTTAGTCCCGAGAACCGGTGGGGTAACTTCCCGGCTGTTTCCGTGGGTTGGCGCGTCAGTGAAGAACCGTTTATGGCCGTCGACAATATCTTCAGCGATATAAAGCTACGGGCCAGCTACGGTATCACGGGTAACAATCAGAGTGGTGACTATGCGTGGATTTCGACTATATCCGGTAATCAGATTTATGAATTTGACGTAGCCGCCGGCACGGCTTCTACAGGCTACACGATTCGGGCCCTGGCCAACCCCATCATCACGTGGGAGTCTACCTACATGACGAATGTTGGACTCGATCTCGGCATCATAAACAACCAGCTTACTTTCTCGGTAGACTATTTCAACAATAAGACAACCGATATGATCATCCAGCGGCCAATTCCGCTGTCATACGGCTATGACACAGCCCCTTTCGACAATGTCGGTGAAGTAGTCAACAAAGGATTTGAATTTGAGCTTGGCTATGATAAATCGGAAGGCCCCTTGACATTCAACGCATCCGCAAACGTGTCGATGGTAAGAAATGAAGTTCTGAGCCTGGGTGATGAAGGCACTACCATTGCGCAGGGCGACTGGTACGGCGACAACTTAACGCTTACAAAAGTTGGACAACCCATCGGCTTCTTCAATGGCTACATATACGATGGCCTCTTCCAGGCTGGCGAATCATCGCCTATGCAGCCGAACGCACGACCGGGAGATATCAGGTTCAAAGACGTTGATGGAAATGGTGAATTAAACAGCGATGACAAAGTGAACATCGGTCACTTCCTTCCGGATTTTACTTACGGTGTAAATCTTTCAGCAAACTGGAAGGGATTTGACGCCACCCTGTTTCTGCAGGGTGTCTCCGGAAATGAGATCTATAGTGTTGTGAAGTATGATCTGGAGGGGATGACGAGGCTGTTCAATTCAGGCACTGCAGTTCTCGACAGATGGACTCCGGAAAATACTAATACCGATGTTCCGAGGGCTATTTCAGGTGATCCAAACCAAAACGCAAGGGCTTCCAGTCGTTTTGTGGAAGACGGTTCCTACTTCAGACTGAAAAACCTGACGATAGGATATAATTTTCCTGTGACGTCCCTTTCGGCTCCCACAAATGGATCTCTTACGAGGCTACGGATCTACGCGACGACACAAAACCTGTTGACCATCACGAAGTACAAGAGCGGCTATGACCCTGAAATCGGTAACAGGAATGCGGGCTCAAACGGACTTACCCAGGGAATAGACTACGGCCAGTTCCCTCAGGCAAGAAGTATTGTGGTTGGCCTCCAGGTCGGTTTTTGAAAAGCTTTCATTTGAATTATCCTAATAGAACAAACAATGAAAAGAAAAATAATATTGTCGCTGATAGGAATACTCGGGTGCACCTTGTCCTGTAACGATAATGTATTGGACAAGTCCAATCCTAATGAGTTTACTCCGGACACCTTTTATAGAAATGGCCCTCAGATCATAGGTGCTGTTAATTCCGTGTATTCGAGTTTGCAAAGCCTTGACTTGTTTTGCCGCGAGTATTTCTTCCTCCATGATCTGCGGTCAGACGACATGGGATCCGGTGGCGGTCAGTTGGAGACACACCGGGGCCAGTTGCTGAATGGAACGCACGATCCCTCCAACGGCGTACTTACGCAGGTCTGGGGAGGATGGTACAGGTTGATACATCAAGCTAACCAGGTAATTGAAAAGGCACCTCTTGCCTCTGAAAATGTGACGGAAGATCTGAAGCAGAGGGTAGAAGGGGAAGCGCGGTTTTTGAGAGCGCTGGCATATTTCGACCTCGTAGTCATATGGGGGGGAGTGCCGCTGATGGATACTTATGCTACAGGGATCGGCGAAGACAAGGGCCGCGCAACGGCCGATGAAGTGTATGCTCTGATCATCTCGGACCTCCAGACCGCGATAGACTATCTTCCATTGAAAGCTGAATACGACGACAACAATATTGGAAGGGCCAACAAGGAAGCCGCCCAGAATTTGCTCGCAAGAGTTTATATGCAACGCGGCCAATACGGTGAGGCAAAGCCCCTGTTGGAATCGATTATAAGCGGTGGCGCTTTCGACGGCTGGAAAGAGATACCGTACATTGAAAACTTCAGAGAAGAAATGGAGTTTAATGATGAATCGCTCTTCGAGGTAGCATTTTCGCTGAACTTTGGCGGATCCAGTTGGGATGCATCGGGTCAGGGAACAAATACAGAAGTGACCTTCCGCGGACAGGAATACGGACCCACGGCGTGGAGAAACGTGATCCCATCCGTGTCGCTGTTGAACGAATACGAAAAAGTTGACAAGGGCGACGCAAAAGATGATCCCCGGTATGACGACTCGTTCTATTTCATCGGCGACAAGTATTTTAACGGCACAAAGACAATTACTGACATGCAGGGTAACGACCCTAAGATCAGCTGGAAAAAATATCAAAGTATCTATAAGTTCGAGACCGAAGACTCACGCTCCGGCATCAATATGCGGGTAATGCGATATGCCGAGGTGCTGTTAAACATGGCCGAGTGTGAAAACGCGCTCGGAAATGACCCTGAAGCAATTGGTTATCTGAATGAGGTAAGGTCGCGCGTCGGCGTTGAAATGCCGCCGTATCCAACGGCCAATTATCCAGTCGACAGTCCGGCAGAAGTATTCAAGGCTATTATGCACGAAAGAAGAGTTGAACTGGCCGGCGAGCAAATACGAAACAGAGATATACTTCGCTGGAGGGCGTTAGGTAAATTGACTGAAGAACCTATCTCATATTTCAGTGAAAAACAGGCTTTGGCACCGATACCGCAGCGGGAGATTGACAGCAATGCCATCCTGACGCAGGCGGATCAAAATCCAGGTTACTAGCTATTTCAAATTGGTGTATTCTGCGAAGGGAGCGATGATTCTGATTTTCGCTCCTTTCGCTTTTCTCAGCCATTACTCTCTGTCAATACTCACACTATGATGCTTGGAAGGAGAAAACGTTGTGTACCGCGCCGAATGGATGGTATTGGTTTGCAGTCTGTTCTTTTAACGTGCTGCCTGGCATGGCTTACCTTAAGTTGCAACCAGGAGCGGGAGAAAGTGAAAGGAGAGGAGTTATTCGAGCTACTACCCTCGCGGCAGACAAACATTTCGTTTGAGAACACGCTGACTGAGACAGACAGTTTCAATGTTTTGACCTTCGAATACATTTACAATGGCGCCGGAGTGGGGGTCGGGGATGTCAATAACGACGGACGCCCTGATATCTTCTTCGCGGGAAACATGGTCCCGAGCTCTTTGTATCTCAATAAGGGGAACTTTCAATTTGAGGACGTCACCGACAAGGCCATGATAAAGACCGAGACCTGGTGCACCGGCGTCTCCATGGTGGACGTCAACCAGGATGGTTGGCTGGATGTTTATGTTTCTACCATCCAGCCGTCCATGGCCCGGCCATCTGTTCCAAACCTATTATACCTCAACAAAGGATTAAATTCCGAAGGCATCCCGGTCTTCGAAGAAGCAGCCGCCAAAGTCGGACTAGCCGATCTCAGCTATTCCACACAGGCGGTCTTTCTCGACTATGACCTCGATGGTGATCTCGACGTATACCTGTTGACTAATGCGCTGGAGTCCTACAATCGCAACCAGGCCCTCGGTCAGCGGAATGATGGCAGAGGCCGAAGCGTTGATAAGTTCTATCGCAACGACGGAACGGTTGATGGGTTACCGGTTTTTGTGGATGCATCCCGAGAAGCAGGCGTTCAGTCCGAAGGATGGGGGCTGGGCGTGGTAGTGAATGACATCAATAACGATGGATATCCCGACGTGTATGTCGCCAATGACTTTGTTTCCAGCGACCACTTTTATATTAACACAGGCCAGGGCTCGTTCGTCAATAAAGTTGGGTCAATGCTGAAGCACCAGGAGCAAAATGGAATGGGAGTAGACATTGCGGATATCAACAATGATGGCTTGAATGATATTGTGGCGCTCGATATGCTGCCGGATGACAACCTGCGGCAAAAGACGATGTTCTCTACTACAGGTTATGACCGCTTCCAACTCTATCGCGAAAAGGGATATGAAGACCAGTATGTGAGAAATGTTCTGCAGCTGAATAATGGAAACAATACGTTTAGCGACATCGGATATTTCGCGGGCATATACGCCACCGACTGGAGTTGGAGCAGCCTGTTAGCGGATTTCGATAACGATGGTTACCGCGATCTGTTTGTTGGCAACGGTTACCGCAAGGATATTACGGATCAGGACTTTATCGCCTACAGTAAAGAACTGTCGATGTTCAGCACTGACAGGAACCGGATGAAGACCATCCGTGAGGAAGTAGAAAAACTTCCGGGCGTGCATAAGCCTAATTATTTGTTTCGGAATAATGGTGATCTGACTTTTTCCGACAAGGCTTCCGATTGGGGATTGGATCAGCCATCGTATTCGAATGGTGCAGCTTACGCGGATTTCGACGGTGATGGTGACCTGGATCTGGTTACCAATAATATCAACGATAAGGCTTTTATCTATCGCAATAATCTGATCAGAGGCACGTCGGGACCCGAACACTCTTTCCTGCGCGTTAAACTGAATGGTCCCAAAGGGAATATGCAGGCATACGGCGCGAAGATCTACGTGTACGCCGGAGGAAGGATGTACTTCGCCGAGCACCAGACGATAAGAGGATATAAATCTACGGTTGAAAATATTGAGCACTTCGGCCTTGGAGATGTCCCATCCGGTAAGATCGATTCGCTGAAAGTCATCTGGCCCGGAGGCAGCGGAGAGGTCTTGCGGGATGTACCTGTTAACCAGGTCATCGCCCTCGACCAGAGCAACGCGACTTCAGTGAAAGGGTTTCCGGGTCCAGGAAGAAGTATGGTGGAAGAGGCTCACATTCGCTTCGGAATAAATTTCAAACACGGCGAGGAAGAGTTTATCGATTTTCAGGAAACACAGTTCCTGCTACCGCACAAACACTCGCAGGGGACACCAGGTCTTGCCGTAGGCGACATCAATGGCGATGGCCTTGACGATTTCATCGTTGGTGGCTCCGCTTACAAGGGCGCAAAAATGTTTTTGCAGCAGCGCAATGGATCGTTCAAAACTGATTCGCTCCCATCGAAAGATGCTGAAGACATGGGGATACTCCTGTTTGATGCGGACAACGACGGCGACATGGATCTGTACTGCGTCAGTGGCAGCTCAGAATTCAAGAACGACAAAGCTAAGTACCAGGACCGGTTCTATCGCAATACGGGAAAAGGAAATCTTGAACTCGATGTCAATGCCCTTCCGGAAATAACCAGTAGCGGGAGCTGCGTAGTGGCAAACGACTTTGATCAGGACGGCGACCTCGATCTGTTTGTCGGCGGCAGAATTGTCCCGATGCAATATCCGGCGGCGCCTGAAAGTTATCTGCTGGTGAACACGGGTGATGGCAGATTCGAAATCGGGACAGAAAGACTTTCACCCGAGTTGACTCGTGTAGGAATGGTGACCTCGGCGCTTTGGTCGGATGTGAATAACGATGGCTGGATGGATCTGGTGATTGTGGGTGAAGCGATGCCGATAACGTTTTTCATGAACGACAAAGGACAATCACTCAAGCCGGTGCGGCTGCCTGACACGGCCGGGTGGTGGAACAGCATTTCCGGGGGAGATTTTGATAATGATGGGGATATTGATTACATAGTAGGTAACCTGGGACTTAATTCAATTCTGAAAGCATCTGTTGACGAGCCGGTGACGGTCTATGCGAACGACTTTGACCAGAACGGTTCGATGGACCCTCTTCTCTGTCGATATATTCAGGGACAAGAATATCCCGTCCATCCGCGTGAAGCGCTGACAAGTCAGATCGCCGGCCTGCGCGGCGTTGTGCAACGCTATGCACAGTATGGACGCATGGGAATTCAGGATTTGTTTCCCGAACAAAAGCTGCGTGACGCGCTCACCCTGAAAAGCACCTTGTTTGCCTCTGTCTATCTTCAGAACGACGGGAATATGAAATTCCAGGTGGTGACGCTGCCTGCCTCCGCGCAGTTTTCGCCGATGTTTGGAACTGTAGTCACTGACCTGGATCGGGATGGTAATCTCGACGTGCTTGCAGTTGGCAATTCCTATGCTTGCGAACCTTTAACAGGCAACTATGACGCAGGGATCGGCACGTATCTCCGGGGCGACGGAGAGGGAAAATTCGAATCGGTCCCCGTCACGGAATCCGGTTTTTTCGTTGATGGTGACGCCAAAGCAATAGCGCAGTTAACATTAGGAAATGGATCGCAATTATTCCTGGCCACTCAGAATCGTGATAGTCTGAAAGTGTTCAGCAGATTACTGAAGTCAAATGAATCGGATGATAATGTGGTATGGGCAAACCCGACGGACCAGTATGCCATAATAGAATTGACGGATGGCAGAAAGAGAAAGCATGAGTTCTACAGCGGGAGTGGATATCTTTCATCTTCAAGCAGAACCCTCGTTAAGGGCCGAAACGTCACGAAGGTGAGTCTGTCTACCGGGAGGGACGAGCAGATGGTAAGTGCTGATCTGACTTCTTACAAAGGAAAAAAATGAGGAGCGAAAGCTTTTGGAAACTGTTTCTCATCCCGCTCATATCCCTGTTGACGAGCTGTGACTGGAGGCAATCGTCTCATCAGGAAATGGTAGACCTCCTGGCGCAGGCCAGATCGAGCTATGACCGGTTTGACAATTACTATGCTTCTGCCGCACAGGCAAAGTACTATGACTCCCTTATTAATTCGGCTTCCGGTGAACAGGATAAGATGCGCTACAGCTACGGAAAAGCCCGGGCCCTGATTGCGTTGGGAGAGGAAGAAAAAGCGATAGACCTGCTGGAGAGCCAGGTTCAGAAAATCGATCGAGAGGGGATACTGGGAATGGATAAACTAAAGGTTCTATTGGGGCTGGCCCATCTCCGGGCGGGTGAACGAGTCAATTGTGTGGTGAATCATTCGGCCGAAACGTGCATCCTTCCGATCCGGGGAGCCGGCATACACAAAATACCGACAGGTTCCCGCAACGCTGCAGCTGTGTACGAAGAATTGCTTCACAAGTATCCTGACAACCTTGAATATCGATGGCTGCTGAATATCGCCTATATGACGCTCGGCGAGTACCCGGACCGCGTGCCGAAAGCGTGGTTGATATCCGGACTGGATGACGCGTCGCACCCATACGATTCTGCATTTTCTGTTAAGCCATTCAGCGACATGGCCGGACCAACGTTGCTGGACGTCAATTGTATGGCGGGAGGAGCTATCGTCGACGATTTCGACAATGATGGGTATCTCGACATTGTGACCTCCGGATGGGGACTGGATGACGAAATGGTCTTCTTCAGGAATAATGCTGATGGAACGTTTACAGACCAGTCAGAGCAATCGAATTTGAAGCAGCTGACGGGAGGATTGAATCTGCTGCAGATGGATTTCAATAACGACGGATTCAAAGACATCTTTGTCTTAAGGGGCGCCTGGTTGCTCGGTGACTACGGCAAGCAACCGAACTCGTTGATCAGGAATAACGGAGATGGCACCTTTACAGATGTCACGACACAAAGTGGATTGTTGTCTTTTCATCCGACACAAACCGCGACCTGGAACGATTTTAACAATGATGGCTGGATCGACGTTTTCATTGGCAATGAATCATGGGAGGGGAATGCGACCTCCGGTTCGCATGCGGCGGAGTTGTACATCAATAATCAGGATGAGACTTTCACTAATGTGGCCTTCGAAGCAGGATGTGAGATAACAGGGTTTGTGAAGGGAGTGACCTCTGGTGATTATGACAACGATGGATGGAAAGATATTTTCGCGTCTTCGCTGTCCGGTGGGCGCTACTTGCTTCGGAACAAAGGCGCACCCGGAAACATACCTTCTTTTGAAAACGTAACGCAACAAGCCGGGTTGGCGGATGATTTTTCGAGAACGTTTCCCACATGGTTTTGGGATTATGACAATGACGGCTGGCTTGACATCTTTGTCGGTGACTTCACTTTTGAACGACCGATTTCGTCCTATGCAGCCGCCGAAGCACTCGGCCTTCCTTTTGGCGCCGCAGGATCCGGTATTGTGTACCGGAATAACGGAGATGGTACTTTTGAAAATGTTTCAGCGAAGTTAGGCCTGAGTGAAAAGACTGCCTTTGCCATGGGTGCGAACTTTGGCGACATTGATAACGACGGATATCTCGACTTCTACCTGGGCACAGGCAATCCGGAACTCGAGTCCATCGTACCGAACAGGCTTTTCAAGAACTATTTGAGCAAACGGTTTGTCGACATCACAATTCCCGCACGGGTAGGACACCTTCAAAAGGGCCATGCAATTTCCTTTGCGGACCTCGACAATGACGGGGATCAGGATATCTACGTCGAAATGGGAGGCGCCTACAAGGCCGATGCTTTCCATAATTCCTTCTACGTGAATCCCGGACAGGACGACAGGAACAACTGGATCGTGCTGGACCTTGTTGGTGCGGAAGCGAACCGCGGCGCTATTGGCTCCAGGATCAAGGTTACGGTCACAGAAGATGGACGGCCGCGAAGCATTTACCGGGATGTTAACTCGGGTGGCAGCTTCGGCGCTTCACCCTTGAGGAGAGAAATTGGTATCGGCCGTGCGAAAGTCATCGATGCGGTTGAGATTCAATGGCACCCCGGATCCGTGCAGAAATTTGAGAATGTCCAGCCCAATCGCTTCCTGCGCGTTCACCAGGGAAAGGATGTACTGGAGGAAGTAACCCTGCAGTCATTGGATTTTACGAGGCCGATGAGGCATGAGCATCATCATGCTATTAACTAACATCTTAAAAACTACTAACAGAACCAAAATAAGATACCATGAAACAGTTTGTAATTGGATTGGCCTTGTTGTTCACCGGGTCCTTATGCGCTGGACAGTCCGGCGAACCTGTCAAAGAAGACTTCAAGCCTTCTACGCTTAACCAGCCGGGACAGGATTATCCGCAGGTGAACTCCCAGGGCTATGCGCGATTCAGGATCCATGCACCTGCGGCTGACAGCGTAAGGGTTAGCCTGGGCATTCGCGGTAAAGGTGGAACCAAACTGGCGAAGGACGGAGAGGGATATTGGGTAGGTACGACAGCAGGGCCGATGGATGAAGGCTTTCACTATTACAACGTCAACATCGATGGCGGAAAATTTAATGATCCCGGTGCGTTGAATTTTTATGGTTCTGTGCGTTGGGAAAGCGGGATCGAAATACCGGCACATGACAGTCAGTTCTATGCGCTAAAGGATGTACCTCATGGGAACGTCCAGCAAATTCTCTTTCCGTCGAAGAGTACTAACACATCGCGACGGGCATTCGTCTATACTCCTCCGGGCTATGAAACGGATCAATCAACTCGCTATCCGGTTCTGTACCTCCAACATGGATGGGGTGAGGATGAAACCGCCTGGACTAATCAGGGACATGCGAACCTCATTATGGATAACTTGATTGCGGACAACAAAATCAAACCATTTATAATCGTGATGACTTACGGGATGACCAATGAGATCAAGTTCGGAGGATTGAGAAACTTTGACATAACGCCCTTCCAGACTGTGCTGGTAGACGAATTGATTCCATTTGTCGACGCTAATTTTCGCACCATTGCTGACCAGCCTCACCGCGCAATGGCCGGCCTTTCCATGGGAGGCATGGAGACGCGAATGATCACCATGAACAGGCCGGAAGTTTTTTCACACTATGGACTTCTCAGCGGTGGAGTATATAAACCGGAGGACATCAAGGACAAGTCGAAAGTCAAACTGATCTTCCTGAGTTGTGGCAGCAAAGAAAGACCGGAAGCCGTAAAAACCGCGGTTGACGCGCTTAAAGAGGCGAAATTCAATGCCGTTAGCTATATTTCGGAAGGTACAGCACATGAATTTCAGACGTGGAGACGAAGCCTGTATCAGCTGGCACCCCTACTTTTCAAAAATTAACGAATTTCCGCCTTACTTCGCTGAATGATTCACCCTTAACTATAAACCAGAGTCAAACTGATGGAAACTATGAAGAAATGTTCCAAATTGATCGTATCCCTCGCTATTGGTTGTGTGAGTGTGTGCCTGCTTTCGTGTGGCTCGCACCCGGCTGAGCAGGCAAGTGAGTCAAAAGACACAACAGCGATTGAAACGGATACGCTGGGGGCGATCTCCCAACCACTGGTCACCGACATTTATACGGCTGATCCGTCCGCGCATGTATTTAACGGACGCATTTATATTTATCCATCCCACGATATCGATGCCGGCGTTCCGGAAGATGATCTGGGATCTCACTTTGATATGAAGGACTACCACGTGTTTTCCCTCGACAGCATTGGCGCAAAGATTACGGATCACGGCGTAGCCCTTGATATCAAAGATATCCCGTGGGCCGGACGCCAGCTCTGGGCACCCGACGCCGCCTTCAGCAATGGCCGGTATTACTTATACTTTCCGGCCAAGGATAAATCGGATGTATTCAGAATCGGTGTCGCGGTCTCGGAGTCTCCCACCGGTCCGTTCAAAGCCGAGGCTGGACCCATCGAAGGAAGCTATAGCATCGACCCTGCCGTCTTTAAGGATAGTGACGGAAAGCATTATATCTACTTCGGGGGGATCTGGGGAGGTCAACTACAGCGCTGGACAAATGGAAAATACGACGCGAACGGGTCAAAGACCGAGCCGAACGAGGGCCCGGCACTGCGACCGCGTGTGGCCAGGTTGAGTGGGAACATGCTGTCATTCGCCGAGCCCGTAAAAGAAGTGGACATTGTGGATGAAAACGGAAAGCTCCTGGAGAGCGGTGATCATGACCGCAGGTTCTTTGAGGCTTCGTGGATGCACAAATACAACGGTAAATATTACTTCTCCTGGTCGACCGGAGATACCCATAGGATCTGCTACGCGGTAGGCGATAGTCCCTACGGTCCATTCACCTATCGGGGCGTGATCTTGAATCCTGTGCTGGGGTGGACAAATCATCACTCCATTGTGGAGTTCAATAACCGCTGGTACCTGTTTTATCACGATAGTCAGCTTTCGGGCAAAACCCATTTGAGGAACATCAAGGTAACAGAGTTGCACCACGACGCAGAGGGCAACATCACAACAATCGATCCGTATGACCGGCCGGCGATGTAACGCTCCGATACGCGTAGTCGTAAGACGACCTCGCTTTTGCCCTTGAAGAAATAGCCACCACGTTAGGTCCCTGATGATCCGAATTGCACGACGTTTTCGCTGTGCCTGGTTCTTCCTTTTTTTGCCCTGATCCTGGTACTTTTTTCACCCTTTTTCCGCCGTCGGACGACCGCTCAACAGGCTGAAAAAAAATGTGTATTATAATTGTATAGGTTACACTTATGATATATTTTTGATTTAATGGACAGCACTTTTCGGATGAATTGCCGGGCCTGAAGACGGTGAAGGAAGCAAGCCGATTACTCAATTTGTCTGCCCTCGCAGGCATCGTAAAAGCGCTCGGCTGGCGAGTGATAGACGGCTACAAAAGGATTTAAATGAACATAAAACGATTCTAGTAATGGCGACCGACCCCTTTGTGATAGGAGTGGACTACGGAACGGATTCGGTACGGTCGATCATCGTAAATGCGAGGACAGGAGAAGAACTCACCGCCGACGTATTTTATTATCCCAGGTGGCGTGACGGACTGTTTTGTAACCCGGGTGAAAATCAATTCCGGCAACACCCGTTGGATTATGTGGAAGGCCTTGAGGCGACGGTGAAAAAATGTCTTCGCGTTGCGGGCAACAATGTTCGCGCGAATATAAAAGCGATTAGCATTGACACGACAGGTTCAACTCCAATAGCGGTTGATAAATTCGGAACGCCCTTATCGTTGAAGCCGGAATTTCAAAGCAATCCGAACGCGATGTTCGTGCTCTGGAAAGATCACACATCAATTCGCGAAGCTGCTGAGATCAACGCGCATGCTGCGAAGTTTGACATCAACTATCTGAAGTATGTCGGGGGCATCTACTCTTCGGAGTGGTTCTGGGCAAAACTCCTCCATGTGCTGCGAATTGATGAGAAGGTTCGGAACGCGTGCTATTCATGGGTCGAGCATTGTGACTGGATACCGTTTCTTCTAACAGGAGGAAAAGACATCACCCGGCTGAAGCGAGGTGTTTGCGCGGCGGGACATAAAGCTCTTTGGGCGAAGGATTTCGGCGGCCTTCCACCGGACGAATTCTTCTCGTCCCTGGATCCACTCCTCAAAGGATTTACATCAAAATTGTTTTCAACTACGAGTACTTCAGACCAACCCGCGGGTAACCTCAGCAGGGAGTGGTCGGAGCGGCTGGGATTATCAACCGGAACTGTTGTGGGTGTTGGTGCTTTCGATTGCCACATGGGAGCCGTAGGCGGACAGATCGAACCCTATTACCTGAGCAAAGTAATGGGCACGTCTACCTGCGACATGATGGTTATCCCGAAAGACGAAATGGAAGGAAAACTGGTCAAGGGTATTTGTGGTCAGGTTGACGGATCCATCATTCCGGGTATGATCGGACTTGAAGCGGGACAGTCCGCTTTCGGTGATACATTCTCATGGTACAAGAACATTCTGATGTGGCCGTTGCAGAATCTTTTGTCCGAATCATCCATTGTGTCCTCGGACGTTGCATCAAAGATCAAAGATGAAATATCGGAGAAGCTGATATCAGCCCTGAGCAAGGAAGCATCCCGCATTCCCGTACAGGACAATGATGAATTGGCGGTTGACTGGTTAAATGGCCGAAGGACTCCCGATGCAAATCAGGCATTAAAAGCCGCCTTGTCGGGCTTGAGCCTGGCGACGGATTCGCCGCGATTGTTCAAGACTTGGGTTGAAGCTACGTGCTTCGGTGCAAAAGCGATTGTCGATCGGTTCCATGACCAGGGTATTCCGGTCAAGGGCCTCATCGGTTTGGGCGGCGTTGCGAGAAAGGCACCCTATGTGATGCAGGTGATGGCGAATGTAATGAACAAACCCATCCGCATTCACAAATCGGAGCAAACTTGCGCACTGGGTGCAGCCATGTTTGCGGCAACTGCCGCAGGGATCTATCCAAATATTGAAGAGGCAATGAACGCGATGGGGCAGGGCTTCGATGCAGAATATAAACCCGAAGAAGCCTGGGTTTCAACTTACAATAGACGCTATAAAGCCTTTAGGGAATTGGGCGCTCTTATTGAACAGAAGGGACCGCATACCCCCAGCGTTGCGTCTGATTCCACCTCTCAGGTAACAATTCATCACAAGAATTCATCTAAAAGCAAGTATGAGGAGATCCGGCTTGCTGCCTATCAGGCAAACATGAAGCTGCCCAAACTTGGCTTGGTTTTGTTCACGTTTGGCAACGTAAGCGCAGCTGACCATCACGAGGGCGTATTCGCCATCAAGCCGAGCGGCATTCCGTATGAAGATTTGTCACCGGAGAAAATGGTGATTGCCGATTTCGACGGCAAGCCTGTGGACGGCAACCTGCGGCCTTCATCCGATACCAAAACTCATGCTGTGCTGTATAAGCATTGGCCAAAGATTGGCGGCATTGCGCATACGCACTCGACCTATGCCACAGCCTGGGCACAGACTCAACTTGACATACCCATCTTCGGAACCACACACGCGGATCATAATACGATCGATATTCCCTGCGCTCCTCCTATGGAGGATAAAATGATTGAGGGCGACTATGAATATGAGACCGGTTTTCAGATTATCAATTGTCTGAAGCAGCGAAATATTAGCTATGAAGAAATTGAAATGATTCTCGTGGGCAACCACGCACCGTTTACCTGGGGAACGACGTGTGAAAAGGCTGTGTACAACAGCGCTGTGCTGGAAAGTATCGCCGAGATGGCTTTTCTCACCCGGCAGATACGGCCTGACGCCCCCGGATTGAAGGACGCCCTTATCAAAAAACATTTTGAGCGCAAGCACGGACCGAATTCCTACTACGGTCAGAATCACTAAAAGCACTATAAAAGGATGATGATCGATTTAAAGAAACTGGAAGTCTGGTTTGTAACAGGAAGTCAATTCTTGTACGGGGAAGAAACTCTCAGGCAAGTTGCCGTTCACGCGCAGCAAATTGTAAGAGAGTTGGATGAGTCGCCCCTGATTCCCGTTCGTGTGGTATTTAAACCGGTCCTCAAGACACCCGAGGAAATTCACCGGGTATGTCAGGAAGCGAACACGACAAAGAATTGCATCGGTCTCGTGGCATGGATGCATACATTCTCCCCCGCGAAGATGTGGATTGGTGGAATGAAGATACTGCATAAACCTTTGCTTCATCTTCATACGCAATTCAATCGCGATATTCCCTGGAAGGATATTGATATGGACTTCATGAACCTGAACCAGAGCGCGCATGGCGATCGCGAGTTTGGTTTTATCATGAGTCGCATGCGTCTTGAACGGAAGGTAGTGGTTGGTCACTGGAAGGATTCTGCCGTACAGAAACAGCTCGATGTATGGATGCGTGCTGCCGCCGGATGGCACGACTGGCAAGGGGCTGCATTCTGCCGTTTTGGGGACAATATGAGACAGGTCGCTGTAACGGAAGGCGATAAAGTGGAAGCTGAGATCCGCTTTGGATATTCCGTGAACGGCTTCGGCATCGGTGATCTGGTCGATGCAATCAAGGGAGTTGATAACGGGGAAATCTCGACCCTTGTAGCGGAGTATGAGGATAAATATGTTGTTGCAGCGTCGTTAAAGAAAGGAGGGAATAAGCATGACGCGCTTCGCGAATCGGCGAAGATCGAAATCGGCCTTCGCAGATTTCTTCAGCAGGGTAACTTTAAAGGGTTCACCGATACTTTTGAAGACCTCCACGGAATGATTCAACTTCCAGGCATGGCAGTGCAGCGGTTGATGGCCGACGGATACGGCTTTGGCGCTGAAGGTGACTGGAAAACTGCGGCGCTTCTGCGTGCAATGAAGGTGATGGGCGCCGGACTCAAAGGAGGGAATTCATTCATGGAGGACTACACCTATCACTTTGATCCTGCGAATCCGATGGTCCTGGGCTCTCATATGCTGGAAATATGTGAGTCCATCGCGGATGGAAAGCCGTCGTGTGAGATCCATGCGCTGGGAATAGGGGGAAAATCGGATCCGGTGCGATTGGTATTCAATTCAGCCGCGGGTGCAGCGCTCAATGCCTCAATCATCGACCTGGGAAATCGCTTCCGTTTACTCGTCAATGAGGTAGACGCGGTGAAACCGGAAAATGATCTTCCAAAGTTGCCCGTGGCCCGCGCATTCTGGAAACCGCATCCCGATATCTATACGGGATGCGCGGCGTGGATTTTGGCGGGAGGCGCGCATCACACAGGCTACAGCCAGAGCCTGACGTCACAGCACCTTCGCGATTTCGCCGAGATGGCAGGTGTTGAGTTCGTCCTCATCGATAAGAATACAAACCTTAATCATTTCAAAAATGAGCTTCGCTGGAACGAAGCATACTACCGGTAAGCGACCTGGTCCAATCATGTAAACCCCTAAACCTGACCTTACAATGCAATCGTCCCTCGTATTTGCAGACTATCTCGTATTCATCCTTTATTTCATTCTTGTCAGCTGTTATGGATACTGGGTTTATCACAAAAAGAAAAAGGCCTTTGCGGACACCAAGGACTTTTTTCTCGCGGAGGGATCTCTTACCTGGTGGGCTATCGGTGCGTCGCTGATTGCCTCAAACATCTCGGCCGAGCAGTTTATCGGTATGAGCGGCGAGGGCTATTTTGTAGGCATCGCCGTCGCGGCTTACGAATGGATCGCAGCCATTGCGCTGATCATCATTGCGGTGTGGTTCATACCCATCTATCTGAAGAACCGCATTTACACCATGCCGCAGTTTTTGAAGCAACGCTACAACGAAACCGTTGCGCTGATCATGGCCGTGTTCTGGTTGTTCTTGTATGTCTGCGTTAACCTTACTTCAATCCTTTACCTCGGCGCAGTAGCGATCAATGGCCTGGTGGGAGGTGAGTCGCTCCACATGATAATGGTGGTGCTCGGGCTGTTTGCACTGGTAATTACGCTGGGTGGTATGAAGGTTATCGGATACACTGACGTCGTTCAGGTTGCGGTATTGATTGTCGGGGGGCTGGCCACTACTTACCTCGCCCTGACAATCGTTTCCGAGAAATTCGGGTTGGGTTCGGATGCCATCGAAGGCTTCAAGATGCTGGTCAGAGATGCCCCCGATCATTTTCACATGATCATTCCTAAACCCGATGAGAACTCCTCGCAGCTGGACATCGATAAATATCTCGTGCTTCCCGGCATCGCGATGTACTTTGCAGGGCAGTGGATCGTTAACCTCAACTACTGGGGTTGCAATCAGTATATCACGCAGCGCGCCCTCGGTGCGGATTTGCAAACGGCGCGCACAGGTATTTTGTTCGCGGGCTTGCTCAAGCTGATGATGCCCCTGATTGTAATGCTTCCCGGAATTGCGGCCTATGTTCTTTATAAGAACGGGCATCTTCCCCAACTGGAGGGTGGCACTAAGGACGGCGCCTATTCCGCTATACTCGGTTTCCTCCCAAGTGGACTAAAAGGACTTTCCATCGCGGCGCTGACGGCGGCGATTGTAGCATCTCTGGCCGGCAAAGCCAATTCCATATCAACGATTTTTACCCTGGATATCTTTAAAAGATACTTCGATCAGGGTGCAAGCGAGAGGAAACTCGTTTGGGTAGGAAGGCTTACTGTAGTTGTCTCCATGATAATCGCGGTGATCTTCACATGGGATGATCTTCTGGGTATCGGAGGAGAAGGAGGCTTTACTTTTATACAAAAGTACACCGGGTTCATAAGCCCGGGAGTATTCGCTATGTTCATCCTGGGTATGTTTTGGAAACGCACTACCGGCACGGCGGCCATCGCGGGCGTGATTACCGGTTTTGCGTTGTCTGTGCTTTTCAACGAGTTTGCCACGAGCATCTTCGGCTACGAAACAGTGTTTTATACTGCCTATCTCAATTCGGCGGGAGAGTATGAAATCCCTTTTCTTATCTGCATGGGACTTTCATTCATGTTTACCATGATTGTCATGGTCATCATCAGTCTCGCCGGGCCCCGGGTAAACCCGAAAGCGTTTGCCATTGACAGGGCGATGTTCCGAGTGAGTTCTTCAACGCTCGTGTTGATCGTCATCACCTTGCTGATACTTGCAGCGCTGTACGTGAAGTTTTGGTGATGGAAAGAGCGCTCAAATGGGCTACGGTTTTTTTCTTTGTCTCATTTAGCCCTGGGTGGCCAATGTCTTTGAACCATTCCAGCAGGGGAGAGCCGCAACAGGCGGCCGGGGTTTTCTAATTGCTCACAACTATCTCATGAGCTGCACCCATCCCTTGATCGTCTGGTTTCGCCTGGACGGATCTACCGTCGTGAAGGTAACATCGGCAACGTAGTAATACACGCCCGTTGCGAGTTCACGACCGGCGGCATCCCGGCCGTCCCAGTCGACGTAGATAGTCTCCTCGCCCCCGGATTCGTAATTGAATACTTCTTTGCCCCATCGGTTGTAAATGCGGACGAAAACCTTCTCGACAAAACGAGCACAACGTCTGCTGACATCCTCCGTGATCATGCCGGCGCATAACGCGCTTCCACCGGATGCTTCTCCACTGAGTTCGCTGCGGTTGACCGAACTGTACGCACTGAAGAGGTCGTTGCAATTATCGCCGTTCGGAGTAAAGAAATTGGGTAACTCGTAGTATGGACAATTGTCGAAACATATCGGATCGCTGAGTTCACTTGCGTTGCCGGCGCGGTCGATCGCCTGGACCTTGTAACACCGCGCATAAGACCCCAGGTTGTCGTCTAAGTAAATTGTATCTCTCACTTCGATTGGAAGCGCTGTGTATTGACCGTTCGTAGCAGACGCCACCCATATTTTGTAATAGGCAACATCGTCGGGACAGCTTTCTTCCGCGCGCGTCCAGCGTAATGTATTGGAGAAAATATTGCGGCCGCACGTTTCGGAAACGGCCAGGTAGGTGGAACAGTCCACAGGCCGGTCCGCTATTGGCGCGAGGGGCTTGCAGGGCGGCAGCGTATCATTGGGCTGGGCACAGATCTCCTGTGAGAAATTAAGGAGCGGTTCGTCTATGCGCGGATTGCCATAACTTCCGCGCGTCATGACCCGGTAGCAATATGTCCGGTTCATGTCGAGCGGATCACGGTCAACATATGAAAACATGGCTCCCGTGACCTCCACACTATCGATCAGCTCAAGCTCACCTTCAGAAACTCGCCCAGGACTGCGATAGATCAGATGGCGGTTTGGCGGTGTCTGGATAATATTCGACCACGGCACCTGCGCCTGCCACGATAGGCGGATACTATTCAACTGCGACTGGGCCTCAAGTCTGACCGAGGAGGCTGTTGCGGACGTGTCAAGGGCCTTGCCTTCACTGTCCAAGGTGAGGATGCGGTAGTTGTAAACCAGATCAAATGTATTCAGGCCTGTGTCCGTGAAGGTTGTGTCATGTGTCGTCACAACCGTTGTGAGATCTCCATCGCCGGCGATCCCTACAGCTCTCACCACCTGGTAGGTGTACGGAGGTGGAAACTGTGTCGGGTCTGCTTCAAATGGCGGCACCCACCGAACGGTTATTGCGCCATCAGCGCTCTCCGGATCATTCGTCCGGTCGACCGTAACATTGGTTATGATCGCCCGATCGGCAAGAATAGGATCGAGGCAGATCTCATCCGACACGTAACTTTCGCCGCCTCTCGGCTGCGGAAAGATCGCGACGAGCCGGTAGCAATACTGAGCGCCGCTCGCGAGACCCTGTCCGCCGTTATTATCCACGTAAGATTCCGAATCGGGCATTACGGTGGTGATCAGTTCGTATCCAAGTCCCCCGGGCATACCGGTCTGGCATGAATCGGGTTCAAAGGCGTAGCTATCGACCTTCCTCCAGACTTGGATGTATTCCGCATTTTCACACATATAAGGGTCCCATTGCAGCGTCACCGAGCGTGTAGCCAGATCGGTGTCCGCGCTTGCCCACTGTGGTTCTGGCCCGACTACCCGGATGTTCCACGTCTTGAACGTCGCAAGCCTGGCTCCGGTCGGCGACATGTCTGTGATCTTGAACACTACCTGGTAGGGCTGTTGTTTGACGTGTGAACAATCGGTGACCCACTGGAACTGCAGCATCGCGGGTTGCTTCCTGAAGGAAGCAGGGAACGGAGAGACGGTTGCCGGGAATTCTGTTGATTCGAGCGCCAGGATCTCGGAAAACGCTTCGATCTTGACGCTGTCCCCATCGGGATCGGTCCCAAAGATCGTGGCATTCAGCGTCAAACCTGCTTCGATACACACATCTTCCGGGATTTCAAGTTGTGGACGCTCATTATCGCACGCATCCACAATGATCTGCATGTCGCGCCTGACAAAACCGATTGATACCCGCGTGCCATTGACAAGCCTCCATTCGCGAACGATAAACGCGATGTTGTATTCACCCGCGGCGCCGGGCGAGTCCCACGTAATGGTGCCGGTGATGGGATCAATCGCGAAGGACGGGGGGCCGGTACCCGCTTCGTTGCCGTTAGCGAAATTGAGATAGAAACGTTCCGCGGCGGGATCCGTGTAATCGACAACGGTTGTATTTTTTGCCTTGAAAGGGACCACCAGTTCATACGAAAGGCTGTCGCCATTTGCATCGTATGCACCGGGATTGTGCTGCCAGGTAACGCCGGAACATCCGCGATCGATCGGCGGAACCCCGAGCTTCGGCGAATCGTTGCAGCCCAGAAAGGGATCGACCACAATTCGCGACTCCAGGTAGAAGGGTGTACCGAAAGAATTGTACATGTTAAGGACGCCGCCGTTCCTGTTTGGTTCGGTGTAACTGATGACGTAGCTCCCGTTTCCGGAATATGTGTGCGTGACCGTGAAGGAGGCCGTGGCAATGCCTTTCCCAAGATCGGGGCGGAGCACGTTCGGCTGTTCGGGAACCAGCATCCTGTTGCCATCGCCGAAATCCAGCCAATCCTCCAACCCACCGAAAAGTACGTTTGTGTTGATCGTATTCGTGAAAACAGTCACGGTGATTCTGTAGGTTAGCCCCGTGCAGCCTATTCTTTCCACAGTGATTTCTCCGGCCCTCAGATGCGAAGCGCAGGCGGGAAATGAAACGCCAATGAAGAGCGTTGCCACCAGCAGAAGATTGCGAAGAGATTGCATTGACTTGATTCAGCAAATGGACTGCGACGCGTGTCTTTCGTATTACACCCGCCGAAAATCCTTTCTCGGGTTAACGCTGTGTGGCTGAAAATATTTTTCATCCCGTGCCGAATGTCAAAAAAACATGTGTTTCATAAGTACGTCCCTACCAAAGTCACAAAGTTCCCTGCCCTAACAGGATTCAGTAACGGGATGTCAAAGTTAGTCTGCACTGAATCCCGCTAGGGATGACCTTATGGTAGAAAAA
>JBIQIY010000057.1:0-3824 GCA_044507775.1 Flammeovirgaceae bacterium | reverse complement strand
CTTTTGTGTTACCTAAACCTAAACCTATGAGAAGAATTACTCTACTCGGTTATAATAACGGCGGTAAGGCATTTAGGTTGCGAAAAATTTTATAAAATATTTGAAATTTCTACCGGGACATTTCCGCTGATTTTTTCAGCATTCCTTGAAATGCCTTTTTGAACTTTTCCAGCTTGGGCCTTATAACAAACGTGCAGTATGGAGCGTTACCATTCAGATTATAATAGTTCTGATGATAGTCTTCCGCCTTATAAAATTCGGCGGCCGGAGCAATTTCCGTAACAATTGGATTGTCAAACGCGCCTTCCTGCTCGAGGCGCTGCTTGTAGTACTCGGCTTTCTTTTTCTGATCTTCGTTGTGAATGAAGATGACAGACCTGTACTGCGGCCCCACATCGGCGCCCTGTTGATTGAGCGTAGTGGGGTCGTGCGTTTTCCAAAAGATCTCGAGTAATTGATCGTAGCTAACCTTTGCAGGATCAAAGGTTAATTGCGTGACCTCGGCGTGGCCTGTCTGACCGGTGCAGACTTCCTCATATGTGGGGTTCTTTACATGGCCGCCCTCGTATCCCGACTCAACTTTCTCGACACCTTCTACGTTCAGGAATATTGCTTCTGTGCACCAAAAGCATCCCGAGCCAAAGGTGGCTATTTCCCTTGCTGATTGTTTTTCCTTCATTTGAGATTGTGTTTTGCGCTGGGCGACGGCCCCGCTGCCAACTAGCAGCGCTGCCAGTAAGAACATCGCTGCGATGTGCGATTTAATCCGGGGATTTTTATCCGTGCCCATAAATAGACTTTACGGAGCCGGAGGGATTTATCCACATCCGGCTTCCTGGACATAATCACTTTTTGCGCCAATTAGTTCACTACCGAAGGATCACACCCCTACGTATTGGTCAACCGTCAGAAATTCTGATAGAAGGAACGCAGGGCCGGGATTAGCTGATTGTATATCGGCTTGCTGAACTCGAGGAACAGCTCCTGTGCCCCCGGAGGTTGCACCTCTTTCTGTTTGCAAAGCTGCAGTTGCTGATCCGTCAGCGCACGCTCGTCGCCGTTGAAGCGCGCCCATGAGTTAACCCACAGGTATTCTCCCGTAAATTTCTTGTGGGAGAGAATGCCGCTGGTCCTGGCATCAACCACCACCATACTGAGCAGACCATTTGAAAGAACCTCCTTACGCGTAACAGTTAGCTTCGCTTTGACTGTGTTGTAGACTGGTACCGTCTTGCCTTCCAACTTAACCTCGCCGACTTTTACGCTGTCGCGGGTTACCGTTTCCTCTTTTTCCTTAAGGGCTGTATTGCCAACTGAAAAATCGTCGAACTGAATGCGAAGGATCTGGTCAGGCTGTTCAAGTTGCTGGGATTGCGCTTCTTGCGGAGTGTAAAACCGGATGAAACTCATCTCGGTGTAGTTCGTGTGCAGGTACTCTTCTACGCGGTCCTGGAAAAAACCACCGCTGAGATTGTAGCGCGCGGGCACGGGGATCTGTTCAAGAATTACTTTGAGGGTGGCCTCTTCTTTGGCTTTGTCCAGGTAAGCGATGACGTCTTTATAACCCGGAACAAATGCCTGCGCATCGGCAAAGTTGTAGTAGGCCTGCTTCGCATCGTTGCGGGTGCCTTTCATCAGGGCGTTGATGCCGGCATTGTAACTTTCCTCCGCCGCCTTTTCCTTCAAGGGGCCAATCTCGGCGTAATAGTTCCGCGGATTCGGCACCACCTTCAGGCAGCCCGGACACTGGCGGATCTCTTCGTAAAGTTGATTGAGATTGTTATAAGATTGGATGGCGTTTTTCCACTTGAAGTCTGAATTTGATGCGATCTCGTTCTTCGCTTGTGTCTCAAAGTACTCCAGGGCGAGGGGATAGGATTCCTTCAGAATATCCCGAGACTTTCCGTGATCCGGATTTTGTCTCAGGCGGTTGACAGCCTTGGTTACGGCGCCATAGTAGTCTCCGCGTTCATAGGCCTTCTTGCCGGAGCTGCACCCCGAAATGATGAAGATGACTGCGAAAATAAGTAGATGTCCTATTCTCATATGTAAGTGGGTTTGGGTCTCTGGTCCAAAATGAATGCCCAATTTACTTCCAAATGGTCATTCTGAAAACGGCATGTATGAAAAGGGTTTCAATTCAATGTTTCGGGTCCACCACCTCGCCACCACCGTCATCATCCGTGATCAGCAAATTGAGAAACGCCGCGATGACCATGGATACTCCGCCTGTTATGAGGATGAAAATGGTTTGTCCATCAAACACCTCCCGCAGCATAAACCCGAGTATGGTACCTGCGAAAATTTGAGGAATGACAATAAAAAAATTGAAGACCCCCATGTAAAATCCCATCTTCCGGGCGGGCAGCGACCCGGCTAGCATCGCATAGGGTATGGAAAGGATGCTGGCCCAGGCGATGCCCACTCCGGTCATCGAAGCCCACAGCCACACGGGATCCTGGATATAGTAAATGGAAATCAACCCCGCACCGCCGCACAGGAGCGCAAACAAATGGGTCATTCTTCGGCTCGTCCATCGGGCAATGACAGGCAGGATGAATGCCGCGAGGGCAGCGATGCCATTGTAACCCCCGAAAAGATTCCCGACGAGGTTGGCCCCGTCATTGTATGCCGCCGATGTCGGATCGCTCGTGTGAAAGATATGACTCGTCACCGCGGGGGTTGTATATATCCACATGGAGAAAAGCGCGAACCATGAAAAAAACTGCACGAACGCGAGTTGTAACATCGTTCGCGGCATGGTAGTGAAATCGTGCGTCACATGAACGATCCCGGCATCGGCGCGCTCTTGAAAGAGGTAGAACCAGGACATCAGAAATGCAATTCCAAAAATGGCAAGGGCAAAACCCAGGACGTAGAGTTCCTTGTCCCACGTATTCGCATAGACTAGCGCGGACCAGATCATGCAGGTGACAATCAGCGAGGAGCCCAGGAAAAGAAACTTATTTTTGAAAACAACAGCATCCGGTATTCCTTTCAGTGGAGAGCGTTGCTCCGAGCTTTCTGTTCTTTCCGGTGGGTATTCGGAAGTGGAGAACACTGTCCATAGCACGGTGAAGCACAACGCAGCCGCTCCTATGTAAAATGAATAGCGAACTGAATCAGGAATCACCCCTGGGTCCGCGCTGTTCGAAATGCCGAACCAGTTCGTAAAGATCCACGGCAGGAAGGATGCGACGATCGCGCCGGTCCCGATAAAAAAACTCTGGAAGGCAAATCCCGCGGTCCGTTGTGAAGGCGGCAACTTGTCACCTACAAACGCGCGGAATGGTTCCATGCTCACGTTGATAGACGCGTCCATGATCCATAGAACGCCAACCGCCATCCACAAGGCGGAAGAGTTCGGCATAAGAAGAAGGGACAGGGAGGCAAGGATGGCTCCTACTGCAAAATAAGGTCTGCGCCGTCCCCACTTGGGATGCCAGGTGCGATCGCTGTAGTAGCCGATAACGGGCTGGACAATCAATCCGGTGATCGGCGCGGCAAGCCAATAAAGCGCAAGGTTCGACGGATCGGCACCCAACGTCTCGAATATCCGGCTCGTATTGGCGTTTTGAAGGGCAAACCCGAACTGGATGCCCAGAAATCCGAACCCCATATTCCAGATCTGCCAGAAGCCAAGCCGGGGCCTTGAGGAAGTAGGAGAATCCACAATCGAATCTGTGCTCATCACCGAATGTGTTGAATTTTTCTTGAAATTCAACACCATCTGGGATATAGGGAAATAGGGGAAATAGGGATATAGGGGCATAGGGGCATAGGGGGTATTGGGGTAGAGGAGGGAGACCCTTATACCTTATACC
>JBIQIY010000044.1:10921-29194 GCA_044507775.1 Flammeovirgaceae bacterium | reverse complement strand
GCCGAGTCTTTCAAGTAAACCCGAAACTCCTTCGTAAGGCATTCGCCCTCTCCTTCAGGAGAGGGTCGGGGAGAGGGAACCGCGCCGGAAAGACTTGAACTGTTCTAAAACTCAAAGTTTGGATTTCGCCAGGACATGGGAATATCTGCCTCATAGTTTCCCTTCGGAGTTCGTATCCGCATTTCCAGCCGGCCGTCGATGAGGAACCCGAACGATTTGTAAAAGTTGATTGCCCGGATATTGCTTTCACGCGCAATCAACTCCACGCGGCCAATATCGGGGCGGTTAAGGCCAATCTCTTCCAGGAAGATGGTGAACATCGTGCGCCCGATCTTTTGTCCCCGGAAGTCGGGATGCACCGCTGCGGTCAGATCCGAAAGCACGTGCTTGAAGACTGCCGGACCCGGACTGTAGGCATGCATCTCACCGATGAGGATATCCTCGTCGCTGGGGTGCTCTGCCACAAGTATAAATCCGGAATCAATGCTCTTCTCCAGGAAGTTTCGCACGTACTCGTCCGTTATCTCGTCATCTGTGCGGGCCAGGCCACCCGGTATGCTGGCTACTACCTGGTACAATCGTTTGATGCGGGAAAGGTCTTCGGGCGCGGCGGTGCGTATGTGCATGGCAAAGTATTAAACCGTCTAAAGATAATGGACGGCTTCCTGAATACAACCGGGATTTTTCTCCGCCAGCGACGGGGGACTATCGGGGTTCGTGGGCCTTTGCCCGCGCGCCTTTCATCTTCAATCGCTTCTGACTCATTTTTTCTTCCTGGCTGAAGAGATAAAAGTTGAGCTGGGCAACCTGAAATGCCCGGATGTAGGCGTTGGAATTAATACTGGAAGTCAATTGTATGTGATTCTCCATAACTGGAATGTGCCCTTACCGCCAGGGCTGGGATACATGCGGTTTATACGAAAGCGAGGAAGCAGGGTTGAGCCTTATTGCTGTAAATTTCGACGATTTATTACATAGGGGCCATAGACGGCAAAAAAATAAGGGCAGGTAATAAATCCTGCCCTTACCGATCAGCTCTTTTAGATATTTGGCTGAGGTGTGGTTCTCAGATAAGGCTTGATTTTCTTGTGTCCTTTGGGGAATCTGGCTTCAAGATCCTCATCCTTGATAGCGGAGGAAATGATCACATCTTCGCCGTGGTTCCAGTCAGCCGGAGTTGCCACGCTGTGGTTAGCCGTGAGCTGCAGGCTGTCAACTACGCGGAGGATCTCATTGAAATTCCTTCCGGTAGACGCGGGGTAAGTCAGCGTCAGCTTAACTTTCTTGTCAGGACCAATGACGAAAACAGAGCGCACCGTGAACTTGTCCGTGACGTTCGGGTGAATCATCCCGTAAAGGTTAGCCACTTTGAATTCAGGGTCGGCTATCAGAGGATAGGCTACGTTGGTATTCTGTGTCTCGTTGATATCGTTGATCCACTTCTTATGCGAATCCAGGGGGTCTGCGCTAATCGCCAGGATCTTGACATTCCGCTTCTTGAATTCCGGCTCAAGCCTGGACATAGAACCGAGTTCAGTGGTACAAACTGGCGTAAAATCAGCAGGGTGCGAAAACAAGATACCCCAGCCGTCGCCGAGCCATTCGTGGAATTTAATGGTCCCTGCGGTGGTTTCTGCGGTAAAATCGGGAGCGACATCCCCTAATCGGATTGACATGGTGTTTAGAATTTATGGTTGAACAATAATGTACTTTCAAATAACCGAAGCGCTGTGAAATTAGTTTTTTTTGTCCACGGACTGAAGCGGCAATTTTTTTGCACCCGGCTTTTTTTTGGCGAACTGCCTACCGGTTTCGTTTGCGGGACTTCAGCTTTGCTTCTTTTTTGATCATGTCGGCAAGTGTATTTCCTTTCATGAGCTCCACGGTGGCGTTTCGAACCTGAAGGAAAGCATCGCGAACGGTGCAAGTTTCTTCATCCTCGCATTCGTCGCACGATTCGTAAAACTTGTAGGTGGCGCAGGGAACGGCTGCAATCGCGCCGTCGAATAGGCGCACAACTTCCGCCAGGTTCACCTCGGCCGGGTCGCGCCGCATGAAATAACCGCCACCCTTGCCCTGTTTGCTGCCGAGGATTCCCGCCCTTTTGAGGTCCAGCAGGATCGCCTCCAGGAATTTCTTGGGAATACGGCAAGCATCGGAAACATCCTTGATGAGAAATTTCTCATGCGGTTCCTTTCCCATGTGGACGAGTGCGTGGATGGCGTATTTACACTTCTTGGAGATCATAGTGGAGCGACAATTTATAAAGATTGTAACAAGATTATTATCATTGATTCGAATTTCACCGTTGCCATTATCGTCCTACAAAGGCCAGCCGAAAAAGTCTCATCGTTTGCCACCTGCTCTATGCGACTTTGGGCGTAATCCCTATATTTACCGCCGGACCGTTGTCGCGTTCAAAAATCCGCCGAGATAGCTCAGAGGTAGAGCAGCTGATTCGTAATCAGCAGGTCGTGGGTTCAACTCCCATTCTCGGCTCTTACTCAACCCTGCACGCTGAACCAGTTACCTGCATGAATCTAACGCACGTTATACTCGCCGGCGCAGGCGGATTCATCGGAAGCATAGCCCGCTACGTTACCGTGGTTTCGGTAGACCGAAAGCTCAACTCCGTTCTTCCTTATGGTACCCTTGTGGTAAATGTCGCCGGGTCGTTTGCCCTGGGCTTTATCCTGGGGTGGCTTGCGAGAAAGACGGGTGACACTTCCGACCACTGGAGGATTTTCCTCGGAACCGGATTTTGCGGTGGCTTCACTACTTTTTCCGCTTTTGCCGTTGAAAACGTCACCCTCTTTCAGCAGAAAGTGGCCGGCGCCGCCCTGCTTTACATCTTCGCCTCCATTATTGCCGGACTCGCGGCCGTCTGGCTGGGTTTTACCCTTTCCCGGACGATTCTTTAGAATTTGTCCTCCTCCAGCTAAAACTGGAGGCTATTGATCTATGCTGGAGGCTATTGATCTATGCTTGAAACACGGATGATCAAATATTTGTTGCATTTGTGGATAGCACCCCTCATATTCCTCGCGAAAGATGTGTCCCTTCTCTAAGGGAGACGGAATGTGCGCCGGCGAATTCAGGGGGTAACATTAATAATGTTAACTTTCAGCCTCGGAATAGAACTTGTTTTGCGCCCTCTTTTCCCTTGAGATTAAGGTGAATTCCGATTGCTTGTGACCCTGAAACGTGAGCCATGAAGTTTGCATACGATTTTGACCGCCTGAATAATCTGCTGACGACCATCCTGCGAAAGAATCTTTCCGAGGACGCTTTCAAATGGCTGGAAAGTGAAGGAGAATCAGCTTCGAAAAACGGAGGAACTCAGAAGTTTAATATCGCTTTCGTGGCGATGCCCCGGAAAACAGCAAAGAATATTGTCGAAATACCTGCCGATTTGAAATCGCAGGTGGGAGCAGTGCGAAAAGGTCTTAGCCTGACTGGATGGACCACCGACCGCCTGGCTCGCGTCTGGCTACTAATGCAGGTCAATAGCGATAAGCAGGATCAATACACGGCAGCTATCGAGAATCTTTTTCTCAGTGCGGAGATGAGTGAGCTGGTGGCGTTGTATTCTGCGCTTCCAGTGTTGGCCTACCCGGAGTCGTGGAAGAAGCGTTGCGCCGAAGGGATCCGCAACAATATCGGCCAGGTGCTGGAAGCAGTAATCTGCGACAATCCTTATCCTTCCGAAAACCTGGACGAACTTGCGTGGAATCAGCTCGTGCTGAAAGCGATCTTCACTGACAAGCCCGTGCTGAAAATCATCGGCCTTCGGGAAAGGGCGAACAAAAATCTGGCGAAGTCCCTGTCGGACTATGCGCACGAGCGCTGGGCGGCACATCGCGAAGTGAACCCTCTCTTGTGGACGTGCGTAGCGCCTTTCCTCGATGAAGAAAATATCGCGGATATTCAGCGGTTGTTTGCATCGAGCGATGAACTGGACAGGGAGGCGGCGGCCCTTGTGTGCCACGAAAGTTCTTTTGGACCGGCGAAGCAATTGCTGGAAGAACATCCCGAATTGAAAAGCGATGTTGCGAACGGAAGGATCAGCTGGCAGGTTATCGCCGGACAAATGTCAAAGGTGCCGCACTAAGAGCGGCGATTACAGAGGGATTATTTAGTCAATTTACAAGATATCATTATGTGTTGCAGTCACGATTTAACCGAAAGAGATATTGAGCCTGGCGTGCCGCTGTCGAAGTATATGGACAGTATCAAGGGCATGAAATTCTTCGATCCGCATGTGCACATGACTTCGAGGACGACGGACGATTACCAGGCAATGGCGGATGCCGGAGTGGTTGCGCTTATCGAGCCGGCGTTCTGGTTGGGGCAACCCCGCACAGGCGTGGCCACGTTTCGCGATTATTACAGCAGCCTCATCGGTTGGGAGCGGTTTCGTTCGTCGCAGTTCGGCATCAAGCACTACTGTACTATCGGACTTAATTCCCGCGAGGCAAACAATGAAGCTCTTGCCGAACAAGTCATGGAGATCCTTCCGCTTTTTATCTACAAGGAAGGTGTGGTCGGAGTTGGGGAGATCGGCTTCGACGACCAGACACCCGCGGAAGAAAAATATTACAGGCTTCAGCTCGATCTTGCAAAGGAAGCCTCGCTGCCCGTGCAGATCCATACTCCACACCGCGACAAGAAACGCGGAACGCAACGCAGTATGGACATAGCAATCGAACAGGGGCTCAATCCCTATATGGTTATTGTCGACCACAACAATGAAGAGACCGTAAAGGAAGTTCTCGATCGCGGATTTTGGGCAGCCTTCACCATCTATCCATTCACGAAGATGGGCAATGAACGAATGGTCGAAGTCGTGAAGCAGTACGGGCATGAGCGAATCATGATCAATTCCGCCGCAGACTGGGGAATCAGCGACCCGCTCGCCGTCCCCAAGACGGCAGCGCTGATGAAGCAAAAGGGAATTTCCGAGGAGACGATCCGCATGGTCACCTATCAGAATGCGATCACCGCTTTCGCGCAAAGCGGGCAAATCAACGAAGCGGATTTTGCTGCCGTTAAGAATATCGATCAAAGCCAGAAGTACGCGGGCAACACGGTTTTGCGCGGCGGACAGGCACCCCGTATCGAAAAGGATTCGCTGATCATCCGGTAACACTGCGTGAAAAAATTACTGGGATTTCTTCGTCTGACGCGGCCGGCGAATATCGTAACGGCGGTCTCCGATATCCTTGCGGGAATTGCCATCTCCGGATTCTTCCTCCATCAACCTTTTGACTATGCGCCTGTAGGTTGGCTTATCCTGTCGACGATCGGGCTATACGGTGGCGGCGTCGTGATGAACGACGTTTTCGATGCGGAACTCGACGCCCGGGAGCGCCCCGAACGTCCAATACCCAGCGGGTTAATATCGAAATCAGCGGCGGCCGCCCTTGGTCTGGGTCTACTGCTCGCCGGAGTCTTTTCCGGTTTCCGGGTATTCCCTCTCTCCGGGGCACTTGCCCTCGCGATCGCCGTGGCTGCACTTGTTTACGACCGGTGGGGAAAACATCACGACTTCCTGGGACCGCTCAACATGGGGCTTTGCCGCGGACTGAATCTCTTGCTCGGCGTTAGTATCATTGTCTCAGAGGTGCGGGAATACTGGTTCCTGGCGCTTGTTCCGATACTCTACATAGCTGCGATCACCATGATCAGCCGCGGAGAAGTCCACGGTGGAAGAAAGGCCACCCTCTGGCTGGCCGTGGTTTTGTACGCGCTTGCTATGGCCAGTGTTCTGGCGATCTCCCTGCAGAGTGATGAGTTCATCATCACGTTGTTCTTTGTTGTGATGTGGGCGTTGATGGTATTCCTTCCTCTGAAGAACGCAATCCGGAAACCGGAAGAAGGCCGATTGATTGGCCGCGCAGTGAAAGCGGGAGTGCTGGCATTAATCCTCATGAACGCCGCATGGGCGTCTGCCTTTGGAGCTTTGTTGCTCGCATTCGTGATTGTCCTGTTGCTTCCGCTTTCCATAGTACTTGCAAAAGTATTTGCGGTGACCTGAGCGTCCTGCATTGGATTCTCGCCGGTAATAAAATAACCCGCGGATCATGACAACCGGCATTTGAATCTGAATAATTTTGTCCCTAATTGTGTTGAGTATTAAGAAAATGGACTTTTTACGGCAAGCTTTCGATATCCGGTTCGAATACAAGGTTTTTTTTACCACGCATTTATTTGATGGAGGAAATGATGTTTTTCGCTCCTTCCTGCGAGAAACAAAGAACCCGGGCGTTACCCGAAAACTATTATTTGTGATCGATAACGGGTTGCTGCTGCAACATCCGGCTTTGGTGCAGCAAATAAAGAAATACATGTCCGGGGAACCGGATGTCCGCCTGGTTGAGGAGATGATCGTCCTCCCTGGTGGAGAGGTTACAAAGAACAGTGTAGAGTATTTCGACAAGATCGTCGAAGCCGTTCACCAGCACGGCATCGACCGGCATTCTTATCTTATTGCGATCGGTGGAGGCTCGGTTCTCGATGTTGCGGGGTATGCGGCCGCGGTATCGCACAGAGGAATCCGACACATCCGGATTCCCACCACTGTGCTATCCCAGAACGATTCAGGAGTTGGTGTTAAGAACGGTATAAACTATTTCAACAAGAAGAATTTCCTGGGCACCTTCGCTCCGCCGGTTGCGGTTTTCAATGACAATCATTTTCTCACGACACTCGATGATGCAGAATGGAGATCCGGCATTTCCGAAGCGATCAAAGTGGCACTCATAAAAGACGCCACATTCTTCGACTGGATTGAAGCGAACGCATCGAAGATGGCGGCCCGCGATATGAATGCCATGCAATACCAGATCAGGCGTTGCGCGGAGTTGCATCTGCAACACATCGCGGGAGCGGATCCTTTTGAGTCGGGCTCATCGCGTCCGCTGGACTTCGGCCACTGGAGCGCGCATAAGCTGGAGCAACTTAGTGATTTCACCATCCGCCACGGCGAGGCTGTATCCATCGGGATCGCCCTGGACACCGCATATTCTTTCCTTTCGGGAAGGCTGGCGGAATCGTCAGTGAGGCGCGTGCTGCAGGTGATCAAAACACTAGGACTTCCGTTGACGGATCCGATGCTGGAGGTGACGGATTCGAAGAGTCCTCTGCTCGACGGATTGAACGAATTCCGCGAGCACCTCGGTGGGCGCCTTACCATCATGCTGCTGCGCGACATCGGAAAGGGAGAAGAAGTACACGAGATGGATCCTGCGCTGGTTCGCCAGGCCAGCGAATGGATCAAAGATTACAGCCTGGCTCAAGCATAAATACCTGCTATGCAAACGCCCTTCGGACATCTGACGTATTGCACGAACATCCACGCCGGTGAAAGCTGGAAGGATCACTTCCAGGCACTCAGGACCAATATCCCTCACGTTAAAGCGCAGGTATCGCCGGATAAGCCTTTTGGTATCGGCCTTCGTCTTTCTCATCTCGCAAGTCTCGAGCTTGCGCGGGAGGAAAATTTAAGCGAGTTCAAGGCATGGCTGAAGGAATCGCAATGTTACGTTTTCGTGATTAATGGTTTCCCTTACGGGGGATTCCATCACACGAAAGTGAAAGACAAGGTTCACGCTCCAGACTGGACGACGCAGGATCGCGTCTTATATACCATCCAGTTGTTCAATATCCTTTCCTCTTTACTGCCCAAGGGCATGGAAGGAGGAGTGTCAACCTCGCCACTGTCGTACAAGTACTGGCACAGCGCTGTCAAGGAAGAGCGTCAGCAGGCTTTTGACACGGCAACTGAAAATGTTCTCAAGGTTGTTCAGGATCTCATCGCTATTCGCGAATCTACTGGCCAGGTACTGCATCTGGATATGGAACCCGAGCCCGATGGTCTTATCGGAAACGGACCGGAATTTATTTCCTGGTATCTGCATCAGTTGATTCCGCACGGAAAGAGCTATCTCGGAAAATATCTTGGCCTGGATGAACGCCGCGCGACGGATGCGATCCGCGAGCACGTCCGGATCTGTTACGACATCTGTCATTTCGCGGTAGGCTATGAAGACCACGCGGCGATCTTAAAAGAACTCGAGTTGCAGCACATCAAGGTCGGACGCATTCAGATCAGCGCCGCGCTGAAAGCAGACATTGCGCCCAACCCGATTGACCGTGGAAAGACAGTAGACGCATTCCGGCAATTCAATGAGTCGACATACCTGCACCAGGTAGTTGCGCGCCAGGAAAACGGTTCGCTGAGACGGTACCCCGATCTTCCCGAAGCGCTTGCCGACGCAAACGACCCCCGAACACGTGAGTGGCGTTCCCATTTTCACGTGCCATTATTCAGTGAGGATTACGGAGCGCTGCAATCGACACAATCGGATATCGTCAAAGTACTGCAACTTCAAAGAGAAAAGCCGTTCAGCGATTTTCTCGAAGTTGAAACCTACACGTGGGAGGTGTTGCCAAAAGAAATGCGACTGCCTTTGAAGGACTCCATTGGCCGCGAATTGGAGTGGGTAAAGGCGAAGCTGGTATAGAGAGTGTGCAGTTGAAGAAATGAAATGAATAAAACGGTTGTAATTGATATTGTCGGACTTTCTTCATCGCTCATCGGTGAGCATACGCCCTTCATCAAAAATTTTTCAGAGGGAAGGATCACGACGATCAATCCCATGTTGCCGGCGGTGACGACATCCGTTCAATCCACATACGTTACAGGGAAGCTGCCGGATGAACACGGCATTGTTGGCAACGGATGGTATGATCGCATGGATTGCGAAGTAAAGTTCTGGAAGCAGTCGAACAAGCTCGTCCTTTCGGAGAAGATTTGGGATCGGGCAAAGAGGGAGGACCCTACTTTCACCGTCGCCAATATGTTCTGGTGGTACAACATGTACTCGTCAGCGGATTATTCTGTAACGCCACGTCCCAACTACCTTGCCGACGGTCGCAAGATGCCGGATTGCTATTCTTCGCCGGCCAGTCTTCGCGATGAACTGCAGCGCGAGCTCGGTCAGTTTCCACTTTTTCAGTTCTGGGGACCCGGCGCAAACATCAAGTCTACCCAGTGGATCGCGGATGCGTCTGTCTACACCGACAAGAAGTACGACCCGACCCTGACACTCGTCTATCTTCCCCATCTCGATTACTGTCTTCAAAAATTTGGACAAGATTTTTCAAGGATATCCGCCGAGCTGAAAGAGATCGACCGTGTCGTGGAACAGCTAGTCACTCATTACTCGTCGCGGAATGCGCGTATCATTCTCCTTTCGGAGTATGGAATCACAAACGTCAGCAACCCCGTGTCGATCAACCGGATCTTGCGTGAGCAAAACCTGCTCGCCGTGCGAATTGAAAGGGGCCTTGAGTTGCTCGATGCGGGCGCTTCAAAGGCATTCGCTGTTGCGGATCACCAGGTCGCGCATATCTATATCAATGATCGCAGCGTCGAAAATAAAGTGCGCGACATCGTGGAAAAGATTCCGGGAGTGGAGCTGGTTCTGGATCGCGCCGCGCAGAAACGCTATGGCATTGATCACGAACGCGCAGGTGACCTCGTGTTGATGGCAGACGCTAATAGCTGGTTCACTTATTATTTCTGGCTTGACGACGCGAAAGCTCCTGACTACGCGCGCGCCGTAGACATCCACAAAAAGCCTGGATACGATCCCGTCGAAATGTTTATGTCCTCGAAATTGCGCGCCGGATACAAACTGTTGCGCAAGAAAGCCGGCTTCCGATATGTAATGGACGTAATTCCACTAGACCCCACGTTAGTGAAAGGCTCCCATGGCCGAATCGGCACAGCGAAGGAATTTCACCCCGTATTTATTGGCGATAATGTTATCAAAAAACAGCTGAATGCGACGGATGTGTATGGGTTGATTTGGAATTCGCTCTCTTCCTAACCCGTCATCCTGAGCTGAGCGATGGGTTTGCGTGATGAATAGAGCGAAGGATCTCCAAACGTGGAACTACATTACAAATGCAGCGCTGCGTTGGGAGATCCTTCGCCGCTTCCATTGCTCAAACCCATCGCTCGGCTCAGGATGACGGGTTAAGAGAGAGGAGCACAAACCTCCCCCGCGGCTCAGGATGACGGGTTAAGAGAGAGGAGCACAAACCTCCCCCGCGGCTCAGGATGACGGATATATGGGAGGGCTAACGCTTTCTCTTCCCCGAATCCTTTCCATACGTCATGGCCAGCTTCACTGCTTCATAGGCATTGACCATGCCGCCGGAGCTGCTGAGTTGTTCAAAGGGAACCGGGTCTTTGCTGCCGGGTTTTGTGACCTTCAGCCCGCCGAATTTCCGGGTGGACTGTCTGAGGATCTCTCTTACCTGCTCTGCCGTGAGTTCCGGGAAGTACGACATGATGATCGCCGCTACGCCGCTTGTGGCGGGAGCTGCCATGCTGGTGCCCTGGAGACTTTCGTAGGTGTCGTTGGGTGTTGTAGAATAGATCTGGACACCCGGCGCGAAGAGGTCCACCGATTTTTTTCCGTAGTTGGAAAATGATCCGACCATATTTTCATCTGCTCCCCACGATGACGCACCGATCTCAAGCCAGGACTTCGCCTGTCCGCCGGAACTGTACGATTTGTTGGGATAGTTTGATTCGTGGTCGAGGTCATCGCCGTCATTGCCGGCAGCGTGGATCAACAACACACCTTTCGATTCCGCGTATTTGACTGCCTTGTCGACAAGGTCCTTGTGTGGCGAGAAGCTTTTGCCGAAGCTCATGTTGATGATGTTCGCGCCGTTGTCGGCCGCATAGCGGATTGCGTTAGCCACATCCTTGTCGCGCTCGTCGCCATTGGGGACCGCGCGAACGGACATGATCTTAACATTGTCGGCAATACCTTTTACTCCAATATCATTGTCGCGATTGGCTGCGATTATACCCGCGACGTGCGTGCCGTGTCTTGCATCCGGACCTTCGACGTCGTTGTTACCGTAGAATTTTTCCGTGAGATCGTCCGGGTTATCGCCTACGATCGCCCGTGAGTTGAATTCCGTATTGTATCCATACTCGACCGCGGTTTCGTAGTGTTCAACGCCTTCCTGCAGTTGGTCGATGTAGCCTGCGAGTTCCTCCAGGAAAACGCTCACCTCGATGTCTCCATCGACGCTCTCCAGGATCCGCGAAAGCGTTTGCTTTGCAAACTCAATAGTATCGTTCGTCGCGTTGACGCTGGCGAGTGACGACTTCGTCACCGGCTCGCCGAGGGTTTGCTGCAGCAGGCTGTCGCAATAGTGAATGGTCATGAACGCATTGGTGTACAACTGGTATTGCTGGAGGTACTGGTCGTACTGCTCGCGGCTGAATTTGGAGTCGCGTTCGTACTTCGCTTTAACCTCTTTCCAGTACTCGTATTCAGCACGATTCTTTTTGCTGACCTGTTTTTCTTCCATGTTTTCGTACTTCGGTTTCAGGCGGGCGTATTCGCGAGTCACTTCGTACGTGTCGGCATCGACGTTCCCCTCTTTGCCACCGATGAAGTTCCATCCGTGGACGTCGTCGATATATCCGTTCTTGTCATCGTCCACGCCATTTCCGGCGATTTCTCCTTCGTTGACCCAAAGATTATCTTTCAGGTCCTCGTGTTCGATATCGACACCCGAGTCGATCACGGCCACCACTACCGGGCGGGAGGGCTTTCCTTTTAAAAGTGTTGCGTAGGCGCGGTCTGCGCTGACGCCTTGTACGCTGTCAGTTTCGGGGTCTTTCAGGAACCAATCGGACGGTATTTCTTTAACAACTGTGGTATCCTGGCTGCCCTGCTCCGCCTGGAAGGCAAAAGAGGGTAGGAGGAACAGGGATAGAAGTAAGGTCAGGACGAAACCAGGGCCTCTTTTGTTCATAAAATCTGATTTAGAAGTTTTTTGCAATATAGACGTAAGCGAAAATTATTCCCGATTAAATTATACAAAGAGGATACTGCCTAAAATCGTTCAAAAATGGCCGGAATCTTACCTTGGTAACCCACCCCTAATCTCTGGCAGGATAATCAAAGCGGCTTTATCGACCTTTGAATTCAGCCCAAAACACGCTGCCTATGATTTTTGTATTTACCGCCCTGATATTCTTTTTTACCCTCTTATTCTGGAGCATTGACCGGCTAAACCGTCTTTCCAGCCAGGAAGCCTGCAAGATGAGGTCTTCTGACAATGCCTGAAAATCTGTTCAGGTACAGAGGTGCCCTCCTCCCCGAGGAGGGCCGATTGTCCGCAGGACAATCGGGGTGGTGCTCCCGCTCCAAAATTCCGTTTTGATTTCAAATGAATTCGTTTTAACGACGGCCCGGCTGTTGTTATAATTGACAAAGCTTTTTACATTTGTCGCCCATTGAAAAACAGTTCACAGGGTAGACGGGTGGTCTGCTTTTGCAAGAGTTTTTCATATGCCCAGGTGGTGAAATTGGTAGACATGCTACTTTGAGGTGGTAGTGCCCTAACCGGTGTGCAGGTTCGAGTCCTGTCCTGGGCACCATTTTAAAAGCGCTTCGCGCTTTAATACCGAAGTGGTGGAACCTGCCTGCCGGCGCGCAAGTTTTAGCTCCGGCAGGCAGGCCTGCCTGCTAGGTTAATGCCGCCCGCCGGCAGGCAGGTTGGTAGACACGCACGGTGTTGAATGTTAAGTTTTTTACCGAAGTGGTGGAATTGGTAGACACGCACGTTTCAGGGGCGTGTGTCGCAAGACATGAGGGTTCGAGTCCCTCCTTCGGTACTTTTTTAAGACCCTCTAATGTTTTACGTCTACGCCATTCGGAGCCTGACGCATAACTACATTTACGTCGGCTTGACTGATAACCTTGAGCGACGCCTATCCCAACATGCTAATGGCCATAATCGTACTACCAGGCCATATGCACCATTCATTCTAATTTGGTCGAATAGCTACGCGAGCCGGGCGGAAGCACGGAAGAAAGAAAAGTACCTGAAATCAGGAACGGGTAAGGAATTTCTAAGAGGGCTTAGGTATTAACGCCCGAACTGCCTGCCGTCGCGCAAGACCAACAGATCCGACACGCACGTTTAAGGGGCGTGTGTCGCAAGACATGGTTCGAGCCTGCCTGCCGGTGCGAGGGGTTAAGCGGTGGGAGGCAGGTCCCATTCGGTACGATAAAAAAGGCAGCTTTGCTGCCTTTTTTATTTGGGACTGTGCGGCCGGCTTAGCCGGCTATCTTCGTGATCAGCGCTACATTTTCCACATGCACCGTATGCGGAAACATATCAACCGGCTGAACGGCGACGAGCCGATATTGCTCGCTGAGCAGTTTTAAATCCCGCGCCTGCGTAGCAGCATTGCAGCTGACGTATACAATACGGCCGGGCGAAGCCCGCAACAACATGCGACAGACATCTTCGTGCATGCCGGCGCGGGGAGGATCGGTGATCACTACATCGGGATGCCCGTGTTGCTGAAGAAACTCTTCGTTGAGGAGGTTCTTCATGTCGCCAGCGTAGAACTCGGTATTCGCAATATTATTGATGCGCGAGTTGGTCTTCGCATCCTCGATGGCATCGGCCACATACTCCAACCCAATCACTTTCTTCGCCTGATCCGCTACGAAATTCGCGATGGTGCCGGTACCGGTGTAAAGGTCGTACACCAGTTCATCCTTTTGAATGCGGGCTAAGTCGGCGGCGATACGGTACAAATGATAAGCCTGTTCGGAGTTCGTCTGATAAAAAGACTTGGGTCCGACGCGGAATTGTAATTCGCCTGAACCATCCGGTCTTGGCATCGTCTCAGTGATATACGGGTTTCCCTTCCAGCAAATGATATCGAGATCGTTGAACGTGTCATTCTTTTTTCCGTTGATCACATACTGAAACGACGTGATCTGCGGAAAGTCATTCTCCAGCCGCTTCAATATTTTCTCTATCCACTCCATCTTGTCGTATGTGACCTGCAGGATTACCATTACCTCGCCTGTGATAGCCGTGCGGATCGTGATCGTGCGGAGAAATCCGACCTGTTTGCGCAGGTCGAAGAAGGGAATGTTGTTGCGGATTGCTTCATCTTTTGTCGCGAGCCGGATGGCGTTGGACGGATCCGGCTGAAGGTGACATTGATTTACATCGAAGACTTTGTCGTACTTCCGCGGAATGTGGTAGCCGAGGGCGGGTTCATCGTCCATTTGTCCGGCTTTGACATTTTCAAGTTCATCCCACGTGAGCCATCGCTGCGCCGAAAAAGTGTAGTCGAGCTTGTTCCGGTAAAAGCGCGTCTTTGCTGACGGATAGATCGGCGTGATCTCCGGCAGGGTAAGTCCGCCGATGCGCTCGAGGTTGTCCACCACCTGCTGTTGCTTGTATTTCAGCTGCGTCTCGTAGTGGATGTGTTGCCAGGAACATCCGCCGCAGAGGCCGAAGTGAATGCAGAACGGCTGTGCGCGGTCGGGAGAGTACTCCATGATATCCGTGACCTTTCCTTCGAGGAAGCTGCTCTTGATTTTCGTGAGTCGCGCGTTGACAAGGTCGCCGGGGGCGCATCCCTCGAGGAAGATCACCAGGCCGTCGACTTTTGCGACGCACTTCCCTTCTGCCGCCATGGTTCCTACTCGTATGTTTTCTATTACGTCGCCCTTGCGCATAATGACTATCAGTTTGGTTATTGAGTGGTTCAATGTCGTTTACTTAAGCCCTTTTTTTTCACCTCACCTCAATCCTCTCCTAAAGGAGAAGAAGTCAGCGGAGCTTAAGTAAACGACATTGAATTGTAGCTACTACATTGAGTTTTAACCGAGATTTGTCCCATCCGGAACTTCAGTCCTCATCTCACAATTCCCAGTTTTCCCACCTTTGCTCGCTAACTTTCCGGAATAGTCCATACAGTCTTCGAAGGCGGTCTCCCTCTCTTTTAGGAGGGGCCAGGGTGAGGTTGAAAAACCACAAAACTACTCAATCCCGGGGGTTTTACGGCTGGGCGCCATTGCTTATATTTAGATTCTGGTGCGGGTATGAAAAAGATTTTACTGGTCTTGTTGTGTCTTTGGGCTTTGCCGGTTGCAGCATCTCACATTGTAGGCGGAGAATTTGAGATCATTTACATTTCAGGAAATCGCTATCGGGTAAATCTCATCCTCTATTTTGACGAGCTGAACGGCAGTGCTCAGGCGCGCGACCCCAGTGTGGATGCGCGTATTTTTCGCAAGCGCGACAACGCCGCGATGATGGACGTCCACCTCCTGCTCACGGGTCAGACACCTGTGGACTACACGCAACCCGCCTGTTCGCACGGCGAGATCGTCACAACACGCATCCTGTATTCAACAGTGATCACGCTCACTGCGCAGCAATTTTCCGACGCACAGGGATATTACCTCGCGTGGGAGCGGTGTTGCCGCAACTACGAGATCACGAACGTTTACAGCGACGATCCGCTCACCGGAGGCCGGTATGCCGGTCAGACATTTTACCTGGAATTTCCGCCCGTCGTCAAGGACGGCAAGCCCTTCATCAACTCATCGCCGCGCCTTTTTCCTCCGCTGAATGATTACGCTTGTCCGCGCAGACCGTATTACGTCGACTTCGCCGGCGTCGACGACGATGGAGACTCGCTTGTGTATTCGATCGTTACGCCGCTGAATACAAAGACCTCCGACGCCTTACCACTCCCGGACTACCGGCCGCGGCCACAACCTTACCCGGTGGTCACGTATCGTCCTCCTTTCAATGAAAACAACGTCCTGGGTGGACTGCCGGATCTCCGAATATCCAAGGATGGCTTCCTCACCGTCACGCCCACGCTGAACGGACTTTTTGTCTTTGCAGTCCGCTGCGAAGAGTTCAGGGACGGCGTAAAGATCGGCGAGCTTCGCCGTGACTTCCAGATGCTTGTGGTCGACGAATGCAGTCACGCTGTGCCTCCGCAGATCATGGGAAAGAAGATGACCGATGGCGCCTTCAGCTTTGACAACACTATGAACGTCACGTTCAGCAACGACGTGACCGATGCGCAAAGGTGTGTGCAGGTGCAGGTGTCCGACGGCGACGCGGCCAGCGACCTCGACAACTTCACCGAGAAGGTCACCATCCGTGCGATCCCGTTAGGCTTCAAAAAAGATGTTTCCGGAATCCTTCCGGACATCAGCTCCGCCGTACTGACTAACGGCAGCACAAAGACCTTTGATATCTGCTTCGACCGCTGTCCATATATTGAGGGGCCCTTCCAGGTAGGAATCGTCGCGTACGACGATGCGTGTAGCCTACCGTTGTCCGATACCTTGAAGATAACGGTGAACATCGAGCCCCCCGACAACGCCAACGCGCGTTTTACTACAGCCGACGTCACTGAATTTCTCATAGAGGGCACTTCCAAGTCGTGGCCGATACAGGCTGTCGATGACGACCAGGATCCGCTCATCGTCGGCGTCGTGGCGGATGGATTTAACCTCGCCGATGTCGGAATGGAGATCCGCCAGATCGAGCAGGTGGATGGCTCTTACAAGGCGGAGCTGGTATGGGATGCGTTTTGCGACATCTATGATTTCACCGGTCGCACGTCGTTTCAGGTCAAGATCTTAGTCGAAGATGTAGACGAGTGCAATTTCAGTCATCCGGATGTGATGGTGTTTCATCTAAACGTACAGCTTCCCGGCAATGCGGACCCTGTGATTTCGACCGACCTCACCACCGACGAAGTAGAAGACGGTATATCGCGAAAAATGTTTGAGTCCCTTGCGTTCCAGGTGTTCGGCGACGATGCCGACAATAATCCCCTGCGGCTTACGGCACAGGGAACCGATTTTGAGCTATGGCGGTACGAAATGAATTTCCCGACGGCGGTGGGCGACGGGCATGTGTCCTCACAGTTCGACTGGAGTTTGCTGTGCGACAAGCTGCGCCTGGCCGAGAAAGATACATTTCGGTTGATGTTCATTGTCGTGGACGATGCCAACAAGTGCAGAATCTACAAAGCAGATACCCTCACCGTTGACGTCTACGCCGAGCCCCCCAGCAACCAGCCGCCGCTGTTGACCGTAGCGTCGACCAATCCCGATCTCCCGTTCGAGAATAACCAGCAAACCCTTTACGTGGGCCAGCAAATATCACTGGGGCTGAGTAGTTCCGATCCCGATGTCTCTCCTGTCGACCACATCGTCATTGAGATGGTTGGCGCCGAGGGCAACGTCGAGCCTTCCGGGTATATTTTTGAGCCGGCAGAAGGGCAGGGTAGCGCGCAGACTACTTTTGTCTGGAATCCGGATTGTTCCATCTTCGAGAATGGCGTATATGAAAATAATTACACCGTGACGTTCCGCAGTTACGACGACCGTTGCCAGAACGTGAAGGCTGATACCGTGGCCGTTGAGTTTACCATCCGCGATTATGAGAACGAAGTGAAGGAGTTTTTGCCGCCGAACTTTGTATCGCCGGATCATGATCCCGAGCTGCGGAATGAGTTTTTCGCGATGGTCAGGCTGAAGGATGCCACTACCGGCGAGTTGGAAGATATTTTACCGAAGGACAACTGCCTGGGTCATTTTGTGGGCATTACGATTTACAATCGTTGGGGTAAGTCCGTTTTTCAAAGTGCGCATCGCGATTTCCGCTGGTATCCCGAGGCGGATGCGGCGGGGGTTTATTTTTATACGCTGACTTTTTCCGATAAGGAGTTTAAGGGGAGTGTGACTGTCAGGAACTAGGGCATGGCGTGCTCGATTAACGACTCGGGCGATGACTCACGTCTCACGTTCGCGCGGATTAATTTCACGCAAAGGGTCCCCCTTTCAAACGTCATCCTGAGCCGTGCGTAGGATTGCGGGAGGGCAAGGGCGAAGGACCCCCAATAGCGGAGACGTGTTCCTCTCACGCGGAATAATTCACGCAAACCTGCCTGCCGAGGCTCAGCCCTGCGCGCCGGCAGGCAGGGCTCGCCAAGCTCGCTGTAAATGCAAAAATACCTCTATGTCGCCACAGTTCGTGCGTCTTCTGATTGTTGCGTAGTCTTGATAGTTCTTCACAGGAGACCGCAAAGGAATTCCCCCTTCCAAACCGTCATCCTGAGCCGTGGGTTGCATTGCGGAGGGCAAAGGGCGAAGGAGCCCCAAAGAGCGGAGACGTGTTCCTCTCACGCGGAATAATTCACGCAGGCCTGCCTGCCGAGGCTCAGCCCCGCGCGCCGGCAGGCAGGGCTCGCAAAGCTCGCTATTAATGCAGAATACCGCTTCGTTACCAATGTTCGTGCGTCTGCTGATTGTTGCGTGATCTTGATAGTTCTTCACAGGAGACCGCAAAGGAATTCCCCCTTCCAAACCGTCATCCTGAGCCGTG
>JBIQIY010000044.1:0-10821 GCA_044507775.1 Flammeovirgaceae bacterium | reverse complement strand
TGATTGTTGCGTGATCTTGATAGTTCTTCACAGGAGACCGCAAAGGAATTCCCCCTTTCAAACCGTCATCCTGAGCCGCGCGTTGGATTGCAGGAGGGCAAAGGCGAAGGACCCCCAAAGAGCGGAGACGTGTTCCTTTCACGCGGAATAATTCACGCAGGCCTGCCTGCCGAGGCTCAGCCCTGCGCGCCGGCAGGCAGGGCTCGCAAAGCGCGCTATTAAATACAGAATACCCCTTATAACCACAGTACGTGCGCCTTGTGATTGTTGCGTGATCTTGATAGTTCTTCACAGGAGACCGCAAAGGAATTCCCCCTTCCAAACCGTCATCCTGAGCCGTGGGTTGCATTGCGGAGGGCAAAGGGCGAAGGAGCCCCAAAGAGCGGAGACGTGTTCCTCTCACGCGGAATAATTCACGCAGGCCTGCCTGCCGAGGCTCAGCCCCGCGCGCCGGCAGGCAGGGCTCGCAAAGCACGCTATTAAATGCAGAATACCTCTATGTCACCCACAGTTCGTGCGTCTGCTGATTGTTGTGTTGATCTTGATAGTTCATCACTAGGGACCGCAAAGGAATTCCCCCTTCCAAACCGTCATCCTGAGCCGTGCGTAGGATTGCAGGAGGGCAAGGGCGAAGGACCCCCAAAGAGTGGAGACGTGTTCCTCTCACGCGGAATGATCTCACGCAGGCCTGCCTGCCGAGGCTCAGCCCCGCGCGCCGGCAGGCAGGGCTCGCAAAGCACGCTATTAAATACAGAATACCTCTTTATTACCACAGTTTGTGCGTCTGCTGATTGTTGCATGATTTGATGATTCATCACAGGGGACCGCAAAGGGATTCCAGCGCTGAAGCGCAGGTGGTGCCCATGGCAAATTCGGTTGAGCACGAGAGGGGAGGACGCACTCACTCACTACTCACCACTCACAACTTCACCGGGCGAATAGCGTTCTCCTTAACGTACGCGACCTGATCATCCCATCTGATCTTCATCCAGACGTCTTTTTTTCCCAGGACTTGTACGCGGTGGCCGTCGCTGACGATGTCGACGACGGAGGCGCCGGCGGAGGGGCCGTCCATGATGTAGGTGGTGTTGGCGGCGATGATGGCGGAGATTCGGTTGTTGCCGTAGTAAAGGTGAACCAGTAGCAGCAGGGAGATTGCCGCGAGCGTGATGGCGGTGCCGGTGGGTTTTTTATGCTGGCGGGTGCGGATGTAGAACGTGAGGCTGAGGAAGAAGATCATGAGGGCCGCGAGGGACAGCGAAATCGGGAGGCGGTAGTTGTGGTAGAAAGTCCGGAAGCGGTCGCTGTCGGTGATTTCGTATCCGTGGAGGTTGAATTTTATGGCCAGTTCGTCGATTTCTTTGAGTACGTCCTCGTCGCCGGTGGCGATGTGGTAAAGATTCAGGTAATACATGGCGGAGCCCATCTGGTTGAGGCCTTCGTTGATGTAGGCCATCTTGAGGAGCATAGCCGGTGTGTACTGGTGCTGGCGCAGGATTTCTTCGTAGTGTTCGAGGGATTGGGTGTAGCGTTTCGCTTGGAAGAGTGAATCGGCGGTTTGGAGACGGAAGCCTGAGGTTTGCGCTGCTGCGGGGGTGAATAAAGTGCAGGAGAGGGAGATGATGAGTCCGACAATTTTTAAACAGCCCCTTTGCATTATTTTCATATCCTGTTACCTTTGTGGCCTCAATTACGGAAAAGGGGTGGAATGAGGCAAGTTTCTGATTTGTCGCCCGCGGCGGGAGTTCAGGAGAAGCACAGTTCACCAGCCGAGGCTCAGCCGAGCCTTGAATTTTTATAGGGCGTCTGTTAATTGAGCGTTTCTGCTGTTGTTCCCGGCGCGGTGGAGGTGAAGATATTTTCGGGAGATAGGATTCCGTAGCTCAGTTGGTAGAGCAATACACTTTTAATGTATGGGTCCTGGGTTCGAGTCCCAGCGGGATCACAGGTTGACAAACCAAAACACTCGAAAGCTCACAAAACATGTTTTTGTGGGCTTTTTTGTTGTTTACGCAGTTCAAAAAAGTCGACAATTCTCAAATGTCGAGTGAGCAATTCGGGAGTTGAAAAATTCTCGGTCCGAAAAGCTCCCGAATAGTCACCGAAGGAGTTCAGAATCAAGTAGTTCAGTAAATGAACATCTTGATAGTACAAAGGCATCAAAGGAAATTTATTCACCACTAAAATTTCTATTTGATGAACAAGACAATGAAAGTCCTTTTCCTGCTGAGAACAAGGGCGAATTACGAGAGTGGACCCGCACCAATCTACATGCGGGTGACAATTGAAGGAGAGCGTTTTGAATTTGCAACGCAGCGAAAAGCTGACCCGGAAAAATGGGACAGTAAAGCCGGTAGACTAGTCAAGTCAAAGAAAGAAGAAACACGGCAGCTCAACAATTATTTGGACGTGCTTCAAATGAAAGTGTTTGAAGCGCACCGTGAATTGCTGACGATAGGCGAAGAGATCACCGCGAAAAAGGTCAGAAATTTTTTGCTCGGCATCGAGACCGATGATAGCAAAACTCTGCTGGAAGTTTACAAGCAGCACATCGAGGAGATCAAGGCGCTTCTCGGCAAAGAGTACGCGCCGGGCACTCTGAAAAGATTCAAGGCGGCTCTTTCTTCACTCGAAGCCTTTCTCCAGCACAGGAAACTGGCCGACATTTCCCTGAAGGATGTTAATCACAAGTTCATCGCTGACTATGAGTTCTTTTTGAAATCAGTTCGCAATGTCGAACATAATACGGCGATGGGTATTTTGAAGAAGCTGAAAAAGATCACAAGAACTTGTGTTGCGAACACCTGGCTCGAAAAAGATCCATTCGCTAATTATCGGATCAAGATCCGTGAAACCAACAGACCTTATTTGTTACAAGATGAGCTGGAACGCATCATCGCACTAACATTTTCCGGTGAACGTCTTGCGCAGGTCAGGGATATCTTTGTCTTTTGTTGTTTCACCGGCCTCGCTTATGCCGACGTTCAAAAACTAAGGAGACGCGATATCGTGAAAGGCGATGACGGCGAACAATGGATACATACACACCGCGTGAAGACAGAAACAGCAACTCATCTTCCTTTGTTGCCGCAAGCGCTGAAGATCGTTGAAGCTTACAAGGATCACCCAAAGTGCGTGAATGAGGGTAAGCTCTTACCGGTCATGAGTAACCAAAAGATGAACGAGTACTTAAAAGAAATTGGTGACCGGGCCGAGATCAATAAGAAGATGACTTTTCATACCGCGCGGCATACTTTCGCGACGACGGTGACCCTGACGAATGGAGTGCCGATTGAGACGGTGAGCAAGATGTTGGGGCATAAGACGCTGAGGACGACGCAGCAGTATGCGAAGATTTTGGATAAGAAGGTTAGTGAGGATATGAAGGCGCTAAAAGAGAAAATGGCCAAGAAGAGCATTTAATAATTACTGCGAGTTTTATGGAATTCCGGTTGCACTGCATCTTAAGTGCATATTGCTTAAAGATGCAAATTACTCGAATAGTCCTTCTTTCCTGTTTGTTGGCAGTGTCGTCATGTACATATGATCCGGTGGAGATTAATATACAGTCGAGTGACCAGGTTGTCCTGTTCGATTCAACTAATCTCGCCACGGAAGTGATGCAATTCGATTCTGGGGGAATGACAGCTTTCTATCCTGTATACTATTTAGGGAAACCCGCTGATACTATTTTATTGGGTCACCGACCTGTTTCTTCATTGTATGACGAAGAACGCGATGCAAAATACGATACGGCCAGGAATTGGGCTTCCATAAGCGCTGAGAATATGAGTATATTGGTTGACACTTCCTTACAGATTAGTCACAAAATCTATTTTTCACATTTCGGAGATAACATGCGGAAGAAAGTGGATTCGGTAGCGTACTACAGGGCGTTCCCCATTTTTATAATTAACCGTTCCGACTCATTGCTATTGGTTGGATCTCATAGTATGGTTCGGTGGATGACGAGAGAGGTGATGGATAATAACGGGCAATGGATCGAAGTTGAAAAACCCATTAGGGATTTATGCGGAACGGCAAGAAGGGACATAATTATTGATCCAGGTGATATTCTTATTGCCAAATTAATTCGCTATGAAGGTGATGAATTGGTGAAATGGAGACTGAAATACAAGCATGGCAACGAGGCTGTGTATTCGAATGTTTTTGTCGATTAGATACAAACTAACCAAATCTGGCAATGCTGTCGATAAGGCTTTCGATTTCAATATTGCTTTGTCAATTCCTGTTCCTTTAACCTTGGTGGATGTTTCAGTAGCAGCTACGTCCAAAGACAACTTAATACAATTCATCAAACGGCATAGTGACACCATGACTTTGACACAGCCATTTTAATAAGAGATGTGCCCTGGCCTGCTCGTTGTTAACCCTTTTACTACTGCGGTGCAGTATAGGACTCTCTAATTTCTCGTATTAAGCCTTCTAGATCATAGTCAACCCTTCGATTGTCAAAACCTCTCAGACACCTTTCTATCGTCTCTCTTTTTTCATTAATTAGCCAACCGATAATATCTACACCTAATTTTAGTCCACCCTTATTGTGATAGAAAATAGACAGCCTAGAAGCATCGGCCCTTTCGAAATCTAGATTGACCAGGCGAAATGCATCAAAATTCGGGACGCCCGCATCTGATATATATGCCAGCTTTCTAATTTCATCAGTGTATTCAATACTTCGTTTTCGAGCCTCCTCCTCTACGATGGTATGTGTTGCAAACAAACCCCATGGTAATAAGAATTGCACCCTAGAGTATATTACAGAAATTAAGTCCTCTATCCTCCTATTGAAATTTGTTGTTTTGCTCTTGACGACGGAAAGCGGAACGCCGGAGATCCAATTAATAATTAGTTCGCTCAAGTAGCCTCCAAGTTTTTCGCCCTCCAATTCAGCAATTCTTTTAGAAACAGGACCAATTACATAACGTGCTTGATCAATATTCACATTGCCCCCGTAAAACAATCTTTTGAAACCTTCAATTTGCCAATTTTCCAAACTCATAACATAATCACGTAACCTTGAAATTGTATCAAGGGAAAGTCCTAATTCTGCAACAAGTGTTTCTGATGGAGCGCCTTCGCTTTCAAAAAACTGATCCAGAATAGCAGACTGCTGTGTGACTACTTTTTCAGCGAATTGTTTCTGTCCTTCATTCAAAAACTTATTTGCAAAGGACCCATCAAGAATCTCTTGCGGAGTTGTTAATATCTTAGTCGCCTTGGCATGAACAAGCCCAACTCTCAATAGATTAACCGTGCCTTTTATTTTTCTTGGTATATTCTCTCCTAATTCAATTTGTTCTAAGTCGTTGTGACTGAATTTTTTAGAATCAATTGCTTTTGCGATCTCTATAAGACTCTCAGACAGAGCACTTGTTAATGGATTGATTTCTTTTAGGTTTGGATTAAGGTAATTCTTCAAAACAGCATTTATCTTCTCCAAGCCCAAACTTGGTTCAAACAAAATGACCTGACCTTCTTTATCAAACCCCGGCCTGCCTGCCCTACCGGCAATATTCCAAAATGTTCTAGGGGTGATGGGTCGATAGGTTACTGGAATACCAGTTTGGGGTGGCTCCTTTAAAGCCAGCGATTGAACGACAACAGTTGAAAAAGGGAAGTTTACGCCTTCGGCTAATGTCGTGGTTGCAAACACGAAGTCGACAAGACCTGCTCTTATTGCGTCCTCTACAGCGATACGAACACGTGGAGGCAAACCGGCGTGATGATACGCGATCCTGTTCCGTAGTAGACTTCGCATTGCTACTCCAGGATACATCTCACGTTCTAATCTGGAATCGAGTCGGTTGAACTCTGCTGAATTTTCTTCAATAGAAGTTAATGTCTTAAGCCTGCTATTTTCAAGCAACCATTTTTGCATGCCGTTGGCTAAATTTTCACACTCCTTCTTCCCCTTCGCGACAACTAATACCGGCCCCGAATTTTGAACATTATCAACAAGCTGGATTAAACCACGGCGGAGTGCCTTTTCTACTTTGTTTTCCACAACGCGGATTCTTGTCCCATCAGAATAGTCAATCCAGCCTTGATCATTTTCTTTAATCCTGTAGATGCCTGCCCTCATTCGAGTTGCTCGATTACCAATCGTCTCACTTCTCGGATTCTTTCCTGTCCAACTAGTTAACTCGTATAAATTCGGCACAACAGCGGAGAGGAAAACGAACCGAACTTCTGTTGGAAACAGTTTTTTAAGCCGCCAAATGTAAAGTTCTAGCAATATGCCACGGGTTTCTGCTTCAATGTGGTGCGCCTCATCAATAATGATTGTACTGACTTGCTCCAGGTTGCTCTGACCTATTCTTAAAAGCAAATCAGCCTTTTCAGGCGTTAGAATTACGACTGACGCATTTTCTAACCTTTGTTCCTCTTCTCCATCTAAATCGATCAGTTGGGGATTGACGGCAAGCACTTCAATCGATATATTTTCAAATGCTTTTTGGAGGCTTGTTGAGACTTCATAAACTAATGCTCGGCTTGGAACAATGTAAATTACTTTTTTAGATGGCTGATTTTGCAGGATGTTAACAATAAGGAGTCGCGTCAAAAACGTTTTTCCTGTACCTGTCGGTGCTGCCAGTCCCCAACTATCAAATTTAGGATCAAGTAGACCAGCGTCTAGGGCTTTCTGTTGTGCAAGCCACAATTCTGTAGGAAATTCAATTTTTTTCAAAAGTGAGAACATTTCCGGCGAAACGTTGGTCCTTGTCGCCAAGGTCAACCGTTTTGCGACAACGCTACCAAAGGCATGAAGATTCGTTGTGGAAACATCGAGCGCGAAAAGATTTGATAGTTCTTTAACAAATGAAGTTAGGTTTTTTCTATCGGTCGAATAACCCTGCTCATAATTTGCAAGTCCCTGAGCATCCTGCCGAAATGCCTTGTAACAAATACTGAGTTGCTCACGCGAAGATGATTCTTGCTTTACAGAGCTCCCATTTTTATTGAGCAATCCGAAGTGTCCTGTTCTTTTGAAGAAATCACTAAGTGAATCTCGAAAGTCATCATTATGGATCACACTTTTAGATAGAGCTGGTAAGCCTGCATGCTCATATAAAAGCGCTGCCTTTAATCGCATTTGTGCTCTGTCACTCTCATCCAACTGAATGTTAATTGCTAGGAGCTCTGATATTTCAGCTGCAATTTTGCATAGGTCATGACTTTCGTCAAAATCCCATTCAGGACAACTTGCCAATATCGCATTCGCAAGATATGCTAGACGATTTGTCATCGACTGGTCAAAGGAAACTGGTTGGTTGGCCAGACTGTTTGCCAATGATTGCTGAACCCAGGAGTAATCTTGCATAAACTCATTCCGGGACAATAAAGCGGAAAGTTCTTGAACACTATACATCTAAAGCTTTTTTTAATGCCTCATATACTGAATTTAGTTTTCCATAGGATTCTGACGAGACAGTCTTATAATTTTCGATGCAAAGCAAGTCTACATCAAATACTTTTTTACTCTTTCTTGTACCTAATACCTTTGTTTCGTCCTGATTAAAAGTCCCATTGTCAATTATCGCCATCGCGATATATGAAAGGTTAAGCGGACTATAAGGCAATAATGATTTCTTGATATTATCCTGATCCGCTTGGGGAAGTGACTTTAGATTGTCTTTTATTGTGACCAAATCAAACTGCTTATCGTTTTCATCATAATCTCGCATCGAGTTAAATATATCGGCAAAACAAGAGTTATGATGTTTGGCAGGAAGTCCGTCGCTGCTATCCTTCGGGCTGGATTTCACCTCGCCAAAAATGAATTCCACCGGGAATGTATTTGGTTTATAAAGTAGCAAATCCATTTTATGAGGATTTTGATTTTCGGCAGTATTTAGTGAGAGCTTGCAGTATATTTTTTTATACTGCAATACTTCCTCCGCAAAAAGGCAGGCTGCAATCTCTCCAAAGTGGGAGCTTTGAAAGTGCAAGCTATCAGGAATTTTAGCAATAGTCTCTTTAACTGTTGTTAAAACCCCGGTATCAAGGGTATTTGTGATATCCAATAAGCTTCGATAATATAAAAGGGCCCTATCAGCAATAAAGGTGGATAGGTTGAATCCGTTATTGGCAGAAGCTATTTTTGAATGGTGAACTATTCGAATTAGATCTTCATCGAGATGGAGCTTGGCCCGGGTTGTTTTTAAAAAATTGTTAAGCACACCAATTGGGAGTTAGGGAAAACTCGAGAGTTGGATTCCAAGTGGGCTAATGATCAGTAGATCGGGTGGGGCAAGGAATCATACCAAGGTATAAAATTTCAAGCAAACCGGCAAGAAGAAATGCCCGCTTCCGGCTGTAGTTGTTCGTTTAATGAATTGGCGCAAGATCCGATTGGCCCCTTAGGGGAGATTAACTACGCGAGCCAGTGATCCAATTCTCACATGCAACGATAGGATTATTGCCACTACGTACTTTGAACTACCCATCGCGCTTGCCTTTTCTGATTTCCGCCACCTTCATTTGGAAAGTAGAGGTGTAAAAGATAGACGATCAAGGTTCAATATAGGAAGGCGGTCGGCCAACGTGGGTTATCCTCAGGCAGTTAGATTTCGATAATCAGTTTTTTATCAAACCCATTGTAAGGCTCGTCCATGTATCCATGAGGGTTACAAAGCACAATTGTGTCGCCAACATGGTACTTTGCTGGCTGGTGGATGTGTCCATGAATCCAGTAGTGAGGCTGATATTCTAAAATCAGCGGCTCTAAATTCGATGCGTAGGCTGAGGATAGAACATCGTCCTTGAATTCTTTAGGTATCGACCTGATGCTTGGCGCATGATGCGTCACAACAATGTTCTTTTTCGTTGACGATGTTTCCAGACTGGCTCGCAGCCACTTCAAAGATGCCTGATGCATTACGTAAGTGTCAATCGACCGTAGCTTTGAGTACGAAGGATCACGACGAATCATTTTGTAATCATTCATTTTTCCCTGGCAGATGCTACCATTTAGCCTTGAATCACCAAGCAATGCAAAGTCAGTCCAAAGGGTGGCACCGTGAAATGTTACGTCGTCGATGACGACGGCCTTGTTCTCCAAAACATGAACATTTGAATCCGAAGCCGAATTCCTAATCGCATTTAGGGTCTTGGGATAACTTCCTTTATAGTATTCGTGATTCCCCAGGACGTAAATGACTGGAACGTCAGTAATAGTTGATCTGATCCACTCAATTCCTTTTGTGCTAAGGTTGATGTCGCCAGCGAGGATAACGAGATCGGCACCATCAAAGGATACATCCATGAAGCCAAACTCTTGATGTAAATCGCTAATGACTTGTATTTTCATAATCGAACCTGAAAAATAACAATTTTCTGCAGCTTGATAAATCAATCCCACCTTCGGGTCATAGTGTGAAAGGCCCGCTATTCCTCGTCATACTTTCGAGCGTGATATGATTCAAATTGGAGTCGAATGGAAAAATTACTCCAAGGTTGGTACCAACTATGTTGTTTCTGGCTTCCATTTGATTCAATATTTGTCAAAAAATCTATCGCCAGTGGGTAACAACTTGTGAAAAAGAACAAACGAATAGAAAGACTATTGTATTAAAATAAATCATATAATCATGACGTACGAGATAATCACACAAGAGGATCTGCAGAAATTCAGACTGCAGCTGTTGGAGGACCTGTCACGAATGTTGTCAGGCGCGGTGCAGCCACAATTGAACAAAGAGTGGCTGAGAAGTTCAGAGGTGCGAAAGATACTTGGTATCTCTCACGGTACTTTGCAAAACCTGAGAGTCAAAGATATTCTGCCGTACAAGAAGGTCGGAGGTCTGATGTATTACAGGTATCGGGATATCGTCAGGCTGTTGGAAGGCGGTGAAGAGAAAACCACGGGTTATGGAAAAGCAGCTTGAACAACTTTCCTACTTCATCAACCGGGTGGCTTCAGACGTTCGTCTGAAGCCTACCCATACTTCCTTGTACCTGGCACTTTGCCATATCTGGAATAAAAGCAAATTTCAGAATGTGTTCCATGTATCGAGGAGGCAGTTGATGTGCGCCGCCCATATCCGTTCCATCGCGACCTATCACAAAGTCATTGGAGACCTCCAGGCTTTTGGATACCTGGATTACTGGCCTTCGTTTCACCCTTTGAAGGGAAGTCGCGTGAGGGTTAAGGTCCCCAGAAGGTCGTTGGACATTTCAACGCCACCTTTTGATGTGGCTGCATGACCTTAGACTCTTTTGCGGTCGCCTTGTTACCAAATCGGTTGACCTTACGTTGACATCGGGATGTGGTTCCCCCACATTGACGGACCTTAGCATCACCTTCGCGAGGTGAAGGGCTCTTAGGGGCCGACCTTGGAAGCACCTTTTTCTGAAAGAATTTAACACCCTTAAGGGATGCTCGGTTCAAGAAATCAAAAAGTCGATGGTCCTGGGAGGAAATACAGTTTAGGATTCAAATGGCCCTTAGATATCACGAAATCTCAAGAGTGGCTGGTGAAAAAGAAGATTAGAACGCCTTGCAGATGAAACCAGAAGGGAGAGTTATAAGCAGCTATCAGGAAAGAGTTGCCGGGAGGAGCAAGCCATGTTTTCGCTACGCGAAAACGCTTGTAAAGACATAACACTCCGTTTAAAATAAATTTATGGGAAGACCACGTGTAAAGGATCAGAATAAAAGAGTCGTGCAAGTTAATATCCGCTTGACTGATGAAGAGCATAAAAAAGTAACGCAATACTCGCAGGCAAGTGGATTAAGTCCCGCCAACTGGATGCGCCGAAAAGCTTTTACTGGAAAATTTCCTCCTGTAAAGCTGT
>JBIQIY010000019.1:116193-119009 GCA_044507775.1 Flammeovirgaceae bacterium | reverse complement strand
TCTTGCGCATCTTAATTTCTTCTTTCGTGCGACCCCTCTCCCGCTTCCATCGCTCGGGCCTTGCGCGCCGGAGAGGGCGTAAGCTTCCCACGAATAGCTACGCTCGAATATCGTAATAATCACCTCCATTTTTTTTAGGTTTTCACGATCCTATCAGAATCATTCAGCCAATTTCCAGATATAATCAGGAGTACTGGGTTCGCTTTTAAAGAAAACTCCCTTTTTGCCGAGCGAAAGCGCCCATCTGTCAATCCAGGATATACCCCAATCTCCATAGACTGTTATGGGAGTCTTATACGCATGGTCTTCGAGTGCTTTTTCAATCGTCACGAATTCATAATTGTTTTTAAGAAACATCTTTGCAAGAGAATCCATATAATCAGCGTTGAGTAAACTAGCATGTAGTAGTAAAATCTGATTAATGTTACTTCCAAAAAGAAGACTGGCTTGCCTTTCAAAATATTTTAATTTGCTTTCCATGTAAACAATGTAGTCGGAGCCTATCCTCTTCATTAAACCAAAATCCTTTTTATCTTCTGCTCTTTTATATGCTAATGCGAATACATAATCCTCATTGTCAATCGTCACTGGAGCTATTGCGTAGCCATGATCAGAAAGAAAGACATTCAATGAATCACACTTTTCTTTTGAATTGCCGACATGTAAAAATGGGTGTCTAAAGTATTTAGGTGATAGGCCCTTTTGCCCAAGTATTTCTTTGGTGACTGATTCACCTCTTAAAACGTCCTGGCTAAACTGTGCAAATGAAAGAGAATTATAATCATGATGAGAGTACGTGTGGTTACCTAATTCTAACCCGCCATCAACCCACTGATTTAGCAATTTGACTTGCAGGGGTACTGCTACATTATTTTTATACAGTTTAATCTCGTTTACAAAACCGATGGCTGGAATTTTATTCTTTTGTAAGGTGGCTATGAGCTTATCCATTAAGCTTTTTTGATAGGCCGAATCAGCAATACCGTAGGTGACCAGGGGTAAATCATCAATTGAAAAGCAGACTTTCTTCTTTTGACCAAAAGATGATATGGTGGAGATAAGTAGAATTGCGACCAGAACAGATTTCATAGGTGTTGGCCTCTGTTTGATGTATCAATAATATTATAATAGTGTGGCTTCATACTCGTGCATTTTGCTGCAAATTTAATAAGACAGCAGCCACATTTTTATGATTACGGCCATGCCTTTCGTTGATTCTTGTCTTTGTCGCCCGATGACGTCACGGGGCGAATATTGATGCCAAATATGAGAACAATATTCTCAAATTATCTATTCCGAACGTCAGGAGACCCCGGTAGAGCAGGCCATTAAGATAGCGGTCTCTTAGGGGCCCGGAGGTTGGATACGTGGCCTTGTTTTATCCGGATTGAGAACAAAGCGAAAGGGCGGAGAATTCCGCCCTTTTTTTATGACCTTTAGGAGTTATTTTTCGGGCGGGTTACCGACTTTCGGCCACTAAAAGGCATCGTCAGTTTGGACGGGTTGCGAAAGTATGTAACGGCGCTAAATTCAAAGGATATATGAAAAAAATCTTCTTAGCTCTTTGCTTCATAATGATGATGGTTCCAAAGTGGACGGTTGGCCAGTCACACTACGGTGATAACCTGGTCATCGACGAAGCAGTTAACCACGACCTTTATGTTGCTGGCGGGACAGTGACGATAAATGCGCCAATCCGCGGCGACCTGGTCGTGGCCGGGGGGACAATAAATGTCAATGATTCCGTTACTCAGGATATTCTGGTCGCAGGGGGAAATGTTATCCTCAACAGCGTTGTTGGTGATGATATCCGCTGTGCTGGAGGCATCGTCGCGCTAAACGGTGCGGTGCTTGGGGATTTTGTTGCGACCGGTGGCAAGATAGATATTGCCAGGAACGCAAGCATCTTTGGTCACCTGGTGAGCAGTGGAGGTCGCGTTATGCTGGATGGGAGGGTGAAGGGAAACGTCAAGAATGCATCCGGCACATTTACATTAAATGGAACAATAGAACGCGACTTTAAGGCGCGAAGCGGAAAGATCCTCATCAATGGTGAAGTCCAGGGACAAACCGAAATCGCGGCCAGGACCATCGAGTTGGGCTCCGGGGCCCTGTTTGGGAAGGATGTTCGCTACTGGAATGAATCAGCTTCCCTTGACTTCAAAAATTCTTTGCAGGGTGGCACCGCCACCTATGACGAAGGATTAGACTTTGAAAACGGGAACCTGCGTTACCTGGGTTTTGCTTCCATGGTGATGCTCATCTGGTACCTTGTGACTGCGTTGGTTATGATCTTTCTTATCCAGTATCTGTTCAGTCAGACATTTAAAAGCGCGGCTAACACCATTCAGAACAATCCATTAAAGTCCCTGGGACTAGGGTTTCTTTTTTTGATAGGCGTTCCCATCCTGGTTGTGGTCCTGTTCATGACGCTGCTGGGAATCCCGGTTGCCATGCTTACGCTGATCTCGTATCTCGCCGTCATACTTTTTGCCACGGTGATCGTTGCGCTGCTCATTTCAAACTGGCTCAACAATCGTTATTATCAGGCTTCGCGGCGAAACGGAAAAATTGCGATTCTTGCCTTTGGAATTTTAGTCATTCTTCACCTTATCTCTATTACGCCATTTGTCGGCCCACTCGTCATGCTGTTGCTTGCTTGTACGGCATTCGGGGCGATACTACTGAGTATAAGATGGAAAAGAAATAGAGCAGTTGCGTTGACTTAGTCACCTACCAATCCTGAGCGTAGCACGCGCGCTGGCAAGCGGGAGCGAAGGACCCCCGAATAAAAAGCACGCCCCTCGAAAACGCGG
>JBIQIY010000019.1:0-116093 GCA_044507775.1 Flammeovirgaceae bacterium | reverse complement strand
GCGGGAGAGGGGAACACCCTAACCAATCCTGAGCGTAGCATGCGCGCTGGCAAGCGGGAGCGAAGGACCCCCCGATAGAAAGCAGGCCCCCCGAGAACGCGGCGCGTTCATCAAGTTCGCAGCGCCGCATCTACCTCACCCCATCATCTTCTCCATTTTAATTTCTTCGCTTGTGCGACCCCTCTCCCTCTTTTAGCGCGCGGGCTGCCGGCGGGAGAGGGGAACACCCTAACCAATCCTGAGCGTAGCATGCGCGCTGGCAAGCGGGAGCGAAGGACCCCCGACCAAAAAGCACGCCCCCCGAGAACGCGGCGCGTTCATTAAGTTCGCAGCGGCGTATCTACCTCACCCCATCATCTTCTCCATTTTAATTTCTCCGCTCGTGCGACTCCTCTCCCTCTTTCAGCGCGCGGGCTGAGCGCAGGAGAGGGGAACACCCTAACCAATCCTGAGCGTAGCATGCGCGTTGGCAAGCGGGAGCGAAGGACCCCCGAATAAAAAGCACGCCCCTCGAAAACGCGGAGCGTTCATTAGGTTCGCAGCGGCGTATCCACCTCACCCCATCATCTTCTCCATTTTAATTTCTCCGCTCGTGCGACCCCTCTCCCTCTTTCAGCGCTCGGCCTGAGCGCGGGAGAGGGGAACACCCTAACCAATCCTGAGCGTAGCATGCGCGCTGGCAAGCGGGAGCGAAGGACCCCCGAATAAAAAGCAAGCCCCTCGAAAATGCAGCGCGTCATCAAGTTCGCAGCGCGTCATCTACCTCACCCCATAATCTTCTCCATCTTAATTTCTTCGCTCGTGCGACCCCTCTCCCTCTTTCAGCGCGCGGGCTGAGCGCAGGAGAGGGGAACAACGTGCATCAAGTGCATGGAATGAGGCCTGCTTCCATCGTCAGTGTAAGTCTTGATGTTAATGTGTAGGAAATCGTTAAATTTAGCCGTACGCAAAGAGGACTTTCCCTGTTTGTTGTTCATTGATATCGTCATAGAATATGAAGAGGCGCAAGTTTGAAAGTTTTGTTTTTAGTTGTACTAACAATTTCCAGGTTATATGGAATCCACCATTTGAAGAAGAAATATGCTTTCCAGGAAAAGAGCTTTAATCTGTTGCCTGTTTTTTCTATCCACCCCGCTACTCATCCTGGCACAGTTGCGAAATCCCAGCAACGGTCAATCCGAAAGACCGAACATACTCTTCATCTGCGTGGACGATCTCAGGCCTGAGCTAGGCTGCTATGGCGCTGACTATATACACTCGCCGAATATCGATAAGCTTGCTTCAGGTGGCGTCGTCTTCACCAATCACTTCGCCAACGTGCCCACCTGTGGAGCATCGCGGTTTAGCATGCTTACTGGAATGTTGCCACGTGTCAAAGGCCAGCTCTCGAATGAGGCAGCGCGCAATTTCATATCGGACAAGCCCGAATCGGAAACGCCGGAAACGTTTATCCACCACCTACGACGAAATGGCTATTACACCGCGGGCATCGGAAAGATCAGCCACTACGCAGATGGCCTGCTGTACGGTTACACGGATCCAGTAGGTACTAAGAGAGAACTGCCTAACAGCTGGGATGAACTGACCTTCGACGCTGGGAAATGGGGAACGGGATGGAATGCCTTCTTTGGCTACGCGGACGGAACGAACAGGCAAAGCCGCGACAAGCAGGTGAAGCCTTACGAAAAAGCTAATGTGAACGATGATGGCTATCCAGACGGCCTCACCGCCGACCTGGCTGTTCATAAATTGAAAGAGCTTCAGAAAAAGGATCAGCCTTTCTTTTTGGCAGTTGGCTTTTTCAAGCCGCACTTGCCTTTCAACGCACCCGCCAGGTACTGGGATTTGTATGATGAGAATCAAATTCCGCTGACGTCTTCACCGGACCTTCCCGAAGATGTCAATCTCGCAAGCCTCCACGGGAGCGGCGAATTCAACGGTTACCTTTCAGGCGATGAGCATCCTTCATTGCAGAAGCCGGTTTCAGACTTATATCAGCGAAAGCTGAGGCATGCATACTTCGCGACAGTCAGTTATGTCGACGCGCAGATTGGGAAGGTATTGGATGAACTCGAAAGATCCGGACTGGCGAGGAATACCATTGTGATCGTTTGGGGCGACCACGGATGGCACCTCGGAGATTACCGTGTCTGGGGCAAGCACACGCTTTTCGAGGTTGCTCTTAAGAGTGTGCTGATAATGCGCGTGCCACGGGTCAGAACATCAGCGCTGAAGGTCGAAAGGATAGTAAGCTCGGTTGACATTTATCCGACGCTGATGGAACTGTGCAGTGTCTCGATGGATTTCAAGACCGATGGAAACAGCATGGTGCCATTGCTCGAGAATCCTGATACGCCACAGTGGAAGGATGCCGCATGGGCCTACTACAACCAGGGGATAACGGTGCGGACGCCAAAGTACCGCCTCACCAAATACTTTCGGGCTGAAAAGCCAATAGTAGAATTGTTCGATCATACGGCGAACCACCTGGAAAGCAAAAATGTAGCGGCGGAGCATCCGGAGGTGGTCGGGGAACTTATGTCTCTATTGGAGGAGAAGGATTTTGGAATCTTCGGAAAGTGAGAAGGGATTCGCAGGGCTGCTCTTCATGTGGGATGGGGTTAGGGGTAAGGGGTAGGGAAATTGTTCAGGTTGCGGCTTAAGGTAAGGGGAAATCGTTAACTTGGAGTAGGCGAATGTAGCGGTTTGTTACTTCCTTAAACAAACGGATCAACTTCCTTTCCGGATCATGATTAGAAACTATATCAGAATTTCAGCTCGTGTCCTGCTAAGGAACCGCTTGTTCTCGTTTATCAACATCATGGGCCTGTCTGTCAGCATGGCGGTTGGCCTTCTGATGATAGGCGTGCTCTCGGACGTACTTAAGTATAATGGGTTTCATAAAAACGGTGACCGCATCTATCGCATCATTAGCAAACGCAACTATTTGGGTCAGGAATCGACTCGTTACTACGCGTCCACCTCACTCCGCGCCGGACAGGTCATTCAGGAATCTGTTCCGGGAGTGGAAGACGTCGCTATCCTCTACAGGGGATTCAAGGGTGACGTGAAGTCGGGCGACAAGACTGTGTCGATGTCTGGCCACTGGGCAAACGAGTCATTCTTCCGGGTGTTCACCTTTCCCATGATCAGTGGCGATCCATCCACCGCACTAAAGGATCCTTATTCTGTGGTTCTTACGGAAACTTCCGCAAAGAAATTATTTGGTAGTACGAATGTATTGGGCAAGTCGGTAATTCCTTCAGGCGACATAACCGCCCATGAGTACATCGTGACCGGAGTGGTGGAGGATGTTCCGCACTTCTCTCACATGAAGTTCGATATGCTTACGTCGCTCAGCACGCGTACAATTCAGCAGCAATACGACGAATTCGAAATGATGTGGACGAATATCTTTCGCGGCTATGTTTATTTACTCCTCCCCGAGTCGGCAGACTTGGAGAATTTTCAAAACAACCTCGATGCCGTCTGTGCACGAGAAAATCAGGCCGCGACGAATACTACCATCAGCCTGGCACTTCAACCGCTTTCCGGAATTGCGATGGGTGATGATCTGATCAATTCCATCGGGCCGGTTATGCTGCGCAGCAACGTATGGATAATCGGCATCCTGTCGATTGTTGTGGTTCTCTCGGCCTGCTTTAACTACGCAAATCTTTCTATTGCGCGATCACTGAGGCGATCGCGCGAGGTGGGCGTACGCAAAATGGCGGGAGCGCTCAAACGACATATCGCAGGACAGTTTATTGTCGAGGCCGTCATTATCGCGCTCTGTGGTCTGGCTTTTTCCTTTGTTCTTTTTGTTTTGTTCAAACCCCATTTCCTGTCCCTCGATGACCAGTACGCGCAGATGCTGGTGTTAAATCTTTCGCCAGAATTGATACTCTATTTCCTGGTGTTTGCTGTGATAGTGGGAGTGGCCGCGGGAAGTTTTCCGGCTATTTTCTTCGCGAGACTGAATGCGGTTCGCGTGTTGAAAAATATTTCCGCAGTGCCCCTGTTCCGGAGAATGACTGTGCGAAAGGTGCTGATAGTTGTCCAGTTCACCATTTCTATGATGTTTGTTGCCGCGACGGTCATCGGATATGAGCACTACAGACAGCTTCTTACAAAAGACCTGGGTTTTGTGACTGAGAACATCATAAACATCCGCTTGTTTGGCAACTACGCCGATGTGCTGATGAAGTCGTTTTCAGAAATTCCGGAAATTCAATCGGTTGCCAGTTCATCAATGATCACGGGTATAGCGCAAACGCTTGAAGCTACCTCCGCGAAGTACCGCGATCCGCTGGATTCTGCGGTTGTCAATATTGCTTCGGTTGATGAACACTATTTGCCACTGCATGAGTATACATTCCTCGCCGGGAGGAATTTTGTCGCCCACTCGGACAGCGCAAGGGAAAGCGAGGTCATTGTCAATGAACGGATGCTTAAGCGTTTTAATATTGGTGGACAGGAACCGCGCGATGCTGTTGGCGAATTTGTCACCCTCGGGCAAACAAAGCTTCAGATCATCGCAGTGCTGAAGGACTTTTACTACGGAAAATCTGACAGTGACATCAAGGAATTCGCTTTCCGGTATTCTGCCGGCAGTCCTCAGTATTTAAGTGTTAAAGTCGCATCCGCTGACTGGCCGGCAACGCTGGAGAAAATGGAAAACGAATGGAAGAAAATCGACAATGTTCATCCGTTGACGGCCACGTTTTATGACGACCAGATTGAAGACTCATACCGGAGCTTTTCCGCCCGCATCAAAGTTATCGGCGCGCTATCTTTTCTGGCGATCTGCATCGCTACCTTTGGACTGCTTGGCATGGTGGTGTTTACCACGGAAACCCGGTTGAAAGAAGTCAGTATCCGAAAGATAATGGGTGCCAGTGAAGGTGGCCTAGTGTTTTTGCTAAGCAAAGGTGTAGTTGTTCTGCTTCTCATCGCCGGGGTGATCGCGCTTCCGGCCACTGAGTTTTTTTTCCTCGGTTACGTGCTGGATGAATATGCGGAGCGGATGCTCATGCCGTGGACGGACCTGTTATCGGCTTTAGCAGGCGTCACGGCAATTGCCGTCATTATGATTGGACTTCACACGCTGAAAGTGGCGGGCGCGAATCCGGCTGAAGTGTTGAAGAATGAGTAGACCGTGCTAGGCCCATCATTTTAAGTTCAGCGGCTTCTTCGCGCTGGCGTGGGTTGAACGTCTTTCCTCGCTACCGGGACTGGCGGATTCGTTGTCGAGCGGGCCGTGCTTCCAGGTGGCGTTAAGCCAACAGGGAACTGCTTTGACGTTCTACCGGCCGAAGTTACCCTTTTGCGACGGGAAACACCGTGAAGTTCAACAGCTCCGTGTGGCGTATCACCGAAATATCCACCGCCGTCAGCACCTCTTTATGTGTGAGTTCTTTGAATAAGTCATGCAGGCTATTCACCGGCTTGCCGTTGAAAGAAACGATGATGTCTCCCTCGCGCAGTTGCGAGAGCGCTGCGGGTGACTCAGCTTCCATACTTACGACGAACAACCCTTTGCGATTAGGAAGGTGATAGTGCCTGAGGACCTTCTGATTTATGTTTACTTCCTGGAGCGCAACACCCAAATACGCCTTGAAGACTTTTCCATCTTTTAGTATTTGCGTGGCGATCTCTTTTGCTGTATTGATATCGACCGAAAAACTCAATCCCTGCGCTCCGTTGATCATGGCAGTGTTTACGCCAATCACTTCCGCATCCGTGTTGATCATAGGTCCGCCGGAGTTGCCGGGATTTAATGCCGCATCGGATTGAATTACATTGTCGACCAATCGTCCGGACTGTGTGCGCAACGTTCTTCCTAGTGCGCTTACAACCCCGGCTGTCACGGTGTGCTGATATCCGAAGGGATTGCCAATCGCAATCACAAACTGGCCGATTTGAAGATCGGCTGCGTCACCCAGCTTTGCAACGGAGTATCCATCGGTGTATATCTTCAGTATGGCGAGATCGGTATCCGGATCTTCGCCGATGAGCGTTGCCTCTATCTCATTTTCATTCAAGAGGCTTACCATGATCCGGTCTGCTCCGTGCACCACGTGACTGTTGGTGAAGATCAGGCCATCTGATGAGAAAATGAAACCTGAACCGGAACCCTGTGGTAAGAACTTGTCCTTCGTCTTTTTGTACACATCAATTTTGACGACGGCGTTCTTGACTTTGTCCACCGCCTCGATAATCATTTTTGAAAAGGCGTCCATAGGAAAATCGTTATTTGGTGGGTCTCTTCAAATTTGTCTCCAGACGGAAAACCGGATGAAATGTCAGAAGGAGATAGTCAGAATCTAGTCAAATTGTCGTGTCCCGCTCTAAACAAGCTCAAATCGTTAACCTGGGGAGGAGAGGAATGTGGTGTTCCTGCCGAAAATTCAACCATAGGGAAAGCCAGTAAATAAATCTACCGGCTTTCTCCGTGCATTTGATTTTGTCTGCCTGTTTATGGAATCATGCCTATCAGATCAATTATGCGATTCAGTAATTGAGCAATTGCAGCGATCGCGGGAATTCCGTCCAGCAATGATGTGACGGCGCAAAGAAGATTGCCGACAAGATTACCTGCATCAGCTACAGCGGTTATTTCCAATACCACTTCATCCAAATGGATTTCCAGCCCGAGCAAATCCAGGTCGAGGGGGCCCAGGTCAAGGAACAGCACGTCACATTCAACTCTTCCGGCAGCAGAGGCGCGTGATGATCCTTCAGGTAGTTGTACAGGTATTTTTACCTGCTGTCCTTCCAGGCCGCTGACCTCAGCCGGAAGTCCTGTGCCCGAAATATTCGTCAGTGTTACAAGTGCATAAAGCGCCTGGTTGTTCTCATGAACGAACTCGGTTACGCGATACTCGGCACTAAAGGGAATTCCGTTAATGGTGCCAGTTGCGGGCGCGGGAAGATATTTATCGGTCCGTTTTCTGGCTGCATCATTTTCTCTTCCGGCAGATTCACTGTCCGGCGCTGCCTGGTTCTGCGGCACTACAACTTCGTTGTCGCTACATTGCGAAAAGACCATCAATAAGAGGGTTACCATTGAGGTAGCCAATACATTTTTTTTCATATGATTATCTGGTTAGAAGAAAGGATAAAATAAATTACATGTTGGTAATTAAAACACTTTATCGCCCACACTAGCCGGTATGGGCGAACCTGATACGTAACCATTTCTGCAGGGCCTACAAAAAGTCATTCCTCGATTTGAAAAAAGATAGTTTCGGCGACAGAAGGTTTTTAAAGGAGACAAAAAAACCGGCCGAGTTTTCATTATGCTGGAGGAAGCAAAAATTGTGAGGAACGAAATTATCGACTGCAGTGACTTCTAATAGGTTTACTTTAAAGATGCGTGCTGTACACTGCTGATTGCACTGCTGGTCTTTGCATTAAGGATCAAAAGCAGGCGCAAGATTAATATCCCGAAAGACGGAGTCTTTAATAAGAAGTATTAAGCCGGAAATTATTCCGCGCGAAATAGGGGTTAACGGGTGATGTTAAATTCAATTACACCTGAATATGCCAGCATGCCCGTCAGAAATCCGATGATACCTATGCAAAGAAATATTGTTGGAAGTATTTCCAACTGGAATGATGAATTGATTTCAACCGTGGTTGGGTCGTCAGGGTCATAGATAACTTCGAGCTGTTTTCCTTCGGGGAGGGGCGGGGAGTACCCGACATTCAATTCTTGTGTGATCCATTCCTCCTTGTCTGTCAAAAACCGTACGACTGGATAATGCATGCCAGAACTGGGTCCTAAGAGTTGTTGATTATTTCTAAAGACGATGGCTTTTGCTCTCTTCCCGTTGTGCAGCAAGTGACTTCCTTTGTGCCTCAGTTTTACACCGATCACGATCAGAACGGCGGAAACGATGACTACGATTAGTTCGGGATCCATATCAGGGTTCTCGCCTCAAATATCAATTTTTCTTGTTATTTTCTTATGTTCCTTCCTGCAGAATTGTGGTTTCCTTGGTTGAGGGACTAACGAGCTAGGTGACCGATACGCTGTTAGTATAAACTGGACTCGATTATGCCTCTTCGGCCATTTGCATTTTCAATGCTTATTTAATCGCGAAAAAAACCGTATATTTCATTATGAAAATATCGGTTTCTGGCTCGCTTCCTCCCGCAAACGAACTTGTGTCGGTTTTGAACGATGCGTTTGCTCCCCGCTATTCGTTCAGGACGTTCGGTCTTGGCGCTGAAAAAACCATCATGGCACAAAAGTCTTTCCTGGTCGGGTTGCAGGTCTCTATAGCGGACAACCAGATCCATTTTCAGCGGACCGCGCCGACCATCGCCAGCTCGCTATTTAGTTTTATGATGCTTACAGAACTGATCGTCCTGCTCATCCTCCCTTTGCTCATCATTTTTGAAGGCTTTAAAAGAGATCCATACAAGGAGATGGCGAAGGAAATCGGATTTTTCCTGAAGAGGGCATATCCGCCGCAATAGTCCTGATGATTGGAATTGTTTTTGGATCAACCTTGCACTCTTCGTATTGCGTCGCAGAATTCAGGTAAGTTATTCTTGTCAGTATAGGTGTTTAGGCTACTGTTTCCAAGTGCGCTGACCACATCTTATCTTGCAGTTCATGACCACTATCCTTGCACTTCCCGGAAGCCTTCGCGAAAGTTCCTCCAGCAATCACATCCTGAAAGCGATGATCCCACTCGTGCCTCCGGATGTCTCCATCGAGATCTTTCAAGGCATTGGCGATCTCCCGCACTTTAATGACCCGAAGGACGCGCCGGAAAAAGTTATTGATTTTCGGCAAAAGGTCGCCGCTGCCAACGCTGTATTGATTTGTACGCCGGAATATGCCTTCGGTGTACCCGGCTCGTTGAAAAACGCGCTCGACTGGCTCGTTGGATCCGGCGAGTTGATCGACAAACCAGTGGGGCTCGTCACTGCGTCGAGCCAGGGCGAAAATGGTCACGCCGCTTTGCTATTAATCCTCTCAGCCATCTCTGCAAAGGTCATCCCCGACGCCACCCTTCTGATCTCCTTTGTCAGATCCAGGCTTGATGAGACCGGGCGCATTAAGGATCCGGCTTTGACTGCAAGTTTGAAGAATGTGGTTTCAGTTTTGGGCGGGTAGCGCATAAACCTTTATCTGTCGATCGCAATCGTTGAAAATTGTCCATACTGTCAGTGGCTTTCCTGGCGCATGCTGTTTCTCCCGCGCAGGCACGAATCATTCCCGCAAAGACATGGGCGAATACGAAAATAGAATCTAAAAACCTTTTATCTTGCTTATGCTACCAAACGTTGCTGCAGGCTTGGGTGTTTAGCATACAGCCGATCAAATATGGTCGGCTGTATCGAGAGGATCCCTTTACTGGAGTAATTCTTTACTCAGGAATTAGGCGGGAAATGCTCATTACACTAATGTCCACAAAATGACTAACAAAGTGTCAAGATATGTAATGCAGACTTCTCGATATTCTGCTCTATTCATGGCCTTGGCTTTCCAAATTAGCACCGCTTTTGCGCAGGAGCCTGTTAACATGCCCTCACACTCCAAAGTTCTGGAAAGCCATCCTTTTTATATGAAGCCCGCTCTCGGAATAAGGGATACTACGTTGAATGGTGCTATGTTTGACCTCGACGAGCATGTTGATCAAATAGTTGTTCTACATTTTTGGAGTTTGCGTTGTGCTGTGTGTTTTAAGGAAATTCCGGAATTGAATTTGATCGCGGACGAGTATGCGGATAAAAAGGTTCTTATTGTCTCGATGATGGATGATTCTATTGAGGCAGTGAATGAAAAAATACAGGTGGATGGCAATTTCTATAAACTAAGAAAGCCCGTTTTTGGCTATGACAAAATTAGCTTTGAGATTATTCCCGACGCAAAGGAGACTATGTTGCAATATAAATCTGAGTACTTTCCTTTCGGCTTTCCAACCACCTATTTTCTTAAGAACGGTAAACTCAGAGAGTTTTCTTTTGGTTATGTGCAAGGTTACGGCAATCCAAAGCCGGCCGAAAGCCGCAACTATCTTCATATAAAGGGAATCCTTGAGAGTTTGTTGGCTAGCGACTAATTTGTGGAAAAAGCTTAAGATTTCTTATTTTGAATCTTGTTTTCAATTAGAATAATACTTGCATGAACAAGAGTCGAGAAATCCTTTTGAACAGCACCGAGGGCGAATCCTACTGGGTGCTGGGAGATCTGTACACGTTTAAGGCAACCGGAAAAGATACAAATGGAGCCATGACAGTGATCGATCAGGTCATCCAGCCACAAGGAGGGCCGCCACCGCATGTGCATCGTCGGGAAGATGAGGTGTTTTACATTCTCGAAGGGAAATTTTCATTCTTGTGCGGTGAAGCGCAGCGCACTTTCACGAGTGGTTCTTTCGTCTACATTCCGAAAGGAACCCTTCACACATTCAAGAATATTGACGACAAACCCGGCAAACTATTGGTGACGATCACGCCCGCGGGCCTGGAAGAATTTTTCTACGCGATTGGTTCTCCTGTCGCGGACCTGACATCCCCGCCACCCTTTAATCCGGAGGTCATCGATAAGATTATGAAGTTATCAAAAGACTTTCAGATGGATGTGATATTGCCGCCGGACCCGAACAATCCGTAACGCTTGCGACATACGGTCTCTTATTTCACCTCGTAGGTTGACTTCAAATACCCGATGGTTTTCTTCATGATCGCCTTCAATCTTGCTTCGTCGACATCCGACAATTTCTTTATGTAGATGCACGCCTTGGCCATTTTGAATTTTCCGAACCCGTTCAGCAGCTCCTTGTGGTCTTCCAATCCGGTATGGATATACAGCGATATGGCGGCTTTGCGAGGCGAGAAGCCGATGAGCGGCGCATCGCCTTCATGCCCACTGGCGTAGCGGTAGTGGTAGCGACCGAATCCGATGATACTCGGTCCCCACATTTTCGGTTCGTGACCCGAGACCTCTTGCATGAGCCTGATGAGTTTATAGCTATCGTCGCGTTGACCTTCGTTTTCCACGGATGCGACAAAATCGTCAACGCTGCGCTTTGTTTCGGCAGTCTTGTTTTTTGCCATCGTTATGAACTTTGGTATTTGTCATTCAAGCCCATTCCTTTCAAAATCATCGGTCTGATCTTTTCCATCCTGGATTGCCTCGTTACATCTCGCTTGGCCGAGTCGAGGTATTCGATATAATCTTTTTGTTTATACGGTGTTAGTTTTTCAAATGCTTCTTTCAGTTTCCTGTTCTTGCTGAAACTGCTCAGAAGGATTTCCGGAACGACGGGTGGTTTCGATTTTTGGGGCTTCCAGGACTTTCCTTCTTTTTCATTGTGTATGGCTTCCCGGATATATTTGCGTATCAGCCGTTCGTCGATCTGATCTTTAGAAGTGAAACGCCATTGCCTCAGCGCTTTGGTCTTTCCGTCCTGCGCATTGACGAGAACCTTTGCCTCGTCTTTTAAAAATACACCATTGTAAAACCAGAGCGTGAAATGGTTTTTGAAGCCAACTGCCCCCAGCACATTTTTGCCGTTGTACGTGTAGACTTCTGAACCCCACTTTATGGTTTCCTCCAGGTCGGTTTTTTGAATAATTGACCTGATCAGTGCCAGTTCTTCCTTCCAATTATTCTCTTTTCCCATATTAATTTGTTGTTATTATTGCTGAGGTGATGGGCCGCCAGACAAAACTAAGATTATTTTGATGTATCCGGAACAGCTTGGTTTACTTTGAAAACCGGACTGTGATCATTCCTCCGATGATGGGTAAAAGGTGCCTTTGCTAGGCAGTTAATATTCAGTATATTCATCACGAACATTATTTGATATAAATGACAACAATAATGATGCGCTCGACAATATCCATTTCTATTCTATTGTTGGTTTTTTCCATCTTTTTTACGTGCTCTTCAAAAAACGAAGGCCTGGATCAGGACAACGGAAATTCAATCACCGTGCGCGGACTTGAAGAACACATAAAGGTGTTGTCTTCCGATGATTTTGAGGGACGCAAACCGTTCACAGAAGGTGAGCGAAAGACGCTGGAGTATCTGAAGACTCAGTTCAAAAGTATTGGTCTCGAGCCGGGTCTTACTGCGAATGGCGGGCAGTCGGGTAACGGAGAAGGCTATCTCCAGGAAGTTCCCATGGTGGAGATTACGCCGGATGCCGATTCCATCATGCAGGTGAAGGCGGCAGGGAAGACTCTCGCACTAAAGGGGTTCGATGATTTTACAATTAACTCCGAACGAACAGCCCCGAGCGTTAACTGGAAGGATGTGCCTTTGGTGTTCGCAGGATTCGGAGTAGTTGCGCCGGAATACAACTGGAATGACTACGACGGACTTGACGTCAAGGACAAGATCGTGGTGGTGCTCGTCAACGATCCGGGTTGGGATGGAAATGACAGCACGTTTTTTAAAGGCCACGCGATGACCTATTACGGCCGATGGACCTACAAGTTTGAGGAGGCTGCGCGTCAGGGTGCGAAGGGATGCCTGGTGGTCCACAGCACGGTACCCGCGGGATACCCCTTTCAGGTACTTCAGAATGGCTGGAACTCAGCGCATCTGTATCTTGACCCGCGCGGAAAAGACAAATATGTTTGCGAAGGTATCGGATGGATAACTGAGCCGGCGATCGAAAAGATATTCACCGCCGTAGGACGTGATTTTAACGAGGTGAAGTCTCAAGCGGGCAAGCCAGGTTTCAAAGGTTTTGCGCTCGACGCGCGTGTCACGTTCTCGATGGATCTCAAAGTGCGATACGACAAATCCTACAACGTCATCGGGAAGATCACCGGAAGCGAGAAACCCAACGAATACATTATTTACACGGCTCACTGGGATCATCTTGGCATTGGGCATCCCGATGAATCGGGCGATAGCATTTACAATGGTGCCCTCGACAACGCCAGTGGTACGGCCGGGTTATTGGAACTGGCAAAAGCGTTTAAAGGCCTGGAAAAGAATCCGGCGAGGACGGTTGTATTCCTCTCGGTAACTGCTGAAGAGCAGGGGCTCTGGGGATCCGCCTATTACGCGGAGAACCCGGTCTATCCAAAGGCGCAAACCGTTGCCAATATCAACATGGACGGAATTAATCCATACGGAAAGATGAAGGATGTTATGGTGGTCGGCAGCGGGCAGTCAGAAATGGAGGATTACCTTCGCGAAGAGGCAAGACTGCTCGGCCGGTACATTGTACCTGACGACGAACCGGAAAAAGGATTTTACTTCCGGTCCGATCACTTCAACTTTGCGAAGATTGGTGTACCGGCTCTCTATTTGAAAACAGGCAGCGATTTCGTCGGAAAGGGCAAGGAGTATGGGCAGAATCTGAAAACGACTTACACGCAAAAGCATTACCACCAGCCTTCTGATGAATTTGACACTACGCGCATGAATTTCGAAGGCGGAGTGGAAGATCTCAAGTTGCTTTTCCAGGTTGGAAGGAAACTTGCCAGCAGCGACCTCTGGCCGCAATGGAAACCGGGATCTGAGTTCAAAGCTGTGCGGGAGAGCTATAAGTGAGTCGGTCTCTGGACTGGATTGTCACATCGCTAGTTGAGATCGTTCCGTTCCAGAGTCCAGATATCTCCGGAAAATCCATCCTCATGGCCCGTGTGTTTTCCTCCGTAGAGAAATAGTTTATCATGAAGCACGATGCTGAATCCACCGCTGCGACGTGTCCACGGCGCTTCACCCGTTTGTTGGATCCAGTCAGTGCCATTGGGTGAAAACCATACGTCGTTGTAGGCATTTCTTGGATTGACCTCGCGTCCGCCAAACACCCAGATGAAGTTGTCAAGGACGGCAACTCCGTAATCGTAGCGGTTTTTCCAGGGAGATGAGTCCGCTATTTTCTTCCATACTTTGCCGTCGCTGGTGTTCCAGATATCCGATTTTCCTTGTCCGCCGACCAGCCAGAGTTTGTCTTTAAATACCACCAGCCGCGGATTTCCTCTGACTTGCCAAGGTGCTTCTTCGAGAACTTTTGTCCACGTGGTGCCATCCGACGACGACCAAACGTCGTTTGTAAATTTGTTCGGCGCCTTGTGTTCGTCAACGCTTGTTTCCCCTCCGAACAACCATAATTTGTTGTTAAAAACAACGAGGGCGTGATTTTTTCTCGGTGACCATTCTGCCTGGTTGACTACAAGCTCCCAGTTCTTTCCATCTGCCGACGACCAGATCTCATTAAGGAAGTTATTCGTTTTGTATTCCATGCCCCCGGACACCCACAGGCGATCTTTAAAGAACACTTGTTCGATGGAGATGCGCTCACCCCAGTCCTTTTTGTCATAATCGATCCATCGGACACCGTCCTTCGAGTTCCAGGCTTTGTTTTGCCCGATCATCCAAAGTTCGTCATTCCATCCCTTTACGGGGACGACGGCGCTGGGATAAGTGCCGGGTTTCCATTCGTGCTGATGAGTGCCTGAGCCGGGAGGAGCAACCTGTGTCCACGTATATGTTGGCGACGGCATTGCGTCTCCTCCCTCCGTGGATGCGCGACCAACTGCCATGTCGCTGGACCTCAAAATCGTCACGGCAATGATCACGCCCAAAACTACTATGAGAATTTTCATGACGAGGTATTTAGTTTGTGGCTGAAATTTGACTTACGCCTTACTTAAGTTACGCACATTTTCGTCGTTCCGCTATTGATTATGATATAGTGTTGTCTTTTCTTGATGAAATGCAAGGGTCGGATGGCGAAGGTTGGGCGTGCGAGACCGAGATTACAGGAAAGAACATCAATTTCAATTCGCGGAAAGTTTCTTTGCAACTATCATCTATAATACCTCGTAAGAAAGTTGTATTTTCAATGATGGATCGTTTCTGGAAATACAAACTCGACCATGTGATCTTTTGGGTGGCGACCGTGGGCTTTCATATGTTCACCAGGCGCGATCTTGTGCAGTCGGCCGGTCTCTCGTATCTCCTGATGGAGGGTTTGGTGAGGAATGGCCTGCTTGGGATTTTGATTTATACGAACCTGGGCGTCCTCGTTCCCCGATACGCGCGGAAAGACAAGGGGTTCCGCTATGGTGTGTCGGTGTTGTTGTTGCTGTTCGGGTATGTAGCCTGCAAGAACGCCTTCGATGTCTACCTGTATGGATATGTCCTCCAGGAGGAGATGCAACAAAATTTCTTTTATAACTCGTATTATAATTTTTCCATTGCCTTTTTTTACCTGGCTTTCAGCGTGGCTCTTCACCTCAGCAAGGCCTGGTATTTCCAGCGCGAACAGATGCGAAAAATGGAAGTCGAAAAGCTCAATGCCGAACTGGACTACCTCAGGGCACAGATCAACCCGCATTTCGTTTTTAATTCTCTTAACACGATTTACTTTCAGATCGATCGTGAAAATGAGGTCGCCCGTCAGGCGCTCTCCAATTTTTCAGAAATGCTGCGCTACCAACTCTATGAATGCAACGACCCGGAGATTGCGATTGAAAAGGAGATCGGTTACATCAAGAGCTATGTCGCCATGCAAAGGATGCGGAAGGATGAGAACTACAGCATTTCGTTTGCGGGGTCGGATGACATGAGAGGTTTCAATATCAGCCCGTTGCTACTGATTCCCTTTGTCGAGAACGCTTTCAAGCACGTATCACATCGGCCAGGCGGCAATGCTATCAGGATATCGATGGCTCGGTCGGAGGATCAGTTCAGGTTTCTGGTCTTTAACACCCGCGAGATTTCAAAGGGAAACGGACTACATACAGGTATCGGACTAAAAAATGTGAGGAGACGGCTGGAACTCTTGTATCCTGATCGTCACGACTTAAAGATGGTGGACAGCCCGGATTCGTTCGAAATAGAATTGACTTTGCATATAGACCCTAGATCAAGACAGTATGAAACTCAATTGTCTAATAATCGATGACGAACCCATGGCGCGAAAAGGCCTGGAGGAGTACGCAGGTGAGGTCGATTTTCTCAATCGACTTGGTTCATGCGAAAATGCCCTGAAAGCCTCGCAATATCTCAATGAACAAAAGGTTGACCTGATCTATCTCGACATTCAAATGCCAAGACTTTCCGGTATCGATTTTCTGAAGGCGCTGAAGCATCCGCCTCTTACAATTTTCACCACTGCCTTTACGGACTATGCGATTGAAGGATATTCTCTTGATGTGATCGACTACCTTGTAAAGCCTATTACATTTGATCGATTTCTGAGGGCATCCTTAAAGGCACGCGAATACCACCAGCTGAGGCTGAAATCGGGAAGCAACAACGATGTTCAAAATGATTACTTCTTTGTGCGGTGTGATAATAAGTTTGAGAAACTACTGTTCCGTGATGTTCAGTATATTGAATCACTCCAGAATTATGTGGTCATACATGTACCCGGCAGGAAGATCATCGCATATATGACGCTGACGGGTTTGGAGGGACAATTGCCCGATGACAGGTTTATTAAGGTGCATAAATCGTACATCGTCTCTATTCCTCAAATTCAGGCTATTGAAGGAAACGAAATTCTTATTGATGAGGCCCGTATTCCGATCAGTCGCAATTTAAGAGACGAAGTGATTGCCCAGATCATGGGAAACAGATTGTTCAAGCGGTAAACTTCGTTTGAAAGTTTATACCCCTGATAAGAATCATCGCCTCGCATGACAGTTATCATGTTGCAAGCGCTACTGAACGGGTAACTTTCAGCGCCGCTTGACAGATAATTTTCCGTGAAGCGACTGCAAAATGCCGAAAGTCAATTTTGAAACACTGATTGGATTTGTTAATTTAATTCTCAGGACTTAAGCGACAGAATTATGAGGGAGAGGAACACAAGAAAAGCAAGCGAACAATCAGTTATCCAATGTGTGGAGGTCGTTATCTCGAGAAATTATTTGACGGACCACACAAACAATCTGCTTTGGACTCTGTCGGTTTATTCCCTCGAAAACCAGCCCTTGAAAAAAGACCAGGCGATTCCGAATTCGGAAGGTTTTCATTTCATGGTTTACGACTGGACGCGGACGATCAAGCAGCTTTTGGAACAAAACCAGATTCCGTACTCGGTGATCGGATTTTTTAGCCTCGAAAGTATTTATCCGGATGCAGTTTCGGATTCAGAGACTTCTCATGCCTTTCTGATGGCATAGTTTTTATTCTCAGTTTCAGCAAAGTACTTGTGAAGGAAGGGAAGCAGGGAAGATGATGCCGGATCAAAGGATCCCGCCACGTGAACAAGGAAGTTGAAATAGAATCCAGCCGTTGGACTCCGGCGAGGAGCTTTGGAATGAAATCTAAGTCTTGTTGAGTCTGCTGCGATAGAGTCCTGCTTTAAAAGAGCAGGTACTCTCTCCGGTAACCGATCCATCAATCCCCACCGCATTGTTAATTTTTTGACGCGTCGCGCGAGACGTGACTCCCGACACTCCTCCCTGCCGATCGACTTATTTTTTAGGGGTTACTAATTTTTTTTACATGAGTGAGTCAGAAAAAATAATTCTAGTTATAGACGACGACCAGGATTTTCAGACTATTCTGAGAGTAAGTCTGAATCAGAGCGGCTTTTGTGTCCGGTCTTTATTCGACGGACGACTGAATTCAACACTGAGTGAGCAACCCTTCCCCGATGTCATCTTGCTGGACATCGACTTGCCGTATGCCAACGGAGTAGAGGTGGGTAAATTGCTAAAGTCCAATGAGTCGACCCGCGACATTCCCATGATAATGGTTTCCGCCAATCCTTACGTCGACGAGCTGAGCAAACAGGTCGGGGCGGCGGATTATGTCCAGAAGCCCTTCGCGTTGAAAACGCTCATCCAAAAAGTAAGAGCCACACTGACGGAACCGGGGGCATAGCTCTTCACGACAGCCGCTTGTTTTGTTTGTTGGAAAAAATTCTCATTTCGGGGAACGGGTTTCTTGTCTGTTCGTCGAAAAAAACGTTTTACATTTTCGAGAATGCCCGATGGAATGTTTCGGGCTAATGGAACCCTCTTCCGCTATTTATTGGAGCGGCTGGCATTCCGTTTTATAGATTTTTAGTTGGCAGTTCAGATTGCCAGTTCTAAAAATCAAATCGCTATGCCAGCACTTTAACATGAAACATTTTTTATCGGTTGCTTTTCTCTTTGTATCACTATCGGGATTCTCTCAGGTTGATACCAGTTTCGTTTACAATACCAATAGGCCTTACGGGACATTGGATATCCGGATTGCAAAATCTTCAACTCGCTATTACTACCTTCAGGAAGATAAGACTTTCAGCTTTCGCGAAAATTCCGCCGGGCAAAAGACGAATACTTTTCGGGATATGACCTCCTGGGATTCATCGCCCTACAGGGATGGAAATATGCGGGAGAAAAACGGGAGCGGAGATGCTTTTGTAATGAACTACCGGCTGTTGTTCCCCGTGGGCTATCAGCCGGGTTTTTCCGATGGGTATCCGCTTATTGTTATGTTACACGGAGTAGGCGAGCGCGGCAATTGCTGGATGAATAATTGCTATTGGGCGGATGGATCCTGGAGACCCTCGTCAAACAATCCGCCTGCGCCAACCAGCAGTTCGCACGAATTACTCAACAACGATCACAATCTTTCGCACGGCGGAAAGCCTCATTTAGATGCGCGGAACCTCGCAGGCTCACGGTTACCGGAGGATCCCGGGATGCCCTCGCGCGCATTTCCAGGCTTTGTTCTCTTTCCTCAAAACCTCAACGGTTGGGATACTCCATCCATTCATGATGCCATCCGCATGGTGCGGCTGGTTGCCAAGAAATACAATATCAACCCGAACCGGATCTATGTGCACGGGTTGTCGAATGGAGGTATCGCCACGTACAATGTTATCAAGCGGGCGCCGTGGCTCTTTGCGGCGGCGTTGCCTATGTCTGCTCCGACCGAGGCATCAATCATCAATCAGGGACTCCTTCCAGAAGTTGCCCATATTCCGCTTTGGACTTTCCAGGGGGGCAAAGATCAGGAGCCAACTCCTGGCCGGACGGAAGGGTACGTGCGAAAGTTTCGCGAGGCTGGCGCGGATGTCCGATATACTTTGTACGAAAATCTTGGACACGGGACCTGGAACTCCGCTTACGCCGAACCCGATTTCTTTACATGGATTCGGTCGAAGGATAAGCGAAACATTCATGTGTTCTACGGAAACACCAGTATCTGCGGAACAGGTGAGGGTGTAAAACTCGGCCTTGCAAAGGGATTCCTCGCTTATCAATGGCAGCGCGACGGATCTATTATATCCGGTGCCACGGGCAACGAATACACGGCTACCCAACCCGGTGTCTACAGAGCCCGGTTCAGCCGTGTGTCGCGGAGTCCATCTTCGTCACAATGGGAGGACTGGTCGGCGCCTGTGACCATTACGGGAAGCTCGAGCACCACCGCGCAGATTGTGCCGCTGACAACTACACACCTTCGAGGGCCGGATGATGCCACGCCTAACACCATTCAGTTGAAGTCGGCCATGAAGGCTGATCGCTACCTCTGGTTCAAGAACGGAACGCTAATCAACATACCCAATAATGATTCTGACGACACGGTCAGGATACTGACAATTTCGGGAACATCTACCGGGAACAACGGGACGTATACCCTTCGGACAGCCGGATTCGAAGGTTGCCAAAGTCCTGCCTCGGCTCCCGTTAATCTGTTCTTCAATAACTCAGCTCCACTTCTGGCCGATAGCAACGTACCGGCATCCTTCCGCGTCGTTTCGGTGACAGGGTCGACAGCCAACCTGGCGTGGGACGACAGGTCCGGTATAGAAACCGCGTATGAGATCTGGAGGCAAGCACCGGGTGAAAATTTTGTCATGGCCGGAAGGACATCAGCGAATGCTCAATCTTTTACGGACCGTGGACTATTTCCGGCAACAGCCTATAACTACAAGATTCGCGCACTGAATAACCAGGGCAGGAGTCGCTATGCGCCGGGGGATAATGCGAGCACAAACCTTGTTGTGACAACAGCCAATGACACGAGCGCGCCGACAGCTCCCTCGAATGTGAAAGTTGTTCGCAATACGACCAGTTCAATTTCCTTGTCCTGGAACGCTTCGACCGACAACAATGGCGCGATTCATCATTACGTTGTGTACTACGGCTCTCAATCAAGGGAAACCGGCTCATCCGCCCCTGCATTTACCCTCAGCGGGCTGCCGATGAATGTGAGTTATAGCATTACCGTGAAAGCCGTGGATAACGCGGGATTATTTTCGCCTGCAAGCAACGCAGTGATCGGAACCACTTCGGTTAATGGACTATGGTATGGACACACGACGGGAGCATGGACCGACCTGGATCAGATCACAAGCTGGAATGACCCAGAGTACACCGGATGGGTTCCCAATTTCACCCTGGAACCTCGAACGCAGGAAGAGTATTTCAATTTTGAATTTACGGGCTACCTATATATAGAGGAGGCGGGCAACTACTATTTCTACCTGAATTCGGATGACGGAAGCCGACTTTACATCGACGGTCAGCAAATCGTTGACTTCGACGGTGTTCACGGACGAAGTTCTGCCAACAATGGTTTTGGTATCAAGTCTCCCGCCGCAAAGAGTCTCACCGCGGGCCCCCATGAGATAAGGGTTATTTTCCTGGAGTATACGGGAGGGCAATCACTCGATGTCGCTTACCAGGGTGCAGACACCGATAACGCAATTCTCGAAATTCCCGATGCCGCACTGACAAGTGGCTCGCCCACGGGTTCGACAAATCGCAACCCGGTTGTGGCGATCACCAATCCAGATAACGATCAACAGTTTCCCGCGCCCGCGTCAATCACAATTTCAGCGACCGCATCAGATCCCGATGGCAGCGTGGCGAAGGTCGAGTTTTACAACGGTACGTCGAAGCTCGGTGAAGACAGTACTTCTCCCTACTCGTTTACCTGGAACAACGTATCGGCTGGAAGTTACACGATCAGGGCGACTGCGACGGACAACGTTGGAGGATCAAGTACAGCTTCTGTGAACATATCCGTCACGAGTGGCCAGGGATGCGCGGGTGCAGGCAAGATCACCCATGAGGTATGGACGGGTGTATCCGGCGTGCAGATAGCGTCAGTGCCATTCGATGAAGCACCAAGCTCTTCCGGAGAGGTGACCATCTTTGAAGCTCCCGAAAACATTGGCGACAACTACGGTACGCGTATACGCGGATATATTTGTCCGCCTGCAACCGGATCCTATATTTTCTGGATATCGGGTAACGATCAAACGGAATTGTGGCTGAGCACCGATGATAATCCGGCAAACAAAAGGAAGATCGCCTATGCAACGGGCTATACGAATCCCAGGCAATGGACGAAATACGGCAGTCAGCAGTCATCTCCCATAACATTGGCGGTGAACCAGCGGTATTACGTAGAAGCCCTTCATAAAGAAGGGGTGGGAACGGATCACGTGGCAGTTGGCTGGCAACTCCCCGGTGGAACCCTCGAAAGACCTATCCCCGGAATGCGATTGATTCCGTTCGGTGGATCATCGGGTACCCCGGCACCTGCCATTGCGTTTGCCGATCCCACTGATGGGGAAACTTTCACTGCACCCGCGGCAGTAAATATTGTCGCGAATGCTTCCACGAGTTCCGGGACGGTAACCAAGGTTGAATTTTACAACGGCACCTCTAAACTTGGAGAGGATAGTAGCTCTCCTTATACATTCGCATGGTCTAACGTCGCGGCAGGGAATTATACGCTGACGGCAAAAGCGATCGGCAGTAACGGAACTTCATCCAGCGCTTCTGTTTCCATAACCGTGACGGGTGGATCTTCCTGTGCGGGCACCGGAACTATCCTGCGAGAAGTCTGGACAGGGATTCAATACAACGACGTTGGTTCAATTCCACTGACCAGCGCTCCCGAAGGCGTGAGCGAACTTTCGATCTTCGAGGATCCGACCAATGTTGGTGATAATTATGGAACGCGTGTGAGTGGATACCTCTGTGTTCCCATGACCGGCGCTTATACTTTCTGGATCTCAAGCAATGACGAAAGTGAGCTCTGGCTAAGTACGGATAGCAATCCTTCAAATAGACGACGGATAGCGTATGTCAACGGATACACAAACCCAAGGCAGTGGACCAAGTTCAGCACTCAGCAGTCGTCCGCAATTAATCTTGTCGCCGGACAACGCTATTACATTGAAGCCCTTCACAAGGAAGGAATCGGCACCGATCACATGGCCGTGGGCTGGCAGTTGCCCAACGGCACACTGGAACGGCCCATCCCCGGTAACAGGTTGTCACCCTTTGAATCGCAGAACATGATGATGACTGCATTTGCAGGGGAGACCACGATGGGTCCGGAAATGGCACTTGAGAATCAGAACGACGGATCGGATCGGATCGAGATATTTCCGAATCCGGCGTCGACCGGCACGCCGGATATTCGTATCGCAGGTCCGGGTCGTTTTGTCCCAGGCGCGCGGTCGATTGTGGAAGTTCAGCGGATGACGGGCGAAATTGTACTGTCTCAGGAATTTTTCTGCGATGACTGCGATACCTATTCGGTTCCTATCGACGGGCATCTAGCGCCTGGCCTGTACGTTGTGAGTATCATTGTGAACGGCAAACGCTCGTCTGAACGTTTGCTGGTAAGATAGTTTGTAAGACTGCCGGCGTAGCCACGAATGGGGATGTTACGCCGGCGGCCTTCTTATCACGGATTTTTCTCAACAGATGTTACATCCTGCCTTGCAACTTCGAAACGCTCGCTTCGCCGTTGAAATACCGTTATCCGCTGCGAGTTGTCAATAACAGACACAGAATGAAAACAGGCGCTTGAAAATGGAATAGTTTTTTTCGCCTTGTCGGCTAAACCTTATAAATGATGTCGAATGGAAAAACATGTACGGAGAATTACACAAACAGCATTCATCCTGCTGGCGCTGGGGATGATGGCGGAAGTGAGCGCACAACCTGTTCCGATTAAAGAGATACCGGGTAATAGTACAAACTTTATCAAGATTGGTGATTTGGTGTACTTTGTGGCAGGCGATGCGTTGTGGAGGACGGATGGAACGGAGGGCGGTACGATCTTTCTGAAAAATGGTGTCACGCAGTCCGACGATTGGTTCGTTCCGAATGCGGCGCCGGAGTATGGTGAAATGTCGCGGCAAATTAACAGGCATACCGCCGCGGAGTTCGATGGAGATTTCTATTTCCTGAACAATTCGAGCAAGGAGCTCTGGAAGACGGACGGAACCCCGGGTGGAACGGTATTGCTCAAGAGTTCTCCGAGCTACGATATGCGGATCCTTGACGCAACGGATAGCTATCTGTTTTTCCTGGCGCCACCTGCCTCAGGTGGTCCCGAACTTTACCGGACGGACGGTACTGTTGCCGGCACTCAACTGGTTAAAGATATTAATTCAAGTAGTGATTCCCAGGGTGCGCCCTATTTTGCCAGGGCAATCGGAAATGTTCTTTTCTTTGCCGGCGATGATGGCACACACGGCGCAGAGCCCTGGCGAAGCGATGGAACATCGGATGGCACATATATGATCGAGGATACCAACCCTGGATCCGCGAGCGGAGTCGGTGTTCCGACCTTCTCTAGCGAGGCGGCTAACACGCTGTCATACGTCTACAACAACTTGTATTACTTCTCGGCAATCAACCCCGTAACATCATATCAGGAACCCTGGGTAAGTGACGGGACGGAAGCGGGAACAATGCGCCTGGCCGCGATGGATCCCGCAAAAGAAGAGGTGTGGCTTATTTCTTATAAAGTGAATGAGGATGGGTTTGTATACTTCGAGGCACGCCGTTTTTTTGAGGCGAACGATCCATCGGAACTTTGGAAAACATCCGGAACACCGGCGTCCACGTCCAAAGTGTCTGACATAGGTCCCGACGATAACGACAGAAATCATTTTCGGAATTTTAAGGACGACGTTCACTTTCTCACCTGGGGAAGAACGATCAGTAACCTGTGGAAAAGTGACGGAACTACCGGGGGCACCACTAAGTATTTCGAGTACTATACGCACGAAGGCAACACTTACTTTTTCGAACCGATTCCGAATTACCTCGTGTTTTATGGCGTCAACCAGGGTTATCCAACCGATCTCTACCACAGTGACGGGACGACTGCCGGCAGTGGCGTATATTATCAATTTAACTCCGCTGCTTTCCTGATAGGCCCGCGCGAGATGACAAAAGTAGGTGACTATGTTTTTTTTGCCGATCATGACGGACTCTCGGATCGCGGTTACAGCGGAATGCCATATAGTGACGAGGATTATTTCCATTTGATGCAGACCGATGGAGATACGGTCCAATCGATGCGGACCATGTTTGGTATCAACACCACGGGAACCGACAACATTACGGACTACGACGGAAGAGTTGTTTTTACAACTCACACTGGCGATGAAGCTCAGCCATCCACGCTTTGGATCTACGAGCCTGTGGAAGCGCCGAACGATTCCGCAACATTTACACTTGTGAATGCCGGCAGTGATCGCGATGTGCGAAGGGTAACGGAAGGGGCGAAAATAGTCCAACCGGAATTCGGCCCGGCTTCTCTTAACATAAGATATAATCCAACAACGCCTCCGGGAAGTGTTGTCTTCAAGATAAATGACGTGGTGGTCCGGACGGAAACTGCAGCGCCATATTCTCTGGCGGGCGACGTTAACGGTGACTATGGCACGTGGTCATTGGGTAGTACGCCGGGTACCTATCAGTTGACAGCTACTTCCTATTCGGGAAGCGGTGGTAGTGGAACGCCGGGCGAATCGCTGACGGTGACGTTTACGATCGAACGTGAAGGATATCCCGTGCCTGGTGAGTGCACCGCATCGGGAACAATTCTTCGGGAATACTGGGATAATGTCAGTGGCAATAATGTCTCATCCATCCCCGTCGAAACAACTCCTACAAGCACGAGCCAGCTTTCAATCTTTGAAGGACCGACGAACGCAGATACAAACTACGGTGCGCGAATTCGTGGCTATATCTGCCCTCCCGTGACAGGTAACTACACTTTCTGGATCGCCAGCAATGACAACAGCGAGCTTTGGTTAAGCACGGATGACAGTCCCGCGAACAGGCAACGTATCGCCTACGTGAGCGGTGCAACCACCCCACGACAATGGGATAAATTTGCTTCCCAAAAATCGGCACCGGTCAACCTGATCGCTGGCCGGCGATATTACGTCGAAGCATTGCACAAGCAAGGTGTAGGAACCGATAACCTCGCCGTTGGATGGCAGTTGCCCGATGGCACGATGGAACGCCCCATCCCCGGAAACCGGTTATCGCCGTATGGTGCGGAAGGGCTTGCAACGGTCGCGGTCATTTACCCGGAAGACGGTGACGAGTTTGTCGCTCCCGCGGATATCACCATTCAGGCTACAGCAACTGATGGAGATGGAGGTACGATTACCAGAGTGGATTTTCGCGTCAGCAAAGACGGCGGACCATTGACAAAGATCGGTGAGGACGCCACTGAGCCCTACTCGTTCTTGTGGGAGAACGTGGCGGCAGGAACTTATGACATTTATGCCTACTCAGTTGACAACGACAGCAACATCACCGGGTCGCAGCCCGTGAGCATCACCGTGACTGAAGGGGAGTGCACGGCATCGGGTACTATCACCCGAGATTACTGGGCAAATGTGTCCGGCGACCGCGTATCGGATGTGCCGGTCAATTCACCTCCGACAAGCACCAACCAGTTGACAATCTTTGAAGGCCCCAGCAACATCGGAGACCGCTACGCGACTCGTATCCGCGGATACATCTGCCCGCCCGTTACCGGTGATTACACTTTCTGGATCGCGAGCAACGATCACAGTGAACTTTGGTTGAGCACCGACGATGATCCTGCGAACAAGGTATTGATCGCTTGGGTGTCGGGCGCGACAAATCCGCGCCAGTGGAACAAGTTCGCAAGCCAGCGCTCGACCGCGCAGACTCTTGTCAAGGGCCAGCGTTACTACATAGAGGCACTTCATAAGGAAAGCATCGGAACAGACCATATAGCGGTAGGGTGGACGTTACCGGACGGAACACTGGAAAGACCGATTTCGGGCAGTCATCTGTCTCCGTTTGAAGCGAATGAAGCTGCGGCATTCAATGAGAGCCTGGCTGCAGGAAGCTCATGGTTTGATGAGATCGATGTTTATCCCAACCCGGCAAGCAGCGACGATCTTCAATTGACGATATCCGGATTCGAGGGACTCGATAAGACGATCAGAACTCAGGTCGAGATTGTGAACCTGACGGGAGAGGTTGTCTACTCGGGCGACGTGTCATGCGGTGGTGATTGCAATTCCTACCTCATGGAGTTGAACAAGCAACTGGTGCCCGGCGTATATCTTGTCAACCTCAAAACGAACAGCAGTCGTATTTCGAAAAGGCTGCTTGTGAAGTAACTTCTTATACTCAATGGTCTAAAGCTGCTGGTGCGAACCAGCAGCTTTTTTTGTAGGGTTGAATGATCAATATGATCGATAAATCTACATAAAACGGAATCAATGGTAATGACGGAATAAATTTTTATAGGAATCCGCGTAACAGAACACTTCTATACAAAATGCACGCGGATGAAAAAATATGTACGGACTCTTCTACAATCAACAATGATCCTGTCGGCACTGGGGATTTTTGTTCAGGCAAGTGCACAGCCGGTTGTCGTCCGGGAAATTCCCGTTGACAGTAAAAACTTTTTCACAGGTGGCGATTACGTCTACTTTACTTCGGGTGACGCGTTGTGGAGAACGGATGGAACCAGCCCCGGTACTTTTTTCCTGACCAGTGGAATAAATCAAAGCAGTCAGTGGTATGTCGACCGCAACTCTGAAGTTTTCAACGGCGCTTTTTTCTTTTTGAACAATAGCAGCCGTGAACTGTGGGTTTCCGATGGAAGCCCGGGCGGAACTCGCGTCTTGAAAACTTCACCCGATAATATCGTTATCCTCGATGCGACGACTGAGTATCTGTACTTTCGGGCATCAGATCCATTGACGGGAGCGGAATTGTACAGAACGAATGGAACAGCCGAAGGTACTCAGTTGGTGCGCGATATAAACCCCGGAAGCGCAAACAGCAATCCGCATGACGGGGCTGCGGTGGGCTCTGACTTGTTCTTTATTGCCAATGATGGCGTGCACGGACGGGAGTTATGGAAAAGCGATGGCACGAGTGAGGGCACAGTTCTCATCAAAGACATAAATCCGGGGCCAGCGGATGCGGTCAGCGGTGGCACCTTCGGGTTAGGTGAAGTATTCGCTTATGATAGCAAGTTCTATTTTTCCGCCGGCACTGCCGAGACAGGTCGTGAGCCGTGGGTTAGCGATGGGACGGAAGCAGGCACAATGTTGCTGAAGGAAATCATGCCAGGACCCGAAAGCCCCTTTCGAATAGTTTACAAGATTCAGCACGACGGAGCGGTGTACATACTCACCGATGCCGTACAGGATCCCTACGAAACCGGAGAAAAGTTTGACGAGCTGTGGAAAACGAGCGGAACCGAGGCCTCGACGATCAAGTTGGCCACGATCGGTGAGGACGATGGCGTCGACAATTTTTTCTGTGTGTTCAAAGATGAAGTCCACTTCGTAGTCTATGAGGGCACGACAACAACTACACTTTGGAAATCCGATGGCACTCCCGGTGGGACGAAGAGTTATTTCAGCTATTATACAGTCTCTAGTGGCACGACTTTCTTTCGACCCGTAAAGGATGAATATATTTTGTTCTATGCCCTGAGTGATGGCTTCCCCACTTCTCTTTACAGAACCGATGGAACAACGGAAGGAACAACTGTATTGAGAGACTTCAACTCATCTGCCTACCTCATTTATCCACGGGAGATGACGAAGGTCGGTGACTTTGTTTTTTTTGCCGACCACGACGGACTGTCCGACAGAGGTTACGGAGGATTTCCTTATGCGCCGGAAGATTACTTCCACCTGTTTCAAACCGATGGCGAGAAAGTTGAGTCCATGCGGACGATGTACGGCATTTCTACTGTTGGCACGAATAACGTAACTGACTACAACGGCAACGTCATATTCACGACGCATGACGATCAGAGCAAGACGCCTGAAAGCAACCCGAAAAGATTGTGGATTTATGAACCGATGGAGGCGCCCGGCGATTCAGCAACCTTCACGTTGGTGAACGCCGATTCTGACAAGGATGTTCGACGTGTCACGGAGGGAGCGAACATCGTACAGCCGTCGTATAGTCAGGTGCCACTGAATATTCGGTATAATCCTGTGACGCCGCCTGGGAGCGTCGTGTTCAAAGTGAATGGCGTAACCGTAAGGACGGAGACAGCACCACCCTATTCGGTCGGAGGCGATGTCAACGGCGATTACTCTTCCTGGGCGAACAGCGCAACCTCCGGAAGATACGAGTTGACCGCAACTTCGTATTCCGGAGCGGGGGGAAGCGGGACGCCGGGTGAAACGCTTACCGTTACATTCACCATTGAGAACAAGGGTGACCCCGATCCGCAGGAATGTACGGCATCCGGAACGATCTTCCGCGAGTATTGGGATCGCGTCAGTGGAAACAACGTATCATCGATTCCGGTTAACACACCGCCCACAAACACGAGCCAGCTCACCATCTTCGAGGGACCGACAAACGCAGGAACAAATTACGGCTCGCGCATCAGCGGATACATCTGCCCTCCCACAACGGGTAGCTACACGTTTTGGATCGCCAGCAACGACAACAGCGAATTGTGGTTGAGCATCGACGACAATCCGGCGAACAAGCAAAAGATCGCCTCTGTCACGGGTGCCACAAATCCGCGCGAGTGGAACAAGTACGCTTCGCAGAAGTCAGCCGCGATCACGCTCACGGCGGGCGGCAAGTACTATATCGAAGCGCTGCACAAGCAAGGTGCGGGAACTGATAACATCGCCGTTGGCTGGCAAATTCCCGGCGGTACCATGGAACGACCAATCCCGGGAAATCGCCTTTCACCATTCAAGACCGGGTCGGGTTCAACACCAGTCATTAGCCTAGTGACACCGACCCACGGTCAAACCTTCACAGCTCCCGCCGACATCTTGATCGAAGCGGAAGCGTCGGACCCGAACGGAGCCAACGTCAAGGTTGAATTTTTTGCCGGGCCTAAAGGTCAGGCGCCCACCAAGATCGGCGAAGATCAGACCGAACCGTACACATTCTTATGGGAAGACGTGCAAGCGGGTGACTATGACATTCAGGCCAATGTAACGGATGCGGATGGAAACATGATATCAGACATGGTCACGGTGACAGTCTATGCATCCAACATCTGTTCTGCAACGGGTACGATTTCGCGCGACTATTGGGGAAACGTCTCCGGTGACAGAGTGTCGGACGTGCCAGTGAACTCCCCTCCGACCAGCACAAATGAGCTAACGATCTTCGAAGGGCCCAGCAACATCGGCACAAATTACGCAACGCGCATTCGCGGATATATTTGTCCTCCCGTCACGGGTAATTTTAATTTCTGGATCGCAAGCAATGATCACAGCGAGCTTTGGCTCAGCACCGACGACGACCCGTCGAATAAAGTGCTGATTGCATGGGTGAGCGGCGCAACGAACCCACAACAGTGGAACAAGTTTGGAAGTCAGCGCTCAACCGCAAGACGCCTTATACAGGGACAGCGATACTACGTCGAAGCCTTGCACAAGCAGGGGGTCGGCACGGATCACATTGCAGTAGGGTGGACGTTACCGGATGGTACGCTGGAACGACCCATTCCCGGAAGCCGGTTATCGCCGTTTGGATCAAGTCAGGCGGCGATGGCGGCTCGCGAACGGCAACAATCCGCCTGGTCACAAATCAGCGTGTATCCAAACCCTGCACAAACTTCCGACCGGCTCATGATCTCAGGCTACAAGGGTATCAATGAGACTATAAAAACGAGGGTTGAGATCATTAGTATGACCGGCGATGTGGTGTTCTCCGAAACAGTTTCCTGCGGCGCTGGATGCGACTCTTATCTGATGAAGATGAACAAGCAACTTGTCCCGGGCCTTTACCTGGTGAACATGGAGACCAACGGTGTGCGTAATTCAAAGCGACTTCTGATTAAATAGCACACATCTGACTCCTCCGATATGCCCTTGGTACCGCTCTATGTACCAATGGCATATCCAGGGTCGATAGGTCCTTGATCATTTATCACTGTTTTAGGCAATTCGGTCAATCGCGATGACCGCGAGGCTCAATGCCGCCATTGAATAGAGATCGTACGTTCTGCTTATCTTTGCCCTTGTAAAGATCGAACTGTATGAACAAAGATGTTGTCCTTCGTGAGCACCTTGCAATAGAGCGCACCAAGATGTCCAATGAACGAACATTGCTTAGCTATATCCGAACAGGACTTTATTTCATGGTGGCGGGCTCAACGCTGGGTTATGTCGTTGATTCACCCTTCTGGGACTTGATGGGCTGGCCATTGATGATAGCCGGCGTGTTTATCGGGATTCTGGGTGGCATCCGTTTCAGGCGAGTGGCCGCTGAAATCCGGAAAAGTAAAAAGAATATCGGCAATGCGTCAAGTGAGTTTATCAATGGACTTTTATCGGAGGAGTAATCCTTAAGCGGTGTGTCCTGAGCCGCGCGGGTTTCCAAGGGAAGATAGGGCAAAGGGTTTCCAATTGTGCGCGACTCACATCCTATTTGTTTTCCTGCCTGTTTCCAATTTAACCAGCGTCTCCCGGACGGCTATCTTAGGGAGCGTAGCTTTGTTTTCACTCACGTAGGCTTCAACTTCGGGCTTGTAAAGTTTTACCATACTTCGCAGCACCCAGGAAATCGCTTTGGTGATTAATACCGACTTCTCCGCTTTCAGTCTTTCGATTGTACGCAGCGCTTCTTCCGCGATGCGCTCGTCCCGCACTTTGCCTACGGGTGAACAAAACAGTGCAAGTGACGCACGGCGTTTGTTGATGTTCTTATCTTTTGAAAGCTTTACGATCAGCTTCTTCCATTTGGGCCAGTCCAAGGGGACTTGTGACGCGAGAAAATTCCCGGTGCACAATGTGTCGACCTCGGCCCATCCCACCAGGTGATCGAGCCATCGGTCGAATATCATCGGATCAAACGTCCGTTGATCTTTGGAGGAATAGCCAAGCATGATTCCTGCCATCATTTTTTCCGTACACGATTTTCCTTCCACCAGGCTGGTGATTACGTCCGCATATTCCCTCGCGGTAAGGTGCCGGTTTGAGCGAAGGCATTCTTTTGCGATTGATCTGAGTTCGGGAATTTTTATCGCATAACCAGGATGATCGTTGCCCAGGTAGGGGTTCAGGAACTCATCCCGGGTCGGCTTTCCGGAAATCTCCCGGAATATAGTGAGGATTTCCCTGTGCAACGGATGGATCATAGAGTGAATGCTTATTTAATGGTGTTTTCCAAAACTACAACGGATGGTGAAGTTTCCAGCCATTTTTTTCCCAATCCTGTCGTGTCTCCGTCCGGTAAAAAATAAACAAAGGAGCCCAGCACCAGGTCGATGTCGTCGTCGCCGTCAATGTCTCCGGCATCCATCACCATCCACCTGCCCTTCGAGGATTCCGGGAATGAATAGTCTTCAAACTTGAGATTGCCCGTGTTTCGCAGGTAGACAAAGCTTTCGTCGGGATATCGGATGTAATCCGGGAAAAACGAAATCGCCGCGATGTCCAGGTCGCCATCTCCATCGTAGTCGCGTGCCATCGCTTTATAAGCTCCATTCAAGGGATAAAAATATCGTTGCTTGAAGCCCGCTCTACCATCATTAAGAAAAATATAGACGCCGTGATACTTCTTTAGTATCGGTGATTTATCTGCATTGTCACCGCAAACATACAGGATGTCGTCATGGCCGTCGTTGTTAAAATCAGCCAGTTCCATATACTGTGAGCCGTTGAGCGGAGAGAATGATAGTAGACGCTTTTCCTCGAATTTGCCCGATCCCTGATTTTCATAAAGAAAGATTCCCTCGTCACCTTGCGCCATGAGTGCATATATATCCGGTAGCCCATCATTGTTTGCATCTCGGATGATCGCTGTAACGGCGCCGGGTTTATCGCGTAATATCTTTTTTGTGTAGCCTCCGGTGCCATTGTTTTCATGCCAGGACAGGCGCCCGGTGTTGTTGCCAAATTCACAGATTGCAATGTCGTCGTGACCGTCGTTGTTGAGGTCTCCAAATGCCATACAGACGGGCCGTTGCAGGTCTTGGAGGACAATTGTTCCGGGCTTGTATTTCGGCTCGGGCCAGTTTCTTTTCAGCACTTGTAAAGCTCCGTCGGGAGCATCGCTCGGAAAGATCTTCCTGCCGATGGTAGTCAGGTACAGTTCGTTTGATCTTTCAAAGAACTGCACGGGTGCGGATTGTAAAGACAGACTATAATTCTCCTTTAGTGTCGGATCCAGAAACGTCAGGGTGTTCTGGTTGCGCAGACTGTGGCCATAGGCGATGCCTCGGTTACTCGGAAGCGCCTTGACCATCGTCGTGAACGCGGGGCGCCCGGACCTGGGAGCTTCCTTGTATTTAAAAAGTCTGAGGTCCGTTCGCAACTTGTGCTTGCGCAATGGGGGAGGGATGGAGTCTGGCGCGTGATCGCGAAAATACTCTACGATCTTAATCCAGTCCTCTTCCGCCAGGAGCGGGCTTTCCGGATAGATGTTTGCTTTGCGCACATTGGCGCCACTAACGCCGGCATCAAATAAATTGTCGGGCCTTGAACCGCCTTTGTATAATCCCAGGCGTTTCCCCATCTCGGGAAGGACATCTTCTGTCCAGATAGCTTTTGGTAACTCTTTAGGGTCCACGTATGCGTGGCAACTACTGCAGTACTTTTCCGACAGTTCTTTTCCGGAGAGTCCGGAAGCCGGCATTTCTTCTTTGGCCCGTGATGTGGAGGCCGATGCCTCTTCCGATTCTGCTTTTTTCTTTGCGTCCGAACACGACAGCAACATGGATGCAAGAACAAGAAGCGGGGTCAATCTCATATACGAAAAGGAAATGCGACCAGCGAATCGACAAATCTATTGAAAATAAATGTCTTTTGATTCGTATCTATTGTCTTCATGTTTGATTTCGATTTTTAAAGGAAGCATGAGCAGTTTCGCGGCACTTTGTCTCCCACGGGCCGAACCAATAATAAAGGGCAATAATATTTTCGTAAATTCAGGCTAAAACCTAACTATGACCCGACTCCTCGTTGTTGCATTGCTTTCCATATTTGTCTGTGCCTGCAAGCAGGAAGACCCCAATGCCAAATTCGACTCTTTTAAGGAGTCCTTTATTGAACAATTCTGGGAAGTCAATCCCGGATGGGCCAGCAGCGTCGGCTACCATCGGTACGACAGCGTTCTGACGATACCCGACCAGGCATCGAATGACAGAAACCTTGCTTTTGCAGCAGAAAAACTGGCTGCGCTTTCCGAGTTTGATCTTGGGGCCCTGTCAGATAATAACAAGACCGATTATTACCTGATAAAGAATCAGCTGGAAGGGATGCAATGGTATTTAAATGAAGAACGATCCTGGGAGTGGAACCCTTCTCAGTATAATGTTTCCGGATTGTTTGCGGAGATGCTTGTGAACGACTATGACACCCTGGACACGCGCCTTCGCAATTTCAAATCGAGACTGGTTTCCGTGCCAGCCTATTACGTAGCCGCGCGAGAAAACATAAAGAACCCTACAAAAGAGCACACGAAGCTGGCGATTGATCAGAATCTCGGTGGCGTGTCTGTCTTTGAGGATGATTTGAGTGCGGCACTGGAGAAGTCGCACTTGGTGGAAACAGAGAAATCAGAAATCAAACAATTAGCCGCGCGTGCAGTGGAGGCGATCCGCGGATATGCGGAATGGTTGAGAGCGTTGCCGAATGAAAATCCACGCAGTTTCAGACTGGGCAAGGATCTGTATCCGGCAAAGTTTGCATTTGAAATTCAATCCGCGTACTCGGTCGACGAAATCTACGAAAAGGCTGTGTCGCGAAAGGAAATGCTTCATCAAAAGATGGCCGCATTGGCTTCAGAGTTGTGGCCAAAGTACCTGGGTGAGGCCCCGAAGCCGGCGGACAGTCTTGCGATGATCAAACAAGTGATCGACAGAATTTCGCTCACGCATGTTTCACCGGATTCTTTCCAGACTGCGATTGAAAAGCAAATCCCGGAATTGGCCGCCTTCGTGACTAAAAAAGATCTTCTTTTTATCGATCCAGCGCGGCCATTGGTTGTACGGAAGGAACCCGCGTATATGGCGGGCGTTGCTGGCGCATCCATCTCTGCCCCGGGTCCCTATGACAAGGAAGGAAACACTTATTATAATGTCGGCAGCCTGGCTGGATGGGAGCCTGACCGGGCTGAAAGCTATCTCCGTGAGTACAATCACTATGTGCTGCAGGTACTAAACATTCACGAAGCTATCCCGGGGCACTATGCGCAATTGGTCTACAGCAACCAGTCGCCGAGCATTATCAAATCCGTCTTTGGAAACGGCGCGATGATAGAAGGGTGGGCGGTTTACAGCGAACTGATGATGCTGGAGAACGGATATGGAAACGATCAGCCGGAGCTCTGGCTTATGTATTATAAATGGAACTTGCGCACCGTGTGTAATACGATCCTGGATATCAGTGTTCACACGAAGGGAATGACCGAGGAAGAAGCGTTGGATATGTTGATCAACGAAGCATTTCAACAGGAAGCAGAAGCCCGTGGCAAGTGGACGCGCGTGCAGGTTAGTTCCGTGCAGTTGTGTTCGTACTTTACCGGATTCGCGGAAATATATGATCTAAGAGAGGAGCTAAAGGCGAAACTTGGCGACAATTTCGATTTACGATCGTTCCATGAAAAGTTTCTGAGCTACGGAAGCGCCCCGGTAAAATATATCCGTACACTCATGCTTTCTGACTCAAACCATAGCAGTGGCGCGAAATGAATACCTGCCCCGTTGCTGGTGAGCTTTCTGTTAATCGCAGGCCAGGCGAAGTGGCAGGAATATCGTTAACACAGTGATCCCCTCCTCCCGAGGCCTCCGAGGGAAGGAGGGGTCCGGCGGACATTTACTTCCCTCAGTATCAACTCTTATTCCCGCCGGGGGGTGGTCAAAAACAGTTGACAATTGGGCAATTGAACAGTTGACAATTCGGTCGAGCTGTATGCGCAGTTTTTAGGCTCGATCCTTTCGGTCAAAACTTGAATTGCAAAACAGTTGAACTGACTTCCAAGGGCCCCTCTCCTGGCGCTTCTTAGTTGATAGCAAATCAGGAGAAGCAGAAGAAAGCCTCGTTAATCAAGAGGTCCCTCCTCCCGAGGCCTCCGAGGGACGGAGGGGTCCGGCGGACATTTACTTCCCTCAGTACCAACTCCTGTTTTCCGCCGCGGGGTGGTAAGGATGGCGGGGTTATTCCCCCGCAACACTCCTCGCCCTGAGAATCTCCGGTCGCGTGCTCGTCGGTACTGACTGCGCAATCATTTGCTTATAATATCCTACCGCGCGGTCTTTATGCCCTAGCTTTTCTTCCGCACGCGCTGCACCGTACAGTCCGTTCAAACGATTCGGATGTCGCTTCAGATCTTCGCGGTACGCTTCAAGTGCCAAAGCAGGTTCGTTCATCTCCAGTAGCATATCGCCCAACAGCTCTCTGGCGGGAAGAACCTCTCCCGGCGTGACCGGATGTTTTTCAGTATTATCTTCCATGTCAGCTGCCTCCTTCATCAGGTTAACAGCTTCTGCTTTCTTGCCTTCCTTGAAGCTGATCCAACCCTCGGATGCTTTCAGTTGGATCATTAAAAGATTGGCTTTGTAATCTTGTTTGGAGTCCACGAGTGCCTTATGCGCAGTTCGCAAGTTGTTAAGTTCCGCTTTGGCCTGATGCAGTTTGTCTGTGTGCACAGCACCGAGGAGGCGTGCGAATGAAACGTTTGCGCGTTCCCAGGGAAATTTATCCCAACTGAGATTCGAATGATTGAATTGCAGATCAGCCGCCCGCTTCCAGTCTTTTCGTTCCAAGGCGCACCGGGCCGGGACCGCTGCGAATGAGTAAGCATCTTTAAAGTTTTGCGGAAAAACCTCGTCGAACGTGTTCAGGATGCCGGCCTGGCGGATCGCTTCTTCATCATTGCCGGTCTGAAGGAGTGCGTAGACCAGATAGTCCATGCCGTGGAGTTCTTCATCCCAGTGACCTTGCATGCCGACCTGTCCTGCGTAACATTGCGCCGCATCAATTGATTTGATATTTGAACTGATTGCTTCTTCCCACAATCCAAGCCGGGTAAAGATATGTGAGGGCATGTGTTGCGCATGAGCCGAGGCTGCTGCGATTGCTGCATATGAGCGCGCCGCTTTAAGTCCCATCTCTGCAAGTTCCGGATAGTCGTACGTGTGAATGAGATAGTGTGCGATGCCGGGGTGGTTGGGTTCGCGCGCGAAACGAGCCTCGAGGAGTTGTCCGGCCTTCCGCTGTTTAGCGAAAGATTTGTCAGCGGGGTCAGATGCAGCGCGCAATGCCAGTGCATAAAAGATTGCGGCCTCGTTGTCGTCTGGATATTTTTCAAAGACGTGTTGGGCAGCCTCTTCAAACTTGAGGAGCCTTGTGCGGTAGTCCAACTTTTCCCACTCATCGTAGATTGTAGCAACGGCTTCCAGGTAGTCCGATTCCCTCGATCCTGTTGTGGCAATGGTCCTGCCGAGTGCAACTACTCTGGAACCTTTTTGCAGATCCGCAGGACCCGGTGGCTCCCACAGCGGATGGAAGCTGCACATGGCCGCGCCCCAGTAGGCCATGGTGCATTCCGGATCTTCCTTTATCACTTGAGCGAAGACCTTTTCCGCCTCGGAATACTCAAATGAGTGCAATAACGCCGCGGCCAGATTGAATTTCTCACGCACGCCCTTCGAACAGCCGAGTGCGAATGATACCGTGCCGAACTGGTCAGCTTCCGAGCCACATAGGGCAATGTCCCCGCTGTTGAGATCCAGTGCCTTGATTTCACTTTCAAAGTTCTTGCGCTGGCTGCACGCAACTACCAGGGAGGCCAACAGGAAGAATTGAGTCGTTGTTTTTAAGACTTCCATAAGGTCGTCGGCTTGTGATTTTACCGTTTCTCGTAACACACCTCGTACTGAGTTCCTGAAGTGGGATCGTTTTTCAGGAGATACAACCGGTCCTTGTGACAAAGTTGTAAGTTGTAAGTTCTAAGTTCTAGTCTTTGATTTTTGAGACGGCCGGTTGACTTTACTAAAAGTAATATACATTATTTCCGGCTGAAATGAAAAGGGTGTTCGGTTGTATTCGTTTAGCTATCCACATCCATCAAAAGCTGATCTTGTAGCTTATCGTTGGAAGCATGCCGAGTTGTGTCCTTTTTGAGATTGAACGGGTCGCATCAATGTAGCTTTCGCCCAGCACTGTCTGATTGTTGAGAATGTTCTGCACATCAATCTTCCATTCGGTCGTAGTGTGTCTGCGGTTTCTTCTTAGACCTATTGAGAAATCCGTCCTGAAAATATCGTTGCCCCTCGTTGAATAAGGTTCCAGCTCATCAATAATTTCATGGCCTGCGGCGATGGATGCTTCGAGATCAATGGGTGAATAGCGCCTGCCGCCTATCAAAACAACTTTTGTGTTCATGAAAAAGACCTTGTTCCTGGCGGGGTTGCCCACCTTAAACTCCTTGCCGCCGATGAGGTTTGCAACGTAGTTGTTGTCAAAGGCTGATTTTCTTTCAATGCCATCCTGGGCTGTGTACAATGAACGGAATAGTGAGGCCGTGCCCATGTAATAGAACCCGTTGTAGAGGTATCGCTCCAACGTAACTTCTACTCCGTAATTTTTTCCCGTTCCATCGTTCACTAATTCTCGCGTAGAATATCCTTCTGTCCCGTTCAGCAACGAGAAATTGCTGGTGCTGGAATTTTCTACGGGCACATCGTACAGGTGCTGGTAATAGGTTTCTATCTTCAGATGACTGTTGGGTGTAATCCGGTTCTGATAGCCTATGACAAAATGCGCTGCCTTTGTGATATCAAGATTGCGGTTAGGTTGTACAAATGCGCCATTTTCGTCGTAGTTTTTCGCCAGATAAGTGGACACACCTTCCAGTTTACTATGCAATCCGACGCCGACGTTGAATGATTGCCGCTCGTTTGTCTGCCATTGTATGGCCAGGCGAGGCTCGACCGATTGTTTGTTGTTCAGCGCAAATTGCAGATAGTGAACACCGCTGATCATGGTAAGCTCATCAGTTAGCCTGTATTTCCAGCTGGCAAACGACTGAAAGGTTGTGGCGCTGCCATTTTCAAACAGCTCATTCATCATCTCATCGCGGTCGAAATCCCACTCGTCAGAATGCATGTTAAAGTTCAGACGTGTCAGAATAATGCCGGATTCGATTTTATGTTTTGCGCTGAGCTTGTAGTTGAAAGTGGACGTGGCGATTAATGAAGACTTCGAAATACTGCCATTCTCAACATCATAGAACTGGTCGTCCTCATCAGGGATTTCGTAGCTGTAAGTATTGTCGGATCCGGTTGCTGCAAGGGAGCTTTTCAGAAACATGTTTTCGTTGATCTGGTACATGTGCGACAGTCCGAGGACACCCATCTTATTCTTGCCGCTAAATTTCCCAATGATGACATTTTCGTCATTTTCATCTTTATCCTCGGTGTCGATGCCACTTAGTCCACCGAGTCCGAACACGGAGAACAGGTGCTTGCCGTTAACGGGTAGCGAAATCTTGAATGACATGTCCTGGTATCGCGGCACACCTCCGAAGTCCACGACGCCGGCTTTGTCGAGAAGATCGAGCGCCGAGTAACGATAGTTTGCGATATAGGATGCTCTTGAACCTTTCTTGAACGGTCCTTCAGCGGTCATATCCAGGCCCAACGTACTTAGGGACGCGGTATATTCACGTTGTTCGTTATTGCCGATTTTCAATTTCATATCGAATACGCCGGATGTGGCGTCACCGTATTCAGCTGCGAAGGCTCCTGTAAAGAAGTCGGAGTTGCTAAGCATTTTGCTGCTCAGCGCATTGATGGGGCCACCGGTAGAACCTTCGCCGGCGAAGTGATTAGGGTTTGGAATCGCAATTCCTTCCAGTCGCCACAGGATTCCTTTCGGCGAATTTCCCCGAACGATGATATCGTTGTTACCTTCCGCATCACCGACGACACCGGCAAATCCAGCAACCATCCTTGCGGGGTCATCGAAGGAGCCAGCAAAGCGTTGCGTTTCCTCTACCGAGAAGGTATGCGCGCTAATAATGGCCATTTCGTTTAGTGCCTCGCCTTTTTGAAGATCGGCTTTCACGGTAATTTCCTCGAGTGTGTTGATAGATTCTGTCAGCGCAATGCTTAGCAATTCCTCCTTTGCGGACGTAATCAGTAGATTGGGGATAGTTTTTTCTTCATATCCCATAAACGTCACCTTAAGCGTAACACGGCCTATCGGGACACCCGTGAGTCTGAAGGTACCGTCTCCTTCGGTGACGGTTCCGATAAATGGGTCGGAGCCTACAAGAATTACCGAGGCGCCGGGTAGTGGTGCCTGGCTATCCTGATCAATAATGGTCCCCCGGATCGTCTGTGTAAATTGCTGAGCGGTTGCAGTTGTTGCCTGAATCACTATTAATACTGCGAGGAAAGGGATGATAGTGGGTCTCATGAAGTCTTGATTAATTCTCGTTTGGTTCAGAGACAACCGTGGTTCATGATACCCCTACGCGCGTTGAAGTTATTTTAGCTCACTCGACCGCATTAGTTCAACGCTCAAATGCGATTTTTTCCGGGGTAACCAACGGCAATACCAATTGGGTGTATAGGAAGAGGGCAGGTTTGCGCTCGTTTATTGACTCTCCAGGCACGTACAAAAATTATAGCTGATTGGAAGGTGCCTGAGATTTCAGCGATGGCTTTATTTCTGGTGAAGGGATCGTTGATGCGTTTTCAATCCGGACCCACCACAGGATCAACATTATAAGCTAAAGCCACTTTTTGTTCAAGATCTCTTGTCAGGTGTTTCATTAGTTCATTGTCATGCGCTGAATTCAACTGCTTTACAATTTCAATAATATCAGTCGCGACTGGTGAAGCTGGATCTGGTAAGGGATATTTCTCGACATACTGGGTCAAGTATCTTCGTCGACCGGAATAGAGCTTGTTATTATAGACGAGGTCATGATACTTCGTCATCAATTTTGAATTTGCAATTCCTTGAATTAAAAGGAGCGTACGGACTTCGTCATTTGATTGCGCAACAATCCAGTAACAATTTCCATTTACTACTCTCCCTGTGATGTCAAAGTAAAATCTTGGACCTGCGCTAATATCCGGAAAAACAAGCTTGGGCAGAGACCAGAGCTCGGGTCGATGTGGTACCCAAATTTCAAACCACTTGCGTCCGGAATCAGTTACATACTTACGTCGTTTAAGAATTTTCTCATGTTGAATGAAGTATTTCTTAGCTCGAGGATATTTCCCGAGATCGATAGTCTTCTTAGTTCCATTGCTGCTGTAGTGCGGATAAAGGACTTTTAACCCTGCATTTCCGATCGCGCCCCAGCCTTTGATATTTTCTTGAGAAATCAATTCCTTCAAAAGTTCTTCTTCAGGCCTTTCATCGCCCAGGCTGTCCCATCTATTGCTTATGAAAACATTGTCCGCTGTAGTTTTTATGCCAACATGTACTTTAAAAAAATCTTCTACCTTGAATTTGCTGCTGCGATCAATCATTTTGACCCATTCTGATTCCTGCCCGGAAAGCATTACCCAGGCTGAGCCAGAATTCGCTGAATACTTTAACAGTCCGGTTGTTTTCTTATACCGCTTGCCACTCACTGCGTAAAGACCTTGCCTGTTGTCACTAATGACATCGAAAATGCTGTTGACCTTTTCTAAAGGGACGTTGTAGCCGTTTTGCTCTTCGTATATTTTAGTAAAAGTCGCAGTTGTGGGTAGGGGCCTGGTCTCCTTTCTGCCAATAAATACAGCAGGGAGAACTGCGGCATCGAAGAGTTTGGTGTCGCCAAGGTCTAACAATTCAAGGATAGAATATTTTTGAGAAAGATATTTACGAATGCTGTCGCCACTTTTCGTGAACAAAAACCGGTTGGAAGTAATAACGCCAAGGATGCCGCCTCCTTTCAAGCTTTCTGTCATTGCTATCAGGAAAGGATAATACAGGTCCACTCTGCCTTTCAGTCCGAATTTGTTTGCTAATGCTTGAGCCCGATCAGACCCGAGGATTTGTGTTCGTACATATGGAGGATTCGCTATTACAATATCAAACGAATTGTTGATTTCGGATCTCGCGCGGGTGGAAGGGTTTGATGACGTTTGTGTTGGTATATCGACCAGCTGCAGAAAATCTCCTTCATTCAGACTGTATTTACTTTCTCCAAGAGACAAGAGACGTTCGCTGGCAATATTCAGATAATGGGCATTAGCGTCATATCCTGTTAAATGAAATTCGATCCCTGCTTCCGACAAACACTTGCCTATCGCCAGCAACAATTCGCCTTCGCCGCAGGCAGGGTCCAGTACCTGCACTTTATCGGCAACATTGTTTAGCTGGATCCGTTTTGCCAAAAACTCAGCAAGCCTTTTGGGCGTGAAGGTTGCCCCGGAGTGTTTGATCTCTTCTTTTGTAAACATCCGTTTCAAAGATACTTATGATGATCATGGGGTCAACGCTCATTCTTTCTAATTTCACCACCCCTACCACCCCTACCACCCCCCGACGGGTAGAAGATGACCACCCCCCCGACGGGTAGAAGATGATGTACTGATTGGAGTGATGGCCCGTCGGACCCCTCCTTCCCTCGGAGGCCTCGGGAGGAGGGGAGCTCTTTACTAACTAGCTTTCTGCTCCTTCTTCTGGCTTGCTATTCACTGAAAAGGGTCCCAGATGGAAGCGCTCAAGTACCAGAAGAGGGTCTTAATGTTATCAGCACTTTTTTTGATGTGAGGTCCACTTTCTTGAAGTGGCCGCCAACTCAAAGTAAGCACAGGCAGGTTTAGGCCGAAAGCCAATTTTCTTCACCTATAGTTACAGGACAACCGTTGACGGGTGGAATGATGACAATCATGTAGTATTTAGTTTGTAGACGAATCAGCCGCTGGTCTGAAGTCTAGGCAATACATTGATAATTAATGTGTTGCGATCTTATTTTTTAGAGACTAACTTTCCATTATTTTTGCAGCTTAGTCCGGCAGTTGGCTGGAAAATTATGGCTCCGTATTTCAATGGATAGAATTTCAGATTCCGATTCTGAAGATGCAGGTTCGATTCCTGCCGGGGCTACTCTTAGACAATTGACAATTCGGCAATTGGACAGTTGACATCGCCTGCGCTCTCCGCCTTCCTTTCCAAGCTTCGGCGGGCAGGCATTCGATGGAGCAGGATGTGTAGTCTTTCTACTGTCCCTTTCAGCTAAAACCTTCACCGCTAGCAATCTGCACCCACATCCTTCTCGTGCTTCGGTGGGCAGGCAATTCGATCGAACTTGACGGGGAGTTTTCGGCGGTTACTTTTTTTACAGGCTTCCGAAACAGATTAACTTAAGCTCAAAGCGCCCTCATTCGATGGTGCTTTTTTAGTTAACAGCAAATCAAGAGAAGCAGCAGAAAGCCTGGTAAATAAAGAGCTCCCCTCCTCCCGAGGCCTCCGAGGGAAGGAGGGGTCCGACGGGCCGGTACTTCAATCAGTACAACATCTTCTTCCCGTCGGGGGGTGGTCATCTTCTTCCCGTCGGGGGGTGGTCATCTTCTTCCCGCCGGGGTAGTGGAGGTGGTCCACTCAAAACCTTGCAAACACCTGAGCTCGAACACTGGGAAATATCGAAGGGTAGTCATCGGCGGGTGGGGCGAGGAGATATTCTTTGTAAAAAGTTTCTTCCTTCTGATAAAGCGTTATGAAAAACCCTCCTTCCGCCGATACTCCGAAGTGCTTGCCGAAGTAGAAGTTTCTGCCAAATGAAGATTCTGTTACCACCCATCGCCATTGCGCCATGTGTGTACTTTTGTCATGTGCATAGTTGAGCAATTGCTTAATGAAAAGGGTAGGAACTCCTGAGAACTTGCTTGAGTAACGAATCGCATATGACCCGGAGACCCCCGCAGTCACAACTCTTCCGAGGTCGTGTTTGAGATAGCCGAATTGCGGTCCGACCTCTACCTTACCTAAACGTCTCGCTATACCGACGTTCACCACGTCTATCAGGCCGACACCAACATGCGCTCTGTAGTTTGACTGTTGTCCCTGGCAACAAAAGCAAATCAGAAACGATATCGCGAGTAATGTGTACTTCTTTTTCCACATATAAATGCACGGTAGTCGATGCGAATCTCTCAATAAATATACAAAGGATTTGAATACACCCAAGGCAATTCTTGACCATCCAGTTCAATAAATACCTCGAGCCGGTAAACGCCCGGACCGACCTGTTCCGCCCACTGATATTGATATTGACTCTTCGCGGACGAATCAATTACCCGTCCGTTGCGGATTAACTGAAACCGTCCGGGAAGGGGCGATACGGCGCGAAGGGACTGTACTGCCTCCATGCGTATGGAATCTCCCAGGATACCGGTGACCTTGCCTTCGCCATCTTCGGCATAAAACATGAAACCCTTCGCATCACCCAGGCTTTTGAATGCGACAAAAAGATTTCCTTTCTTGATGTGTCGGGTTAGCGAGGCCAGTGACAATGTATCGGCAATTACATAGTTGGTCACAAAATTGAAACTTGTCTCGTAGGTGTCGATATAAAAATTGAAGATCCACCCTTCTTCATCGGGCTCGTGGAAAAGCCATCGGTTCCAAAATGTCACCTCCACCGTGTCGATAGGTTTCGCGTCGGGACGCAGCCATTGTACCCGGCCGTCCGCCAGGTATCGCGCACGGATATTCTGATTCTCATGCGCGTCCACCGCTGAAAATCCTACAATCTTTCGTTGTTGGTTCAAGGAATCCCAATGAGCGAGGATGGAAGTCTGCTCGTCGAACAATTCGCGCATCGCCCACGGGCGATATTTCTTCCCGTTAACGATGAAGTTAAATATATGCGGCAACAGTGACTCATCTTTTGTGTCGGTGTGGATGTTATAGATCTCCATGCCCTGGTAGTAGGGATTGTCCCAGTTGTGATCTTCCTCGCTGTGCGCGTAAAAGATCATCCCGCCATTTGAAACGATTTTTTTTGCGATCGAGTCCCGATCTGCTTTCCAGTCAATGACAACGGAATCGAGTGGCCACGTGCAAAAGCCCTGTTTCTCACTGCCCGGTTCGATCAGGACTCCGTCGTAATATCCCTGGTAGCCGCGAGGGAAGGAATCGATATTCCCGTGGGGGTGATCCGTGAGAAAAATGAAATCGATGCCCACCGTCTTTGCTGCCGGAACGATGCGCTTCAGAGTCCCTTCACTGTCGTGCGACCAGTAACTGTGCGCATGCATCAGACCGCGGTAGGTATCCAGATGGGTCAGCTTCGGCGGCTCCCTGCGCAGTTGCTGAAACGCGTTGACGCTCTCTTCTAACGCGGGATATGTGAACCACTTCTTCCATAACGCTGGACTAAAAAGGTACAGCAGAATGACCACCAACAATCCCAGGACCGAAAGGAAAAAATATTTGAGGATCCGTTTTAACATGTGCTTCCGGCGATCAGATATTATCAGTGTGGGTGATGGCGCGTGACACCTGGCGAATCATATCCATGGTGTACTCGCCCATGTTCGGACCAAACCAACCCATCACGCGCGGTTCATATTCGTCGAGATAGAAGTATCGGCCCGGAACGATGTATCCTACGTAGCTGCCATTGAAGCTTGTGACATTTGCATTATACCCGTAAGTCGCCAGGGAACGTTTGAGTTGCAGCGCAAATTCGCCGCTGAAGTCGCATGGTGTAGTAATCCAGATCATGTCGCCAAGTCTCACAGCTTGAATGTACACGTTTTCCTGAAAGGGTAGGAGCTTCCGGCTGACGAAAGAAGTGAGATTACGGCGGGGTGTTATCCGGATGTTGTATTGCGGCAAACTCATCTTCAGGCTGATGGCGGAGAAGGTGACTGTGTCTTTCAGAGACACCTCCTCAAGTCGCAGATTCAGGCTGTCGGCTAGCGCCTCCCCAACGTATTGCGCTCTGCCGAATGCCTTCCCTTCGCCAGTGGGGCTCTGACTTCCGACCGACGCTGCAAAAAATATTGCATAGTCCGCGGCAGTTTCTTCCATCTTTCGCTCCCAGTATCCGGGATAGTCCGCGCTGACCTCCCAGTTGGTCTCGGTCAGGGTTGTGGCGTGCGCCGAATATGAACCGAGGATGGCCCTCTTGCCCTTTAGTTGCTGGAGTACAATGAAGCTGAAGTCATTATTCTTGTTACCGGATTCTCCGATCAATCGGTTCCGAGTATATTTTCCGACGTTGAAATTTCCCGAGGCGATGCTTGCAGGACGGAGGTCATCTGCTGCTGCGATAATCGACTTCCCGATCTGTTGGACAAGCCACTTTTCAATTCCAGGATTTTCTTTTCCCGCGAAAAGTTCTCCCACGTAACCCGTGCCCCATGCGCCCAGGCTTGAATGCGTGTGTGTTGCCGAATAGAACACCTGCTCACGGTGAATACCCCGACTTTCGAGGAGCACCGTAACTGAATCGACAATGTTCGGTGGCATGATCAACAGGTCCGCGCCTACTAAAATGATTGTTTGATTGCCGACTTTTATCGCCGCGGACTTGACGAATATGCTATCGTGCACGCCGGTCGCAGGCTTGCCTTTTCGCCCGCCATACCCGGCTAGTGGCACCTGTTGGAATACGCCGTCGCGATAATTCTCTTCCGGGGCATTCACTTGGGGGGTGATGCTCACCCGCGAGAAACCTGCCTGGATCGAATCCCGAATGTCTGCAATACTGCCGGACTTGATGCTGTCCAGGCGCGCCATGGTCTCGCGGTAGTAATCCGTCTCGAAGTAGGGGGTCGAATCGATGGAGGAAGTGCTGAGGAAAATGAGTGCAATGATCGTTAACAGGATGACACCGAGAACGATTGCCGATCGCTTGAGTACCTTTTTCATAGTGGGGCTTGTAAGATCAAGGTAATCATTTTCCCTGCATTCGCACGGGTCATTTACGCCAACGGGGGGATAGGAAAAATTGTTTGCAAGATTCGCGCATGGAGTTGCGCAATATGTCACTCTAACCACCCCCGGGTACTCACTCATTGAAGTTACCGCGCGCCGGACCCCTCCTTCCCTCGGAGGCCTCGGGAGGAGGGGATCTCTTTACTAACTATCTGCCTGCTTACTTCTCCTTGGCCTGCCATTAAACTAAAAAAGCACTATCGAGCGGGGCTCTGTAAGCTTAGGTTAACTGGCTTTGCATTAAACTTTAACAGAAAGGAACCCGTCAAGAAAACTCCGCATCCAGCTCGATCGAATTGCCTGCCGCCGAAGCTCGGGAAGGATATGGGCGGGAGCGCTAGCCGTAAAAGTTTTAGCTGAAAGGGACAGTAGAAAGCCTGGACATCCGGATCGATCGAATTGTCAACTGTCTAATTGTCTAATTGTCAACTTTTTTAACTAACTCTTCAACGCCGAAGTCAGATCCGCCCTGTTGAGGCTGAATGCCTGGAAGCCGCACAAAGATGTAATCACCAATGCGCAATAGGCAATGGGATAAACCGGATCAAGCCATTGGAACTTGGTTGCATAGACAAAAGTTCGCAGCAGTTCATTGAGGAAGATGTACGTCACAGGCGCGAAAACGATCAGCGCGAGCAGCATCTGTTTTCCAAAATCGATCATGAGTAAGCCGGTGATATGAAAGGTGCGTGCACCCAACAATTTTCGGACCGCTATCTGTTTTAAATTGTCTCGTACAAGGCTAACGCTCAGGCCATAGATCGCACAACACGACAGAAGCGCGGAGATCACGGCCAGAATACCGGATAAGACGTTCAGGCGGTCCTGATACGCAAGCCAGTCTTCAAATCGTTTGTTCAAAAAATGAACCACTGATTTTTCTTTTTCGGTGGAGAACTGCTTCGACAGGTACGCGACTGTCCTTCGAATGTCAACTTCAAGAACACGCACGCAAAGCCAATTGTAATTAAAGTCGCGTGCAAGTCTGATCTTCACGGGTTTCTCTCCCTGGTTGAATCTTCCGCTTAGATCCCCGACAACGCCAATCAAATTGGTGGTGTCGTCACCCATCATGCGCTTGCCTTTCTTGTTCGTCACAACAATCGAGTCACCTGCATTCACACGGAACCAATTGCCCTCTTCCATTCGGAGGCCAAAGAAGTCGAGGAATCCGCGGTCGACCTGCAACGAGTAGAAGTCAGTTCCCACCTCCTTGCTGCTGAGCCGATCGGGGAGTTGTGAGACGGCCATCACATCCAGGATATTCGGATTATATTTTTGCCAGCCGGACCTGAGTGCGCGGATTCCTTCGTTTGTAATTCCCGAGGGACAATTCAGATACACGACCTGATCGTGATTTCGCCCGGGTTCTTTTAGCAGGGAATAGTTGATTTGTCTACGCACGACTACCGATGCGATGATAAGGAAAATACTGATGCCCAGCTGAAGGAAAGCGATCGTGTGTTTGATTCCCGGAAAGCTGATCGTCTCGGTACTCAACAGGCGATTCGGTGTGGCCTTGATGAAACGCAGTACCATGAGCACAGGCGACAACGAAACGACCAGAAACAACAGGCTGATGACCAGCAATAATCTTGTGTCGCCTTTCAGGAGCAATGGCAATATTCTGAGCCCGAGGAGTGTTTCGGTGAGGCCACTTGAGAGCACCAGTATCAGGATGCCGATGCTCAGGGAAAGACCTACGAGCGCGAACGATTCACGTACAAATGAGTACAAAAGCGTCCGGGGTCCGATTCCTGCGAGCTTTTTTACGGCGAATTCTTTTGAGCGATGGGGCAGTGTCAGCGTTGTCAGGTTGATGTAACTGCTCAGCGCTAGGAACAGGATCAGGCCTGCGATGCAGATGAGTATCGTTACACTGTACGCATCCCCATGTCTCGCCTCCTCGCCGAGTGCGCGCGGGCCAAAATACACATCCGTCAACGGTTGAAGGCGATAGCTCATGTTTTCGGTCATTGAAATATGCGCGACGCCAGGACTAATATCCTGTGGTAGTCCACGCGTCACGCGGCCGTAAACCCCGGTTTCAACGGGATCGAATCCGAGGGAAGTAATAGCTTGGTTATGATATTGGATGAAAACGTCGAAGTCTTCATGACTGTTTTCAGGAAAATTCCGAAAGACTCCCGCAATGTGCATCTCTACAGTGTCGGTCGTAGAGCACAACTTGATGCGCCTTCCGGAAGCTTTCAAGGTACCCATGTACTTCTCCGCTGCGCGCGACGACAGAAGCGCAGTCAGCGGGTATCTGGACGAGAACAGGCTGGCATTGCCGTCAATGAACTCGAAGGAAAGAATATCCAGGATGGTGGAATCAGCGGCGTGTACCTTCTGGCCGCGAAAAACTTCACCAGGTGAGACCACCCTCAGGTCGTTAAGGATCTTTACCCGCGAGATTATCAACGAATCGCTGAAGCGGGTTTCCAAGCGGTTGATTACCGGCGGTGGTATTTTTACCGACAGCCTGTTTCCGGAATAAGATTCGTCGTTGTTTCTCTCAAGCACCCGAAACACAGTATCTGGATTCTTGTGTAACCGGTCGAATCCAAATTCATTTAGAGAAAAGAACGTGATGAGGGTTGACGACGCGAACGCGATGGCAAGCGTAGCGATCTTGAGAAAATAGACTTCGCGGTTTCTACCAATGATGCGGATGAACAACCTGGATTGAAAACCGGCCATGGTGAACTTTATGCTCTATGTATTCAATTACCCGGCCAGGATATTTAACCCTTATCCCGCCTGAAAGCGAGGGTCCGATCCGTTCCAAATTTCGCAAACGGACGATATTTATCCGGTAACGGACAACTGATAACAGAATGCAACGACGTAACCGGTTTTCAAAAGGGGATCACACTATCATTCACAATGCGAGCTTATGGATCTTCCCGTCGAATCCGCAGAGATAAAGTTCATTGTTCTGATCGACGCCGAAAGAAGATATGTTGAAGTCCGCTTCCAGCAATAGTGTGTTTGATGGCCTGGCTAAGTTCGAGTGCTCCAGAGCCCATATCCTACGCGTTGCATAGTCGGCATAGATGTATTTTCCCGCGAGCTGTTTCAGCGTCGGCCCGTGATATACGAACCCGCCCGTGATTGATATGCCAGCATCCCGTCCGTATTCATGTATAGGCATTTTCAAACCGGCACGGTCACAACCGTTGCGGGGATCAAAGCAATGATTGCCCTCCATGGTATTCCACCCGTAGTTTCCGCCTTTTTCGATGATGTCAATCTCTTCATATGCATTTTGCCCGACGTCTCCGGTCCATAGCCTTCCGTTCTCGGAATCGAAACTGAAGCGCCACGGATTTCGTAAACCGTAGGCGTAGATCTCTTCACGATATCCATCTTTGTTCCCGGCGAAAGGATTGTCGGCAGGGATGGCATACTCTTTTCCATTTCCGGATTGGTTGACATCGATGCGAAGGATCTTTCCGAGCAATGTCGAAAGCTTTTGCCCATTCTCATGGGGATCGCCTCCCGATCCTCCGTCGCCTGTCCCAATGTAAAGGTATCCATCGGGTCCGAACGATACTTGCCCACCATTGTGGTTACTGTGTGGCTGCTCAAACGTGAAAAGTACAGTTTCACTGGACTGGTCTGCCTGATCCGGATTAGACGACGACACTTTATACCGTGAAACGACTGTGCGATTAGGACCGGAAGCAGTGTAGTTAACATAGAAGAAACCGTTGTTAGCGTAGTCCGGATGGAAGGCCAGTCCCAGCAGTCCTTCTTCGTTTCCCTGGTCATCAACTTTGCTCCGTATATCGAGGAATATTTTCTTTTCGGATGCATTCGGGTCATTCTTAAAGACGGATATGACTCCAGCCTGTTCAACCACGAATAACCGGTTGCTGTTATCCGGCGGATACTGTAAATCAACGGGTCTCGTGAATGATAGCTTCGGGAAGGCAACCGCGGTCTTGTAGCCGGCCGGATCGGGCGTCTCATTGGTACGCGGCGCATCCGAGCAAAAAGCGAATACAAGAAAGATGAGAAACAGGGGATGGCTGCTGTGCTTTTTCATAACCGTGACGATTGAAAGTAAATATAATCAATAATGAGATAAGACTTGTGACGAAAAGCATTGGAATGAATTCCCTTTGTGCTGACTGCGGCTTTCGGTGTGGAAGTTTTTTGTACTTTCAGGTTATGGCAGCTACCGAAAAAACGAAACTACTCAACGAGATCGAGGCGAAGATCCAGTCGTTGAATCTCCTGTTATCCACGATCAAAGCGGACAGATCGCGCAAGCCCGAAACATTAGAGGATTACAGGCAGCAATATCATGCTATGCTCAGTCCGAATTTGAAGAAGCGCAAGTAGCGCCGTCAGTCATGATTAATTGCCGCGACTAGAAATTTCATCTCATTCCGTTGTGCGAAGTTTCATCTTTGCGGCGATAAACTCAGACCCAATGCAAAAATCCACGCGAAGTATTTTAAGCATTGTTATTCTAATACTCCTCACCGCCAGCGATCATGTTTATGGCCAAGAGCAGATCCGCGAGTGGGAGGTATTTGAGATTGCGTTGACCGCAAGAAATAAGTCTGCGAATCCCTACAACGAAATATCCGTCAATAGTGGTGACAACGATCTGCTGAAAGCGGTATTCACTGGTACAAGTGGGGATGCCAAGGGTAAGTCGATCACGGTTGCAGGGTTCTGGTACAACGGAAAGACCTGGAAGGTGCGGTTTGCCGCGCCTGAATCCGGAACCTGGGAATACAAGACCGTGTCCCGTGACAGGGGGCTGAACAATTCGAAAGGAAAAATTACTGTTGTGGAATGGTCGGCTGAAGAGAAGGCCGCGAATCCTACCCGGAGAGGTCTTGTGCAGGTCATGAAGACGGGTCCCCAGGCCGGGCATTACTTTCAGTATGCAGACGGAACACCGTTCCTGTGGGTGGCGGACACCTGGTGGAACTGGACGCAAAAGCGCATCAAGTTTGAAACATTCAAGACCCTTGTCGATGACCGCGCGGCCAAGGGGTTTACGATCGGTCAGCTGTTTGTACCCGGTAATGGCTGGGGAGGAGAATCGAGTTCAGTGCTCGACAATACTTATACTGTGCTGGATACGGCGCACATGCGCAAGGTCGAGGAAATGATCGCTTATGCAAACAGCAAGGGAATAACGGTATGGGTACACGGTTGGTGGGCGCGCAAGCGATTGAACGAGACAGCCGGCGAGGAGAAAATGAAGCGCTGGTGGAAATATCTGGTCGATCGCCTGGGAGCTTACAATGTAATCTGGGTAGTTGGAGGTGAATATAACTTGTACAACTACGGAGACCTCGGCCTTCCATTCTGGAAAGAGCTCGGGAAGTTTATCAAGGACGAGGATCCATACGACAGAATCGTCAGTGCGCACAACACGCCTCCGGGCTGGGAGGGTGGCGCGGATGCGCCTCAATGGTCCACGGCTGAAGTGTTGCATGATGAAACATGGCTCGATTACAATCAAAGCCAGGTTGGACATGGACGATGGTACAACGAAATGATTCCCGATGTTGTCGCGGAAGCATATGCTAAAAAGCCTGCGAAACCGATTGCTGTCACCGAGCCGTGGTATGAATTCGTCGAAGGAAATCCTACCGGTTTGGATATCCGCCTAGGTGCATGGGGTGCCATGATGTCGGGTGCGGCAGGACACACATACGGCGGCGGTCATGTATGGCTTGCCCACGTGCCCGAATCTCCTGCAGGGGGTGGACCCTGGCCGCTTGAAAAAAGCTTTGATGTTAATACGCTTGACTACGCGGGCGCGATGTCTATGAGCCACTTCGCAAGCTTCTTCAAAGAAGTTCCGTGGTGGACGATGGCTCCGCATCCGGAACTCCTGTATGAGTACCCCGACAAGTACGCGATCGCCGACCCCGGCAAAGAGTACGTTGTCTACCTGCGTTGGGGTGGTGGCGTCAAAGTAGATCTGAAGCCCTCCACTGAAAATGACGATTTCGAGTTCCGGTGGTTTAACCCGGGCACCGGTGAATTCCGGAATCCAAGAACTGTCAAGGGTGGCGATGTCCGGTATTTTGCTTCACCGGGTGGATATCCCGGCGTCTTACATTACCAGGATTGGGTGTTACATATTAAGAAGAAATAAAGATTCGAAGTTCCGATGGGCAGCTGGAAAACAAGCCGTGTTCCACAGACGGACGCGATTATTCGGTTTGAATTTACATTAACTGAATTTCTACATCCTTCTTATGCTCGTGAATGAGGTTGGGGAGTTGAATGTTGAATATTGTTCCTTTGCCGATCTGCGATTCAAGTTCTATGATGCCGCCGAGTTTTTCGACCGCTTCTTTAACGATGTATAACCCGAGACCAGCCCCTTCATTTTTCTCCGTTGCCCGGAAGAACATATTGAAGACTTTCTGAATGTAATCGCGCTCAATACCGATACCGTTGTCTTTGAACGTCAGGAACACACGTTCCGGTGTCAGCTGAATTGTGATTTGTATGAACGAGAATTCCTTCGCGGGATCAGAGTACTTGATCGCGTTGGAGATCAGATTGTTGAGGATAAGACTGAGACGGTAATGGTCGGAGTAAAAGTGATTCCCGCCTTCGATAAAAATTTCCTTCCGGATGCGCTCATACCCCGGCATGAACTGCATCCTTTCGAAATTGTCGTTGATCAACTTCTGAAAATCGATTTCGGTTACGACAAGGCCCTGCCGCGCGTTTCTCGAATATTCAAGAATTTCCTTCAAAGTATCGTCGAGTTTGCAGACGCTGCTTTTCATCATCTCATGGTATTGATGTATGACCACGCTGCTGCTTTCGTTCCTCGCCAGGTCGAGCAATCCGAGAACACTCATCAGAGGAGCTCGTAAATTATGTGATATGCTGTAGACAAAACTGTCAAGCTCCTTGTTGATCTTGATCAGTGTTTCATTCTGTCGTGCAAGAGCCTGTGCTGCCTCGATTTTCTGACGCTCGGCTTCTTTTTGCCTGAGCGCATTATCGATCACATTCGGAAGGCGTGCCAAATTGGACTTCAACACATAGTCATCAGCGCCACGCTTGAGCGAACTCACGGCAAATTCTTCGGACACCGCTCCGGTCACAAGTATAAACGGGATGGCTAATTTGCGCTGATGAAAGATGCGCAATGCTTCGCTGGAATTGAACTGTGGGAGAGAGTGATCACAGAGAATAACATCAGCGCCGAACTCGCCGAGCGCCCTACTGAACTCTTCCTTGCTATCAACCCGTTTGGCAATGAAATCCAGTCCCGATTTTTTCAATGCGTGGGTTATCAGAAAGAAGTCATCCTCCAGATCCTCCAGAGAGAGTATTTTCAATGTACCTTTATTCATGGAATCTTCCCGGTATGAAATTCAGAAGGGTAATAGTCCAAATTTCGTTCCCGGCTGCTTCTGGAGTTTAAAAGGTATTTCTCCTGAAATAATTACCGACTGTAGACCATTATCCTCAGTGATAATTGAGTTCTTCCATTATACCAGCAAAATGGGGATGTAAGTTTTTTTGTCGATTGCCACATTACCGTACCGGCTGCGGCAACCCAATACTCGACGATGCCGTTCGGTTGCGACTAACGCTTGCTCAAAACGGCGGGTCGGAACCGCGTTACAAGGTCATTGTATTCCGGATGGTCTTTGATAAAACGTGAAACCGCAGCACAATTCACCATGACCTGGGACTTTGCCTTGCGTACATCGTCCAGTACCTGCTGAATAAATTTTACTGCATTACCTTTTCCGCGATATTTTTCGGGTACATAGGTGTGCATCAAAACTTTTGTGTTGTTTTGAAAGCGATACTCCATGTAAGCAAAGTCGGTTCCGAGGTTGAGTTCAAAACGTTGCTTTTCCTTGTTGTTAACTACATTTATTTTTTCCATCACAATCATTAACAAGTAATGTACCCATTATTGTTCATTTACCTGCCGCTTTTTTACCGGTGGCCTGCTTCAAGCGACCGTTTCGACGGGTAGCCCTTCACGATATGCGGAATTCAGGCACGTTTTCGCATATAATGTAATAAACATGTAAGATTTTACCCAAGTTACCTTTTTTTGATAGACGGGGCTTCTTTAATTTTATTAAAGCCCATCACTTGAAGCAGACTGAAGTCTGAATGATCACCGTTGCCGTATCTACGGTTAACGCGACCTTAAACCTGCAATTTTGAAAAGACCCTGCATGACCGTATTGTTTGTTGTTATTACCTCCGGCACCAGCGAAAATGATGACGCCGCTAAAGAAATGCTTGCACAACACAATACTTCTGTATCTAATGATGCCTTAGGGGTAGTCAACATTTGCATCCTTTCGTTACTTGCGGAAGTATTCAATTTGTTCCTGTTGATGCATTGTCTGAATTTTTTCGTTAAGCAACCCAAGCGACCGCAATAATGAATATGTTGGAAATGGAGACATCGGTCCTTTTTAACAACGCGCCGTGTGGCTATCATGCGATTGATGCCGAGGGGGTGCTGACGAACGTGAACGACACGCTATTAAAATGGCTCGGTTATGATCGCGACGAAATTGTGGGCAAGATGAAGTTTACAGATCTTGTCGATTCCAACGCGGATGAGATCGAAGAAAAGTTTGCGCTCCTTGAGCGCGTGAAAATAGCAAAGATCGAACTGACACTGATCCGGAAGTCAGGAGACACGTTTCCGGTAATCCTGAGTCTGGTGGACATACCCGAATCGGAGACTGATTTTTCCAACCGCCTCTTCAGTACAATCGACAATACAAGATGTCACGATGCGCTTGAGCGCATCAAGAATCTGGATCAGGAGTTGGAAGCTTTCAGCTACTCGATCTCACACGACTTGAGAGCGCCCTTGCGCTCCATCGACGGATATTCTAAAATATTGCAGGAGGATTACGCAAGTAAACTTGACGACGAAGGGCGCCGCGTTCTTGGCGTGGTGATGAACAATGCCCGCCGGATGGGAAAGCTTATCGATGACATCCTTGAGTTCAGCCGCCTCGGACGCAAACCCATTCAACGCATCCAGATGAACATGACGGGCCTGGTAAACAACATTGTCCAGGAACTCGTAGGTCTCGAGCCGCGAAGGACGATCAATGTCGAAGTAGGTAACTTATTGCCAGCGTTTGCGGACGCCGACATGGTCCGGCAAGTCTGGTTCAACCTGATTGAAAATGCGGTCAAATACACCGGCAAGAAAGAGGTTGCAACCATTTCAATTAATTCCTATCATTCAGGTGATGGGGAAGTTTGCTACGAAGTGAAAGACAACGGCGTCGGTTTTGATATGCGCTATGCAGAAAAACTGTTTGGCGTTTTTCAACGACTTCACAAGATGCAGGACTTTAGTGGAACAGGTGTAGGCCTGGCCATTGTGAAGCGTATCGTAACGAGGCACGGCGGCCGTGTGTGGGCCCAGGCCGGATTGAACACTGGGGCTACTTTTTATTTTACCCTACCGATTGAAGTATAATGGATTCAATAGAAATTTTGCTGGTGGAGGACAATCCCGATGATGCGGGTCTCGCTATTCATGCCCTGAAGAAACACAACATGGCCAACAACCTCCTGCATCTCAGTGATGGCGAGGAAGCTCTTAAATACCTGTTCTCTGCCACTACGCCGCATATACCCCGCGTTATTCTACTCGACCTGAAGATGCCTAAAGTCGATGGGATTGAAGTGCTGCGACGACTGAAGTCGGACGAGGCGCGAAAAGTAATACCGGTTGTTGTACTAACTTCTTCGAAGGAGGATCGTGATATCATTGAATCTTATAAGCTCGGCGCCAACGCCTATGTCGTGAAGCCAGTTGATTTTGATAAATTTGTTAAGGCTATCGCCGAGATTGGAGTTTTCTGGTTGCTGCTGAACCAGTCGCCGAAATAAGTTGATGAATATGAGCTCCGGGAAGATGCTGAAGATATTAATGCTTGAAGATCTCCAGGACGACGTGGGCCTGATCGAACGCGCCCTGCGACGGGAAGGAATGACGTTCTCTTCCAAAAGGGTTGACTCACAGGAGGAGTTTACGGAAAGTCTGCAGCATTTTCAGCCTGACGTGATCCTTTCCGACCATGCACTTCCCCAGTTCAATTCTCTCGAGGCACTGAGGATATGCCGAAAGCACGCCATCAATGTTCCCTTTATCCTCGTCACCGGAACTGTATCCGAAGAATTTGCCGTGAGCTGCCTGAAGCAGGGTGCCGATGATTATGTGCTGAAGACAAACATGGTGCGTCTGCCCGCAGCCATTCAAAATGCACTCAAGCAGCGAAACCATGAAGTAAAAAGAAGGAAAGCGGAACGTATACTTCGCAGGCAGAATGAAGAGCTGGTCAAGATCAACAAAGAACTTGACAGTTTTGTTTACAGCGTTTCTCACAACCTGCGCGCCCCGCTTATGTCGGTCCTGGGCCTTCTCAATCTTGCGCAGCTTGAGAACAAGGATGGCGACCAGGCCCTCGACAAATATTTCGGAATGATGCAGCACAGCATCCATAAACTGGATGAAACCTTGAAAGAGATCCTCGATTATTCGCGCAATGCCCGCAGTACACTGACAATTTCGGAAGTGGATATCGCCAGGGTTGTGCAGGATAGCTTCGACCGTATGAAATATATGGAGGGATCTGATCTGATTGCGAAGTCCGTGGAAGTCAACGGCGACGTTCCCTTTTACACCGATTCTTTCAGGATTGCCGTCATCGTCAACAATATTGTTTCCAACGCGATCAAATACAGGGCCGTGCAGAGGGCCGATAGCAAACTCGAGGTAAAGGCTGATGTTTCTGCCAACGAATTGGTGCTCACTTTCCGCGACAACGGCATCGGCATTGCGGAAGAATATCTCCCCCGGATATTTGAAATGTTCTACCGCGCGACCGAGCGCAGTGAAGGTGCGGGCCTGGGCCTGTACATCGTGCGCGAAACCATTGAAAAGCTAAACGGAACGGTTTCGATCCAGTCGGCAATCGGGGAAGGGACTACCCTTCGGGTGACGCTGCCAAACCTGGAAGCGCTGGATTCTGATGCTGGGGCAGACGATGGATTTTAGAATACCACACTTGTCAATAATCCCTATTCGGGTTCGGCCTTTGATCCGCCGTCTTTCTCTGCAGTTTCGCCTTCCATCGATGACAATTCGACCTTGTACAAGTCTGTATTCGTTCCATCACCTATTCGATCAGAGCTGAAATAAGCTATCTCCTCGTTAGACAACATAAAAAACGCTTCGTGTGCGCTGGTATTGATCGGATAACCGAGATTCTCCGCGTTGGTCCACTCGCCGTTGATGAATGAGCTCTTGAAAATGTCCTTACCGCCTAATGAGGCGTGACCATCTGATGAGAAGTAAAGCGTATTGCCATCCGGTGCCAGGTAGGGAGTCTCTTCGTTGCCCCGCGTATTGATGCGCGAACCCAGGTTGGAGGGGCGACCCCATTGCCCATTCGATCCCATCTCGCAGACGTAAAGATCAAAACCACCCTTTCCCCCTGGCCGGTTGCTGGAAAAGTATAATCGTTTTCCGTCAGGTGAAATGCACGCTGACGATTCCCTGTACTGCGGATGGTTGACGAAACGATTTAACGCGACAGGAGGGAGCCACTTGCCATCGTCAAAAGTGGAAGTATAAATATCGCCGCCGCCATCTTCGTAATAAAGGAACAGCGTCTTGCTGTCAGCGGAAACAGAGGTCGCAACTTCATTCATTTTTACGTTTATATTTTCGCTGATTTTCTGCGGAACGCTCCACTTGCTGTCTTCAAGGGAAGTGATGTACACATCTCCTGTGTTCGTTCGGCTCTTGATCTGGTATTCATCTGTGGATCGATTGGACGTAAAGATGAGTGAACTTCCGCCGTTGATGGGAAGAGGAGAAAATTCTGAAAAAGAAGTATTGATGTCATCACCGACCGGTGCAACGCGGTCGGTCGATGGTATGCGCATCAGGGAATCGCCAATGATGCACTGCGCTATTTTCTGGCTCGCGAGGGGAGCAAGGCTTTTATTATTAGTAAGCAGTGATTCGAAATGTTTCCGGGCTTCGGCATACTGATGATTTCCCTGATAAGCCAACCCGAGGCGATAGTCAATGTCAGGAGCGACATCGGGATCTGACTGATGGGCCCGCTCCAGGTAAGAAACGGCCTGGCTGAACTTTCTTCCCTCAACCAGACACACCCCCGCTTTAAAGTTCGTTGCGGCGTCGCCGGGATCGACTCCCAGAGCCTGTTCGTATTGAACGAGGGCATTTCCATAGTCTTTCTTGTTGAAAAATCGGTCTCCTTTCTGAACAAAGCTCTTTGCCGATTGGCTATTGCCTGAAAAACAGATCGCGAGAAGACAGACGCATAGGAGTAGTATCCTCAACTTAGGGGTGTCCGACATAAGATTAAAGCTCAAAGTCAACTAATGAACTTCAAATATACGGTCGCCGTCTCTTTTTTTCGTCTGATTTCCGAAATCATTTCCCAACCCACCCGGGGCCGCGGAGAATGCGACCCGGTGTAGCACGCGTGTGGTTTCCATCTTCAAGCACCTGCACGCCGTTGACGAAGACATGGAGTACACCTTTCGCATACTGATGTGGATTTTCGTATGTGGCAAGATCAGCGATGGAGTCCGGATCAAAGATGACTACGTCGGCAAAGTAACCAGGGTGGAGTTGACCCCGCTTTTCAAGTTTCAGGTTTGCTGCCGGCAGGGATGTCATCCGGCGAACTGCTTCCTGTAGTGTAAGGAGCTTTTCATCGCGGACGTATTTTCCCAGTACTCGCGCAAATGTTCCGAATGCGCGCGGATGATCCGCCAGGTACTGACCCGTCGACTCAAGCGAATAAGATCCGCCGTCAGATCCAAATGAGACATAGGGAAGCTGGAGAATCCTGCGCATCACTTCTTCCGATTGCTGAAAATAGAGCGATTCAATCCGGGATTTGTCTTTGACGATCAGGTCGATCGCGGTTTCATCCGGACTCTTGCCGTAGATGGCAGCGGCTTCGCGCAGGGTCTTACCTTTGTATATCCTGTTGAGTTCGTCCAGTCGGAACCTCATCAATACAACTTTTTCGGGTTCGGAATTTTTCGAGGGGATGCCTGCCTCCATTTCATGAAGGACCTTGCGGCGTATGCGCGGATTTTGCATTCGTTTACGCATCATTACGGCTCCGCCCTCCTGTACCCACGCAGGTAATCTTGAATTCAGTCCGGTTCCACTGGCTATGTAGGGATACATGTTCGCTGTGAGGGGTATTCCAGCATTTCTCGCACTGTCGATTTTTTGAAGTACCGAATCAATCTTGCCCCAGTTTCGAGACAGGTTGATTTTCAGGTGATAGATCTCAGCGTGAATGTTTGCCTCTTTGGAAATCCGAATGGTCTCGTCAAGCGCGTCGAGGATGAAATCTCCTTCGCCGCGCATATGCGTGATGTATATGCCGCCATATCCCGACGCTACCTTCGCGAGTTCGATGAGCTCTTCTGTCGATGCATATGCAGCCGGCGGATAAATGAGCGACGCTCCCAAGCCCATCGCGCCCTCTTCCATTGCCTGCTGCACGAGGCCCTTCATTCTTCGAAGCTCGTCCTGTGATGGCGGGCGGTTGTCGAAATTCATTTCATGTATCCGCACGGATGTCGCGCCGACAAAAGAAGCGACATTCGGAGTTACTTTTTTTCGCTCGAGATATTCAAAGTATCCCCCGAGTGTTGTCCACAGGCTATCCGCCTCGCGACGGTTTTTGCGCTTGACAGGTCCGGGTGAAAACCCCTCGCCGAGTACTTCCAATGTCACACCCTGTTTGATGTCGCTGACGGAATGTGGATCGTGCCGAAGGTTTTCGTCCGCCCAACTCAACATGTTGATGAATCCCGGCGCCACAGCGAGGCCGTTCGCGCTAAGTTCTCTTCGAGATTTGAATGCCTTCAGATCGCCGATTTTCGCGATCGTATCGGCGAGAATGGCGATGTCTCCGCGAAAAGGTGTCCCTCCTGAGCCGTCGTAAATCATGCCATCGCGAATGATGCAGTCATAAACGAGTTGGCGTCGTTCAGGTAAGATTATACTGAGGAGAGTGAGAGCGCAGCAAAAAACGAAAAGAAAACGCATAGGGCATTCAGCCTGAGGATATCCTTACGAGAATAAAGAAGTTTTGGCAAAGAATGAAGATAAATCCGCTAAACAATCGCTTCTCTACTTCAGCTACCCACTCTGCCCAACCTCATAAATACAGGAAAGGACACTGACTTGACTTCGCCCTCTCTCCAATGCGATTTCAGCTGCCTTGCGAGATGTTTGACAGGATCGTCGTGATTCGCCTCGGTATACTTTTGCGTCGCAGACCACGATGTTAAGTAGCCGGTGAACTGTTCCAGCGTCCAGCTCACCTGTATTGTGAATTCCGGACAGTTGATCTCCTCAAAAGGAAATGGAATGTCGCGATAATGATTCTCAACCAACCGCCGCGCCCCATCCCAGTAGGGACCAACCTTGTTCTCATAAAAGTCGAGGTACAATCGGTCGACCGGCTCGTTGACGGTAAGCATTGCATATCCCCAAACTGCCAACATCGCCCCTGGTCTGGCAACCCGTTCCACTTCGCGATAAAAAGAGAGGAGATCAAACCAGTGTATTGCCTGAGCGACCGTAATAAGGTCAAACTGCCGGTCGGGGAATCCCGATCGTTCTGCGGGTGCAATGGAATAAAAAATATTGTTGGCTTTAAAGGCATTACTGACTTGTTGCGGACTGATGTCGCTCGCATACACTTTGTCGAAGTGTTCCGCCAGGTATCGCGCAACCTGACCGTTTCCCGTAGCGCAGTCCCATGCGTCCGACCGGTTACTTATGAACTGGAATATAAAGTCATAGAGTTCCGGCGGGTACGCAGGCCGGAAGGCGGCGTACGCTTTGGATTGTTTTGAAAAATAATCTTTCTTCTCCATGGCCGGAAGTGATTGCGGGTAGCCGCAGACTCCTCAAATGAGAGGACCTCAATTCAAAGCAAGGGGACCGTCAGCCCTTCACCGTGATACCGAGCTCTTTCAGTTGATCCGCAGAGATTGTCGACGGCGAATCGATCATTACATCCCGCCCCGCGTTATTTTTTGGAAATGCGATGAAATCCCGGATGGAATCTGCACCACCGAAAATGGAACACAGGCGGTCGAATCCAAAAGCAATCCCGCCGTGGGGGGGCGCGCCGAACTCGAACGCTTCCATGAGGAATCCAAATTGTTTCTTTGCTTCTTCGTCGGTGAATCCCAATCGCGTGAACATCATCTGCTGTGTTGTCCGGTCATGGATACGGATGGATCCGCCGCCGACCTCTGTGCCGTTGATTACCATGTCGTAGGCATTGGCCCGAACTTTTCCAGGGTCTGTGTCGAGTAGGGGAATGTCTTCCGGCTTTGGCGAAGTAAACGGGTGATGCATGGCGTGGTATCGCTTGGTTTCCTCGTTCCACTCCAGGAGCGGGAAGTCGATCACCCAAAGCGCAGAAAACTTGTTCTTGTCGCGCAGCCCTAGTTTATCGCCCAGAAACAGACGCAACTCATTCAGTTGTTTCCGCGTTGCATCCTTTTCACCTGCAAGCAATAGAATAAGATCGCCGGGCTGGGCATTGAATTGTTTTGCCCATTTCTGCAGATCTTCGGGCGCATAAAATTTATCGACGGAAGATTTCATCGTGCCGTCCGTGCGGTATTGAACGTACACTAAGCCCTTTGCGCCAACCTGTGGTCTTTTCACATATTCCGTAAGCTCGTCGATTTGTTTGCGCGAGTAATCGGAACATCCTTTTGCACATATCCCCACAACCAATTCCGCATTTTCAAATACGGGAAAATTCTTGCCTTTTGTTTCGGCGGTGATCTCCGTAAACTTCATCTCAAATCGCGTGTCGGGCTTGTCCGATCCGTAAAGACGCATGGCTTCATCGTAACTCATTCGTGGAAGGGCGGGTAACTCAAAGTTCTTCACCGTCTTGAACAGGTGGCGTATCAGGCCCTCGAATAGATCAAGGATGTCCTCCTGGGTGATAAAGGCCATCTCACAGTCGATCTGGGTAAACTCCGGCTGCCGGTCGGCGCGCAGGTCTTCGTCGCGAAAACATTTCACGATCTGGTAATACCGGTCAAATCCGGAAACCATCAACAGCTGTTTGAAGGTCTGCGGTGACTGTGGTAAAGCATAAAATTCGCCATGGTGGATCCGGGATGGAACGACAAAGTCGCGCGCGCCTTCCGGTGTTGATTTGATCAGCACCGGTGTTTCAACTTCAACGAAATTCTGTTGGTCGAGGTACGCCCGCGTCTGTTGGGCCATCCGGTGTCGTAGCAGTAAACTTTCGCGCACGGGTGTCCTCCGCAAATCCAGGTAACGGTATTTCATGCGTAGCTCGTCACCGCCGTCGGTGTTATCGTCAATAGTGAACGGCGGAACTTTTGCGGCGTTGAGCAGTGTCATCTTCGACACCTTGATCTCGATATCGCCCGTGGGCAGCTTGTCATTTTTTGCAAGTCGCTCGACGACTTGCCCTTCCACCTGGATAACGTACTCCCTTCCCAGCTCGCGGGCAGCGGCCAGGAGGGATGGATCAGTGGATGTTTCGTCGAATATCAACTGCGTGATGCCATAGCGGTCGCGAAGATCTACCCACAGAACGCCCCCCTTGTCGCGCGTACGCTGAACCCAACCAGCAAGCGCTACTGTCTTATTAACATCCGATAATTTTAATTCACCACAGGTATGGGTTCTCAACATGTTTGAAATTATTAGTTTTACGAACCTGCCCACCGAAGCTTTAGCATAGGTGGGCCTGCCCACCGAAGCTTTAGCACAGGTGGGCCTGCCCACCAAAGCTTTAGCCGCAGGTGGCCTGCCCACCGAAGCCTCAGCGTAGGTGGGGGCGAATTTAAATAATACTTTCCTTTGGACGTTATACCACAAACATTAAAACCGGATGCATCATAAGTTTTTTCTGCTAATTCCCTTGTTGTTCCTTTCAATGGACCAGCCGCGTCTCATGAAAGTAAAGGTAACCGAGGGCATCACGATATCAGTGCCAAAGGATTGGAGGCCTATGGATGGTCTGGATTTTAGCGAAAGGTATCCGTCGGTGCGTGCCCCGCTGGGGGCCTACACGAATGTCGACCGCACCGTCGACTTCAGTGTCAATATCTCGGCAACCCGATGGCCGGATGCCAACCTGGAAATGGCGAGCCAGTTCTTTAAGTCCAGTCTTACCAACATGTTCGACCGCGTGACGATGATTGACGAAGGGATCCGGGAAGTGAATGGAAAGTCATTTATCTACTTCGAGTTTGAATCGCGTATCAACGGCAACAAGAATCAGCTGGGAAACGCGGATCCCGTTTTGAAATACACCATCATTCAATACCTTGTCGAGCCCGGACGCACGCTGGTCTTTTCGTTCAACTGTTCCAGGCGGGATCGCCAGGCATGGGAGAACACCGCGAGAGCGATGATGAAGAATATTCGGGTAAAATAAGTTTCATGGAGCTTTATACAGACGAGTATTTTATGCGGGAAGCGCTGAAGGAGGCGCAGAAGGCCCTGGCGATCAACGAAGTTCCCGTTGGCGCAGTTGTTACCTGCCGCAATCGCATCATTGCGCGCGCGCATAATCAGACCGAAAAACTCACCGATGCGACTGCACATGCGGAAATGATTGCCGTTACCGCTGCAGCCAACTACCTGGGCTCAAAGTATCTGACAGAATGCACACTCTACGTTACCCTGGAGCCGTGTGTGATGTGCGCTGGGGCGCTCCATTGGGTGCAGCTGCAGAAACTGGTTTACGGAGCTTCCGACATCCAGCGCGGATTCACTTTGCTGGGAAAAACAGTCCTTCACCCGAAAACCCTCGTCGAAACGGGTGTAAAAGCAGAAGAGGCAAGGCAGCTGATCGATACTTTTTTTAGTGGGCTGCGGGGCCGCTGACGAAAGGATTTGCTCTTTGGATTCGCCCAGAGCCGGTAATATCGCACTGTGAAGCGCGCAATGTGCCCTCCAAACCGCTATTAACCTGAATAAAGATTCAGCGTTTATTTCGCCGAAAAACGAATTTTGTGACTTCTTTTGCGGTTGTATATTTGATTGCATTTAAAAAATTGTTCAACCGTAAAAAAAATCTAATATGGCTTTTACACTTCCTGCATTACCCTATGCTTTTAACGCTCTCGAACCCCATATCGACGCCCGGACCATGGAGATCCACCATGGCAAACACCACAATGCTTATGTTACCAACCTGAATAACGCGATCGCGGGATCTGATGCTGAAAAATTAAGCATCGAAGAAATATGCAAGAATGTGTCAAAGTATCCTGCTGCAGTGCGCAATAACGGTGGAGGCCACTACAATCACAGCCTCTTCTGGACTATCCTCGCGCCCAACGCAGGAGGGAATCCCACCGGCGCGGTAGCCGATGCCATTAACAGCGCATTCGGAAGCTTCGATGAATTCAAGACGAAGTTTGCCGCTGCGGCCGGCGGAAGATTCGGATCAGGCTGGGCATGGCTCATCGTGGGCAGTGACAAGAAACTTCAGATTACCTCCACGCCGAATCAGGACAATCCGCTGATGGATGTTGCCGAAACAAAAGGCACTCCCATCCTCGGCCTCGACGTTTGGGAACACGCTTACTACCTGAACTACCAGAACCGCAGACCGGACTATATCGCGGCGTTCTGGAATGTTGTGAACTGGAATGAGGTGAATAAGAGACTGAGCGCAGCGTAGTGAGTGAGTTGTGAGTTGTGGCCCCCTTTGAAGGGCCTGTCCTGAGCCGCGTGAAGGCATTTGCGGGCGGCCAAAGGCGAAGGATCCCCTTGAGTCAAGAGTGACTTGCATCGGGAGGTCCTTCGCCTTTTTCTTGCGCGCGAAATGCCCTTGCGCGGCTCAGGATGACAGTAAGAGAGGGAACGCCACTCACAACTCACCACTCACGGTCGCCGCTCCTCGATCATCTTCTGTATCGCCAGATATTCGTCTCGCAACTTCGCCGCCTCCATGAATTCAAGTTCCTTCGCGGCCTTCTCCATGGACTTGCGCGTGCGCTCGGCCATCTTCTGAAGCTCTTCATTTGACAGGTAGGTCACTACCGGATCAGCTGCCAGGCTGGCTTCTTCATTTTCAACGTAGTAGTGCCTGTCTTTTCTTGAGTCTGCTACTTTTGTTTGTCCGAGGATAGACTGCATCGACTTCAGGATTGTTTTCGGCGTGATGCCATTGGCTGCATTGTAATCCAGCTGAATTTTCCTTCTGCGATTTGTTTCATCGATTGCCTGTTGCATCGATTCTGTAATGGAATCAGCGTACATAATTACCCTTCCGTTGACATTCCTCGCCGCGCGGCCGATGGTCTGAACGAGGGATCTCTGGTTTCGCAAGAAGCCTTCCTTATCAGCATCAAGGATCGCGACGAGCGAAACTTCAGGCAGATCAAGTCCTTCGCGCAACAGGTTGACGCCTACGAGCACATCATAAACTCCCAGGCGCAGCTCGCGCAGGATCTCCACGCGCTCGAGCGTGGGTACTTCGGAATGGATATACCGGCACTTCACGCCTGCGCGGTCCATGAACTTCGTCAACTCTTCGGCCATACGCTTCGTCAGCGTTGTCACCAGCACGCGCTCTTTCTTTTTCGCCCGCTCGTCGATCTCGTCGAGGAGATCGTCGATCTGGTTTCGACTCGGCCGGACATCGATCTCCGGATCGAGCAAACCCGTGGGCCGGATGATCTGTTCGACCACAATACCTTCTGATTTTCGCAGCTCATATTCGCTGGGCGTAGCGCTTACGTAGATCGCCTGGCCCACCATGGTCTCGAACTCATTGAAGGTCAGCGGGCGATTGTCCAGCGCGGAGGGCAGGCGGAATCCATAGTCCACCAGGTTAACCTTGCGCGACCGGTCGCCGCCCCACATAGCCCGTATCTGCGGGATTGTAACGTGACTTTCGTCGACTACCAGCAGGTAGTCGTCCGGAAAATAGTCGAGCAAACAGAAGGGGCGCGCTCCGGGACGGCGCCTGTCGAAGTAACGCGAGTAGTTTTCGATCCCGGAACAGTAGCCGAGCTCGCGCATCATCTCGAGGTCGAATTCCGTTCGCTCTTTCAGCCTCTTTGCTTCCAGGTGGCGCAGTTCCGACTCGAACATGGAAACCTGGGTCATCATATCATGTTGAATCTCCCGCATGGCGACGTGAAGGGATTCCTTGCCCGTCACGAAAAGGTTTGCAGGATAGATCGTCACAACGGTTTCATCGGAGATCTTCTTACCCGACTGAGGGTCTATGCGCTGTATGGATTCAATCTCATCGCCGAAAAAATAGATTCGCAGCGCGTAGTCCGCGTAGGCGAGAAAAATGTCGACGGTATCCCCCTTGACTCGAAATGTGCCGCGCTTGAACTCGACTTCCGTCCGGTTGTAGAGAATATCAACCAGCCCAAACAGCAGACGATTGCGGGCAAGTATTTCACCGACTTTGAGCTTGATTACATTTTTCCCGAATTCATCCGGGTTTCCGATGCCATAGATGCAGGAGACCGAAGCCACCACGATCACATCCCTTCTGCCAGTCAGCAGGGAGGAGGTTGCGCTCAGCCGCAGTTTTTCGATTTCCTCATTGATAGAAAGATCTTTCTCGATGTAGAGATTGGAAGAAGGAATGTAGGCCTCCGGTTGATAGTAGTCGTAGTACGATATAAAGTACTCGACAGCGTTCTCAGGAAAGAATTGTTTGAATTCTCCGTATAACTGTGCGGCCAGCGTCTTGTTGTGGCTCAATACGAGCGTTGGACGTCCGCACTGGGCGATTACGTTGGCGACCGTGAAGGTCTTCCCGCTTCCCGTCACACCCAAAAGGGTCTGATGCGCTTCGCCCTCCGTCACACCTCTCACCAACTGCGCAATCGCTTGTGGCTGATCACCTGTTGGTACATATTGACTTGTCAATCTAAAGTCCATTCGAAATCTGGAATTTTGAACCTAGAACCTAGAACCTAGAACCCCTGAACCTAGAACCATTCAACACACCATACACGCCCTTGCGATAGACGAGATCCTTCGGCTTTGGCCACCCGCGCGAAAATCTGACACGCGCCTCAGGATGACGCTGGTCGGGCGGGGCTTTGAACTTGGAACCCGGAACTTACAACTTACAACTTAGAACTTACAACTTAATTGTTCCAGATCATCCACGATTTCTCAGCCTGTACGTGCAGCATCTCGAGCCCGTTCTTCGCGGTAGCGCCTCTCATTTCAGCTTTCTGCAGGAACATCGTCCGCGCGGGATTATAGATCAGATCGTAGACGAAATGATCCGGCGTGAGTAATTCGTAGTCGATCGGCGGCATCGTGTTGGTGTTGGGATGCATACCCAGCGGCGTGGTGTTGATAATCAGGTTTGATTCCTTGATGATGTTATGGTTCTTTTCCAGCTCGGTGTACGTGTACTTTCCCTTTGACGCCGTACGCGAAACAAGCTTGTAGGGAATTTTTAATTTGATAAGCGCTTCCTGCACCGATTTGGAGGAGCCGCCAGTTCCAAGAACAAGGGCGTGGAAGCGTTTGTCTTTCGGAAGCCATTTTTCAATCGTTTCATAAAAGGCATCCATGTCGGTGTTGAAGCCTTTTCGCTTTCCGTTCTGGATCTTGATAACGTTCACGGCGCCGATTTTTTTCGCCGCAGGATCCACTTCGTCCAGGTACTTTATGACCTGCTCCTTGTATGGGATCGTGACATTCAGTCCGCTGAGTCCCTTTGTCGTCTGGATCAGATTTTCAATTTCGCTTATGTCGTTCAGTGGGAAGAGCTCGTAGTGATGATCGCGGAGCCCTTCGCGGAAGAATTTTTCATCAAAATAAGACTTGGAGAATGAGTGACTAACCGTCTGACCGATAAGCCCGAATATTTTTTCCATTTCAGCTTCTTGTGTTTAGCCTTGCGGCAATCTTTTCAATTAATACGACCATAAAAACACCCAGCGCCATCATGAGGATCGCATAGAAAACCTGGGGATCTTTTCCTGTGATTTCAAGATAACGCCATGGTAAAATGCTGTTATCAAATGCCGGAATCCGCTTGCCTTCGATGGTTGTTGCGTACTCGTATACTTCGCGCCAGGGCCAGATTTTGTTAAGTGATCCAATCATCAATCCAGCTAACAGCGCGACCGTCGGGTTGAAATGGCGTACCAGCAGCCGTGCCAGCAGCCGGCTGAAGACTGCCATGCCCAGTATTCCACCGGCAATAAAAATGACAATCGCATCAAATGCAAGGGAGCCAAAGCTAGTAAGTATATATTGATATTTCCCAATAAACATTAAGATAAATGACCCCGAAACGCCTGGGATAATGAAGGTTGAGCCGGCGAAGAATCCCGAAATTCCGGCAGTGAATACGTTGTCGGGTGTTGTGAAGGGCGCCGCCCGCGTGAGAAAATAGCTGAAGGCAAGCGCTGTCAGAAGGCAGATTACCACGCCCGGGTTCCACCGGGTCACCTTTCTGAGCAGAAGCAGCGCCGCAATTATGACAAGGCTGAAAAAAAATGACGAAATAAAGATTGGATATTGCCCCACGTAGTAGTTGAAAATTGGGCGCAAGGTGATGAGACCGGTGATGATGCCCGCGCTGATCGCAACGAGAAAATTGCCATTAACCCTTTTCCAGGACGCTGAAAATTTCTTTTCCTTTAGAAGCCGGAGTGTTCTTCGGTCCAGTGCGCGGAAAGACACGACAAATTCGTGGTGGACGCCGAGCAACAAGGCCATGGAGGCACCGGAAACTCCCTGCAGAACGCCGGTAGCGCCGATGCATAACCCTTTGATGAAAAGAAAAATATAATAGAGCAGCCCCCTCAATCCTGCTGCCATGATTAGTCCACCTCGAAAGGCGGGGCGGTATGACTGGTGCGCTTTTCTATTCCGAGGAAATGGAGAAACGTGTCACCGCGAAGTCCCAGCCGGATGGTTTCCAGCGGAATAACTTCATCAGGGGCGATATTGCCGAGATTTACATTTGCGCCGAGCAGTTTGATAAACCAGACCTGCTGGGCTTTCTGCGGAGCCTCCCAGATGATCTTCTCAAACGGAATTTTTGTCAGGATCTCCTGTACCAGACCGGACCGTACCTCACCCGTTGAGCGGAACAGCCCGACGTTTCCACCTTCACGCGCTTCTCCTATCACTTTCCACGCACCCGCGTCGAGTTCTTTCTGCATCAGATCGATCCACATGTAAGGAGGGATGATTTTGTCTGCGTCCTTCGATCCGACTTCCGACAGGACGGTCACCTGCTCCGACAGTTTTACGATGTAGTCGCACTTCTTGTCGTGGTCGAGGTCGATCGACCCGTCAGACACTTCCGCGAAAGACATATCAAACTTGTCGAGGAGCCTGCGGTAGTCATCGAACTGGTTTCGAATGACAAAGGCTTCAAACAGCGTTCCCCCGAAATAGGCCGGGAGACCTGCTTCTTTATAAACTCTCAGCTTATCCTTCAGGTTAGGTGTTACAAACGAAGTAGCCCATCCGAGTTTAACTATATCTACGTGGTCAGAGCATATACTGGCAAAATCTTCAGCCGCGCGGATACTCAGCCCTTTATCCATGGCCATAGTAAAGCCGTATTGCCTGGGCTTGGCGGTGCGCTCAGGTAAGTTTTTGAGGTCGTAATTCATTAATGGTTTTCTTTTCTAAACTGTTCAATGATCTTGTGCAACGCTTTTTGCGTCTCGATTTTGGGGAAAAAATCAAATAGTGCCGTATGACCATCAAAGTCCAAAATTAAAGCATTTTCCAGATAATTAAAGGCCTCTTTGAATTTGCCTGCTTCGATCAGGTACACAGTCATCCGGTAGAACAGTTCGGCATCGTCGGGAATGTTCTCAAAACCCTGCATAAGCGTATCTGTTGCCTTGAGAAAATCCCCTTGCTCATAAAAAATAAAAGACCAGTTCAGCCAGATTTCCTTGTCTTCCGGCTCGAGTTTGCTGGCCTCCTCGTAGGCATCAATACTCGAAATCGTATTGCCGATCTTGAATTCAGCGTGAGCGACTGATTTCCAGTATTCGGCGTTTTCGCTGTGAAGTTTCAGTGCCTTGTTATAGAAATGAAGGGCCTGATGCCACTTTTCCATCTTCTCGAGGCAGGCGCCGGCTCCATAGAGCGCTTCGTCATACAGCGCGTCCAGTTTGGAAGCTTTCTGGAAGTACTTAAGACCCAGTTCATATTGCTCGAGACTCTCATACGCGGCACCGATGCAGCAATACACCTCGGGACTCGGCCCCTCCAGCTCGATGGTCTTCTTGAATGCGTCCAGCGCCTTCGTGTACTGCTGAAGATTCATGTACGTGTTGCCCATGTTGAAAGAAGCGGAGGCAAACGTCTCGTCGATCGTGAGAGCGTAGTCATAGGCGCTCAATGCCTCGTCGTATTTCTCAAGCTTGTTATACACGATTCCCAGGTTGTACCACGCCGCCGCGGAGTACGGATCCTCATCGATAAACTTCTGGTAATATGAAACGCTACTCTCGAGCTGTCCGGTGATATCCAGGCAATAAGCGAGTTCATACAACGCGCCGTCGTGGCTGAGGTTTACTTCGATGGCGCGCTTGTATGCGTCGATCGCTCCTTCGTAGTCCTCCATGCTTTGCCGGGCAAGGCCGATGTTGTAATACACCTCGTCCTTGTCATCGGCGAAAGTCAACGCCTGCTCGTAGCTCTCGATCGCTTCATTAAAATTTCCCTGGAGTGAAAATATTGAACCCTTTGTGATGAATATGTCGGGATCGTTCGGTTGAAATGCGTGCGCCTGATCCAGCAAATCCAGCGCCTGATCATACTCTTCCAGGTTGGAGAGCACCTGAGCTTTTACGGTGATCAGTTCAATTGAAAATGGATATTGCTGAATGGCCTGGTTAACCGCCTGCAAGGCCTTGTTGTGCTTGCCACGAAGCATGTAGAAATCGATGATTTCTTCATAAGCGTCAAGGTCAAAAAATTCTGTTTTCCTTTTTCGGAGGTGATCTTCAAATCTTTTAATCAGCTCGTTTTCCTCTTCTCTTTTGCGGTATTCTCTCGACATTGACTAAAGGTTTTTCTAAAATAGCTAAAATAACGTTACTGCCCAGTGATTGCTACCCTTTTTTGGGACCAAATTTTTGCATATAATATTGGCAACACCAGTCGAGCGTTTCATCCAGTGGATGGTATTCGAAATGAAATGCTTTTTTTAGTTTGATATTTTGATATTGAAAGTACGTGCCTGCCAAACGGGCAGTTTCTCCTGTAATGAGCGGTTCCGAGCGGCGTATGCGTGCTCTTACAGACTCGATACCGGACACAATCTTAAGTAAATTTTTACTCACTTTGATCATCGGAGGCTTTTTGCCAAATCGCCTGGCTACACTGTCAAAAAACTCTTTGAATGGCACTGTGCCGGCATTTATAATAAATCGCTCATTTTCCATGCCGGATTTCAACAACGCAACAGCGGCAGCCGCCACGTCGCGAACGTCCACATAGTTCAATGAACCATCTATGTAAAAAAGTCGTTCGTCCCAGACATATTTAAAAAGCTGCGCGCTGCTCTTGTTCCAGTCCGCCGGTGCCAGTATGACCGATGGGTTCAAAACGACAGTGCTCAGTCCCTCCTCTTGTCCGCGGAATACTTCCAGTTCCGCGAGATATTTTGACGTAGCGTACGTTGTGTGATGCGCATCTTCGATCCACTTGTTTTCTTCGTCAATCAGTGTCTGACCTTTCATCCTCCCGAGCGCTCCTACGGAGCTGATGTGAACGAGCCTTTTAACTCCGCAAGCGAGGGAAGTATTTACGAGATTCCGGGTTCCGGCTGTGTTGGCACTTGAAACGGCCGACGCATGTCGCGGGTTAAAGGATACCATCGCCGCAGTATGTATCACCGCTGAAATCCCTTCCAGCGCCTCTTCTATCATAACCGGGTCCAACACGTCAAGGTCGCGCCACTCGATACGGTCTTTGACATCTTCCAGCAGCGATATGTCGCTGTTTGCTCTTTTAAAAGCGACAAATGGCTCGCCTTCCTCGATCAGCTTTCTGATGATGAAACTTCCCAGCAGTCCATTGGCGCCTGTTACTCCAGTCATTGCAGCGAATTATTCAATAACGGCAAAGCTAATGCTTTCATAAAGTATCTCGAGCGCCTCGCCTGTTCGATGAGAACAGTGTGTTGTAGATGGTGACAATCGCTTCCCAGCCAGTGGATCATTTTCTGATCGATGAGCTTGAACGCCATCTGTTGCACGGGCTTCGAGTAATAACCAGTGATGGAACTGATGTTCATCTGCATCAGGACGCCGCGGTCCAGCAGGTCTTCAACTTTTGCGAGATTATTCTGCAGGTACAGGTAGCGCTCCGGATGCGCCAACACAAGCTTGTAGCCCTTTGTCGTGGCGAGGAAAATAAATTCCTTCAAATTGAATGGCTCGGTGATGAAGTTCGTTTCAAACAGCAAATATCTTTCACCCAACGTGAGCAACGGCTGATCGGTTTCCACCATTTTGAAGAGCGATTCATCCAGGTAATATTCCGCAGCTGCCGATACCGGAATTTCCAGGCCCCGTTCCTCGAGGTGTATCCTGAGCTCTTCCAGTCTCGTCTGTATCCCTTCCGGTGTATTGCGATAGGCGTCGCTCATAACGTGCGGCGTGGTGATAATACGTGTATATCCAAGTTCGATGAACCTTCGTACGATCTGCTCTGCGTCGTCGAAAGTCGCCACGCCGTCATCGAGACCCGGCAACAGATGCGAGTGCATGTCGACCCGCAATGGAGGCAGGTCGTTGGTATTTTTTTTTCTGAACCAGTTAAACACGGGATCGATTGAAGATTGACTTCAAGGTAGCAGACTTGCCATTATCTTCATAGTAGCCGTACCCATAAGTTTTGCCCTGCGAAGTTACGGCGTTCAGGACAGTGGTGATGTTTGAAAATTTATTGATGCTGATAATGCGTTGCAGATTGTGAAGAAACTCTTTCTTCGAATAGTCGGCACGGAACACATAAAGTGAGACATCTGCGTGTCGCATCGCCATTATGCCATCGGTTACGAGGCCGACCGGAGGTGTATCGAGAATGATAACATCGTAATGATCCTTCAGGTTGTCCAGTAGAGTTGTGAATTCGCCCTGCAGAAGCAACTCAGATGGGTTCGGAGGATGCGGTCCCGATGGAAGATAGTCGAAATTTTCTACGGAGGTAGGGATTACCGTTTCCTCCCATGAATTCTTGCGTATCAATATTGTGCTGACACCCTTCGTGTTGTCCTGTAACTGGAACGGCAGGTGGTTTTTTGCTTTGCGCATATCGAGGTCAACAAGAATTACCCGCTTATCCGATAGCGCCATCACTCCGCCCAGGTTCATCGCAATAAAAGACTTCCCTTCGCCGGATACGGTCGAGGAAATGGCGATCGTCTTCTTATCGGAAGTCGAATTGAAAAAATCGAGATTGGTCCGAAGTGTACGGATCGATTCACTGAGCATGGACTTCGGATGCTGAAGGATGTGCAAACCCTGTCCGTTGAGGTAGTTTGACATTGGCACGGAGCCCAGTACGGGCGCATGATTGATCCTTTCCAGTTCGTAAAGATTTGTAATCCGGTTGTTGAGAAGGTAGGTTGCCGCAATGAAGAAGAATATTGCAACCAGGCTTCCTACAAGTCCCACGCCCATGATCATCTTACTTTTCGGTGAGATCGGCGCGCCCGGAAAGGAGGCAGGAGAAAGGATTTTGAAATCGGGTGTACTACCGGCCTGCGCAATCTCAAATTCAGATTTGGATTGCATTAAGGTCAGGTAGAACTCCTCGTAGAGTTTGTAGAATCGTTGGTTCTTGGAAAACTGCATGCTCTTGTCCGGCAGGGTGGCGAACTCGTTTTCAAGGGTCACCTTGCGCTGGTTCAACGTCTTCAGCTCATTGATCCACCGGTCTCTCACATCCTGAAGCTGATGCTGAATTTTTGTTCGGAGGCCTGAGATCTCCTGTTCTTTCTGCTTGTAGGCGAAGGTGATCTCCTTGTATGATAATTTTAATCTTTGCTGCTCGCTTTCCAGTTCCTGGAGAGCGTCCAGGTGTTGCCCGATCCTTTCGGGAATGTATTGACGCAAGACCGGCGAATAGACGCGATTCTCTGCTTCCAGGGCGCCTACCAGATCGTCGATCTCCTTGATCCTCCGGGTATACTCGTACCGTTGCGAGTCAATGCGCGCCATTGCCTGGATCGTCTTTTTCAGATCCTCATCGAGATCATTTGTCCGGTTTTTAAGCGTAAAGTCTTCAAAATAGTCTTCGAAGTCTTCCATTCGCTTTTCAATGTTCCTCAGTTCCCGGCTGACCCAGTCGATCTTTTGTTTGTTTGCCAGGTTCTTTTGTTCGTTGCTGTACTGCAGGTAGATAGTGTCTATCTTGTTTAAGACGTACTGCGCTTTGAACGGATTGTAGTCGCGGAACGAAATACGGACGGTGTTGGCATTGAAATTCACCGGCTCCGCCATCAGGGCCTGGGAAAAATCGTGGAGCAGTACGTCGCGGCTGCGAATGATCAGAAAGTATCCAAGTTCATCGCCTTTCAGAAAAGCATCGTTGCGGGCGAGTATGAGGTCCAGATCCTCGATAGAAACAAGCTTGTTGTAAAATCCCGAAACTTTGGTTTTCCCTTCAAGCATAAGCTCAAATCCGGCTGGCGAAGTTTCGCGAAATCCGATGCGCTTGTTGTAGAGCGAATGATTCTTGCTGTAGTATGTGACGACCGCAGGCGTATTGCGATACAGTTCCTCATTGAGCAGGTCGCCGATGCTGAAAAAAGCGACTTCGAAATTCACATCATCGAGCACGCGGTTGAGAAATAGCTTGGATCGAATGATCTCGATCTCACCCGAGAGAATATTGAGATTCTGATCGTCTACCATGCTCTTGATCCCGAGATCCGTGGCGTCTTTCTTGATGTCCAGTTTTAGTATCGACTCGGATTCATAGAGATTTTTTGTGTAGCGGATATAGAGATAGGCAACTGCGTTGACCAAAAAAAAGATCAACAGGATCCAATACCAGTTATTCCGGACAACAATCTTGAGCTTGTTGAAATCGATGTTGTCGTTGACAGCTGAACCGGGCCTTATGGTAGTCGGATCCTGCATTAATTCCTATTAGTCTCGATGACAACAAAAATCAACGTCGCCAGACTGGTGACGATTGAAATAACCGGAGAGTAATCTCTGAGAGCTTCTGTCAACGGTCTGCGAACGGGTTCAACATAGACAATGTCTCCCGGCTTCATGAGGAAGTTGCTTTTCGTGTAGCCTTCAAAGGTGCTGAAGTCGGCGATCATGACCTCCTCATTGCGGATCACGCGAATATTTTCGCCGCGTCCATCAATGCTGACGCCTTTGGCGAGCGCGAGGATTTCAGCAAGCCTGATGTTTTCGTTTGTCAGGGGTATCACCTGTCCTCCGGGTGCGCCCAGGACGATCACCCGCTTGTTGGAAAAACCAAGCAGGACATAGGCTCCCTGGTAAAACTTTTCGTAAGATTTTGACAGGATTTCCTCCGCCTGTCTCAATGTCAGACCCTGTAGCTTCACTTCATCAATGAGCGGAAGTTTTACGATCCCGTCGATGTCGACGAGATATTGCGTGGGTGTGGAGGTGACTGCAGAAACCGCTCCGTCTTTGAATGATTCGCGATTGGGGTCGACGATCTTCTCGCCCTGATTCGTGTAAACCTCGAGCGTCAAAAGATCATTTGGCTGGATAACATAGTTGCTCTCGGCGTCCTTCCGTTGTTGTTGCAGTGCAGAGTCGTCAACCTGGAAAAGGATGTTTTGCCGGTAGCTTCCGCATGATGCGAGTAATCCTCCCGTTAGAAGTAGGATGGGGATATATCGTAATCTCAAGGTCAGGCAATTCAGTTTCGTGAAATTACTGAATTTCTCAGTAATTCTTCGAAAGTTGGCAGAACCTTGTCCTTGTCGGATACGATGGGTTCCTTGACCGGCCATTGAATGTTTAGCTCCGGATCATTCCACAGGATGCCTGATTCACTGGGCTTGTGAAAAGGGTGGGAGCATTTGTAAAAGAATATTGTATCCTCAAGTGCGGCAAACCCATGGGCGAATCCTTCGGGCACCATCAACATGTTTTTTCTTTCCGAGTCGAGCCGGCACTCGTATACTTTTCCGAAAGTTTGCGAGCCCTGGCGGAGGTCAACTACGACGTCGAGGACACTTCCGCTGATTACCGTCGCCAGCTTTGCCTGAGCATGAGGCGCGCGTTGAAAGTGCAATCCGCGGATCACGCCCTTTTTTGAAAAGGAAATGTTCTCCTGCGGAAAGCTCCTGTCAATACCAACTGCCTTTAAGGTACTCTCCTTATAAAATTCGAAAAACCATCCCCGTGTGTCGCGATACACATCCGGGATCAGTTCGACGAGTCCGTCAAATCCGGTTTCCTTTACTTGCATGAAAGAATTAATGGGTTAGGAAGCCTTTTTGAAGGCTTCAAGGGCGCGAAGATACTTGTTAATGACAAGACTTTCATCGTATTCCGCCTCCATTTTTATGCGACCGTTCCGCGCGAATTCGGCTAATTTCAGATCCTCACAACCAGCGAGTTGTTTCATTTTATCCGCAAGATCGACGGGATCTTTCATTCGGCAAAGGAGGCCGTTATACCGGTCGGTGACTACGTCGTTACAGCCCGGCACGTCCGTGGCAATGATTGGCTTACCGGAGCTTGCAGCTTCCAGTAATGTCCGGGGCGTCCCCTCACGGTATGATGGGAGAACGACGCAGTCGGCATCCGCTATAAACGGGCGAACGTCAGTCGTGGTGCCGAGGTACTCAATGGTGTCGCTTTCAATCCAGTCGCGTACCACCTCGACGGGAATGCCGCGCTTGTGTTCGGGATCCATGGCTCCAAGAATCTGAAAACGTGCCTTGAAGCCGTCATTCCGAAGTGTTTTGATGGCTCCAATGAAATCCAGGATTCCTTTGTCGGTAATCAACCGCGATATCAGCAGGAAGGTGAAGGTCTCATTGCGTTTGAATGGTACAGGGCGAAATTTTTCGAGGTCTATTCCGGATCCCGGCACCAGGTCAACGGCTTCAGGCCGAACCATCTTCTTGCCGACGAAGAGCTTGAGATCTTCGGGGTTTTGGAAGAATACTTTGTGAGCGAAACGAAAACTGACTTTGTACAGGAAGATGGCAATCGCTGACGTAAGGTTGTTTTTCAGGAATACCGTTCCCAGTCCGCACACATTGTTTACCACGGGGATTCGCAGCATTGCCGCGGCCAGGGTGCCATAGACATTGGGCTTGATCGTGTAGTGGAGGATGATGTCGGGGCGGATCCTGCGGTAGGTAAAAAAGAGCTCGGCGATCAGCGCCAAATCTTTGATGGGGTTGGCGCCGCGGCTGTCCATCCGGATGTTGTGATGGACGCATCCCCCTTCTTCAAGTAATGTCGTGAAGTCATCCTTGGGGGCGATCGTGTGAACTTCATGACCTTGGGCCAGAAGTGCACGAATGAGACTCATCCGGAAGTTATACACATTCCAGGATGTGTTCAGGACCACAGCAATTCTCATTTGGGCTCGTATTATGAGAATTCCAGCTCCTCTAAATTTCGTTTAGCTAGCGAAAATGAAGGTTTACTTGAATTTTCTCTCCGTTTAAATAGAATAAAGATAATAAAAGTAACCGACTGTAAAAACCAGGAACGAAAATAATACGTTAAGTTTATTCTTTAATTTATGAACGACTGAATGGGGGAATCACTTAACACTGCAGTACTGGTTGCGCTGGGTAGCGCGAGAGAATCAGAGGTTACAAAGGAACATCTGGACGAGTTGGCTTTCCTTGCCGAAACGGCGGGGATCAAAACGGTTCGCCGCTTTGTTCAGAGTATTCCGCAGCCGGATGCGAGGACATTTGTCGGCAAGGGAAAGCTTGCCGAAATCAAAGAGTACGTCAACACGCACGGAGTAAAAAACATCTTATTTGATGAAGATCTAAGTCCATCACAACTGCGGAATATTGAGCGGGAGTTTAATCCAAAGGATGCTGAAGACCGCCAGGTGCGGATCTACGATCGGAGTTTGCTCATCCTGGATATTTTTCTTTGGCGGGCACAGACAGCACAAGCGAGGACTCAGGTGGAGCTCGCCCGCTACCAGTACCTTTTACCCAGGTTAACCCGGATGTGGACTCACCTTGAACGACAGCGCGGGGGCACGGGTACACGCGGCGGAGCCGGGGAACGAGAGATCGAGACAGACAGGAGGGTGATTCGCAATCAGATCTCCGTCTTGAAAGACAAGCTGGAAAAGATCGAAAAGCAGCGGGCGACGCAGCGTAAGTCGCGCAGCAACATCGTGCGGGTCGCGCTCGTGGGATATACCAACGTCGGAAAGTCGACGCTGATGAACCTGTTGTCCAAGTCAGACCTGCTTGCCGAGAACAAACTGTTCGCCACCGTCGACGCGACAGTGCGCAAGGTGTCGCTGGAATCGATTCCCTTTCTTTTGTCGGATACGGTTGGTTTTATCCGGAAGCTGCCGCACCACCTGATCGAGTCGTTCAAGTCGACCCTCGACGAGGTGCGGGAGGCCGACATTCTCGTGCATGTGGTCGATGTCGCTCATCCTTTTCATGAGAACCAGATCGAAGTGGTTACCCGCACGTTGTCTGAAATTGGGGCAGCCGATATCCCGACGATCCTCGTACTGAACAAGGTCGATTTGTTTCGAGAGCAATTTCCGGAGGCCAACCTCGAGGAGATGAAGGGCTACTTCCGTGAGCACGGTTTCAAGAGCATCGTGTTCATGTCGGCAGCGACGAAAGAGAACCTGGACGTGTTCAAAAAGGAGTTGTACGAAGAAGTCAAAAAGAAACACCTGACGATCTATCCGAACTACCTGGCGCAGGGCACACCGCCAATCGAGTGGGAAAACCTCGGCGTTGAATCATAATGATATTTTTCTAACTTTGCGACCTCCTTACCGGAATCCGGCGCTTCAGAGCCGGCTGTTTTTCGGGTCCCGTAGTTCAATGGATAGAATAGAAGTTTCCTAAACTTTTGATACAGGTTCGATTCCTGTCGGGACTACTCTTAAACAGTTGACAATTGGGCAATTGGACAGTTGACAATTCGGTCGAGCAGGGTGCGTAGTCTTTCCTCGGGTTCCTATCGGACCGATACTGCACACTAAGAAAGAAAAAGCTTCGGCGGGCAGGCCCGCCTGCGCTTCCCCGCAAAATCCTGTCGAGCTTCGGCGGGCAGGCGATTCAAGGGAGCTTGATGAGTAGTCTATCATCTGGTTTCTTTCTGCCACGACTTTAATTAAAACTTCAGAGCCAAACGCGTGTTTCATAATGAATAGCAAGAAAGAAGCAGTCGCAGGAAAAGTAGTTAGTAAAGAGCTCCCCTCCTCCCGAGGCCTCCGAGCAAAAAAAGTTGACAATTGGGCAATTGGACAGTTGACAATTCGGTCGAGCTGGGTGCATAGTCTTTCCTCGGGTTCCTATCGGACCGATACTGCACACTAAGAAAGAAAAATAATTCCCAAGCTTCGGCGGGCAGGCCCGCCTGCGCTTCCCCGCAAAATCCTGTCGAGCTTCGGCGGGCAGGCGATTCAAGGGAGCTTGATGAGTAGTCTATCATCTGGTTTCTTTCTGCCACGACTTTAATTAAAACTTCAGAGCCAAACGCGTGTTTCATAATGAATAGCAAGAAAGAAGCAGTCGCAGGAAAAGTAGTTAACAAAGAGCTCCCCTCCTCCCGAGGCCTCCGAGGGAAGGAGGGGTCCGGCGGGCATAGTCTTCAATCAGTACATAAATCTTCTTCCCGCCGGGGGGTGGTGGGTGCGTTGAATGCTGGGCTTGTAATTGAGTCTTTGCGTGCCGGCAAGTAACACTACCAAAATGACGAACACACGGAGGTTCTGCTTAAGGGACGTATCTGTTATCTTTGATTGTCGGAATCAACGATTTCCTACTCTATGACTGCTGTTATTGTCGCCATCATTTTGTTCCTCGTATTCCTCCTTTTTAGAAAATTTTTGCCAATATCCTCAACTGCAGCAAAAACAGACAAACCTGTTAAAGAGCTTAGGGTTAAGTATCGTAAACCCGACCTCATCCAGCTAGGGCTTTTTATTCTTACAGTACCTGTTTTGACGTTCCTTTACTTTAAGATTTTTGCGATGATTTATAATTTTCGCCTTTCCTTATACGCCGATGCGGAGATAATTGTCGGGTTTCAATACGCTTTTGTATTGATTGCCATGTTTGCTGCTATGGTTACGGGCTCAATTCTCCTGACTTATTTCGCGAAACGGAGGTTGAAGCATGACTGGGGTGAATATTCAGCATACAACAACTTGAAGTATGGCTTCGATTACAACAGAATAGGTCAGGTAACAATTAAGGTGATCGCTGGCATCACTATTGTTTTGTTCGTTGCAATCTTTGACTGGTTTACAGTCTTCAGAAACGACGACATTGTCATAAACAACTTGTTTGGTCTTGGAAGTAAGTCCTACAATTACACAGATATTTCAGAAATTAGAAACGTCTTGAAGACAAAGGCCCCCAACGGAAATGTTGTAGAGGATGAACATTATGTTATCATTTTCATGGATGGTGAAAAATGGAATTCCAGGTACAGTGGTTTTGCTAATTTCCAGACGAACTCCAAGATTATTGAACTAATTCAGGAAAGAACGGGAAAGGACCTGATAGAGTTGGAATTTGATCGAGATTAGTCCCACCGCAATTCGGTCGAGCTTGATGAGTAGTCTATCTCGGGTTCCTTTCAGTCTCGACTTTAATCACAAAAAACCCGCAAGTCAAGCGTGTAGATCACCGCATTCCGCTGGATTTGCTTTGCATTGTTGGTTGCTTTACCCTTCGCAAATGACTGGATTAATTCAAATTGATTCATGGTGATTTAATTTCGAAATTTCTGCAGGTGGGAGAAAAGGAGTACGCATAACTTTTCCAGGGATTCGATGACTTGCCTCGCTTCCTGGTTGGAAAAGCTTTCGAGGCCAGAAAACTCCCGTAACCGTTCGACCGTTATGCTTTTGTGTTCTCTTGATTCGTCAACCTTCTTCCGCTTCATGAGCTACTTGATAGTAGCATGAAATTGGGGCGTCAGACTTTGAGACATTCACAAGTTGTGGGCTAGCGGGGAAACATTTTCTTGAGTTGATCGTTGTTGTCTGACATAGCCGAGTTCCGAGGCTATGCGCAAAAGCACCTTGCGATTCTTCCAGAATCCCATTTGTGTTGACAAATGTACATCTTGCTAAACTAGGCATGGCCATTGCCTATTAGGGTTCCGGTTGTTTATATGTAATGATTTTATTAATTCCGTACCAAATTGCGGCTTATTGGTCATGAAAGAAATTAGACATATATCAACTACGTTCAATGGCCGCAGAATAGCCTTGGCCGAGTTCCAGAGCCAGGTTCAAATATTTGATATTTCAACTCTTTCCGTTATTTCCGAATTTCAAACAATTCTTGACTTTGGGGGAACGAGAATGGCAATAAGTGAAAACGGGCGGATCTGCATTTGCGGATGTTGGGAACGGCATGGGATAATCGCTTACAATGCAGATACGGGTGAAAAGATCTGGCAAAGAAAGGATCTTAAGAAGCTGCAGCACCTTTATATTTTGCCGCTGGATACCAATTCACTTTTTGCTCAGTTTGACACTGGAGCCAGCAGGATACTTAATATTGAGACAGGTATGGACATCAAAAAGTTAAACGGGATAAAACTGTATTGGGAAAGCCCATATGACTCGGTAAACGTCCATGAGAAAGCTAGTAGAATTGAGTTGGTTGACAGACGAAATCAAAAGGTCGTCGCTAAAATTCAAAAAGAAACGTTTGCCACATTAGCTTTGGCCTTTTCTCCTGGCTCATTCATAATTTCAGAAAGTGGTGGTCCTTTAAGTTGTTATCATATTACTGACGGCAGGCTCCTGTGGCAAATCGCTCTAGGGCTAGATGGCCACTTCCTTACGCTATCGTTCCACCCATTACTGAAAAGATTCCTTGGAGTTACCTGGCCATTTATGAAGGGCGGAAACAAAAAACTGAAACTAATTAATCCATTGACTGGAGTTATCGAAAAAGAAATGGATATTAATTGTCCGACTGAAACTGAATTTGCATTGACGGGGCAAGTTCTCATTACGTCAGATCGAACTTTGATTGACACGGAAAGCCAGGAAATCAAGACGTGGGGCTAGTTGTCAACACAATCGTCTGTGTCTGGCTCGCAATAATTAATGTTTATAGAAGCTTAAAAGGAAAATGGCTGTACGCTATTTTTGAAAACCATTGAACTTTCGCAAATCATCTCGCAAAAGGTTCGATATTCGTCCGCTCCGGTCTACAGCAGGCAAAGACCTTGAAAATCTGTCGATTGAAAGCTTTTTATGGTTCGATTTTGTCCCTTCAACCTAGAACTTTTGCGCGGAATTACTGATTATTAAGTAAATTTGGTAAAGTTGAAGGAGTATGACCAAAATTGAACTACAGAATCTATTGATTCATCGGATCTCCGAGATTAACGACGTCTCATTTCTTGAAGCCATCAAGACCATTCTTGATTCAAAATCGGAAGCAGCAGTCCTTCCACTAACGGTCGAACAAAGGAATGAAATACTTGCCTCAAAAAAGGAAATTGAACAAGGGCTATCAATAGAGAATACTGTTTTGGATGATGAAATCGCCGGATGGCTCAAAGCAAAATAATCTGGTCACACCGGGCCAGAATAAAACTCTATTCCATTCTTGAGTTTTATGCCGATCGAAACAAGAGCAAGATCTATTCTGCTAAACTCTATAGCAGGTTTAACAAGGAAATCAAACTTCTAGCTAAGCATCCGAATCTGGGGATCAAAACAGAGATTGAATCTGTACGAGGCTTGATAGTTGGTGAATTTATCATTTACTACGAACACCAGGACAATACAATCATCATTCACACAATCTGGGATTCCCGGCAAAATCCGGATAAACTATCTATAAAGTAAACAAGTTACGTCTGGTCCGACAAGCCCCCAACCCTGTAAGATCCGTCGCGAAAAAGTTCGATATTCGTCCGCTCCGGTCTATTCTTAAACAGTTGACAATTGGGCAATTGGACAGTTGACCCTCCTGCGCTCTCTGCCCACCTCCTTCCCAAGCTTCGGCGGGCAGGCAATTCGGTCGAGCTGGGTGCGTAGTCTTTCCTCTTCACCCGCCTCTTTCCTTTCTTCTTAGTGAATAGCAGGCACGAAGAGTAGCAGAAAAAATTAGTTAGCAACAAGCTCCCCTCCTCCCGAGGCCTCCGAGCAAAAAAAGTTGACAATTGGGCAATTGGACAGTTGACAATTCAGTCGAGCTGGATGCGTAGTCTTTCCTCGGGTTCCTATCGGACCGATATTGCACACTAAGAAAGAAAAATAATTCCCAAGCTTCGGCGGGCAGGCAATTCGGTCGAGCAGGGTGCGTAGTCTTTCCTCTTTCACTTCCTTTCTTCTTAGTGAATAGCAGGCACGAAAAGTAGCAGCAAAAATTAGTTAGCAAAGAGCTCCCCTCCTCCCGAGGCCTCCGAGCAAAAAAAAGTTGACAATTGGGCAATTGGACAGTTGACCCACCTGCGCTCGCTGCCCACCTCCTTCCCAAGCTTCGGCGGGCAGGCAATTCGGTCGAGCAGGGTGCGTAGTCTTTCCTCTTTCACACGCCTCCTTCCTTTATTCTTAGTGAATAGCAGGCACGAAGAGTAGCAGAAAAAATTAGTTAGCAACAAGCTCCCCTCCTCCCGAGGCCTCCGAGGGAAGGAGGGGTCCGGCGGGCATACTCTTCAATCAGTACATAAATCTTCTTCCCGCCGGGGGGTGGTATGGGTGGTAGGGGTGGTAGGGGTAGTGCGGTGGTTGACTTACTTATAATCGGTCCTAATAATTTCGTCTATCCCATCCTCGTATGAAACCGGCTTGAAATTGAACTCTTTCTCAAACTTGCTGCTATCAAAAACATAGTCCCGGTCGTACTGGTACAGCATTTCAACCGATTCTTTCATCACAGGAACAAACAATCCGATTGCACCCATCATAAACTTTGATACCACCCTATAGTTCGGTTTCCTGTTCATTTTTCCTGCAACAGTCTGAACCCACTCTTTTCCGGTTAAAGGGTTCGCTGCCGTTGGCAAATGCCAGACTTGATTATAAGCGCTATCTGTATTGCCCAGAAGAGCGGTAGCTTTTCCTGCATCAGGAGTGTAGGTGAAGGAATGTTTGTATGTGTCATTGACGAACCAATTTGCTGTTTTCCCATTGCTCAACGGCTTAAGAACAGTTTCTGTCAGGACACTCGTATTCTGGATCGAAGGTCCGTAAAAGTCGGCTGAACGAGCGATCAGCGCTCTGACTTTTCCCACTTGTGTCTTCTCCATAATCGCTTGTGCGATGCTCGCTCTTACCTGGCCCTTTTTGCTGGGTGGGTTGATCGGGCTACTTTCCGTCATATGCGGTATACTATTCTTGTCGTACATATAGACGTTATCGAAGAAAACCAACTTGCAGCCTTCTGCTTCGCAAGCTGTAAGAACATTGTCGATAAATTTCGGCCATTGCTCCCGCCATACCTTATAGCTATATGGTAGTCCGAGAGTTACGTAAACAATTTCTGAACCGCTTATTGCATTTTTTAATTCTCCGGGATTGAGCAGGTCGGCGGCGAAAGTCTCATCTGTCTCATTTACTCTCTCAGGGTGTCGACTGACCAGTCTTATTTTTTCCGTGTATCCTTTTAGTGCTTTTGCCAATTCGATCCCAATTGCTCCGCCTGCTCCTAATATTGTTTGCATGTTATTTTTTTTTTTTTTTTTTTTTGTTGTCGCCCGCGATCGGGTTTGAATATTCATACGACCGTTCTCGTCATATGGTTGTTTTTGTTTACGAAAAATAAAATGTAGGAGAACCTACACGGACGGCGACTTGTACAACCGTTATCCTTGTTGCATGGAGGATTAATCCCCCGACAACACAAACGCGCCCCAGAAATAAGGCTCGGGAAATTCTGCGCGCAAGTCCCGCTGGGCTTGTTGAAACGCGAGGCGCATATTCCCCGGATGTTTGATCCAGTAGGTGTAAAAGCGTGTCATCAGACGTTGGGTCGCGATGTCGTCGACTTTCCACAAGCTCATGATAACAGATCGCGCACCGGCGGAACGGAGCGCTGCCTGTAAACCGTAGATACCTTCTCCGGTGTGGAACTCGCCCAAGCCGGTTTCACAGGCAGAAAGCACGACGAGTCGCGTAGAGTCGAGGTTAATATTCATCATTTCATACGCGGTTAATTGGCCGTCTTCGCCTTCCAGTAACGTAGTGTCACCGGCACCCGCCAGAAGGACGCCGGAATTTAGCAGGATGTCTACGAGGTCTCCGCCCTGCCGGGTCTGATGTGCCGAGAACCCATGCGTGGCCAGGTGGAGCAGGGTGGGAGATTGCACCCGTTTTATCGCAGCCTCTGTTGCGTCGACGTGCTTTAACAGTGTAGTGGTCCAGCCGTTGGATGTTAGCAATTCATCGATATCATCCACCTCTTTTTCTGTTCCGGCAAGGTCGGCGATGGTGGCATCTTGTGTTTTTGCGCCTGTGTTATACAACGGCCTTCCTGCAATGACGGCTACGTGAGCGTCTGTGCTCCGGGTGTCTTCCCTGGAAAGGATCTCTTTCAGGTTCGTAACATGCCGGATGTCAAGCTCATCAATCAGGTATCGCTTCGTCGTGGTGTTATATAAAGTGCTGGGGTTAATCCGGTTGTAGATCCCGTCCGGAGAAAAGTAGATTCTTTGGATGGGGCTTCCTGTCTTCTCATGTTTGCGGATTGTCCTGAGAATGGGTTCCCAATAAACGGCGTAAGACGTGGTATCTGTCAATCTGAATGATACTGAATTCGCGTATTGCCGATAGTACTGCTGATCAAGGTGTTTCGATTGCGTGCTTTTTACAAGTGCAAGGACAGGACCATCCGTTGTCTCGGATGTGAGTATCAGAGCGCCGTAAACCAGACCATCCGCCAGTCGCACCAGTTCGACGGCGGCCTCCGATGGTGATAGCGCTTTCTGGATGTCCATCCATGTTTTCTGCTCCAACACAAATCCTTTTCGGAATTCAGGTGAGTGGATCCGAAGCCATTTCTCCAATGCCTCTGTTCTTTGCTTCAAAAATGAGAGTCGATTGACATCGGCATTTTCACTTTTAGCGAGACTTGCGTATTCGTTCTTGTCACCTTCCCACTGTTCGTACGCGGTTTTGATCTCCGGATTGTCGCTTGCGAGAATCGCCGTCTTCAGTCGATATCCCGGATGCAGTATGAGCCCCTTCGTTGTGAGCAAGATGTTGAACAAATCTTTCATCGCTTCGGCGCTTACGTAGGCATTGACAGCGGGGCTCGTCCGGAATGCTCCACTTGCTTCAAAGGCAAAATACGTGTAGGATTCCAGGACGGAAAGGTTGCTCCTGTAGAACGAGATTTTTTCCCGATCGCTCAGGTAAGTGAAATTGTGAAGGATCTCTTCCAGAAGCATTTTCGAGAGCTTGCGGTAGTTTCCGTCCGCCTTAGCCAGATCACCGTTCCAGAAGTCGGTTTCGCATAAGTTGAGGAGTGTTGTCTGATATATTCGCGGGTTGATCACCGGTCGCATTTCCTGAAGGCTAAGGGATTCGGTCAGGTACTGGCGTCCTTCCTCATAGGCCTCTGAGTCGGAATACATTTCGCCAAGGTTATTCAGAATGGAAATGTGAAGGTCGCTGCCATGGTACCGCGTGGAATCGATCATTACCAGTGACTGTTTCCATACATACTCTGCCGAGTCGGGTTGTTCCAACAGGCGATACATGCTGGCGAGGTTATTCAGGGCGTACAGGTAGTCAATGGACCTTTCACCATCTCCGCCAACAATGGAAACCTGTTCCTTCACAACATTCTTTGCCATTGTCATGTTGTTGGCGGCCATGTAATAATTGCTCAAATTGTTGAGCGTGCTCTTGTACATCGAAAGAAATCTGTAATCGTCAGGATAAGCCTGCCGGATATCGATCCTTTGCCGTGCCATGATAGCAATAGCATCTGCTGTCAATCCTTTCTTAAAATACAAGGAGGCCAGACTGTTTTGAATACTGACTGAAGCCTCGAAATATCCGTGTATCTTTTCGATGTAGTCCTTCGTCTTTTTGCTGACGGCGAGTCCGACCAATTGTCGGGCTTCCAAGAGGTAATATTCGCAACTGTCATAGCGAGCGGCGGGAAGAAAGGCGTTGGCGAGATTGATGATCGCTTCGATCTGATTGATGTGAATAGAACCATCGTCGCGAGTGGTGTGACGCAGGGCAAGCCGGAAGTGTTCTTGTGCCTTCGCGTAGTTCGATTGCTTCTGTTCCGAATACCCAAGGTTGGTAACGGATGTGATGAATTCATTGCTGGTAGCGCCAGTGGTTGCCAGCGAGATTTCCATCGCTTGTCTGAAGTATGCTTCGGCCTTGGCATAGTCACCCGCCTGGTAGTGATCCATCCCCAGGTCGTTAGCGGTTTTCCAGTCCTGTCCAAAGGAGGCGATTGAAAAGAGAACGAGTGGGATCAGGAAACTTCGCACGGGATTGACTTGCAGCTTGGATTGATGAACCTCGCAGGGGAAAGATAGGAAATTATTATCGTGTATTTGGCAGTTCCTTTCGGGATTACAGTCAGTCCCCAAGGGTGCGATACTGCCACTTTGCCACAAAATACGAGGGGGTTGAAAACTGGTAAGATCATTGAAGCGGGAATCCTAATCTTTAACTTGGAGGTCGCCCTGCGGGGCAATATCAGGCAATTGTGAATATGGCATTCCACCGCGTTTAGTATTCCGCATCAAAATTTTGAGGACGGCTACGCATTCGCGTTACCACCCAAGGTGGGTAGGATTCGAAATTTTCACTTTCAACCTAATGGAGGTGGGTCCACCCTCACTGTCACTGGTAAATGATGTTTTACTATTTCTGTTGACTGCAAATGAATGCGATTAAGGCGATCAATACTTTTTTCAACAAGTTTAAGCCGAATCCCGTTACAGCGGACGTTCGACCATATGATGCCCAGCTGCAGCAAACGCTCCAGCTGGCGGAGACGATGCGACATAGGTCAGACCTTGACTTGAAGACGAAGTTTGCTGCTATTCGGTCAAATGTACGCGCCGGGGAATTGCTGGATGTGCATCTGCCGGAAGTCTACGCCATGGTCGCTGAAGTATTCAGTCGGACACTTCGCTTGTCGCCTTATCATGTACAAGTCATGGCAGCCATAGCGTTGCACGGGCGTAATATCATTGAAATGCAAACAGGTGAAGGCAAGACGCTCGTAGCGGTCTTTGCCGCATGCCTGAATGCACTGGCCGGAAAAGGAGTCCACATACTGACATTCAATGATTACCTCGCCAAACGCGATTCAAACTGGATGAGGCCTGTGTATGAATTTCTGGGGATGTCTGTGGGATTTATTCAGGACACAATGCCGCCCGATGAAAAACGAGTCGCATACCGGTGTGATGTTACTTATAGCACTGCCAAGGAAGTGGGATTCGATTACCTGCGTTCGTGCATGGCGTACGAGGAGGATGAGATCCTTTTTCCTGCTTTTCACTATGCCATTGTAGATGAAGCCGACGCAATTCTGATAGATGAAGCCCGCAACCCGTTGGTTTTTGCCGGCAACATTGAAGGACAATCTCTGGATCTTCACCGCATTGCACGTTATGTGGGGGGACTTGTATCGTCCCGTGATTTTATGGTTGATGAGTATCGACTAAACGTTTACCTGACGGATGGTGGCATTGAAAGAACCGAACGCCATTTTGCTGTTCATAATCTTTACGACGAGAGCAATCGCGATCTGCTCATCGCCGTAAACCTGGCGTTGCAAGCCCGATCCATGCTGGTGAAGGACGTGGACTACATTATCGAAGACGGTCGCGTGAAATTAGTGGATGAGTTTACCGGCAGAATTATGGAGGACCGGAAATGGCAGAATGGCTTGCAGTCAGCAGTGGAAGCAAAGGAAGGACTAGTCGTGCAGTCGGAGGGCAGAATCCTGAATTCTATTTCCGTGCAGCATCTGATGAGTTGTTATGCGAAGGTTTCCGGGATGACGGGTACGGCACAACACGCCGCGGACGAGTTTGCAAATTTCTACGGACTCGGTGTCGTCGTGATCGCTCCGAATAAGCCTTGCGTGCGGATTGATTATCCCGACTTGATATTTACCCACAAGGCTGCGAAGATCAGGGCGCTCATCGAGGAAGTAAGGAAAGTTCACGCGGATGGAAGGCCGATCCTGATCGGCACACTGACGGTGAAGGAATCAGAGGACTTGCAAGCTGAAATGCATCGCCATGGTATCGCGGCTACGGTACTCAATGCAAAGAACAATGAATCCGAGGCGGCGATCATTGCGCAGGCCGGAATGCCGGGCGCCGTTACTATTTCTACTAATATGGCCGGACGCGGCACTGACATCGTACTGGGTGGCCGGGACCAGGGCGCAAAGGAGGCTATGGTTGCCGCCGGGGGCTTGCACATCATCGGTACAAACCGGCACGAGAGCCTGCGCATCGATCATCAGTTGAGAGGGCGCGCAGGCAGACAAGGCGATCCGGGGTCTTCGCAGTTTATCATCAGTATGCAAGACGACCTGATGGTGAAATATCAATTAAAGAGTCTGCTGCCGCGACACCTCCGAAACCTCCACCAGGATGAACCGATACAGCTCACGACTATCGCAAATAGTATTGCGCAAGCCCAGCGAATCATAGAGGGCCAGCTTTACGACAGGCGGGTCAACTTGCATCAATACGCTTACATAATTGAAAAGCAACGCGCGATTCTGTTCGAACGACGGCAGAGAATTTTTGACTCCGAACACGGACCGTCCAGGGATTACAAGCTATTTCAGCACGACCTCGTTTGGTCGCATTATCTGAACGATATTTCCGGATTGAGGGAAGGAATTCACTGGCAACGCATGGCGGGAAAGAATCCGTTGCTGGAATTCTATAAGAGCTCGGACATCATGTTTCGCCAGATGATCGCAGATCTTGACGACAAGCTATCCGACTTAACCGGTATGACTATTTCTGAGCTCAAAATAAAACGACCCTCTTCCACCTGGACCTACATGGTGAATGATAATCCATTTAAGAATCCGCTTACACAGATGCTTGGCAATCTGGGTTACCAGGTCGACTTCCTGGCCGGTCCCTTGATGATGGTCATGAGGATGTTTGGATGGTTGAAGGGAAAGAATCAGTGAACCCGGATGCTTTGCAGAGGAGACTCCCCAGATGAAATACCGGCGGTCGGTCGATAGCGAACAATCCGTGTCCGGAAATGTAGCTACCGTCATAGGTGAGAGGACTCGAAAACTGTGAATATCCGATAATCAGGCGCTGCGGGCCCTTGCCCCCTAGACCGCTGCAACTGGTAGAATAATTGCAAGTCAGCCGCTGACCAACTGGCCATTTACTCCTTACCTACATAAATTCGTTTCCTTAATCGCTTTTCCCCGGACATACCCAACACTCTTATGAACAAAAAGCTATCGGTCACCGCTTCTCTTTTCTTCGCTGGAACATTTGCGTTTGCACAGATCACGTTTCCTCCCGGTGGTACGAACCGGAAGGCGTCCGTCTCGCAACTGATAGGGATTACTGACGTGCGTATAGATTATGACCGTCCGATTGTGAATGGACGCGAAGGAAAAATATGGGGCGAGTTAGTTCACTACGGCTTCGCCGATCTACACTATGGTACCAGCAAAGCGGCGCCCTGGCGCGCAGGCGCGAATGAAAACACGACGTTTACCTTCAGTACCGACGTCATGATCGAGGGCAAACAGCTCAAGGCCGGGAAGTACGGATTCTTTATCGCCATGGGACCGGAAAAGGCGACGATCATTTTTTCGAATGTCAGCACTGCATGGGGAAGCTTTTACTACGATAGCAAAGACGATGCACTCCGGGTGGAAGTGCCCGTTGTCAAACTGGATACGAGTATCGAACGACTCATGTACGTCTTTAGTGATGAAACCGACGATGCAGCTGTCGTGTCGTTGCAGTGGGAAAGGGTCAAGGTCCCCTTTACGATTTCGGTTGACCTTGAAAAGGAAATGATTGCTGCGTTCAGAAGGGAGTTCAATTCCGGGATCTTTTATCGCTACTGGCAGAACATGCAAATGGCTGCAAATTACTGTCTTTCGCATAACATCAACATTGATGAAGCCATCGGCTGGGCTGAGCGGTCGATCAATACTTATTTTGGAGAAAAGAATTTCTTAACGCTGTCCACCTATGCGGGCCTTCTGGAAAAAAAGGGAATGAAAGGCAAGGCCGATTCGGTGATGCGTCAGGCGTACCCCCTGGCAACCACACTTCAACTGTATTCCTACGGAAGAGGTCTCGAGAATCAAAAACGCAATCAAGAGGCGATTTCTGTCTATAAAATGTCGTATGAGAGAAATAAGGAGGATCTTTATTCACTGCTGGCTATCACACGGGGACATTCGCTGCAGGGAAATGATAAAGAGGCACTAAAATATGCAAGCAAGACAGTAAGCTATGCAAAGAACACCTATTTTGAAAAGTATGCCGAGCAGGTTGTTGCGAACCTGAAAGAAGGAAAACCGATACCTTGATTGGCGCTTTTCCTTTGTTGCTGTTTGGTGGATCTCCCAGCCCAATTTACATCAGCGCGCCAACAACTCTGTTGAGCACAATCAAACCCACAGGAATTCCGATTACGAGCGAAGCTGCGAACGAAATGACCTTATTCAGGACTCTTCTGAACGCCAGGTATAGTCCATAGGTCAGCCACAACGCGAAGGCCGAATAGGTTATGACCGGGATGAAATAATTCCATTGAATGATATTGCGAACAGGCTGGCTTTCGTCGTTTTCAATGAAAACATAAAGCCCTACCAGGATAGACAGAATCGTGTAAACGAGGATCCCGATGATGGTCAATATCCGGTTTGTTTCTGTCATGACATGTCAGATACCTTGCCTTCGTAGTCTTCAAGGTAGGAAAAATTGATATCATCAGCAATCCGCGTACTCACCCCATCACCATCGCATGACAGGCGTCCGCGCAGGCGAGACATGCCTCCGCGCACATCCTGCAATGTTCATGGTTGTGCTTGTTGCACTCTTCGGCGCACATGCGGCAGATCTTTTCGCAGACCATCAGAAATTCTTCGGCGATTTCGGAATCTCTTTGAACCAGCCTGGAGGCCTGGATGCAAATGTCAGCACAGTCGCGGTCAAGCTCGATGCACCGGGCAAGCAGGGTGATATTTTCTTCGTTCAGGCAGGCCGATTCACACTCTTCACAAGTGAGAGCACAGTCGATCAGTTTCTGAAGCAATTCTTTGTTAGCAAGTTTTGTGTTGTGGGATAGTTCAATAGCCATAGTCTTCTTCCATTTGCCTGAAAACTCAAAATAGTTATGCCGATTTCCACCACTGGTCAAGTGAGGATGAAATTGCACAGTTGAACTATTTACCGATATAAACGATTTGCCAGCCGCCTTAGAATGAAGGCATAGTGTTTTTTCAAATGCGAAAAAGATAAAGTCTATGAAAATCAAGGTTTTCTTGTTTTGCCTGTGCACACTGCTGGCATTGTCATCGTGTCAGCAAGAGAAGAGAGAAGCTACTGAGAATGCTCGCGACACCACTGAGGTAAATACGCGGAAAGAGTCGCCCGAAAAAATGATCGATATCCTCGTGGGCGAGTGGGAGCTTGAGGAGGCAGCAGCCGGGAATGCTGACCGGCATGAGGGTGCAATGCAGCGGATTCGATTCACGGAAGAAGCGCGATACATCGGTTACGCCGATGATGAAAAGGTCGACAGCGGCGCTTACAGGATGAACGAACAATTGCGAAACCTCTACCTCGAGAGTGAATCCAATGAGGAGCCACAGGAATATGAGATCGACTTGCAGCAGGACAGGCTTACGCTGAAACCGAGAGAAGCGGAGCAGGGGAGGTCTGAGTCGTCGTTGACTTATGAGCGTGTAGCCGGGGAGTAAGGAGTGGGCAGCACCACTCTTGCCCTGCGAGCACTGGGCCCTCGTCATAAAATATTGCAACCAGCAACCAGTAACCAGCGTCTACTTTACTTTCAGCCGGCGCTCCTTCACTTCCCGCCAGGTGGTCAGGATGATCTTCTCGTCAGCCAGAAACTTTTTGAAGGCCGGGTCCATCATAGCGAGCATGTCTGCTTTACGGATCCGCCCGGAGCTCCCGATGTAGGAGAATATTTCACTGGGCGACGTGCAATGCATGATCACCATTGCCAGTCCGGGCTTCAGTTCGCGGATCGTTTTGATGTACTGCCCGGTGGCAATTTTTTGGAGTTCCTGGTCCGAGAGCTCACCCTTCGGATATTCAAAGTTATAGCTGACATTGTGCAGGTCGTCCAGGACCGGCAGGCCGGCGTCCCAGATCATCTTGCCCATTTGTCTCAGCTGGGTTATTATTTCCGGCGTGATATCCCTTTCCTTGCCGATCATCGTGTTGTGTCCTCCGGGAAACATAACGGGGATTTTGTTCTCGATACCCACCTTGATGTAACGCTCAAGGAATTGCGGGGTGGCAAACAGGGTTCCCATATGCGAATCCAGGTGAGTAGGCTCAAATCCGATGTCGCGGGCGCGCTTAAGCTGCTCGCGGATCTCTGTCTCAACCTCGTCCGGCGAAGCGTTCTTTGCTACCATGTCAACGGATCGCCACATAGCGCCTTCGGTGTCCACCAGTCCCGGTACGGCCGGACGCCCTGACAGGGGAGGCCACCGGTAATCTTTCCACTCTGATGTCAGGGTGAGATGCAGCCCGGCATCAAGCCCGGGATGCTCTTTCATATAGTGGACAAACCCAGGCACCCAGGGGCAGGGCATCATGATGCTCAGCGAATTGGCCACGCCCTTCTCCATGGCCTGGATAGCCCCTTGGTTGGAATCCCAGGACATGCCGACATCATCGATGTGCAGGATCAGGACTTTTGATCCTTTCGGAAAACCCAGTTTCTCCGCATACGTAATCTCCTGGGATTTCACAGGTGAAACGAGCAGTGCTAAAAAACAAGTGAGGATCAGGCGTTGCATGCTATTGGCTGTGTTGGTTTTGTGATGAAGTACGTCTCCGGTTTATCGGCGAAAGTTAGTTCCTGTGCGCTACGGTCGGATCACACAATCCGCAAGATGAAGGTGCGTTTGCGCATTTGAGAATTTCGCATTCTCAATCCAATATGCTGAATTTTAGGGAAAGTGAAACAAGGGCCTCGTTTTTTAGCTTATATTTATATCATACGCTATGGCCGACACTGTCAAGCTTCACGCCTTCCTGATTTCCAATCAGATCGACCTCAAGGGCATTAAATCACTGATTGACAAGAAACCCTTGGCCGACTCATCATCCGAACTCTTTTACGGTTCGGAGGGCCGGTACAAATACTTCTTCAACTACGGAGTGGTAGTATTTGCAGGCATGCCGGAAGAAGAGATGAAGTCGATCATCGTTTCCATCCAGCCACACCTCAAAGATCCCGAAAAGGCGTGGCAGCGTGACGAATTTCAGATTCGGGTGGACCCCGAAAGAGGTACTGCCTTTGAATTTGCGGAAGCCGTCGTCATCAAACGCGATCCCACCATCATGCGGGTGGCGATGTTAAACCTCGCGCAGTCGGTGGCCCTGGATCATTATCACAGCGAAAGCGAAGACCTCCTTACTCAGTTGAAAGGCTTCGCCAACCAGTTGGAACGGACGGGCAACTTGCGGATCAGCCGCAATAACATGCACCGCTTCATTGGAAAAGCGCTCAAGACCCAGAACGATATAGCGGAGAATATTTACATTTTTGACGCGCCCGACCTGACCTGGGACAATGAATACCTGGATAAACTGCATCAGGGGCTGATGAAGCATTTCGACCTCAAAGTCCGTTTTAGCGAGATCGAGTACACGATGCGCATCATTCAAAACAATCTTGCTGTTTTCCGCGAAATAATACATCAGCGCGAAAGCAACCTCCTTGAATTTATCATTATTTTATTGATCCTTGTGGAAGTTTTCGACATGTTCATCACCAAGTTCCTGTCCCTCTGATGCGAAAAGAGATCAACCTGGGCTTCGACATTCAGGCCCAACCTGATGATGTCACATGCGGACCGACATGCCTCCAGGCGTTGTATCAGTTCTATGACGATCCTGTTCCGCTAAAGAATGTGATACGCGAAGTGAAGCAGCTGAAGAACGGCGGCACAATGGCGGTGATGCTTGGAAACCATGCGCTGCAACGGGGGTACAAGGCGCACATCTACACCTACAATCTCAATGTTTTCGATCCGACGTGGTTCAAGCACCCGTCAAAGAAGATCGCCCAATTCCTCAAAGAGCAAATGGAATTCAAGAGCAAGAGGAGAAAGCTGCAGGTAACGTCGCAAGCCTTTATAAAATTCCTCGAATTGGGCGGAAAGCTGCACTACTCCGAACTTGATGCGGATCTGATCAAGGGATACCTGAAGCGCTCCATTCCGATCCTGACCGGACTGAGTGCCACCTATCTGTATGGCACACCACGGGAAATTCCCCAGTACGATATTTATGATCCGATAAAGGGCGAACCGGCCGGGCACTTCGTTGTGATCACCGGATACGATGAAGCAAAGAACGTTGTCTCGGTGGCGGACCCCGTCGAACCGAACCCCCTGGGCAAAGGGCAGCTGTACACAGTGACGTTTGACCGCCTGATTAATAGCATTATGCTGGGAATTGTTACCTATGATGCAAACCTGCTCATAATTGAACCAAAGAAGATCTAAACCCCTTATTTTTTTGCCCGGAACGATAGCCGGGAAATACTATGCAAAAGCTGATCATTGTTGAAAACCCCGACCATTGGAAGTTCGCGCTGGAAGAAGTAGAGGTTGTTTCGCCGGCCCGATATATCACCGCTGAAGCGTACCAACAGTCCAAAGGGCTCAAAGTTCTCAACCTCTGCAAATCGTATCAATATCAAAGTCTGGGATACTACGTGTCATTGCTGGCCGAAGCACGCAAACACAAGGTCTTACCGGGCATCAGTACAATCCAGGACCTTCGGTTTCCATCCATCCTGCGCGAAGATTCCCAGGACTTTGACGATCTGATACAATCCTCCTTCAAGAACGAGAAAACCGACCGCGTCGAGTTCGACATCTTCTTCGGTATCACCCAGGACGAACACCTGAACAAGCTTGCCCGCCAGCTTTTTCAATACGTTCAGGCACCCTGTCTGAGTGCTACTTTTTCAAAGAAGACTAAATGGGTCCTTCAAAGCATCAAACCGTTAAGTCTCGGAGAAGTTTCCAAAGAGGAGGGTCCGCTGCTGCGAAGCGCTGTTGAAAAGTATCTGGCCCGGAAGAGAGACGTGAAGCCGGACAAGAAGAAATATGACATGGCCATACTGGTGAACCCGGATGACAAGAATCCTCCTTCCGACGAGAAGGCGATCCAGAAGTTCATCAAAGCGGGCGATCAGGCCGGATTCAACGTTGAACTCATCACCAAGAACGACTTTGGCGAACTTATCCAGTACGATGCCCTCTTTATCCGTGAAACCACCTTCGTAAACCATCACACCTTCCGGTTCGCCAAGAAAGCGATGTCACTCGGGCTGGCTGTGATCGACGATCCGGATTCGATCCTGAAGTGCACGAACAAGGTTTACCTGAATGAGTTGTTGAACGCTAACAAGATACTCACCCCGAAGTCTTTTGCGATCGGGAAAGAGAATTATAAGGACCTTCCCGGTAAGCTGAGCTTTCCTTTTATTCTCAAGCAACCGGACGGAGCCTTCAGCAAAGGTGTTCACAAGATAAACGACGCAGCCGAATACAAGCACGCCTGCACGACCATGTTCCAGAAGTCGGAGCTGCTGATCGCGCAAGAATTCCTGCCGACACCATTTGACTGGCGAGTGGGAATCATCGACGGACAGGTGCTTTATGTGTGCAAGTACTTCATGGCCTCCGAGCACTGGCAGATCGTCAACTGGAATTCCAAACAGAACAAGGAGGGCGATGTGAAGACCATCGCTGCGGATGAGGCACCCTCCGGATTATTGAGAACTGCCCTCAAGGCGACTTCCCTGATCGGCAAAAGCCTGTACGGGGTGGACATGAAGGAGGTGGATGGGAAGTTCTACGTAATTGAGATCAACGACAACCCGAATATCGATTCGGGTACCGAAGATAAAATCATGAAGGATAAATTGTATTCCACTATCATGGACGTATTTTTGAATAAGATCAAATCCGATAAATGATGCAACAGCCCCCACGCATTCATTTGTTCCAGGGCTATGGTATAGAGCTGGAATATATGATGGTTGACTGCGATACTCTGAAAGTCAAACCCATTACGGACGAACTGATCAGGCACGAGACGGGGGCTTACCAAAGTGATTTTGAAAATGGAATAGTAACCTGGTCGAACGAGCTCGTCCTGCACGTGGTTGAGCTTAAATCGACCCGGCCGGAGCATAACTTCAACGCGCTTGAAAACGCTTTCGCGGAAAATGTAAAACGCATCAACGCAATTCTGGCGTCCTCTAATACAATGCTGATGCCGACGGCGGCCCATCCGTTCATGGACCCGCTGACTGAAACGAAGATCTGGCCTCATGAGAACAACGAGGTATATGATATTTACAACCGCATCTTCGATTGCCGCGGACATGGTTGGTCGAACCTGCAAAGCACGCACCTGAATCTTCCCTTTTATGATGACGAGGAATTTGCGAAGCTTCATGCGGCGGTGAGGCTTGTGCTACCTCTTCTTCCGGCATTGTGCGCGAGTTCACCTGTGCTCGACGGAAAACTGACGGGCATGCTGGACACGCGTCTGAAATACTACAAAACCAACCAGGCGAAGATTCCGTCTATCACGGGGAAAGTCATTCCCGAGGCGATCTTTTCGAAGCGCAATTACCTGAACAACATCTACGAAAAAATAAAATCGGACATCGCCCCCTACGACCCCGATTCTGTGCTCAATCCGATCTGGGTGAATTCGCGGGGTGCCATTCCGCGGTTTGACCGCGGCTCCATCGAGATCCGCATCATGGATATCCAGGAATGTCCGGCGGCAGACATGGCCATCCTAACCCTGGTCATCGAGACGATCAAGTCGCTTGTTAATCAGAAGTTCATCGACTTCGAAAGCCAGATGAAATGGAAAACTGATTTTCTCGCACAGGTTCTGGATAAGACCAGCGAAAACGCGGGACGCGCTGTGATTGACAACCGCGAGTTTCTGAATGTATTCGGCTTCACCGGTGAGTCTGCGACCGCTATTGAGTTATGGCGGCATATTACGGATCGGCTGATGCGCTCAGGCAATACGGTGATTTCCACAGGTCGTCGCGAACTCGACGTCGTATTAAGCCAGGGTGCGCTTTCGCAGCGAATAGTAAATGCGTTGGGGGGCAATCATTCGCGCGAGAATATCACCACAATCTACCGACAGTTGTGTGATTGTCTCGCGCAGAACAAAATGTTCCTTGTGTGATCCACCCTTCACTCAAGTTCTCTTAGCAGTCCTTCCAGCTTTTCCAGGTGGTTGCCATAGAGTTTTTTCAGATACCAGGTTGTTAGCCAGGTGCTGCCAACAAAAAATGCAAAGGCTACCACCAGCAGCGATCCGTAAATTTCAGGTTGCGATATCCGGTTGATGAAGCCCTCGGCTCCGCGTTCTATTGCCGTAAACAAAAGGCCCAGGAAAAAGTAGACCGGATAGAGGATGGCGTAGCTCCTCTTATAGAACCGGAGATAGCTCTTGAGGTCTTCAATGAGCCGCGAAAGATTTGATTTCAGATTTTCGTTCGCGGGATCAAAGCGATTCAGTAGCCTGAGCTTCTTTAAATAATAAAAACTATATACGCAAAAGAGCACGAGCATGGACACCGAAATCCACTTGAGCGACCCGGGAGGCAAAGTCATCGCATAGGCGAGCAATCCCAACCCTCCGGCGAAGGTGAAGATAAGTTCCATCCAAACATTGCGTTTCAGCCGCGTCACGATTGAGGTGCTTTTTCCCTTCAACATGGACGACAACTCGGCCGCATCCTTCGGTTTGAAACCTTCAGTCTGCTTTTTCCATATATCCCTCAGCTCTTCGATTTCCATCCTGTACACTCATTAGTTTTCTAAGTTTTTCACGAATACGGTTCATACGCACGCGCACATTGTTTTGCGTGATGCCAATGGTTTCGGCTATTTCCTCGTAAGGAATTTCTTCCAGCGCCATCATGATCATGGCACGCTCGATCTCTGAAAGACGGCGAATCGCCTGTTGAAGTCTCAGCACATTTTCTTCGCCCTCGCTTCCCCCGGACTGCTCGGAAATATTAAAGTGCGTTTCATGCAAGTCCTCCGTGGGAACCTTCCGGGTCCTCTTCCTGTAGCCGGAGATTGCTGTATTAAGCGCGATCCGGTACATCCACGTGGTAATTTTCGATTCACCTCGAAAGGTGGGGAAGGACTTCCATAGCTGAAGCACTATTTCTTGAAAGAGGTCATTGCGCTGATCGCGATCGCTCTCATACATGATACACACTTTGTGGATCAGTCCTTGATGCTCGTCAATCAGGTTGATGAATTTTTTTTCGTCCCCAATCACCTTTACGGGTCTTACGTTGATTGGTCGAAGGTAGGGAAAGATAATTACAAAATCCGCAGCATGATCCCGACGAGGCGGCGATCACGGGCAAAGATCCGGCAGTTAATGGCCTTTCTTCTCCGGCGTTTTTTCGAGATTGAAGAGATCCTGCAGGAATTCGGAAAGCGACTCGGCGTCTCCGCGTTTACAGGCAGCCTTGAGGTGCAGCACCGGATATTTCAGGAATTTCTGCATGAGCGAACGACTCATGTCATCGAGCTTCTGCGCTTCCTCCGGGTTTGCGTTTTTCAGAAACCGCGTAAGTTCTTCCTTCCGTATTTGATCCAGAGCCTGCTTCAGTTTGTGAATGGTGGGGGAGACGATCATCTCCTTTGACCAGTCTTCGAATTCCTCCATCGACTCGCTGATAATCTGTTCAACGCGGGGGACAGAGGCCTTGCGACGCTCGACAGCCTCGGTGGTCTTTTCCTGGATGTCATCGAGATTGTACACAATGGCTCCGGGGATGTTTTCAACCTCCGCGGCTATACTGCGCGGCATGGAAAGATCGATGAAAAACTTGTGCGACCAGATCTTGAGTCCGCTCAAAAGCTCAGGCGTAATCAAGGGCTCATTCCCGGATACGGAGCTGACGATGACGTCCGCATTGAGAATTTCGGTCTTTATATTTTCAAAACCACTGAAACGGAAACCGCATTTTGCTGCGAGCGCCTCCGCCTTTTCTGTGGTACGGTTAAGGATCGTGACGTTTTGCAAACGCGACTCCACGAGGTTCAGGCAAAAATCCTGGCCGATTTCGCCCACACCTACCACGAGAACTTTCGTTTCGCGGAAACCTGATGTCAGGTCCTCGGCGAGTTCCTTTGCAGCGTATGATATCGACGCCGCTCCGTCGCGGAAGGATGTCTCCTGGACTACCCGCTTGTTTGCAAAAAAGATCGTGTGCATGAGCCGGTGAAGGAATGGCCCTGCAGTATTTTCATCGGCACTCCACTGGTATGCGTTCTTCACCTGGCCGGAAATCTGAAGATCTCCAATCACCTGTGCGTCCAGGCCGATTGCTACTTCGAAAAGATGGCGTATGCTCGCAGATCCCTCGTAACGGGCAAAATGCTGTTCGAATCCCGGCTCCGGTTTCTTAATTAGCGCCAAGCCTTTGAAAATGTCTTCGGATAAATCTTTCTCAGCGACGTAATAGACTTCGGTGCGGTTGCACGTAGATATCACGAGGATATCAGTGGCTTTTGTGTAATCCCTTAAAAAATGCAGCAGTTGTTTTGCACCTGCCTCATTCAGCGAAACTTGCTCGCGGATTCTTAAAGGAGCCGTCTTGTAGCTTAATGTTAAGGATTTAAAATTCTGAGTCATCTCGGATCACAAAAATACACCCTGCTCCATAATCCTTAGTGACAAAAGTCAGTTAGGAAATAATTTAGAATCATTTTAAATAAACGTTTGCAGATAGTGCCTTTCATACTACGCAAGGAGCTGTTTAAAGTTCCCGCGATTTGGTATTTTGTGATGAAAACCCTCTCACGTATGCGATCCCTCAGAAAGTGGATCCGGGAAGTCTTTGGATTCTCGGGTACCGAAATTAACGGGTTTCTAATATTGATCCCGCTTGTTTTGCTGTTGCTCGCTTCAGAGCCCCTGTATCACCACTATATTGCGGCGCGGGACGATCCCGACGAGGGCGATGAAGCCGGGCTTGATAGTCTCGTCGCGGCCTGGGCAGCCCCCGTGGGGAAGAGGCCCGAAGATGGGGAGATCATTTCCCTTTTTGCATTTGATCCTAATACGGCTGAAGTCAGCGATTTGCGAAAACTGGGCTTTGGCGAAAACTCATCGAGGTATATTGCCGCTTATCGGCGGAAAGGAGGAGTTTTTAGGGTTAAGTCAGACCTGCTGAGAATCTATGGGCTCGATTCTTCGTTATATAAGCGACTATATGATTACATCAGTCTACCCGCCCAGCGATTGCCTGACCGACGCGGGGACCGGACCTTTACAGGACCGCAATCCTCACGCCGGAAAAAGAAACAGGTACAAGACGAATTTGACATTAATACTGCGGACACTCTACAGCTGAAATCCGTTTACGGGATCGGACCCACGTTTGCGGCGCGGATAATCAAATTTCGCGACGGACTAGGTGGTTTTGTGAGCCCTGACCAGTTATTCGAGGTTTATGGACTTGATTCCATTACCGTTAAGCGATTGCTGAATGTGTGCTTCATAACACCAGACTTTATTCCGCAGAAGATAAATATAAATACGGCGGATGAAAGGGAATTATCGGCTCATCCCTATATACGCTATAAAACGGCGCGTTTGCTGGTCAGTTACCGTTTTCAGCATGGTGACTTTACGGACTTGAGCGATATTAAAAAGTTATCGGCGCTCGAACCCGGGGAAGTGGATCGCCTTTTGCCATATTTAAAAATAAAGGAGTAGTCCAATGGGATCGAAAAACCGCAAAAGTGCAAGTCGACGAATTTTAAACGGTGAAAAAGAAATTTCACAAACCATTAATTATTAAATTCCGTGGTGATCAACGAAGTCAAGAATATTCTTCAGACCTATCTTCGCAGGCTAACAAACCTCTCGGGTAATAACCGCTCGCTTTTGTTGTTGCGCTTGTATGCCGAGCAACTTATAGACCTTCACGAGGTAAACATGTTAAATGGTTACCCATCGTTCGAGGTGCTCAAGGCGCTGATCGCTGGAAAGACCATCAAACTGTGCCAGGTACTCGACAGCCGTGTGGAGTTTAACAATGAGGTGAGCAAGAAACTCAAGAAGATCCAGCGTGCAGACAATTTCCTGTTCGAGGAGCGCGGCACCTATGATCTGCACATCGGCTGGCCTTTCGTGCGGGGCAAATTTTCAGACGGGACGCTGGTCCGTTGTCCTCTTTTGTTTTTTCCGGTCTCTCTTGTCCAGGAAAATAATGGATGGTACCTGCATCTCCGTCAACAGGCCGGCATCACCTTCAACAAATCTTTCCTGCTCGCATATGCATTTTACAACAAGGTTTCCCTCGAGGAAGATATGCTGGATGCGAGCTTTGAGGACTTCAATCCCGACAGCACTGTTTTCCGCACGGAGTTGTACCAGTTGCTGAAGGAAAAAATCGAGATCAATTTCAATCCGGATAATTTCAGGGATGAACTCATTCCCTTTCAGCAATTCAAAAAAGAAGATTTTGATCTGAAGCACCGCAATGGAGAGTTGAAACTTTTCCCGGAGGCGGTACTTGGAATTTTCCCCCAGGCGGGATCTCAGCTTGTTCCCGATTACCTCAAGCTCATCGAGGAAAACGATACGCTCGATCTCGAGGAATTTTTCATCAATAAAAATCAGCCTGCGGACGAGAATGGCCTGGACAAGATCCTTATTAACCAGGCACTAAAGGAAGAGAAGTTGCACACTCCTTTCACGCTGGATGCCTACCAGGAAAACGCGATCAGGTCGATCAAGGCAGGTCAGTCGATTGTAGTGCAGGGACCTCCCGGCACCGGTAAGTCGCAGCTTATTTGCAACCTGATGGCCGACGCCATCGCTTCCGGAAAACGCGCTTTGCTGGTTTGTCAGAAACGCGCGGCCCTGGATGTGGTGTACAACAGGCTCCAGGAGAAACAACTCGGTGATTTTGTCGGCCTCGTCCACGATTTCCGCAATGAGCGCAAGATGATCTTCAACAAGATCGCCCGGCAGATCGACAGCATTGAAGATTTCAGGAGTTTCAACCGTAGCCTGGACGTCATCCAGATGGAACGCCGTTTCTTCCAGGTGTGCCGGTCCATCGATCGCATCAGTGAGGAACTGGAAGAGTTTCGCAGGACACTTTTCGATGATCAGGAGTGTGGCTTGAGTGTCAAAGAACTTTACCTCACCTCCGACATACAGGGGGATACCATTAACATACGGCAGGAGTACCAGCAGTTTCCGTTTACAACGCTTTCGCCCTTTCTCAAAACCCTTCGGCAGTTCGCAGTCTATGCTGCGGAATTCGAGCAGCTTAACTACGTATGGCGCAACCGTTGTTCATTTTCCGGTTACCGGTTGACGGATCTGCGGGAAATCGAAGAGGTTATCCGCGAGATCCCCGTGTATCAGCGAGAAACCCAGGAGAAGATTCGTGACCTGATCAACGTCAATCTGAATCTCGAGGATGCAGATTCGTTCCGGGCCCGCGAAGATGATGTGCTCGGAATGATCGCACTCATCAAGACGGAGGCGATCTTTCGCTATGTACAGGCAATGGCCGACGAGAAGGATGATGAAACCAGTTTTCTGTGGTTCACGAACGTCGAGCGGGTACTTATGAACTGCTTCAGCGGCGCAGGTGCGGAGACTTTCCTTCATGCCGACCTGCTCGTCAAGTTTCAGGAGGCGCTGCAAAAGAAAATGAGCAGCCAGAGAAATATTTTCCGGATGATCCGGTGGGCGTTATTCTCGAAGGACAAGCAGTGGATCAACGATGTACTGGCCGCAAACAAGCTCCCGCGAAACAAGAAGGGATTGCGCTTGCTCGAGGAGAGGATCGACAACAGGCTCAACCTTGAACACCACCTTACGGCCGTGAAGAAGAAGCCCTGGCTGATCGAACTTCCGACCGATTACGATGAAGTAAAACTGAAGACATGGTTTACGCGTCAAAAGCTGGCGATTCGTGCAAAGTTGATCTTTAATTCTCTTCGGGAAGTAAAGGAGGGGTTGCATCCTAAGAAATATACGCGTGCTTCGTTTATCGATGTGCTCAAGGACCTTCTTCAGATCGTCGGTGAACTTAAGGACAAGAAGAAAGGATGGTTAAAGTATATTACGCAGTTCCAGTTCCGCCACCTGGTAAGCAATCCCGATAAGGAGCAGGAATACCTCAAGACACTGCGCAAAGATTTCGAGAGTTTATGCGACTTTGATCGCATCCGTGAAAATCTGGCTTCGCACGAGAAGGACACGCTCAACAAACTCTATGACAAGGTCGGTGAATGGGATGCCGACGCGCTGGAGAAGCTCTTTCAGAACAGTCTTCGTCTGGCATGGATCGAACACATTGAGGCGAAGAATCCCGACCTTCGGGCGGTGTCATCGCGGAAAATGGAAAAGCAGCGCGAGGAACTCATTGGCCTGGTGGAGGAGAAGCAGAAACTCAGCCACGATATTCTCTTGTTGCGCGCGCGTGAGCGAGTATATGAGAACCTGGAATACAACCGCCTGAACAACCGCGTAACCTATCGTGATCTCTATCACCAGGTGACGAAAAAGAAGAAGATCTGGCCGTTGCGGAAACTGATCACGGATTTTCAACACGAGATCTTCAATGTCATGCCATGCTGGATGGTCTCACCTGAGGCGGCATCCGCTATTTTCCCGATGACCGAGCTCTTTGACATCGTAATTTTTGATGAGGCCTCACAGTGCTTCGCTGAACGCGGCATCCCGGCGATGTACAGGGGAAGGCAGCTGGTGGTTGCAGGTGATGACATGCAGCTCAAGCCAAATGAGCTTTACCAGACTCGTTGGGAGGAAGAAGGCGATCATCCGGATCTTGAAGTCGATTCACTACTCGACCTGGCGAAGCGCTATTTGCCGACCGTTCATCTTCAAGGTCATTACCGCAGTCAATCCCTCGAACTCATTGATTTTTCCAATCAGCATTTCTATGAAGGAAGACTTCAGTTGTTGCCCGATCGCAACGTTCTTAATCGTCACGAGCCCGGTATTGAATATCAGCAGGTCGAGGGTGTGTGGGAGAGTAACACGAACCTCGTGGAGGCACAGGCTGTCGTCGAGCGCCTGGTCGGGTTACTGACTGCGGATCCGGAAAAGGAAATAGGAGTCGTGACCTTCAACTCGCCTCAGCAAAACCTGATCCTTGACCTTCTTGAAGAGCGGTTTGCAAATGATGGTATGACCATTCCATCAACCCTTTTTGTGAAGAACATAGAAAATGTCCAGGGCGATGAAAAAGATATTATCATCTTCTCCGTGGGATACGCACCTGACAAGAAGAAGAAAATGAGTATGCAGTTCGGAAGCCTGAATATGGTTGGCGGCGAAAACCGTCTGAACGTTGCTGTCACGCGGGCGCGTGAAAAGATCATCCTCATATGCAGTATTCAGCCCGAACAGCTGAGAACCGATGATCTGAAGAACGAGGGTCCGCGACTGCTCAGGAAATATCTCGAATTTGCCCGCGATGTCCATGAGCGTCGCTTCAAACCCGCACCGTACCAGAACGGAAAACAGCCCGCTACCTGGTATCTGAATCAACAGATCAAGAACTGGGGTGAGGAGAAGTTTCCGGATTTCAGATTCGAAGTCAACAGCCTTCCGCTGGCGGATCTGCACATCGGCAGCGACAGCGAATCGCTGGGCATCGTGTTAACGGATGACATGCACTACTTTAGCAGCCTTTCGGAAAAGGACTTTTTTGCCTACACGCCTGCGCTTATGTCGAAGAAGAACTGGAAATACCACTACGTCTTCAGTCGCAACCTTTGGCAGGATAAAGAAAAAGTGGAGGAAGATCTTCTGCGCTTCATCGGAACTAAGATCGCCGAAAGCAAGGAAATGAGCGGTTGAGCGCAGCGCGCGCTGCTACGGGTAGCCAATCCGTGGTGACTTGCGATTGAGATTGCCCGCACAAAACCGTTCAGGGCTTCGCGCAAACATCCTGGCATTTAGACATGAAAAAAAGAAGCCAGGCATTTCTGCCTGACTTCCACTAAACAACCAGACGCCAACTCTTACCGGCCGTTCGACAGGGCGTATGCCGGAACGGTCTTCACTGTCTTGACGATTCGCGCGGCGACCTTGTAGGGATCCGCTGCGGAATTCGGCCTGCGATCTTCAAGCCATCCATTCCACCCGTTCTCGACCGTACCAATCGGGATGCGTATGGAAGCCCCGCGATCGGAAACGCCGAAGGAGAACTTGTCGATCGATTGCGTTTCATGCTTACCGGTTAATCTCATGTGATTGTCCGCTCCATAAACAGCGATGTGTTCTTTGACGAGGGGAGCAAACGCGCTGCACACAGTTTCGAATACTTCCCTGGACCCCGCGGTTCTCAGCAGGCCGTTGGAGAAATTAGCGTGCATTCCCGAACCATTCCAATCGGTGTTGCCCAGCGGCTTGCAGTGCCAGTTGATGGCCACTCCATATTTTTCAGCCGTCCGCTCCATCAGGTAGCGCGCGAGCCAAACCTGATCACCGGCGGCCTTTGCTCCTTTCGCAAAAATCTGGAACTCCCACTGACCGGTAGCTACTTCGGAATTGATACCTTCTACGTTGATGCCCGCTTCCAGGCAGTAGTCCAGATGCTCTTCGACGATGTGCCTGCCAAAGGCGTTCTTCGCTCCAACGGAACAATAGTACTGGCCCTGCGGTGCGGGATACCCCTGCGCCGGGAAACCCAGTGGTTTATCGAACTCCGGATTCCAGAGGAAGTATTCCTGCTCGAACCCGAACCAGAAGTCGTTATCGTCATCTTCGATCGTGGCGCGGCCATTGCTCACATGCGGTGTGCCGTCGGGATTGAGAACCTCGCACATCACGAGGTATCCATTCTTGCGCGCCGGGTCCGGACAAAGGGCAACGGGCTGAAGGAGACAATCTGATTTACTTCCGGTAGCCTGCTCGGTAGAACTTCCATCGAAGCTCCACACCGGACAGTCTTCCAGTGTCTCTTTAAAATTCTTAACAATTTTTGTTTTGCTTCTTAAACTCTGCGTCGGTTTGTAACCGTCAAGCCAGATGTACTCAAGTTTTGTTTTTGACATATGGTTCTTATGGTTTAGTGGTTGATTAATTGCTAAAACTTGTAAACTGCAGCAAGGTTGATACTCGACATCATCTTTGTCGGCCTGCCATCCGCGTCAGCGAAAGAGTCCTCGGAAGTCATGTCAATCCGGAATTCCGGAATGAAGGTCAGGCTGCCAAAGGAGTAATTTCCCGACAGCGTGTACTCCATTACGCTGCCTTTGCCATCCGCATCCGTTCCGAAAATTCCCAGGTGGCCGTTTGTGACACCGAGGTATTCAGCGCGGAGACCGAGCGCAAATGTTTCCGACAACGAAAATTTCGGATAGAGCGCGACGCCGACGAATGTTGCTGCGTGACCGTCCGAATCGCGAAGGTCGCCCTCGCTCATGAACGATTCCCCAGCGGCGACCGTCTGATAAGTTGTATTCAGACCGAGATAGAATTTTTCGGTGAGGTCCCATCCGGTTGTCAGGTCCACCTGGAACAGCGATCCGCTCGACGAGATGAAGCCAATCGGATTTCCATCCTCATCGCGTAAGTACGGATCATCGTCCGCCTTGAGGTTTCCATCCTGGTCGCCGTAGATGATGTTCAACCACACGCCGCCCGCGTCGGTCGTCTCGCCAATCTGCGCGCCAACGGTGTAGGTGTTTACCGGATTGAATTCCACGAGGTCCGTCGGATTCATCAGCGCCAGTTTAGCAACCAGTCCGCCGCCGAGGTCGAAGTCAGCGCGAAGCCCGGTGTGGCTGAAGGGGCCGTATGAAAACATGTAAGAGGTTGAGTAGTGAAAGTTTACTGCCGGGGAGATCACTTCGTATCCCAGGAATGTATTGAACTGACCGAGGTTCAGCGTTACCTTATCCGAAAGCTTGTAGTACGCGTACATCTGGTTTACAATCCCTTGCTCGGAAGCGAAGACTGCGGCGCGTCCGCGGGGACCAAACACCAGGTCAGCCGTAAAACCGGCTCTTTCTCCGGAATAGGAAGCAATGAGGTTTGCCATCCCCAACCCGAAACCCTTCAAGTTGGCAAATGCAGATGCCGGTGCGTTGCCTCCGTCGTAGGCGGCATTGGTGGTGCCGAAGCTCGAATGGAAGTAGGTGTCGATCGATCCCGAAAATGTCAGTACCGGGGTTTCCTGTTTTTCTTCATCCTTCTCCTCGGCGGTTGTGGCCACTCCCGGGCCCGGGTTGGGGCTGGTTGACGCCAGAACAGCTTCCTGGCTAAACCCAGCGGTGGCAGAAAGAGATAATCCGAGTATAATTCCGATGCATAGTCTGTTAGTTTTCATATTTTTAGGGGTGTTTTAAACAATAAGCTAAGGTTATCCCAGCGGGTCTCTCACACCCCTGGGATGCTTTAGTGAATGAGAAGATTTCAAGAGAGCCCCCGACCCGTTGTCGGGGGCTTTGATTTTCTTATTAGATGGTATCCTTCGTGGCAGTACCCAGTTCGTACTGGTACACATTTTCGCCATGCTGACTGAGATCCTGTCCGATCTCTTTTTCTTCAGGAGATATTTTCAGCGACGAGATCAGGTCAGTGACTTTCAGGATGATCAGCGAACCGAAGAAGGTAAACGCGACCACAATTGCCAGTGCGATCATGTGAGTCTGGAACAGGGCGAACTCTCCGAACAAAAGCCCGTTACCAGTTGTGTTGCCAGAATTAACAGCCTGATTAGCGAGCAGCCCGGTCATGATCATACCGACCAGTCCACCTACGCCGTGGCAAGGGAATACATCGAGCGTGTCTTCCAGTGATGTCTTCGATTTCCAGTGTACGACCACGTTGCTGATCAGCGATGCGAAGGTGCCGATAAACAAGCTGGAGGGAATCGTTACGAATCCTGCGGCAGGGGTGATGGCAACAAGTCCGACAACCGCCCCGATACAGAAGCCGAGTGCCGAAGGTTTTTTGCCTCGCACGGCGTCGAAGAGAATCCAGCACAATCCCGCAGCAGCAGAAGCAGTATTGGTAGTTGCAAAAGCGGATGCGGCAAGCGGGCCAGCACCCATCGCACTTCCGGCGTTGAAGCCGAACCATCCGAACCACAGTAAGCCGGTGCCGAGCAGGACAAAGGGAATGTTCGCGGGTGCAATAGGAGTTTTCTTTTCATTCTTGCTTCTCAGATAGATCGAGGCTGCAAGGGCTGCAAATCCTGCGGACATGTGAACGACCGTTCCACCGGCGAAGTCCAGGACTCCCATCTGAAACAGGAATCCTTCCGGATGCCACGTCCAGTGTGCGAGCGGAGCATATATAAAGAGGCAGAAGAGGATCAGGAAGATAATATAGGACTTGAACTTGACCCTTTCAGCAAAGGTACCGGTGATGAGTGCCGGCGTGATGATGGCGAATTTTAGCTGGAAGACCGCGAAAAGCACCAGGGGGATGGTTGGTGCCATCGACCAGGGCTGGCCATCCAGGACGTTATTAAACATGAAGAAAGTCGTGGGATCGCCGATAAGCCCTCCTTGCGACTCTCCGAATGCAAGGGAAAAACCAACCACAATCCAGAGAACGCTGATCACGCCCATGGCGATGAAACTCTGAAGCATGGTGGAGATAATGTTTTTGGTATCGATCATCCCGCCGTAGAAGTACGCCAGCCCGGGGGTCATCAAAAGAACTAACGCCGCAGCGGCCAGCATCCATGCTACATCTCCTGCAACGATCCCCTCCGTGACTATTTCTTTGGGCACCGCTGGGAAAAACAACGCCAGCACGCTGACGAGGATGAGCAAGACGAACGGTAAAATTGCTTTTTTCATAATTTTCTGTTTAGTGGTTTCGTTTTTGCGTTTTGATTTAAAATTATATGCAAATATTCTCACCATAGGGTCAAAAATGAACCTCTTTTTCATAAAAATTGACGAAATCGTTGTAGTTAAGGTAAAATTGCAACCGGAGGCGTCCGGAATTGCGAGCTTTTCAAAAAAATGAGACTTTTTAGAACTTTATAAGGTTAACACGCGATTTTTAAAATATAAATCGGCATAAGTGGATATTACCTGATGAATATTTCAAAAAAAAAGGTCCCCGGCCCGGCGTGGCTGGACGTCAATGGGCCATTTCTTGAAGAAAAGAGGAACGGAAGTCAGGCTTCTTTACGACCAATCACCCCAAGATGGGTGTTTTGGAAGCTGTCTGGATATTTAAGTCCGTAGCCAAGCACCCGGTCGAAGGAACTATGACCGAATAATACCAAGCCTGCAAGCTGGAGGGCAGGTTCTGACAGATAAAGGCCCGCCAGGTAGAGGGCAATGGCGACGCCTTTGTGGTGAAGCAGGTTGTAAGTGAAAGCTCCCACGCGTGTATTGACGGCATATCCTATGAATCCAACATCGGGAGCCAGGAACCAGGCCCAGAAGTACCATCCGGGAAACGGGAGGAGGGAATTCAGGTAAATCGCGAATGCAAGCATCGCGGCCTCTTCGATACGCAGGAGCGCTTTCATAACGATGATTTCCGTCAAAGGTAGCGTTATGCCCGGTCGGGTTCAAGACCCGTATTTCTGATACCACCGCTGAAAGACGATCAGGCCCCAGATGCGCGCGTGTACGTCGCCGGGGTTTTTCGAGAATAACCTTTGCGTCAGCCCGGAGATTTCATCGTAATCAAAGAGTCCCTGTTCCTCAATCCGTCTTGACGACAAAAGATCATCCACTATCACGGACTTCATCTCCTGGCGAAACCATTTCAGAAGCGGGACCTCAAAACCCTTCTTGGGCCTGTTGTAGAGTTCACGGGGGAGCATATCGCGAAAAGCATCCTGCAAGATTCTCTTCCGCCTTTTTCCGCGAATCTTGAAGCTCGCGGGCAGACTAAACGCGAAGTCCACCAACGCATGATCCATGAACGGCGAGCGGACCTCAAGACCGTTTGCCATGCTCATGCTGTCTACCTTCACAAGCATGTCATTTGTCAGCACGAGCTTCATGTCATTCAACAGCACGTGATTGATCGAGTTGCCCGACAAAACCGGCTTGAGGAGAGATGCCTTTCGGTCTTCGAATTCTTCGGCAACAAGCCTTTCGCGAATCGGAGGTGCCAGCATACTCGCAGCTTCTTCCAGGCCGGTGAAGCTTGCCCACAACCAGTACCGTTCGGCAGGTGGTAGCGCTGCTCCCTGCGCAAAGCGATGTGCCTGGCGTATGCGGTTAGTCAGCGCGTTGTTACGCGACTGAGGAAGCACTCGCCAGAGGGGAGCGGAAAGGGAGAGGAAATTTTCCTTCCATCCGGGATGGATCATCCGTTCGAACGCCTCGTGTTTGTTATAGCCCGCGAGCAGTTCGTCCGCGCCGTCGCCTGAAAGCGCGACGGTGGCATGCTTCCGGGTTTCTTTGCTGAGAATGAAAACATTGATCGCCGATGAGTCGGCAAACGGCTCGTCAATGTAGTCGAGAATAGTATCCACGTGCCGGAGCAAGTCGTCGTTCGACAATGTAAAGACCGTATGTGCCGTCTTGAAATGTTTCGCGACGAGATTTGCGTAAGGTGTCTCATCAAAAAACTTTTCGCGGAAGCCGATCGAAAATGTATGCAGGTCGGGTTTATGCCTGCTCGCAAGTCCGGTAACAACGGAAGAGTCGATTCCTCCACTCAGAAATGCACCCAGGGGCACATCCGCCACCAGCCTTCGCTGCACGGCCTGTTCAAGCAGGTCTGCGAATTTCAGTTTCGCCTCATCGTATGTTATGGGGTTTCCCTCCGAGGTGGCCGGATCAAAAGGTATTTCATACCACTTCTCAACGTCCATTTTCCTTGAAGACACTTTTAGATAATGACCGGGCAGGAGCTTCTTGACCGATCGAAAAATCGAATGAGGGGCTGGTATATAGTTGAGTTGAAGATAGGTGGTGAGTGACGTCAGGTCGATTGTGCGGTCAATACCATATTGCAGGAGCGTTTTCATTTCCGATGCGAAGATGAACTTGTCTTCGTCAAACAGGTACAGCAAGGGCTTGACGCCATAGCGGTCCCGGGCAATGAAGAAAGATTGCTCCTGTCTATCGTAAATACAGAATGCAAAGAAGCCGTTCAGTCGCGGAAGACAACGCTCGCGATCACGGATAAAAACTTGCAGCAATACTTCTGTGTCGGAATCAGACCGGAAGGATACGCCTTTGTCGGAAAGTTCTTTCCTCAGCTGCCGGTAATTGAAGATCTCTCCGTTGTAGATAATGCAATATCGTCCGGACGAATCCCACATCGGCTGATGCGCCTTCTCGGAAATATCAATGATGGAAAGGCGCCGGTGGCCGAGTCCCACCCACTCGTCGATATAAATGTTCTGGAAATCGGGCCCTCGTTTTTCCATCGACATTGTCGCCGCGGTAATGTGGATCTTGTTAAACTTTCCGACGAGATTGAACGCGAATATTCCGGTGATGCCGCACATGTTCGTTTAAGGTAGTAAAAAAACCACGGACGGCTATCCGGGCTCGAGTTTCGCTTATCTACTTTGAGGGTGTTGATGCGGATGTAAAGTAATGATAAACTGTGAATCCCGAAAAATCCTTTGAACCGCCGAGTCACGGGCTAGTCAGCAAAGGCGAGTACAATTGACGAGCGTTCCGATCGTTAGTCTCCTGACATTGGCAATATGAGGAACCGATGGCAGCAATAAGAAATTTATTAGAGGATTCAGAGCGCTACGATGGGTCAGTATGAAACGATCCAAACACGTTCTTTGCTTCGGCAAGTGGCATGAAGTTGTTATATTTACCGTGATATATTTTTTAACCTCTCACTTATGCATCATTTTTTTAGCATAAAGCGCGGGTCGCTCCGTCTGGGGTATATCGGGATCATCTTGCTTTTGTTTGCATCGTGTGCGGCCAGCCGGAAGGCCAGTGTACGCGACAAGAAAGTCGAGCGCGTCATTTCTTCCGCTCGTGCATACATTGGCACTCCCTATAAGTACGGCGGCACGACGCGATCCGGAATGGATTGCTCCGGTCTATTGATGAACTCATTCAGGGCGATCGAGGTAAGTCTTCCCCGGAGCTCTGCAGAGCAAAGCAAGGTCGGAACCGAAGTGAAAATGAAAGATCTCGAGCCCGGCGACCTGGTTTTCTTCGCCACGGGCAAGAAGAGACGGAAGATAACCCATGTCGGGCTGGTCACGGAAGTCAAAAGCAACGACGTAGTCAAGTTTATCCATGCGTCGTCTTCGCTCGGGGTTGTGGAGACCAATATTTATGCGGATTATTACCAGAAGCGTTTTCGCGGTGCACGCCGCGTGATACAGTAGCAGGACTCAGGACCGATTTATTAAACAACACCCATGACCACACGGAGGGATTTTATCAGGATTTCCGCCATGGGAAGCGGGCTGCTTGCAGCCGCACCATTGAGCCTCGGCGCGCAGGCCGTACAAAAGCCAATTGTCATTTCAACCTGGAATTTCGGGATCGGCGCAAATGCCGCGGCCTGGAAGGTCTTGTCAACCGGGGGCCGCGCCCTTGACGCCGTAGAAGCGGGCGCGAAAGTTCCGGAAGGAGATCCAAAGGAAACCTCGGTCGGCCTTGGAGGACTTCCGGACCGCGATGGCAAAGTCACGCTCGACGCCTGCATCATGGACGAAGAAGGCAACTGCGGCTCGGTGGCCTTCCTGCAACATATTGTCCATCCGATCTCCGTTGCAAGGCTGGTGATGGAGAAAACACCGCACGTCATGCTCGTAGGCGACGGCGCGCTGCAGTTCGCGTTGAACAATGGCTTCGAGAAGAAAAAATTGCTCACAAAGGAATCCGAGCGCGCGTGGAAAGAATGGTTGAAAAAAGCCGAATACAAACCGGTAGTGAATATCGAGAATCACGACACCATCGGGATCGTCGCCCTGGATCAACATGGAAATCTTTCCGGCGCCTGCACGACCAGTGGCATGGCCTACAAGATGCACGGAAGAGTTGGTGACTCGCCTATCATCGGCGCCGGTCTGTACGTGGACAACGAAGTGGGCGCGGCAGCCGCAACGGGAGTCGGCGAGGAAGTTATCAGGATCGTGGGATGCCACCTTGTAGTTGAACTTATGCGACAGGGTCATTCTCCCGAGAATGCGTGCAGGCAGGCCGTTGAAAGAATTTTGAAAAAGAATCCGTCCAAAGCCCGGCAGGTCCAGGTCGGCTTTCTCGCGTTGAACAAGAACGGCGAATACGGTGCCTATTGCCTTCAGAAAGGATTCAATTTTGCTGTTCACGATGCGACCGGCAACCGGTTACTGGATTCGCAAAGTCATTTTTGACCATTCATTCCATGGTGATAGAAATTGTAGTGTTTAATCTTGACTCCGCTCTCAAGGCGCAGGAAGGTGGGGCGGACCGGATCGAACTATGCGATAATCCGGGTGATGGCGGAACGACGCCTTCCGCCGGTGTGGTCGAACTCGTCAGGCAAAACCTGAGTATTGACGTATACCCGATGATCCGTCCACGCGGCGGCGATTTTCTGTACTCGAACTACGACTTTCACGCGATGAAGCGCGACCTGATGCAGTTCCAGAAGCTCAGCGTCGACGGAGTTGTGTTTGGTATCCTCACCGCAGAAGGTACCATCGACAAGAAACGCTGTCAGGAACTGATCACCCGCGCGCGACCGCTTAAAGTAACTTGTCACCGTGCCTTCGACATGACTCGTGATCCTTTTGAGGCCCTGGAAGACTGCATAGAAGTGGGCTTCGACCGCATCCTCACTTCCGGGCAGGAAGCGCAGGGCATTCAGGGCGCTGATCTGATTGGTGAACTCGTAAAAAAAGCAAACGGGAGGATCAAGATAATGGCCGGATCGGGCGTAAATGAGGATAACGTGCAAGAACTCGTCACCCGCACGGGCGTAAGCGAGATTCATTTTTCAGCAACGACCTATCGCAAAAGCGGAATGCTGTATCGGAACGAAAGGATTGAAGGTATGGGCCAGGCGGGAGGCGGAGAATATCAATTGCGAACGGTGGATCCCCGACGTGTTAAGACTACCCGTGCTCTTGCTGAAAGTGCAAACAATTGACAGGTCTAACCAGTTGACAGTTACAGTTGACAGTTGACAATGTCGTCCTTTCAACGCTCTCCGCGTCTTGTTGTCTTATCTGGTTTTTTCAAATTAGCAGAAGACTCATCCGGTTCACAACCCTTCAAATCCACCCTCCCCGTTGTCAATTGTCAATTTTGTCAATTGTCAATTGTTTAAAGTGGAGAATATCGGAGTCGAACCCCCGACTGCGCCGTCAACGCTCATTCCTACGCGGGCTTCGTCGGGCGAGGATGACCGGGGAAGAAACAGATTTGAATTGGTGGAGAATATCGGAGTCGAACCGATGACCTCTTCCATGCCATGGAAGCGCTCTAGCCAGCTGAGCTAATCCCCCTTGAA
>JBIQIY010000043.1:0-30406 GCA_044507775.1 Flammeovirgaceae bacterium | reverse complement strand
GGAGTTAACAGACAATCCGTAATAGATTTTGATTACCGTAGCACCTTGTGCGGCGAACTTGTAGACGGCCAGGCGGCCTCTTCTGTATCCTGGACGATATAGCCAGGAGCAGATTGTCCGGGGTGACGGGGACGATCGCGCTGACAGGCATCACATTAATTGACAGGACGGACCGTGAGCCTGTAATGGACTCGGCGATTCGGGTCAAGGATTTCTCTAACTTCATCCACAGGCTCGCAGCGCGCAGGGAGGGACGAAACGACAATGTGATAGTCCTTAAGGCAGAAGCAAAGGTGGACCACAATTAGCTAATAATTTAAGATATTTAACTCAAGGACTTGTCTAGATGGGCGGACAAATCGCACGGAATCAATCTATACCGGGAAGAAAAACTTTTATTAAAAGATACACTATGCCGACAACCGAACAAATTTTCGCCACTGCACTAATGCTTGCCTGTATAGCCTTTGTGGCGTCCGCGCAGGAATCCTTTGTCCCGAACTACGACGAATCCAAAGTGCCCGCCTATACCCTCCCCGACCCGTTAACCTTTGCAAACGGCAAGAAAGTGAGGACAGCAAAAGAGTGGACATCGGGTCGCAGGGCGGAGATCCTGGAGTTGTTCCGGGAGCACGTGTTCGGAAAATCGCCGGGCAAACCCCAAAACATGCGCTTTGTCGTGCGTTCCGTGGATCCGAAAGCGCTGAACGGTGTGGCTACACGCAAGCAGGTCAGTGTTCTTTTTGCAGGCACGGAGGACGGCCCCTCCATGGACATCCTCATCTATCTTCCAAACAACACAAAAAAACCACCGCTCTTCGTTGGACTGAATTTCTACGGAAACCAGACGATTCATCCCGACGCGGGAATCGCCATGTCCCAAAGCTGGGCGCCTAACAACAAAGATTTCGGCATCGTCGACAACAAGGCCACGGAAGCCTCTCGCGGTGTGCGTGTAAGTCGCTGGCCCGTCGAACGCATTCTCGAGCGGGGCTATGGCCTGGCCACCATCTACTACGGCGATATCGATCCCGACTACGACGACGGTTTTCAGAACGGGGCACATCCGCTTTTTTACAAGAAAGGACAAACAAAACCCGCCGCGAATGAGTGGGGATCCATCGCTGCGTGGGCATGGGGACTCAGCCGCGCGATGGATTACTTTGAAACAGATGCCGACATCGATTCGCGTCGCGTTGCAGTCATGGGGCACTCCCGCCTGGGCAAAGCCGCGCTGTGGGCGGGGGCCGAAGATCAGCGGTTTGCGCTGGTAGTCTCAAACGATTCGGGCTGCGGTGGCGCGGCGTTGTCGCGGCGCGCGTACGGAGAGACCGTTGGGCGCATCAACACCGCATTTCCGCACTGGTTCTGCGACAACTTCAACCAATACAATGAGAATGAAGCCGCACTGCCCATCGATCAGCACGAACTGCTGGCGTTGATCGCGCCACGGCCGCTCTATGTGGCGAGTGCCGAAGACGACAAGTGGGCGGATCCGCATGGGGAATTTCTTTCCGGTATTCACGCCACCCCTGTTTATGAGCTCTTCGGCGAGAAAGGGCTGGTAGCCAAAGAGATGCCAGCCATTCACGAACCGGCTATGGACGGCCGCATCGGATACCATATACGCGCCGGAAAACACGATGTAACCGGCTACGACTGGGATCAATTCATGAATTTCGCGGACCGGCAGTGGAGAAAAAGCAATTCTGCACGGTAACTATCGCCGAATTCGTCAAGCGTCCGGCATAGTATTTTAACGAACTGAAGGGTTAAAATAACCCTGACAGATTCGTGCTGTATGAACACTTTTGATCGAAAGACATTTTTCACAAATTTTTCTCTAAGCGATGTATTCCAATTTCCAGCGAACGCTCTCAGCAAGAAAGACCCGAATGTCGAAACATTGCGGGGCATCGCCATCATCCTCGTCGTAACGGGGCACATGATCGGCTACACGAATACCGGTGGCATGCGTGTGAGTGATGACTCGATCTTTCGCTACGTTTATTTCACTCTTGAATACATCCGCCTTCCTCTCTTCACGGTGATTTCAGGATGGGTCTACGCGAACAAGCCTGTGGTGCTTGAAAAGCGCTCCGGGTTTGTGAAGGGAAAATTCCGCCGGCTCATCATCCCCATGCTCGTGATCAGTACCTTACTGTTTTTATTCCGAATGATCATCCCGGGGACGAACACAAAACCTCAGATCCAGGATCTTCCGTACAACCTGTTCCTCCCCTACGATCTGTACTGGTATCTGTACTCGTTGTTCCTGATCTTCCTGGCGATCACACTACTTGACACCACTGCATTCTTCCGGCGGATAGAGGGCTGGTTCCTCACATGGGTCCTTGCGTTTGCTGCGTTGTTCGTCTCAGAAAATTTCCTCGACCCGGTTCCGAACTTCTTCAGCTTCAAGGGGGCAGTTTATCTCTTTCCGTTTTTCATCCTGGGAATCGGTATCCATCGCTACCGCGATTTACTGCTCAGTGATAAGATGACACTGCTCCTCGCCATCGTGTTTGTTTCGAGTGTGATCATTCAGCAACTGGTCTGGTTCGGCTACCTGCCGATGCAGGAAAGGCACAGCATACTCGGCATGAGCCAGGGTATCTCCGGCGTGCTGCTCCTCTTCCGCGCGAAGTGGAAAAACAATTTGCTGGTATGGATCGGCAGCTTTGCGTATGGGATTTTCCTCTTCCACGTGTTTTTCACAGGAGGCAGTCGCATTGTATTGACAAGGCTGGGTGTTGACAACCAATTTATCATCCTCCTTCTCGGAGTTCTGAATGCCATCGTGTTTTCGATCCTCGCGGAGGTCATCATGAAGCGGTCGCGCTTTCTCAGCTACTATTTTCTGGGTTTGCGGAAGGACAACCGATAGATTTCAGGGTAAGCGGGAACTTTATAACTTTACCCGCGTTGTTTTTCCATAGCAAACATGGAGTACAAGGATTACTATTCCGTTCTGGGTGTTGGCAAGAAAGCCAGCCAGGAAGAGATCAAGAAAGCCTACCGGAAGCTGGCTGTAAAATATCATCCGGATAAAAATCCGGGAGACAAAGCAGCGGAGGAAAAATTCAAAGAGATATCCGAAGCCAATGAAGTGCTGGGCGATCCGGAGAAGAGAAAGCAGTACGACAAGCTGGGAGCAAACTGGAAACAATACCAACAGTCGGGTTACGATCAGGGGCCTTTCGGTCCCGGTGGTCGCCGGACGTACTCCTATGGAACAGGCGGTGATTCAGACTTCTTCGGATCCGGTGGATTCTCCGACTTTTTCGAATCCTTCTTCGGTCGCGGGCGACAATACGGTCCGTTCGGGCAGGGCGACTTCGAAGCGCAGCCCAGTGACCTCACCGGCGACCTATCGATCACACTCGAAGAAGCTTTTCATGGCACCGAACGCCTCGTAGATCTTGGCGGTGAACGGATCCGGCTCAAGATCAAACCAGGCGCTTATGAAGGGTTGACCCTTCGCGCCAGAGGTAAGGGCCAGAAGAGCCCGTCGGGAAAAGCCGGCGATCTTCACCTCAACATCCACCTGCAGCCGCATCCCCGCTACGAGCGCAGAGGCGATGACCTGCACATGGAGGCGTCCATCGATATGTTCACCGCATTGCTCGGCGGCAAGAAGGAGATCGATACGCTCTCCGGCAAGATCAACATCACCCTGAAAGAAGGAACACAGAACGGCAAGATCGTTCGCATAAAAGGAAAAGGAATGCCCGTCTATGGCAAGGCGGGCCAGCACGGTGATCTTTACGTAAAACTCGTCGTGAAACTGCCTGAGCATCTGACGCCACATCAAAAGCAATTGCTGCAAAAACTCAAGGCGGAATTCGGCGATCACTGATATCCGTTCACAATCCGCAGGGAAAAAGTAGAAAAACCATTCGTTTCTATAGACGCGCGACAATCATTATCCCCGCGGTCAATATTTTTTGAATTTTTCTTCTAGTTTTGGGTCGGATCATAGGGAACAAACCCCTCTTCTAACAGGAATGATAAAGATCGACGAAAACCTCAGGCCGAAAGACCTCGCCGGCAAGCTTCAGAAATTCTGGGAACTATCGGATCAGAAGATCCAGCTGATCCGCAAGCACTACGATGACAGCAAGGGATCTCCCGTGTTTACGGTCGAAGGGAAATATTCAACGCGTGGATGGACAGAGTGGACGCAGGGTTTTCAGTACGGCTCCGCGATCCTTCAGTACGATGCCACCGACGAGAAGACCATGCTGGAGACGGCGCGAAAGAAAACGGTAAACGTAATGGCTCCGCATGTCAGTCATATCGGCGTGCACGATCACGGTTTCAACAATGTGAGTACCTATGGGAACCTGTTGCGCCTCATGCAGGAAGGCAGGATTCCCGCCAACGAGTGGGAGAAAAGCTTCTACGAGCTTGCGCTGAAGATTTCCGGCGCCGTACAGGCCAGCCGTTGGACTACCCTTCCCGCGGGCGGATTCATACATTCTTTCAACGGCCCGCACTCATTGTTTGTCGACACCATGCGCACGTGTCGCGCGCTCGTGCTCAGCCACGCGCTGGGGCACGTGTTCCAGGGCGAAGGTGACGCGCGGATCAACCTGCTTGAGCGCGCGATCCTTCATATGGAGGCTACTGCTAAGTACGCGATCTTCTACGGCGAAGGACGCGACTCCTACGATATTTATCCGGGGCGGACGGCACACGAAAGTGTGTTTAACACCAAGGACGGAAACTTCCGGTGTCCGAATTCACAGCAGGGCTATACGGGCTTCACCACGTGGACGCGCGGCCTCGCGTGGGCGATGTGCGGCTACGCCGAGGAGCTCGAGTGGCTGCAGACCTGTGACGCATCCGAGCTGGAAGGCATCGGCGGAAAGCAAAACATTGAAGCGTTCATGCTGCGCGCCGCCAAGGCTACCTGCGACTTTTACATTCAACACACTCCTACCGACGGAGTTCCCTATTGGGATACCGGCGCGCCCGCTCTGCACCGGCTCGGCGACTACCTCAACAAATCGTCGGATCCATACAACGACCACGAACCGGTCGACAGCTCCGCTGCAGCAATCGCCGTGCAGGGTCTGTTGCGGATGGGTCGACTACTGGAAAACTCAGAGCCTACCTCCGCGCGACGCTACTGGCAGGCAGGGCTCACCGTGATGAACTCGCTTTTGCAGGAACCTTACCTCAGCACGGATCCCAATCACCAGGGACTTATCCTGCATTCAATCTATCACCGTCCCAACGGGTGGGATCATGTACCTGCGGGAAGCAAGATACCGAACGGTGAGTCGAGCATGTGGGGCGATTACCACGCGCGCGAGGCTGCACTGTATCTTCATCGCATTATCAGCAACGGGAAATACTACACTTTCTTCAACTGTCTTTCATGAGCGCGTCACGTCTTACCGATCTGTCGCGCCTGTGCATCCACACGATCACCACGAAGCCGTGGAAGATCGAAGAGGCGGCCGAGAATTTCGCAGCCGCGGGCGTCGGAGGAATCACCGTATGGCGCGACGCGTTGACCGGTCGCGATATTGGAAAGACGGGCCGCCATCTGCGCGACCTGGGATTGAGTGTTGTATCGCTTTGCCGGGGCGGCTTCTTCCCCGACATTGAAAAAACACGTCGCGAATCAGCCCTTGCGGATAACAAGAAAGCGATCGATGAAGCTGCCGCTCTCGCGACCGACCTGTTAGTACTAGTCTGTGGCGCGGAGCCACGGCAATCGCTAGCTGAGTCAAGAAAGCAAATCCAGGACGCAATCGAGTCGCTCGTGCCGTATGCGGAGAGCGCCGGCGTAAGGCTTGCCATCGAGCCACTGCATCCCATGTACGCCGACACGCGCTCGGCAGTCAACACGCTGGCACAGGCTAATGATATGGCGGATGCAATCAATTCTCGCTGGGTCGGCGTTGCCGTGGATGTCTATCACCTGTGGTGGGATCCGGCGCTGGAGAATGAGATCGCCCGGTGCGGAAAAAACGGGCACTTGTTTGCGTTTCACATCTGTGACTGGAATGTGCCCACAACGGATATGCTAAACGACCGCGGACTGATGGGCGAAGGGTGCATTCCCGTGAAAACAATCAGGGGTTGGATTGAGGACGCGGGCTTCACTGGCTTTAACGAGGTTGAAATCTTTTCAAACAAGTTCTGGAAGGAAGATCAGTCCGACTTCCTGAAGAGGATAATAACGGCATACAAAGACCACTCCTAGCAGGATGTGCATGCCACAACCAAACATCGGCAAGAAACAATCAAACTCAACGAACAATCTGAAGCAATGAAGCAGCACACAATCGGCATCATCATGAATGGCGTAACAGGGCGAATGGGTACCAACCAGCACCTGATGCGCTCCATGGTGGAAATCATTAAACAAGGCGGTGTGAAAATCGGCCCCGGAGAAACCATCATGCCGGATCCGATCCTGATCGGGCGCGACATCAACAAGCTGGAAAAGCTCTCCGCCCAATCGGGTGTGAAGAAATTTTCGACAGACCTGGACAAAGCGCTGGAGGATCCCCACAACAACATTTACTTCGATGCTCAGACAACGGGAAGGAGAGCCGACGCCATCCGCAAGGCAGTCAAAGCCGGAAAGAATATCTATTGTGAAAAACCGATCGCCGTCGATACGAAAACCGCTTTATCGCTTGCCGAACTTTGCGAGAAGGCCGGCGTAAAAAACGGCGTGGTACAAGATAAGCTCTGGCTCCCGGGTATCATGAAGATCAAACGTCTCATTCAACAGGGGTTCTTCGGAAAGATCCTCTCCGTGCGCGGCGAGTTCGGATACTGGGTCTTCGAAGGAGACACTATTCCTGCGCAACGCCCTTCGTGGAATTACCGCAAGGAAGACGACGGCGGAATTATCGTCGACATGCTCTGTCACTGGCGATACGTGCTCGACAACGTTTTTGGCAAAGTGAAGGCCGTATCGTGCCTGGGCGCCACACATATTCCCCAGCGGATTGATGAACAGGGAAAACCGTACAAATGTACCGCGGACGACGCAGCTTACGCAACGTTCGAGCTGGAAAACGACATCGTCGCGCACTTCAACTCATCGTGGACCGTGCGCGTGCGCCGCGATGACCTTCTCACGCTTCAGGTCGATGGTACCAAGGGATCGGCTGTGGCAGGACTTCGCGATTGTTACATCCAGCATTATGGAAATACTCCGAAGCCTGTCTGGAATCCCGATATTCCGCAGCCTATCAACTTCTTTGAAGGGTGGTCTAAGGTTCCCGATCAGGAAACCTATGACAACGCTTTCAAGGTGCAGTGGGAATTGTTCCTGAAGCACGCAGTGAAGAATGAACCGTTCCCCTGGGATCTTCGCGACGGCGCCCGCGGCGTTCAACTGGCGGAGAAGGGACTGGAAAGCTGGAGCAAGCGCTGTTGGGTAGACATACCGGCGATCTAAAATTATTACCATGAAAAAAGTAGCACTGGTCACAGGCGGAAGCCGCGGAATAGGATTGGGAATTGCGATGGAGCTCGCGCGAAATGATTTCGACCTCGCCATCAATGGCGTGCGCGATGAATCATCCGTAACCGCGGTCCTCGAGGAGCTTAAGAATGCCGGAGCGGATGTTGTTTATTGCCAGGGCAATCTGGCGCTATCCGAAGACCGCAAAAAGATAATCGAACGGGTGAAGTCGCACTACGGCGCCCTGAACGTGCTGGTTAACAACGCAGGCGTTGCGCCGAAGGAACGGCGCGATATTCTCGAAGCCACTGAAGAAAGTTTTGACGAAGTATTGTCGACGAATCTGAAAGGCAGCTACTTTTTGACACAGCAGGCTGCCAACTGGATGATCGCGCAGAAGAAAGAGGACGCCTGGTTTGCGGGGTGCATCATTAATGTGTCTTCTATTTCCGCCACGGTGGCCTCCGTGAACCGCGGCGAATATTGCATCTCGAAGGCGGGAATCAGTATGGCTACACAGCTCTTCGCCGTGCGCCTGGGTGAGTTCAACATTCCTGTTTACGAAGTCCGCCCGGGCATTATCAGCACGGACATGACCAGCGGAGTAAAAGAGAAGTACGACAAGCTGATCGAAGATGGGCTCTGCGTGACACCCCGCTGGGGTTATCCTCAGGATGTCGGCAAAGCCGTGGCCGCACTTGCAGCGGGAAGCTTCGCCTACTCGACCGGCCAGGTAATAATGGTCGACGGAGGAATGACCATCCCGCGACTGTAAATCCCACCGGGGAAGGTCCATTCCCGACATCCAAAGGCCCCTTCCATGCGAGGCGAAAATATATTGGCGGGCACGGTTTTTATATATTTTTCCATTTCTCTAACTATGCATCTTTTACGAAGGGGCACTAAACAGAGAAATGAGAGAGCCTTTGAAAAAAGTTGCCGTGCTAAACCTGAGAAGATTACTGGTTGAGTTGAACGAACACCGTCCTGATATCTGCATCCGGTATCGACTCATTGGCCAGATGTGGGCGAGGAATTTTCTGCGCATCGTCCAGGTGACTGAAAGCGGCGTGCTGCTCAACGATGAAGTTTCAAACAAGGTTCATACGATTACCGACCTCACTCACATCATGCAGTTTGAACTGGACAAATCCTTTCAGTTGTATCAGCCGCACTTCCACTACGACGTGGTTACTACGGGAGAGTGGTAGGGAACAGCCCGCCGCTTTTTCAAGTTTCATCGACGCATACCCGGCCTTCCCCGCCTTCTCTGCTGCTCAAGTTCACGGAAACGGGCGTACTGTTCTTTGGTTAGTACTTTCTTGATCTTCGCATTCCTTTCATCCATGATGCCGCGCATGGTTGTCATCTTGTTTTGCCGCGCGGTCGTATCCGAGCGGAGTTGCTGAAACTGTTCAGACGTTTCCTTGTAGATTACCTTGAGCTCTTCTACCTGCTTATCATTGAGTCCCAGCGCTTTCTTCATTTCTTCCATGGACTTCTGAGGCCTGCCGTCCCGACGGGGCTGACGGTCCTGCGACGGCTTCATGGACATCCACTTCTCGTGCTGCTCCTTCGTGAAAATGGTCGCAATCTCTTCCTCCCGCATCTCAGCGATTTTTTTTCGTTCCTCCATTAGTTCGGCTCTTGTAAGCGATGTATCCGCGCGGAGTCGCATCTGTTCTGCACTGAATTTCTTGTTCGACTCCTTGAACTTCGCCATCTGCTCGTCAGACAAAGCCAAGTCAGTCTTCAATTTTTCAAGTCGCCGGTTATTGGTCGATTGATCACCCTGAGCATGTGAAAACAACGCGAATCCGGCCATCATCCACATCAACATCAAAATACGTTTCATGTCATTAGATATTTAGTTACAACTTCGAAAACGTGCCGTCGGGGTTTCCCATGAACGGCCTCTCGAAGTCTTTGACAATGGTCAGAGTTGAAGGTTTAATCAGGCGAAAATACTTTTTTCAGGGACCACATCCTCTGCGAAGCGGCATAATTTTTAAGCTCTGCAATGACATATGGACAGTAAGAGAAGGATCCAATCAGAGCGAAATCAACTCCTGAAACGCCTTGAAAACCTCTTTGAGTTGCCGATGATCATCCTCGGCTTTGTGTGGCTGGCGCTCCTGATTATCGAACTCGTCTATGAAAGTACTCCCGCATTGGAAACTTTCGGCGTCGTTATCTGGGTCATTTTTATCGTGGACTTCCTCGTAAAGTTTTTTGTCGCCCCGATGAAGGCAAAATACCTTAGGAAGAACATCCTTACGCTTATTTCGCTCATTGTTCCCGCTTTCCGTATCCTGCGATTGGCACGCGTGCTGCGGGTTCTTCGCTATGTACGGGGACTGCGCCTGGTAAAGGTACTCGGAAGCCTGAACCGTAGTATGCGCGCGCTCTCAGCAACGATGAAACGGCGCGCATTCGGTTACGTTGTCCTCCTTTCGCTGATTGTTTTATTCGGAGGAGCGGCCGGGATGTATGCCTTTGAACGCGAGGTCAGTGGCGGACTGACCGACTATGGAACAGCTCTGTGGTGGACTAGTATGATACTCACCACGATGGGCTCCGACTACTGGCCGCGGACTCTCGAGGGAAGGCTGCTCTGCATTATCCTGGCACTGTATGCCTTTGCAGTCTTCGGCTATGTGACAGCCACGATCGCCAGCTATTTTGTCGGCCGGGATGTGGAAGATCAAAAGAGCGAAGGCGCGGGCGCCAGGCAAATCGAGATGCTGCGCAATGAGATCGCGGAAATCAAAACGCTCCTGGATAACAGGATCAATACTGATGAAAAGCCTGAGAGGTAAAGAATAACACCGTCGGCAAGGAATCACGCCAGTACACCCAGTTATGAGCGCCGTCGCGCACCCTGTACTCATGCGGGATCTCCTTCTTCCGCATGGCGATGTGAACAAGCGCATTGCCTTCGTACAGGAAGTCGTCATCGCCGCAGTCGATATACCAACGGACGGCTTTCTTCTGATCGTCCGGGATCTGGTTCACCAATTCCAGGACACTATGCTTTTTGTAATAGGCTTCTACCTGCGCTTCGGACTTATAGGAAATATTTCTGCGCTTCAGTGATTCTTTCATCGCGTCGAGGCTCAATGCGCCGGTAGAAGCGCTGAGAGGGCAAGCCGATGAAAATAGCTCCGGATGACGAAGGGCGTAAACAAACGTTCCTCCTCCACCCATGGAAAGTCCGGCGACTGCGCGATAGCGCTTCTCGCCTTTGATGCGCCATGTTTTTTCGACATAAGGCATAAACTCCTGAAAGAAAAAATCTTCGTAGCGCCACTCGCCTGAAATATCATTGAAATAACCGCGCTGTCCGGTATTGGCATCCGGCATGACGATGATCATCGGCGTGGCGTTTCCTTCGCGGATTGCCTTGTCGGCGATATGCAGTACTTCTCCAAACTGAACCCATCCTGTCTGGTCATCGCCGGCACCGTGCAGCAAATAGAGCACAGGATAACTTCGTTGAGACGTCTCATAATCAGGAGGAAGATAGATGGCAAACTTGCGATCGCTTTTCAGAATTTTGCTGGGCATGGAAAGGTTATCCATCACCTTCCCGGTTTGAGCGTGAAGGAAAAATACGGGCGACAAAAAGAACAGGAGCAAAAGTTTTTTCATAACAGGTATAGGATGTGAGACGACTAAAATCAACAATTAATCGCAGCAGCGCAAGCGTTGCGAGGTCAGAGCGGTTGATAGGGGTTATTAGTGGAAAAAAACATCAGATCCGCTACTTGCGTCTGAATTTTTCCTCCCACCGGTTGGCCTCTTTCCTGCGCGCGATCTTTCCTTCCCGCAGGTCCTGGTCGAGCTTTGCATTCATCGGCCCCCGTGAAGTAAGGTGGTAGTTTCCGCAGTCTTCGCAATGATACACCGCGACCGGACCATTGCCCGTCGCATAGTCGAACCTTGCCCATGCTTCCAGGAGCGCTTCCTCAGCCATTTCCTGCGTCGTATACACGCGCTTTCCGCTCACGCATCGCTCCATACAGACATTTTCGTGTCACCAGAAGTAAAGAATTGGGGGATAAGGAAATAGGGATGAGGGTGTAAGGGAAATAGGGAGATAGGGATATAGGGATATAAGGGAGATTGGGGAATAAGGGAGATAGGGAGATAGGGGAAATAGGGAGGTAAGGCTGTCCCTCTACCCCTTAGGCCTCTAATACCCTATACCCAAAAATTTACCCAACCATACCCCGGAAAACATTCCCATAACAGCTTATCCATATTAACTTGCAGCCCAAAACACAAAAGGATGAAAACAGCAGAGATTCACACCGGAAAGGGCGTAATGAAGATTAAATTTTTCGAGAAGGATGCCCCGAATACGGTCAAGAACTTTATCACACTGGCAGAAAAGGGCTTTTATAACGGCCTGACTTTCCACCGCGTGATCCCCGACTTCGTCATACAGGGCGGATGCCCGAACGGGATTGGCAACGGCGGCCCGGGTTATACCATCAACTGCGAGCTCGATGGCGACAATCAATACCACGACCGGGGGGTTCTGTCCATGGCACACGCCGGAAGGAATACCGGCGGTTCCCAGTTTTTTATCTGCCATTCGCGCAAGAATACCAGCCACCTCGACCGGAATCACACTGTATTCGGTAAAGTAGTAGAAGGTCTGGATGTGATCGATCAGATCCGCCAGGGCGACGTGATGGAGAAAGTGTTGATCATTGAAGAGAAATAATCAAAACGCACAGGGCGCGCGTCTACCGGTTTAACTCCGCGTCGAGACGATTATTGAGAAATGTTCGCTCGTGATCGGGCAGCGTTTCCGAACGGTTCTTTGAATCGGCGTTAGCGCGGGCGGTAGACTCCGTTTCTTCGACAATGAACCCGTGTTCCGCTATGCGCAGGAGATTGTCGTAAGGTCCTTTAGGCGAGATCAGCTTAACAAATACAGGTGCAGTCTCAATTGCGATAAACAGTAGCAAGATGAACCAGTGTGCCCACAGAATCGCCGGACTCACCGCGGTGATGCGGTCCAGTGCTTCCATTCGCGCCGCCGGTCCATTGAGCCTGGATCTTTCCAGCGCGCCCATCTCGCGGTTCATGGTGCTGATGCTGGTGGACAGCAACGTTTCAAGCGATGCGATCCGCGACTGATTCTCCCGTGTAAGCTCCGACAGCTCGAGCTCTGCTCTATCCGCATCGGCCTTCTTAACCTTGTATATCGGGCCCAGATTTCTGCGCCGGCTTCCTCCGGTACCATCCGCTTCTTCCTGCGCAATGCGCAGCAGCTCATCGCGCTTTGCAGCCTTGTCGGATATCTCCGCCTTGAGTGCGCCAATCTGCACGCGAAGGCTGTCCTGGTAAGGCGTAAACCGGCTCGCAAGCTGAACTTCCTGTGCAGCGTATTTTTCCTGCTCCATGACCACGAGCTCGGGAGCGATCTCCTTTTCAAAGATCTTTAATTCCAGGGGCCTCGCAATGACCACCGATATCAGGATCGCCAGGATCAGCCGCGGAACGGCCATGGCAAATTCGCGCCCGATCCTCCCCTCCTTTCGCATGCTCGAAACAATAAACCGGTCGAGGTTGAAGATCATCAGTCCCCACACGATACCAAAGAGCACCGCGGAAAAGAAATTATCAAAAACTGTGTAGAGCGCGTATGATGCCGAGAGAAATGCAAACACGCCTGTAAAAAATACGGTGGCGCCTATCCCCGTGTACTTGGCTGTTTCCGTGGGACATCTTTTCAGGATCTCTGTGTCCGCGCCGGAACAGAACCAAAAAAAGGAGATAAGTTTTTGCATGTAAGAATAAACGGTTGGGCAAATCGGATATTGCCGGGCAAATTCAATATATGTGCCAGCGATTCGTCATGCTGGCACTGAATGACTTACACGAAAACCTTGGAATAAAACCGCGCGCACGGTTCAAATACGAACAGTGCAATGTCCGGAATCAGCGAAGCCTGCGTCTGCAATCAACGGTGCCTATTCGATGACCTTGATGAGCATACCCCGGTCCACCCGGTCGTTGAGAGCCATGCCGTTCAGGATGGAGAGCTCTTCCATTCTTTTCTGGTCAACGTGAAGCGATTGAAACGCCTGTGAAAGGGTACCTGCCTGCTGAATTGTTTTGACACGAATCCTTTCAGGTTGCTTGTTCAGCTTTGCGGGATCGGTAAGCTCGCGAAACGTTCCCATCGTCGACTGAAACAACTGTGCATAGGCATTGAAGTCATTCTGCGATGAGGCGCCGATGAGATTGTAAATGTTACCACCATACTGGATAAAATACATCATCACGCGAACTCCCGTCGCGGCCGCCTGTTGTGTTTGTTGGTCCTGCTGCACCTGGTCGCCTACAAGAACGATCGCTGGAAGTCCGTTAACAGATTCCTGTTTCGAATCCAGTACATTGATCTGATAATTCTGCACCGCCGTTTGCGCTGCTGTCTCCAGCGAGCTTCCCTGCGCAAGTGTTAGCAGCATGACCGCCCGCCCGTCTGAAGGAACCATCTGCACCTGCTGAGGAGTATTCTGCACCGCCCAGGACGCGGGAGTTGCAAACTGGAACTTCAGCACGGGGTGATAAAAGACATTGTTCTCCACAAAGCCCTGCTTCGGATCCTCCCCGTAGACGATGCCATCGATCATTTTCAGATAGCTGTCGCGGTTAACCTCAAGATCTGTTGCCTTTGCTTTCTTCTTCCAATCCGCAGCGAGCTTCGCTACCTTTCGTTCACGGTCAGCGGGATCGGGGTGAGTGGATAAGAAAGTCGGAACTTCCTGGCCCGACTCGGCACTGAGCCGATCCAGCGTCGTGAAGAAGTCCGCCATTTCACTTGCATCATAACCGATCTTTGTAGAGTATTCCACGCCGAGTTTGTCCGATTGACTTTCTGCGTCGCGGCCGAATTTTAGAAACAACAATTGCAGGCCTGTCGAGGCGATGTCTGCGACCTGCGCAAACTCAGGCGATATAATTGAACCTGCCACAAGGCCCACCTGACCCAGCATAGCGTTGCTGTATTGTTTCGCGGAATGTCGGGCCGTAATATGACCTATTTCATGTCCGAGCACCCCCGCAAATTCGGCTTCATTGTTAAAGTGTGCCATGATGCCCCGGGTGAAATAGACGAACCCTCCGGGAACGGCGAACGCGTTGACTACAGGTGAGTCAACGATCTTGAACTCATAGGGTAATTCCTTCCTGTGCGAAACCGCCACCATCTCTTTTCCTTTTTCATTGATGAAATTTTGCAGCTTCTGATCTTCATAAAGACCAAAGAATGCCACAATCTCCGGATCCGATTGCTGTCCCATTGCGATCTCCTGACCCTTCGACATGAGCATAAGTTCATTGCGGCCGGTGACGGGATTCTTTGCACAGGAATCTAACAAAAGGAATGCGACGAGTATACTGCCGGTAATACCTAACCTTTTCATAATCTGCTGATTGTTCAGCTCTGTTCATAAAAGAACTATACCCGCTGAACCAGGCAGCTGCACGAGGACCGTGCTAGAGATACTTGTTGTCGGCTTTTTCGATAGCTTCCGTAATAGAGCGTACGACTGCGTCTAGTTTGTCGGCGGATTGCTGCAGGTGTTCACGAATCACCTTCGTGTCTTCCCGCTGGTCACTCTTCGCAAGCAGGTTGACGAGACCGAGGATAGAAGCTACCGGGCTGCGCAACTTATGGGCATTGATAAACGCGTATTCCTCCAGGGCCTTATTTTTTTTCTCCAATTCGGCCGTGCGTTCCTTCACGAGCATCTCGAGGTTTTCATTGATGCCCTGGATCTCTTCGGCCTGAGCCATGATCTCTTCATTCTGCGCCTGGATCTCCTCAGTTTTTTGCTGGATCTCCTTTGTGCGCTCTTCTACCCTGGCCTCCAGGATCAACTTATCCTCGAGCAGTCTCCGCTCCCTGAACTTCATAAGGCCATAGGCGCTGATAAAAAATATCGCCGCGATGAACACGTAAAATGTTCCCGTACGCCAGAACGGAGGACTAATTGAAAACGAAACAGATGCTTCAGAGGCTTGTGAAAAATCATCCGTATCCGAAACTTTCAACCGGAATGTGTATTCACCTGGCGGAAGCTGCGAGTACGTGACGTCCTGGTTCCGTGTGGCGATCCATTCGAGGTCATAGTTGTCCAGCTTGAAGAGGTAATTGAGGTTCGTAGCGTTCTGATACCAGAATCCGAGAAAGTGGATCGTAATATTGTTCTCATCGTAGCTGAGATGCGCAGGCCCGGAAATATCAATATCTTCACCAAATATCTTTACACGATCGATTAATGGCTGCGGCAGATAACTCGCGTGATCGTTGTTCAATGAAAAACGCATCATTCCGCGAGTTGTGCCAATCAGTATCTTTCCGTACGAATCCCTGCCAACGGCATTCAGGTTAGGACGCTTGTCGCGGATTCCGGCCTCTTCTCCCCAGTAGCGCATCCGCTTGCTCCTTACGTTATATACGTCAATTCCGAAGTTGTGCACGGCGATGAGGTTTCCATCCGAATCGGCTGCGAGCGCATGGATGGAATTATCGCGAAGACGCATCTCCGGGACCGTTACGAATTTCCCTTCATCGAATCGATAGACGCCGTTATCCTGCGAAGTGACCCAGATATTCTTATCCGAGTCTTCCGCAATGCTGTATACAACCCGTGATGATAAGCCGTCCTGGTAGTGATGGAATCCTTTTTCATCCTGCATCGTCACGCCCTTGCCGTCAGTAGCAAACCATGTGCGATCACGACTATCGATGAAAACCTGGTAAATGAAGTCGGAGCTCAGGCCATCGGCCGAGCCGTAATTTGTAATGATATATCGATCACCATCAAGTTCGAGCGAGCTGGCACCACCGAGTGTCGCGACCCAGATGCGATTGCCTTTGCCCGTAATACTGAGGATGTTTCCATTGCGCAACTCCTTTTGAAAGTGTTTTACCTCGCGACGGTCCGGGTGAATGCGCAGCAGACCGTCCCCATAGAGGCCGGCCCAGATATATCCACTGGCATCGGTATACAAACTGATGACCGGCGCATTCTGAAATGCCGTTCCCTCAAGTCTCTTTGTCACCGACGCGGATCCGTCTGAGCCCGCGCTGCGGACAAACAGTCCGTCAGGGGTGGAAAACCAAATCCGCTCGCGGTCATCTACTGTGACTGAGAGGACATTATTCTGACGACCCTGCTGTAAGACTTCAATGGGTTCAAGCGCGTCACCCATGGTCCGGAAGAGGCCATGTTTTGAACCGGACCAGATGTTTCCTTCCCGGTCTTTCAGTAGCGAATTGGCGGACTGGAGCGCGCGGCCGTCAAACTGCTCGAAGACTTTTGTTTGCCGTGTACGGCGATCGTAGACCACAAGGCCTTTCCTGGGAGCGGCAATCCAGACCTGCCCCTCCTTAACCACAAAATCAGAAATTGTTCCATGGTCCCATCCTCCGCGCGAAAGTGGTAAGATCTCTTTTGTTTTTGTGTTGTAAGTCAGAATTCCTTCGTCTTCGGTCGCAAGTGCAATTGTGTCACCGTTGACGGGCCGGATCCTCTTGATGATAATATCGGAAAGGCCATCACCGGAATCGATCACATCGATGGTGATTTTGCGGTCGCTAAGAGAACAAACAGCAATACCGCGATCAGTACCGGCCCAGATGTTTCCGGAGCTGTCTTCAAAAAGATCATAAATAAAAATATCGGGAAGTCCCTCGGCTTCATCCACACGGTAAAGCCGGTCGTTCACAAAATAATACAAACCATCACCCTTGGTGGAAAACCACATTGTACCCCTGCTGTCAAACAAAATGTCTGAAACTGCTTCAACCGCCGACCCCTCCCGCGATTCGAATCTATGCGTGACGCCCTTATCCAGGTATGAGAGCTCTCCGCTTTCGTGGCCGGCCCATATCCGGCCAAGTGAGTCTTCGGCGAGGGCGGTCACGCGGTCGTCCGCAAGGCTGTCGTTCGTGGTGTACTGTCTGAAGCTAACGCCGTCGAACTGGAAAAGTCCCTTGTCCGTGCCAAGCCAGACAAATCCTTTCTCGTCCTGAAGCAACGCTTTGACTTCAGCGGGTTGACTTTTCTTGAGGGGGTGATACTGCTGGAAGAAGGGCGTCTGCGCCAAAAGCAACGACCCCTGCAAGCAGAATGTCACCAATGCCAGTGATCGGATTTTTCTCATAGCGGCTGCAGCGCTAGCGTGGCCTTGAACTCTACTTCAATTTCAGTGGCGATCTTCTGACTGACGATGGTAGGAATGGAAATGTCATGGTCGGCCAAAGGCACAAAAAAATGAGATTCGAGATTGAGGATGCCATTACTTACCGTGATCCGCGACTTAATGATCCGCGTTTGCTTCTGACCATGGATATCGAGCTCTCCTTTCGCACGAACTTCATAGGTACCATCCGTCGAAAGGTCGATGGGTTCTATGATCTTCCCGCTGAAACGCGCGCGCGGAAACTTATCGCTTTCCATATACTTTTCGTTGAAGTGCTCGCGCTGTAGGGAGCTGTTAAATCCCTGGAAGGTTTTGATATCAACTGTAAATGCAAACTGGTTGGATCCGGGATCAACGAGACCCTGAACTTTCCCGGACGCCGCCTTGATCAGTTCCAGCTCCGCATTGGATGTGAACGCCATTTCGGAGCTGGTAACAGAGAACTTCTTTTGACCCATTAGGGGTGTCGCAGCCAGGAGCACCACAATAGAAAGGATCGAAAACAGGATCTTATTAAACTTCATTCAGGTATTGTTGGTTGGCTGCCGTGACGGCCATTCCTTAAATATGGCAAAAATTTTTGTTCTTCTATATACAAAAACACGCTAAAAGGGAACCGAAAAACAGGGGGTGTCTGTAAACAACCGGCTGTGATCGACTTTCTTCGTGACTCACCACGGTATGGCTGTATGTTCCCTAACCATTTGCTTTAATCGTGAGCAACCGGCTGCCTGCAGTCCAAACAAGTTAATTTTCAATGGAATACTGTGGATTGCCCTCCACAAAGGGGATCCGGCGTTTTAACCCATACAGCCGATGCGTTCCGTGGGTTGCCTGAATTATCGCGCCAAACCCTGCAAAACAGGCCTATTTACTGCTTTACGCGAATATCAAATAGCTGGCTCATACGGAGTTATCCGCTCGACCATGCGCAACGACCGGTTGGCACAGTATTTTTTGCCTGATATCCCGACTATAACAGTCAACCTTCAGGTATAGGTTAGGTAAATAAAAATCCCCCGGAAGTCGTCCGGGGGTTTTTTTATATTTGTATTTCAATTCAGCGTTGTGAATCCGGTATTTCCAAATACCCTTGCCATCAGTAAAGCACACGAGGCGCCGGCAATTTCCAGACCGGAGGTCGAGAGCGAAGTAGTTACCCGTGTGGAGACTTCAACGCAGGAAGGCTCCTACGTTTACGTCCATTGCTATTTTCAGAATAAGTGGGAGAACATGCTGATCCGAATCTGGAAAACAACGTTTCTGATCGACCGGATCTCGGGAACACGGTCGGAACTTGTCCACGCCGAAAACATTTCCATCGCCCCCAACTGGACGCGAATTCCCAACGATCAGGAATATTCATTCCTGTTAATTTTTTCAGGATTACCCAAAGATTGCAAGCAGTTCGACCTCGTTGAGGAGATCACCGAGCCGGGAGGTTTTTTTGTGGGCAGCATCTCCCGCAATGAAACGGATGTGTATCACATCAACATTTCCGGGTAACCTTCCCCCTACACGCTTTCGCGGATGAGCTGCGCCTACTTGCCAATGACCTCGGCAAGGCGCTTTTCAAGAAACTCCAAATGATATTGGCTCATCGGATCTTCGATCTTCCGCTTGCGCTTTTTGATACGCGCGTGGATTTCGATCAGCTTGTTCTTGGCGATCGGACCTGCATCACGGTATTCTTTTCCCGATTTATTGGAAAGGCTGATAAGCGCCTCAACATAAGCTCGCTGGAGATTTCGGCGGTAAACATCGATCGCAACTTCCTTGTCAAGCTCCGTCCAGATGGCTCTATCGACGTCGTTGAAGTAATCAATCAACGGGTAAGCCTGTTCCCCATACATGACTTCATTGACCGCAAGCTTGCTGATGGTACTCGTCCCCAGCAAATAATTCAAAACCCGGTCATGAAAGCGGGTGATCGTTTGTGTAGGCGAATCTCCCACGCGGGCGAGGACTGTTGTGTCAACCAGCCAGGTCGGGGTCGTTAATACATACTCGGTTATGAACTCCAGTGCGTCGTGCTGTAACTGCGTGGGCACGGCCTTGTATACGGGTCCAGGCTGGCTTGCGAGCTTAGGCGTTTCATAGATGCCACCGATATTCGAAAGCACATGGCCGACATAATAATCAAACTGCCGCAGCACACCGTGGTAAATCTCCCTCAGATCGCCGTATCCCTCATTTTCACGATAGGTCCATTCCATCAGGTGCGACATCACGCGTTTCAAATTCCGGATACCGTACTCGCTTGCGAGCATCGCATTGTTACCGAGATCTTCAGTTTGTGTTCGCGGGTCGTTAGAAGAGAATTCCGAACCGTACCACAGCGCACGGTTGTCCTCCATCTTCTCCACAATCCATTGGTTGAGAACAGGCCTTTCTTCCTCCGAGCTCAGCCCCGGATACCAACGGTACCCCCACTCGATAGCCCACAAGTCATACGCGCCGATCCGGCTGATCAGTCCGCGTTCGCCGACGCTGTCCTCAGGTTGTGCGACGTAATTAAAACGTGCGTAGTCCATGATGGAAGGCGTGTGACCATTCGCTTCGAGCCACAGCCGATCGCGCAATTTCTCCACTGGCACAGTAGAGCTCGCTCCGAAGTTATGGGTAAGTCCCAACGTATGGCCTACCTCATGAGCAGCAACCGAACGGATCAGCTCGCCCATTAGGTCGTCGTCAAATGTCATTTCCTGAGCGCGCTTGTCTAGCGGGCCACATTGAATGAGATACCAGTTTCTCAAAATCGACATCAGGTTGTGGTGCCAGTTGATGTGACTTTCCAATATCTCGCCACTCCGTGGGTCGGTGATAATAGGGCCCGCTGCATTCGCATAGGAAGACGGCTTGTAAACAATAGCCGAATGCCGCGCATCTTCCAGGCTCCATACCGACTCGCCCTGAGGCGCAGTTCGCGCCTGAATGGCATCTTTGAAACCGGCGCGCTCAAAAGCCACTTGCCAGTCTTCGATTCCCTTTATCAGATAGGGAACCCATTTCTTGGGCGTCGCGGGATCTATGTAGTAGATGATCGGCTTTTGCGGTTCCACAAGCTCGCCGCGTTTGTAGCGCTCAACATCTTCAGGCTTGGGTTCAAGTCTCCAGCGCTTGATGAAACTCACCACCTTCACACCCTGCGGATTTTTGTCGTAGTCTGTATATCGCTCCGTGAAATATCCGACCCGCTTGTCGGCCAAACGCTTCTGCATGGGCACCTCAGGCAACAACACGATCGATGTATTCAATTCCATCGTAAAAGTCGATCTCGAATTCAGCTGCGTGTAAGTCTTGATCGTACGGATCTCCACATTCATCGGGTAAGCGCTGATATCCTGGATGTAGGACATATTACTTTGAAGGGTGCCCACCCTCATGGACTTACGGGTTGCGGCATTGAAGAAGAATATGTCGTTGTCTCCGTTGATATAGCTCGTCACATCGATCACACTCCCCTTCTTGTTGGGTGAGTACGCGCCGATGCCGAATGCCGCTACGAGGGGCTGCACGTTCGAGCGCACCACCGCGTGATACATCGCGTCAGTCGTATCGCCGGCTTGCTCTTCGTACGTAATGCGGCGCAGAAACAATTTGTGTCCCGGGCCTTTTTCGAATCGAATAATCGTACTTCCAATCTGATCGCCGGCGTAACCGGTATAGCCCGGCCGCACACCGGCAGCTCCCTGCGAAATACGCGCCACAACGAGAAGATCTCTTCCGAGGATGCTATCTGGTATTTCAAAATAATAGTTGTCGGCAACCTTATGCACTGAAAACAAACCCTTCCGCAATACCTGGCGATTGCGCATCAGATTATAGTAATTCCGCGGAGCGGACAGTTGTTCATTTCCCGCGGGAACCGAAGAAGGAGTTTCCCGTTTTAGCGTATCATTTTTGATTGTGTCCTGACGAAGGCGCGTCAGCGCTTCGAGTGTTTGTGCAGTTGCCGTGAATGACAGCGTCGCAAAGAGAAGAAGGGCAAGTATCCTCATGCGTCGAAAAGAAATTTAAGTGGGTTATTCTGTGATACAAAGATAACGCTTTTGAATGTCCAATAGTGCAGTTGAATTGTAGAATCAAAAGCTAAAACGTACACGCGCCTACAGCCGCTGTGACAACTGCGAACCGACCGTCGGCGTCAGGTGGCTTTCATAGTTCGTTCCGTAACCACTCCATACATCTGATCTCAAACCAGCAGTATTCCCTTCCGGAAATGAAGCCGATATTACACCATACCCAAGAACGAACTGACCAGATGATGGTGACAAAGCTGCTAACCGGGCATATGTTTTTTTATTCACGTTGTCCCCGAAAAGGGGAAATCAATGCCTTCGGTTCGCACCGCAACGCACAGGTGCGATTCGTTCGTTCACCGCTATAACTTAATCACTATGAAAGAAGTTTATTTCAAAGGCCAGCCGTATCAGTACAAAATTTCAGAATCAGGAGGTAAACGTCATTTCCAACTATTCCAGGACGGAATGTTAAAGCATTCAGTCGAACAAGGTGAGCTCGACATTCGATCTATTGTGAGCTTCATACTTGATTCTTACTACCGCAACACGCCGTCTGCCGGCGTCATGCTTAAAAAAGTGTAGAACTAAATTCACAGGGTTTAGGCACAAAGACACAAAGACACTAAGACACTAAGACACTAAGTATTTTTAAATGCAGAAGCTTTTCACTCTTGCAGGCTATCAAGGACTGCTGCTCCGAGATGGTAAAACCTTTGTGCCTTCGAGCCCTTTGTGGGCAAAAAAAAAATCTTCGTGTCTTAGTGTCTTGGTGTCTTTGTGCTTAAAAAAACTGGCACTGTAATTTATCACAATCATTGCAAGACATCCTGGCTAACAATGAACATCAAAAGTACTATCGGGGGACTCGCGGGAGCGTGCACCCTCACCCTTCTGAATGAAAGCGTCAAGAGACTCGACAAGGACGCTCCACGCATGGACTTGCTGGGCATGAATGCCGTCGCCCGTCTGATGAAGGGAAACAGCTTCCTGACCCAAACCGCGGATAAACTCCTCCCTGTCGCGCTGGCAGGAGACCTCGTCAGCAATTCGCTTTACTACAGCATGGCGGATACAGAAGATGAGAGCAAGACACTTATCAGAGGTGCATTGCTCGGCCTGGGGGCCGGGCTGGGGGCCGTCGTACTTCCCAAGAGCCTCGGCCTGACTGAAGACGCCACCACCCGCACGTTGAAAACAAAGATCCTGACGGTTACGTGGTATGTCATCGGTGGTCTTGCCGCGGCAGCTGCCATGAACCTGATGAACAAGAAAAATCCAGGCACTCTATAATGATCAAAGCTATTGCCCTTCTGCTAACACTTGTGGGATTTGTAGGCCTGACGATGGGTGTGCTCGGTATTTTTGGAGAAGACCTGGTCGAGTTGAGTCCCTGGGCGCTGGCAATCCTCGGACTGATTTTCTTCTCAGGTGGGATCAGCCTCCTGAAACGCCGGCGCGACACAGACGAAATCTAAGGCGAACATCCGGTCGCGGGATCACTTCTCCAGAGAGAACAATTTATATCCAACTGAAAACTGCACTACGCGGTTTTGATACTTGACCTTTTCAATGCCAGAGGACCCTGCCATTTCAATCGGCTCGCGAACACTGAAGAGGCCGACACAATATCGGATTCCCAGGACCAGGTTCGAGACATCCAGGCGAAAGCCACCATCCAGCGACAAATCAAACTTGTTATTATAAGTACCACTTACGTTGCCGTGTCCCGACATAGCGGAGAAGAGATAGGCCGGCTCCGGACCCAACTCCGCGACGACCCTATCCGTGATGCGATACTGAATGATCAAGGGCAGTGCTATGTAATGAAGGTGAATGTTCGTCAGTCCTTTTACGCCTTTGTCGACGTAGAGGAGCTCCGCTGCCATACCTAACTTGTCACTCACCATTCCACTGACAAAAACTCCGGCGTGTACACCAGCGCGAATTCTGAGGTCGGATTCTACGTCGGGGTTTACATAGTTCGTCATTACGACATCTGAAAGATTTAATCCTGCTTTGACACCGAAGGCCGTTTGCCCCGCGCAAACCGCGGGGAGAAAAAAAATCAAGATGAGAAGCCGCAAGCGCATAGTTACCGTCCCCACAATAGTAGCCAAACATCCTCAAAATACCTTGGAAATTCCGGTACTGCTATCCGCGCTTGCGCTTATTTTCCTTTGACCGCTTCCGATTATTTTTGTCGTCCTTCGAGTTGGTCTTCTTTTCCTTGGCAGAAAGATTTTGATCCGAAGCGTCGTTGTTCTCTTTCCTGCTCTTTTCGTTTATCTCATCCGACTTCTTTGCGGATGCATCTTGCCCACTCCGGGCAGCAGTCTTTGCTGCCGACGCTTCCTTCCCTCGTTCGCGCGACTGCCTGTCTTTTGCCTCCGAGTTGACATCGACTGCCTGGTCATCATCCAGGTTCAGATCGTTCACTGGCGATCCAACCATGTTCATGGATGCGCGCTGGACGCTATTCGTTCCGTCACGCTGCTTGCCGTTATCTTTTGAAAGCACAGCAGGCGAGCCGCTTGAACTGGTCGTGGTCTGCGTAACCGCCGGGGCATTGCTTTCTGTGGCGCCGGAAGTTGAATCCTGTGGATTGCCGCTGTCGCTATTTGCGGCGGCCGCAGCTTCTTGTGCTCCCGGCGTATCAGCAGCACTTTGCTGGCTGGAGTTTTGGGGTGGCGTTGCAGATTGTGTTTGTGTATCAGAACGCTGTTGTGATGCTGCCGGCTGTTGTGCGAGTGCGCTTCCACACAATGCGGTAGCAAGCCCTATGATCAGTTGAATCTTTTTCATATCGAATGCATTTATTGGGCGTTATGAAAACAATAGTGCCCGGCCTGCTCAGTAGGTTTTTCAGCGGGGAATAAGAAATTCCAGCAAGCCTTCCCGCAAGTCGATTTTTATCTCGCACGGTTCGTCAAGCTTGTGATATTCATCGTCGACATGCAGGTGCCTTCCTTCCCAGAACATCTTTACCTTTTTCGCTTTCAGCAAGGGAAAGTCGAATACGGCCTTTTCTCCGTTTATCTTGCTGCGTACGTATTCAGCAAGGTGACGTCGCTGTTTTTCGCTGATCAGGATAACTTCAAATTCACCGTCACCGGGATCCGCATCCGGTGCAAGCGAAAGGTTCGGCCCAATCGAACGGATGTTCATCACTTCCGCCAGAAGAAAGTCTCCCGAATAATCCATATCATCGATGGTTAACTGGCAGTTCTTCACCGGCGAAGTCAACACCATTTCATACAACAACTCAAGGGCTGTACGCAAGCGTTCCCCGGGATCGTCGATGTCACGATCGTATTTTGTCATTGCCTTCATCAATCGGGGAAACAGGCCGTAGCCAAAGCCTTCGAGAAAGAAAGCCGGCTTGCTCAACCCGCTGATGACTCCGACATCAAAATCCTTCCTGGAAGGATGTTGCCAGCCATGAAGGATCTCATCTATCGACCCTAATAGCCCGAGTGTTTTTGCAATGTTATTGGCCGTTCCGAATGGCAACAATCCGAGGGGCAGCTTCTTTTCGGTTTTCTTCTGCTCCAGCATTTCCTCCGCAATTTTACGGACCGTTCCGTCTCCGCCGGCGAGTACGAGGAAGTCAATATTCTCCGTATCTATATTTTCCCAGCGAAATTGTTTTGTGGATGAATAACTACACTCAAACCCGGCTCGCTTAATCTGTCCTAGTAGCTCGCCTTTTGATATTTCGCCTTCTCCCGCACCTGGGTTGTGAAGAACCTTCGCTTTTTTAAGCAAAAATGAATTGTTTGTCATTGGATAGCGGTATGATTTGCAAACGACCGGGCTGTCAGGTGCATGCGGTTCAGGATGTTGATGCCAGTTTGGACTCTCGTCATCCATGGCTCATAGAATAACATACCAGCACTATGCGGGAATGACTTTGTAAAAGTGATGGAGCATGAGAATTCTTGTGACAAACGACGATGGTATTTACAGCCCGGGGATAGCGGCCCTGGCGAAAGCCGCCCAAAATTTTGGAGAAGTCCGGGTCGTCGCGCCCGATGTAGAACAGTCCTCCATGGGTCACGCCATAACCGCAACGCGACCTCTTTCATATAAGAAGTCACCCATCAAGTTCGAGGGTATTGAAGCGTATCGCGTGAACGGAACACCGGCAGATTGCGTTGCACTGGGTACCCATCTCTGGGAGAAAACTGATGTTGTTCTATCGGGAGTGAACATGGGTCTTAACCTGGGCAACTCCATGTGGCACAGTGGAACGCTTGCGGCTGCCAAGCAAGCCGTGTTGCTCGGCGTGCGGGGTATTGCGCTCAGTACGCCGGCGGGAAAATCCGAGCCGGACTGGAAAAATCTGGAGCCTTGCATTTTGAAAGTCTTGTCAACGCTCATGACTAAGGAGGAGCTGTTCCTCATGAATGTCAACTTTCCCCGAAACCCGCGCGGTATTATGTGGACGCGGCAGTCTGTTCGCCTCTACGATGGCAAGGTTATTCCCGGGGAAGATCCGATGGGCAGGAAACATTACTGGTTTACGGTAGCTCCTCTGGAGGCCGCCGAAGAGGGAACCGATCGATGGGCGGTCGACAATGGCTATGCATCCATTACCCCGTTAAGGCTGGATCTCACGAATGAAGCCGAACTGGTGAAAGCCCTACAGAAAAACCCTCTCGAAACCTTGAATCGCACTTAAAATCGCTACCTTAACACAGGTAAATACACGTCAAATTATAAAACTCAAAATCATGAAAAGAAAAGCAACAGCTATTTGGCAGGGCTCCGGGAAGGACGGAAAAGGGAATGTTTCAACACAGAGCGGAACGCTGAGCAACACGCAATATTCCTACAGGTCCAGATTTGAGCAGGGTACAGGCACAAATCCCGAGGAACTGGTCGCGGCAGCGCACGCAGGATGTTTTGCCATGAAGTTGGGCTTCGTATTAGGAGAAGCCGGTCACACGCCGGACGAACTCACCGCCGAATGCACCATTGATCTTGGCGATGGAGTCATCACTGAATCACACATAGCAGTCAAAGGCAAGGTTCCCGGCATCTCAAAAGAGAAGTTCCAGGAATGTGCCGAGGACGCCAAGCAGAATTGCCCCATTTCGAAATCTCTGGGAGTAAACATCACGCTTGAGGCTACCTTGCTGTGATAGCGCGATGTGGACGGGTTTCCACAATCTGAAATAGTAGTTCCGGAACCGGAATCTTCAGCAGCTAAAACATTTATCGTCACATCGATAAATGTTTTTTTTGTTTAACGCCAGCACGCCACAGTCAGGACCAGGACTACAATTACTCGCCGGGCGAAAAAACTTTTTAACAAACTACCCGTAGAGAGCACCAGCGGCACAGGATTTTTGTTCGCTCTGTGCTGGCGTTCCGATTACCAACTATCCTGAAAGACGCTTACCTATACAATGAAAGTACTTATGCTCGGGTGGGAATTCCCCCCACACATCTCTGGTGGTTTAGGTACTGCTTGCGCAGGCCTTACTCAAGCGCTTGGGAAAGAGCACGTTAACATCCTCTTCGTAATCCCGAAAATGCATGGCGGCGAGTCGTCCGACAGCACGAACTTCATCAATGCCAGCGCCATACCCATCCGGCAGAAAGCGATCATTGCAGAAGAAGAAAATGCGAGTCTCCCCAAATTACATCCGGAAAATTCGAGACTAACCGTTCGCGATATCCAGGCGGAAACGCAAGGCAGTCACTCCGTGATTGAAGTTCCCGCGTTTCTCACTCCTTACACCACGCCCTCGGGCCCGTCAGGCGCCGGCCTCCATCAATGGAACTATTCAATTGAATATCATGCGACAGACCGCACTGTGCCCGCAAACCTCCCCTCAAAACCGGCTAATTCAAATCGAACACGTATGCGGTACGTGAAAGAACCCTTTGCTTTCACCGGAGACTACGGCAGAAATCTTTTCACCGAGGTAGACCGCTATTCGCATGTAGCGAGCGAGATCGCCAGGCGGCATACATTCGACCTTATCCACGCACACGACTGGATGACTTATAAGGCTGCAATCGCCGCAAAGAAAGCCAGCGGAAAACCCCTGGTCGTCCACGTTCATGCAACGGAGATCGACCGTTCCGGCGAACATGTCAACCAGGAAATTTTTGAAATTGAAAAACAGGGCATGATGATGGCGGATAAAGTGGTGACCGTCAGTCAGTGGACCAAGGACATCGCCATCCGATATTACCATATCCCCGCCGAAAAAATAGAAGTGGTTCACAACGGTATCACGCCCAGGTCGCTCCCCGAAGAGCCCGTTCTGACACCGCCCTTAGACGCGCCCATCGTTACTTTTCTGGGACGCATCACCTATCAGAAGGGTCCCCTGTATTTTGTCGAAGCGGCGAGGAAAGTGCACGAGCGGTTTCCGGATGTTCACTTTGTAGTAGCGGGGTCCGGCGATCAGCTGCCAATTATGATCGAACGCATCGCCCAACTGCGCCTCTCCTCCCACTTTCACTTCACCGGATTCCTTCGCGGCGGATCGGTCGACCGTGTATGGGCTATGTCAACGGTTTACGTGATGCCTTCCGTATCCGAACCTTTCGGCATTGCGCCCCTCGAAGCAATTCAGGCCGGAGTTCCCACGATCGTTTCCAAACAGGCCGGCGTCAGCGAAGTCCTGCCTCATGCCATCAAAGTTGACTTCTGGAACACCGAAGCATTTGCCGACGCCATCTGCAATGTCTTGCGCTTTAAAAGCCTGGCGAACACATTACGCAAAAACGGCGCTGAACAAATCAGAACGATAACCTGGGAAAAGGCAGCGAAGAAATTAATTACGATCTATGATGAACTCATTAACAAGCACGAGAAGCGAGCGGAACCTGGTTCTGTACTTCCAGGTACACCAGCCAAGAAGGTTGCGCGAACTGCGGTTCTTTGATATCGGCACCAACCGCGCCTATTTTGACGACGATCTAAACAATGAGATCATCCGGCGTGTAGCCACTCAGTGCTACCTGCCCACCAACGCCTTGTTGCTGAAGCTCATCCGGAAATATTCCGGCCTACGCATAACCTTTTCAATCTCCGGTGTCACGCTCGAGCAGTTCGAGGAATCTGCTCCCGATGTGCTCGTCAGCTTCCGCGAGCTTGCGGAGACCGGGGCTGTCGATTTCCTCACTGAAACTTACTACCACTCCCTGGCCAGCGTCATGCCGGGAAATGAATTCGAGCTTCAGGTTGCTAAGCACCAGAAAGCGATCCTCCGTCACTTTGGAGTGCTGTCGCAAGTGTTCCGCAATACAGAACTTATCTACAGCAATGAAGCCGGCGCCCGCATCAGCAAACTGGGATTCAAGGGTACCATCATAGACGGCGTAGACCGCGTGTTGGGACCGCAAGGCCCCCACCATCTCTTTGAGCATCCTGAAACATCGCTCAAGCTACTGACACGCAACTACCGCCTGAGCGACGACATCTCTTTCCGTTATACGAACAACGCTACAACCTTAAGCGCCAATCAATATATCAACTGGCTCTCGGCCATTCCCGCGGACGAAAATATCATTACGCTAGGGATGGATTACGAGACATTTGGCGAACACCACAAGCGCGAAACGGGTATCCTCGACTTCCTGGAGTCTTTGATCACCGGACTCGCGCGGAGGAACAATGTGCGGTTCAGAACGGCAGCCGAAGCCATCGAGGAAACGACCCCGCGAAAGCTCAGCGTGCCCAATTTCATTTCATGGGCGGACCAGGAACGCGACCTGTCGGCATGGCTGGGAAACGACATGCAACGAGATGCCTTCGATTCCTTATTAAAAGCCGAGCCGGACGTCAAAAATCTCCATGATAAGACACTGCTTCGCCAATGGCGAGCGCTGCAAACCAGTGACCATTTCTATTACATGTCAACGAAAAAGGGAAGCGACGGCGAGGTGCATAACTACTTCAGCCCCTATCCTTCTCCTTACGAAGCATTCATCAATTACATGAATGTCCTGACCGACTTCACATTAAAACTGAAAGTCGCGAAATCCGCGGAAATAATCAGGACTCCAGAAATGGAAAACGCACTGCCGGAAGGTTTGAGGATGCCTGTTTGACCGATACAGTTCAGGGACACTACACGGGCGGAACCGCGTCGAGCGTTATCTGGTAGTATTAATCCGGAAGCGCAGGATCTCATCGAGCAGCGGACGCAGGTCGGGATGCGGATTCTCATCATCGAAGCTGTGCGTAACGGAACTCCCGTCCTCAAAGGTGATCTCGATTGTCGAATGGATTGCGCCGTCGTGCGCACGGTTTTGGGTCGGCGACTGAAGTCCGTCAATATCTTGCAATGAAACGTTTTGAAGAGCGAGCATGATTCGGGACCAATCGTCCTGCTCAATGCCGGTCGCATACTGCCGGGCACTGTCCGGCATACGATGATTGTCTACAAATCCCTGGACACTGTTACGAGAGATGATAACCTCATCCAGGAAGCCGCGGGACTGTTTGGTAAAAGTAATGGTGGTTATGTTTTCAGCCGACTGTGCAACGGCAATAAGCGAAACAACTGAACAAATGAAAGTCAACGCCGCGGTCCTCATCCCTTTATTTTCATCCATTCATACAAATCCGATACCAACGACCATAAAAAAAGCCCATCCGTTGGATGGGCTTTAGTCTGAAAAGTTTTGATTTATTAGTTAGCTAACCTTACGTTAACTGCATTCAATCCTTTCTTTCCTTCTTTCA
>JBIQIY010000056.1:0-4383 GCA_044507775.1 Flammeovirgaceae bacterium | reverse complement strand
GATGTATCAAAAAAATTATCAAAACGCACTTGCTTGAACCATAGAAATCGCTTACCCGCATGCTCACACCATGCCTTGCGGCGCCCGCTCAGGACAGGCCCTCGAAAAGGAGGGTGCGCCCGCCCAGGACAGGCCGTTTTCAATAACTGTCAAAACTCACATCCGCAGTTCAAACAGACATTTACTTTTTTGTGATGAAGGAAGATTCCGAAAAGGAGATATGTAAGGGTATCTGCCTGCTTGGCCGGGAATGCGCGTGTGACGCGTGTGGACTGACATCTCGGACAGGTCATCTCACTTTCATTGTCAAGGCTCAAGTTCTCCGCGCGCAGCACCTGCGCGGCTCGCTCCTGGTCTGAAGCGAAAACATGCAACCGGATCTTGAATGCAAGCAAACCCTGTCCCGGATAAAGATTCGCCATATTTTCCTCCGTGAGGAAACAGGGCACCCCGTAAGCGTCAAGTTTTGTCTTTGCGATATTAGCCTCGATGGAGGTATCAAAATACTTCAAAACGACGATCTCGTCGCTCTTGCCTTCACTGCCTGTTAAATCGCCACCGGCCATTTGAATGATTTGATAACATGGTGCAAAAGAAGCAATTTTGCACCCTTCAGAAAGTTAATAAATCCCGGAAACATGAAACGACTTATTGTCGATATGGATGATGTGATGGCCGATGCGACCGGCCAGTTTATCAATTATTATGAAAAAGAGTTCGGAGTGCGGATAGACCGCGCTATCCTGGATGGCAAGGGCGAGGGCGAAGGCTTCCCCGAAAACCACACGCGTGTCGCGGAATTTCCATACGAGGTGAATTTTTTTCGCACCATGCGCGTAAACGAAAACTGCCAGGAAGTACTTGAAAAACTGAACCAGAAATACGAATTGTTCATCGTTTCTGCGGCGATGGAGTTCCCCCAATCTCTTTCCGAGAAACTCGAGTGGCTCAATGAACACTTTCCGTTTTTGTCCTGGAAGCAGTTTGTCTTCTGCGGTAGCAAAGCCGTTGTACACGGCGATTATATGATCGACGATCTGGTTTACAACCTCGATACCTTCAATGGGGAGAAGTTCATCTACACTGCGCCGCACAATATCCACTTGAATCACTACAGCCGACTGAATAACTGGAAGGAGATCGGAGAGAGGTTATTGTAATAGTGGAAGACGCGGCACTTGTAAATCTCTGATTCGATATTAATTTAGCGCATCATACTTTTATGGCGAAACCAGTTGTCGGTATTATGGGACCGGGGGAAAATGCCCGGCCGGAAGAAAATGAGATGGCCTTTGCCCTTGGAAAAGCAATTGCCCAGGAGGGATGGGTTGTGCTAACGGGAGGAAGAAGCTTCGGCATCATGGAGGCTGCGATGAAAGGAGCACATGAAGCCAACGGGCTCACGATCGGAATACTCCCCACCGAAGACGCGTTAAATTCGTCCGAGGATGCCGACATCCGGATTATCACGGGTATGGGCAGCGGACGAAACGTTATCAACGTGCTCTCCAGCCATATCCTCGTCGTGATTGGTATGGCCGCCGGCACAGCATCGGAAGTTGCCCTGGCCATCAAGGCGAACAAGAAGGTGATCCTCCTCCACCAGGACGAAATCACCATCCGTTTTTTCAAAAACCTGGGAACCTACAAGGTCATGATCGCCAACACGGTCGAAGAAACGATTCAGGCCATCAAGGACTATGTCCGCGTCACACCCTTCACCGCCCTGAAAAACAGGAACTCCGCGGAGGCCGGCGAGATGGAAGGATGATCACTTTTTCATGACGGTAAATTCAACCCTCCGGTTATTGGCCCGCCCTTCGTCAGAGTCGTTCGTATCGATAGGCTTCGCTTCGCCATATCCGTGTGCCGAGAGACGGTAATTGTCGATACCCTGGCTAACGATGTAGCTGACGACGGCCTCCGAGCGACCTTGTGACAATTTTTCGTTGTAGTCATCCGACCCCTTGTTGTCTGTGTGACCGGAGATCTCGATCTCCACTGAAGGGTTTTGCTTCAGAAAGTCAACCACCTTATTGAGTTCCGTAAACGACTCGTTCTTCAGCGTTGTCTTGTCGAAGTCGAAATAGATGTTCTTCAATCGCACGGTCACGCCGACTTCGATCGGTTGCAGGATAATGTCTTTCGTGACCGGCGTCACGTCCCTGGAATTGATCCACACACTGTCGACGGCATTCAGGTAGCCTTCCGCGGAAGCGGTGATCACATACCATCCCAGCTCTTCGATTTCCTGTTGATAGGAACCCTTTGCCGCATTTATCTTGCGCGGTGCCGAAGGGTTTTCACGCAGAACCATCTCCAGCCGGGCCGGGATTTGTTTGTTGGTCTTGTTGTCGATCACCTTACCCTGTAAGATGAGATCTTTGGCGATCGGCGTCAGCGGGATATCAACATAGATCGTTGTGTCACTGTAAAGCAAGGGCAGATTTACGGATGACGACACGGGCAAGAATCCGTCAACGCTGGCGGTAAGCGCATAACCGCTGACCTCGGGAAACTTTGATTCAAACTTTCCACTCGCGTCGGTACTCACCTTGAGAGCATCGAGATCCACCAGGCGGATCTCGACATTTGCCTGCAGCGGGTCATTTGTTTTTTGATTGTAAACATTTCCCGCCAGCGTGATGCCGAACGTTTTTGGAACGAGCATGTACAGGTCAAGCTGCGCACCCTCGAGGGCTTTGTTTGCACGGCTCGTGAAAATATTTCCCTGCGCATCCATCGTGAAATAAAAATCCAGCGCGGCGGTATTGATAGGTTTTCCCAGGTTAACGGGTTCGGACCAGTTCATCCAGGTGTCATCCAGGCGTGTAGATTTATAAATATCGACGCCTCCCTGTCGGCCCGGCGCTTGTCGCGCGCTTCCAAAATACAGCGTATTTTGGTCGGGGCCGATAAAAGGTCCAACCTCATCCATGTTCGTGCTCAGTTTCATCTTCACGGGTTGTGAATACGACCCGTCGCCCTGCAAATGACTTGCATAAAGATCGCTGATGGCGCTGTTGTCGCGCTCGCTGAAGTACATGATGATGTGCTTCTTGTCAGACGACATGGTGGCGCCGTAGAAGCGACCTTTGTTCATCTTATTGAAATCCTTGACTTCGAGTTCAATGTGCTGGCGACCACTCGTTATAATTGAGAAGCCTTTTTGACCCTTTCGCCTTCCTCCCTTGATGAAAATGCTTCCGTCGGGTAAAATCGTAAAGACCTGATTCGAAGGATGGATGTTGAAAGGGCTCGACAGGTGTTCGGCAGGAGACCATGCGCCGTTCTCATCTTTTTTGGACATCCAGATATCCTGCGTATCGTCTTTTCCGAAGGTATTTTCGGGATGGTTCTGAACAAAAAAGTAAAGGCTGTTGCCATCCGGCGATACGATCGGCGCGGCCTCATGTCTGAAGGTGTTGACGGTTTTATCCATCTTGACCAGTTCGTACCGCGGAGATACCTCCTGGGCGAGCAGGAAGAAGCTGTACGATGTCAGCAGGACAGTAATACACAATCTCGTCATTGGTGGAGGGGTTAGGTAAAAAATAGTCCTTACAATACCAGGTATATTCCCTGTAAAGGAAAACTGTAACTTCCGTTTATCGACTTAATCAGCGGAAAAGGAAAAAATTCCGGTCGCTGATGGAAATTGCGAGTATGATAATCACCAGGGCGATCAGGTTAAAGATAAACAACCTTTTATGTTTCGCCTGACTCTCCGCCATTTTTTTAGAAGTGGTTCTTGCCAATGTAATAAATACCACCGCGATGATCATTGCGGTGTTGTGCTCGACGAGCCAATACCGGGTAACGGGGTCTTTCATGGCCGCGCCGGAGAACTGCACCACCGGGCTCACGAAGAACAATACGAGGCCGAGCAGAAGTTGCAGATGGGTCGCGATGAAGAGGTACAGGCTGAGTTTGTTATCACCCTCGGTAAAGGGCTTTCTGTTTAGGAGGCCCATCAGTGAATTGACGATAACGATGATGAGCAGTATCAGAAGGATATAGCGAAGGTATGAGTGGCTGGCAAGTAGTGCGGTATACATAGATTTTGGATTTGCCGTGAAATTAGCACTCAAAAGGGAGACTTCCGAATTACCCAGCAACCCCCCATCCTGAGCCGCGGGTCAGGTGGTGCGAGGACGGGCGAAGGATCCCGCCACCTCAGCAACTCCCATCCTGAGCCGTGGGTGAGATAGTGCGAGGACGGGGCGAAGGATCCCGACAACGCAAGGGCAGAGTCTCTATAGAAAACCTGCGAAGCAAATCGTGTAGCTCGTGTTGCAGTGTTCAATTGAGATTCGGCTCTTGCGTTTGGAGATCCTTCCTTTAGGTTTGAATCAATATCTACATCTAAAGAAGATAATCATC
>JBIQIY010000018.1:0-122911 GCA_044507775.1 Flammeovirgaceae bacterium | reverse complement strand
GGTGAGTGGTGAGTAGTGAGTGGTGAGTAGTGAGTAGTGAGTGGTGAGTGGTGAGCCTGCCCGCGCGCAGGCAGGTGGTGAGTGTTTCCAACTTTACGGCACATGCCGGTGTCTAGATGTAAGGGATATCGATAAATCTTGTTGTCTATGAAATTTACATCTAGCTTGATCCTCATCGCGTGGTGTGCGCTATTGCTCTTGACGTGCAAAGAGGACGACAGTCCTAAGCCGAAGAACACGTGTTCCGTAGAGGATCCTGTTCACGACCTGCCATGGCTGGCCGCTGAAGTGGAGGAAATGCAGAATTCATCCCTGGCGGAGTACTGGTACATAACACAAGCCCAGTACGGGGCCGAGACTGTTTTCATATACGGGAATTGCTGTCCGTTTTGCAATACCATGACGCCGGTCTTCAACTGCTCAGGTGAGCAGCTGGGGACTGTGGGGGACGGCACATTCGAGATGGATAATTTCAAGAATGAAGCAGTGATCTGGGCACCTGATGACTCCCATTGTCAGTTTTAGCAAATACATCGTGATCCCGCATGACCTCAGATCAATTCCGCAAGCTCGCCCTCTCATTTGAAGGAACGGAAGAAAATCCGCATTTCGACCGCGCTGCATTCAAAGTAACGGGAAAGCGCATATTCGCTACGTTGCACGCGCCATCCCGGACCGCCAACCTGAAACTAACACCTGTCGATCAATCGGTCTTTTGCGACTACGGAAAGCAAGCCGTTTATCCGGTACCAAACAAATGGGGACTACAAGGCTGGACGACTATCGACCTCGCAAAGGCTCCGCGGGAATTAGTTCAAGATGCTCTGGAAACTGCGTATCGCGATACTTTTAGCAAAAAGAAGTAACGTCCGCGGGCGGGATTGTAAGCTTTAGATCTTAGAGTTTGAATCCTGAATCAAATCCACTCTCAACTTCAAAAATACCGGCTCTCGAAACATTTTGTCCGGAGTAAGCTTGGAGTAAGAGACCTCCGCGACGATCTTCGGTTCAAGCCACACACTTACCTTCGGATCAAAGAGTGTCCCGATCACATCCGGTTTCTTGATCTCTTTTACCTGTTTCATGATCTTGAGAATGTGCTTGATCGTCGCGTCGTCAAAACCTGTCCCGACCTTGCCGCGGTAATGCAGTTTTCCATCCACTTGTTCCGCGATGTGGAGGGCGCCAAAAGTTGCGCCCCTGTCCCCCTTGCCTTTTGTGTATCCGATGATAAACACTTCACATGTCTCACGGATCTTTATTTTAAACCAGCAATCACTTCTTCTTCCGGCGATGTATTTGCTGTCGCGCCTTTTCGCCATAATTCCTTCGAGGCCATGTTCCTTCGCAGCCGCAAGCAACGCCTCGCCGTCTTCAACGAATTCACTGACGCGATAAGACCCTTCTGTCCGCACGGCATCGCGAAGCCATTCCTTTCTTTTTGTCAACGGCTCGTTCACCAGTGATCTTCCATCGAGATAAAGACAGTCGAAGATGTAGCAATAGCACGCCGCTGTTTTGGACAGCTTGAGGATATTGCTTTCACCGGAAGCCATCAACCGGTTGATCACCTTTTTGAATACCGGTTTGCCGCCGCCGTCCAGAGATACAATCTCGGCGTCGAAGACAGCGTTTGTAGCGCGAAATGCTTTTTCACCGTCGAGGAGTTCAGGAAATTTTGATGTAACCTCGTTCTGATTCCGGGTGTGAAGGGTGACCTTCCCTTCATCGTAGGATATGAGTGCCCGGATGCCATCCCACTTCACCTCGTAGAGATAGTCATCTCCTTTCGGGATTTTGTCGCGGTTCTCCGACAGCATGGGCTCGATGAACTGGTGAATATAGTCCAGCTGTGGTTCGTCCACCCTTTCAAGAAGAAACTCACGTTCCTTCGTCTTGTGCATGCGGTACTCACCTGTCATCTCGCGGCTGTTCAGCCGGAAGTAAAATCCATCCTTTTTCTCTTTGGTGATCTGGTATTTTCCAAGCGCGTATATCCACATCTCCCCCGCGCCGTATTGGCCCTTGGGAATACGGCCGTCGAATTTCAGGTATTCCATCGGGTGGTCTTCCGTCTGTACAGCAAGCCTTTTGATCCCGGGCCGCGGAGGCAGACCTTTCGGCACGGCCCATGATTTCAGTACCCCATCCTGCTCGAGCCTGAGGTCGTAGTGCAGGTGCGATGCGTGGTGCCTATGGACGACAAAGTTATTATTTCCGCCGGGGAGTATTACTCCCGCAGGTTCCGGAGTCTTTTCGAAATCGCGTTTCTGTTTGTATGTTTTAAGTTGCTCCGGAGTCTTATGTTTCTTTGACGGCGGAAGCTTCTTCGATTTCACCACCTGGGTTTTGCGATGCGTATGCAGCTCAACGGCAAAGGCACCCATTCCTTCCCAGGCATCCCCTTCATGCAACACCTGCTCGACCGCGGAGTGAATATTGAATTCCACGGGTTTTTGCACGTGGCTTAGCTGCTCCCATGTCAACGGCATGGATACCGGTGCCCCTATTCTCCCGCGAAGGCTGTAGGGCGATACGATACTCTGGCCGGAGCGAATGCGATAGATGTCCACCAGCACACGCCCCTTCCGTGCATCTTTTTTGATGTGAAGGGTTGTGTCGTTGGGGAAGCGCTCCACAAATGGCCGGGCGATGTCCTGCGCAGCTTCGAATACTTCGCCGAAATTCTGACGTGCCGAAAGAGGGCAGCAAAGATGCAAACCCTTTCCCCCTGTTGTTTTTACAAAGGTAGTGTATCCGTATGTCTCGACATGTTCTTTCAGATCATTTGCCAACGGCAGCAGGTTTCTGAACGTATAGCCCTCGGGTGGATCCAGATCAAAGACCATGTAGTCTGGTTTGTCGAAATCCGGACTGCGGCTGTGGAGCTGGTGAAGCTCCAGGCCCGCCAGGTTTGCGAGCCATACAAGCAGCGCCGGCTCAGTGGCGATGATATAGTCCTTCTCAACCGACCCCAGCGTTTCAAACTCGATCCAGTCTGGCGCCCAATCCGGCCGGTTCTTCTGGTAAAAGCTTTCGCCGTGAATACCGTCCGGAAAGCGGATCATGGTCAGCGCCCGTCCTTTGATATGATTGAGAATTGTCGGGGCGATCTTCAGGTAATAGGCAATCACCTCGGCCTTTACAATGCCATCTTCCGGGAATAACACCTTGTCAAGGTTGGATAGCTCGAGCTTCCTCTTTCCCACTTGCGTCCATTGCGTATTCTTCTTCGCCATTCTTATAAGCTGAAAGCTAAAAGCTAAAAGCTAAAAGCTAAAAGCAGAAAGCATAAAGTATGTAGCAGTGTAGGCTTTTTGCTTTTTGCTTTATGCTTTGTGCTTTATGCTTTATGCTTTATGCTTTATGCTTTGTGCTTTATGCTAATTCATCACATCTGCTTTCCTCTTATTGCTGAGGAAAATCATCCCAATCACAAAACAGACCGCCGCCACCACGATCGGATAGTACAATCCCGCATAGGGATCGCCGTCTGGATTGGCTTCCGTCTTACTTGCAACGTACAGGCTTGTGGCAATGTAGGGCGTCAGTCCTCCGAAGATCCCATTCCCGATGTGGTAGGGCAGGGACATCGACGTATACCGGATACGTGTCGGAAACAGTTCAACGAGAAACGCCGCAATAGGTCCGTAAACCATCGCTACGAAGATAACCTGCACGAATACGAGGAAAACCATGAACCAGAAATTCCCCGCGCTAAGCGTCTTTTCATTCTTGATCGTCACAACCGGGTTCGGAAACCCCGCCTTGAGAGTTTCTGTTGTAGTCTCCATGAGGCCGTTGCCATCGCCGAAGCTTTTTATTTTCCGCGTGGTAACCACGGATTCACCGTCTGCGCTTGTCGTTCGCGATATGTTAGCGGTCTCTTCATGCGTTACTGTCTTGCCCGTGGTGTCGGCGAGCGAGTACATTTGTTTATAGATCGGAATGTACAACAGCACCGCCAGCAACATACCGGACATCATGATATTCTTACGACCGATCTTGTCAGAGAGCCATCCAAAATAAATAAACAGGGGCGTGCCGATCACGAGCGCCGTCGCGATGATGTACCACGTCTGATCGGCGTTCACCTGGAGGGTCCGTTCAATAAAGGTCATGGCATAGAACTGACCCGTGTACCAAACAACGCCCTGGCCAGCGGTAGCGCCGAAAAGCGCGAGCAACACCAGCTTCAGGTTTGCCTTTTTTGTAAAGCTTTCCTTCAGCGGATTTTTCGAAAGCTTTCCTTCCGCCTTGATCTTGGTGAACAGCGGAGACTCCGCCATTCTGAGCCTGATATAGATCGAAACGCCTACCAGCAACGCCGATAGCAGGAACGGAACGCGCCAGCCCCAGTCGTTGAACGCTTCAAGTCCCACCGAGTATTTCACCGCCAGGATGACCCCGATCGACAGGAACAGCCCCAGCGTCGCAGTAGTCTGAATAAAACTTGTGTAGAAACCCCTCTTCGCAGCCGGGGCGTGTTCCGCGACGTAGGTTGCCGCGCCACCATATTCGCCGCCAAGTGCAAGACCCTGCAACAAGCGCAGGAGCAGCACGATCAGGGGCGCGAGTATGCCCAGCGTCTCATAGCCCGGTATCAGGCCGATCGCAAACGTGGACCCACCCATGATAATGAGCGTCACAAGGAATGTGTATTTCCTTCCGATGAGGTCGCCGAGCCGGCCAAACACCAACGCGCCAAAGGGCCGTACAACAAAGCCGGCACCGAAGATTCCCAGGGTGTTGAGGAAGGCTACCGTGGGGTTCCCCGTGGGAAAAAAGTGTTCGGAAAAAATGACCGCAAGACTTCCGAATATGTAGAAGTCGTACCATTCGATCAAAGTACCCACCGATGAAGCCGTGATAACGCTCCAAAGTTTTCGCGTATCATGCGGGGTGACAACAGTTGTATCTGTCATGAGGTTTAAGTGAAGAAGGAAGAAAGATAAGCAGAAATCAGGGACGGGCAAATAGGCATTGTCCCTCAAACACGCTTGTTAATGTGCGTACCAGGCCTCCTGGATAGCGTGAAACGTGTCGTGTAGTTCGGTGAGGTGCGCAGCCACAACATTATCATCCGACGACCGAACGCTTTCCGCAAGGGTTGCAGCTTGCGACCGAAGTTGCGCCAACTGCGAACGCACATCTTCGTTGTCCACTCTTTCGGGAAGTGGCGCTGAAGCCCATCCATCCGCTGCTTTCCACAATTCATCCGCACGGGATTTTGCCGGCTCCAGGTTCGAAGAGTCTTTGTATGGGTGAAAGGTTTCAGCCATGATCATATGGAAGTCGTCCATCTCTTTCCATACGCCGTCAGTGGCGACAGCCTTTTGGTCCGCGTCGTTCGAATTTTTGCTGACGCAGGAAATCATCAGAAAGGCGGCGACCGCGGTCAGTAGTCGTGATCTCAAAGGGTTCATGTTTTTTGTTTGAGGGCTAAAATAGCAAAACACCGCGGTATTTCAATGTCTGTCCTTGCGCCGGTACTTCCTGTTTCCTTCCAGAAACTGAATAAACTTTCTCAGAATATCGAAGTAAAGGGTGATAAAGAGAAACAGGGTCATCGACCAGATCACAGCGATGTTGAAATACAGCGTATCTATATAGAAGCCCGCAAAGTGCTTGGTCGGTTGGTAGAGGTTTGCTGTGAAATCGAAGAAATTAAGGGGCCTGTGCTCATCCATGTAGATGGGAAATATCTTTTGAATGAGTTTCCCTTCGTATTCAATGATCCTGTCCTTCGCCGTGCCGTTCTTCACGGTATTCGAGACTGCCTCGTTTACGTACGCGTTGCGCATGGCATTGAAGAGCGCCGCCTGTTCCGGTGTTGCTGTGAGCTGACTCGTCAATTCATCTTTCTCATTGGAAGCCCTGGCTACCTTGTTGGCGTAATAGGAACGCAGCGTCTTAAGGAAGTCGCTCGTCGCCAGGTAGACGGTTGAATCGAACTTACCGATGACCAGTTTCTCAACCTCAGGCAGCTTATCGCGTCCGACTTTTTCCAATTCGTACGTCAATTCATTTTTTAGAAGATTTAACGAAGAGACCATCTTTTCGTGGCCGGGATTTCGCCAGGCATGGCGGTTGTTGACACAATACGCCAGCTTTGATTCCAGGGCCGGAATAAAATAGATGCGTTTGTATTCGGATTGCGCGATCGTTTTGTCGAGCTCGTAGAATTGCTTCTCAAAGGCGTTGTCCTTGAACTGCGTCACCATGTACGCTTCGAACGCCCACCGTGAAGCCATCATTTCGCCGGCTACCGGTATCCCTACTGGTTTTCCCACGCGAGGATTGAACTGGTCAAAGCTGATGACCACGCCGCTGAGCAACAGCTGCGGTATGATGAGGACCGGTATCAGGATGTAAATCGTGACGGCTGAATTGAACGACGCGGAGATGTTCAGGCCCAGCATGTTGGCAAAGCATGTGCAGCTGAAAAGGATGAGCCAGTATCGAAGTTCGGTCAGCGGAATTTCCAGGATGTAATTTCCCACCACGACAAAAAGAATTGTCTGCATGGCAGAAATGAGAAACATCACAACCACCTTCGACGTGAGGTAACTGCCCCGACTCAGGTGAAGGAAACGCTCCCGCTTGAGAATCTTCCGGTCGCGAAAAATCTCTTCCGCACTCATAGTGAGCCCGAAGAACAAGGCCACCACGACGCTCATAAAGAAGTATACGGGTATGTTTTTGTTGTTGTAGAAACTATACTGGCTTTCCCCATTCAACACATCGTAATACTTCACCATAAAGGCGATGAAGAACGCGAGGACCGGTGCCTCCAGTACGTTGATAAAAAGGTATTGCTTGTTTGCAATCTTGGCCAGGATGTCGCGGGTGATAAAGACCCGGAGCTGCTTGAACCGCGGGGGTATCTGCTGGGTCACCGGCAGCATCTCGTTGACGTGGTTTATCCTCGGAAGCTTGATGCGCTGTTTGAAATACTGGTACCATTGTCCCGGTGATATCTTCCGCGTGTTGGTATGGCGCCCGTATTCGTTGACGATCTTCGTTTCAATGATGCTGAAGATCTGTTCAGGATTAATGTTACCGCATTCCGGACAAGCACCCTGATTCTTGTTGGCAGCATGGATGACGTCGCGAAAATAGATCACCGCTTCGATCGGGTTTCCGTAGTAGATTTGGAAGCCACCTGAATCCATGATGATCAGCGTGTCGAACATCTTGAAAATGTCGGAAGACGGCTGGTGAATCACGACGAATACCATCTTTCCCCGGAGGGAAAGTTCCTTTAGCAGGTCCATGATATTCTCCGAGTCGCGAGACGAAAGCCCCGAGGTGGGTTCATCCACAAACAGGATGGCGGGCTCGCGCAACAGCTCGAGACCGATGTTCAGCCTCTTGCGCTGACCTCCGCTGATAGTCTTCTGCAAGGGTGAACCTACTTTCAGATCACGGATTTCTGTCAAGCCCAGGCTGAGCAGTGTCTGCTCTGCAAGGGTGGTCGTTTCTTCCTGCGTGTAATATCCGAAGCAAAGACGCGCCGCGTAATAAAGGTTCTCAAAGACGGTGAGATCTTCCACGAGGAGGTCGTCCTGCGGAATATAGCCGATCACGCCGCGTACTTTATCCGGTTCCTGATGAATATCGATCCCGTTGATGAGCACTCTTCCGCTCGACGGTCGTTCACTGCCGTTGAGAACGTTGAGGAGAGTGGACTTTCCCGAACCGCTCGCGCCCATGAGCCCGATGAGTTTGCCGCCCTGCTCAGCGATGTTCACATTCTGAAGGCCGGCCCTTCCGCTGCGAAAGTGGAAGAAGAGATGATCCGCGGTAAAGGTTATATGCGTTCTGCTCTCACCGGTCAGGAACTTGCCGACGACATCGCTGTAGTAAATCGTTTCGATCTTGTTGCCACGAATCGTACTGCCCGTGGGGAAAATATCAACGCGACGGCTCTTCAGCAGCTGGCTGTTGAGATAGAGCGTGGTGATGCCGAGGTACTTGATAAAATAGGTTTCCGCATCGGGCAACCGGAGGATAGCGATCAACCCTGTGAGATTTTTCTCGACGATACGCGGCCCCGGATATGGTTTTTCATCCGACCCCTCATCGACGATCAGAACGTTGCGGGAAGCCAGCTCGTCAATGTCCTGCCCTGTGACAAAGACCTTCAGCGCCTGCATGTCAGGCTTGGGAATCTTCAAGGCCTGGCCGATGTAAAATATAAGGTTTCCCTGCCGGTCAGAAAGATCGCGTTCCGAGTGAACCAGCTCGATTATCTTGACCACCATGACCATCTTTTGCTGCATGGTCAGGGCCTGGTTCACCTGCTTCACAATCTGCATGATCTTCGCCCAATCATCCACGAACTGCTGCGTTTCCACGTCGAGGGTGCTGAGGTCCTGCTGTGATTCGATGCGGTGACTCTGCACGAACTCGTCGAACAGCTTCAGGTAATATGTAGTGGCATCGCGGTTGAGATGAAGGCTGAGAAATTCCTTGACGTTCATCCGCTCGGTCTCCGTTATGCGTTCACGCGCAACGATAGCAAACAATTGGATGATCGCCTTCAGAAGTTCTTCACTCATGCGGTAACATTAAAGGCTTCAAAATAAGTAATAAAATGGTCTGCGGAAAATAGCCTGGACGGGAAATGATTGTGTACAACTTCCTGCAAGTGGAAATACTTTCAGAAAGTTGTACACAATGTATCGGGGAAGCTACCGGCTAGCCTATTTTGGAATTGATCAGGTCTCCGAGCACAAACAAACCTTCACGGAGATATTCGTCGCTCAGCTCGTTCAGGTTACTGGTTACCGGTTGCTCTTTCCCTACGATCTTGGTGTTAAGCCTGGCATCGTCCGCGCGTTTCTGCGCTTCTTCCATCTCCTTTTTCCTGACGGCTTCATTCAGGGAGACGCGGGTGTCTTTCATGTTCTGACGTGCAACCGCTGTCGAATCGACAAAGCGGCTCAGCGTGGCATCCGTCTTCAGCCTGTGGTTGTACTCCTTGTTCAGCCCTGCGATCACACGGCTGTTGATCACGGGTGTTTTTTGATAAAGCGTGCCGCGGATCTCATCCCAGGGCAATGCACTCGGCCGGGAGCTTTCTCCGTACTGCTCCGGATCCAGGGCAGTGGGCAGCTTGATATCCGGCATCACTCCTTTGTGCTGGGTGCTGCTTCCGGTCACACGGTAAAACTTCTGGAAGGTTAGTTTCAACTGGCCGACGTCACCGTCGGGATCGTTGATGAACTTGCCGAGATCAATAACGGTCTGAACGGTACCTTTTCCGTAGGTGGACTCGCCCACCACTACGCCGCGGCTGTAATCCTGTATGGCACCTGCGAAGATCTCGGAGGCCGAGGCACTAAACCGGTTGGTGAGAACCACCAGGGGTCCGCTGTAAGCGATGCTCGGATCATCATCACTGGCAACCTCGATCTTGTTCGCCGAATTCTTGACCTGTACTACAGGGCCGTTCTTGATAAAAATGCCGGTGAGGTCAATGGCTTCCGCCAGTGATCCGCCACCATTGTTCCGAAGATCGAGCACGAGCCCATCCATGCCCTCCCGCTGAAGTTCCTTCACGAGGCGCTGAACATCGCGTGTGGTGCTGTTGTAATTAGGGTCGCCTTTTTGATAGGCATCATAATCCATGTAGAAGCTTGGCAGCGTGATGACGCCAAGTTTCATAGTCTTGCCATCCTTTGTGTAGTTAATCATCTGCTTCTTAGCTTGCTGGTCCTCCAGCTTGATCTTATCACGCACTAACACAAATTCTTTCATCGGTCCGGAGACTCCCGTTTCCGCGGGAAGAATTCCCAATCGAACCTTGGTGCCTTTCGGTCCTTTGATCAGTTTTACCACGTCGTCTATTCGCCAGCCTATCACATCGACCATCTCGCCATCCGCTCCCTGGCCGACTGCGACGATGCGGTCATTGACCTTGATCAGTTTGCTCTTTTCGGCGGGGCCACCCGGCAGGATCTCCACAACTTTGGTGTAATCATTTTCCGTTTGAAGCCGGGCTCCAATTCCCTCCAGCGAAAGACTGATGCTCTGCTTGAACCGGTCGGCCATGGAAGGTGACATGTAGTTCGTGTGAGGATCGTAGGACTCCGTGATGCAGTTCATATACATGCTGAAGATGTCCTCGGAATTAACGTCCCGGGTATACGTCTTAACCAGTCGCTCGTAACGCTCTTTCAGTGTTTTCTGTATGTCCTCCGGCTTCTTGCCCGCGAGCTTCAGACTCAATGCCTGGTGCTTGATTACCTTGCGCCAGATATCGTTGAGTTCAGCGGCATTCTTCGCCCAGGGAGCTTTCGTCCGGTCTGTTTCGTAGTATTCGTCTTTGGTGTAATCAAAGTTTTCCGAAATAAGCTTCGTAAGCACATAGTCCATCCGCTCATCAAATCGCTTTTTGAACACGCGGTAAATCTCGTAGGCGGGTTCTACATTTTCAGACCGCGTCAGGTCGTCGATGCGATACCGGTACTTATCAAAGCTGGCGATGTCGGCAGCGGTGAAGTAAGTCTTGTTGTTGTCGAGCGACTCCACGTACTCATCCAGGATGACGGAAGACAACGAGTCGTTCAGAGCAATCCTCCGGTAATGATTGTTATCAAGAATAAAGGAAACCACTTTGGCCTCCTTCCCATAAACCGGTTTGGGTTTCAGTTCCGTTGTGTCGCCCGGTACCGAAGCCTGCGCACTCCACACGATCAATCCGGCAAGGATTACATTAGTTATCCGATTCATAAAATATTAGTCTTCGTACCAAACGTAAAAACATGATCCTGGGTTAGGATGGTTAACGGCTGGCGGGTTTTAGGGAACCAAAGCAAGGATTGTACCTATTGTTTTTCGCTTTCCTCGATTTCACTCAGGAATTTCTGTGCCTGCCCCAAATCACCAAATTCGAAGAATTTCGAGCCGCCTTCGGGGGATTTAATTTCCACCTTTACCACAACCGTGCTCTTTTCCTTGTGGAAGGTGTGTTTTTCGTGCTTGAAATCCTCCCCTTCCATATTGGAAATCTTAAAGGCGGTTGCCCGCACCGATTTGCAGTAAGAACACTCGTAGTGTTTGATCAGTTCGCCGGGGCTGTTCAAGGTGGGTTTTTGGGTAATTTCTTCCCGTACTACCTTCAAAGTGAAAAATCCGCAACTTCCGCACTGCAGGGCCTGGATGTGACCGGGGTATTTTTCCACTAATACATCACTGGTTTGCTCGTCAAACCACACGTCGTAATCGACGGAAAATACGTCTTCTTCCGCGCGCATACCCTCGTCCAGGTGAACGTCTTCTTCATGCTCGGCGAGCAGGCGCATCTTGTTGCCATTCTTCGGATTTATACGCGGCATGTAGCGCCATTTCTTCAATCGCTTGTCCAGGCGGGTGGGGTAGTAATATTCCAGGATAAGGAAAGCCACATAAGCAACCAGAGTTCCGCCCGCAAAGGCCATGAAAAGCCGAACATAGAACCATATACCCATTTGGTCGAGCTTGTCCATCCCATACCGGTTGATCAGCAACGCGCAGCCTATGGCTATGAATACAAAGACTATTTCGAAGTTCTTGATCTCCCGACGGCTGATGTAATCATACTTGCCCTTGTATGTGCCGATTGAAGCAACTTTAATTTGATGAAACAGAAACGTGGCAATTGCCGCGGCGAACATCAAAAAGGCGCCCCAGAGCATAAGTTGATGCCATACGTCGAGAAAAGAACCGGACTGAATATTTTCCATACTTTTGGTTTAATGGGAGTTAAATATAAAAATTAAAACGATTTAAGCGGGTGCCTTTTATACGGAATGCCATTTATAAGGAATGCCATGAAAAAATCACTGTTTAAAGCCCTTGCCCGGATCAATAAATGGATCCTGCCGCGATACAGCAAACGCGACCTGGCAAAACTCTCCAAACTAGACCGGGCCCTCATCGCCTTTCGGTACTGGGTGACCATAAATTCCCTCGGCTAGGCGTCCGGGTTGGCTGTCTAAGGGTCGAGGAAACGCCCCAGGTTTGCCGGACTGTAGCCGACGGATTTGATCGTCTTATTGTCGGATTTGCGGTAGACGAGCCATTTGTCCCCCTCCTGGCGGTAATAACACTCGGTACCATCTTTTTGCCGGTAATGTTCAACAGTCTTTTGCGCTTCTTCCTCTGATATACACGCTTTGCTCATGTTTGAACGCTGTACTTCCTCGAACAGATCTTTGAATTTCCCGGCGAGACCAAACTCCAGGATGGCCCCTGAGAGCACATACTGTATATCGCACAGGGCATCCGCAATCTCGACGATGTCGCGGTCGCGGATAGCCTCTTCCAGTTCCTTCAATTCCTCGGCGATCAGGGCGACCCTTAACTTGCAGCGATCTTCGGAGGGGATGCCAGGTTGGGGCAGGATCGGGTGCTTAAAAGTCGTGTGAAAATCGGCAACCATTTTCAGTGCATCAGGCTGTTTCATATCGTGCGGGCTGGAGGGGTTCAAACGGACAGTGGTTATAAAAAGACTTCTATTTTGACCCGTCAATAACGGCAATTTGAAACCAATTCTAAAATTTAACGTATTTTTGGCCAGATGATGCTCTGCCGACACCAAACCGTCACCAGGATCTTCAGTCTCTTTACCGGGATTGTATTTCTCAACATGAGCTTCTTCCTGGCAGAAGTTTGCCTGCTGAATTTCCAGGACAAGCAGATGATTGAGAATGTCTGTAATCTTGTCCTCAATGGCGGGCTTGAAGAAGAGCGCGACTCACATTCTACGGGGGGCGATGCACCGCAAAAGATCTTCCCGCTCATCGGCGATAAACTCCTCTTGCGACACTCATCCCTGTTCCTCATCGCCAGCAAAATCTACTCTGACAGCGAGGACCACTATCGCCACGCTGACCATTCCGAAACGTTCTCCCCTCCCCCCGACTTTACTTCCGACATTTCCTAGGCCTCTTTCTGAGTGCCCTTTTTCAATCAGATCCAACTGGCGGTTTAATACCCGCTGACGTGATCTTTCAGTTCGCGTTCACATTCCCCCGGGAATGAACGCCTCACCACTTAACATTGATAAATTTTATGGAATCATATAAGGAAATGCTTGCCGGAAATAAACGATGGGTCAAGGAGAAACTTCGCCAGGATCCACTGTTCTTCGAACGGCTCGCCAAGGGCCAAAGCCCGGAAGTATTGTGGATCGGATGCTCGGACAGCCGCGTGCCCGCCACCGAAATTACCGGCAAGAACCCAGGAGATATTTTCGTTCACCGGAACATCGCCAACATGGTGATACACTCGGATATGAATCTCCTCAGCGTACTGGATTATTCGGTCAACATTCTGAAGGTGAAACACATCATCGTCTGCGGTCACTACGGCTGCGGAGGCGTCGCGGCCGCGATGTCAAACCAGCAACACGGCCTGGTCGACAACTGGTTGCGGCATATCAAGGACGTCTACCGGCTCCACAGTGAAGAACTCGACGGCATCCGAAACAAGGAACAACGGCTCAGGAGGTTTGTAGAGCTCAATATCATCGAGCAGGTCTTTGATCTTTCAAAGACTTCCATCATCCAGAACGCATGGCGGACGCGCGATCTTCCCATGGTTCACGGATGGGTCTATGACGTGCGGACCGGCATCATCGAAGATCTGAAAGTGAGCCTTCACTGCAAGTCACGGCTTCCAAAGATCTATAACATTTCAGCAAGGGTACTGGCAGGAATAGAAGTCTGAGAAACATGCAATCAACATCTAATTATTTCCGGGGAATCAAGGATGATTTGTCGGCAAGTGTGGTGGTCTTTCTTGTGGCCTTGCCATTGTGTTTAGGAATCGGCCTGGCATCTACGGGCCGCCCGGATCTTGTGTTCTCAGGTGTGATAGCAGGGATTATCGGCGGGCTCATCGTCGGATGGCTCAGCGGTTCACACGTTGGCGTCTCGGGCCCCGCCGCGGGTCTGGTCGTCATCGTGTTGTCTGCGATTGAAAGCCTCGGCAGTTTCGAGGCCCTCTTGCTCGCGACTTTCCTCGCAGGTCTCATCCAGCTGATTGGCGGGTACGTGCGCGCCGGTATTATCGGATATTATTTCCCCTCGTCTGTCATCAAAGGTATGTTGGCGGCGATCGGTCTCACGTTGATATTGAAAGAAATACCGCATGCCCTGGGATACGATAAGGATTTCATGGGCGACCAGGCAATGAGCCAGATGGATGGTCACAATACCTTCAACGAAATCCTCTACGCGATTGAGGGAATCAGTCCGGCGGCCGTCATCATCAGCATCATTTCGCTCGGCTTGCTGATCCTTTTTGAAAGACCCTTCCTGAAAAGATTCGCGGTGTTTAAATTTCTACCCGGAGCCCTGTTCGTCGTGGCGGCGGGGATATTATTGAACTACCTGATGATATTTTTCAAGCCGGCCTGGGTGCTGGCAGAAGAGCATTTGGTGCAGCTTCCCGTAGCGGATAGCGCCTCGCAGTTCGTAGGATTTTTCCGCTTACCGGATTTTTCCGCGCTTGGCAACCCGCAGGTGTACGTTGTCGCGGGTACTATCGCGCTCGTAGCCAGCCTGGAAACATTGCTCTGCGTCGAAGCTACGGACAAACTCGATCGGTTGAAACGCACAACGCCCACCAACCGCGAACTGAAAGCCCAGGGAGTCGGGAACATGGTCGCCGGATTGATCGGCGGACTTCCTATCACGCAGGTGATCGTGCGAAGCTCCGCGAATATCAACGCCGGCTCGAAGAGCAAAGTGTCGGCGATGACGCATGGTTTGATTCTTCTGGCAGCGGCTTATTTCATTCCGCAGTTTTTGAATCTCATTCCGCTGGCGAGCCTGGCTGCGATCCTTTTGATGGTGGGGTATAAATTGTCGAAGCTCAGTCTCTATCGGAGCATGTTCCGGCTCGGGCACGAACAGTTCATCCCATTCATGTCGACCGTCATCGGTATTCTGTTGACCGATCTGCTGAAAGGCATTGCAATCGGAATGGCGGTGGCTATTTTTTATATTCTTCGAAAAAACTACAAGCACTCATACCGCTATAAGCAGGAGCAACATCAACAGCGTGAGACGATCACCCTTCTGCTGTCAGAGGAAGTCACCTTCCTCAACAAAGCGAGCATCCAGGCACGACTGGATGAACTGCCACCGAACTCACGGGTAGTGATCGACGGTTCGCACTCTCTGCACATTGACTATGACGTGTTGGAGATCATCCACGATTTCCGCGCGCATGTGGCCCCCTCGCGGAATATAGAGGTGGAGACTATTGGGGTTACGCCGGTGGTGCTTACCGGTTGAAAGCAGTTGAAAGGCAGTTTAATGCGGGTTTAAAGGCAGGTTTAAATGCAGGTTGAAAGGCAGGTAAAAAGGCAGGTTGAAAGGCAGGTTTAAATGCAAGTTGAAATACAGGTTCTCAACCGGAATTAAACCTGTATTTAACCTGCATTAAACCTGTATTTAACCTGCATTAGACCTGTATTTAACCTGCATTAGACCTGCATTTAACCTGCATTTAACCTGCATTTAACCTGTCTTTTAACTCGCATTTCAACCTGCATTTAACCTGTATTAAACCGCATTTAATATCTTTGCCGATTATCCAGCTAAGCTGGAGGCAATTGATACGAGATGAAGAATTTTGTTGAGGAGCTCCGGTGGCGGGGGATGTTGCACGACATCACGCCCGGGACCGAAGAGCAGTTAATGAAGGAATCCACAGCGGGCTATATCGGGTTTGATCCGACGGCCGACTCATTGCATATCGGCCACCTGACGCAGATCATGACCCTGCTTCATTTCCAGGTGTCGGGGCACAAGCCTTTCGCCCTCGTCGGGGGTGCAACCGGGATGGTAGGCGATCCATCGGGAAAATCGGCGGAGCGCAACCTGTTGTCGGAAGAGGTTCTGCGGCACAATGAAAGCTGCGTGAAAAAGCAATTGGAGAAATTCCTGGATTTTTCGGGCAGCAATGCCGCGGAGATGGTGAACAATATTGACTGGTTCCGGGATTTTAAATTTCTGGACTTCATCCGCGATGTCGGCAAGCATATCACGGTGAATTACATGATGTCGAAAGACTCGGTGCAAAAGCGCCTCGAGAGCGGGCTGTCTTTTACAGAATTTACTTACCAGCTCGTTCAGGGTTACGACTTTTACTGGTTGAACAAACACAAGAACTGCAAGGTGCAGATGGGCGGGTCTGATCAGTGGGGAAACATCGTGACCGGCACGGAACTGATTCGCCGCAAGAGCGACAGCGATGCTTACGCCATCACGACGAAGCTGATCACGAAAGCAGACGGAACTAAATTCGGAAAAAGCGAGGGCGGAAACATCTGGCTGGATCCGAAGAAGACATCACCGTACAAGTTTTATCAGTACTGGCTCAATGTATCCGATGAGGACGCGTTGAACTTCATCAGGATTTTCACGCAGCTGAGTCGCGAAGAAGTTGAGTCGCTCGCGGCGGAGCATCAGCAAGCTCCGCATCTGCGGAAGTTGCAACAGGTTCTGGCGAAAGACATTACCATCCGCGTGCACTCGGAATCCGATTACGACAGCGCCATAAAGGCGAGCAACATTCTTTTTGGAAATTCAACTACGGATGAGTTGGCGAGCCTGGATGAAGATACGCTGCTCGCGGTATTTGAAGGTGTGCCGCAGGTGAAGATCGAACGGTCCGCGTATGAGGCCACAGCAAACGTTCTCGATCTGTTGGCCGTGCTCACGGGCAGCGCTATTTTTCCTTCCAAAGGCGAGGCGCGGAAAATGGTCCAGGCCGGTGGCGTGAGCATCAACAAACAAAAAGTCGGCGATCCGAACGCGAAGCCGGACTTCGACCTATTACAGGGCAAATACCTCCTCGCGCAGAAGGGAAAGAAAAATTATTACCTGATAGTAGTAGACTAGAGCAGCCCGACGCGGACGCCATCTAAAAGCCAGAAGCCCTGGGCAAGCAATGCCACAAAAAAAGGCCACCCGATGAGGGCGGCCTTTTGTCGTTTCTTAAGATAATCTGTTACTCTCCAAAAAGTTTGTAGCTGACAGATACCTGGAACGCAGTATTTTTTACTGTAACATCTGCTACATCCAGATCACCATCATCCATAATGTTGGCAAGTCCTAAGACGTAGCGCGCTGTAATGCCCAGTCCCATAGGGAGGTTCACACCAGCACCAATACCAACACCGAGGTCCAGTCCCTTGTATTGGTCTTTAACGTCTACTGACTCGTCTCCATCGTCAGCCTTAGCCGACAAAAGGAAACCGACCTGAGGACCGGCGTGGATGTTAAATACCGGCACCGGATTGTACTGGATCATGATCGGAATTGACAGGTAATTGGCCTTCAACGCATCGTCATCGATCTTGGCACCAACGCTGTTGTACAACAGTTCAGGCTGGATGCTGAACGTTTCCGAAACACCGAGATTCAGGTAGCCGCCAAAATGGAAACTGGTTCTTGCGTCGAATGAGACGCCGCCGAAGTCGCTGTCAAATTTCATGTTCGCAAAGTTAGCCCCAACCTTGAGGCCACCACTGATGCCCTGGGCCAAAGCTCCATAAGCACAAAAAGCAATGAGGGTGAGCGTAAAAAATGATTTTTTCATGTTGTTAAAGGGTTTATTATAGTTGTTAAGTTCGGAATATTTCAGATCAATCGCAAATAACGTAAAAAGCACCGGACCAACGGTATGGCTATGCTACATATGTGCGGTCTGCCAAAAAAATCCGGAGTTTGATGCTCCGGATCTTCAAAAAGTAACCTCCTCAGGGACCTATTTACCCAGCTTGATCAGCTTATAACCGACAGACAGCTGAAAAACCTGATTCTTTGCGTCTTCTGTGGGTTGAGTGGGGGCGTCTTTAAATAGCTTGGATACTCCCATGTTATACCGCGCATCAACGGTAAGCCCGAACGGAAGATCCCAGCCAAGTCCAAGTGCTACCGTAAAATCGCTGCTTTTCATCTTGTCTTTTACATCCTCCACTTTGTAGCTCCCGGGATTCAACTGATCCTGCACCGGTGTCTCGGCGTTCGTTACAAAGCCGAACTGCGGTCCCACCTGAATATTGATCCCCGCTACTGTATACAGTTTCAGGATGACGGGAATATTCACATAACTGAAGTTCGACTCGAAGTTGTCGTTGTTGATCCTCACCTTGGATCCCTGCTGCGAAAATATTATTTCCGGCTGAATACCGATCTTCGAAGCCTTGATCAGCACGAAAGCTCCGCCGTGAAATCCTGCGCGGCTTTTGTAGTTCTCCGACAGAGATGACTTGGTATCAATGTTGGCGAAGTTAGGTCCGGCCTTGATGCCGATCGCGAGCTGAGCCTGCGAATGGGCATACTGCACCGTTCCCAGGACCATACACATTATTACTGCAAGTTTTGTTTTCATATGATCAGATTAAGTTTTCAGAAGTGGTAACGAAACCCGAGGCTTGGCGAAAACGACTGTACTCCAAATTGTACAACGCTGTACTTGTCGTTATCAGTATCAGTGTCCGGATCTGTTGATGAAAACACAAATCCCCGGAAGGCAAATTCCACCGCCCAATGTTCATTGAAGAAAAAAGCCATGCCCGGAGAGAGTGCAAACGAGACTGCGTTGTTCCTCCTGACGTTTCCCGCCGGAGGGTCGGTCTTGCCTGAAGAAAAGCTCAGCTGCGCCTGTCCGAAAAATCCGAATTTTTCGTTTGATGTAAAGATGTAATACCGCGCGAAAGGACCGAGGCCGAAAGAGCTGCGCACGGTCTTGCCGGCTCCCGTTCCATCGCGCTCACTGCTCAGCGTAAGTGAAGCGCCTACGGCAAGGTTGTCGCTGACAAAGTACCCGAAAGAAGGCGTGAAACTGAACCGGTTCTCATCGTTGGCGCTTCCCGCCTGGTAGGAAACCGAGCTGAACTCGAATCCACCCCCTACCATCATGTCGCCCGACGACGTTTGGGCTTGTGCAGCGGTTACTCCCATGGTCATTAAAAATAAGGCAATAATAGACTTGTTCATTTGTTTGGTTTTTTGTTTTGGCGCAAATGTATTGAATGAATAATGACCGGGAAAAGTTTAACGCCTAACCGATTGTGGCATCCAATAAGTCGTCGTTAACAGCGTTTGGTAGCGTAACACGAAACGCGCTCGTCTCGCGCATTGCACGTTCAACGGCGAAAACCGCGTTTTTGTTGCGCGCCCACGCTCTGCGCGCCAGGCCGTTGTAAACGTCAAAGTGCATCATGTTCACAATTCGCCTGTCACACCCCCGGCTACCATCCAATACCATACCAAATCCTCCATTGATCGCCTCGCCCCAGCCTACTCCTCCCCCGTTGTGGATGGACACCCAACTGGCTCCGCGGAACGCATCGCCAATGACATTTTGAATCGCCATGTCGGCCGTGAATTGCGAGCCATCGTAAATGTTGGAAGTCTCGCGGAATGGGCTATCCGTTCCGGAAACATCGTGATGATCTCTTCCCAGGATCACCGGGCCGATCTTCTTCCGGGCGATCGCGTCATTGAAGGCGAGTGCGATCCGCATCCGTCCCTCCGCATCGGCATAGAGAATGCGCGCTTTTGAGCCGACGACCAGGTTGTTGTTTCGCGCTTCCCTGATCCAATGTATATTGTCGGAAAGCTGACTGTGAATCTCCGCGGGAGCATCTCTCAAGATATCCTCCAACACTCGTCCCGCAATTTCGTCTGTCGCAGCGAGGTCTTCCTCCTTTCCGGAGGCGCATATCCAACGGAACGGTCCGAAGCCGAAATCGAAGCACAACGGACCCATGATATCCTCTACATAGGAAGGATACCTGAAACGCAATCCGTCCTCTGCCATCACGTCGGCGCCCGCACGCGATGCCTCGAGCAGGAAGGCGTTTCCATAGTCAAAGAAGTAAGTCCCGCGTGAAGTGTGAAGGTTGATTGCGGCAGCATGTCGGCGGAGGGAAGCTTGCACGCGTTCGCGGAAAAGATCGGGTGCCTCCGCCATCATGCGATTGGATTCTTCGAAGGTCATGCCGGCGGGATAATAACCACCAGCCCACGGGTTGTGAAGGGATGTCTGGTCCGAGCCGAGGTCAACATAAATCCCCGCTGCATCCAGCGTCTCCCAAACATCGACCACATTTCCCTGGTAGGCGATGGAAACGACTTCGCTGCGATCTTTCGCGCGCTGGATTCTCGCGGTAAGCGTTTGCGGGTCGGCGATGACCTCGTCAACCCATCCCTGCGCGTGCCTCTTGCGCGTAGCCTTGTCGTTAACTTCGGCCACAACCGAGATGCATCCTGCGATCCGGGCTGCCCGCGGCTGGGCCCCACTCATCCCTCCCAGCCCTGACGACACAAATAATTTTCCGGTAAGTCCCGCGGACGATATTTTCCGGCCCGCGTTCAGCAGGGTAATCGTCGTACCATGAACAATTCCCTGTGGGCCGATGTACATGTACGATCCCGCGGTCATCTGGCTGTATTGCGTCACGCCCAGTGCGTTATATCGCTCCCAGTCGTCGGGCGTCGAGTGATTTGGAATCATCATGCCGTTTGTGACAACAACCCGGGGCCCTTCCGGCGAGGATGGGAATACACCCATAGGATGTCCCGAATACATATGCAGTGTCTCGTCGTCGCCCAGTCGGGCCAGGTATTGCATCGTCAGCAGATACTGAGCCCAGTTCTGAAATACGGCACCATTTCCTCCATAGGTTATCAACTCATGCGGATGCTGCGCAACGGCGGGGTCGAGGTTGTTCTGTATCATCAGCATGACAGCGCCAGCCTGCACCGACTCAAAGGGATAAGCCGCGAGAGGCCGCGCGTACATCTCATACCGGGGACGAAAGCGATACATATAGATCCTCCCGTAGCGGATGAGCTCGTCATAAAACTCACGAGCCAGAATTTCGTGATGGCGTGGTTCAAAATAGCGCAGCGCGTTTCTTACGGCGAGCTTTTTTTCCGCGGCTGTCAGGATGTCCTTGCGGCGGGGAGCATGGTTGACCGACGGATCAAAAGGCAAGGGCTCCGGAAGTTCCGATGGAATTCCCTGAAGTATCTGCTGTCTGAATGGGTCGTCCTCCGATGTCATACGGGAAATTGATCGCGGGTAAAATTACGCTTCGTGTACTGATAGCCAATCTCGAAAATTTCCGCCGCCTTTGCCAGATCGAAACCGCTGTAAAGTCCTACATCCGGCGGGTCAATGAGCACATCGCAAAGCGACTTGCTGATCATCGTATTGCCACTGATGGCCATCAGTAGGCTGCGCTCAATCACGTTCCGGAAATTCTTGATGTCGAACTCGTTCGCAATGAAGTTGCAGTGCGAGCCGATGATAAAATCACATTTGTCATGAATAGCCTTGACCGGAAGGTTATCGAGGATCCCGCCGTCGACATAGATGCCGCCGCGGTATTGAACGGGCTTGAAGACCGCAGGCACGGAACACGATGCCTGGATAGGTGTCATGAGTTCGCCCTGTGACACGTATTCGATCCTGCCCCGCCTGATCTCGGTCAATGCAAGCGTGACGGGTATTTTCAAAATACTAAAATCGTTTTCCGGCATATACTTCAGGAGCGCTTCGCGAAGTCCGTCGAACGAAAGCAGGCCGGTCCACGTCCATGCCAGTCTCAACGACCGGAAGAAGCTGGTCGCCTGAATCATCTTCAGTATCTCGTCAGGGGAGTAACCATAACTGTACAAACAGCCTATAACGGAGCCGGCACTGGTGCCGGAAATGAAATCCGCCTTGACGCCAAACTCCTCGAGCGCTTTGATCACTCCCAGGTGAGATATACCCCGCGCCCCACCGCCACTTAATACGAGACCAATTTTCATGACGCTAACTTACGAATGTAATTCATACGAGCACTCGGGCGAGCCTGGTTTCGCAGAGCCGCTTAACAACGCAAGCGCGGTGTCCCTTAGGAACGACGTTACAGCAAATCGGAAAGGGGGAAGGCGCGGTCGAGCCGTACGCCGCGTTCCGTTCGCTTGACGGTACAACACTCGTTCACGGGATCATGCTCAAAAAATAACACATATCCGTTGTCCGCAGCTTCATTGAGAAATTTTTCCTTTTCCTCCATGGTGATGAGGGGTCGGGTGTCATATCCCATTACATAAGGCAACGGAATATGGCCGACGGACGGAAGCAGGTCCGTCACATAGCAGAGCACGCGATCACCCATGCGGATCCGGGGTATCATCATTTTATCTGTGTGCCCGGATGCGTAAAAGATGTCGAACGATCCAAAAGGAGACGGCTGGCCCGGATTCACAAAAGACAATTGACCGCTCTCTTTTATCGGCAGAATGTTTTCTTTGAGGAAACTCGCTTTCTCACGGGGGTTGGGATTTGTAGCCCAGTGCCAGTGATCTTCGTTCGACCAGTAAGTGGCATTCCGGAATGTAAGGGCCAGCTTATCGCCTTCATAGCGGACGCCGCCTCCACAATGATCAAAATGCAGGTGCGTCAGAAACATATCGGTAATGTCGTCTTCCGAGAATCCTGCGGCGTGTATCGACTTCACCAGCGAGTCGTCTCCGTGGAGGTAGTAATAACTGAAAAATTTCGCATCCTGCTTGTCGCCGAGGCCGTTGTCGATAAGGATCAGCCGGTCACCATCTTCGATCAGAAGACAACGCATAGCCCAGGAGCACAGATTATTTTCGTCAGGTGGATTGGTTCGCTGCCATATTGAGCGGGGAACGACGCCGAACATCGCACCTCCGTCAAGCTTGAAGAGACCGGTGTTGATTACGTGTAGTTTCATCGTCAATCGTGAGTGGTGAGTGCTGAGTGGTGAGTAGTGAGAGGTGACTGGGGAAACTTCCTGAAGGTTTTTGCGATATCGTCGTTCTAGTTCGCTCTTCGGGCAAGTCCAATAGTGATACGAAGTAGACTCTTAAGACCTTCAGGAAGTTCGAGCGAAGGCACGCGCGTCGGTAGTGAGTAGTGAGTGGTGAGTAGTGAGCCTGCCTGCCGGAGTTTTGCCCCGCGCGCCGGCAGGCAGGTTGCGAAAGCGTGAGCATGGTATATAAAGCTATCAAATTGCACTATTTACTGTCTTTTTGAGTGGCGCAGCACCTGTGTTAAACAGATAAACGATGAGTGGCACCCACCACGATTCACGTCTGACGTCTCACGAAGAGAAGCCGCACCAAAGAAGATCATTCCACCAACCCGCTGAGACCGCACTCACCACTCACCACTCACCACTCACTACTCACCACTCGCCACCTTCGATTTCGTCGCTCCTTCCTTCACCACTCCCATGGAGCAGAATTTGTCGATACGTTGTTGAATGCGTTGTTCCGCTGTGAGTTGGTGCAGGGCTTCCGTTTGTTCGAGGATGGCTTTCTTTACTTCGCTGGCCATCCATTTCACATCGGTGTGGGCGCCGCCGAGCGGCTCGCGAATGATGCCGTCGATCAGCTTCTGATCCAGCATATCGCGGGCGGTCAATTTCAGCACTTCGGCAGCCTGTTCCTTGTAGTCCCAGCTTCTCCAGAGGATGGAAGAACACGACTCGGGCGAGATAACCGAATACCACGTGTTTTCAAGCATGAGGACACGGTCGCCGATGGCAATTCCAAGGGCACCGCCGGAAGCTCCTTCGCCAATGATGATACAAATGACGGGTACTGTCAGCGTGAACATTTCCTTCAGATTCCGGGCGATCGCCTCGCCTTGTCCGCGTTCCTCCGCTTCGAGGCCGGGGTATGCTCCTGGGGTATCGATAAATGTGACGATGGGCTTGTTGAATTTTTCCGCCATCTTCATCAGTCGTAGCGCTTTGCGATAGCCTTCGGGATTGGCCATGCCGAAATTGCGCTGCTGACGTTGTTTGGTATTTCGCCCTTTTTGCTGGCCGATGAGCATGAAGGTCTTGCCATCGATCGTGCCCAATCCCCCGACCATGGCGCGGTCATCCGCTACAGTCCGGTCGCCGTGAAGCTCCACAAAATCGGAGGTGATCTCGTATATGTAATCCAGGGTATAGGGCCTTTCCGGGTGGCGGGAAAGCTGGACGCGCTGCCAGCCCGTGAGGTTTTCGAAAGTCTCTTTCTTGAGTTCTAAGATCTTCTTTTCCAGCGCTTTAATGGCTGCCTGGACGTCCTTATCACTGCCCTTGGCCAAATGCTTCATGTCATTCAGCTTGGCTTCAAGGTCCGCGATAGGTTTTTCGAAATCCAAAAGGCTCATGGTTTTACGTTAAAGGAAGCACAAAATTAACAGAAATTACAAATCAGCCCTTTTAAAAGCGCTTTAATATGGGATTGACTACGTCCATCGTTGAACCAGCCGGCCCGTCGCCAGTCGTGTGGCGGAATTTTGTCAAAATCAAAATTTTTTCTCGCGTGTGACTTCCTCAGCGTTTTTCACCCTTTTCCATTCGTTTGCTCTTCTATCTTCGCATACTGTTTTCATAAACCCTGCTTTGATGAAAAAATGGTTCGTGTTTGTGCTGGCGTTTATATGTGTGCTGGCGATGATATATGCAGGTGTCGACGCGTTGTCGAACCACCAGGAGCGAACCGGATTATTCTTGACATTCGTCGGATCAATGACCGTGATCGGTCTCCTGATGGATTTCATCAACCATTTGCGGAGCAGGCCCGGGATGTAATGTGCGACGAAAGATTCGCTGAAAGATATTCTTAAACCCTACTACCTATACCTGAAAAGCTCGCCATCCGTGGCGGGCTTTTTTTTTATACTTCGATCTTGATATCGTCCAGGTATTTTGCTAGGTCGTATTCGTTGGCCATGCTGATCCAGACGATCGAGTTGGACTTCAGGTCGAGATACAATTCCACAAACTGCCGGTTAACGCTGTATAGCATGAGGCAATAGTTGTTGTAGATGACTGAGTCTACGAACCTCCCTTTGCGCCACACGATGCTCGCGCGCTCGTTTAATGACAGCCTGTTGAATTTTCCTTCTTCCATTGCCAGCTTTTTAGCGACAGGCATGAAAAAATCGTTCCCGAAAAGTGAGCGTTCCTTCAGATTTTGGGCTGAGGCGCTCCAGGGATAGGTTGCGGCAAAATGTTTTTCTGAAAATGTTGGATAAAACGCTTCCAAAGCTATCTTTGCACCTCATTCAAGGGAGGTCCGGTAGTTCAGCTGGTTAGAATGCCTGCCTGTCACGCAGGAGGTCGCGGGTTCGAGTCCCGTCCGGACCGCAACCCGTTGTAGGCCAGTACTGCAACGGGTTTTGCTTTTTTGCCCTGTCCTGAACCCCATTCCGGGGATGATTCTTGCGCAAAACTAAATGACCCCTCTATGAGGTTAAGCTCTGTCTTTATTATCGGTATGATCTTCTTCGCGGCGGCGTGCGCAACCAAGGGAAGTTCTGCGTTATCCGATGCGCTGACGACTGCCGTGAAAGAAAAAAAATTGTCGCCGAAAAAAAAGGAATTCATCCTCGCAGAGTATGACAGGATCCGCGACCAGGATAAGGCGAAAGCGCACGAGTACGCTGGACAGGTAATAACAGCGATTGAGATGGGCGGTGACTCCAGCCACATCGACGCGGCCCGCATGCAGGTGCTCCGCGAGGTGAAGGGTTTGAAGGAGGCGCTGTGGGAAAAAAAGGTTGAAAGGCAGGTTGAGAGGCAGGTTGAAAGGCAGGTTAAAAGGCAGGTTGAGAGGCAGGTTGAAAGGCAGGGTGAAATGGTAGCCATGGGATAAATCGGATATGTGGGATAAATTCAAAATGGCGCAGAAGTATTTGCAACGGGCGAATGCTATACACCCGGAAGATGCGGAGAGTGAATCTGCGCGCGTCGAAGCGCTGGCCCTGCAGGACGTCTATTACGATTGCTACATGAGCAGTTTCAGCCGGGAAGATCTGATCAAAAGGTTATCCGCTATTATCGACGGCAAAATTGACATGCCCGATGACGAGGAAGATCTCGACGAACCCCGCTACCGCGAAATCTACATCAAAGAAGCCCGCACCATCCTCGCGTCCCTCCCCTAACCCCTCCATTACTTACAACTTAAAACTATAACTTACAACTCCTCAACGACGAGGCGCGCACAACAAGCTCGGGCATCAACACAATCTTCTTCGATACAAATTTTGTATTCGCCCCCGCTCTGACTTCCTCCAGGAAAAGTTCCGATGCAGTATGACCCATCTGCTTGCAGTGTTGGTCGACCGATGTGAGCGGTGGATCACAGAACATCGTAAACGGCTCATTGCTGAAACCGATTAGCGCCACTTGCTGCGGCACCCGGATACCGCGCTCTTTCAGGACCTGCAACGCCCCGATGGCACCAAGGTCACTGGATGAAAAGACCGCATCCGGCAACTTTTGCTGCGACAACAAATATAACATGCTGCTGCGCCCGTCTTCGAGCTGAAGATTGCTTTCCACAACCAGGTTTTCTTCAAACGGAATACCGTGATCGCGCAGCGCCGCGCGGTAACCTCGCAGTCGTTCCTTGTAGATGTTAATCCGCTCGACATTGGTAAAGTGCGCAATTCTTGTACAACCTTGTTCGACGAGATGTTTGACAGCGTTATAAGACGCAGCGTAGTCATCTATGACAACATGGCTTACGCCAAGATCGTCACTCGTGCGGTCGAAGAGTATCAGCGGTATACCTTTGCTCCTCACCTTGCTGAAATGATTGAAACGCTCCGTGCGCTTCGAGAGTGATGCGATGATTCCGTCGACGCGCGTGTTGAGCAGCGCATCGATGGCGGCTTCTTCCTTGGCGGGATCTTCGTACGTCTGACAGATGATTACCTGGTAGTTTGCCTGATTGGCCTTCTCTTCGATGCCCCGGACAATAGAAGCGAAAAAGTTGCGGTCGGCGACCGGGACAATAACTCCGATGATGTGGCTCTTGCCATTGCGCAGGGCTGCGGCTATCCGGTGAGGCTGATAGCCCATCTTCTTCGACATCTTCAGCACCGACCTCTTCGTGCGGTCACTGATGCTCGGATGATTATTCAGCGCCCGCGAAATAGTTGACGCTGTAAGCTTCATCTTCCGGGCGATGTCGTGCACCGTGGGCCTCTTGCTTTCTGACATAGTGCGGTTACCGAAACGCTTCCTGTTGAAGGGTACAATGAAAGGATCTTCAGGAGGTGCTGTCGGTTAGAGGGAAGACGCCGGAATCCGAATTGTCCCCTACACCGAGGGATAGATTTGTGAAGAGCGGTCAATTTCAGACGTGATCAGCAAGCCTCTTGCGGATAAACTTCAGCGCCCGGCCGATCTGCGTATCGACGGTCTTGACACTTATATTGAGCTGGCGGGCGATGTCTTTATACGAAAGCTCATCTTCCCGGCTAAGTCTGAAGATGAGGCGGCATTGTTCGGGTAGATCGTCGACGACCCGTTCAATATGGTTCGACAGCTCTTCATACATCAGTGAATCACTGGCAATGGATTGTTTGCATTCCACCGACTGGGCGTGCTCAAGAACATAAACACGAATACCTCTTGCCTTGCGCAATGAATCCAGAGAGCGGTTCCGGATCGATGTGATCAGATACGCCCGAAATGAACAACTAACCTGAATCTTCTTGCGGTTTCTCCAGAGATTGCAAAACACATCGTCCACGATTTCCTCCGCAGTATGTCGGCAAACGACCAACTGGCTTGAATAGTAGCACAGATAGCGATAGTTGGAGTGGAATATTTTCTCAAATGCGGAGTAGTCGTCGTTGACGACACGCTGGAAGAGGCGGTCGATATTTTCCTCGCCGCGGGTACCCTTTCCCAGGGGCGGCGTTGACGACAAAAGATGGGGTTGCGAGCGGAGGATTTTCACGCAATCGATTGTTCAATTTTCATAGAATTTAAGGGGATTTTTTTATTCTTACAGACCTTATCGCAAAAGAGTTTGCGGGACCGATCCCGGGAACGGTTACGAAAAATTTTATTATCTTTAGAATAAGGGCCTTATGCCAGCTTCACAAGTCACGATAAAGCAAATCGCAAAACTGCTTGGTATCTCGAAATCAACCGTCTCGAGAGCACTGCAGAACCGCAACGACGTGAATGTCGAGACGCGGCGCAAAGTCATTGAGCTTGCGGAAAAGCTTCGCTACCAACCTAACTCCATCGCGCTGCATCTCAAGAATCAGAGAACGCAAACCATCGGCGTCATCATTCCTGAAACAAGCAACGCCTTTTTTTCCCGTGCAGTTGGTGGCATACAGCGCGTGGCCAACGCGGCTGGCTATAATGTCGTGATATGTCAATCGGATGAATCATACCCGGCCGAAAAGAAAAATCTCGATTCCCTTATCTCCAACCACGTGGATGGTCTACTCATCTCGGTGTCAAGAGAAACGCAAAACAGCGATCACTTTATGACCTTGCTCGACCGCAACATACCGGTTGTTTTTTTCGACCGTGTTTGTGAGTCGCTGGAAACTACCCAGGTCGTCACCGATAACTATGAGGTCTCTTTCAAGGCGACGCAACATCTCATCGATCAGGGATGCCGGAAGATCGCCATCCTTGCTGGCCCGGAGTATCTCTCAACAAGTTCGAAGAGGGTGCTCGGCTATCGCGATGCGTTGAAGCAAAACAACATCAGCTTCAATCCCGCATGGCTGTTATTTCCAGACTTCCGATGTAACAGCATCGAAGCGTTCACAAACGAATTGCTCAGGCAGAAGGATTTCCCGGATGCGATCTTCGCCATCAACGACATGGCGGCGATCGAGATTATGCATGTCCTGAAAAGATCGGGGCTGCGAATTCCGAATGACGTAGCGGTGATGGGCTTCAATAACGAAAAGGTCGGCGAGTTTATGGAACCGTCGCTCAGCAGCATTGACCTTCCCGCGCAGGAGATGGGCGAGACGGCAGCAGAAATGTTGATCCATCACATCAAAGATCCCGGCTGCAAACCGGAGCGGAGGCTGATTCCCAGCACGCTCGTCGTGCGCAGCTCGACCATGAGAGCACCGGAAATGCCGGACTCAAAAATTGCGTAACTGCTCCAGCGCCTGCGCGACATCTTCTACCGGCAACTTGCACACGCGATTGCGGCATACGTAGATCACGGTCTTGCCGTCGGCGAGTTTGTTTTCGAGCAAGGGAAGATCTTCCCTCGTTCCTCCTGAAAAGTTCGCGAGGGGATTATACTTCCGCTGCATGGCGATACTTTTATCCAGGGCATCTTTGCCGACAACGGCCACTTCAAACGGCTGCCAGGCGGCGATGGCCGACACGCGCGCCCAGTTCGCATGATACGCCGGCGCACCGGGAAGCCGATCCGCATGGATCCGTGCCAGCATCTCCGTTGCGCGTGCTCCGTACGACGCATCCTGATAGTAGTCGCCGAGTAGTAACAAAACCTCCGACATCACAGAGTTCGATGACGGTATGACCTGATCACTGACCTCCATGGTACGCACGACCAGGCCCTCAGACTGGCCGGATGTGTAGTAGAACATTTTTGTGCGCTGATCAAGAAAATTCCGGATAGCATAGTCCGCAAGCGATCGCGCCCGGTTCAGCCACGCAACATCAAAGGTCACTTCGTACAATCGTATCCATGCGCGGGCCAGCAACGCATAATCGTCGAGAAAAGCGTTGACGCCCGATTTGCCATGGCTGTAGCTTCGCCATAGACTTCCATCTGGACGGAGCATCTCCTGCCTTATAAAATCCGCATTCTTCAGCGCACGGTCGAGATATTCTTTTTGTCCAGTCGCCGCAAAGGCATCGACGTAACCCATTTGCATCAGCGCGTTCCAGGACGTAATGACCTTATCGTCCGTCGAAGGTCGAATGCGTTGGTCGCGTACTGCGAGCAATTGTTTCCTGTAATCTGCAAGGATGGCCTTCAACCGGTTCGGATCTGCCTGGCGCGCCTGACTGAACTCTTCTATCGATCGGTTGGTAAATAAAATATTCTTTCCGTCTTCCCAGTTGCCCGAATCCCGAACATTATAGTAGTCTATAAACAAACGGGCATTTTCTTCTCCGAGAGACGCAGCAATCTCATCGGCCCTCCATACATAAAATTTCCCCTCTACGCCCTCGCTGTCCGCGTTAACGGATGAATAAAATCCGCCCTCTTCATCCGTCAGCTCGCGGTGGACAAAACTTATTGTCTCCTCTATGACATCTCTGTACAAAGGATTTCCAGTCAGCTGAAAAGCGTGTGAATAAAGACTTACAAGCTGCGCATTATCGTACAGCATTTTTTCAAAGTGCGGGACCTTCCATGCATTATCGGTGGCGTATCGCGCGAAGCCGCCGCCGACATGGTCATAAATTCCACCGCGCGCCAAATGATCGAGCGTAATGGTAACCGCTTCCAGCGCTTTCTTATCGCCCGTCAGGAAATAATGTTGCAGCGCAAACTCCCAAACGACAGGCATAGGAAATTTGGGGGCGCCTTTTAGTCCTCCTTTCACGCGGTCAACGGATGCGTCCAGCTGTTTGAATAACCCCCGAAAATCCTTTTTGTCCGCTTCCCCTTCGCGGGCGGCGTCAACGTCGATGAGGTCGAAGCTTTGAACTCCATCCGTCAGAGCATCGGCTTGCGAAATTACCGCCTTCCTTTCTTTTTCATAGGCATCTCTGATTTGACGAAGCAGATACATCCACTGCTCTTTTGGGAAGTACGTTCCTGCATAAAACGGTTTGCCATCGGGAAGGGCAAACGCGTTCAATGGCCATCCGGCAGAACCGGAGACAATTTGCGCTGCATTAATATATATCTGGTCGATATCCGGTCGCTGTTCGCGATCTACCTTGATGGAGACGAAGTTTTCATTCATGTAACGCGAGACAGCCGTATCCATAAACGATTCCTCCTCCATTACATGACACCAGTGGCATGCGGCGTACCCAATGCTGATCAATAATGGTTTATTTTCGGCTTTTGCCTTCTGAAAGGCTTCCGGTCCCCATTCAAACCAGTCGACGGGATTATCAGCATGCTCACGCAGGTAGCGACTGGTGGAATTGGCAAGTCGATTTCCACCGTTGCGGTCTCCGCAGTGCGAAGCCGCAAGAACCAGCATGCAAAGCGCACCTGACAGAGAAAGCCACTTCATGTTCAACATCTCCAGCTGTTTGATCGTCGCTCTCCCATGCTTCGGCCGATTTTCCTTTACCGGGATGCGATTGATTTGTTCTTCCGGGAATTCTGTGTCCGAAATATACGCATCGCTTCATTATTTATTCCCACGAGGATGGCAGTGTGGTTATCCAAAGTAATCGCCTGCAGGTCTTTGACGTTGTACGGGACGAAGAATCCACTCTCAAAAGGCTTAAGAGGCTTGAACGTAAGGTTGCCGAGGCCTTTCAAAAACAACCCGGGGGAGGCGTCGGCGGCGGTGGTCTCCACCTCAACATCGAACCTGTTCCCCGCGATGAGAATGTCTTTGACGTTGTCACCGTCGAAATCCCTTGCGATGATACCATTGACCGTTGAAAGCTGGGCTTCGACCGGTAGTTTCCGGACAGCCAGTTTACCACCGTCATTGATTAGCATAACCGTTGAGAATAGATGAGCCCGGTAATGCAAGGCGCTCTCCATGTCTTTTCCCAGGATATCGCCGAGATCGGATTTGGCAAAGGAAACGTATGTGGGAAATTTCTTGCTGATCACCGGCATCTGCTGCGAGCTGCACTCCTTACCGCGGATCGGTACCAGCCTGTCATCCTGATAAAACCGCGCGAGGAAAACATCGTTGGTGCCGTTGCCATCAAAATCCTTCGCGTACACCTGGAATGGCTTTTCTTCGGTTGCCTTGAACTTGTAATTCTCACCGAGATTGCCTGCGATCAGATCCAAGTCTCCGTCCATGTCAATATCGTCGGCGATAATCCGGTTCCACCAGCCTTCGGTGTTCTGCATCCCGTAGTCGGATGAGACATCTTCGTAACGTCCGTTGCGCTGAGAAAATATTCGAATCGGCATCCACTCTCCCACCAAAACAAGTTCTGCTTTTCCATCGCCGTCAAGATCAGCGGCAACAGCCGAGTTAACCATCCCGGCGCGTGAAAGCAGCGGTGCCCTGTTTGCGGTTTGGTCTGTAAACTTGCCTCCCTCATTGATAAGCAGGTAGCTTGCCGGGTCCTTTGGATATACGTGGGCCACCACCTGCCCTCCCCGGAAAAGATCGAGGTCACCATCTCCATCCGCATCAAAGGGAACGACGCATGATCCGCTGCTGGTAGTTAAAATTCGATCGCCCTTTTCAAAATTTCCTTTTCCATCGTTCTTGTAGAAACGATCATTGTATCGATCAGACCCATCCGGAAATTCACTTCCTCCGCTTACGACATACAAATCGAGATCCCCGTCACCATCCGCATCGAACAGAGTTGCGCCCATGTCTTCAAAAGATTTGTCGGATTCAAAGCCGGCGATACTCTTCCTGACAAACTTTCCATCCTGCTGAACCATGAGACTCCCTGGCTGCCCTGAGGCTCCTCCGACATAAAAATCTTCCAGGCGGTCGCCATTCACATCCCCGGTTGCCATAAAGGGACCGCTTCGGGAAAACATATGCGGGAGCAATACCTGGTCACTGTACTCATTCACTTCATTCTCCCGGTGAACAAAGGATACATCCTTCGACTCCATAAAGACAGGATCCTCACCCATACGCCGTCCGCCTGCGTTAATGTCATCCACTTGCACCGCCCCTTCATACTCCGTCGTTATTGTCCGGTTCGCCTCAATATTGCGCAGCGTCGTCAGCATTCCGTCATTCCAGTCCACAGTTATGCTGTCTATCGATTCAACCTTTCCCAACCCAAAGTGCACGACCGGATCGTTCGACGATAAATATCCTCGCACCGTCTTGTTCTCAAAGTACTGAATTCCATTTCTGGAATACAGTGTAACCTTTGCGCCGATTCCATCCGCATTGCCACGCGGTCCCCGCAGCTGCACCCGAATGAAACGGTTGTCGACTGCGGACGTATTTTCATAAACGAATGCTTCGTCTTCCAGTCGGTTGACTACGAGGTCCAGATCGCCGTCATTATCGAGATCGCCCACGGCAGCACCGTTCGAGAAACCCGCCTCTTCAAATCCCCATTCCGAAGTGACATTCTGAAAGCGCAGATCGCCCTGATTTCGGAAAAGGTAATCCGTTACCCGGATTGGATCGTACACGCTGATAAAATCCTGAAATCCTTTCTCGAGCATTTCCTTCGGCGATTTGTACTTGCGGCGATTGCGTTCTACGAAGGCGGCAAGCTTGTTCTTCAGGTCTCCGTCAAACACATCGCGACGATAGCCATTCGCGACGAAAAGATCACGCAGTCCGTCGTTGTCAAAGTCGGACAAAAGACACGACCAGCTCCACTCGGTTTTCGCAACTCCGGAAAGCTGGGATATCTCGCTGAAAAACAGATTGCCCTGGTTCAGATGCAGCGCGTTGTGCATGTACTGTTTGTGCATTCCATTTCTGACGATGGCATTAAAACCTTCGACATCCATCGAGGGCATTGACACCTTCGACCGCTGATAGTCTTCGGGCAGCATTTCGCTTACCATGATGTCCTCCCATCCGTCGTTGTTGATGTCCGCAATGTCGGTCCCCATCGAATACATGGATATATGGTTCGTCGCCTTCCGGATTTGTTCCTTGAAGGTGCCATTCTTCTGGTTGACGTACAGGTAGTCGCTTTCCGCGAAGTCGTTGGCGACAAAAATATCGGCGTACCCATCGTTGTTTATATCCGATGTCACGACACTCAGGGCGTACCCGAAAGTATTCGTGATACCGGCTTCGAGTCCCATCTCCCGGTACTTGCCGTTCTCATTTCGATATAACTTATGGCGGCTGATGGCGGGTGACAGCACTTTTTGCCGCACCATCTCGGTGAGCGGAAGGTCAAACGAATCCGGTCGGCAGGTGATGTACACGTCCAGATCATGGTCGTTGTCCATGTCGAAGAAGGACGCATGGATCGCGTATCCCGATTCCGCCAGTCCGAATTCTTCTGCTTGTTCGACGAACGTCAGATCGCCCTGATTTATGAACAGGAGATTCTTGCGCTGATCGGGCGTCTCGTGCCAGCCACCCTTGCACACATAGATGTCGAGCAAGCCATCGCTATTGACGTCTACCATCGTCACACCGTTGTTCCATCTGCCATTTCCTCCGACACCGGCGGACTCTGTAATGTCTTTAAACTGCATACCGCCCTGATTGAGGTAGAGCTTGTTCGGAACTTCGTTGCCCGTGAAGTAAATATCGGGAAGCCCGTCGTTGTTAATATCGCCGATGCCAACACCCCCGCCGTTGTAGACGTAGGCGAAGTTATCGAAGTAGTTTGCAATATTTTCAGCTACGACATTGCGGAATGTTACGCCGCTGTGCGAAGAAGGTATCCTTCGGAACACCGGCCCCTGCTTCACGTCGGCAACCTCTTCATTGCCAGGTGACGCGCACGATGCCAGCAGGATGACAGCGATCACATGGGTGCCGACACGGAACAGTTGGCGACCCGTTATTTCTCTCAGCGAATTCTTCATGTTAATTTCCGGCCTTTGTCAGGTTTGCAGTTTGAGTACTTCCTGTGTGATAAAGATATTTCTTCCAGACGGCCCCTGCTACCTTCCTTCCCAGGGCAAGTCCCTCGAGGTTATCGGACTGGATGTGGTAGCCTCCAAGGACACGGGACATTCCGGCCACGTTCGCTGTTTCAGTGAACGTCGGAAAAACGAGTGTGACGGTATCGCCGAGATTATCAGGTTCTGTAAGGGCTCCGGGTACAAGTTCAACCTCGTAGCCGAAGTGATCGTCACCGGTAAACAGCCGCAGCGTTTCTGCACACGCGCCGCTCACGGCGCTGTGGCCAGAAACGTATCCCGGAAAGGGAGGACAAAGAAACGTCTCCGGTGAATACGGTCTCCACTCATGGCCGGGCATGGTCATCATACCTTTTTCGGGGCCGCCCCACGCGCGAATAGCCTCCTGCTGGTAGTAGTCGTGCACCAGCGAATACGGCCGCGCAAAATCATAGTACATTTTTGCATCCCAACAGGCAATAAAGGCGTCCATCGCCGCGCCCTCAACGAGAAAGTACATCTTCACATCCTGATCCAGCGTGTGGCTGTCCCGGGCGGAAACCTCTTGCGCAAAAATAAACCAGTGGCCTGCCTGTTGCACTGACTTCGGACCGTCCCGCATGAATTCAACGAGAGCTTTCTGTTCATCCGTCAAGTTCGATTGCAGGTCAACTACTTCTTTCACCTCCAGTCGGAGTTGCGATGATCCGATGGCGGGGGGTGGAGGGGGCCGGAACTGCGCAGGTGAATCCAGCGTGAGTGGCGTTACTTTCCACCAGTGTGGAGTCAGACAGCCAGGCGCAAACTTCCCTCCTTTTCCATCGGAGAAATACTTCGGCTGCCACCGCGACAAGTCCGTGAGTTCATCGGCGTTGTTAACCGGAATGTAATGCGTGTAGTCGGAGTACGAAGTGCCGTCAGAACCTGGCATCTCTCCGCTCTGATTGGATCCGTCGTGCAGCCGCCCTTCTATCACGGCCTTCGCCGCCAGGTTGCCGATGCCCGCGGGCGAGCGAGGGTCAAGTGAGTGGTCATCCGGATCAAGACCAAAGCTGATCATCTTGTCTCGCAAGAGAAGGGAATCAGAAAAGTAATATTCGCGCATAGCACGATATGCGGCGTAACTGATGGCGATCTCTTTATTTCTCATGGTGCGCTCTTCCACCGGTCTCCGGTCGACCGACGCGAGATACAAAGGATTTGCGGCATCGTCGTAGCGGCTCCATGCGTCGAACACAGCAGTCCAGGTAAGGGCCAGGAACCGCGATGTAACGGTCGGGCGCGGATTAAATCTTTCTGTGTCGTTCGCGGTGCACTCCATTGCGACTTTGCCCCACTTGTACGCCAGGTTATTTTCACCTGTAGGCGTCATCGACGACTCGGTGTACGTGCCGGAAATATTACACGATTGCAAACAAATCAACAGGATCAGAAGGGTCGCCACACAACGTTTCATAGACCAGGGCTCTGTTTGGGGTATCAGACAGTTTTTGTACAGTCAGAAGAAGCCATCACCACTCTCAATTTAAAAATATTTGAGTGGTATTAAAAATCAGTGTGTCTCAGAATGGCTCCAACGGGAAAATAAAGGGTCGGGAAGATTCCCGACCCGTAACCAAACCTTAATAAAAAGAAACAAACGAATTCAATCTCAATCGCAGTCGCCTCCTGCATATCCGCAGTTTTGCGGGTAGCCTCCGAACGTTCTGTCGATTTGCGACTGGGGAATTGGCCGGTGAATATGGTAGTCCTGGATGTTGGCAGCACCCAACGGGTTACGCGCCCGGACATAGTCCACAAGCTTCCCGGTTCGGGCAAGATCAAACCACCGGATCTGTTCTGCGTCCAGTTCCAGCGCGCGTTCGAGAAGGATCCGGTCCAGCGTGACATCTCCCGATGAGATCTGCATCTCCGCAACCTTCCCCGGTTTCGCAGCGCGCGTCCTCACGACATTAATGTCATCGGCCGCTCCCGGCAGATTGGCGAGGTGGAAGCGTGCTTCGGCGCGAAGGAGGTATGCATCCGCGAGACGCATGACAAACCAGTCGCGCGAACCCCGTTCCCACTGGATCGTGGGCCTTCGAGGGTCAAAAAACTTATTAATAGTAGGGAACAACCGCTCGTTGTAAACGAAAGGGTCGGATGGATAATAATTGGGATCCGACTTGTCAAGCGTACTCTCGGGATACGATGCTTTTTGCCGTGTGATCACCGTGTACCTGACCTTAAGCTTTTCGTCGCCCAGCCACTTCGCATCCTGTCCCGGCCCCGGGATGTATAAGGCAGTGTCTCCTACTTCGAATCTTCTCTTTCCAATGTCAGCTGCAGTAACAGTAGTGCCATCGGCCTTCTTGGCGCCTTTGTCCACGTGAACCTGTTTCCACAGAGGAATCCCGTTGCCAGAGGTGCGATTGTCGTTGCAGTAGTACACGTGCTTGTAGTTGTCCTCATAGCGCTGATCGTTTACCCGTTCGGTGGCCCACACGTCGAGCATGTAGTCGGTGGGACGGAATCTCTTGAACGGTCTTCCGTTGGCGATGTCGCGTATCATACCGGGCTGCACATCGTACTCCATTCCGAAATACAAATGACCCCGGTTTCCGACGCCGTTGTCGCCTCCATTGAGGATGAGGTCGGTCGAGTATTGAATCGCCCAGATCACTTCACTATTGAGTTGGTTGTCCTGATCCCACAGCGCTTTATGCGATGGTACGAGCGCGAAGCTGTAGTCGTCGATGACATTGCCCAGGTAGGATTCAGCATTCGTAAAGTCCGAACTCTCTGCGAAAGTCTGGTAACCGCGGGTTAGATAAGCAAGGCCGAGCAGAAATTCTGCAGCAGGCTTTGTGGCCCGTCCGTAGTCGGTCTGCGACGCAGGAAGGTTCGCGATGGCGAATTCCAGATCGGGAATAATTCCGTCGTTGTAGATCGTGGCTTGACTCGTCTTGTTCGCCGTTACCTCGGCGCCGATGGTTTCGTCCAGTGAGAAGTGAACGTCGCCCCACATGCGGATGAGATAAAAATAATAGAACGCGCGCAGGTAGCGCACCTCCGCCTGGCGAACCAGTTTCACTGCAGCATCCATATCCGTGACGGCCTCGGAACGGTTCAGTACCGAATTCGCCTGGTTGATGCCCTGGTAGAGAAATGTCCACGTTTGAGAGAGAATGTCGGCGCCGGAATTCAAATTGTTGTCGTAGTAATTAAACGACTTCCAGCCTCCGTCCGCGCCGTTGGTATGCGTGTCTGTTCCAAATACCGTGAGGGAATACGAGCGTTCTTCGCTGTATATCTCGCGGAGAAACGAATAAGTCGCATCCACCGCGTCTTCGAGCCCTTTGGCTGTTGTATAGTAGCTCCCCGCGGAGACGTCGGATACCAGCTCTTCATCCAGGAAGTTCTGGCATGACTGCGTGCTCAAGGCAACCAGTGCCAAGGCGAGGAATATCGATTTGATCTTGTTCATCGTTTTCATAGTCATTTCGTGTGATTAGAACGATACATTTAGACCCCCCATCCACAGAATTGAAGAAGGCATTTCACCTGAGCTGACATTGCCTGCCCGTTCCGGATCAAACAACTTATAGCTTGACCATATCAGCGGGTTCTGAGCGGTGAAATAAACTCTCAGCTTCGACATATGGAGTCGTTCCGTAAGCGACGGCGGGAAGCTGTATCCGAGCGTAACGTTGCGCAGCTTGACAAAACCGCCATCCATGTACCGAAGCGAAGATCCGTACGTGATATTCTCCTGGTTCTTGTTAGGCCTCGGATATTCATTCGTCGGATTATCGATCGTCCAGTAGTCGACGACGATGTTGTTATAGCGCCCTTGCATAGTAGCCTGGCCGTTACTGAAATCGCTATTGATCATGAAGCCAAGCCTGTAGTAAAAGAAGAAGGAGAAGTCGATACCCTTATATTCAAACTTGTTGTTCAGGCCTCCCTGGGCCTTGGGTACGTCGTTTCCGAGAACTACACGGTCATTGGTCGCATCGATCTTGCCATCCGGGACACCGTCAGGGCCGGAGATATCGCGAAGCTTGATCTCGCCGGGGAATTGCCCGAAAGAAGCAGCTTCGTCTTTTTCGTCGGCTTGCCAGATGCCGATCTTGTCATAGTCGTAGAAAGCGCGAATGGGTTCGCCGATGAACCAGTTGTTTCCAACATCGTCGATCTTCTCGCCATCGGGGCCCTTTAATGCAAGGTCGACAATCTTTTCTTTCAAGCTCGCCAGATTGAATTCGGCCGTCCACTTCAGGCTGTTGGGCATATCGAGGACCGTTGCGTTGAGTGTGATCTCAAAGCCGCGCGTTTTTGTTCCACCCACGTTCTGTAAAATACTGGCATATCCGGAAGTCGGGGGAAGCTGCCTTCTCAACAAAAGTGAAATACCTGTCGATGTGGTGAAGTAATCGACGTATCCATACAACCTGCTGTTGAAGAAACCAAAATCGATACCCGCATCGAAGGATTCGGAATATTCCCAGCTAAGGTCCGGGCTGGGGATCTGATCAAGCCTGAAGCCTTTAGCGTCCACATTGTTCCAGTCGTATAACGAAGGAGCCAGCGTACCTTGCGTCTGGTAAGGGGCCACCGCAGTGTTACCCACCTTGCCATAGGATCCGCGCAGCTTGAGTTCGCTGACCACCCTGATGTTTTCCATAAAAGCTTCATCTTTTATCCTCCATCCCACTGACAGGCCCGGGAAACTATTCCACTTGTGTCCGGGCGCAAGGCGAGATGAACCATCCCAACGCATGCTCGCCTGGAACAAGTACTTGCCGCGATAAGCGTAGTTGATACGGCCCATGTAAGACAACAGGCGATATTGCTCGTAGTCGGTGCCGTAGGAAGTGATGGTACCAAGCCCAAGGTTATTCCACAGTGCTGATTCATAGGGAAGGTTAGCAGCCGCGGTCTGGCTCTGCGTGTAATTTTGCTGCGCGACACTTTGCAACAACGTCGCGCCGATGGTGTGATCGCCAAATGATTTGTTGTATGTGAGCAGGTTTTCCAATGTGTACCCGAAATTCTGTGCCTTTTCAATGGAGGCATAGGGCGTACCGTTCTTCCGTGTGTTGGTATACTGACCTTCGAATATCCCGCGCTGGAAATATTGATAATCCTGGCCGATGAGGAACTTGTATTTCAGTCCCTCCATAATGTTGACGTCGAGGTAAACCGATGAGAATACACGGTTCACCGTACGCTCATCAACGCGCTTGCCCGGCACGAGCTCGCTCAAAGGATTGGAACGGATACCATCCGATATGGGAAGGAAGATGATGTTGCCATCCGCATCGTAGGGCAAGCCAAGCGGACTCTGGTTGACAGCCTCCGGGATAACCGAACCGGAACCCCAGTTGGTCTTGACATTTGAGAACAGCGAAGAGATACCTACGCGAAAGGTCTTGCTGATATCATGGTCTGCGTTGATACGCGCTGTATATCTTCCATAGTCCGTTCCTTCGACGAGGCCGTCTTCCTTGAAATAACTCAGCGCCATCATCAGATACGATTTTTCGGATCCTGCTGAAACACTGATCTGCTGATTGAGCTGGGATCCGTTCTGATAAATAAGGTCTTGCCAGTCGGTCGACAAGCCGTTCACGACCGAATTCAACTCGACCGCATCGTTAAACACCGCGGCATCCGCAGGGATTGTTGATCCCTCATCACCCCAGGCCGCACGACCTGATTTACCGGAGGCATCCAGCCTGTTTGCCTCGCGCTTCAAGTCCGCAAATTGCTGGCCGTTCATCATCGGAATAAGCTTATACGGCTCGGTGACACCGTAGGTGCCGGTATAATTGATTCTGGTTTTACCTGGCTCGCCGCGCTTGGTGGTGATGAGGATTACGCCATTAGAACCGCGGGATCCGTAGATGGCCTGTGAGGCAGCATCCTTCAACACTTCAACCGAGGCGATGTCAGCAGGGTTAAAATCAGCGATGGACTCCGTGCCGGCCGTCATGGGAATTCCGTCGACCACGAAGAGCGGATCGTTTGAGGCAGTGAGTGACCGCCTTCCACGAATAGTAATCCGTGGTGCCTGACCGGGACGTCCACCCGTTTGCAGGATGTCGACGCCGGCGATCTGGCCTTTCATCGCCTCCATTGCATTGCCTGTCGGGATTTTGGTGATGGCTTCACCATTGATCTGCGAGATTGCCGCCGTGACGTCGCGCTTCTCCTGCGTTCCATAACCGACAACAACTACCTCGGTGAGGGATTTGACATCGGCGATCATCGTGATGTTGATCACACTCTGGTTGTTCACGGGGATCGCCTGGTTGGCATAGCCGATGAATGAAAATACCAGAACGCCTGCCGACTGATCCGCCGAAAGGCTTAAGCGGTAGTTTCCTTCCGCGTCGGTGGTTGTGCCGTTGGAGGTACCCTGGACCAAAACGTTAACGCCCGGCATGCCCACACCGGTTTCGTCGGTAACTTTACCGGAAACCGCGGCCTGCAGCATGCTGCTTGCGTTTGGAAAGGGTGATGAAGAATCGGAGACAGTCAGATCTCGTGAATAGCCGTACAGCGAACATCCGCACAAGGCTATCCACAGGAAAAGTGGTAATAGTCTTCTCATAAGGTTTGGGTTTTGTAGCTCTGAATATTCAGACGTAAAAAACCCCGACGATCCCTACACGGAGAAGATCTTTTTTTGAGCGCGATGCTTGAAGAAATGTAAATGATACACTATTTCGCCGCGGGGAGGGGGTGGGCACAACTTGCATGACCGTTGCGACTCAGCGGGGTCCTTCGCCTCTGCCCGCGCGCAAGGCCCGCGCGAGAGGCTCTGGATGAGAAAGGGCTATAGTTTCTGCACCTATAGCCCTTTAGTGGTTAAAAAATCCTGAAACTGATTGCAAAATAATTATGCCAACCCCGCTATAATTCCAGGTCGAGCCGGATATTATCCAGGTATTTCGCGAGGATGTTCTCGTTCACGGCTCGTACCAGAAGCACCTGCTTTGCGCGGTTGTCATACACAAGTTCCATGAATTGATTCTCGTAGTTGTACAACAAAACGTTGTAATGATAATAGCAATTCGTAGCCAGTAAGTCTCCGCCGTCTAATAGTAAACAAGCCTGATCACTTACTGAAAGATTGTTAAAATGAATTTTATCCATCGCCTTTCCCCCCAACATTAATCCACATTCAGTTATACCACACGTCCGACGGAGATGAATTGAGGAGATAAATTTTTGTGCCATCAACGCATTCGCAGCCAGCGAGATGGACGGGCCGAGTCGGCAATTGAAATTTTAGCCCCCTGCCATCGTTTCTTTCCAGGAACAATGTCTAATTTTAGGGTTTATGCCGCGAACAAAACGGCAAATGGCCCCCGAGTGCCGAACCCCGCATTTGAACTGTAAATGAGAAGGATTTCGTTTGTCATCGTCATTCTTGCCTTGCTTTTCCCTTCCTGTAGTAATCGCGCAGGGGGTCGCACCACCATGGTTGTCAAGCCGAAAAATCATCACTGGTGGTTCAACAAGAAGAAAGACAAGCGGAAGAAAAGAACGAAAATGGTCCGAATGAAAAACTGAGCGCCGGTGCCCTCCGTGCAGCTTTCAGCTCAGGCCCTTCATGACGTTATCAAGGTTTCTGCGGAAATATAATTTCAGCGGCGTCTGCTGGCTCAGGTGGGCGGAGATAATCGACCCGAGAAAAACGGTGATGAAGAGATTCGTGATGTCGCGGGTCGAACTGGTTTTAGTGATCTCTTTCTTCATGATGGCCTCCAGTGTAAACTTTTCCAGCATCTGATCGAGTGAAAGGATATCGACGCTCGTCACATCTTCGACCTCGGGAAAAAGGAGTTTCTTTTCTTCAGGCTTAACGGGAAACGGTTTTGGTGGCCGCTTGGAATCAGCGAGGTATCCGACCAGACTCAGCATGAGGCCCGGATGATTTTCGCATTCGTCGCCGAGCTTATCGAGCAGGTAATACACACCCTGGATTCCCTCTTTCGGCTTGTGTTTCATTTCCACCGACCGACCAAGACACCATATACGGAAATGATAAAGCAGCACATCCTCCTTCTGGGGGAAGTATTTGAAGAAAGTTACCTTTGATATCTTTACCTTTTCACAAATATCTTCTACATAGATGTCTTCGAATGCCTTTTTCCCTATAAGTTTAAGGGTCTGTTCCAGAACCTGAACCTTTAACCTCGCCGCCTTTTCTTTCCGTAGACTCATGGAAATATCAACTTTGACTTGAATTAAGAATTTAATATTCACTTTACCAATGTTAATAATGACAAAACGCTTTATTCCGCTTTTACTTGCAATAGCCACAGTTGCCTGTAAATCACCGCTATCGAAGCAAGCGGCTGTAGGACTAATCGCTGATTCCGCGATGGTCGTTTCGGCTCATCCGCTGGCTACCGAAGTGGGCGTCAAAATTTTGAAAGCGGGCGGAAATGCAGTTGATGCGGCGGTCGCAACGCAGCTCGCGCTGGCAGTTGTTTATCCCCCTGCCGGCAACCTCGGGGGCGGTGGCTTTATGGTATTGCGCAAGCGCGACGGCACCATCGCTTCCCTTGATTATCGGGAGAAAGCGCCGGGTCTGGCTTCTCGCGATATGTACCTCGACGAAGATGGTGAAGTGCGCAAAGGGCTAAGTGAAAAAGGGCACTTGTCGAGCGGTGTTCCCGGATCCGTTGCGGGAATGTACGAGTCACACGCCCAATACGGATCCCTTCCATGGAAGGATCTAGTGCAGCCCGCAATCGACCTCGCGTTGAACGGGTTTCCCCTGACGCGCCGCATGGCTCGCAGTCTCAACAACCTGCAGGACACACTTCGTCGCTATAACACGGTCATGCCGGAATTCCTGTTGCGCGAAAATTGGCGCGAGGGAGATACGATCGTTTGGGAGGACCTGGGTCACACACTGGAACTCATTCGCGACCAGGGCGCGGCAGGCTTTTACACGGGGAGGACTGCTGACAACATTGTAGCCGAGATGAAGCGCGGCAACGGATTGATCTCTCTCGAAGACCTGAGCCGCTACAGGCCGGAATGGCGCAAGCCGGTGACCGGATCGTACAAGGGTATCAAAGTTATTTCGATGGGTCCTCCCTCGAGCGGAGGCATCGCCCTTCTGCAGCTCTTGAATTCGGTCGAGAAATTTCCAATTTCGTCATGGGGACATAACAGCGTCCGGACCGTCCACCTGATGACGGAAGCGCAACGGCGGGTCTATGCGGACCGCGCGGCGTGGCTTGGCGATCCCGACTTTTTTAATGTCCCGCTCGCGGAACTCACTTCCAAAGAATACAGCGAAAAACGAATGCTCACCTTTGACACCGAACGGGCAACGCCGAGCCGCGATATCAGTGAAGGGCAAATCGCCCCTGTCGAATCACATGAAACAACGCATCTTTCAGTAGTTGACCCCGATGGCAACGCGGTGGCCGTTACCACTACTTTGAATGATTCATACGGTTCCGCGGTGATCGTCGCCGGGTCCGGGTTTTTCCTCAACGACGAAATGGACGATTTCAGTATCAAGCCCGGAGAGCCCAATATGTACGGCGTCATTGGCGGGGAAGCGAACAAGGTCGAACCTCAAAAGCGAATGCTGAGTTCCATGACACCCACTATCCTGGAACGCGACGGAAAGTTGTTTATGGTCGTGGGCACGCCCGGTGGATCCACTATCATCACTTCGGTCTTTCAGACCATCATCAATGTCGTCGACTTCAAGATGGGCATGCAACAAGCGGTCAATGCGAAGCGGATACACAGTCAATGGCTTCCGGAAGTCATCTTTCCCGAGAAGGGTGCACTGAAAAAATCCGATAGTCTCACTCTTGTCGGCATGGGCCACCGGTTCGATAACGACTACCAGGGCGGGATTGGTCGCGTCGACGCGATCCTCGTCCGGCCAGACGGGAGACTTGAAGGCGGGGCGGATCCACGCGGGGAAGATGCGGCGATGGGATGGTGAGTCGTGAGACGTGAGACGTGAATCGTCAGTAGTGAGTGGTGAGTGGTGAGTGGTGAGTCGTTAGGGGAAAACTTCCTGAAAGTTTTTGAAAAATCGTTCTCGAAATCGAGTCTTCCTGCAAGTCGTGAAATGAATACGAAGCCGACCTTTCTTACTTTCAGGAAGTTTCAGCGGGGGCACGTGCGTGAGTGGTGAGTCGTGAGACGTGAGACGTGAGACGTGAATCGTCAGTAGTGAGTGGTGAGTGGTGAGTCGTTAGGGGAAAACTTCCTGAAAGTTTTTGAAAAATCGTTCTCGAAATCGAGTCTTCCTACAAGTCGTGAATGAATACGAAGCCGACCTTTCTTACTTTCAGGAAGTTTCAGCGGGGGCACGGGCGTCAGTCGGGAGTGGCGAGTGATGAGGGTCCCTCCCCTCTTCGTGTTGACCAAACGACACTGGATACCACCTGTGCTTCAGCGCAGGAAATTCTTAGCGATCTCTTGTGATGAGCTGGCGAAATCAAGCAAAAACCTGAAGCCGCATGCATTGGGCTGATGAAGATGCATTTGCATTCAATAGCGAGCTTTGCGCCTTTGCGTGAAATTATTCGCGAAGCGTGAAACGTCTCGCGTCTAACGCTCAGAACTTCCGTATAACAAACTCCACCCTCCGATTCATACGGCGTGATTCCTCGGTATCATTGCTGGCAATGGGCTTGCTGCCACCGAATCCTTTTCCGGAAATTCTTCTCGATTCAATACCTCTTGAAACCAGGTAGTCCTTCACCTTATCGACCCGCTGTTGTGAAAGCCTGACGTTATCAGCATGTACACCGCGGCCGTCCGTGTGACCCATCAATTCAATACGCACCTTCGGATTTTCCTTCAGGAATGCCACTACCAGGTCCAGCTCCGGATAAGATTCAGGAAGGATGTCGGTCTTCGCCTGGGCGAACAGGACGTTCTTGAGGTTGACAGTCGTTCCAACCTCCACCGGCTGAAGGCGAAAGTTCATCTCCAGATTGCGTGTATCCACAGCGTTGAGATCCAGCTTCTCGAGCGTGCTGACATAGCCTCCCGCTTCGATGCGGATCGAGTACTGCGAAGATGCTACGGCGATCGAATAACCATTTTCATCCGAGGTAACGGACTGCGAGTCGTGCGCGGGTCCCTCGAAGGAGATCCTGGCGGGGATCACCTCACCCGTCCTGGCATTCGTGATTTTCCCGTGGACGGTCACTTCGTCTTCAACGGCATCTGAAGTTTTCGTCGGCGGGGTCACGTCGGTGCTGGCTTCGGGGGCAACTTTTTGCTCGAGCAATGGCGATGAAATCAAATCCGGAGCACTCGCCTTCGCCGCTACCACTGATGAAGCATCTGCCATCGGGCCGGAATCCGGCATGGCATGCACCAGCACGTCGCCATATCCCTCACTGCTCCGGGTAGTCGTGAGAAATGCGAATGGCATTCCCGGATTGATAACGCGATAAAAGAGCTCGCGACCATCGGAGTTAACGTCCGGCCCCAGATTTTGGGGAACGGTCCAGTTCGTCCAACTCTCATCAACGCGTGTAGCCGAATAGATGTCAAAGCTTCCATAACCCTTCCTGCCGTTGCTGGCGAAGTACAGGGTCTTATTGTCGGCGCTCAGCGAAGGACTCAACTCCTGGAACTGCGTATTGATTCCCTGACCCAGGTTTCGTGGTTCACTCCACTTACCGCCTTCGTTTATGCTGACGTAAATGTCTTCCACGCCGTATGTCCCATAGCTTTCTGCCGAAAAGATGAAGACCGAGTTGTCGGCGGAAAGGGATCCGCAAAGAATACCGGATTTGTTCATGAAGTAAGGTATCACCAGGTTCTCAGGCCGGGACCAATCCGATCCAGTCCATTTTGAAACGGCGATTCCCTGTGTCTTTGCCGGGCTTGGGCCATTGCCGTAGTGGCTGAGCAAAAAAAGCTGGCTTCCATCTTGCGAAATTCCAGCAACGGCGTTGTATCCGCGATCATTCAGCAGCGGTCCGGCGTGGACAGGCGCGGACCAGGTAGATCCCTGGACCTGCGTGAACCAGATATCGCCGGGATCCTGCTTCCCCCCCACATTCGCAGGGTGGTTTGCAATTGTAAAATACACGGACTTGCCATCGGGACTCCACACCGGACTCTGTTCGTCATACGGCGAGTTAATGCGATTCAAGGATTCCACGATGTTTTGCGACAAAAGCGCCTGGGAAGAAAAAACAAAGCTGCAAATGAAAAGAAGCTGACGCATAAGGGGGGTAAAAATAATCGGTTTAAGTCAATTTTGCTGAATATCGGTTTCCATGCCCGGCCGGAGCTGCGGATTATTTGCTAACCCATCGATTCCCTTTCACCGAAAAGCGCCACGGAAGGCGGGCATCCTCTCCCGCGTAGTCAATTCCGATCCGTTCGCTGACCACGATGTCTTTACTTGCCAGTTTCGTGCCGGAATCTTCAATCCAAATCTCGTCATCCAGTAGCGATTTTCCATTGAAGCTTCGGTCAATGCCCAAAGCTTTGGTCAATTTGCCTGGGCCGGAGGTAAGATGAAAACTCTCCTGGAAAATATTCCTGCGCAGCTTCATCTGCTCCTTGTGATGGAGTGGTTCCAGGGCCCGGATCAGGATGGCCTCCGGTGTGTCCGGCCGGTTCGTGACCACGTTAAAAAGATAATGAATACCGTAGCATAAATAGACATAAGCATAACCCCCTTCGCGGAACATCACCGCATTTCGGGCGGTCTTGCGTTTGCCAAATGCATGACAGCCGCGCTCTTTCCAGGAGTATGCTTCCGTTTCCACAATAATCCCACTGGTTACCACCCCGTCGATGTTTGTGACTAATACTTTTCCCAACAACTCGCGCGCGATTTTTACCACGTTGGTGCGCTGATAAAAATCCTCCTTTAGCTTCATTTCAAACGTTTACTTTAAAAAGTTTTTATAACTTCGCGGATTGAAAATCCCGCAAAAAGGCAAATCAGACGTTGCCACGGGAAGTGTTCAATATTCGGAATGCCTTACACGGCGCTAAAACTAAAATTATTTATGTATATGAAAAAAACCTTACTGATTGCAGCGTTGGCTTTAGTGTTCTTAACGTCGGAGGCGCAGATTCAGACGCCATCCGCAAGCCCTGCCGGTTCAGTTTCCAGCACGATCGGTCTCACAGACGTGAAGATTGAATATTTTCGGCCCCGGCTGCGCGGAAGGAAGATCTTTGGAGAAAAAGACGTAATGTATCCTCATGGCACGATCTGGAGAACAGGAGCCAACGACGGAACGAAGATCTCATTCTCCAGCAATGTAAAGGTTGAAAACATTGACGTACCCAAAGGCGAATATCTGATCTTCACCTGGCCCGGTGCCGGAGAATGGACCGTGTCACTTTACAAAGATCTTTCTCTTGGCGGAAATACCGCCGACTACGATGCGTCAAAGGAAGCCGCAAAATTCAAAGTCAAAACGAAAAAACTGGCTGAAAAAGTGGAGACCTTCACCATCAGCATCGACGACATCGCCGCTGACAACAAGAGTGGCAAGGTAACTCTGGCATGGGAAAACACTGCTGTCCCGTTCACAATCTCGGTCGATTATGATGCGCAAGTGATGAAGTCCATCGAGGCGAACACAAAAGTAAATCCCGGAAATTATTTTCAGGCGGCGACCTATTATCTTGAAACCGGAAGAGATCTTAACAAGGCGCTCGAATGGGTGAACCTCGCACTTGCAAGCAACCCGAAGGCATTCTGGATGCTGCATCAGAAGGCAAAGATTCAAAAAGCGCTGGGTGACAAAAAAGGAGCGATTGAAACAGCAACCGCTTCAATGAACAGTGCGAAACAAGCGAACAACAGGGACTACCAGAATATGAATCAGGATCTCATCAACTCGTTGAAATAAGTAACATTAATTGTTCACCTGAACGAAAAAACCACTCCTGAACCGGAGTGGTTTTTTTGATTCGCTTGTACAAGAATTTCTACAGCTGCTCTTTAGTCACGCCCAAGTCAAACAGTCGCCCCGGACGCAGCCAACAACTGCTGGTTTCAGAAGCGCATAAGCACTACGATTTCAGGAAAATCTTATTGATTTCATTCCATTTGGCAGGCCTCGCCACGGGACCGGTTTTCGATTAATCGGCTGTGATGGCACGGGAATTTTACGCCTGATTGACCGGAACCACAATATATCCTCTCAATTCAGTGCTTCACCTAATCACTATGCGCGATGAACCAGATGAGAACCCTTAGAACACGCCTTCAATCCCTCGAGAAAGAGATCAGAGTAGCAATAATCGGAATTGGCTCCATCGGAAAAGGCCTGGTCTACCAGGTAAATGCGACACCCGGCATGAAACCGGTTGCCATCGCGGACATTCACCTCAACAAAGCGATAGACTGTGCGCGTTGGCTCAATCTTGATTTTGAAATCGTCAACACACTGGATGATCTCAACTACGCTGTGCAGCGCGGCAAGGTCGCGGTGACGGACAAAGGGGAACTCATCGCATCGAGCGGACTCGTGCATGTGCTCATTGAATCATCCAACGCCGTATTGCAAGGAGCGCTTCACGCACTGAAGGCCATACGAAACCATCAGCATGTTGTGATGATGAACTTTGAAGCGGAGATGATGTATGGACCGGTACTCCTTCGCGCCGCGCAGGACGAGGGTGTTGTATACACGTGTGCCGACGGCGATCAGCCAACGGTCATCAAACGAATGATTGACGACCTCGAGTTGTGGGGACTCGATATCGTGATGGCCGGAAACATCAAGAACTTCATGGACCGGTACACAGATCCGGTGAAGATTGCCCCTGAAGCAGACAAGCGCACGTTGGACCATAAGATGTGTTCGTCATACACGGATGGAACAAAGCTTTGCGTGGAAATGGCGGTTCTCGCGAATGCGATTAACGGCAAGGCCGCCGTCCCGGGAATGTTGGGACATCGCATGAAGCACGTCAACGACATCTTCAATTATGTCAACTTCGATGAAGTGTGGGACCGCGAACATCCGCTCGTCGATTACGTTCTGGGAGCTGAACCAAAAGGAGGCGTGTTCGTCGTTGCCCACACAGCCGACAAATTTCAGCAATACACCTTTAACTGGTTCCCACCCGATGTTGGACCCGGCCCCTACTACATTTTCTCCAGGCCTTATCACCTGGGCCACATCGAGGCGATGCATTGCGTGGCAGAAGCGTGGCTCGACGGAACGGCGCGGTTACAGCCAGCCTTCGGTATGAGAACAAACGTACATTCCTACGCGAAGCGCGATCTTCGAGCCGGCGAAAAGCTCGATGGCATGGGAGGCTTTAACAGCTACGGGCTCATCGAAAACCTCAGCGAAAATATGGGTAGTCCGGGGCTGCCGATTCTGTTAAATGACAATCTTACCCTCAAGCGGGATATACCGAAAGACGGGCGCATCAGCCTGGACGATGTTCAGTACGAAGCGCAGGACCAGTCGTTCCAGCTCTACTTTGAAGCACTGGGTCGCAAGGCTGGAGCTCTGACGACGAATCCCGAAAATACAAATCTTCAGTACGCATGAACAAGGACTCAAGCCCGCTGGTAACAGTGGTAATTGCGACCTATAACCGGGCCGAAACGTTGAAATATGCCATCGAAAGCGTGTTGTGGCAAACATATCCTAATTTTGAGTTGTGGGTGATTGGTGATTGCTGCACGGATCACACAGAAAAAGTGGTGCAATCATTCAGCAATGACCCGCGCGTGCATTGGTACAACCTGCCAAAAAATTCCGGATACCAGAGCAAGCCCAACAATGAGGGTATACGCAGAGGAAAGGGCGAATACATCGCATACCTGAATCACGACGACATCTGGTTGCCGAATCACCTTCAGGATACGGTTCGGCACCTGCAAGAAACGAACGCCGACATTGTATTTTCCATTATACAGTGGGTATATTCGTTTACTGTCTCGAAGCCGGATATTCCGCTGCTGCCGTCGCTCCCGATTCCGCCCGAGGCCACGGCCGTCGTACACAAAAAATCAATCATCAACACCATCGGCTACTGGAAAGATATCCATGAAACGCATTCGTATCCACGCGTTGATTTTTTCCGGCAGGCACAGTTCGCGGGTCTGAAGTTCTCCATCGTCCCTTCCTTGACAGGATTAAAATTCCTGTGGGATGAAAAGACTTACCAGGACGTAGGACCGCATCCGGTCTACATGGAACGACTAAGAACCGAGAAGGACTACTCGGCGAAAGAATTATCGGCTATGCTGATCCGCGCAGAGTATGAACTCAGCGCATGGCCGCGTGCAAAACGTTTGACCCACCTGATCAATAATCCGGTGCGAAGCTTGCTGCTAAAATGGAAAATTGATCCCGCGTCCCTGCGTTTCTGGAACAAGAAAGGAGCGCAGATCCGCGTTTGGAGAAAAAGACACAAGCTTGCAGCTTGAGCTCTGTAATGTCCACAATCGTAAACATAAGGGCCTCAATTTCCAGAAGAAAACCCTTTCATTAAGTTTGACCTCGCATCTCCCATACTGACATTCAAAGACTGCCCTTCCGCATCTCTTCAATAGCGTGAGTGGCGGCACGGGCGGTGATGGCCATAAACGTCAGGGACGGATTCTGGTTTCCCGTCGAGGTCATGCATGCTCCATCGGTGACAAAAACGTTCTTGCAGGCGTGCATCTGGTTCCATTTATTCAGCAGCGATGTGAGAGGATCGCGGCCCATGCGCACACCTCCCATTTCATGAATGTCCAGACCCGGAGCCTGTTTGCTGTCATGGGGACGGATATTCTTACAACCGGCCCTCTCCAGCATTTCGACGCCGGTCTCGAGAAAATCTTTCAGAACCCGCTCATCGTTGTCGTCATAGCCGATGGAAGTGACCAATTGAGGAATGCCAAACGGATCCCGGGCTTCATCGCTAAGGCGCACGTGATTTTCTTTCTTCGGTATCGTTTCACCCTGCATCATCATGTAAATGCTCCATCCGCCGGGTGACTGCACGGATTCCTTCAGCTCTGCGCCCAGCAACTCGCGGTTGTCTCCGCGGTTCCAACCCTGCCGTGCTGCGGAATAGAAGACCATATAGCCGCGTTTGAAATCCATTTCCTGCTCGTGCACGTTCCGGTAAGAAGGCATCATCACCGCACAGGGGCGTCTTCCGAAGTAATATTCGTCTTCAAAGCCATCGATAGTGGCCGTAATGCTTCCGCGATAATTGTGAAATGCTACATAATGGCCCAGCAATCCGTTGTCGTTGCCGAGCCCATCCGGGAAACGCGCAGATTTCGAATTGAGCAATATGAGATTGGTATTCAAGGTGGCCGCATTGACGAAGATGACTTTCGCAAAATACTCGCGCTCCTCCCGTGTGTTTGCGTCGATTACGCGGACGCCTGCAGCGCGGCCGGCATGTTCATCGTAAATGATCGAGTGCACGACACTGTTCGTCAGCATCGTGAGGTTTCCGGTCTTGGCAGCCCACGGCAGCGTAGAGGAGTTCGAGCTGAAGTAGGCGCCGTAAGGGCATCCGCGCTCGCACAACGTTCTGGACATACATTGCCCGCGACCCTGTTGCAGGTGGATATCCTGAGGCTCTGTCAGGTGAGCGCAGCGTCCAATCACCACGCTACGGTCGCGAAAATTATCTATGATGGATTGGCGAACGTGCTTCTCGACGCAATTCATCTCAAAGGCCGGAAGGCATTCCGAATCGGGAAGCGTCTCCAGGCCATCGCGGTTTCCGGCAATGCCGATAAATTTTTCAACATGCGAGTACCAGGGCGCAAGATCATCGTACCGGATGGGCCAGTCAACGGCATAGCCGTCACGCAGGGGCGCTTCGAATTCAAAGCGACTCCAGCGCTGTACTTGTCTCGCCCACAGCAACGATTTACCTCCTTCCTGGTATCCCCGTATCCAGTCGAACGGTTTCTCCTGAACATATGGATGCTCGGCGTCCTTTACAAAGAAGTGTTTGGTCGCCTCGCCAAAAGCATAACAGCGGTCTACAATCGGGTTGGGATCGCGCAAAGCTTTAGACTTCACTCCATGGAGTGGAAAATCCCACGGGTTCATCAACGCCGTAGGATAGTCCTCTTTGTGTCTGACGGGGCGACCGCGTTCGACTACCAGAGTCTTGGCACCTTGTTCACAAAATTCTTTCGCAGCCCACCCGCCACTGATACCGGATCCTATCACAATAACGTCGTAAGTGGAGTCTTTCTTAGCTTGTCCGTTGATGTTCATAAAGAGAAATCCGGAGAACCCGGAATTCCGAAGTAAGGAAAAAAAACAGATAAGGCCAAACGATCTTATTGGAGTTCCTCGAAGGTATTGCCTTGGTTGATGTCGCCGGTCTCAAATCCTTTCCGGAACCAGTACATCCTTTGCTCTGAAGTTCCGTGCGTAAAGGCATCGGGAACAACATAACCCTGCGATTGTTTCTGCAAGCGGTCGTCACCGATTGCGTTGGCAGCGCGCAGGGCTTCTTCGATGTCGCCGGGCTCGAGCACCTGGTTCATCTCCTGTGCGTGATGTGCCCAGACTCCCGCATAAAAATCCGCTTGCAGTTCGAGCGCGACACTGAGCTTATTGCCTTCCACTTCGCTGCTTCTCTGGCGAGCGGACTGGACCTTATCGGAAGTACCCAAGAGGTTCTGAACGTGATGACCGACCTCATGCGCTACCACGTAGGCCAACGCAAAATCGCCCGCGGCACCGAATTGCTCGGCAAGCTGGTCGGCGAAGCTCAGATCGATATAAACGGAGTTGTCAAGCGGACAGTAAAAGGGTCCCGTTGCAGCGCTGGCGAACCCACAACCTGACTGGTCTGATTGCGAGAATAACACGAGTTGTGGTTCCTGATAGTCGGCGTTGAATTGTTGATCGAAGAGAGCGTTCCAGACATCTTCCGTGTCCTTTAAAACGACCCCGACAAACTGTGCACGTTCGTCTTCTTCGGCAGATGGGGTATAGTTGCCCTGACTCCCTACATTGATTGTATCAAGCGGGTTGCCGCCGAGCAGCATCGAAATGATCAGCACCACAATGCCGCCAAGCCCGCCTCCTATCGCCAGCTTGCCGCCCATACCTCGGCGGTCTGACACATTTCCGCTTGCCTGCCTTCCACGCCAACGCATTTTCAGTGAATTTATTTCTATCAATTTAGTAAATTGTTATGCCACCGCCGTCACGAAGGTTGACTTTTATTGCATCGCAACGGACCATTCCTGTTGCAGTTTTTCTTTTTTTTCTTTTATTATTAATAACGAAACGCGTTATGTCCTTTACGCCGGAAAATATTTTACTGTTGGGATCCATCCTGCTTTTTATAAGCATCATATCCAGCAAAACCTCCTTCAGGATAGGAATTCCGACGTTGATCCTGTTTCTGATCATCGGGATGCTCGCTGGCTCTGACGGCCCCGGCGGTATTTATTTCAACGACCCGAAGACAGCTCAGCTGCTCGGCGTGATTGCGCTGACGTTCATACTTTTCTCCGGAGGCCTGGACACCAAGTGGCAAAGCATCCGACCCGTCATCCGCAACGGCCTCGCCTTATCTACCCTTGGCGTGGTGATCACCGCAGCACTCGTCGGAGTCTTTTCCGCATACGTATTGAACTTCACCCTTTACGAAGGCCTCCTTCTGGGTGCCATTGTATCATCAACTGACGCCGCCGCCGTCTTCTCCATTCTGCGGTCGAAGAACTTTGGATTGAAAGGCAACATCAGACCCCTGCTCGAACTGGAAAGCGGCAGCAACGATCCAATGGCATATTTTCTTACGATCAGCATGATCTATCTGCTGCAGAATCCCGAGGCGTCTCCATGGGCTCTTATCCCGAAATTTTTTATCGACATGGTCGTCGGTATTTTCGCGGGTTGGCTTTTGGGCAAACTGATGGTCGCGATCCTCAACCGGATCCAGCTGAACATCGACGGGCTGTATCCGGTGCTCGTGCTTTCACTGGTTTTTTTCATCTTCTCCTTCACCGAGCGCATCGGTGGAAACGGGTTTCTCGCTGTCTACATCGCCGCAATCGTATTGGGTAACAGCAATTTCATTCACAAGAAAAGCCTCACGCGTTTTTACGACGGACAAGCATGGCTGATGCAGATCGTCATGTTCCTCACTCTTGGGCTCCTGGTCTATCCCGGGCAGATTGTACCCATCGTAGGAGAAGGGATTCTCATCTCTGCATTTCTCATATTGATCGCACGACCCGTCGCCGTCTTCATTGCACTTGCCTTTGCGAAGGACATGAACTTCAGGAAGAAACTCTTCATTTCCTGGGTAGGCCTGCGCGGCGCTGCGCCCATTGTCTTTGCGACATACCCGTTGCTGGCGAGTATTGAGTATGCACACACTATCTTTCATCTCGTGTTCTTCATATCCGTCTCGTCTGTTTTGTTGCAGGGAACTACATTGCCCTATGTCGCCAGGTGGCTTCATCTGAGCGTGCCGTGGAGGATCAAGCGAAGTTTTCCGCTGGACATTGAACTTCGAGATGACCTGAAGTCCGAGCTGATCGAAATGGATATTCCCGACGATTCGCCGGCGGTGGGCAAAGCGGTGGTTGATCTAAACCTGCCCAAGAGCGCGTTCATCGTGCTCATCCATCGGACCGGGCGGTACTTTACTGCCGGTGGAGAGACCGTGATCGAAACCGGCGATCACCTTCTGCTGATGGCCGACTCAAAAGAAACCGTATCCCGGGTGTATCAATCATTTGGCCTGCATGAAGATTGACGTCGTGGAGGGAGAAAAATAGATAAGCGCAGATTTCCCAGATGCAACCACACATAAGAAAAACCTGCGCTGATTTTTGATTGTTTGATGATGCAAATCAAAACAATCCGTCCAAAAGATCGCACCTCAATCGATAGAAGGCCGGCAAAAGCGCCAGCCCGCGAAAGTCAGTCAATCCGCGCTCGTTCGCTGCGAAATTGAAACACTTCGTTCTCGACTTCCTCCAGAAGCTGGTGGTAAAGTGCGACTGCATGATCGCCCTCAATTGTGATTCCCACGCTGTTCTGATCAACGTTGTCAATCACAACATCATTGTATTTGCGGAGGATGGACAGAACCTCCGCGCGTTCCTTTTCCTCACAATAAATCCTGTAACTTTCCATATCCTTAAGTTGAATTATCGCAGCCCAAAAATTTCATTCCAGCCTTTCGCATCATGTGTTGATAATAGACCCTCCGTTTGGATGTAATACCTGTCCCGTGATAAAAGCCCCTTCCCTCGATGCGAGGAAAACGTAACACGGCGCGATCTCAACCGGCTGGGCCGGGCGTTCCATCGGTGTATCCTTGCCGAACTTGCTTACCTTCTCTGCACTAAATGAAGCCGGAATGAGCGGTGTCCAAACCGGTCCGGGCGCCACTGCGTTAACGCGGATCCCTTTCTTGACCAGCGACTGCGACAAACTCCGGGTGAACGACACAATTGCTCCCTTCGTTGCAGAATAATCCATCAACGCCTCGTTGCCTTTGTAAGCGTTTACCGAGCTTGTGTTAATGATGACACTACCTTCCTTCAGGTGAGGCATCGCAAACTTGCTCAAATAGAAAAATGAAAAAATGTTCACCTTGAAGGTGTATTCCAATTGTTGTGCAGAAATCTCCTGAATATCCTTTTGTTCATACTGTACGGCAGCATTGTTGACGAGTATATGAAGGTGCCCGAATTTCTCCAGTGTTTTTTCCACTACATATTTGCAGTTTACTTCCTGCGATATATCAGTTGGGATCAACAGCGCCTCTTTCCCATAGACTCGCACAGCATCGGCGGTCTCGCGTGCGTCTGCATGCTCGTCGAGATAAACTATCGCAACATCGCACCCTTCCTTGGCAAACTGGATTGCCACTGCGCGGCCTATACCACTGTCTCCGCCGGTGATAATGGCAACCTTGCCCTCGAGTCTGTTGTATCCCGGTTCATCGTTGTCATATAATGGCCGCGGCTCCATTTGCGCTTCGAGGCCTGGCTGCCGATCCTGGTGCTGACCGGGTATTTTGTCGGGCATTTCAATCTTTGAATCCATAGTCGATATAATTAACGCACAACTCTGTGAAGTAGGACTTCCGAGTTGCCAAAGGTTTAGTATCTCATAACCGCTGCCAGCTTGCTTCGAGTTGGCATTTGATCTTCGGGGACGATAAACACCTCTCCGCCATTCAACAAAACTTTGATAACCGCCTTATCCACCAGGCATTCATCGCCCTCCTCCTGCGTGGCGTGCATCGTGAGCGCATTGTTCATCACGTCGAACGTGCCCCAGATGTGCTCGTCTTTAAGGGCGAACAATTGCGCCACCCTACCGTAATGTGCCGCAGGGATAATATCTTCGGGAATCGAGGATGTCAGCTGGGTGGCGGACTGGTTTCCGTACGTGTTCAACGCCTTGGTTATACGCTCCTGGAAATAAGGCTCCATTTTCATCCTCGCCTCCTGATACAGCGCGTTGATATCTTCATGCTCACGACTTCCGGTAAGCGCTTCATCCCAGATCGGCTTGTATTTGGCAACCTGCCTGTAAATAGGAATCAGGTATTCGACGCCAGCGAGCAGAAGCGGCACAGTTTCCTGGTTCAACACTTCTTTCCAAAGCGTTTCATCCACGTCGTCGAAATACATGGCGAGATTTGCTTTTTCGTCCGGCCGTCCCGTACCGGCACCGTGGTAACTGGCTCCGGCTCCTGCCCCATTCGAATCCGTGCGGTATAAATCCTGATCGTCCTTTTGCTCAAAGTGCACTACATCCTCCACACCTCTCGGCATGCCTTCCACAGGCATGAACTGCATTCCAAACTCATTCGCCCGATACAGCTTTGCCTGTTTCTTACTCAGCACAAGCACATAGAAGTAGTCCCGGCTCGTCATGACGGGAATGAGCGGAGCGAGATAGAAGGATGAGTTGATGAGTATCTCATCGCGCGGACTGGCCGGCAACCGGATGTATCTGAAATAGTCATCGGCAACAAACACAGCAAGGCCTTCTCTCAGCTCTGTCCAGAAAGTCTCGTCGCGCAGCAAGTCATATCCCGGTTTTAGAAGGGAATCGATCCGGACCTGATCCAAATCTTTTTCCCTGAGCATCGCCGTGACCTGCTGTAACTTGTTCTTGAAGCCGATAAAATCCTTCTGCTTGTTTGCCTCAACACTGGAGGAGGCGGTGGTACCCATATATACAGAAATGCAATATTCATTCTGAAAATTGGCCAGTTCCGCAAAGCTCTCTTTGCTCAACAGCGCAGGCAGCTCTTCAGCCTGTGTTCCGGATCTTTCTATCACAAACGTGTCATTGACAGCCTTATTAGACTGACTGCTGAATCGCTGCGAATCTTTATTGCGCTGCCGTTCCTCGCGTTTGTCTACGTTGCGGTTTGGGTGCCTGACATGAACATTCGAGGCCGGTTGTTCCTCGCCTTCAGTGTACTTATCCGCTATTTCAAGATGCTCGTCAATCGCGCTGGTATCAATCGGTTGTAGTCCTACCCCCTCTCTCGCGCTGCCAGACGGCTTGCCCTTTCGAGGATGAAATCTTCCTTCTCTGTCCTTTCCCATAATCTAGATTGATTTTTGACCTGATAGATATTTACAGGGAACCAAAATTACTGTACCAACCAAACTGCCGCTAGCTGCGAATTGTGGAAGCTCTTCCACCCAGGCCGGTGTCAACCCGCTGTTTATAGCGGCGTTCGCAGGCACATGCTTTGCAAAGGGAACTGTCCCCGGCGGCCATCATGGTGTCGGTGGAATCGAAAAGGCCGCTGTAGCGGAAAAACTTCTAACGATTGCGCCATGAAAAAAATATTTCTACTCTTCAGCTTCGTGCTCATGCTCATCGTATTGTTGGGTGCCGATATCCGTAGAAAAAAAGAAGCGGCCGTAACGATAGCCGACAAGAAACCGTGCTACGGTTACACGATTATTGAATTCGGCAAAGGAGTCACCTGTAACGGTGATACCATCACACTGACCAAGGTGAAAGGCGGACAGGAATGGATTGGCGCGGCGAGGAGTCCTGGGTAAGTCAAGCGTTAGTTAATAGACTCTCATGTAATAATTGTCGGAGGCGTTGTGTGGCCGATGTCGAATGCGTTGTGGACAGCATCCACGATCTGGGCAATGTACTCGCGCTTGCGGCTTACGACCGCGTTCTTCTCTCCTTCCGCCGTACCTATACGCACAGCATATCGGTCGTGGGCAACCATCAGGCTTATCAATCCAATAACAGAGAGCGCAATACCGCCCCATACCGCCAATATATTTCCGCCGATGGTACCGTCATCTGTTTGCACGTTCATCTCTGCAGGCACCGTTCCGAAAAGCCCGAATGCAAGAGCCGCCAATCCCAGCACGAGCAATAATATTCCGGGCCAGCGCTCCGCGCGAATTGTCCGAAAGCTCAACTTGGTTATACCACTCAGGTTGTACGAAGTATTCTTTACCTTTAATGCGGAATCTGTGACAGTCACATCTCTTCCGTCTGTATAAATAACTTTATCCGGTGTCATAATTCTCTATTTAGGTTCATCCTGTTAAACGAAAACAGAATGAAATAAGTTGAGACTGACACCTTTTGCCCCGTTCATGCAGGCATCATTATTTTACCGGCTAACTTTTATGCTTTTTCTTCCTCACGAATGAACAGCTGCAGTAGCAGCGAGAGGACAATCACTGTAATACAGCCCACAATGTTGTAGAGCAGGAATGCGATATCTGTGAACGCATAACAACAAAGTACGACTGCTTCCGACGCCACTGCCGCCCAGAACACGGCCGTTCCTTTCACTCGCTTGATATAAAAAGCAGCCAGGAAGATTCCGAGAATGGTTCCGTAAAACAGTGATCCAACGATGTTGACAAACTGTATGAGATTCTCGGCGAAGCTCGCCAGAATAGCAAAGACCATCGCCAGTACTGCCCACAATATTGTAAATACGCGTGAAGCTACAAGGTAATGAGCGCTCGAAGCATGGGGTTTAATCGATCGCTTATAGATGTCAACGGAGCTGGTAGACGCAAGCGCGTTGAGTTCCCCCGCCATGGAAGACATCGCCGCGCTGAACATTACTGCCAGAAGCAATCCGATAATACCATGCGGAAGGTGCGACAAGACAAAATTCAAAAATACATAATCGGTATCGCGCGTCTTGGCATTCGGCACCGCCTTCGCGATACTCGCCTTCACATTGTCCCTGAGTGCAGTCTCCTGCTCCTGATACTCCGTGATGGCCTCCCTTGCGGCATCCCGCGCAGCCATATCGTCGTCATGAATTGCGCTGACAAGTTTGTCGACTTCCAGGCGCTTCTGCGCATATACAGCGCTGAACTGTTCCTCGTAATACCGGATGGAATCACCATGCACCGTTTCCATCGCCCGGTCCTTTAGCACCTGATTGTGAAATACCGGTGGTTGTGAAAACAGGTAAAAGACATAGACGAGCACGCCGATAAAAAGGATAATGAACTGCATGGGAATTTTCAGGAGCCCGTTAAACATCAGGCTAAGACGGCTTTCGGCCACCGAACTCCCACCCAGATACCGGCCAACCTGCGACTGGTCTGTGCCGAAGTACGACAGAAACAAGAATGTTCCTGCTATTAGCCCCGACCAGATGTTGTATCGGTCTGTGATATCGAATTCAAAATTGACCAGGTTGAGCTTTCCCATATCGCCTGCAATCTTTACCGTGTCTACAAAGCCTACGTTGTCGGGCAGTAGATAGAATGCGAGGATCCCTGCGAGGATCATCCCACTCATGATCACCGCCATTTGATGCCGCTGTGTTATACTCACCGCTTTGTTGCCACCGGAGACCACATAGATTATGACGAGTGTGCCAATACCAATTGTGGTGATCACGACAGGAAGCTCCAATATCGTTGAAAGGATCAAGGCAGGTGCAAACAGCGTAATACCAGCGGACAATCCACGGGAGATAAGAAAAAGTCCCGCCGCCAGAGACCGCGTCTTCAGATCAAAACGGCTCTCGAGGTATTCGTAAGCTGTGTAGACCTTCAGGCGATAGTAGATCGGCACCATTGTGACCGATATGATCACCATCGCCAGAGGCAATCCGAAGTAAAATTGAAGAAAGCGCATCCCGTCTTCAATGGCCTGCCCGGGTGTCGACAGAAATGTGATGGCGCTCGCCTGCGTCGCCATGATGGATATTCCCATCATCCACCACTTAAGCGTGTTGTCGCCTTTCAGGAACCCTTCCATCGTTCCCGTCTTACGGGTCTTCCACGTCCCGTAACCGACAATGAAGAGAATGGTAAGGAGGAGTACTGCCCAGTCGATCGCCTTCATGAAAATGCAACAGTCAATATGCGATACAGGATAATTTGCACGACGAGCACGCTCAGAATAAGTACATACCAGCCGGTCCAGGAATCAAACAGGGGTGGTTTCTCAAAATCACTCATGATCATTCTTTAGGTGGCGGATCTTATTTGCTTCGTTCTTTTGCTTTGGGTGCCTCTGCTCTTGCGCTATTTCCGAGCGAGACAAGATTAGCAAAAAGTTTATAGGCGCCGGGAACTCCCTCCGGCAGCTCGCGGAAAAATGAGAGGCCGGTGTACACGTAATAGCCCTTGCCGTACTTTGCAACGAGTAGGCTACTGTTTTTTGGCGATTCGCCAGCATCGTTCATAGACAGGACAGCCTCGAAATTTGCGTCCCACTCTCCCGGAAAATACAATCCACGCTCCTGGACCCATCCCTCGAAGTCCTTCGTTGTGATCTTGTTTGGTATGTTCATGGCCGGGTGATCAGGTTTCAGGATGCGCACTTCGGAATCTTCATCCGTGACCCGGTCGCGGCTTATCGTGAGTGGGTACGGCGAAAATTTCTCCGTCTGCAACCGCGCGTTCGTGTTGTACTGGACGACAACGGTTCCACCATTCCTCGCGTATTCAAGCACCGCAGGCATAAAAAAACGCGCACGATCGTTGGTGTTAAGCGCCCGCACTCCCAGCACAACTGCATCCAGTCCCGCCAGATTTCCAGGCGTGATCTCGTCGTTGTTCATTTCCCAGACCTGGTAGCCCATATTTCTCAGTGCAGCGGGGATGTCATCACCTGCTCCGCGAATATAACCGATCCTTTCCCCCGCCTTTTTCAGATTGATGCGCACAGCCTTGGCTTCCGCGGCCGGAAGCAACGTCTGCGCCGGGAAGTGGTCGTAAGAAATAATTTGAAGAGAACGATCGTAGTCCTTGCCGTCGATCGTCAGTACGGCTTTGATGACACTGCTATTTTCACCGGAAGAAGGATACACCTTGACAGTCTTTCTTACTTCCGCACCTCTTTCTTCCAGCTCAAAGGGCGCACTCGACGGTTCTGCTTTCCATCCGCGCGGAAGGTCGAGTCGCACGGTGCCCTGGATCTTTTCCTCGCTCGAGGACCGGATGAGTAAGTTGACAGATCTCGCCTCCTGCGTACTGAAAACCATCACATCCTCGGAAAGGTCGACTGTTGCAGGCGGCACAATCTCGAACGGCCTCCAGAGCTCGCCTTTCACCGGATCAACCCACTTGTAGATCAACGGACGCGCAAGCGTAAACTTCTCCTTGCCTACTTCTATCTCAAACATGAAGACAACGGCCGGGCTATTTTCCGGCATCCCGATCATCGCCTTATTCTCCACTGCATAGAGGCCGGTGGGATGAGGACTGCTTAGCCAGTATGGCCCCGAGTAATGCGCATTGTTGTTCAGCGTCGCACGAAGACTTATCTCCTGCGGGCGGTTATTGTCAAGACGGGCCGAACACAGGGAATCAAACTGAAGAGCAGCTGACCGAACAGCGGTGAGTCTGACAGGAGCATTCGATCGGTTTACAATCTCAATCGAGGAACGGACTGGCTTTCCGGGCACTCCCTGGTAGCCGGAGGCCGTCGCCTCCACAAACAGGCCCAGGCAATCGACGATAAGTTCCTCGGTTTCCGCCAGCTTTCGGTTCCTCCACACGCCCTTGTCGAGCGCCTGGATCGCATCGCGGATCTGGAACAGCAACGGCACAGAAGCAGAAGGATTGAATGGATCGAACTCTTTCAGTGCGCGCGAAACAAGAGGCTGGATGCGGGATCCGCCCGCAACCCGATTCCACGTAGTGTCAATGCCATCGAAGATATTCTTGCTGGCCCGTTCACCTTTCGTCATTTCGAGAAATTCCGGACGATAACCACGGACTCCGGGACGGCCCCAGCCCTGGCTTTTATGCTGGCTGCTGCTCAATGCGGAAATTTCGGCGTATGATCGGCCGAGCGCCGGATTGTATCCACCGACGTCAAGCGTAATAACACCCGGAGTATTTTCATCGATGCCCGTGTTCCACCAGCGGCCCGTATTTGTGAAGAGTCGCTTCACCTGCCAGACGCCGAACTCCTTCACCTGTTCCGGGAAAATATCCCGGCGTGCCGCGAGATCAAATGCTTCGCCTGCGACGACGGCTGACGCCGTGTGATGTCCGTGGCCCGCTCGCTCGTCGGGCGGAAATCGCGTGATGATTATGTCCGGCTGAAATTTTCTGAAGATCCGGATGGCGTCAGATAGCACTTCCTGCTTGCCCCAGATCGCGAAGGCCTCGTCTGCAGATTTTGAAAACCCGAAATCGATCGCTCGCGTGAAGAACTGCTGACCGCCATCGATGCTTCGCGCTGCAAGCAGCTCCTGGGTGCGAATCACGCCCAACTGCTCGCGTATTTCAGGACCGATGAGATTCTGGCCGCCGTCTCCCCGCGTCAGAGACAGGTAGCCTGTCGTGGCTAACCTGCTGTTGGAGAGATAAGCGATGATGTTCGTGTTCTCGTCGTCCGGATGCGCGGCCATGTAAAGTACCGATCCGAGGAAGTTCAGCTTTTTCAGCTTCAACTGAATCCGGGCAGCATCCGGCTGAATGCTGTGCGCGGGCGAAGGGCTGGGTTGCGAGAATGAAACAAACGGCAGGAAAAGGACCAGGGCTACAAATGCTCTCATTCTTGGAAATTTTAAACACAAGTTTAACCCATCTGACCCGCTTTCGGATGGCCGCTGGTAACTTTTTAACAATGTTTTAACAAATACTGCAGGCTAGAACTTGCCTCTTTTTTCGCCATTTACAAAGAAAGAGCCATCCTCCGCGACGTTGATGAGGATCCGGTCGATCGGCTCTTTGGAATCATCGACAAACGTGACCGTGTACTGATGGGCCGTCACTCGGTCGATCATGTCATCTGTGAATCCCATATCAAGCTCAAGTACTCCATTGAGACTTATCCTTCGCCACACGGGGCGATTATTGAGGTTAGTGGTGATCCCCACTTTCATCTTGTTCTGCGGAAGTTGGAGCATGCGGATATTTACCACCAGGTATGGAAGAACAGAACCTGCCTTCTGTGATCGCAGCGTACCATTCAGACTCACCGTGTTCGGATCGCCCTGCGGCCGGGGCTTGAACTGGTAGTCAAGCTTGGCTTCAAACTCCTCCGTTGGCTTGAACGGAATATCCTGAACAAAAGCAATTGCGAAGATTATCAGAAACAATTTCATGATATTGTAAGATACCACAATACGGTGTCGAATCACAAATAAGGGATGGGAATTTTTAGAGCAAGTGATTCACCCTTCCGAAGGGAATTTCGACCACTGATCCGTGTTGTGCGCCGGATGGAAAATGAACGGCTTCTGAAATATCTTCCCAGGTCAGCAGATCCCGCGAGGCGATTGCGCCGATACTGCCCACTTTGTATTTATCGAAGTATACCACCCATCGATTCTCAATCCTGATAGCCGAGGGTCCTTCGGCCCAATACCCTCCGGTGAGTGGCGGGCTGATATTGCGAAACGCACCCGGGATTACGTCGCCGATTGCCATCCGTATATTTTTTTGGTCAGGCCTTTCGTCTTTCATAAACAAAAGGTAGCGGTCACCATCCTTGACAAGCGTTGCATCGATTACATTGAAGCCTCCGTCAAAAAAAAGCTTTGTCTCGCTGAATGTGCGGAAGTCGCGTGTAGTAGTAAAATACATCCGGTGGTCGAGTCCTTCGTCGCCGCGTCCGTCCGTTTCCGGAAATCGGCCTTGTATGGTCGTCGCCCAGTGAATGAAGAAGCTCCCTCCGTCATCGCGAAATATCTCGGGTGCCCAACAATTCAGCGCCTTCGGTTCATGCTCCATGACGGGAAGGAATTGCTGCGGCGACCAGGTCACAAGGTCATGACTAAATGCATAACCGATACCTTTCCCCCGCCACCCTGCGGTCCAGACGAGGTGGAAACCATCCTTCACAGGAAGCAGAAACGGATCCCTCATAATCCTTTCCTCTCCCATGTTACCCGTGACGAGCGGTCGATTGTCGTTGAGCGCCTTCCAGGACAATCCGTCTGCGCTCCAGGCGAGATGAAGCCCGTCACCGTGTCCCTTGAAATAGGAGAACAGGAAAACGCGATCGTAATCGGAAGGCAAAGAGTTAGAAAGTTTTGTCACGTTTGATATGAAAACAAGTTCCGGGTTCTATCAATAAAAAACTAATACCTGTGGTTACTTTCACCCTTAGTCGGGTATAGGAAACCAGTTGCTACTTCCGTGTGTTACAACTATGATGATATACATGTTTAATACAAAATTGATAAGGTTTTCCATTGACAACGATTGCACTACTGTTCGATACGGAAGTATTCTATCAGTTGCATCTGTACCGGGTAGAAATGTGGCGCGGAGAGTGAAACATCGCGACCTTTGTTACGTTAAACAGGCAGGTGAAGCAATATGAAAAAAGAAGCGATTAGACGAACCATTGGAGAACCTGCAAAACGGTGGAAGAATATTTGGTTCAGAACGAGAAAGATGAAATTAAAGCTATCACCGGAAAACACGAGAAAGAAAAGTATGGGTTGGATTACGATATATATTACAGGAAAGGCGGATTTTCGCGAGGAAGTAACTAAAAAATTAGAGAGTTCTCATGTGAACTTCATGCCCGGCTACACCGGGGCTTCTTCGGACATGGACACCCACGACCTTTACTGGCTGGACGAAAAAGTTGATCTCCGCACCTTTAAAGAGGCGATTGGCAGCAAACTTATCTGGAAATACCGGCTGCGTTTCTTCACAAGTCTTGAAGCGTTCATAGAATCGCAGAAGAACAAAAAGAAGGAATTGGAGCTTACCGCCGAAGAGAATGCGCTGCTATTGAAAATGCAGGAAAGGGAATTCCACTAGTCCTTCACGCCGCGGAATTTTTTCACTTTCGTTTTTTTCTTCTTCTTGAAGATCCGCTGGAAGATATTCAAATCGGATTTGTAGGTTTTGCAATCGAGCTCTTCGAGTAACTCCGCCGACAGCGGCGAAAATCTCGCCTGCGCTATTTGGCGCAAACTCTTGTCCTGATTCACCTTCTCAAGAAAGTACGCCGTGATCGGAAGTGCTGTGGCGGCACCTTGCCCGAGGCTTGTGCTGCGAAAGTGCAGCGTTGGATCATCGGCGCCCACCCAGGAGCCGATGACCAAGTGCGGTGTCATTGCCATAAACCAGCCGTCCACGTTCAGCTGAGTCGTCCCGGTTTTGCCTGCTACATCATTGTGAATGCCGAACCGGGTTCGCAAGGAGGATCCCGTGCCATCGCTGACAACCGATTTCAGCATATGCACCATCATCTCCGCGCTTTCTTTGGATACTGCGCGAACGGGCTCGTCATCCTCCGCCTTGATCTCCTCCAGGATGTTGCCGTGACGATCGGCAATAGCGAGGATGTAGCGCGGCGACTTATACACACCGCCGTTCGCAAGTGTACCGTAGGCGCCCACCATCTCCATCATGGAAATTGAAGGAGTTCCCAACGCCAGGGATGGGACCGCCGGAAGCTCGCTTGTGATTCCCATCTTTCTGGCGATATCGATCGCATCGCGGATCCCGGTCTTTTCGAGTAGTTTGACCGACACGGTATTAACAGAACCCGACAGACCACCCTCCATCGAATACTTGCGGTCATATGTTTCCTGGTCCGTGTTTTCTGGCGTCCAGTCATCGAGGTTCGTGTATTCAGTCTTACCTGCGGAGATGTAAGTACAGGGACCAATTCCTTTTTCCAGCGCTGCCGTATACAGGATCGGCTTCAAGGTGGACCCTACCTGCCTTTTTGTTCCGGGCCGAACGTGATCATACTGAAAAAACCGATGATCGATTCCGCCTACCCATGCCCTTATTTCCCCGGTACCGGGCTCCATTGCCAGCACACCCGCCTGAAGAAACTGCATGTGATGTTTTACCGAATCGTAAATGCTCATGTTCACTTGCCGGATTCCATCCCATGTATAGATCTTCGTTTTTACAGGTTTTTTTAATGCTTTCAGGATCTCTTTTTCGCTCATCCCCGTCTCCTTCAGAGCAACATATTGAGGCAGGCGGCGCAAGCGTCGCATCGCCGCGTCATCCAGTTTCTTCTGATTCAATTGCTTTGCAAATTTTTCCTGGAGGCTCTTCATCTGTTTTTCCATGGCGGCCTCGGCATAGCGCTGCAAGCGGGAATCAATGGTTGTGTAAATCTTCAGCCCGTCAGTATACAAATTGTAAGCGTTGCCATCAGCCTTCCGGTTTTCGCGGCACCAATTCAGCAGCTCGTTCTTGAGATAGGCCCTGAAGTAGGCGGCTATACCATTGCTGTTGCCAACGTTGTTGTAGTCCAGTCCCAACGGTTTTTCCTGAAGAAGCTTTTCCTCGTCGGCGTTGATAAAATGATACTTTTCCATCTGGGAGATAACGAGATTTCTTCGCTGTATGGCCCGCTCAGGAAACAGGCGCGGATTGTAATTATGGGTAGCCTTTAACATTCCCACCAGCATCGCGGACTGGTCAATCGTCAGATCTTTGACCGCCGTTGAAAAGAAACGGTCTGCCGCCGTCTTCACTCCATATGTGTTATCCGCGAATGGAATGGTATTCAGATAAAGCGTGAGGATCTCGTCCTTCGAGTACAGGTCTTCCAGCCGGGACGCGATGATCATTTCGCGTACTTTGTTAATCGGAAGTGAAAGCATTGCGTAATGGCGCCGCGGATACAGATTCTTCGCCAGTTGCTGTGTAATTGTGCTGCCACCCCCGGAGGATTCCTTTTGAAGGAGGAGGGTTTTAACAAGGACCCTGAACAAGCTTTTTACGTCCACTCCATTATGTTCATAGAAGCGAACGTCTTCCGTTGCCACCAGGGCCTGCTTGAGTGTTCTTGGAATGTCCGCCGAATCCACGGGCGTCCGGTCTTGAAGGTAATAGCGCCCCAGAAGAACACTGTCGACGCTGTAAACTTCGCTTGCAATGGGATGGTGAATTTCCTTTAGTTGCTCCCCGGACGGAAGTGGTCCAAAAAACCCGCTCCACACCAGGAGCACAAAACAAAGCGCACCGGCGGAAGCACCCAGGAACAGGAGTCCGGCCAGCGCCATCAGCGTTTTTACCAGGCCGTGTCGCCTGTAATATCTTGTAATTCTTCGTTTTGTCTTCTTCAAAAAAGAGCCCTTAGCCTCCTGCATACTGATTATCCGTAAAAATAGTATTCCTTAGCAACAAAAAACGCAAGCTTGGCAGGTGTGGATTTATTATACTGCGAAACAACGCTAAAGTCCTTAAAACGCTGGTTCGCGAATGACATTGTATGAAACACAAATGCAGGCGGAGCTTGAGATCTGGAAGCTCAAGATGCGGAGCACACCGTCGTTCTCAAGCCAGTTGGCGAAGAAATTACAGACGCGGATTAACCGTGTCATACCCGAGAAGGTTCATGCAGCTATTACGGCCGCTATACGCGAAATGACCAACGCCGTATTTTTCGGTGCGGGGTTTACGACGCGAACACCGGTTATACCGGAATCACTGCAAAGCTGTGAGCTGAAGGTCGTCGAAAAGATTAAGGTGTACCGGAACACGGCCGCGGCGGAAGGCGCGATCACCGGCGCGGGCGGTATCCTCCTGGGTCTGGCAGATTTTCCGCTTTGGCTCACGCTTAAAATGAAGATGCTTTTTGAAATTGCTGCGCTCTACGGCTATGACACATCGCGGTACCAGGAACGGGTGCACATGTTACATATTTTTCAGTTGTGCTTTTCCAGCCCGGTAGGTCGAAACAAGATCTTCGATCCACTCGCCAATTGGGAAGAATACGAGAAGACACTGCCGCCGGACATTCGCGAATTTGACTGGCGAAACTTTCAGCAGGAATACCGGGATTACATAGACATAGCAAAACTGCTGCAACTCGTCCCGGGCATTGGCGCCGCCGTCGGCGCAGTCGTCAATCATCGCCTGACGATGAAGCTCGGTAAGACGGCCATGAATGCATACCGGATGCGGTACTTCAGGAAGACGGCCCGCCTTCCATCCTGAGATAACAAATAAAGAGTAAAGCGCTAATAAATGAGAATGGCAGAGATACCTCTGCCATTCTGTTAAACTTACGCGGGAAGCTACGGCATCGCAGTCGTTCCCCAGTAGGAGTCAACATCTCCGTAATAACTGTGATCATTGGTATCCGGCCAGTGATTTTTGTCAAAGCCGGGTGACATGCGCAGATAATCCTTGTCGCGGTTAACAACAAAGACGCGCCTGTCCGGAACAATGCGCAGTTCATCGAAAGGTATCGCGAAAAGTTTACCTCCGATTCCCAGGAAAGATCCGTACTCAACCACAACGTACTCCACGCGTCCGGTGCGCACGTTGATCATCAGGTTGTCAATCGTTCCCAGATCCTCATTCTGAGCGTTTTCCACTTTATCCCCAATTATGGATGTCGCCGTCAACCTCTCCAGTGGACGGTTCGCATCAGGTCCCTCCATGTTACGTCCGGTCCTGTTATCCGCCTCATACGTTTTATCAACCATACTCATAATCCCTCCTTTTTTTGTTCTTTGATCTGTCAAAGGAATTGCAGCGCAAAAAAAGTATTCCTTTATGCCGGGATTGCGCGACCGGCGTGAAAAAGTTTCTACATTGGATGCTGCGAAGAATTTAGAACAATTCGCCCAAGCGGATGCAATAATTTTCTGCTGCAACCGACCATACAAGAGTATTATGAAGAAGAAACCGAAGATTACAATCGCGCATGTTTTCAAAACGATCATTTGGCCCCGGCGCAAGATAGTCCTGATTGGCCTTGTCCTGATCGTTATTAGCCGGCTCGCCGGACTGGTTTTGCCGGGCGCAACCAAATATCTCATGGATGACGTCATTGTGAACAAGGACCTGGAAATGCTTCGGTACCTGCTTGTCGGAGTGGTAGCAGCGATCATTGTTCAAGCAATCACGTCGTTCCTGCTAACGAGGATTCTCAGCGTGGAAGCCCAGCGCCTCATTTCCATCCTGCGCGCGCAGGTTCAACAAAAGATCCTTAGTCTTCCCGTACGGTTCTTTGACAATTCGAAGTCAGGCGCCCTCGTCTCCCGCATTATGACAGATGTAGAGGGCGTGCGAAATCTCGTAGGAACAGGGCTGGTGCAACTTGTCGGCGGGCTCCTCACCGCCGTGATCTCCCTCTTTCTGCTCATCCGGATCAGTCCGATGATGACCCTCTATGTGCTGGTGCCGGTGGCGATTTTCGGATTGATCTCCCTGAAAGCATTTGCATACATCCGGCCGATTTTCCGGGAACGCGGTGTACTCAACGCAGAGGTTACAGGCCGGCTTACGGAGACGCTGAATGGGATCCGCGTGATCAAGGGATTCAATGCTGAAAAACAGGAGATCAAGACCTTTGAAAGTGGCGTCGAGAAGCTTTTCCTGAACGTAAAGAAAAGCCTGACCTCGACCAGCCTGGTTACGAGCTCCGCCACTTTCCTGCTCGGACTGGCCAGCACCGGTATTATGGGAATCGGAAGCTACATGATCATGCATGGCGAGCTCACCTTCGGCGATTTCGTATCCTTCACCCTCTATCTGGGATTCATGATCGCACCGATCGTGCAGATGAGCAATATCGGAAGCCAGTTGACCGAGGCGTTCGCCGGACTTGATCGAACAGAAGAGATCATGAACATGACACCGGAGGACGACGGCTCCACTCGGACAATCCGCCTGGACGCGATAAAGGGCGACATTACTTTCAAGGATGTTTCATTTTCATACGAGCAGGGAAAGGAAGTATTGCACGGCATCAACTTCCACGCGCCTGCGGGCTCCGTCACTGCTTTGGTCGGAACTTCGGGCTCGGGAAAGTCCACCATTGCCGGACTGGTGGCAACCTATCTCACGCCGACGGCCGGGCTGATCACCGTTGATGATACGGACCTTTCGGCTGTCAACCTGAACAGCTACCGCAAGCAACTTGGTGTCGTTCTCCAGGATGACTTTCTCTTCGAGGGAACTATCCGGGAAAATATTCTCTTTCCCCGTCCGGATGCCACCGCAGAAGAGCTGCAGCGCGCAGTGCAGGCAGCGTATGTAAATGAGTTTTCCGATCGGTTCGAGCACGGGCTGGACACGGTCATCGGTGAACGCGGTGTTAAGCTGTCGGGCGGCCAGCGCCAGCGCATTGCTATTGCGCGCGCCATACTCGCGGACCCCCGCATCCTGATTCTCGACGAAGCAACCTCAAACCTCGACACGGAAAGCGAATCCTTTATTCAACAAAGTCTGAGCAACCTCATGAAAGGGCGTACGACCTTCGTCATAGCCCACCGCCTAAGTACCATCCGGCAAGCCGACCAGATTTTGGTAATCGAGCAAGGAATCATCGCCGAACGCGGAAGGCATGAGGAGCTGATTCAGAAAAAGGGAAGATATTTTGAGTTGTACACTTATCAGGCGAGAATTTGATCGTGAGACGTGAAACGTCAGACGTCAGTGATTGTGAGACGCAAAAACGTTGAGTCCGGTAGATGGCCGTGGCGAACGACTCACGTCTCACGTCTCACGATTCACGTTCAAAGTGTTCCCGTCACCTGGCCCTGCTTGTTTTTCCGCCGTGAGCCTGATCCTGTCACATGGCCGGCAGCGGTTTCCCCTGACTCCATGACTTTCTTCAAGTCGCGGATATCATCGCGCATCATCTTCTCGGCCATCGGACTGAAAAGTTTTGCTGCAACACCTCCTACATCGCCGGCAGGAAGGCGATAGGACATTTGTACTTTTATTTCTGTCCCACCCGGCGTCTCTCTGAATCGTACTTGCCCTGCGTTATCGACCGTCGATCCGGGAAGGGAACGCCAGCTGATGAATTCGTTCTGATGGTCTTCGACGATTTCAGCTTCCCAGGAAAGAGTTCCAACACCTGCCGGACCCTTGGCTGTCCATCGGGAGTGCGTCTGATCGATCTCTTCAACTTTGTCCAGGTGCTTCATGAAGCGGGGAAGATTGTCCAGTTTTCGCCAGAACGAATAGACCTCCGCTGCAGGCTTATTTAGGAAAACGCTCGTATTTACGTCTACCGGAGAACCTGCCGTCCGGGCGGTGTTACGTCCAATAGCGTTGTTCACGGCGCAATATCCGCTGAGTCCTCTGACCAGCAGGAAGCCGCCGGTCAACAACATGCTGATACCGGAAGGGCTTTTGATATCTCGCAGAGCCATCACGGTTAATGCTGCTCCGCCCAGTGCAGAAACGATCCGCTCCGTTGTTCCAACATTGATACTACTCGTACCGGTAGCAGGGGGAATGGCGCTGATTTGAGCGTCAGGATTGATGTCGGTGTTCACGTCTGCTGTATTCATTTGTATTTAGGGTTAAATGATTAGATTCTTACAACCGGCCCTAAAAAATACATGCGTGAAAAGAAGACGGGAAAAAAAATTCGGAGCGAACGATTAAAAAACAGTTTTTCAGTCAATTAATTCTGTAGTTCATAATCACCTTTGAAATGGGCATGTGGATTCCCTTACCCTCCTGTCACAAATGGGTACCCTATTACACAGCGACTATTTTCTATCGCCTGCCCCGAAGTTTGGCGACGACAAAAACGATGATAGCAATGACTATGACAACCAGGATCAGCGCTGTATAAAAACCAGCGCTGAAGATGTCGCCGATCACCTCACATCCTGTGAGCGTGAGCATCATGAGTGCGATACTGAGTACAATTATGTGTCTCATTTACTTCTGAATTAGGTTCTTTTAGTCTCCGGGCCATCCTGGGCTACCGACGTGGCGCTTGCGTCGCTCTTCCTAAGCTGTACCGGCTTGCTCTTCTTCCGAATCTTCATGTTCAATATTTCAATACCGAGTGCAAACGCCATTGAGAAATAGATGTAGCCTTTCGGGACGTGCACGTGCAGACCCTCGACAACAAGGACGAGTCCGATCATCATCAGGAAAGATACCGCCAACAACTTCATGGCGGGATGTTCGTTGATGAAATTACTGATCCGCGTTGCAAAGATGAGCATCACTCCCAGGGAGATCACAATAGCGATTATAATGATCAGGATCTCATCAACAAGACCCACGGCCGTCAGGATCGAATCGAATGAAAAGACCACATCAAGCAGGATGATCTGGATTACCGCGCCGCGCACGGTCAGCGCCTTCGCTTTGTGTTCTTCTTCGTCATGGCCTTCCAGTTTGGCATGGATCTCGGATGTGCTTTTCGCAATCAGAAACAATCCTCCCGCAATGAGGATGAGGTCGCGGAAGCTCAGGTCGAAATCGCCGACAGAAATAAAGGGATCCTTCAAGCCGATGATCCAGCTGACGATGAACAGCAGGCCAATCCGGATCAGCAGCGCCAGGAGTATGCCCAGGGTGCGAGCTTTCTTCTGGTCCTTTTTGGGTAGTCGATCGGAGGTAATGGAAATAAAGACAATATTGTCAATGCCCAGGACGATCTCGAGGAACGTCAGGGTAAGCAGACTCACAAGGCCTTCCGCCGTTAACAGTGCTTCCATAATTTGCGATCGGACGTCTCTGCGTAAAGATCATACCATGCCCGGAGTGATATCATACTGGTCATTCTCCGCTTTTAGAGGAGGCAGCCTCACGTTCCTGCCGCGCTTCCCCTTTTTGTTGTTTCCTGAAATATCTCCGAAACAGGAAATTATGCTGCAGCGCCTCCATGTTTTCGTCGAGCTTTTCAGATGCCAGTGCTGAGTTTTCAATAGTAGTTCTAAGTTGATCCGCTACCACGGAATCATCGAGCAACACACCCACCGCGTTGTTCCCTTCGTTTATCTTCGAAGCCAGTGTTTTGAGGCCCTCTGACACCTCTCCGGCGTTCACGCTCACTCGTTCAATGTTGGCAAGCGCGCTGCGGAACGTGTTCGCATAGGCCGTATCGGATACTAGTGTGGGGAGCAGACCCGGCCCGTGTCTCAGTTCGTAGATCAGTCCGTGCAGCTCAGCCGATGCTTCGGCTGTGTTCATGCCAGTCTTCCGAAGGTTGAGGATCGCCGCCCGGAGCTCCTGAGCGATGGTCCCATCATTCAGCAACTCGCCGACAATGCCCTTTCCTTCGCTGATGCGCGAAGCCATCGTACGCAGGTCGGCCGTGAGACCCCGCGTGTTTTCTCCGACATCGCGGGCAAGATTGAGAATATCCTGTGTGTCCGTCGGCGATACGGTTTTCAGTGTGTCATTGTCAACTACTGACCTCGCTGATCGTCCGGGACGGATCACCACAATCTTGCTGCCTACCAGGCCATCCGACCCGATGGATGCCATGGCATCTGTTTGAATGAACTTATTCTGATCTTCCTTCAAGGCGAGGGTCACGACAACTTTCCCTTCGGAAATTATTTTGACATCGGAAACCGTCCCGATCTTCACGCCGGAGAGCCATACATTGTCACCTGGCTTGAGACCCTCTACGTTCCTGAAAACCGCGGCAACGGAAAAAGTGCGACTGAAAACGTTGTTCTCGCTGCCGATGAGAAAAACAGAGATCAGAAACAAGGCTAATCCAGCCAGCACAAAGGCGCCTAGCTTGATTTGTTGGGCAACTTCTTTGCGGTCCATGGTGAATGTATTTGGGTTAATAGTTAAAAAATGGTTCCAATTCCGGATCTGACGTATGCTTGATCTCATCGAATGTCCCCTCCAACCGGTTTTCACCGCCGACCAGGGCAACGATACGATCGGAAGTGTGCCTCGCGCTGCTGATATCGTGGGTGATGATGATCGATGAGGTCTTGTATTTCTCACGCATGTGCATAATCAGTTCATTGATTTCCATCGCCGTGATCGGATCCAGTCCCGATGTCGGTTCATCATAAAGCATAATCTTCGGTTTCAGTATTAGCGTCCTGGCAATACCTACCCGCTTGCGCATTCCGCCGGAAAGCTCAGATGGCATCTGATCGATCGTGTGTGCGAGGCCCACGTCGTCCAATGCATGGATGACAAGCTCCTGCAACTCCGATCGATTGGTGATGCCGAAATTTCGCTTCAGCGGAAACTCCAGGTTTTCACGCACCGTCATGGAATCGTAAAGCGCGCTTCCCTGAAACGAGAACCCGATTTGCAGGCGGAGATCGTTCAGTTCTTTCGGCGCCAGAGAAAAGACATCTTTTCCAAGCACGTTGATTGTACCGGAATCGGGTTTCATCAACCCCACCATGCATTTAATAAGCACGGACTTTCCGGTGCCCGACCTCCCGAGGATCACGAGGTTCTCCGTGCGGTATAAGTCGAGGTTCACTCCCTTTAACACCTCCCGATCGCCGAACGATTTCCGCAGATCGCGGATAGATGCCATCACTTCGGGATGCTCCATCGTCCCTACCTGGCGCAATGCAGAGGCGGTAACTTTCATACGCGGAAAAGATTAATGAACTGAAGGGATATCAGGTCGATGACGAAAATCAGGATCATCGAAATAACCACAGCGCTATTCGCAGCCTTGCCGACTCCGGTGGTACCTTTTTCAGAGTGATAGCCTGCATAGCTGCCGACAAGCCCGATTGCAAATCCGAAAAAAGCCGATTTTACCAGCGACGAAAACACATCCAGGTACGTTACGTTCACGGAAACTTCGTAGAAATACAATTGAAAACTCGTCTTGTTGAAAACGTTGACCATGAGAAACGATCCGAGCAGTGCGATTACGTCTGCGTAGATGACCAGCAATGGCAACATCAATGTGGTAGCGGTAATCCGGCTGACAACGAGAAATGAAAATGGGCGCGTCCCTGAAACTTCCATGGCGTCGATCTGCTCGCTGACCTGCATGCTGCCCAACTCTGCGCCTATATTTGACCCGAGCTTACCTGCGCAGATCAGACCCGTAATCAACGGACCGAGTGAGCGCACCACTGCCTGCGACACCAGCGAAGGCAACCAGGATTCAGCTCCAAACGAAGCGAGCGAAGGCCGCGACTGCCGCGTGAACACAACTCCCGCAATAAATGCAGTGAAGCCGATAAGGAAAAGCGACCGGTTGCCTACTTCATAGCACTGGCGTATGACCTCCCGCCATTCATACGGTGGAGTAAAAGAGTCTTTAAAAAACCGCCCGGTGAAGCGGGAGATGTTTGCGACGCGAAGCAAGAAATTTCTGAATCTCATCAAATTTCGGCTGTAACGAGGGTTGTAAATTCTATAAACATGCCTGCATGAGCGAATGGTATTTTTCCACGCCTACTGCCGGTTTAAGTCGTATGTCAAAACGGTTCTGTTGCCACTGTAGAAAAAATTACACGACCTTTTGGCAACCAATGACCCAACGTGCGATCATATGCATGCTGCCCCGGAGTTGCTTTCCATCGCAGAGGCACAACATTTTCACACCCTGCGGCGGATTTAATCCCTACCCGTAAATGCAATCCGGCGCGAAGAGAATCATAAAAAAATCATTCAAGGTGATCGCATGGCTCGTCGCGGCGACGGTAATGCTGGTGGTGGCAATAGCCTTGCTTATTCGTATTCCCGCTATTCAAACATGGCTCACAGGCAAGGCTGTTACTTTTCTCGAAGACAAGATCGGCTCAAAGGTCGAGCTGGGCGGAATCAAAATTTCATTTCCTAAAAACATTCTACTGGAAGATCTCTACCTCGAAGATCGCCAGGGTGATACTCTGCTTTATGCCGGAAGACTCTCCGTGGACACGGACCTATGGGCACTGACTCAAAATGAACTACAACTGAACTCGGTCGCACTCGAAAGGACCGTTGCCTTTGTCGACCGAGCAGACAACGACAGCGCGTTCAACTACACTTATATCATCGACTCGTTCGCGGGTGATTCGACAGCGGTCCCGGACACGCTGGAACAAAAGGGATGGAACATCTCCCTCGAAGCGCTGAAGCTAAAAGACATCCGGCTTCATTATGACGACCGCCTCATGGGAAACTTCGTCTCCCTATCGCTTGGAGAATTTGACCTGAACATGAACGTCTTCGATCTTGAAAAAAACGCCTATCAGATCGGCGACATTTTGCTTCAAAATACTGCCGCACGCATCCGCCAGACAAAAATCCCCCCGCCTTCGGAAAAAGTTGAAGACACTCAGGACTCCGCTGCAGCACTCGCCCTCACTTTTGGGGTACTTAGCATCAACAACGTTGAGCTCGACTATGAGCAATCCGCTTTAGGCCAGCGATTACAAACAGATATTGGCGCGGCAAGAATTGTCGCCGACCATATTGATTTGCCGAACCAGGAGATCGCCCTCAAGACACTGTCGATAGAGGAGACGGAGTTCCGCTACCAGAAGAGCGCTGCGGATACGATCCTGCCCGATGCACCCGCAAACCAGGACGTCGCCGCCACCGCCGAAGAAGGCATGCCCTGGAAGGTGAGCCTGGCCAAACTCAACCTGGCTCGAAACAATATCCAGTTCTATGATCTAACAAAACCACAGCAGGAAGGTGTCGTTGATTTTGATCACCTGCGCATCAGTCAACTCAATGCAGACGCAGAGGACATCCGGTATGAAGACGACAACATGAACGCAACCCTGGGAGATCTTTCCTTCAGGGAGCGCAGCGGTTTCGAAGTCCGGTCGTTCAGCGGGCAGGTCACACTTACATCGCAGCAAGCGACTATCGATAACCTCATTCTGGAAACCGGGAACAGCACGCTTCAGCTCCAGGCAACAGCCACTTTTAAATCCCTGAAGGACATCGGGCTCACCTATCCGTCCGCCGGCATAAGTGCCGACATTTCTCAATCGCATATCGGCTTGGGCGACATCCTTTATTTTAATCCGCACTTCCTCGACAGCATACCGCTGGAGCTCACGGCAAACACGAACGTCAACATCAACGCGACTCTTCGCGGCTCTGTGGAAAATCTCTCTATTGAACGTTTTGTTCTTTCATCGCTGCAGGATACCTATCTCCAAACTTCCGGAAGGATCACGGGACTTCCCCGCATTGAAAATCTCCGGATGGATCTATCCCTTGACAAGCTGTACACCACACGCAACGACCTTGAAACGATCTTGCCCGACACCCTGTTGCCTGACTCGCTGCAACTCCCCGGCTGGATCAACCTGAGCGCCAAGTACGCAGGATCACTGGACCGCGCGAATTTTACTACCGGTTTCACCTCCGATGCCGGATCCATTCAAGCCCAGGGGAACTTCAACCTGGATTCCCTGTCTGACAGTCGCGGTGTGAACGCGGTTCTTTCCGTGGACGACCTCGACGTTGGCGGCATCCTTGGCAAAGCGGATACGGTGATGGGGAAGCTCGCGATGAAGGCAGATATTCAAGCGCGCGGCCTCTCACTGCCTGAGATGACCGGTACCTTTAGCGCTTCCGTTGACCGCTTCGGATTTCAGAATTACGATTATCGCGATCTCAAACTAAACGGATCGATTCGCGATCAGGTTGTCGCCGTTGCAGCCAACATGGACGACCGAAATCTTGATTTCAGCATCGACGCCCGGTACGACATCCGGCAAGAAGTTCCCCGATACGATATCACATTTGATTTGAAAAACGCTGACTTCGAAGCGCTCAATCTCAGCGGTAGTCCTCTGCGGGCTCGCGGAACGCTGCTGGTCAACCTGGCCACTGCGGATTTCAGAATACTGAACGGGAACGTTGGTATCCGCAAAGTCGCCGTCTTCAACGGGGATGATCTCTACGCCGTTGACTCTCTCCTGTTCGCGTCGATCGACCAGGAAGGAAGGTCCGAGATCAGCATCGATTCGGATCTGCTGCAGGCGCGGTTTGAAGGATCCATCAACATTTTTGGACTGCCCGGCGTCATGCGCGAATATCTTGACAGCTATTATTCAATTGCTGATTCCGTGGAAACTCCGGATTCAGCTCCCCAACATTTCCGCTTCAAGATCGATCTCAAGAACACGGATCTGCTTACAAACCTTCTCGTGCCAAAGCTCACTTCTTTTGATCCGGGCCCGATTACCGGTGAATTTGACAGCGAATCAAACCGATTGGATTTGAAAATGACGATCAAGTCCGTCCAGTACTCAAACATCGGTTTGGATTCGATGGTGTTCAGTACAAACTCAGACGCAAGCGCGCTTCGATACAACCTTATGTTTGACAAGATACTCGTCGATTCGATGAAGATCGACGGCCTGCAATTCAATGGAACCATAGGTGGTGATTCGATCATCACCGATATTGTTGTTCTCGACTCGGCCGACCGCGAGAAGTATGTGCTGGCAGGAACTCTTCTAAGCCGGGATAAAGGCATGGAATTAAAGCTCGCGCCGCAGGGCATCCTGCTGAACTACGCAAGGTGGGCAGTACCGCCGGATAACATCATGCGCTTCGGCGGCGAAAAGTTTGTCGCCAGCAACGTACAACTTACAAATGGAAGGGAGAAGATCATGATCGAATCCGCCGCTCAACCGGGTACTCCAATTTCCATCGGCTTCCGGCAATTGAACGTCGAATCCCTGACGAGCATGATTGCCGAACAAAGGCCTGTATCGGGGTTACTTCAGGGTGATATCGAGTTATTTCCGCAGGAGACCGGTTTGACGTTCACCTCTGATCTCACCTTGAATGATTTCGAGATCAAAAGCGTTGCGTGGGGAGACATCGCCTTGCAGGTTAGTCAGACAGTGCGCGACCGGTTCGACGTGATGTTCACGCTGAGCGGTGGCCCCAACGAAGTAAATATTCAGGGATACTATCTCGGAGGGCAGACACCTTCAATGAACATCGCAGCAGACATCAACCGCTTTCGCCTTGCATCGCTGCAGCCCCTGCTTGCCGATCAGTTTCAGGGCTTGAAGGGTTTGCTTACTGGCGAGATCCGGGTCGGCGGTACTCCCGAAAGGCCTGACATCGACGGAGGTATCCTGCTCCGCGAAACTGAATTCCTTTCCACGTTCATGAACACAAACTTCACGATCGACGATGAGAGGATCTCGTTTGTCGACGAAGGAATTGCCTTCAAGGCTTTCGAGATCGCCGACCGAAACGGCAACAAGGCGCGAATCGATGGAACCGTACTAACAGCCACATACCGCGATTTCCGTTTCAACCTCGACATTGTTACAGACAATTTCAGATTGCTGAATACCACTGAAAAAGACAACGACCTTTTTTATGGCCAGGTGGGCATCAAGGCCAATGCCCGGATTCGGGGCGACATGACAACTCCCGTCGTCAATCTCGACATCGGGATGACAAAGGGCAGCAAGCTTACGTATGTTGTCCCGCAATCGGAAGCATCCGCGCTGCAGGCCGAAGGAATTGTGAAATTTGTCGACCGGACGTTCGAGGGTGACCCTTTCATGAGGAGCATCGAACCCGAAACTTCCGACACGATCAAGTCAGTGTTTCGCGGTATCGATCTTACAGCCAAGGTCGAACTAAGCGACGACGAGTCCTTTACGATTATAATCGACCCGCTCACGAAAGATCAGCTTACCGTTCAGGGGAATTCAACGCTGACCCTGCAGGTCGATCCCTCCGGCGATATAAACCTTACCGGGCGGTACGAGATCTCGAAAGGAACCTATAACCTGTCGTTTTACAAATTTGTCAAACGCGAGTTTCAAATCGAGAGCGGAAGTTCCATCACCTGGATGGGTGATCCCCTGAATGCGCAAATGGACATCCGCGCGATTTTCAATGTCGAGACGTCGCCCATAGAACTGTTCGCTAACCAGCTGACGGGTGCGGACCCGAATGAGGTAAACCAGTATAAACAAAGACTTCCATTCCTTGTGTATCTGAACCTGAAGGGCGAACTGTTACAACCGGAAATCAGCTTCAAGCTTGAGATGCCCATGGATCAGCGCAATGCTTTCGGAGGCAATGTGTACGCAAGGCTGCAGGATATCAACACCCGTGAATCCGATCTCAACAAGCAAGTCTTTGCACTATTGATCCTCAAGCGTTTTATTTCCGATGATCCCTTTCAGAACCGCGCTGGCGGAGGCCTCGAGTCGACAGCGCGCAATAGCGTAAGCAAGATCCTTTCGGAGCAACTCAACCGGTTGTCGCAAAACATAAAAGGCGTCGAGCTCAGCTTTGACATCAAATCGTATGAGGACTACACTTCGGGCCAGGCCCACGGCCAGACCGAATTGCAGCTCGGGGTGTCCAAATCGCTGTTGAATGACCGCCTGGTGGTGAAACTATCCGGCAACATCGACATCGAAGGCGAGAATCCCAACCGCGATGCCACTGACTACATCGGTGACCTCGCCCTTGAATACAAACTGACGCCGGATGGAAGATTTCGCATTACCGGATTCAGGAACAGCAACTATGACATGATCGATGGCGAGCTAACTGAAACCGGCGCAGGTCTCATCTACGTCAAGGACTACAACACGTTGAATGAACTCTTTAAGGCTAATGCGGAAACCAGAAACTAGCGACAATCTCTACGCCGGTGTCAGCAGGGTTCTGCAACGGCTCGTCTATGCGGGATTGGTCCTCTGGCTCCTGCAAAGTTGTACGGCCCTGAAGCTTGTCCCGGATGATCGAGTACTTTACACCGGCTCTGAAATCGACCTCGTACCGGAAGGCAGGATTAGGGCGAAGAAAAGGATCAAAGAGCTACTCGACGCGAACATCCTTCCAAAGCCCAACACGACGATCCTTGGAATGCGCCCGGGGCTCTGGTTCTTTTACAAGGCGGGCAATCCTGACAAGAAAGGTCTGCGGCGGTTCATGAAAACGAAGCTCGGCCAGACACCGGTGTACATGACAGACATCGAAGACGAACACATTGCCCAGGTACTGGAAGCGCACCTGGTCAACAATGGCTTCTTCAACTCAAAAGTAACCTCCGAAGTGTCGATTAAAGGCAAGAAAGGCACGGTCGTATACACTGCACGCGTTCCCCGCCCCTATCGCATACGCAATATTTCTTATCCCAGTATGGATACGCTGTTTACAAATATCGACAGTGTCAAAAATGATTCATACTTAAGGCCGCGACAGCGCTACAACCTGGAGCGCATGAAAGCCGAGCAGGAGCGAATTGAAGAAGCATTGGAAAACCTCGGCTTCTTCTATTTCGATGACCGGCACCTGATCTTCGAAGCAGACAGCACCGTCGGAAAACGACAAGTGGATCTCACATTGGCCCTTGAACCGGGCGTACCGGAAAAAGCGAAGCATATCTATAAGATAGGCGAAATCCATGTTTACCCCGACTATACCCTTTCAGATGATACCACCTCGCTGCCGGGGGATACACTCCTCGTCGACGGCATTCATTACGTTGACCGGCATCACGCGTATCGACCTGAAACCATCACCAAGGTCATCAACTTCCGGCCGGGAAGAATATACCGGAACATCGACCGCGAGTACACGCTTCGGCACCTCATGAGCCTGGGATCGTTCAAGTTTGTTGACATCCGCTTCCAGGAATCGAAGAAAGATTCCTTTCGGCTGAATACGTCCATCTATCTGACGCCCCACTTGAAAAAGTCCATTCGGGGTGAAGTGCAGATGGTATCAAAATCCAACAACTTTGTAGGTCCGGGACTTACTTTGCAATTCACGAACCGAAACTTTTTGCGAGGCTCGGAACAGTTCCGGATCACGACAAACACATCTTACGAAGTGCAGGTAAGCCGAAATACTCCCAACCCGCTGAACGCATTCGAACTGGGGATAGAATCCGGGCTGTCCATCCCGCGTATCATTTCTCCATTGAATATCCACTATCCCTCAAGAAGATACCTTCCCACTACCGAATTGAGCCTGGGCTTCAGGCTCCAGCAACGATTGGGATTTTTTCGACTGAACTCTTTCAACCTCTCCGCCGGATACACCTGGCGTGAAAATACGCTGAAGACACACGAACTCTATCCGGTGGACATCAGCTATGTTCAACTAGGGCATCGTACGCAACAGTTCGAGGACCTGCTTGGAAAAAATCAATATCTGGCAAATTCATTCCAGAATCAATTCATTATCGGAACACGGTATAGCTATACGCTCAACACGCAGCTCAACGAGGATCGTGAAAATGACTTTAAGGAACGGGAATTCGAACGATGGCACTTTTACTTCAATGGAACGATAGACGTTGCCGGCAACCTTGTCAATCTGGTACAGCGAAATTTCAGCGATGATTCGGAGTCATTGAAAATATTCGGTACCCCCTACTCGCAATTCGTCCGAGGACAAATCGACGTGCGCTATTTTTTCAGTTTTGACAAAAATAATAAGCTCGCTACCCGGCTTATCCTCGGCACCGGCTATGCCTATCGAAACTCAACCACGATGCCGTACATCAAACAATTTTCAATCGGAGGCTCGAACAGTATCCGCGCTTTTCCCGCCCGCACCATCGGGCCCGGAACATTCAATGTGCAGGAACAACTTCCCGCTGAGGAAATCCCCGAAGAGGATCGATCCGGGCCGACGAGTTTATTCATTGATCAGCGCGCAGATATTAAACTCGAAGGGAATGCAGAATTCCGATTCAACATTGTGAAATTCCTGAAAGGCGCCCTGTTCGTCGATGCGGGAAATATCTGGCTCATTCGCAGCGATACGGACCGGCCGGGTGGAGAATTTAACAAAGATGAATTCCTGAAAGAGCTGGCAGTAGGTACCGGGTTAGGCCTTCGCATGGACTTTAATTTCTTTGTGCTGCGGTTCGACCTGGCTTTCCCCCTGAGAAAGCCCTGGCTGCCAGAGGACGAGAGGTGGGTATTCGACAAGATCGATTTCTCAGACCCGCATTGGCGAAGCGACAATCTCATTTTAAACATTGCCATAGGCTATCCTTTCTGATCCACACCGAACCGAATTTGTGTATGAAATTCCTCCAATAGTCTTTATTCAGGGCACTTACTCTGCGGGTATAGCTTTAAATAGAAAGTGATGAACAAAACGACCGAATCATGAAGACAAGCTTAATGTTTTTGCTGGGTATTGGAATGGGCACCGTGCTGGGCGTGCTGATCGCACCTGAAGCAGGCAAGATCACGCGGAGAAAAATCCGGGATGAGGCTGATAGAATCATCGATCAGACTCTACAAAAGAGGAGACAGCAGGCAGAGATCGATCGCCTCGAGGCAACTCTCGAACCGGCTGAAACAACAACGATCGTGTCGGAGAGCCGATATACCATCTAAATACTAAACCTATGTCAGAATTTTTCTACAGAGCGGCTGGAACCATCGTGGCTCCGTTTCGATACGCTGAACGGGAGGCGAAGGCCATGAAAGAGCATGTGAAAGAAGATATCCAGACTTATGTCGCGATCGCGCTTAAGCTTGGTGTAGCAGCTGTTGCCGGGATCCTTTTTCTTCTGTTCATAAGTATCGCCGTTGCAAACTGGATCAACGCGGCAATGAATAGTCAGGTGGCGGGATTTGCCATTGTTGCAGCGTTCTACCTGGTCATTGCCGGAACGATGTACGCTTTAAAACTTGCCGATGACCGGAAGAAGAAAGAAGTGGATAATAACCGCAAGGCTATGCACGGCAAGCCGGCGCATACCTAGCGCCTGTTCACTTTGCGGCTGCTGTTACGGTTGAATCTTCTCTTACCGCCTGATTTATTGTTGTTTCCGGAGCCTGATCTCGACTGGAATACCGGACTCTCGCCGATCTCCGCCGGTAACGGAAGTTTCACGATCTCGTTACCGATCAGCTTTTCGACTTTCTGGAATTTCCAGTTATCTTTTTCGTTGACAAAGGTGATTGCCGTTCCCGTCCGTTCGGCCCGCGCTGTTCTCCCGATGCGGTGGACATAGTCTTCGGCATCATGCGGAGTGTCATAATTTACCACCAGCTCAATCCCCTCGACGTCGATACCGCGGGAGAGAATGTCGGTACCAATTAGCATCTGTAGTTTGCGGCTCTTGAACTGATTCATAATATCTTCTCTCTCGGACTGCTCGAGATCGGAATGAAACGCTTTGGCGGACAGTCCGCCGTGGGCGAGTTCACGTCCCAGTTTCTTCACATTCTCTTTGCTGTTGGAGAAAATAATAGCGCTCTTGTAGTCATTGTTCTTCAGCAGTTGTTTAAGCAACGGCATTTTCTGGTGGTCATGGACCAGGTACGCCTGCTGAAGAATTCCGGATGCCGGCTTAGAGATAGCGATGCTGACTTCTTTCGGATCTTTCAGGATGGCTTTCGCCAGCGAGCGAATCTTGGGCGGCATAGTCGCCGAAAACATGAGAGTCTGTCGATCGGCTGGCAGCTCCTTGATAATTCTTAGGATGTCTTCGTGAAATCCCATGTCGAGCATACGGTCCGCTTCATCCAGCACAAGGTGTCTCAACCGGCTGAAGTCGACTTTGCCCGTAGCCAGAAGCGCGATAAGGCGTCCTGGTGTGGCGATGATAATATCGGCGCCTGACTCCATCGCTTTTCGCTGCTGGTCCCATGTGGCGCCGTCACTTCCTCCGTAAACGGAAAGGGAGCTTACGCCGAGAAAATATGCAAACCCCTCTACCTGTTGGTCTATTTGAAGCGCCAGCTCTCGCGTCGGAGCAATGACGAGCGTGTTAAGATGGCGCGTCTTCTCCACGGCGATCTTGTTGAGCAGCGGGAGTATGTAGGCGGCCGTTTTTCCGGTACCGGTTTGCGCGCAGGCTATCAAGTCGTGGTTTTGCAGGATAATCGGGATAGTCATTTCCTGGACGGGGGTGGGCTTTTCATATCCCATTGAATCGAGGCCTTCGACGAGACCCGGATCAAAATTAAAATCGCTGAATGTCAAATGAAGTGAATGTTAATAAGTTAAATACGGGCATCAGAGCCCCTAATACAAAAATGGTCAAAAAAAACGTAGGATCCACGCAGGGAAAGTCGCCGGAGGCCTATTGAGAACCAAAAAGTATAAAAAATAGTTGCCGTGTCACAAAAATCTTCTGGCTGATGGGGTGGCCGGACTATTTGATATTGAAATAAGCCCTGGCATTCCCATAGCAGATCGCCTCAACCATGCTACCGATGTGATTCAGATCGTCGGGCAATTCACCTCTTTCAATGTCCCGTCCGAGCAGGTTACAAAGGATTCTACGGAAATATTCGTGACGCGGAAATGACAGAAAGCTCCGGCTGTCAGTAACCATGCCGACAAACCTCGACAACAGACCCATATTAGAAAGGGCGTTCATCTGGCTTTCCATGCCGTCTTTCTGATCCAGGAACCACCAGCCCGATCCATACTGCATCTTGCCGGGGAAAGATCCGTCGTTGAAGTTGCCCGTCATCGTTGCGAACAAGGCGTTGTCAGCGGGATTGAGATTGTAAATGATAGTCTTCGCCAGTTGGTTGGTGTTATCCAGGTTATCGAAGAACTTCGACATCTTTCGCGCGTGGGAGAAATCTCCGATGGAATCGAAGCCCGTGTCAGGTCCCAACTCCCGCATCATGCGTGTGCTGTTGTTGCGCAGAGCGCCGACATGGAATTGTTGTACCCATCCTTTTGCGTGATACATACGTCCGAGGGCTGTCAGCACCGCACTCTTGAACGCGTGTTGTTCCCGCAGCTCCGGATTCTTTCCATCGCGGAATTTCCGGAAGGTGTCTTCAGCGGTACGCTCAGCATCATCTTCAAAGTACAGGTGCTCCAGGCCGTGGTCCGATGCACGGCATCCAAGGCTATCGAAGAAATCCACACGCGCCTGCAAGGCGGCTGTCAGGTCAGCGTAGGACCGGATACTCTTGCCGGAAGCCGATTCCAGCTTCTCAAGATACTGCATCCATGCCTTGTTGTTCTCGACGGCATAGACCTTGTCGGGCCGGAATGTAGGGAACATTTTGAAACCCGCTTCCTGGCCGGCAAACTGTTTGTGGTAGGTCAATCCGTCGATAGGGTCATCCGTGGTGCAGACAACTTCAACCCGCATCTTCCGCAACAGGTTCTGCACGCTGAATTCTTTCTCGCGGAGCATAGTCGTACAGGACGTATAAATATCGCGGGCACTCGTGGGGTCCAGCAGGCGATCGACGCCGAAATAATTCTTGAGCTCCAGGTGCGTCCAGTGATAAAGCGGATTGCGCATGGTGTAGGGAACTGTCTCCGCCCACTTGATAAACTTGTCGAGAGGATCCGCCTTGCCGGTACAATATTCCTCCGCGATGCCATTTGTGCGCATAGCCCTCCACTTGTAATGGTCGCCTTCAAGCCATATCTCTGTCAGGTTGCTGAACTGGCGGTCTTCGGCGATATCCTGCGGTGACAAGTGATTGTGATAATCGACGATGGGCATCCCGGCGGCGTGCTGCTCATATAAGTATCTCGCAAATTCATTTTCGAGGAGAAAATCTTCGCCGCAAAATGCTTTGGAAGTTTTAATCATAGTCATTCATTTATGTCAGCGATCCGAAGGGACCACCCGGGGTCCATCTATATGTGAGAACCGCATAGATTCCGGAGCAGGAGATCTCTAGACCCCACAAAAAACATTAAAGCCACCATCCACCGGTACGTCAACGCCTGTAACAAATTGGGATGCGTCTGAACACAGCCAGATAAGCGTGCCGATCAATTCCTCCGGCACACCGAAGCGTCCGAACGGAGTGTTGTTGATGGCAGCCTGCCCTCTTGCAGTGAAGCTTCCATCTTCATTCGTCAAAAGTCTTCGGTTTTGTTCGGTGATAAAAAAACCGGGGGCGATCGCGTTGACGCGGATGCCGGGGCCGAATTTTTTTGCCATTTCGATGGCGAGCCATCCGGTAAAGTTATCGATCGCCGATTTGGCCGCCGAGTAACCGACTACGCGCGTAATCGGACGAAACGATGACATTGAAGCGATGTTAATAATGACGCCCTTCTTCTGTTTCGCCATCACATCACAAAATATCTTCGTGGGCAGTACGGTGCCCAGCAGATTGAGATCGACTACTTTGCCGAATTCTTCAATATTAAGGTCAAAGAAATTCTGCTCCGGCAGGATCGTGGCGCCAGCCATATTTCCTCCGGCTGCGTTGACCAGTATATCGATTGTCTTGTGTGCCTGCAAAATCTGCTGTTTCGCAGACGCAAGCTGTTCAGGGTTGAGCACGTCTGCCTGAACAAACATGGCATCTTTACCAGCATCGCGAATTTGTCGCAGCACGGCGTCACCGTTTTCTTTTTTTCGCCCGAGAACAACAACGTGTGCGCCAGCCTCTGCAAGACCAATAGCCATAGCTCCTCCAAGAACACCCGTGCCCCCGGTGATGACCGCGGTCTTCCCGGTAATGTCAAACAACTTCAGTGGATTCAATTTATGTGGATTTTGTTATTGTAGTTCCTGTCGAATGAACTTGCGCTCATTTAAGTACCCTGATCTTGATACTGCGAAATGAAACCTTGTCGCCGTGATCTTGCAGTAGTATGCGTCCTTTGTCAGCCATCCCGAAGTCCTTCCATTTTGCATATTTGCTGCGTGCGACCAGTGCGTTGTAGATCGGCGTGCCGCGTTGATACTCGACAACCTTGTAACCGTTCAGCCAGTGCTCGATACGGTTGTCGGGGTATACGACAATGCGTCCCGAATTCCACTCGCCAATCGGTGGGACATCGCGCGTGATCTTGATCGAAGGGATTAAATCGTAAAGCGAGGCGAGTGTACGATTGCCGACCACACCTTGCTTCGCGTCCGGGTGTTTCGCATCATCGAGCACCTGGTATTCCAGCCCAATGGCTGAGCCCTTACTCTCTTCACTTTCTGTTACAAAATATTTTACCCCGCTGTTTGCTCCTTCCGTCAGACGGAATTCAAACTGAAGATCAAAAGCACCGAACGTTTCCGCAGTAACGATGTCTCCACCGTTCTCAGATTCGCCTCCGCCGGATGAGAGCACGCTCAATGTGCCGTCCTTGATCTCCCAGCCATGGGCTGGGAATTCTTTCTTGTGCGCACCGCGCCATCCCTGAGTAGTTTTGCCATCCCACAACAGTCGAACTCCGTTTTGCTCTTCCTGGTTGGACAACGTATTCGGCACCCGGTTGACGACAAAAATGGAATCGGGGGGTGAGGGTTTCAGGTTTTGTGTTTGTATGCGGATGTTTCGCCAGCGGACTTTTTGGCCCGATTCCTCCTGCTTGCGCACGGAATGAACTTGCAGGGCGATGAAGCCGCGCGGCGTCATGTTGTCAACGAGGTTGGCAGTAGGTATACCGTTGACCCAGATGCGGATGACGTCGCCAATGCACTCCAGCCGCGCATGATTCCAATCGCCCGGCTTGTACGCCTTCTTGCCAGCTGGATTATATTCGAGCGGATAAAGCCATCCGCGGCGCGCCTCGTCATAAATACCCCCGGTCCATGCACGCGGAGACGGATCGATCTCGAACTGGTAACCGTGGACGCGTCCGTCCTTGTAGTCTGACTTGCTTTCACTCCGAAACTGAATGCCGGAGTTCATGTCCGCATCGAGCCGGAAGTCGAGTTCAAGAATAAAATCTCCATAAAGCTGTTCGGTCACCAGAAATGAATTCGGTTCGCCGTAGACCGTTGTTCCCACGATCTCACCGTTCGAAACTTCATACCTGGCCTTTCCGTTGAGTTGCTTCCAGCCTGAAAGATTCTTTCCGTTAAAGAGATCAATCCATTTTTCCTGAGCGGACAATGAAAAGGCATAACTTAACAGGAAAAACGACAGGATAATTTTTTTGCCAGTCATCGCGGGACGTAAAGAGTTAGCGTAACAAGATGCTCCAACATAGAAAATTACCCCGGCATCTTAAAGAGGTGTTTTGAAAGGCTTCAATATATAAATAAAACGCTAAAAAGCAGGTTGTTTTCACACCAGTTGCGCCGCATTAGATTTGAACGGCCGCGCGAGTCCGACTGCTTTCGTAACATGCCTCGATCAGCCGTATCACGTCACGTGCCTCCTCGGGTTTTACGGCGAGCGGTTTCCCCGCGCGAACTGCGTCGTAAAAGTTATTATAAAAGGTCAGATAGTTTCCGGGAACGGTTTCATAAGGTCCTTCGACGTGCTTACCATCTATCGTCGTGTTGAGCTTGCCCCACCAGTTTTCCGATTCAGCTCCCCAATTGGCCCCGCCCGGGATCTTCTTTTCTTTCAAAGCCTGCTCCTGCGGATCAATGCCAAACTTCAAGAATGAACCTTCCGTTCCATGCAAAACAAACCGGGGACCCTCCTCGCGCACAAGATAGCTGGACTTCAGAATCGTATAAAAACCATCGTACTCCATCCTGATGTCGAAAAAATCATCCACCTTCCCGCCTGGGCGCTGGATACCAATGCGGGCATCGAGGTAACGCGGGAGCCCGAACAGGACGACCGCTTGATCCAACAGGTGCGAACCCAGGTTGTAAAGAATTCCGGTGCCGGGTCTGTTCACTTCTTTCCAGGTATTTTCTTCGATGTAGTTTCTGAAACGATCATAATGGATCTCACACTCAACGAGCTTGCCTACCAGTCCGGCTTTGAGCACTTTCTTCACAGTGAGAAAGTCGGCGTCCCATCTCCGGTTCTGAAACACGGTCAGTATCCTCTTCTTTTTTTCCGCCAGGGCAATCAGTTCATCCGCCTCTGCGACTGTCACGGTGAAAGGCTTTTCCACGATAACATGCTTGCCGGCATTTAATGCTTCGCGCGTGTATGAAAAATGACTCTCATTCGGCGTGTTCACAACGACGACCTCGATCGATGCATCCCCTAGTATGTCGGCGTACTCACCCGTGCGCGGGAACGGATGCCTCGCGGGCTTTTCCAAATTTCGTTGCCACACGCGGGCGATTTCAAAGCCCCCATGCGCCTGCAATAGCGGACCATGAAATACTTCTCCAGACATGCCGTACGACAAAAGGGCGACCCTGACTTTGTTTGCATTCATGAAAAACTGGTTTGGAAGTGAAGTTAAAAAAGAATCCGGCCCAATAAACAAAAAAGCCGGGCGATGCCGGCTTTTTGTTGAATCAGAACGCATTGTGTTTATTCTTCCGCATTCAATGTCTTGAGTTTAGTCGCTACTCTTTTCTCATTAGCGTCGTCGCCGAGGTAGTAGTAGATCGTGCGGAGCCGGTCGAGAACATCCAGGTCATTCGGTCTAAGCTTTTCAGCTTTTTCCCAATGAGGCAGGGCCAGCTTGTATTTTTCTACGAGCACCTTGTCAAGCTCTGCCTGCTTCTTCTTGTCAGCCGCGGTAATGCCGAGGTTCTTAAGCTGATCCATAATCTTGCCGGCATCAATGAGGTATATCTGTGCCAGATAATACTGGGCATCGAAATAAGACGGGTCGAGTTTCAGAGCCTGTTCGAAATTCTTCTTGGCAGCATCCCAATTTTCAAGCTTGCTGTTTACATACCCAAGGTAGAAATGATAGGTCTTGTTGTTCGGCTCGCGAACCACAGCTTGCTCCAGTCCGGATTTGGCTTCCTCGACTTTTTCGAGTTCGATGAGCAGACCGATCTCCACTTTCGGAAATTCGGAATTCTCCGGGAATCTTGTTTTCGCTTTCCGGGCGGCCTCCAGCGCTTTTTCTTTGTCGTCTTTCGGGCCGCTGTACGTGTTGATGATCACGGAATAAGCGTCGGCAGACGTTCCTCCCAGCTCAAGGTACTTCTCAAGATTCTGAATCGCCTTATCATGCTCTTCCATAGAGTTCGCAACAATACCGGCGTAGAAATACGCGATTGTATCGTCCGGGCTCGGCAGCACTTCCTGTGTTTTTTCGAAAAGCTCGAGCGCCTCGTCCAGGCTGTCTTCCTGGTAGAGTTCGGCACCCTTGTTCAGATAGTAGTTAGCAAGCTGTCCCATTTGCTGAGTCTTGGTCGTCGGCATAACGCTGCCCGCTTCTGTGGTAAAATACTCACTTCCTCCCTTCGCCATTTTATCAGCCTTTGCAAATGACTCCATCGCGACCTGGAAAGGATTTTCAGCGAGGCCCTGGAAAGCCGAGTTTGACGTAGTATCTAGCGCTACATAGATCAGCCCGCGGTAGTACCAGGTCTTTCCATCGTCCATGGTCTTTTCGTAGGTGGTAGCGTCATCGATCATCTGCTTCGCCTCGTCGAGCTTGCCATCCTGCAGTGACTTCAATGCCTTGTTTATATTGGGCTTCTGTTTCTTCTGAGCAGATACAGCGACCGCTACTAACATCAACATCAGAAAAAGTATTCTTTTCATTTTCGATTAGTTTATGTGGTTGGTTGACTTAAGTTTTCTCCTTCGATCTTCTGGATCTTTTCAACAGAAGAAATGCGGTCATCATCATTCAATTTGATGAGTCGCACTCCCTGCGTAGCCCGGCCCATCACCCGCAATTCCTTCACCTCGATCCGGATGGTGATGCCTGAGCGATTGATGATCATCAGCTCATCATCGTCGCCAACCTCCTTGATCGCAACAAGTTTGCCAGTTTTTTCCGTAATATTCAGAGTTTTCACCCCTTTGCCACCGCGGTTCGTAATGCGGTAATCGGCTATTTCCGATCGCTTGCCATAGCCGTTCTCCGAAACTACCAATAAGTTAGCATCTTCCCGAGAAATACAAACCATGCCAATCACTTTATCGGTTTCTGAATCCAGCGTCACTCCGCGCACACCGGCAGCGGTACGGCCCATCGGGCGGACCTGCAGTTCGTTGAAGTGTACCGCCTTGCCCTCGCTTTTTGCGATCACAATATGATTGTGGCCGTTTGTCAGCGAAGCGTTGATCAGACGGTCGCCTTCGTGGATGGTGATGGCGTTGATACCACCCTGCCGTGGCCGCGAATAGGCCTCAAGCGACGTTTTCTTGATAATACCTTTTTCAGTGCAAAGGATGACAAAATTATTGTTGATATAATTTTCGTCGTGCAGATCTCTCACCGTTATGATCGCCCGGATGTTATCGCCCGGTTCGATGTTGATCAGATTCTGGATCGCCCTTCCTTTCGATGTCTTATTTCCTTCCGGGATCTCGTACGCTTTTTTCCAATAAACTTTACCTTGATCGGTGAAGATGAGCAGGTAGTTATGCGCCTGGGCGATAAACAGGTGCTCGGTGAAGTCGTCCTCCTTCGTGGAAACGCCCCGCGAGCCAACGCCCCCTCTACCCTGCGTGCGATACTCGGACAAGGACGTGCGTTTGATATAGCCCTGGTTGGAGATGGTAATCACCATGTCTTCATTCGGGATCATATCCTCCATGGTGAAATCGTCTTCGCTCGGCATAACCAGCGTGCGGCGATCGTCGCCATAACGGTCCCGCAATTCAGCGAGCTCGTCCTTGATGATCTGCATTCTCATCGGTTCATTGGCGAGAATCTCGTTCAACCGGTCGATCAGTGCCTTGACCTCTTTGTACTCCTGCTGAATCTTGTCGCGCTCCAGACCTGTCAGTCGCTGCAAGCGCATATCGAGAATCGCCCGCGCCTGGATTTCGGTCAGGCCGAATTTTGTCATCAGTCCTTCACGTGCCGTATCCGGATCCGCCGATGAGCGGATAAGTGAAATCACTTCATCGAGGTTGTCAAGAGCGATGAGGTATCCCTCCAGGATATGAGCTCGCTTTTCAGCTTCCGCCAGCTCGAACTTCGTGCGCCTGATCACTACCTCATGGCGGTGCTCAACGAAATAGCGAACGAGGTCCTTCAGGTTCAGCGTCTGCGGCCGGCCTTTTACCAGCGCCACGTTGTTCACTCCGAACGACGACTGAAGCTGTGTGTATTTATAAAGGTTGTTCAGTACGATGTTGGGGATCGCATCTTTCTTGAGATCGTAAACCACGCGGTACCCGTCGCGGTCTGACTCATCGCGAATGTCCGAAATACCCTCGATCTTTTTATCGTTGATCAGCGCCGCGGTCTTCTCGATCATCATGGCTTTGTTCACCATGTACGGGATCTCCGTTACAATGATCTGATCTTTGCCATGGGCATTCGTGACAATTTCCGCCTTGGCCCTCACGACGATCCGGCCACGACCTGTGAGATAACCCTCCTGCACGCCGGCGACGCCGTATATGATACCACCCGTCGGGAAATCCGGCGCGGTGATGTACTTCATGAGTTCCGGAATGGTGATCTCCGGATTATCAATATAAGCGACGATGCCATCCACGACTTCACGCAGGTTGTGCGGCGCCATGTTCGTCGCCATTCCAACGGCGATACCGGATGAGCCGTTGACAAGCAAATTGGGAAGCTTGCCCGGAAGAACCGTGGGCTCAGTCAGCGAATCGTCAAAGTTCGGTTGAAAATCGACTGTATCCTTGTTGATATCAGCGAGCATTTCCTCGGCAATACGGCGAAGCCTCGCCTCGGTATAGCGCATTGCCGCCGGGAAATCTCCGTCGATTGAGCCGAAGTTTCCCTGCCCGTCTACGAGTGTGTACCGCAGCGACCAATCCTGGGCCATGCGGACCATCGTGTCATACACCGATGAATCACCGTGCGGGTGGTACTTACCCAGAACCTCCCCGACAATCCTCGCTGACTTCTTGTAGGGCTTGTTGTAGTTTACGCCCAGTTCCTGCATGCCGTAGAGCACGCGGCGGTGCACCGGCTTCAGGCCATCGCGCACATCGGGCAACGCCCGCGAGACGATCACCGACATCGAATAATCGATGTAGGCGCCTCTCATTTCATCTTCAATGTTTATTGGAATTATGCTTTGCCTTGCAGGGGGCAAACCACTGGTATCTTCTGCCATTACTTACCGTTTTTTAGCGCTGATTTCGTCGATTTTTTCAGCCGTGCAAGATAGCAAAAAGTTGCAAGTTTGCAGGCTAAATCGAAAGTTATCGGACGTGTTTTTCGACACGTCAAACTCGAAAAAATGCACTAGTACGGATTCAGTTTTTTCTTGTTCCTCCCCTTGTACCGGATCAGTTCGGGATAGTTCTCTCCATAGTGAGGATTTTGCTTCTTGTAGATCGGATGGCGACGGCTTCGGTACTCGCGATTACCGTGCGCATGGTTGATCTGCGCGTGACACGTTTTCAGAAAACAGCGCCGGAGCTCCGGTATCCGGTAGGTCAATCCGACGTTGACATACAAACCATCAAGCCTGTGGTGCAGGGTCTGCGTCGTCTCGGGAATAGCAAGCTTATAGGACTTGACCTCGTAAGAGGGCCGGATGAAAAGGCGGAAGTACTCAGAAAACTCGCGCTCAGCCTGCACCCCGATGTTGATGTACATGCTCTTGCTGATCGCGCTGCCGGAGAATTCCTTCCCCAGGCTGTAACCCCCGATATTCGCGTCCACAACCAGGGCATATTCGTAGTAGCGATATACCATGGCGCCGATCATGCCGAAATAATGCTTCACAAACATATTGGACCGCTCCAGGGAGTAGCCGTCGATGTCTGCACCATAGCTCGTGGGCTTGAATTCTCCAATGCGGGTATAATCGAACGAATAACCACCCCCAATGCGGTATCGGTCAAATTCGACGTGTACAGAGGCTTTTAATGGGATGCTGAAGGTCCTGCTGCGGAAGCCCAGGTCGGTGGTGTCAGAATTGACCATGTAGGCCCCCGGGACAAGCGTTCCGCCTGACGAAACGACCTCATTTGTCCAGTTTGAGTACCGGACTGCGGTGTTGACGTTGTTAAAGATTCGCGGCAGCGAGTCGGGCTGCTGAACAATGCCAAAACCGTCAAGTTTATGCCGGAAAGGGGTCGTTGCATACCCCGTGCTGAACGAGAAGTATAATTTGGTCAAAAGTGCCCTCAGGCCGCTTTTCTGGCGCTGGATATAGAAATAATCCAAAGGTATGGTAGCGTCCTCCTCCCGCTCGTATTGAGCATACAGGGGCGATACGCCTGAGGAAAGGGCTATTATCAGGCACAGTATTGAAGAAAAGCGCTTCAGATCAGTAGGTTTTGGGCTTTAGCAACCATACAGCAAGGGATAAAGTTAGGGTATTGGGGCGAAATAACGAAACGTCAATCGTGAGACGTGAATCGTGAATCGTGAGACGTGAGACGTGAGACGTGAGACGTCAATCGTCAGTCGCTAGTCTTGAGTCACCGTCTACTCCGATCGTGGTCGTTAACGCCCGATCACCCAAGGGGTGATCTTCGATCTTCGATCGCTAATACCCCTGACCCGAATTCGATCGTCAATCGCGATCGTCAATCCGTTTTTTACCATTGCTGGTACGGGCCGTTCGGGGCGTCCGCTCCTGTCTCTAACGACGAAAATGTGTGAAAAAGTGTTTGTCCGCGGGAAGCATGGTAGGAAAAATCATAGTCGGCGACATCGGCGCCGGCGGCAATCGAAAACCGGAGATCGTTCTCTCCCTCTTTCAAAGGAACCCGTGCATAGTATATGCTGTGCGGCAGTGTCTGCCAGTTTCGCGTGTCAGCTTTCTCCGTCAGTGCGTTCACGACACCGATGAGCGCAGCCAGCCCTTCGTCTTCCTTCTTGATGCTGTACTCCGTCGCCTTTTTTAGCGCCGCGCGCAACAGCCCCTTGCTGAACTCCAGCATCATGCGCTCGCGCAAGGAGTGAAAAGCAATCTTGCTGATGTCCTCTGACAGCTCAAGAGGAATCGCGACGCTATCAATGTTCAGCACAGCCTCGCGGTAGTATTCACTCCGTTCGGCGTACCGCGGAAATGCGACCCTGAAAAACTCCAGTCGCTGAAGATCAGAACGCTCCTTCTTCTCGTCCAGCTGAAATGGAAAATTGATCCCGAGGTTGTCATTGGTGAACACGACCATATTGTCGGAGCGGTGGTCGATCACAAAGTTTATGTTCCACTCACTCTTTACGGGCGAAAGTCCATTGTGCCAGAAGAAGACGAGTTCCGCCTCCGGTTTTTCCGGCACATAGTCCTGCATTCCAAACCTGTCCTGAAACTCGTGAAACTCTTCCGTGAACCCGGTCCACCATGCCGTATTCAGAAGGTCTTTTTTCAGTTGCAGGGGCGCAGATAGCGCGAACAGTTTGCCATAATCATCCTCATAGATCTCAAGTGCGTTCCGGTACGCGATAAACGCGTTGTTGTAGTCGCCCGTCGACTGATAAATGATGCCCATCAGGTTGTGAATGAAGGCATCGCGCTGGTACTTTCTCGCGGATTGATATTTATCGCTGAGCTGGTTCAACCGGATGTTCAGTCGCCTGCATTCCACAAGCGCTTCCTCCGGCTTTTGCATTTTGAGATAGTTGATCGCCTTGAAGTACAACAGCATCAGGTGCTCGTGATCTTCGCCGCGATACACGCTCATGTTTGGATTGGTCAGATAGCCGGCCGCCTCGTGAAAATAGTTGATGCGATAATCCTCCCCGAAGAGAAAGGCCCTCTCAAAATAGTCATTACTGGCTTCGTACTTTCCGAGTATGGAAAGCAGAAGCCCGTTGTTTACGAAATAGAGGAACTTCGTTTTGCTGTTGGCCAGCGATTCTTTCTTCTGCAAGACCTCCAGGGCCCCGGGCAGATCGCCTTTTTCGAATTCAGAGTTGAAATCGTAGTGCTTTTGGTAATAGGTAGCGCAAGACGTCGTCAGCACTCCGAGGACCACAAACACGATCAGGTATATCGTTTTGTCACGATGCATTTCTTTTTCCGGCGAGGTGAACGGCGATGTCGTTCACCTTCAAAGTCACCGCTTAATTCTTCACGTATTTCTTGATCTCATTCTGGCCGTACCACACGCGTTTGTTGGTTTCGACGTCAGTGAGAAAAAGCGTCGTGATGTAGTTCACCACCCGGCGGTTGTTATAGACGTCGGTTTCGGATGTGATCTCTCCAAAAAGCATCAGGTCGGCGCCGGTTTCTGCGCCCATCCGCTTCACCGTTGCCGGGTCGGCAAACTCCTGCTGCTCGAGACGCTCAACACGAAGCTGATCGCGGAATTCACTCGACTCCACCAGCTCGGCTACCCCGGAGTTGTGAATCACGACTTCAAACTTCTTTACAAAGTTGTCTGCATCGATGTGTTCGGAGGTCTTGTTGCGGATGGTGCCTACGACGATAACTGGCTTGGCGTTCTTAGCCTTTGCATACTCCTTGAACAAATCGGAGTCAAAAAGATCATAGATCATTTGGTCGGCGACCTTGCGCGAATCCGAGTCGTTCCAGCGACCGCTGAGGTCAATTTGAGTCGCGGGATCGACGCGGGTGACTCTTCGGGTCTGGCAGCCCGCCGCAATCAAAATCAGGAGAATCAGGGTAAGTTTATTCATACGAGGTTTTGCTTTCCAAGTCAAAAATCCTGCCGGTTTTGCCACAGGATCGCCTCTAGAGACGGGAAAACGGCCTGGCGGGTTACAATCCCTTCAGGTCCGCGATTACTTTCTTCGGATCCGACGCTGTAAATACGAAGTTTCCGGCCACGAGGACGTCTGCCCCCGCGTCGAGAAGAGCGCGCGCATTCGAGTGATTAACCCCGCCATCTATTTCGATCAGCGCTTTTGAACCGCTTTCGCGGATGAGTGTCTTCAGCGCCCGCGTTTTTGCATAGGTGTGCTCGATAAATTTCTGGCCTCCAAAACCCGGGTTGACCGACATCAGGCAAACGAGATCGATGTCCTGTATGATATTCTCGAGGTCGACAATCGGCGTATGCGGATTGATAGCGACGCCCGCCTTGCATCCCAGGTCCTTGATCTGCTCGACGTTCCGGTGTAAATGCGGGCATGCTTCAACATGGACGGAGATGTTGGTCGCACCTGCTTTCTGAAACATCTCCACGTAGCGCTCGGGTTGTATGATCATGAGATGAACATCCAGCGGCTTGGTCGCATGTCGTTTTATAGCCTCGACGACGGGAAATCCCATTGAAAGATTCGGGACAAAAACGCCGTCCATGATATCGACGTGTATCCAGTCGGCGGCGCTTTCGTTGATCATCGTCACTTCCCCCCGGAGGTTTGCAAAGTCGGAAGCAAGAACGGAAGGAGCAATGATGGGAGCTTTAGACATGAGGTACCTGATGTTCGCCAGCAAAAATAACGAACTATTGGGTGATCACAACTTTACTACCTTAAACGTGTAGCGTCTTTTTTCCGACATCACCCGGATGTAGTACGTTCCCGGAGGGAAAGGAACCATATTCGCTTTGTATGTGCGGTTTAACCAGTTGAAATGCACCGTCTGACGGGCGAGCACCTGCCCTTGCGACGACACCACCTCGAAGTCGCACGCCTGGAACTTTTCGGGATCCTGCGGGCTGATGGTAAGCGTGTCGTGTCCTTTCAGTGGATTCGGATAGACTTCAAACGGAGTGGTCTGGACGCGCTGTTCCCGGTAATTAACAACAGCCTGAAAATTAGGAACGCCATAGCCGAGCAGATTGTCGGGAGACGCCGCTTGTGATGCCGTCTGCTTCAGCAACGCCACAACCTCTTTGCTGCCGAGCTCAGGATAATACTCCATCACGCCTGCGACGAGACTGGTGACCAACGGAGCTGAAAGGGAGGTACCTGACACGGCTGATATCTGTCCCGTTGCCCGGATCACCCGCACACTCATGCCGAGCGCAACGAGGTCCGGTTTAATGCGGTTGTCCGCCGTTGGCCCGATCGAGCTCGAGCCGGTTTTTTGCTGAGCGTTATTCACGCCTCCGACAGCAATCACGTCAACGGCATCCGCCGGCGCAGTTACGATACGCCAGGAAGGAATGTTGCCTTCGTTGCCGGCACTGACAACGACAACGATGCCCCTGTCTGCAGCCCATTGTGCCGCACGTGTAGACACCGCTGACCTACCATCCATCTGCTCCAGACTGTAATTCATGTTCGCGTCATCGAAATCGTAGTAGCCCAGGGACGAATGAATGATGTCGGCTCCCGCACTGTCAGCGCGCTCCGCGGCAAACAACCAGTTATACTCTTCGATCCGGTATTCGGTCGGCACGTCCTCCGTGACGAACAGCTGAAAGGTCGCCTCATACGCGCCACCTGTAAACGCATCCGGGATTTGTCCTGCGATGACGGACAAAACTTCTGTGCCGTGGTCGTCATAATTAAAGACGTCCGGACTGTTATGAGCAAAGTCATAAGAAACTTCTTCCATAAATCTTCCGTCGTCGATGATATGGCTGAACGCAGGGCCGTCATTCACTCCCGGAAACCCGCTGTCGAGTATGGCAATAGTAATACCTCGACCCTTGATGTCTTCCTGGTGCATGCGGTCGAGGCCGATCATCTTCAACTGGGTTTCAGTCTCCACGCCGATGTTGTTGTTTTTCCTGCGCAGGGTGCCGGAACTTCGTCCGCCGGAAGTTTCACGCGCCGGTGGCGCCACATACTCCACGCGCTCTACATAACTCAGCGCTTGAACGGCGGGCAAAACGGATGGCTCGCAACTGACGAGAACGCCATTTAGCCACCGCGTTGTAAAATAGGGAGTAGCACCCGCATCGCGCACGCCCTTGACGTAGGTCTGCGGTACCGGAAGGTCCTGATCAGTGATGTCGATGTTCTGTTCCAGTCTCCGCTGGATTGCCTTTTCCGATAGAAATTTGATAGGTTCTTCAATCGTCTGCGAAACGCCCTGTTTGTCTTTAAAAAAAACCATATAGCGGTTTTCCTGCGCCATTCCGCCGGCAGAAGTCAGCACCAGCAACACAACAACCCGAAATATTCTAGCGCCTGCCATATTCCCTGATTACAATTTGCTGCTCGATTCCATAATCTATCTTTTGTTGCCCCAGACAATCGTTCGCCGTACAGTAGTGCAACTGAATCAATTCACGGAAAACCAGGCCAACATCCTGAGCGTATACTTCCTTGCGTTCGTCGCGAAAAACAATCCGGTCGTCGTTCGCTTCTTCCTCGACGGTAATCGTCTTTTCAAAGCTCATTCCATCGACCTCTGCGCGCTTGTGAATATCGCGATACGTGTATTCATCTTTCCCGAGTGTATTAAAAGCATTACCATCCCACACGTTATCATTCGTCAAAGGAAACCGGATCTTCACAAAGGCCACATTCCCTTCGGCTACGACGATCTCGCGGTCATCCTTCCTCACTGACCAGGTGTCCAGCGGCTCCCATGCATATGCATCACTTTCCCGTATCGTCCTGTGGATAACGTATGCATACTGGTCCGGTGCCAGCGCCGAGGGTATTGAGTCAGTAATTTCACTCCTGATCTCGTAGTCCCGTTCTTCAGGGTCCTCACCGGGGCGATGGATAACTTCGTGAACCGCATATACATGAAAGATACCCTTTTGAAGTGGAAAATAGGCACCTTCGCGGTCCGGGGGAATGATCTTTTCACCATCGCATCCCGTCAGCAGAGTGAGAAACACCAAAAATCCAGTCAAATATTTCAACGTTTCAGGGCTTTTCAGTAAATCCGCAGCTGAATCCAAACGTAACAAATACAAAGTTATTTTTCTTTCCGAACATGTCTCTAAGATCCGTAGTAAAAGTCAGCCACCTCTCGAACCTAAGCGATGCCCGGTACTGCTCCGGAATGGGCGTTGACGTGCTGGGCTTCCGGGTACTGCCAGAAGACGAGTATTATGTTTCGCCCGCGGTTTTTCAGGACATCCGCGGATGGATCGCAGGCCCCCGGATTGCTGCGGAAATTTATGGGATATCAAGCGCTGAACAGATCGGCGAAGTGATAAGGACGTACGCGCCCGACTACTTCGAACTCAACTGGAATGAATATGAGCAATTTCGCGATGAACTCACCCTTCCCTGCATCGTTCAGGTGGCATCGGCAGAGCAGGCAAAATCCATCACGGCGGAAGACAACATCGTCTACCTGCTGGTGGATGAAGACGTGACGTGTGATGACCTGGGTGACGTCGCATTTCCGGTGTTGCTGAACATCCGCTCTCTTGAAAAGCTCACTGAAAAACAGGATGAACCATGCTTCCAGGGATATGTGCTGGAAGGTCCGCGCCAAACCCGGCCCGGAATCACAAACTACGATGAACTGGGGACGATACTCGAAGCCCTGGAGGAAGAGGGCTAAGGCTTCAATACATTACCTTTCCAGCAACTGCTTCTTCCTTTCACAACGCTTGATGGCTTCGGAAGCAGTCTCAATGCTCTTCAGGTCAAACGAGTTCTTAATGTGCAGCTTGAAGTGATGGATCGCGTCGTCAATCTCGCCCTGCATTTCGCGCATAAGAGCATACTCGTTGTAGATTGTCGCATAGCTGATTCCGGGAACGTTAATACACTCTTTAAGAAGTTTCTCGAGCTCGTCGAATTTGCGGAGAGATGACAGCAGGTAAGCGTAATTGTAATAAGCAGCAGTGTATTCGGGGCTGAACTTCAATGCCAGGCGGTAGTGCTCTTCAGCCCGATGTAAGTTTTTAAACTTTGTTTCAAATAACCAACCCATATGGTTGTGGGCTTTTCCGAAATCGGGAGCATCCGACAGTATGTTTTCCAGTAATTTTGCTGCTTCACTTAGCCGGTTTTCACCGATCAGCGCATCGGCTTTCAGGAACTTCTCCTCGAGATCGAAATTTACTTCATCCATAACAGGTGGGGTTTTGAGTTATCAGACAAATCTAAATCGCAAATATTTAATTTTTTCACCTTTTTCTGTAAACTCTTGCTCATATCGTGTTTTAATCCCAAAACACTCGTTTTCAAGCGGCGAATTATAGACCGCATCCGTGAAAGCAAAATCATCAACGTCGCTTCGCTCCCGGATTTGCTCGCACGTATATTCGTACAGCGATGTATTATCGGTCTTCAACCGAAGGTAACCGCCTTTCTTCAAAAGAGTTTTATACATCGCCATAAACCTGGGACTGGTTAGCCGCCGTTTGACATCGCGCTTTCGCGGGCGCGGATCGGGAAACGTCAGCCAGATCTCATCCACCTCCCGGGGTTCAAAAAAATTTTCGATCGTGAGTATCTGTGTCCGCAGAAAGCATGCATTCGTCAGTTGCTCTTGCAGGGCAAGGGTGCTGCCCTTCCAGATGCGCTCGCCTTTGATGTCAACGCCGATGTAGTTTCTTTCCGGAAACAAACGGGCGAGTCCGATGGTGTACTCGCCTCTCCCACAAGCGAGCTCCAGGGTGATCGGATTTTCATTTTTGAAATATTCGCTGCGCCATTTGCCTTTGATGTTTTCATAGAGCGGTTTGGAAGGTTCAACAACGTTACGGTACTCTTCAATAGCGCGAAAACGCTCCTGCTTTCTTTTCACGTGTGTAAATTATAGTTCATCGAGTTCAGCCACAACATACGTGCTCCCGCCAATAAAAATAAAATCGTTTGGGCCCGCCTTAGACATAGCACTTCGCTTCGCATCATTGACATCGCGGACCACTTCACCCCGGAGACCAAAATTCGCAGCGAGCTCCTGCAACTTCCCGGCGTCGATGGCGCGCGGTATCGGCGCCTGGCAAAAGTAATAGTCTGCATCCGCCGGTAGCAGGGCAAGTACCTCCGTCAGGTCCTTATCTTTCACCATTCCCAGCACGATATGAAGCCGGTCGAACGACTGCCGGGAAATCTGCCGCACTATTTCGCGGATACCGCCTTCGTTGTGTCCTGTATCACACACAACGGTAGGCTTGGTGTACAACTGCTGCCAGCGTCCCTTTAACCCGGTGTTCACAATGACCTCCTCCAGCCCGCGCCTTACATGCCCTGTGTCAATATCAAAATGGGCGTGAAGCACATCGATCGTCTTCATCACCGCGGGTACATTGTGCTGCTGATACGATCCGTGCAGTGGAAAGGCAACATCGCGCAGTACGACATCCCCATGTCGCGATATATCAATGTTTCCTGATGCAGCGCGCGTCTGAACGGAATATTCGTCGGATGCAAAAAAAATCTGCGCTTGCTCGCGGGCGGCCTTCTCCTCGAATACAGATTCGACTTCCGGCTGGCGCTCACTCACAACGACGGGTATCCGGTTTTTAATAATCCCTGCCTTCTCACCGGCGATCTGAGGCAGCGTATCTCCGAGAAGGTCTTTGTGGTCGTAGCTGATATTGGTGATGACCGATACGATCGGAGTGATTACATTGGTAGAGTCGAGCCTTCCCCCCATTCCGACTTCGACAACAGCTACATCAATATTCTCTTGCGCGAAATAGTCAAAGGCCATGGCGACCGTGATCTCAAAAAATGACGGGCGGATCTCATCGATAGCCGCGCGAATCCGGTTCACAAAATCGACAACGTATTCCCGCGACACTTCAACGCCGTTAATCTTTATGCGTTCGGTGAATTCTTTCAGGTGAGGAGAAGTGTACAGGCCGGTCTTATATCCCGAAACCTGAATCACGGATGCCAGCATGTGACAGGTACTGCCTTTCCCGTTCGTTCCTGCGACATGAATGGATTTGAATGCGCGTTCCGGATTGCCCAGCAGACTGCAAAGCTTCAGCGTATTCGAGAGATCCCTTTTAATAGCCGCGGCACCCACCCGCTGGAACATAGGCAGGTTGTCGTATAAAAACTTCAGCGCTTCCTGATAAGAGGATATCATCCCTGAATGAAAGACCCGAAAGGTATGAAAGGTTTAAGAAGTACAAAAGGCATGAACTCATCAAAGCATCAGAAACCGATTTCATCCTTCGGCAATCCGAATGATTCGGCGCTCATGCGGAGAATAGAAAGCATTTCCTGGTAGGCCTGCATCTTGCCCTCAATGTGGTCTAGCTCGAATGGCTCCGCATAGGCCTTCCGCTCGCTCAATTCCTGCAGATTTTCATGGATGGAAATCAAGACGTCCTGAATAAATTCAATGTATTGCAAATCCCGATTGCTCAATTTGCTGATTATTCGGATACAACCCTGAAAGTGATCGTTCCTTCCGCTGATTGCGGATTCCCCTTGGGGATAAACTGAAGGTTTTGAATGGTAGCCTTCAATCTCCTTTCGGCTTCGGGGCTAAGCCCTCGCTGGACTGTCTCGACGCGCGTGACGTATCCCTCCGCATCGACCGTCACCTTGAATTCATAAATACCATTCGATTCGTGGGGAAGTTGTGGCGTTGCAATATCCGGATAGCCAAAAGTGCCGAAGCCCGTCATGGACACGCCTCCGCCACCACCGCCTTGCTTACCGTAAAGCGCCTTGGCGTCAAGGGTGCCAGCCGGATCGCCTTTATCGCCCGACTTATTTACGTCATCTCCCTGGCTACCGGGGGTGCCGGCCTTTTCAGCTGCAGTTCGATCGCTCGGGGTCGTGTTCGGCTTGTAGACCGCCTTGGGAGCTTCCTTCACCTCGGGCTTGGTTTCGGGCTTTTTTTCCACCGGTTTTTCGCGGGGCTTTTCCACCGGCTTCACTTCTTTCTTCTCTTCTACCACCACCGGGCTCTCAGCCTGGGGTGCTACTTCGGGTTGCACTGATTTTGTTTCGGTGGGAGCCGGTTCTTCAATAACCTCTTCCTGAGTCACTTCCTCCTGTTCCGGCAAAGGCAGTTCCTCCGGCGCCGGCTCTTCTTCTACCTGACTTTCATCAGCACCAACGGGCGTTTCAGGCTGAATGTCACCACTTCCCTGTCGGTCGAGGCCGAAATTCAATTCGATGCCAAATTCCGGCAGCGGAGGATTAGGCGCACGCCAGGCAACCAAAAACAGCAGCAAAAGAATGATCAGGCCATGAACACCAAGGCTGGTGATCAGGGCAATCTGCCTATTCTTTTTTTCCTGCGTTTCCGTCATAGCAATTATTTACCGGGTATAGTGGCAATGACTACTTTCGCATTCAGTGAAGTAGCAATCCCTGCCACATGCACGAGATGTTCTGTGGGGACTGCCTTGTCTATATGTAGTACAACGGATCCGGCGCGTCCTCCCAGGAGACTTTTCAATTCGCCTTCCAGCATGGCCCGCGATACCTTCCGGTCGTTAACAAAGTACTGAAGATCCTTCGTGACCGTCACAGATACTTTTTGCACTTCGATCGTACTCGCCTTGCTCGACGGAAGATTGACCGGCAAGCCCGACGGCGTTACAAAAGAAGAAGTAAGCATAAAAAATATCAGCAACAGGAAGATCAGGTCCGTCATGGAAGCCATGCTGAACGATGGATCGACTCTGTTTTTTGAACTGAACTTCATGGCCGCCTTGTTTGACTGTGAACAAATAATATGCTACTGCGGTTCCTGCAGCAGATCAATGAACTCGATGGATGTGTACTCCATCTTGTGCACCACTTTTTGCACCCGGGTTACAAGGAAATTATAAGCCAGGTAAGCCATAATACCAACGATCAATCCGGCAACCGTGGTGATCATGGCAGTATAGATACCCGATGACAGGAGCTTTGGACTCACGGATCCCTCTTCCTGGGCTATGGCGATAAACGCCTGCACCATTCCAATTACCGTGCCGAGGAATCCCATCATGGGCGCCGCACCTGCGATGGTAGCGATCGACGAAAGGTTCTTTTCCAGCTTGAAGATCTCAAGCTTGCCAACGTTCTCGATGGATGCCTCGATATTTTTCAGCGGACTTCCGATTCGCGACAGTCCTTTCTGGATCATCCTTCCGACCGGGCTGTCCTGCTGTGCACAGAGCAACTTTGCCCCGTTGATATCTCCACGCAGAACAAGCTCTTTCACCCGGCTCATAAAAGCATCCGGGCTTTGGTTTGCTTTGTTGATAATCGTCAGGCGCTCGAAGAAGAGGTAGATGGCAATCACCGAAAGGATAAATATCGGCACCATCATGAAGCCGCCTTTGATGGCGAGGTCCAGTACTGAGATTGATTCGTCCAGGCTTTCTAGAGAAGTGGTGTCTGTAACGACTTGCAGAAGGATCATTCAGGAAGTTTAAAAAATTAAGACGTAAAAATCAGTATTTGATCACCCATGCGCCTTCGTTGTATTCTGACTTAAGCTGATCCGCTGTTTGCTGCGTGGAAGCAAATGTGTCTCCTTCGGCTACGGTCAGCCGGTGGAACTTCACATTTCCGTAAGGAGCAATGATCTTGGCACTAACGCCCTTCGCACTGAGCTTCTTGGCATAATCCATCAGCAGATCACCATCGATGGCGCTGGCGATCACGACATAATAACGTCCCGTTCGCGCGGTTAGTGTCTCAATTGTTCCAACAGCAGGAGTTGCGGAAACAAGTGAATCGGCTTGACGTCGGTTCTCTTCCGCAACACGCGCCAGCTCGGCATCGCGCGCCGCCTGCGCCTGACGAGCGGAGTCCATGCGGGCCTCTTCGCGTTTTTGAAGTTCCATTTGGGCGGCGTTGTCCTGCGGTCGCTTCCATCCAAAATACCATGCGCCGGCGCCGATGAGGAGAAGAAGGAAAACAATTCCGAGAATCTTGGGCCAGGGTGAATTGCCTTCGTCCTCGTCGTTGTAGTAGGTCGTGTTGTATTCATTCTGGCGAACTTCGTCTCTCTCCATAGTAGTATGGGTTATGGGTTGCTCTTCCGTATATTCAGATTGATGAGTCTCTTCCGGTTCGGGAGTTCTTTCTTCAGGCGGGGGAGTCGTGTCCCGGTTGATCGGTTCATATTCGATTTCGGGGAGACCAAAGGTGTCGTCATTACCAGCGTTCTGATCGGCGTTCTCGTCCGGCTGATCGTCAGTTTTTTTTCTCCTTGCCATTTTTAGTCAGGGGTTCGCGTGTGTGTTTAACATACAAAAATAAACGAATTTCCGAGCCTTACAAACATCGCCCCTTGTCAGAAGCTCCAGGTGAAACCCGCGAGCGCCTGGAATCCTCTTACCGGGTAGTTCAGAAACAACGGATACTCCGAGGAAGTGATATTGTTAAACTCTCCAAAAATCGAAACAGTCCCTGAGAAAAGGTATTCGGTGCGCACATTCAGATCAAACGCCGGGTCCAGCTTTACCTGTGCATCTGCGACGGGGTCGAACGCCTTCATTCCCCCCTGTGAAATCAGCTTGACGTCGAGCAAAAACTTGTCGGATACATTCAACGACGTCTCGCCTGTTACTTTGTACGTGGGCCGATGCCAGGCCTCCTCAATGTCGGTGCTGTAACCGTACACGTCGCCGCGGATCATGAATTTGAAAGTCTCGGTCTGAGCGAAAGAGAGGGAGGCGAAAAAATTAGTCCGGCTCGTCACATCATCATACTCCACAGTAAAACGAGATGGATCTGAATCCAGGTTTCGGAAGAAGTACAGGTGCTTGAGCGACGCAAGAGAAAATCCGCCGTTCACGGCCACCTTGTTGCCGATCTTTGTGTGCAACGCCGCCTGCAGGTCCAGTAACTTGTTTGTGTGAAAGACGGGAATGTTGGCAGCCAGCCACATATTCTCGTTCGAAAGGCTGCGCAGCGACACCTTTTCGATCCCTCCGGAAAGCGAAGCGGTCACGTCAACAGAAGGGGTCAACGGGTAGGATGCCCGCAGATCGGGGTAAGCGTGGACGTCTTTACTCAAACTGTCATTTTCAAATGCAGCCACAATACCCGCGCTGAGTTTGAGTCCCTCGACGGGTGAAAACTCGTACCGCGGGTTAACGGAAAACAGACTCCTCGGAGTGAGTTTTACCAAAGAGTCTTTTCGACTTATCAGTGAATAGTCGGCCTTCACGGCAATTGCAGACTCGTCGTTCAATTCATAAGCAGAATTGAAGTCAAAATCCGCTTCGGATTCCCGCGCATCATAATGGTCCGCAAGGTAGCTGAATCCGGCGCCGAGTTGCCAGGTAAAGGCAGTATTCCGGGTATTCGAAAGCTCTCCTTTCAGGCTGAAGACGTTATAGGCTTGACGGATGTCGTCGGCATCTTTTTCCGTGCCCGACGGATAACCATAAAAGTGTGTAAAACGGTTTTCGTAGCCCGCTTCCGCGGAAAGCGAAATAAAATCGCTGAAGGCCTTGCCGAACAGAGATATGCCAGAGGCTCCGCTTGCCGAATTCTTCTCGTCAACGGGACCCTTACCGGAACTGCGATGGAAGGCGTGCGCCCCGATCAGCTTGTTGCGGTCTCTTCGGGAATTGACGAACCCCTCCAGATAAGGAGAAGAGTAGTTGCCGTATCCCCCGCTAAGATAACCCCCGAAAATATCGGACGGATTTTCCTGCTTCAGCTTCAGCGGTCGGATCGCGGGATTGATCTGTGCGGCCTGAAAGGCAAACGGCGTAAATTCATAGGAAAACGTTGGCCGGGACGTCTCAGCGGGACGCGGAGGTACTTTCTCGAACCTTCGCGTAGCCGGAGGCAAGGTGATCTCCCGCTCCTCAATGATTTTGATCTCGACATCTTCAAGATCGGTACTGCGTTGATCCTGCGCGAATCCCGTGGCCATGGCCAGCACGACAAAAACAAACAGAAAAACTATTCTCATGATCCTGGTCATATATTCATTCATCCGTCAGCGTTAGTTTGAGAGGGTATCGGCCTGCAGCGTATCTGACTCAAGGCGTTTCTTCTTGTCCGCTTCCATCCGGTCGATCTCCTTCAGCTTGCTACTTGCTGCGTCCTTGATAGATTGAAGCGGAAAGTTATCCACCAGCGACTGCAGCGTCGCCCGTGCCTGGAAAACTTCGTCCGTAGCGAGAAAATTGTCGGCCATGAGCAAATAAGCCTTGCCAACCCATTCGTCATACGCAGCAAAGTCCTCGGTCAGGCTTAGCAGCGTTTCGTAACTCTGCTTGTAATCCTTTTGCTGATGGAAAATTTGCGCGAGCATATACTTGGCTTCGGCGCCGTACTCATCCCGCGCGGTGTTGAGCGTATTCAGAAATTCGTCCTTGGCGGTCTCGAAATCTCCCCGGCGGAAAGCGCTTTTGCCCAGGTATAAAGATGCCTTGTTCTGTCCACCGGCATTGATAGCGCCGCGTTCAAGGATGGTTTGCGCGTAAACATCCGACGAGTCGTATTGCTGAAGCATAAAGAACGAATCCATGAGGCCTGCCCACGCGTTATATTGCTCCGCTTTGTTCCCTGCCAGTGTTTCGAGGCGGTGATAGTAGTTGATAGCGGATGAATAGCGCCCATCGCGGAAATGTATTTCAGCGGCGCGTCCGACAACACGGCTTCCCATGTTGAAATTCTTGTCCTGGGACAGCGCTTCGTAGAGCGGCAAAGCCTTCGAAAACTCTTTCATGCGATAGTAAGACTCGGCGACGTAGTAGCGCGCCTCCTGCAGGCGACTGCTCTGTGTGTAGGTGTTGATAAAGTTGGTGAACGTGGCGACTGCAGTGGAGTATTGCTGACCGAAGAATGCGTTCTTCGCCGTTTCAAACTCGATGGCCTCCAGTCCCTGGTTGTCAGGATTGGCGCGCTTGAATGCGCTGAGGTAATTATCGAACTCATTTGCACGCCCCACTTGTGTCAAGGCGTCCTGCAAAGGCAGAAGCGCATCCTGGGCGGCGGGATGATTGGGGAACTGCCTGACGACAGCGGCGTAGTCTGCGATGGTCTTGTCGTATTGCTTCAGGTTGTAGTACGACGATGCACGCCGCATGTATGCATAAGGCAGAAAGCTTGAATTCGAACCTTCCCGTATCAACTGGGACAGGCCGTCGATAGAGGCCTGATAGTGGCCTTGCTCAATTTCGAACTGGGCCCGCTGGAAAAGAGCCTCATCCCGGTAGGGGGACTTGGGATAGTTCGTGATCAAAGCCGTGAAGTGGTTGCGCGACTCCGTGTAATTCTGCCGGATGCCGTTGATCATTCCGGTCTGCAGCAAGATGTAGTCGTTATCGGGAGAGCCTATGTTGCGGGCATTGTTGTATGTCGTCAGTGCCACATCGTATTGTTTATTAACATAGTAACAGTCGCCCAACCGGATCAGGCCGTCGACGTAATTCGGGTTATTTCGCCCTGCGCCCGCCGTAAACTCCCGGAAGCTGGATAGCGCGCGGTTGTAATCCTTCATCGCGAAATATGCATAACCCATACCATACCGGCTTTGAGCCGTGAGGCCGACTTCGGCCTGCGTTCCCAGGGAAATCACTTTCTGGTAATGCCGGATTGCCTGTTCGGGTCTTTGCTTCAGGGAATAACATTCGCCGGCCCAAAAACTGGCGAGCGCCACGTACGCGGGATCGCGGGGATACCCCAGGGACTTTTCAAAAAGTGTGATTGCTTCGTCATAGTTATTCTTGTTGAACAACTCTGCGCCCAGCAAGTACGTTGCCTTCTGGTAGGCGGCCTGCACCTGTGGGTTTTTCGTGGGGAGGCTTTCGATGTATTCGATCGCCTTGTTGAAGTTATTTCCGTTGACGTACGCCTGTGCGAGCAGTTCTTTTACCTCGTTTGCGCGGCTACTGCTGCGGAACGTGGTCAGGAATTTTTCGAGCTCATTTACCGCCTGATCCGTACGGCCGATGTCGTAGGCGACTTTGGCGAACTGGAATGTGGCCTCTTCCGCGAGCTTTTCGTCTTTAGGCGCGCGGCGCGAATAGTCAAAGGCATTCAAAGCAAGGGGTTTTTCTCCCGTTTTCAGGTAGGTGATTCCGAGGTAGTAAGATGCGTAAAAGCTGACGGAATCCCGGGTTGCAGCGGATTTGCTCAAATACGCAATCGCTTTATCCGGTTTGTTCAATGCATAATTGGAATATCCGGCGCGAAACAACAGGCTGCCGTCCGCCGCCGAAGGGTTATTCTGGAGGAACTCTTCGTATGCGACCGCAGCCTTCTCATAATCACCCTTAAAATAGTGCGCTTCGGCCGTCAGCATGGCTATCTCTCGCGTGTTTTGCAGACCGGTTCTGTTTTTCAGCGCTGCAGTGTAGGTCAACAGTTCGTCGTAGCGCTTTTGCTTGTAATAAACGTTTGCGATCAGATAAGGCACGATCGAGGCATAAGACGAATTTGTTTCGGCTTTTTTCAAATCGGCCAAGGCTTCAGCATACATCCCGTTCGAGTATTCAATAAATCCGGCGTAATAATTCGCAGCCGGCGAATAAGCATTGCTCTGGTTCTTGACAAAATTAAATTGTTCCAGCGCAGGCTCCAGTTGCTTTTGGTTGAAGTAACTGTACCCCCACTTGAAATGACCTTCGTTTTGCTGTGCCTGTGTCAACGCCGGAAAGTCGACTTTCTTGAAGTACTGTGTGGCTTTGGTGAACTTGTTGTCGTTGTAGAAGAACAAGGCCAGGTCATAGTATGCCGTCGCCGCTTTGGGAGTCGACGGATAACGGGCTATATATTGGTCGATGAGCTTTTCTCCATCCGAGTGGTTGAGGTTGAGGGCGCTGAAGGCGACGTAATATTCGGCTTCTCCCCTACGCGGGTCGGTCGGAGAAGCCTCGTCCAGGAAATCGGCAAATACCTTACGGGCGGCGCCGAAATTCTGATGAACGACCAATTCAGAGCCCTTCTGGTAAAGCCGCTCGGCCTTGGTCTGCGAAAGCTGATGCTGGCCAAGGGCCACGCCGCACGACAAACAAAGACAAATGGAAAAGATGAGTATCCTCACGAATGAAAAAGTTTTGATTAAAAACTGCGACGACCGTGAATTATTGCAAAACAAGGACCAAAGTAATGAAAAGTCCTGCTTAATTAATAAACGATCCGGTAGATGAGCTCGCGCAGGATCTGCCCCTCGGTATCTGAACCCGAATTGACCCCCTTCAGTTTCAGGTCCGCTTCTTTCAGGGATGATATCGTCTGGATGATCTTTTCCGTCGGATACCCGCGCAGGGCTGAAACATAATCCTTCGCCGCATAGGGACTTATTTTCAACGCAGTTACCAGACCCCGGTCGGATTTATCCGAACACTGGGAGGCGGCGAGCAACTTGCTGAAGAAGGAATACAAAAACGCCACCACGGGAATTGGGGAATTCTTCCTCGTATTGGCCTCAAAGTAGTTTACGATCTGGTTGGCAAGCAGGGTATCTTTCCGGATGATTGCCTTCTGCAGCTCGAAAATATTGTACTCCTTGCTGACTCCTACGCCACTCATGACGTGTTCCACTGTGATGGCACCCCCTTTCGATGCGATTACAAGTTTGTCGAGTTCGTTGGTCAGCCTGTGGAGATCGTTCCCAACGTATTCGCACAGGGCCATAACGGCCCGGTCGTCAATAGATATCTTCTTTTCGTGCGCATACCCGGCGACGAATTCCGGAAGCTGGTTATCGTAAATCTTCTTGCAATTTACCGCAGTCGTGAGCTGATCAATCTTTTTTCCGAGCTCTTTCCGCTTATCCAGGCTTTTGTGCTTGTGACAAAAGACGAGGATGGTAGTGGGCGAAGGATTCTTGAAGTAATCCAGCAAGAGCTTTGTCCCGTTCTCTTTCGTGAGATCCTGAACTTCCTGAGCTTCTTTTACGATGACCACTTGCCTTTCAGCCATCATGGGGAACCTGCGGGCATGCGTGAGAATGTCCGCCACCCCCGCATCTTTTCCGTAAACGATGACCTGGTTGAAGCTCTTATCGGCAGGCGATAGCGCATTTTCCTCAATGTAGTTTGAGATGAGGTCTATATAGAACGACTCCTCGCCCTGCAGGAAATACACCGGTGCATATTTCCGGCTGGCAAGATCCGTCATAATTTTCTTAACACTGGCATCCATGCGTCACACTTTTTTTTGTGAACTCAGTCCGATGGCTGTGTAAATTCCTACAAGCGCACCGGAGAAATGAGACTCCCATGAAACGCGGGGGTCTGTGGGCAGCACTCCATAAATTACGCCCCCGTATAACACCACCACCACCAGCGAGATCACCATCGAAAGGAAGTCTCGCCGGAAAATTCCGAAAAATATCAAAAAGAAAGCAAGACCGTAAATCACACCGCTGGCGCCAATGTGGTTGGCTTCCTGCCGGCCGAAGATCCAGACCAGAATGTTAGTCCAGAAATAGGAGCGGAAAAAGACGGTTCCGGCAATTCGTTCATAGAAAAAGAACAAGATTGTGCCCAGGAACAATAGAGGAATTGTGTTCGAGACAAGATGCTGCAGGCTTCCATGCAACAGCGGCGCGGTAAATATGCCGATCAGTCCTGTCGCCGTCCATGGAACGATTCCGAAAGCGCTCAACGGCCAGCCGTAGAAGAACTCGAGGTAAAACGACGCCCACATGAGAAAAACTAACCGGAAAGGAACGACAGAGCTCCCGAACCACGATTGATTCATGAAATAAAGTGATGATTGGGCTGCAAATAACTAAATTAGGGCGAATAGGCTTTGGATTAAACTCTATTTTTGTAAGATTCTTTCCGTTAGATTAACTTTATATTTACCCATCAACACCCCGCGCATGTACGAGAAGGATCCGGTCAAAATTTTTGTCGTTGAGGATGACCCGGCTTATACCAAATTTCTGAAATACGTCCTGAGTCTTAATCCGGATTATGAGGTTGAGTTCTTTACCTCGGGAAAGGATTGCCTCAGCAACCTTCACAAGAATCCCGCCGTGATAACCCTCGATTACTCGTTGCCAGATATGCCGGGCGAGAAGGTGTTGCACCAGATCCGTACGCACGATCCTAATATCAATGTAATAATCGTCTCGGCACAGGAAAAAATCGGAACGGCCGTAGAACTACTCAAACTGGGCGCGTATGACTATATAACGAAGGACCAGGAAACGAAAGAGCGAATCATCAATTCGATCAACAACGCGCGGAGGAAGACATCCCTGATGAAGGAGATCACCGAACTGAAGAAGGAAATCTCCGAAAAATACGAATTCGAGAAGAGTATTGTGGGCATGAGTCCGGCTATCAAGAAGATCTTCGGCTTACTCGAGAAAGCATGCACGACAAATATTTCGGTATCCGTATCCGGCGAAACCGGTACAGGAAAGGAACTCATCGCGAAGGCGATTCACTATAATTCAAAACGAAAGAACAAGCCGTTTGTCGCGGTTAACATCGCCGCCATTCCCCGGGAGCTGATCGAGAGTGAATTATTCGGCCACGAAAAGGGCGCTTTCACCGGCGCCATGACCCGCAGAATCGGAAAATTCGAAGAAGCAGACGGAGGCACAATTTTCCTCGATGAGATCGGTGACATGGAAGCAAGCCTCCAGGCAAAGATGCTGCGCGTTCTGCAGGAACGCGAAGTGACGCGGATCGGCGGAAACCAGGTGATCAAGCTGGATGTCCGCATCATCTCGGCTACCCATAAAGACCTGGCGGAGGAAGTAAAGGCCGGAAGATTCCGCGAGGACCTGTACTATCGTCTGCTCGGATTACCCATTCACCTTCCACCCTTGCGCGAAAGGGGCAGCGACGTCATACTGATCGCCAAACATTTCCTGGATCAGTTCACGAAAGACAATCAGATGCCGCGACTCAAGATCAGCCAGGAAGCGCAGGAAAAACTGATGCAGTATCCTTTTCCCGGGAACATCCGCGAGATGAAGTCGATCATTGAGCTCGCAGCGGTCATGTCATCGGACCAAGAGATCAAGGCGGCAGACATCAGCTTCAACACTTCCACGCGTATTGAATCATTCCTTTACCAGGAGATGACCATGGAACAATATATGTATCGCATCATCCGCCATTTTCTGACGAAATACGACAACAACGTACTGGAAGTCGCCAAGAGACTCGATGTCGGCAAGTCATCGCTGTATCGCTATCTGAAGGAAATGGAAGCCGCCGGGATATGAATTTCAAACAGTACATCCGTAAGGGGTCTTTTTATTCGGCGGTGGTGGAGGATGGTTCCGACCTTATTTTTATCGTCGACTTCGACGGCAATATCCATTATCACAATTCCTCGGTAAAAGGCACCCTTGGCTACCGCGGTAGCATCCTGAATGGAAAGAACATCTTTGAGTTTGTGCCTGCGGCATCGGTTGATCAGCTTAAGAAAAAATTCAGGCAAAGCGAAAAGCGCGCCTATACGGAGAAGGTAGAAATCCAGTTCCTGTGCAAAGATCGGTCTTATAAATTTCTGGAGTTCAACGCCATCAACCTCAAGCACAAAGCCGGATTGAACGGCTTCATCCTCGACTGTCGCGATATAACACAGCGGAAGCGCGATGCGGAAGAACTGGTCCGCCTTCAAAAGGCGAAGGAACAATTCCTGGCTAACATTAGTCACGAGATCCGAACCCCCATCAACGGTATCGCCGGGATGGCCGGATTGCTCAGCCAGGACTCCAGTCCGGAAGAGCGCGGCACCTATCTGAACGCCATCAAGCACTCCGCCGAGAACCTAAAAGTCATCATCAACGATATTCTCGACCTCGCCGCCATCGAATCGGGAAAGCTCCGCTTTGAAAAGATCCCGTTTAATCTGCATGACCTGCTCGCATCCGTCGTAGGAATGTTTGCCTACCAGGCGAAAGAGAAAAAGCTCTCCCTCGATTACAAACTGCAGCCATCGATAAACCGCATCCTTATTGGCGACCCGGTTCGTCTAAACCAAATCCTCATCAATCTGATCAGTAATGCTGTGAAGTTCACTCACGCGGGGCACATCAGTATACTCTGTTCGGTCGAGCAAAAGAAAAAAACGGGATGTGTCGTCAAGATCCAGGTCATCGATACCGGTGTGGGAGTGCCTTCGGATAAAGTCGATACTATCTTCGAAAGTTTTAGCCAGGCTGACGCCAGCGTCACCCGCAAATACGGTGGCAGTGGGCTTGGCCTTACGATCGTAAAACAACTCGTGGGATTGCAACACGGTACCATAGAGGTCAGAAGTGAAGAACACAAGGGGTCAAACTTTATTGTCAGAATCCCTTACGCCTTCGGCAAATCAGAGCGTCTTAAGAAGACCCGCCTGCCCAAGGCGTCAAATGCTATTACCAGCAAAGAACTCCAGGGGATGCGGGTGCTGCTCGTCGAGGATAACGATATCAACCGCCTCTACGCCAAGAGCATTCTTCAGCAGTGGCACTGCTCGGTAGATGTCGCGGAGAACGGGCTGGTTGCCATTGAAAAAGTAAAGTACAACGCTTACGACGTGGTGCTAATGGATGTTCAAATGCCTGTCATGGATGGCTACGAGGCTACACGGGCCATCCGCTTGCTGAACTCGCGCATGCATGAGGTACCCATTGTGGCGCTGACGGCAAATGCGACCAAGACCGATATTGAGCGCTGCCTCGCATCCGGAATGAACGACTACCTGCCAAAGCCGTTTACTCCGGACGATCTTTATGGCAAGATATTCAAGGACCTCAGGATCAAGACGCCGAAGAATGGTCTCGCAAACAAAGCTGTTGTTACACCAAAAAATTCCTTTGACCTGGGCTATCTCCGGTCGATATCCGACAACAATCAGGAGTTCCTGCAGGAAATGATTCAGACTTTCGTTCAAACCCTTCCACCTGTACTGGAAGAGATGAAGGAATCGCTTGCACAGGAGAACTGGAGCCGACTCTCACAGCTCGCACACCAGATCAAGCCCTCTTTCAGCCTGATGGGCATAGACGACCTGCGCAAGACCGTGTTCTATATTGAGGAAAACGCCGGCGAGAAAACAAATCTATCGGCGCTGTCGCGGATTACCGAAGAGTTTGTAGCAGACTGCAACGCCGTCATCACCGACCTTGAAAAAGAACTCGTCTCCAAAACTTAGAACTCCAAACTTAGAACTTACAACTTACAACTCCCCTACCGTCTATTCATCACGGCCAGCTTCCTGTAAACGACCACCCTATCCGCCGTTCTGAATTGTACGAAATAAATCCCGTTTGAGAGCGCATCGAGTTCTATCGACTGTGGAGTTCGCAGATCATGATTGAGGTTTCCTTCCAGGATAGTCACACCGCGCTGATCGATAATGCGGTAGGTATAATCGCGCGTCAGGGGGTTTCCAAGGGCGAAGTTCACCTCCTTTGACGCGGGGTTCGGGTATACGTTTATGGTACTGATTTCGGCATCAAAAGGACGGTCTTCAATTCCCACAGGCGTTGCTCCATTCTTGGCAGGAGCTTTCGTAACGGAAGCCTGAAGAATATAACCGGTCAGTTTATCCTGAACAAAGGTGATCAGATACAGGTTATTTGGATTTGTAATCGGCACGTCGACCGCATAGTCAAAATGAACCGTAAGCTGCTCACCTTCGAGCCAGGTTCTGTTTTCCGTTCTTCCGCCACTTCCCCACAACAGCTTGCGTAAAACGTTTCTGTTGCCGGAAATATCACCTTCGACAAGCGCGGCATGCAGTACGACCGGAGTAGTGATGTTAGCGGTAGAGTCGATGAAGGTGAAGGTGACATCGCCGACGAGCGGTGTCAACGCCGATTGCGACATATCCATTGAAACATTGATAAGGAATTTCGGATCATCAAGAGCCCGACGATCGACTTCCACCGCGTTGATGAGCGCATGATCCCCGTTGAACAACGGCACCACATTATTGGCCCCATTGTACGGCGAAGGTCCGAGAATGCCATCCATTACCGTGACCGGCGGAGTATCCAGGTTATAAATAAACGCGCGGCTGTTCGGGTCTGTCGGATTATCATCATTGAGCTGGTCAAATCCGCCTTTGGCAATGTGATACTGCAGGCTGACAAAATCAGACGTTAGTTTTCCGCCAGATGCAGTTTGAGCATTGTAAAGGTTATCAAGGTATGTTCGCGCCTGATTACTGATGCTGCTATTGCTGTTTACAAACTGTTCAACCAGAACAGTTCGTTTCTTTTCCCCAATGTAAATGTCATCGAATGCAAATCCGTTCAGAACACTGTCGGGGAGGTTGTCATTGTTGCTACCGAATGCGATCCGGAACACCACCAGGTCTCTCTCCGCCATCGGAATCTGGTCGAGATTAAATCGCGCGTTTCTCCAGCCATATGTCTTGCCTGACCATGCAAAGTTGTCCTGCCCGCCTGGCGCTCCCGGAATATTCTTGCTATTGTACCAGTTGATGCCGCGTTTTTCAGCGTCACCGACGGTCCGCCATGTGGATCCGCCGTTGGTAGAATACTGAACCACGGCGCCGTCAAAGTTTTCCTGCGAGTGAGACCAGTAGTTAAGGGAAATCATCGGTCGCTCAATACCGGTTAGGTCGAGGCATGGGCCTGTTACTTCCGTGCTGTCGTTGTGATAATACGTGCTGAAGTCAGTTGCAGCATCGGGGTTACCGCCCGTCCACCACGCGTTGACGCCCGAGTAAGCAGAATTAATCTCATCCCCGGCAGGAGTACCAAACACCCAACTGTACTGACCCGCCTTCGCCGCGGCGTTATGCGATGAGGTCTCCACCCACGTACCTTTGCCCTGTTCAAAATTCTCATAATATCCCATCGTCGGCGTAGGCTTGCCATAATCCAGGATAAAGATGCGCTTGGTGATTGTATTCTCGCATCCATCATCCGTCTTGATAGATAGTTTTACGTTGTAGACCTGGAAGTCACTGTACCGGTGATGAGGATCTTTATAAGTATTTGAGGTCTTGCCGCCGTGTTTTCCGGCCGGGACAGCTTTCACGGGCACTCCGTAACCCAGCGTGTCTCCGTCTGCAAAATTCCATGAGTACTGAATAATATTTCCAATTCCGGGATTTGACAGATCCTTAAACTCGGTAGTTTCAGTCTCAACACAAATCTTGCTCCAGGTGAAATCAGGTTTTGGAGGATCACTCACCCGGATTACTCGTGTCGTGTCATGCACACATCCCTGATCGGTCGTAACCCGCAGTGACAGCGTCTTGAAACCCTGTGATATATATTTATACGTGGGGTTTTGCGACGTGCCATCATTTCCATTCCCGCCCTCGCCATACGTCCACGACCAGGAGGTTATCGATCCGCCCGACTTGTTATTGGGAATCGTCGAGTTGTCCTGATAGGTGATCACGTCTTCGATACAACTGTTCGGCACAGCAATGACAGCCTTCGGTGCCGAGTTGACGACCAGGAATCTTGTTAATGTATTCGTGGCATTCAGCGTATTCGTAAAAATATACTGGATCTCATAAGTGCCACCCGGAAGATCCTTCGTGTTAATGAGGAAATCCGATCCATCGAATATGATACGGGGTTGTAGTACCGGATCCAGGCTGCGGAAAAATGTATTGGCCTTATCGGACGACGGGTCATCCCACTCGGGAATACCCACAAGTCTCAGCAGGTTATTGGTCCCCGAATTCTCGCAGATCACCAGACGGTCGAGGCCATCCACGTCACTTGGCTCTTCAATATTAAAGTCGACATCTGTAACAGGGTTCACAATCGTCACAGCGGATTTTGAGTTCGTACACCCGTGCGCATCGGTATGGCTATACGTAATGGTCTTTATGCCGATTCCCGCGTTGTCCGGGTCGAACTGGTTTGTTCCCGCGAGAATACCCGGTCCCGTAAATATTCCGGGTGTCGGAAAACCGGTTAGGAATTCCACCGGGTCGTTTTCCGCATACGAACCTGCCAGACCTGTCAAGAGCAATTCCGGAAGCTTATTGATTGTTACACTCACCTGGTCGGATACCTGAGTACAAGGTCCGGCGCCGTCCGGGTCATTCGTGGTCAGCGTAAGGATTATGGATCCTGCGGATATATCAGCAGGGGTCAGGTTGTAGTCCGATTCCGGGCTGGCAACATCGGTAAACCGGGAGGCGCCACTTCCTCCGCTCCACAACACAGTGGAGGTTTGACCCGCGGTTGTTCCCTGCAATTCAACAACCTTGTCTTCGCAGATGACGATGGGGGGACCGGCATCTACTTTGGCGGATTCATTGATCGTGATTGTAATGTCATCGGAGGCCGGAGCGCAGGGACCAAAACCATCCGGATCATTTGTAGTCAGGCGGAAGGAAACTGTGTTCCCAACATCGCCCGCCGATGGCACATAGTTGGCAGTCACAATATCGCCCGTAATACTGCTGACTGAGAGCACACCGCCCCCGGAAAGAACACTCCAGGAACCCGCGGTCGCGCTGGGATCAAGATCTCCCGTCAACGGGATCGAGAGCGGTTCACAGACAACAAAATCCGGCGGCACTGTTACGCGTGGAGCGCGGTTGATCGTCACGATAACATCATCCATTACGATGGAACAAGGGCCGGCTGCATCAGGATCATTTGTAGTAAGTCTCAGGGTTACTGTGTTGCCAACATCCGCAGCTCCGACTGTATAAGTCGCCGTCACAACACCGCCTGCGGTGCTGCTTGTCGAAATAGACCCTGCGCCAGCAACAATAGACCAGGTTCCCACTGTTGCGCTTCCTCCGATATCACCCGTAATCGGGAAAGATGCAGGTTCGCAAAGCGGGAAATCCGCGCCCGCGTTCACGGTCGCGATCGGATTGACAGTTGCAAAGACGTTTTCAACGGGACCTGAACACCCGTTGGCAAATGGCGTAATGGTATAGGTGACGGTACCGATGGACGCGTCAGTGGTTGTCAGCAACTGATTGATGAGTGACCCGTTGCCATTCGTTGCGCCGGTTATATTGGCGCTCGGCAAAGCCGTCCACGAGAAAGTCGTACCCGCCACATTGTTCGGAGTGGGATCAATGGTGATAAAAGCCGTCTGACCACTGCATATCGTAAAGTCGGATGCTGAAGCTGTCGGCAGCGGCTTAACCGTTACCACAAGATCAATAGGAGTTCCGTTGCATCCGTTGTAATTCGGTGTGATGTGATATGTTACCGTTCCCTCTACATTTCCATTGTTCACCGGTGTGTCGGTGATGGCGCCGGATCCGATACCGGTAACGGACAACGGATCGATGGGACCGTTAATAGTTGTCGCCCATGTAAATAACGCACCACCGAACGTGGCGGTCGGCGTGAAATTCAAAGGAACCCCACTACATATCTGCTTGGAGAAATCCGCCGGGTTGTTGGTAATGACAGGTACCGGCGTAACTGTAACGGTGACGTCAACAGGATCGCCTGCACATCCGTTGGCCTGCGGCGTGATCCGGTACACCACTGTGCCGGAAGAGGTACCGTCGGCACTCGTCAGGACTTGTCCAATGTTACTGCCCGACCCCGCGACAGCGCCGTTGACATTTGTACTGCTTTGCACAACCCACGTGAAAGTCGTTCCCGCCACATTGTTGGGGTTCGTAAGAACAACTGACGTCGCGTTCCCGGAGCAAATACCCTGATCCATCGCGGCAACATCCGGCTTGGGTCTGACGGTAACCACGTAGTTTACGGAAGTACCAAAGCACCCGGAAACTTCCGGTTTTATCACATACGTGATCGTACCCGAAGTATTGGAGGTGTTGATCGGCACGTCTGTGATTGCTCCTACGCCAGATCCGGATACTCCTGTAAGGCTGCCCGTGAACGTTGCCGTCCAGGAATAGGTGGTAGTCGCCACCGTGGAGGTCGGAGTAAAATTCAAGGCATCCTCACTGCAGATAACTTGTACGAGACTGCCCGCCGGCGTTGTTATGACGGGTGTCGGATTGACTGTAACGGTTACATCCAAGGAAGTTCCGGAACATCCATTAGCAGAGGGCGTAATCCGGTATGTAACAGTTCCCGGTGTTGTGCCATCCGTGGCGGTCAACGTCTGACTGATCAGGTTACTGCTTCCCGGCGCCGCGCCTGAGACATTCGAAATACTTTGAATTATCCAGCTAAACGTCGTGCCCGGAACCGCATTCGGATTGGTTATCGAAATGTTAGTAATATTGCCGGAACAAATGGCTTCCGGACTGGCTGCGACATCCGGAATGCGCTTCAACGCGATTTGCACTTCGTCAATAGTCGTACACAACCCGTTGGTTAATGTCCAGCGCAACACATAGGTGTTGCCAGCCGTTCCGGTGAATTCGCTGTTTGGATCTGTTGGCGTGGTGACAGTGCCTCCAACCCCGCTGATAATCGTCCAGGTTCCGGATCCAACTCCCGGGGTATTTGCCGTCAGGGTAGTCACACTTCCACATATCTGCTGATCAAGGCCTGCATCGGATACGGTTGGAGCAACGTCATTGGTCAATACGACATCGTCAAAGCTGATGCAGGATCCGCTGTTGATCGTCCATCGCACGGTGACGCTGTTCCCGGCAATGAGTCCTGTGACTGTCGTCGTGGGAGAATTGATATTGGTAATCACTGCGCCGTTGGCTGCACCCTGTATGGTCCAGGTGCCGATGCCTATAACGGGAGTGTTTCCCGCCAGGAAAAAGGTTTGGTTGTTACATTGTTCCTGGTCAGGTCCCGCGATTGCAACGGTTGGGCTCTCGCTATTTGTAAGAACAACTTCATCAAAGTTTGAGCACGTTCCGTTTGTGATCCTCCATCTCAGGGTTACACTGTAGCCGGCATTCAATCCGGTGACGGTACTCGTCGGCGAAGAAGGTGCCGTGACGGTGGCTCCATTCGCTGGGCCCACTATGCTCCAGGCCCCTGTTCCCGTTCCCGGAACGTTTCCGCCAAGGGTGAAGCTCACCGCGTTGCACAGCTCCTGGTCTG
>JBIQIY010000017.1:0-124036 GCA_044507775.1 Flammeovirgaceae bacterium | reverse complement strand
TGATAACTAGAATGCGGTTCTGACCACAAAGGATCATCCTTCACTTGATTCAGTAGTCAAAATGTTGGAGTTCGTAGCGGGTGGCTTTCGATAACAAGGGCTTCAATTTCTTCGAAGCTACAATTAGATGCTTCTTTCGGGACTCTAAACGTGTTCCTTCATGACTGGAATGCGACTTTGACTACAACGGTGTCATCCCTCACGCAATTCAGCAATCAAAATGTCGAAGTTAGCCGAGGCTGAATCCCGCTAGGGATGACCGTATGGTAGAAAAATGATTGCGTTATTTTTTTTGAATCCCGTAGGGATGACCTTATCGGTTGAGCACTGCGTGCCGGGAATCTGATAAATTATCAGATTCAAAGACTACCTTTTACAATTCCCAACCCTATTCATCTTACATTCCACTGCAAGCATGCAAGTGCTTGCGATATATTTTCAGAATTACCGGGTCGCTGCACAATTTTTTACTTATCAGATCGGAGTGTATATTTACCTTCTATCCGATCATTAAGACTATGAAAATTCTCTGTTCCCTTCTTTTTGCGATAGCGATGTTTGCGTCCGGCGCTGCCGTTGCACAATCTGGCGATAAGTCAGAAACGCAGCTGTCTCTCAATCACATTGCGATCTATGTGCACGAACTGAAGCGCAGCACAGACTTTTATGAGAATGTGCTGATGCTGCAAAAAATTGATGAACCTTTTAAGGACGGCAAGCACACGTGGTTTACACTGGGCCCCGCCGGCAGCCTGCACCTCATCGAAGGCGCGGAAGCAAACATCAAACGCGACAAGAACGACCACCTCTGCTTCAGCGTGAAGTCCATAGAAGATTTTATCGCCAATCTTGACAAGCACAAGATCGAGTACACAAACTGGCCAGGCACGGCAAAAGCACCCACCGTTCGAGTCGATGGCGTCAAACAAGTCTACTTCCAGGACCCTGACGGCCATTGGATTGAAATCAACAACGCGAAGAAGTTGTAAGCTGTAAGTTATAAGTACTCCCGTCTCCGGGGGCCGCTTTCTGCTTTCTGCTTTCTGCTTTGTGCTTTCCGCTTTCAGCTTTCTGCTTTCCGCTAATTTCGAACGGGGGATGGTAGTACCGGCAAGCTTACGTGTTCATCTTCTCCCACCGCTTGTACCGCAAAGAAATAATTATCCTTCGAATAGGGTAGGGTAACCGTTGTATCCTTTACAAAAAACTTTGTCTCCCAGAACGGCTGAATCGTTTCGCGCATGAGCACGAAGTAACCTTTAACGCGCGGGCCTTTCGCCGGCGGAGACCATGACAGATAGGTCAGGTTTCCGAGATTGACCTTCATCGTGACATCGCGGGGCGCCGCGGGAGCCTTGGCCAGCGAACTCATCGCGGCGAGGTTGATACGCGCGACGTTGGCAGCATATTCAAAATCTACAAATTCCGGAAGATCGCCGTACTGGACGTTGTTTTCCTTGCGCACGTTCTGGTGCTGATGCAGGAAATTTTCGTGGTATTCCGTAAACCGCACTGCCGTAAATCCCTCCTGGCTGAACGGCAGGTGGTCGCCTCCCCGCAGGAAGCGGTCCGGGCGTGCGTTGAGTGTAGTCGTAAATCCGCGGAGGTATATCTCCGAGCTCTCTTTTATGTAGCGCGCCAGTTGTCGCGACGGGCTGTCATTTTCCGATTTCAGCGCCGCGCGGGCAGTGGCCTGCTCATCGGTTTCCTTCGCGGGAATCATCTCGCTGAATACGCGGACTGTCCGGTTGTTGCGTTCTCCCGTTTCGCTGGCGACGGAATTTCCGACGATGTCGTTGTTGAATACCCCTATGAGGTTGCGTCCTTCATCGCGCATCCTGCCGGCCATGTGACGCGCTCCAAGGAGTCCCTGCTCTTCCCCCTGAACCGCCATGAAAATGATCGTGCAGGGAAATTTTTTGCGGGACATAACGCGGGCGAGTTCGATAACCAGGGCGACACCCGAAGCATCGTCGTTAGCGCCGGGCGCAATACCAACGGAGTCCATAACATCGCTGTTGCGGGAGTCCAGGTGGCCGGTGACGAGCAGCACCCGCTCGTCAGCGGGATCCTGCCCCTTCAGGATACCCAGCGTATTTTTCATTGTGACCGTATAGGGCACCCGTGGTATGCGGGGATTCGGGGTAATCGTAAACGGATCCAGCATCACTTGCATATCCGCATGATTCTCCCGTGCAAACTGGCGGAATTTCCCCGCCACCCATCTTCGGGCGGCGCCGATACCCCGGTCGGAGCGGATGGTGTCACTCAGCGAATGGCGGGTACCGAAACTCACCAGGTGCAGGATATGGCTCCTGATACTGTCGGCGGAAACTTCTTTCACCATTGCAGCGATTTCCGTGTCGACAATGCCCCTGGCTTTCTCCGCCTTGAGTGGCGGGGGCGGTTTTTCCTGAGCCTCAAGCGTCGTAGCCAGGAACAGCGAAGCAATAATGAAGTAGTGTTTCATGAGAGGTCGGTATTTAAAGTACAGCTACAGGGTGACGGGCTTTCGCCCCCGAAAGCACTTGCAATGAGAGTCACGGGAGGGGTGAAAATGCGCAAACCGTGTGACGAAACTTGCAAAAACTTGCAGTAATGGTCAAAATATTCGCCTTTTTTTTAGGCAAAAATTATCCTGTTTTGGATTGCCTTGCGAATAAAAATTCTTGTTATCTTAGTGAGCCATTTTGAAGTTTTAAAGAGAGGGTCTTTCTTCAAAAAGGTACTAACCCCGAAAGAAGTTCGGGGTTTTTTTATGCCTCCCCGGCAGGTCACTCCCGGCGTTTCCCGTCCCAATCATCCTTATCCGGTAGTCCTTTCTATTCCCAGGTGGAATGTATTATATTTCGTGTGATTCGTCAGGTCGGCGTCACGTGCAGGGACGATCAGGGCCTCGAGCACGTTTAAGAATACTTGAAATTGAAATCAAACGCCCATGGCACCTCCGGAAAGACGGATATGCCTTCCTCATTCATGAACAAGTTCCGTGCATGGCTTAGTGTGCTGGGACCCGGCATGATCACCGCCGCACTTGTTTTCGGACCCAGTAAAGTAACCATCACCTCCAAATTAGGCGCCGATTACGGATTTGACCTTTTGTGGATCGTTTTCGTCGCGATCTTTTTTATGGTAGTTTTTACGGCGATGTCCGCGCGGATCGGGATGGCGTCCGACATTTCGTTCCTATCTCTCATCCGGAAAAAATGGGGCGGCCCCGCGGCTGTAGCTTCCGGAGCAGGCGTGTTTCTGGTTTGCGCCTCCTTTCAGGCAGGCAACTCCATCGGCATCGGGATTTCCATCGCGGAGCTTTTCGAGTCTTCGCCCGAACCCTGGATCATCGCCTTCAACGTTTTTGGCGTAAGCCTGCTTTTCTTCCGCAGCTTTTACAAAGTACTGGAAAAGATCATGATCACGTTGATCATCATTATGCTGGTCGCCTTCCTGGTGACGCTCTTCCTTTCACAACCGCGCCTGGGAGCGGTAGCCGGTGGGTTGGTGCCGGCCATTCCCGCCGGGTCGTTCGGGCTGGTCATCGCGTTCATGGCGTCGTGTTTCTCCGTAGTGGGGGCCTGCTATCAGTCCTATCTTATGCAGGAGCGGCGAAGAATAAACCCGGGAGCTGAGCAATCCGGCCGTGACAGCTTTCCCGGTATTCTGATCCTCGGAATCATGAGTGCCATCGTGCTCATCTGCGCGGCGTCGGTGCTGCATCCGCAGGGTCTCAAAGTCAATAGCGGTTCGGACATGGCAAAAGTGCTCGAGCCTCTGTTCGGAAACTACGCCTCGGCTTTTTTTCTCGTCGGTCTTTTTGGCGCAGCGTTTTCTTCTTTAATCGGGAATGCTTCCCTCGGCGGAACGTTAATGGCGGACGCGCTTGGCCACGGCAGCAATTTCAACTCGAAGGTCGTCCGTGGGTTGATCGCGCTGGTCATGTTCATCGGCGCCGTGATCGCGATCATCTTTGGAAATCTGCCCATTCAGCTGATGATATTCGCGCAGAGCATCACCATCCTGGTCGTGCCGTTTATCGGAATCGCCCTGTACCTGATTGCCAACGATCGCGCCGTCATGGGCGATCTGCGCAATAGCCCTTCAACTCGCGTCATTGGAGCATTGGGTCTTGTCATCCTGATCGGTCTTGCGATCCGGAATGTTCAGACGCTGTTCTTTTAATCCATTAAACATGTCACTACTCAAAGCAATCAAAGACCTGGCCGTCGGCATTCACGGCGATGTAGTCGCGCTTCGACGGCATTTGCATGCGCATCCCGAACTTTCGTTCCAGGAATATGAGACCTCGGCCTTTGTAAAAAAGCAGCTGGACGAAATGGGAGTCACCTGGAAACGTGTCGCTGACACCGGCGTGCTCGCGACAATCACTGGAAAGTTGCCATCCGCCGAGGTGATCGCATTGCGCGCTGACATGGATGCCCTTCCGATTCAGGAGATGAACAAAGTGCCTTATGCATCGCAGAACGTGAATGTAATGCACGCTTGTGGCCATGATTTTCACACCTCGTCGTTGCTGGGGACGGCGCGAATTCTAAGCCAGCTCGTGGACCGTTTTGGAGGCACTGTAAAATTTTTCTTTCAGCCCGGCGAGGAAGTATTGCCGGGAGGAGCGACTCATATGATCCGCGATGGTGTACTCAAGAACCCGAAGGTTGCCGCCGTGATCGGACAGCACGCGATGCCCCACATTGAAGTGGGGAAGATCGGTATCCGCAAGGGAAAGACCATGGCGTCCATGGATTCCATTTTTGTTCGCGTGATCGGAAAAGGCGGGCATGGGGCACAACCCCATGCAAACATTGATCCCGTTGTGATCGCGGCGCACATCATTCTCGCGCTGCAGCAGATCGTCAGCCGCATGGCCAATCCCGGGGATCCGACAGTATTGTCTTTCGGCAAGGTGATTGCAAATGGCGCCATCAATATTATACCGGATGAGGTGACGCTCGAAGGAACGTTCCGTGCCATGAACGAGTCATGGCGCGATGAGGCGCACAAACGCATGACCTCGATGGCTGTTCAAATCGCCGAAAGCATGGGTGCCAAATGCGAATTCACCATTCAGCGCGGATATCCTTTTCTCGTAAACGAAGAAAAGCTGACCGGCCAGGTAAGCGCATTTGCAACCGATTATCTCGGCGCGGAAAATGTGACGGAAGAAGACCTCTGGATGGCGGCTGAGGATTTCGCGTACTACTCACAGGTCGCCGATTCCTGCTTTTACTTTTGCGGCGTGGGGAACAAGGAAAAGGGAATTCAATCTTCACTACACACATCAACGTTCGACATTGACGAAAACGTGTTGGCCGTGTCGACAGGATTGATGGCGTATATTGCACTGAAGAGGCTCGGGAATTGAGCCCTGCGATGGGGACGTCCCTTTTCCGGGATCCTTCGCTTTCAACCACGCGGAGACCTTACTTGCGGCTCAGGATAAACCGACCGGAAGCGGATCACCAGGTCAACGGCAACTGAATGTCCTTGATGCTCTCCACAATCATATCCGCCTTGAACGCGAAGTGGGGCAGGTCTGCGCGGGTGGAGACACCTGATAGCACGAGGATTGTCTTGTAGCCCATCTGCACGCCGCCGCGAATATCCGTTTCCATGGTATCGCCGATGACAACGGTGTCTGCAGTCTCGAGCCCGATGAACTTCCGCGCCGAGCGCATCATTACCGGTCCGGGTTTTCCCACGACAAATGCTCTCGTGCCGGTAGCTTCTTCGATCATGGCCGTCGTGGCCGCAATGCCCAGGTTATTCCATCCTTTTTTCTTGGGTGAAGGATCGCGGTTCGTGGTAATGAATTTGGCGCCGGCCAGTATCATGTCGACTGCTTTCTGCACCATCTCCAGCGTAAAGTTCCGTCCTTCGCCCAGCACGACGAAGTCCGGGTCGGTCTCCACCAGTGTAAGGCCGTGGTCGTGGAGGCTGGTGAGAAGACCTCCTTCACCAAGAACGTAACAGGAACCATTAGGCCTCTGGCTCGCAATAAATTTTCCGGTGGCCATGGCGCTCGTGTACACGTGGTTTTCAGTCACCTCAATACCGAGCTTCCTCAGCTTCCTCACAACCTCCAGGGGCGTGCGCTGACTGTTGTTTGTCATGAACGTGAATGGTATGTTTTCCTTCAGCAGCCGTGCTACAAACTCATCCGCGCCGCTGATCATGATGTCGCCACCGTAGATGACGCCGTCCATGTCAATAAGAAAGCCTTGTGCCATTATTGTTAGTTTGCTCCAATATAAGCGATTTTGGAAGGAAGGGGCAAGTACACCGAGGTTTATTGCTACTGGTTGCTGGTTGTGTGGATGGCAACCCAGGTGTTCAGGTAGTGATTCGGGCCCTTGAGCAATATCTTGTAGAAGTTACTTCCTCCTTCCAGGTCAAATGAATAGCGCTCCGAGGATAGGTCGGCTTCTCCGACCTTTCGGTATTCGTCTCTACCGCCATCCTTGAAATGATTTGTATCGGCGATCCAGACTTCGGCCCTGCCTTCACCCAGCTTCTTCCAGGTAAGTATTACCTCGTCACCGACTCTGGTCCCTCGTAAATCCGAAAAGTCAACCTTTCCGATAAATGGAACTCCATCAATTTCCCTTTTGATCTCATCCGGAAGACCGATTCCCATAAAGTTGCAGATCGACGGCATGATATCGACCACTGCCGGATTTAGATGAAATCGTTCGTTCAGGCTGTCCGCATTCGTCACGATCCACGTCAACCGCTCGCGGTCGGATTGACCACCGTGATTTCGCCCGCTTGTGGCATCTCTTCCGTGATCGGTGGTGACAACGATAAGCCACCTCTCCTGGAATTCATCTTCACGCTTTCTGATCGCGTTCCATATTCGCCCGATCTGGTCATCCGCCATGCGGACTGCGGAATAGAACTTTTCGCCGTCTCCGAAGCGGTGGCCCATGTCGTCTGTGTACTGCAGGTAAACCCAGGAAAGGTCGGGTCCTTCCGCAGTTATGTAGCGCGCAGCCTCGTTCGTTACAGCTTCGTCGATCTGGTGGATGTAGTCGGATTGATCGTCGTGAGGATATTCCGTTGTGTCCAGTTCCAGGCCATCGAATTTGTAGTCGAGCTTGACGTTGCCGGCTTCAGAGAGACCCTCGCCAATCAACCGCGTACGGTTGTCTGTCCACGTTGAAAATACTGCGGTCTTCAGATCCGGATCGTATTCTTTGACGATCTGAAATATGCTCTTGTAATGGTAATTGGGATCTTCGATGTCATTATCCCAGACGTTGTGTTTATTCGCCCACGTCGCGGTCAGCAAGCTGTTGTAACCAACGGCCGAGATGGTCGGCGTCTCCGAGTAGCTTCCCGGCTGGCCGCCCACGTGCGCCCTGGAGTAACCGCCCGCTTTAGAGATTGCGCCGAGCGCGGGCAGGTTCAATTCTTCAATTACATCCGCAGCAATGCCGTCGACAACGACAAAGACTACTTTCGGTGTGCGATCATGTCCGTTCCCTCCACCGCAAGATGAAAGCAAGACGAGCAAAGCCAAGGTGAATATGGCGCGGAGTTTGGTCATTGAGGTTGTGTGTATAACGAATAATCAGTGTTCAGTATTCTGCAACCAGTAACCAGCAACCAATAACCACATCTAGTGAATCCCCGAATTCAAATACGACGTCAAGTTTTGCTTACTGATAATCTCCAGCGGAAACAGATAAGTACCCGTGGCCGGTTTCTTGAAGAGCAGGTAGTTAGCCAGCTGACTGATACCGATGAATGCCTGGCGTTTTGAGTTCTGGTTGATGAGAAAGTCGATAATACCCGCGTTCAGGTAGTGGAGATTTTCTTTCAGCAGGTCGTAGGCGACGAGCCGGACGCCGTTCTTCCCGTGCTTTTCGAGCAACCGCGAAACGATCGACGCACCCTTGGAAGTGGTGACGAGCAAACCCTTCAGATTTGAATCGGCGAGGAGGTCATTGAGTTCTTTTTCGATCATGGGCTCGTGCTCGTGATTCAGGTCGATGCTTTTCACCTGGAATCCGTCTCCTGCTTCTTCGGCAAAATAGTCCTTGAAGCCTTTTTCCTTTTCATACAAGTGGACGGAATTGTGGACGTCGTCATAGATGTGGAGGATGGCGAACGTTCCCGCGTGTTTGTCATTCTTGTGCAGTAACTCGGCCCCTACACGTCCGCTTTGGTAGAGGTCTTGTCCGATGAAGCTCAGGGGTCCCGCATCCGGCACATTGTTGTTGAACAGGACGACCGGAGTATCTCGTTCCTTGCATGCCTGCACAAACTGGATGGCTTCCTGGTAGAAGATCGGAGCAAGCAAGATGCCATCCGGAGAGCTTTCCAGCGCTTTGCGGGTGAGATCGCGAAACGAATTTTTGTCATAGAGATCGAAGAAGTAAGTCTGCGGGTGAACGCCGTAGTGCGTCCATTCTTCGGATGCCTGCCGGATTCCTTCGGCCGACAAAGACCAGTATTCGTCCTGTTCCGGATTGGGGACCACCGCCGCGATGCGGAAGGATTTGTGAGATCCCAAAGTCCGGGCAAGTAGATTGGGTTTATACCCGGTCTTCTCGAGGATGTCGATAATTTTCTTTTTGGACTCCGCGGCTACTTCGCCGCGGTTGTGGATGACGCGGTCTACCGTGCCGACCGACACATTGGCCATCTTGGCTATATCCTTCAGCCTGATTTTCTTATTCATTACCCAGAAATATAAACATGTCTAGCAATAAAAGACACGGCAAACAGGTATAAAAAGGCAGTTTCAAGGGCCGAAAATACCGCAATCCAGGGCATGCCGTGCTTTTTTCGTTGCCGCACACGATATGACCGTGTGCGGTAACGAAAGTAGTTTTTTCTTGATTATTTGCAAAACTGCTTCTACCTTTCTCAAAGTATTGCCGGTGTAACACGCCCGGTCGTATGGCTCAAACTCACTTAACCAAATTACTTTATGAAGATTCGTTTACTAAACGTGCTTGTCATTTGCCTGACAAGTTTTTGCGCTTTAGGACAGACGGTCACCGGCACGGTAACATCCGGAGCGGATGGTGCACCGTTGCCAGGGGTGTCTGTTCTTATTAAAGGAACGGCGATCGGAACGACGACGGACGCGGATGGAAAATACTCCATCTCTCCGGGAACAGATGGCAGTGCGGTCCTCTCGTTCTCGTTCATCGGCTTCGTGACTCAGGAGGTACCTATCCAGGGGAGGACTGTAATCGACATCCGCCTTGAAGAGGACCTGCAACAGCTCGGCGAGGTGGTTGTCACTGCGTTCGGTGAAAGAAAAGAGGTCGGCAGAGTTGCGTATGCGGTCCAGGAAGTGAACGGAAATGACCTGATCCGCGCCAACAACGCCAACCTCGTGAACTCGATACAGGGCAAGATCGCCGGCGTTCAGATCGATCAGGGAACAGGCGGACCCATGTCCTCTTCGCGTATCCGCATCCGCGGAAACTCTTCTCTCAGCTCTAACACGCAGCCACTTGTCGTCATCGACGGTGTTCTCATCCGCCCTGGTGTTACAGGCGCCGATTCATGGGGTGCCGCGCAGGATAACGGAAACATCATGAAGAACATCAACCCGGACAACATTGAGTCTATCAGTGTCCTGAAGGGATCCGCTGCCAGCGCCCTGTACGGATCGGATGCGCTGAACGGCGTAATTCTCATCACCACCAAAAAAGGATCCACCCGGAATGGGATCGGTGTAACGTATAATCACACGTCGTCTTTCGAAACAGCATACCGCTTCATCGATGTTCAGAACGAATACGGTGCAGGATTGGATCCGACCTTTGCCACCGGACCAGACGGCGTTGAAGAAGTCGATGGAAACAACTGGTTCTATTCGTACGGGCCGAAGCTCGATGGCCGGATGGTCCGCGATATCGACGGCAGAATGGTCAAGTGGCAAGCGAATGATCCGCTTAGCTTTTATGAGACGGGCAAGTATATCAATCACAACGTTGTACTGGAAGGCGCAACTGAAAAGTCCACCCTTCGCGCATCGTATTCCAACCTGACGAACTCGACCATAATGCCGAGCGGAACCGAGATGACCCGGAACAATTTCAATTTCCGCGCGACCTCGAAGATCAGCAAGGTATTCGATCTGGATGCAGGTCTCGACTACACGCACAATTTCATCGAGAACCCGATCCGCCAGGGCGGTAACTACAACCCCGTTTTCAGTTTGGTTTACTACCGGCCGCGAAGCCTGGACATGGACTACTGGATGAACAACTACCGCGATCCTGTGAACGGCGGCGCAAAGACCGGAGCCAACAACCCGTACTCGCTTGCGTCGCAGTTCCTGTGGGATACCTTTGAAGATATCACCGAGCGCACCGAGCAGGTCTTCCGGGCTCATCTGGACATCAACACCCACATCACCCCGTGGCTGGATTTCATCGCGCGGGGTAGTGTGCAGAACGAACTTTACAGAGGTGAGCGCCGCAGGCTGGGCTCCAATGCTAAATTCCAGGGCGGTCAGTTCAATCAGACGACGGAAGACAATGCGCAGTATCGCGTACAGACATTGCTTTCCGCCAACAGGCAACTGAACCAGGATCTGTTCCTGAGCCTGACCGTCGGCGGCGAAGTCAACAAGCTGAATGGTGGCCGGTATTACAAAGTGTTCACGCGCAATGCCAGCGGCGGCGAGGATAACTCGCTGAAGGCTCCGGGTGTATTCGCGATCACCAACTCGATCAACGGAACGGGCATCGACACGCGACTGAATCCTTCGCGTCTGAAGGATGCCATTTATGCTTTCGGCGATCTAACCTACAGAGACATGCTCACGCTGAATTTCAGTTATCGCACCGATTTTTCATCTACGCTTGCGTATGCCGATGGAACGGGTGACTGGAGTTACAGCTATCCCGCGGTTGGCCTTGCATGGACATTCACTGAAACGTTCAAGTCTCTGCCTGCATGGGTGACGAACGGAAAACTCCGTGGAAATTTTGGTATCACCGGGGGCGACACCGATCCCTGGGTGATCAACCAGACCGGGTCGTATGAGGCGCGGCCGGAGTACGTGTTTCCCGGCGGCGTTGTGAACTACGCGAACTTCCGCGACAACACCCTGGCCAACCGGTCTTTGAAAAACAGACAGGCGAAGGAGTGGGAAATAGGAACCGACTTACGCTTCTTTGATAACCGGATCGGTCTTGACTTTTCGTATTACAAAAAGATTTCAAGCAATGAAATATTCAGTCTCCCGGTGGCTTCCGAATCTGGCGTCAGCTCGCGTATCGTGAACGGCGGAAAGATCGAGAACAAGGGAATTGAAATTATTCTTCGTGCGACGCCTATCCTGAGTCAGGATTTCGAATGGAACACATTCTTCAATTTCTCGCGAAACAGGAATACGGTTCTTGAACTCGTTGAAGGCGTAACTTCGCAGCAGCTGAGCCTTGCCTTCGGCGCGGATGTTTACTCACTCGCAAAGCCGGGAACCGCATACGCGACGATCGCGACACCTTATGCGTTCGCTACTTATCAGAAAAAAGATGGATCGGGAAATCCCATCGATCACCCCAGCAATGGCGAGCGAGTACTGGGCGCTGCCAGCGGAACGGCGGGCTATTACACATTCCTGAGGTCCGGCGCTTACGGCCAGGGAGAGAAGGAGCTCGGAACGGCAATGGAGAAATTCCTGCTTAGCAACATCAACAGTTTCAGCTATAAGAACTTCACGCTGAATGTGCAGATCGACTCCAAGATCGGCGGCCTGATGGCATCAGCGACACATCAGTACGGATCATCGAATGGAAGTCTCAGCAACAGTTTATTCGGGCGCGATGCCGAGCATGGCGGTGTTCAATACACAGATGAAGGCGGCGTTGTGAGAAACGATGGAATCATCCCGGACGGAGTGCTGGCAGACGGCATCAAGTCCATCCTGGACGCTGATATCGACCTCGGTGGAATGTCGTATGCCGATGCCGTTGCACAGGGTCACCTGAAGCCAATTCCGGCGTGGGCGTATTACGAGAACCTCACGCAGTGGTCTTCCGGTATCCGCGAGTATTCGGTCTTTGAGAACTCATGGGTTTCTCTCCGCGAGATTTCTTTGGGATACAATGTTCCCGCGTCGTTTGCCAGCAAGGTGAAATTGCAAACACTCCGGCTGAGTGTTGTCGGACGGAATCTCGGCTATCTCTACATGACGGCGAAGGAAGGGATCAACCCGGAAGGCCTGAAGAGCAATAACGCGGGTGAATTCTCTGAGTATGGCGGTCTGCCCTTCACGAGAAGTCTTGGTTTTTCTGTAACCGCCGGATTCTAATAACTACAAAAAATGATCACGATGAACTTATATAAGAAATTCGCTTTTTGTCTGATCCTTCTCTGCGCCGTCGGCACAGCGTGCAGCGATGAAGACTTTGTGGAAGCGAACCGAAATCCGGACGTTCTCAATGAAGTCTCGCCGGAGAATCAGTTCCTCAGCGCCACGCTGTCAATTCATAGCCAGGATTTTGAAGCGTTCTACGACGTCTACCGGCGCATCATGCCCTGGATGCAGTACGTGACCCCGCTGAATGGAAATGGTATCAACTTCACGAATAATGTCGATAATTTTTCGCAACGCTACGGAAGGCTGTACACCGGGGTTGGAGATGCGCTGACCGATCTCGAACGTCTCGTCGAAAAGCTGCCTGAAGAAGAGCAGCCGAGATACGCTCACATGATCGCGATCGCGCGCATACTCAAAGCCTACTACGCTTTCTATGTGAGCGACATCTACGGAAGCATTCCGTACACGGAGGCATGGCAGGCGCGCTACGGTGGCACACTCACTCCGGCTTATGATACGCAGCCCGATCTCTTCGTAACACTTGATGAGCAGATTGAAGACGCCATGACGACCCTGAAGACTGCGCAGTCCGCGCCCCAGATCTCGCTGGGTAACTTTGACCAGTACTACCGCGGCGACATCACGTCATGGCTGCGTGCAGGAAACGCCCTGCGTCTCAAGATAGCCCTCCGCCAGGTGAAGCGCGATCAGGCGAGAACAGCGCAGATCGCCCAGGAGGTGTTGGGGGATGCGCCGGAGAACCTCATGAGCAGCAACGCACAAGGGTGGGCCTTCAAGGCTACGTCGGGTTTTGTTAGCGGCGGCAACTGGAACCCGGATGGATTGTACGCTTCGCGCCCGCTGGTGGATTTCATGTGGGACAAGAACGATCCGCGCCTGGACGCTTTTTTCGCACCCAATGGCTATGCGCAGGATACCATCAATGTTCTCATCGACCAGGGTGACCTCAAAGCTGGAACTACGGAGGCCGCGCGCCGGTACTTTGGAAGTTTCACAAGTCCGGACGCAGCTGCCTCTCCGGCAAATGAAGCTTATTACTCTCCGCGAACCGCAGTTGTAAACGGAAGCAATAACGTGATCGACACGCTCTCGCTCATTCAGCGCCGGTTGTTCCAGCCTTCGTTCAATGAAGGCAACGGCGCCGGCGATGGCAATGTAAACATACCGGTCATTTCGTATGCCGAGTTTTGCTTTATCCGCGCGGAACTCGCAGCCCGTTCGGTGACGACAGAGGACGTTAAGACATGGTATGAAAAGGCCGTGCGCGCGTCTATCGAATGGTACGACCAGATCGCAAGAGAAGCAAAGCTTACGCACTACACTGCCGTAACTCCCGCCGAGATCACGGACTACCTTGCGGAGACGGGTGTCGCTTTCAATCCGGCTCTTGCATTGGATCAGATCTCCAGCCAGGCTTACATCCACTATTTTAAACAGGCCGCAGAAGGATGGGCTCTTTGGAAACGCAACAACCTGCCGAATACGACCAGCGTTCTTCCGCTGACTGACATGAAATCCAACGGCGCTTCGCTCCCGATACCGCGGCGTGCGCCTTTGCCGTTGCTGAATCAAATATCGGCCAACTATGAGAACCAGCGTGCGGCCTATGACGAAATGGAAGAAGACCCTGCTTTCGGACTTGGCCCGACCGATGCGTTTGGACGAGTCTGGTGGGATGTTCCATAATAATTTTTTTAGGGTTAGGTTAGAAAGGTGGTCCTCGCGGACCACCTTTGTTTTTTCATATTTAAATCGTTTTTTAGAATCATGGTCTTTTCGCTTAAAGCCGCAGCGGCAATCGTTGGCCTTGTTCTCTTTTTTATCAATGGCTTCTCGCAGAAACTTTCGTTCTACGAGGATGTGCAACCGCTGATCCATTCGAAGTGCGCGACCTGTCACCGGCCCGGTGGAGGGGCGCCGTTCAATCTGATTACATACGAGGATGTTTCCGGCCGCGCGAAGTTTATTCGCAAGGTCATCACGAGCCGGTATATGCCTCCCTGGCGTGCGGATAACCATTATGTCGCTTTTGCGAATGACCGCAGTCTCAATGACCAGCAGATAGGTATAATCACGGAGTGGATAGACGCCGGGACGCCGAAAGGAAAAAAGCGCAATGATCGTGAAAGAGAGCTGATGGAGAAAATCCGGCAAGGTACTACGTACCACCGCTCACCGGACCTCACGCTGAAGATGAGCTACAGCTACCACCTTAAGGCTAATGGTGGCGAGCGATTCATGGTGTTCAAGATTCCGTTCGAGCTAGCCGAAGAAGCCAACGTCGAGGCTGTCGAATTTACCACGAACAACAAACGCATTATCCACCACGCCAACTTTGCAATCCATCCGGTACCCGATCCATCGATTGATATTCACGCCACCATTGACTCGATCGACCTGAACACCTCGCGCTATCTTTACGATCAGTGGCTTCCTTACAAAAGGGAAATGACGTACTACGGCGGATGGATTCCCGGCGCCTCGTATGAATCGTATCCGCAGGACATGGGTTGGGTAATGCCGAAACGGGGTGTCATGTTATTAACCATACACTTTCCGCCCGTAGGCAAGCCGGAAGAGTGTATCAGTGGCGTTAATTTCTTCTTCAAGAAAACACCTGTCGCGCGAAAAGTCAAAGTGATCAGCCTGGGATCAGGTGGGATCGGCGAACGCGATATCTTTCCTCCTTTGCTATTGCTCGCCAACGAAGTTCAAACGCACCATTTGCGTATTGCCAATTCACGAGAAGATATCACAGTGCTCTACGTCTGGCCTCATATGCACTACCTGGGCAAAGAGTTCAAGGCGTTTGCAACTCGCGGGCAGGATACAATCCCGCTTGTCCATATTCCGAAATGGGACTTCCGATGGCAGGAGATTTATCAATACAAAAAGCCCGTGATCCTTAACAAGGGCGATGTCGTGCACGTGTATGGCACCTACGACAACACTGCCGACAACCCGATGAATCCCAATAACCCGCCGCAGTTAGTAACATCTTCGGGTGACATGCGGAGCGACCAGGAAATGATGACCATGCTTCTTGTTTACGTCACTTACGAAAAGGGTGATGAGGATCTTTCGTTCAGATGAGTTTCACTCAGATGATCGGCAGTTCTCCGGTTTCTGACAGTGCGCCTGGAATTACCTATCGGTCGCCGACCTGTATCACTTGAAGGATATCATCATTCTTGCTTACTACCAGTTTTCGCCTGCCGGATGAGCTCTTCAGCTCGACGGCGCGCCGTACATCACCATCGGCGAAAAGACCTGATGTCCCCGGCGGCACGGCATTGAATATCGCGCGTCCCGTCCCCTTGAGGAACAAGCCCATGCCCGCATCGCTTTCACCCAACTCCGGGCGATATGGGAAGAAATTGCCGAACATGATCAGGTCGATGATTCCGTCACCGTCATAGTCGTCGGAGAGAATACTGTTCGTTGCTGAAAATTGAACTTCAAGGGGAAGATTTCCGCGGGTGAAGGAAAGATTGTTGTCGTTGAGCAGCATGATCGTCCTTGATTCAGTGCACTGAAAATTCCTTGCCTTGCGAAGTGCCGCGGGCTCAAAAACTTTGTCAAGGCTCGCGTCAGCGTAGTCCGCGTATCGAATGTATTTCTTTTTCAGCAGCGGGATCTGGTCAAGTAATTGATCACGGCTCGCCATAGGGTAGTTTTTTCCCTGGATGTAGTAGCTGATAATGGGATCCATTGCGCCATTGTTGTCAAAGTCTGCGAGGTGGATTGCCATCGGCTCTTTCGCAGTAGGCTTGAATTGAAGGTTGAGTCCCGAATTTCCCATCACGATGTCCTTGTCACCGTCCCCATCCAGATCCTGGATGAGCAAGGCGCTCCATTGCCCATGCGTTCCGGCGAGGTTTGCCCGGGCGGATATATCCTGGAGGACGCCCCCTTTATTCTTGAATAACATGATGGGCATCCAGTCGCCGGCGAGGAGAAGATCCGGGACTTTATCATCGTCAAGGTCCGACCAGCTGGCCACAGTAACCATGCCGGCTGCGCGCAGAGCCGGGCAGACGTCCGCGGTCACATCACTGAATCTGACGTTGCCATCTTTGCTGTCGTTCCGGAGGATGTAACTCGGGGAGGGGAGCGGGAAAGCGCCCGGCTTTCCGCGGCCGCCGATGAACAGGTCGAGGTCGCCATCCATATCAAAATCTCCTGCGGCGACTGCCTGTTTATTGCTGTGCATTGCCGGCAGGGCCTCCGTCACCCTGGCAAAATTCCCTTCGCCGTCGTTAATGTAGAGCCGGTCCTGGTATTCCATAGATCCGTCTTCATATTCATTTCCACCGCTCACGACGTACAGATCGGCATCGCCGTCGTTGTCCGCATCGAAGAACAGCGCGTTGACATCCTCGGATTGCAAATCTTCTTTCCACGGTTTACGAGTGGATGGCAAGAAACGACCATCCTGGGTCTGCAGAAAAAGTTCGCCGGGTTGCCCGATCGCTCCGCCAACATAAAAGTCGTCGTTGCCATCGCCGTTGACGTCGGCTTTTGCGAGCGCGGGTCCCATCCGGCTCAGTTGATAAGGCAACAGCACCTCGCCGCGGAAATCGATGAAATCATTTTCGCGGTGGCGGAAGTTGGGGAGGTGCGGAGCGTCTGCAAAGAGCGTTGCTTCCTTTGGAATGGAGTTCTCGGGAATTGATGTACTTCCTTCCTTTACAGTGAGGGGCTGGTCGATCGCAGGCTGGCGCAAGAAAGTAATGCCGCCGGAAGGCCACTGGATTTTGATCGAGTCTATCTTGTCCGACGCAAAGTTGAATTGCAACACGGGCGTCACGGTTGACTGAAAGCCGCGCACAGGGAATTGCTCGAGGTATTGTGTATTGCCGCCTGCATACAACCACAACTTCGCTCCAAGAGCTGCGGTATTTGGCGCCTTGCCTTCGAGGGTAATATTCAACCAGTGGTGGCCTTTTGAATTATTTCGATAGAGCATGACCGGTTCGTTGTTGTTGCCGATGATGAGGTCCATATCGCCATCGTTGTCAAGGTCGGCGTATGCCGCGGCGTTTGAAATGCTAAGGGCGTCAAAGCCCCAGACCTCCGATACGTTTTCAAAAGTCAGGTCGCGGTTATTCCTGAAAACATAATTGCGCAACTTGTTCGACGGCATCTTCCGGACGAGTTCGTAATTCTTGAAATCCTGGTTTCCCTGAGCGACGGCTGCCAGTTGTGCATCCGCCATCGTGTATTTCAGAAAATCGAGATCCGTAAAATCGCGCAAGTAACCATTGGTGACAAGGATGTCTTTCCAGCCGTCGCCATCGAGGTCTGCCATCAGGCCAGCCCAACTCCAGTCGGTATTCGAAATCCCGGCAAGCTGCCCGATCTCGCTGAACCGCGCGTTTCCCTTCGCATCCTGGCCGCGGTTCAGGTGCAGCATATTGCGCATGTGCTGGCGATAGTAACCACTGTCGAGCAGCAGGTGATACTGATCGTATTGATCGGGACCCTTCAGTAGTTTTTGTCGATGGTTGTCTTCCGGCAGCATGTCGAGCGTCAGCACATCCGGAAGGCCATCGTTGTTGTAGTCGGCGATGTCGGCGCCCATCGAGAACTTCGAGATGTGCGCGAACGATCGCTGCAGGGACTGCGTGAATGTTCCGTCCCTGTTGTTCACATAATAGCAATCGTGCTCGGAGTAGTCGCTGGTCGTGTAAATATCGGGCCAGCCGTCCTGGTTTACATCGCTGACGTTGACACTGAGGCCGTAGTTGAGCGGGTTGTTGACAATTCCGGCATTCAAGGTCACGTCTGTGAAGATCGGGGCAGAAGTTGCTTTATTTTCTCCCTGTGAGAGGGGAGTATCATTCCTGAACAAGCGGTTCCCGTAGCGGAAGTCTGGAGTCGTCCGCTGTTTTGTCGTATTGACAAGCGCGTAGTATGTGTGGACTGAGTGGTTCAGCAAAAACATATCCAGGTCGCCGTCTCCGTCGTAATCGAGGAACGCAGCCTGAGTGGATTGTGTGCCCGGCGCGTCAAGCCCATATGCTTTCGCCGATTCGATAAATCGCGGTGTACCTTTCTCATTTCCGGCGTGGATAAACAGCTCGTTCACGAGCTTGTCCGCGGGATATTTTCCCGAGTGACAAACATAGATGTCGGGAAGACCGTCACCGTTGACATCCGCGATGCTGACGCCCGTACTCCAGGTGCCATTTCCGCGGATTCCTGCCTGGCGCGATATGTCTTCGAACTGCAAATTGCCTTTATTCAGGAACAGTTTGTTCGCCGTCGTGTTTCCCGAAATAAAAACATCTTGTAATCCATCCTGATTGAAATCGGCGATTCCAATACCGTGACCGTTGTACAGGTATTCGTAGTTCAGAACGTGCAGCGAGTCATTTTCACGGACGCTATTGGTGAACTTCAGATTGGTGGCACCGGTTTTCATCAGCGTGAACAAGGCTTCCTTTTCCTGGCAATAGCCTGTGGCAATCCAGAGAACACAAAGGCAGGAGCACAGATCTTTTTTCCACGAGCGATACATGGCTAAGGGGTTAAAAACCGGGAGCATTCAGGCGGAGGCAAAACATTGCCAACGCTCCAACAAAATAATGAAATCCAGGTTTATTTTGGAGAGATCTCTCTCATAAGTTCCGGTGGACTGTGGCGTTCATCGTGCAAAAAAGCACGAGCACACGGCGCCGGAATTGTGAACCTGCTAATGTGCACCGTGGCTTTTCACGGGGTGCTGGATGAGGCACCCCACAGCTTTGGTACTGGTGATACCGGGGTCGTTTCCGGCCAACAACGCGTCAATCGCGTCGGTGAGATAATCTTCGGTGCTCTCTTTGCGGTAACTTCCGAGATCGTAAAACCAATTGTCGATGGCGCCGCGGTATTTAAGTTCGCATTGATCGTCGAACACGAAGACTTCAGGAGTCACTTCCGCGGCAATTTCAGTGACACACCTGAAATCGCGATCGTTTTTCAGGGGAAATTGTATGGCGTATTCGTCCGCGAACCTGTCCATGTCGCGCCTTTTCAGGGTTCCGAGTATCAAGCCAAGGATGTGAACCGGTTGACCCGTGTATTTATCCCGGATGGCGTTCAGTACCGGGATGTACTTTTGGCTGACGGGACAGTCTACAGCCAGGAATACGAGCACCGTGATGCTACCGGCTTCAGCGGGAGTGCAACAATTTTGACGTTGTCCATAAGTGGTGCTGAGCCCGAACAGAAGAATGACGGAAACACAAAGGGATTTCATGTCATAAAATTAATACTTCCCGGGTATTTGTCACGTCGTTGCCGACGCAATGACCCAGGCGAGGAAGGGCGCTATATTTTTACCTGCAGCGTCAGAAAAAAGCTTCTGCCGTCGGAGGGAAGGATGCCGGGTCCGGGATAGCCGGTGGCGCGTCGCGTGAAGTACATAGCGTTGGCGAGGTTATTCGCTGTTCCTTCAATCCTCCACCGTTTGTATTGAAACGAGATACTGAAATCCATCACGGAATAGGCGGGGATTACACCGGTTACCGCTGACACTTCTTCGCTTGTCGAGTTGGTGGCATCGGCATACTGAGATGACAGGTAGGTGTAAAGGAATGACGCCCTAATGTTCTGATAGCCCACGTGAACACCGGTTTTCAGGTTGACTTTCGGAACGAACTCAACTTCTTTGCCTTTCACTCCTGTGATTTCGCTTTCTTCATAGCGCGACCGGATGAGGGCGATATTGGTGAAGATCACGCCGCTCCAACGTTCCTCGCGGGGTGATGCCAGCCGGAGGAGGTCGGCTTCGCCATACGCTTCCAGGCCCTGAATGACGGCCCGGCCGATGTTACTCCTTCTTCGCTTGGTTTTGTTCTGCTCATCGTAGAAAGATACTTCTCCTATCCGGTTGTCGTAGTTCAGGCGGAAGAGGCTGACGTCATAGTTGAACAAGGTTGTCTGGTCGCTTCGGACTCCCAGGTCCAGTGAATAACCTTTTTCATCTTTCAGATTCGGATCGATGACGGACGATTCGTTGACGATCCTCATGTCGTTAAAGGTGATCGATCGATAGTTCTGCGAAAGATTGGAATACACCTCGACGAATGGAGTGGGTTTGTAACTCAGCCCGAGCCCGGCAATTGCGAATTGCCGACCGTTATCGCGGTACTCGTCCGTGCGGTCGATGTCGAGAATGTTTCCTGCCAGGTCTTTGTAGACTGTACTGTAATAGCCATCGGCTGTCGTCATGATGTTTTCGTAGCGTATGCCGGGCGTGACGGAAAACTTTTCGCCGATATAGAAAATATTTTCCGCAAAGGCGGAATAGTTCCTGTTTGGAAAGCGGTAGTCGTAAGTGATGAATTGATCCGCATTGGCAAAGTTGAAGTCGGCTCCGCTTAGGTTACTCCCGGGGCCTTGCATGCTGTGATTGAACCCATGGTAGTAGCGGGTACCGACCAGGATAACAGAGGGTATGTTGGCGACGGTGTAACGCTTCAGGTATCTCGCCTCCGCACCCCAGTTCTGGAATTTCCCTTTGATGAGGTCGCGCTCGCTGTCATCATCGATCGTCGCCACGCGATTCGGCCGAAAGCCGACAGCGTAGCGGTTCGCGTAAAGGCCAAAGACACGTAGGTTGACCTCGCTGGTGGTATTGATCTTATGATCGAAGTGAAGCGCCAGTAAATTCCAGTCTACTTTGAACCAGTTGCGACTGCGGTTTGTCTGCCGTGGGTCGTCGCGGAACATCGCGTCTGTAAGCCCGCCGGGTTGCTGTGCCAGGTAGCCCATTTGAGTGATGTCGATGCCGATCTTTGTGTTGTCGGTGAAGTCGTAGTTGAGGTTTGCAAAAAGCGTGTGATTGTCGAATTGTGAATGGTCGCGCCACCCGTCTCCTCGCTTGTACTGGAAGAAGGCGTAGTAGCGAAGCTTCTTCGCCTTGCCGCTGGCGCTGGTAAAAGAATTGTAAAATCCATATGAGCCCACAGTTTGCCGCGCAATAAGCTCGACCTTCTTGTCGTCGACGGGCTTTTTCATCACAAAATTGATAACTCCGCCGAATTGTGTTCCGTATTGAAGGGAAGCTGCGCCGCGTACGATCTGTATCTTCCCGATGCCTTCAACGGGTGGTGTATAATAACTTTCGGGATACCCAAGCGCATCCGCGCTGATATCGTAACCATTCTGGCGTACGTTGAAGTTAGCCGTTCGGCTGGGATCGAGTCCCCGTGCACCGATACTCAGTTGCAGGCCGGCGCCATCGTTTTCCCAGATGTTTAATCCGGCGACGCGCGAGTAGACTTGTCTTGCATTGTTCGTAGCAAGATTCGCGGTAAGCTGTTCCGGAATAATTACTTCGGATTTTTTTCCCTCGTATATTCCGGTGCTTTCCACCGCTCGCATCCGGGTGAACCCGAAGGACGATTGGGCATCCGTTATCATGACTTCCCCGAGGGTCTCCGTACGCGGATCAAGTCGCACTCTCAGACTTCGGTTTTCACCTGACACGGCAACAGCCAACTGGAGGTACTCGAATTCTGTGCTGGTAAAATGAAGGGTATGGTCCCCGTTCGATACATCGCTAAAAATAAATCTTCCTCTCGCATCCGTCATCGCGCTGACTTTTCCCTCGTCAAGATAGATGACGCATTCACGCACCGCGGCGCTGTCTTCACTTGACAGAACGGTGCCGGTAAGGTTGTACTGACTCAGCGCGCTGATTGAAAACAGGCAGAAGAGGAACGTGTTAAATGCCGCCGATCTCATTATCAAAAGGTAAAATCCAGTCTTTATGCTTAAATGAGTCTTTAACTTTTGTAAGATCGGTGCGTGGACTGACCAGTGGTCTTCCCAGGCGTCCGTTCAGTGCTACGTACGAGTCCACATAGACTTCCGGCGAATGAAAACCCGCGGCTGCGTAGTGTTCTCGCAGGATGTGTGCGTATTGCAGGATCATATCCGGCTGTGTGGACATCATTTTCTCCTGGAGTGTCGTCAGGAATTGTTCGTTGTCGACAACCGCTACCTTCCCTGTGCTGTCGCGCACAGTGAATTGTGCGTATCCCGCTTTCTCCATGAGCATTACACGCCAGGAGAAGCGATACCCTTCTTCCGTCCAGAACAAATCGCCGGGATAGAGAACATAGCGAAAGGGCATGAGCAGCTGGAAGACGAGGAAAATTCCAAACGCAGCAGGCAGAACCCGGCGGGTGAAGCCGCTGGGGACTCGCTGGACGGAAAGAGCGGTATTGAAGGGATATCGAACCCACCGTCCGACTGTTGCAATGATTTTCTCGTGAAACCCGGCGGAGAAAAAAATCAGCGCTGTGGCCATCATGATATACGGAAACATTCCGATGGGAAAGAGCAGCGAAGTCAGCGTGTGAAAAACAACGACGGCGCCATACGCAGCCAGGCGGGTTCGCCGGTTGAGCAGAAAGAACCATATCGTCAGATCGTACAGGCAACCCAGCCAGCTGAAAGCATACGCCGCCCAGACATGATTGAAGAGAGATCCGATCAACGGCATGTCGTTTCGCGCAGGTAGCCACGTTCGCAAGGGTTGCGCATGGAGCAGCCAGTCTGTATTTATCTTGGCTATACCGGCATACAGGTAGACGATACAGACGAACAGCTTGATACTGTCCAGGCACCAGCGCGGCACTGTGTCGGATGCAAGTGATGGGTTCCGGGTGGCATCTGCGGAAAATCGAACGTGAGCAGGAAGGAAGATCATCATCAGGCAGATCATGCTGATGAAGTAGTAATGGTTAAGGTAGGTGCTCTTATCCATGAGTTCGATGTAGGTAAAACTCAGGAATAGACCCGTCATCGCGACGCGGTAGTACCTTCCGATTGCCACCAGCAGGGCGCAGATACCACATATCGCAAACAGAAGGTATGTGAATTGCCCCAGCGGTTTGACAAATTCGAAACCGTAGAAGGAAAAGAAGTACCGGGGCTCAATGTAGAGGTCGTGTATCCATCCTTTTGCCCAGAATCGCACAACGCTTCCAAAAAGCAGCACGCCCAGGGCAATCCTGAAAACTGCCAGGGGAGCAGCGGACGTTGTTTTTTGAAGATACTCTTTCATTGTGCGAGATGGCGCTAGTCGCCGTCATTATCTGTATAGGTGATCGTGACGCTCATCGCGGAGGTCATATCTACTTTCAGCATGCGGACGAGTTTTTGCATCGCCGCATAGGTGTCCGCCATTTTTTCGTTGTCGGTTTCGATCTGTTGATAGAGGTCAGGCGATAACTGATCCAGCTCCGTGCTGATTACTTCGAATTGGCTGTTGATAATGTCGGACAACAATGTGTTGGAAGCGGCATTTTTCGCTCCCAGCGCATCCAGGTAGGATTTAAAGGAGGGTCCCTCCGTTCCTGTCGTCACATCTTTGCCGTTAAAGAAACGTTCTGCGGCGTTGTGCGCATTCATCGCAAGCGCACGGGAGATGGTTCTCCTGAAGAGCGCTTCTACTTTTTCGGGATAGGGGACGCCGGTGCTTCCGATTGCTGCGCCCGAGGGAATACCGATTTTTCCCGAGCGGACGTAGCGCTCATAATAGAGCACGTATCCGTTCACCGCAACACCCATAGACGAACCGATGTCTAACCCGGTATCGTTGATGAACTTATCGCGATAGGGACCGTTCCATTCCTCGACGACATTCTCCAGCAGGGAGACCATCCGCGCCATAATGCGCTCGAGGTAGGCGATTCGCTTGGCCGCGTCTTCGCCAGTCGTGTAATAGTCGACTATCCCCGCATTATCACCAGCTACTCCGTTGATGAGATAGTCGAGTGCGGGAAATCCCTGGCGCGCATAAGATACAGGCAAGGCAAGATTAACAGACGGATCGTTCATGTTCGAAACGATTCCGGCGACATCGGTCGGGTAGATGTTGAAAAAATTCCGGAGTGTGTATTTGTCGGCAGGCCCGAATTCAAACAGCTCAACGTTTTGCCAATCGAGGTAAGCGTTGTCCCATGCGTGCCGAAGAGCCAGCAGCGTTGTTTCATTGGGTGATGCAATGAACGCATCGGTCGCCGTGGTCATCGCGTCCAGCTTTTCACGAAAACTTTCATACGAAGGAACGATGATGTTATCCGCCCAATGCGTAAGAATTACTTTGCGGTCCTTTGTGTCATCGCCCGGAGACGGCTCATTTTCCTTTCCGCCGCAACCCAGCATCAGGAGAGCGGCAACGAAGAGTAACTTATATTTTCCCGCGTTAATCATAATATTAAGAAGACGACAAGGAAATGAACAGACTTTAGATCCGTTCATTTCCCGATCCACGATTTAGTCAGCAAATTTTGCCTCGATCGCTTCGATGGCGGCGTTAATTTTTTGTGCTTCAAGATCCCAGAATCCACCGTCGGACCCTAGCAGGTCATCCAGGATAGCATCGGAGAATTCAGCATCGGCGCCGTGCATTTCGGCGAACCGAAGTGAGTAGATAAAGCCGGCGCCTTCGCCGATTGCATGCGCTGCCCGGGCCGGGTCAGTTTCGATTTTCCATTTATTCAGATAGCCAATTGCCGCACCTGCGATCGCTTTTTCCATCTCCGTGCGGATAACGGTGGCAATGGCCTGGTACTCTGCGCGGTCGTTGTTTACGATGGCGGCGCGGCCTTTGAGAAATGCAGGGTAGATAGCGGCGTAGTTCTTCTTGTTGTACTCCCATATATAAGAGCCAAGTCCGAATTCAGCCGAATTGCGTGCAGCATCGGTGGCGCCTTCCAGGTAAATCGGATTCAGGGTGAGCAGGCCATAGGCTACGTCCCAGTTGTGTTCAAGCGGTGTGTAATTGCTACCGTCGACGGTTTTGTAATTATCAGCGTTCAGACCTTCATCCAGCAGCACGTTGCCGATGTAGTCGAGTTGAAGAGCACCGATCAAAGACTTTTGAATGAGCTGGGCTATTTCCAGGCCCTTTTCGTCCAGGAGGTAATTTCCAAGTTTGCCGGCGTTGCCGGCTGAGGCGGTGTTTCCAATTGACTGGCTGGCCTGATCAATGGCGGCAAAGTAGTTTTCAATCTTTTCGCGCACAGCTTCCGCATCCGCCTGCCCTAATGATGAAGCAACAACATCGCGCAATTTCGCACTCGAGGCGTTAAGGTCTTCTCCCGCGATCGTCGAGAAATCGTAGAATGGATCGCCGGTATTTGTAAACATGCTTTGCAACACGTCGCCGTCAATGGGCGTATTGTCTCTCACAGATGCGCTGGAATGATTGTTCAGCGCCTGAAACATTTTCAGCAGGTCGTTGCCTTCGGAAAGGTCGACGGTAGAGTTGCCGTCAACATCTGCAAACAGTTCGGAATATGTGGTTTCGCCGGTAAGCGCCGAATAATCAATTTTAGTTCGGAGGCCCGGCTTCTCGTCCTTTTCGTCACAGGCCAAAAGGCCGAAAAAGGCCAAAAACACAATAAATCGAAGGGTTTGCGTAATTCTCATTATATATATAGTGTTGGTTAAGGGTCACAAATATATTTTATTTAGACTAGTTCTAAAATGTTTCTATCCGGATTTAGTGATTTTTGGATAGCTGGATAGATTTTAAGGATTTTCGGGGGCTGGCTGTCTTTCCAAACGAATCATTTCGCCAGTCTGGCGGCGGACGCCTGATCGAGATATAGGGTGCAATCGGGATGTGTCTGCAGGATGCTTGCGGGAAAAAGATTGCTGACGGTGCTTTCCACGCAGTTTTTGACAGCCTCCGCTTTCCTGGCATCGGGTACCGAACAAATGATGTGGCGTGATTTCAGGATCTGCCGGATAGACATACTGATGGCCTGATGCGGGACCTCATCAATAGACCCAAACCAGCCTTCGCCGTATTGCTGTCGTCTGCAGGCAGCATCCAGGTTGACGACGATGTAGGGCTCATCGGTGTCGAAGTCTGCCGGGGGGTCGTTGAAGGCAAGGTGCCCGTTTTCGCCGATACCTACCAGTGCAACATCGATCGGATGTTGCGTGATGAGATCTCCCAGCCAAACGCATTCTGCTTCCGGGTTGGTTTCGCCATTGATCAGGTGCACTGCCCTCAGGGGTGGCACTTTGGCCAAAAACCTTTCCTTCAGGTATTTCCGGAAGCTCGCCGGATGTGTGTCCGGTAGACCGATGTACTCGTCCAGATGGAACATCGTCACTTTGCTCCAGTCGATGTCTTTGTCCAGGACCAAACGGTTCAGCGTTTCAAACTGGCTTGTACCGGTTGCCAGAATGATATTAGCGCCGTTCTTTTCGTGGATGGCTTTCGCGATTAATTCGCCTGCTTCCTTTCCTGCTTTCCGGCCCAGTGCCGCGGGATCGTTCTCGATATGAGTGCGCATACAGTAATTTTATCAATGATGAGAAAAGAGCAAGACGTTCAGGTCATCCTGTTCGCTCGCCTGAAACCAGGCATGGAGGGCGCGCAGGAGGGTGCAGAAAGAATTGTGCAGCTTCAAGGGGAGATCAGTATAGCTTTTCAAATTCGTCCGCCAGCCGATTGACTTCCTGGTCGGCGGGGTATTCACCGGAGGCGACGATGATGCGATACCGAAACGCAATGGAATCCCCCGGTGGAAGGGAGAAATTAAGTTCCTGTTTTCCGTCGGTAAAGTCTTTTGCACCCAGGGGATTCGCTGAGAAAAGACCGTAGCCGCGCGCATGCCACCAGGTCGGGTAGCTGATATTTTTTGGATGATCGCAAATCACGACAGACACCTTTTCTTCGCCGATCTTGCCATAAAGGTCCATCCATCTCGCCCGTGTTCCCCATACCTCTTCGCCGGTTACGCCCTCGCTGCTGCGGTAGTTGCCAGTAACGGGATGGCTATGCGCTCGTAAAGATGCCTGGACCGAAGCGTCATTCGTGGTCTCTTCATCTTTCGCGGGAAGTTCCAGTGGTCGCGCAACCCGCAAGCCGAACATACCCTCCTTCGTGTCCTTGAAGACAACGGGTTTGCCACTGGTGTTCCGCAGTGTCGCGATGCGGTCTATGATGCGGACCGGCCCCCGCGCGATAAAGTGAAAAGTTGTTTTTTCTTTCATCAACTCAGTTCCGTCAGGGTCCACCCAACTCGCCGAGGTTTCAAGCGAAGCCTCGGCCGGGCCTTCCGTCTTTTTTTCAATTCCTATATGCTTGATCTCGCCGCCTTTCGGTGATCGTTCACCGGTATGTCCGTTGCCCCAAAAATCAAATCCGTTCACATTGCCGTAGTTCAGCCAGTTTCCCACCTGGTGCATATGATCTTTGCTTTCACCCTCGCGAGGCTCGAGCGGGAATCCACGCGTGATGGTGCTTCCGCCTGCGGAGATTATCGGCCAGAGGATGGGCTTGTAAACGTTGGGAGGCCAGCGATAAGAAGTAAAGAGTTTCTCACCGACGAGCACATCGACTTTATTCTCCTCGAGGTTTTCCCGGAATGTGATCTGTTCGTTTGTTTGCCGGTGCGTGGACTGGTCTGTTTTCTTGCTGCAGGACGCAAACAGTGCGAGTCCCAGCAGCAGGTAACTCCCGAACCAAAATTTTTGTGCGAAGGCGATCATAAGCGAAAATGAAAGACGATAATACTAAAGGGACGCATCGCGAAGCGATGCGTCCGGTGGTGAACGATGGTTGAGAGATTAGCGCGAACTGATAAGCACTTTCGTGTTACCGCCTTTTGAAAGCGTCACGTCCACCGGCGTATTGGTTTTCCACGACCCGGAGGTGAAATCAGGAACGTCAACCGATTTCGAACGGTTTGCGACCGACTGCTCGCTCAGGGGCGTGATCGCACTCCACGTCGCCGCGTCGTAAACGTCAATGTCGAGCGGTATTCCATTGCGGAGGCAATCGATGAGGCGCCAGTCCATCAGGAAGTCCATCCCGCCGTGACCGCCGATCTGTTTCGCCATTTCGCCCACGCGCGTTACAATAGGCGGTGCGTATTTTTCTTCAAGTACTTTGAATTCTTCGGCGCTTACCCAGCCTTCGTGTCCCTTCGAGATGCGCGGATCCGGGTATTTTACGGCGCTCCCTTTGGTTCCGCTCAGAAGATGAATGCGGGAATAGGGACGCGGAGACGTAACGTCGTGCTGCAACATCATCGTCTTGCCGTTTACCGTACGGATGGTGGTAGTGTTCATGTTTCCGCGGTATTTCTTGTTGGCGTACGGCTTGTAGAACTCATCCTTCGCTGCCAGTTCTTTTGCCAGATCGCCCATCATAAAATCATTGGTGGAGACTGATACCATGTAGTCCATTCTGTCGCCGCGGTTGATGTTCAGAGCCTGCGCGATCGGACCAAGTCCGTGGGTGGGGTACAGGTTGCCGTTGCGGAAGTTTTCTTTCAGTCGCCACATGTCGTAGTACTCGTCTTTTCCGAAATTCATGTGGAGCAGGTCGTGAATGTAGGCCCCTTCTGCGTGAAGTATTTCCCCGAAGAAACCCTGCCTTGCCATATTGAGCGTCATCAGCTCGAAGAAATCGTAACAACAGTTCTCCAGGATCATGCAATGCTTCCGGGTTTTCTCCGATGTCTCTACCAGTTGCCAGCATTCTTCCAGAGTGGTGGCAGCGGGTACTTCGCTGACAGCGTGTTTGCCCTGTTCCATGGCGTACACTGCCATCGGCGTGTGAAGATCCCATGGCGTGGCGATGTAGATCAGATCGAGGTCCTTGCGCTCGCACATTTTCTTCCAGTCATTTTCGCCTGCGGTATACAACTCGGGGCGGTGCTTGGTATTTTCGAGCGATTTTTTCGCCTTCTGCGCCCGCTCAGGCCGAACATCGCAGAGAGCCTTGATTTCCACGCCGTCGATCTTGCTCATGCGGTTGACAGCACCGGGACCGCGGTTGCCAAGACCGACGAAGCCGATGCGCACCGTCTCGATCTTGGGAGCAGCATATCCGCTCATGTTGAAGTGCTTGCCGCCCTGTATCGGCGAACGCTTCCAGGGCTCTTCTGCGTTGGGAGTCGCTGCTTGTCCGCTGATAATTCCCGCTCCACCTGCTAACCCGATTCCGGCCAATCCCGAAACTTTCAAGAAATTCCTGCGATTACTTTTCATTCTTTCTTTTGTTGTTAGTTGTTTTCGTAGTTGCTGCTTTCAATCAAACTCACGTGCGGTTGTGCATTGTTCGCCCCGCATATTCAAATTCATTTGTCGAGAATCTAAATTTAGACAATACCGCCAATATTTCCTCGGCGATTTATCTGGCGCATTGATTTCGGCTCGGACAACCACTCACCATGCGAATTGACCACTCAGCGATTATGAGCGGGTTCAGCCCTTTCAGTTGGATTGGCGTTGTCAACTGTCCAATTGCCTAATGTCAATTTTTCAAAAGCCATCTATCAAACCAGTTGAATGCTTCCGACTGCATCCTGATGTCGAACTTATGAGGGCCCGGATAGAACGAGCACTGATAGCGATCGGAGGCATTTGCTTTTGCGTAAACTTCCTTCAGGATAGAATCGGCGCGCTTCATTTCCGGCAGCGTATAAAGATCGTCTTCCTCATCATTCAGCACCAGCGTAGCCTGGGGAGCGCGCATACCCAGGATCTCCGGGAAGTCGAGTTCGTCAGGCAGCCTGGGTACATACGTCATCCACGTATGTGTAAAGGACTTATTCAAAATAAAATCCTTCCACGTCGTCATGAATCCGACGCAGACTGCACATTTTATTCTGTCATCGAGGCCACCCATGAATGCTGTGCGCATCCCGCCTCCGGAAAGTCCACAGCATCCGATGCGGTCCGCATCCACATCTTCTCGTGCGCAGAGAATGTCCAGCGCTTTTCTGTCTTCAGCAAAGAAAACTGCGGCCCAGGTGGTGCCGGCGCTGATGAGAGACTTCGACATGACATGCTCATGATCCAGCGCCCAGTCATTGTACGCGTGTATGTTTGCAGATTTTTCAGGATCTTCATCGCTAAGACCTTTGCGCAAATGTTCCGGGACGTCCTGCATCCATACGCGACGACTTGCGAATGGAAACGCATCGGGGACGAGCACAACATAGCCGCGTTTCGCCACTTCGTTTGCCCAGGCTCTTTTTTCGTAGTACTCTTCCTGGTGCGCGGCCATCAGCGGATGTTGGTCAGGTGTTCGTGTGATTTTCCGGGTTCCGAAATACTTGTTGCCGCCGTGGTCATGAAATGCGAGGATACCCGGGAGTCGCCCACGCGCATTCTGCGGCTTTAACAGTATGGCCTCCGTTGGACGCCCGTATGGAAGCTGCCATGTTAGTTCCTCGATGTGGAGCCCGTCGTATGTATATTGTCGGGTCGTTTTTACCTGCGGCATTCCGCCGATGTCCGGAACTCCCATTCGTTCCACAACGGTGTTTCGCGCTTCATTTCTCCATTCGCCGATGTCTGAAAATTCGCGGCGGCGAAATGAGTGCGACGGAATTTTATCGATTAGCGACGCAGCCCAGTGTCCGTAAGGGCCTATGAGCGTCTGTCCTTCGTCCCCGTTGCGGGACAAAAAAAATTCAGCCATAACGTTGGGATTACAATTATCTGAAGATCCCGACAGGAGTTCATTCTTCCCTGTCGTGAGCACAAGCCCGGTCAGTCCGGCCTGTTTGAGAAAGGCTCTCCGCTTCTGCTTCATAATTGGAAGATTAAGTTAGGATTTAATCTTCAGAATGTGAAGTTTGTCCTGCGCGATGATACCGGTAAGCCTTGGGCAAATAACGCACGTTCCCGCTTAGGCGGCGTTCTGTGATTTTTCAGTAACTTCAGGAACACAACAATGGTTATCGCAGAGTTGGATCAGCAAACCCTGCTGGTACCTCCTCAAATCCGAGAAAGAACTATTATTGCAAAGAAAAAAAGGCGGCTCATGGTCATGAAAAAAGTATTAGGCGGTTTTTTTATTTTATTGTTAACGACGTGTATGGCATTCGGCCAGCGAACCGTCGAAGTGGATGTCTGTGTTTATGGCGGCACCTCCGCCGGGGTGATCGCAGCATTCACCGCCCAGCAGCTAGGCAAGAAGGCTGTTCTCATCGAACCGGGTCGACGCCTTGGAGGCTTGACGTCAGGAGGACTTGGATACACCGACATAGGTAACAAGTACGCTATCAGCGGACTTTCACGCGACTTTTACCGAAGGGTGGGACGTCACTATGGAAAATTCGAACAGTGGATATTTGAACCCGGCGTGGCAGAAACTATTTTCCGCGACTATATAAATCGCGGTGGATTTGAAGTGTTGTACGAGAGCCGGCTGCGTGAAGTCCGGAAGCAGGGTAACGCCATCTCGGAGATTGTACTGGAAAGTTCGGTGAATGCGTCTGCGCCGGTGACCATTGTGAAAGCGAAGATGTTCATCGACTGTGGATACGAAGGGGACCTCATGGCGCGCGCCGGCGTCTCGTATACTGTAGGACGGGAAGATAACGGACAGTACAACGAAACGCTCAACGGTGTGCAGCTCATGCATGGACACCAGTTTCCGGATGGCATCGATCCGTACAAAACTCCCGGAAAACCGAAGAGCGGCCTTCTTTGGGGAATCAGCGATGAGAAGCTGTTGCCTGCGGGCACCGGGGATAGAAAAGTGCAGGCGTACAACTACCGGATATGCCTGACTTCCGATCCGGGCAACCGGATTCCCATCACCCAGCCGGAGGGATACGATCCGTCAAAATACGAGCTACTGCTGAGGGTATTCGATGCTTACCCCGACAAGAGAGAACTCAACGACTATTTCATCTGGAGCCGGATGCCGAACAATAAAACGGACATCAACAACCGCGGTGCTTTCTCGACTGACATGATTGGCATGAACTACGGATACCCGGACGGGGACTACAAGGAGCGCGAAAAAATCGTTCAGGAGCACACGAATTACACAAAAGGACTTCTTTATTTTTTCGGACACGATCCGCGTGTACCGCAGCAGTTGCGCGACAGCATGCAACGTTGGGGATATCCGAAAGATGAATACGTGGAGTCGGGCAACTGGACGCCCCAGCTCTATATCCGCGAAGCGCGACGCATGGTGGGCAGCTATGTAATGACACAGCACAACTGTCAGGGCAGGGAAGTGGTTTCAGATGGTGTCGGAATGGCGGCGTATACGATGGATTCTCATAACATCCAACGCATCGTGGTCAATGGCCAGGTAAAGAATGAAGGCAATGTAGAGGTTGGCGGTTTCGGTCCCTATCCCATAGCTTACCGGTCTTTGACGCCAAAAGCTTCCGAGTGTGGCAACCTGCTGGTGCCCGTATGCCTCTCAGCGACACATATTGCATTCGGCTCCATCCGCATGGAACCTGTGTTCATGGTGCTTGCACAGTCATCGGCAACGGCTGCGGTGATGGCCATCGATGGGGGAACCACCGTCCAACAAGTGGATGTCAGTGAGTTACAACGACGACTAAAAGCGGATCCGCTGGCGAACGGAAGCCTTTTCGAAGTCCTCGCCGACAATGGTGATTCCCTCAGCGTGCAACGGCGTGGCCACTGGAAGCCCGCAACGCGGGGAGGTTACGGACCGGATTTTCTCGTGCACCAACCCGATAATCAGATCGCCTATATCCGCTTTGCTCCCGAAATTCCGAAGGAGGGATCGTACGCAGGCTATATTTATTTTCCGAAAGCGGAAGGGATGTCGAAGCAAACGCTGGTCATCATTAACGACGGGGAACGCAACCACGGCATGACGATCCGGGAATCGGATATCCGGGTGGAGGGTCAGACCTCTGGAGAGTGGGTGTCACTGGGCACCTATCGCTTGCCGGAAGGCCGGAATAGTTACGTTCAGGTGTCGTCGAAAGATGCGGATGGCAAGGTGATCGCCGATGCGGTAATATGGGTACCGGTGGAGAAATCTGTTGCGCGTTAATGATTTGCGGCATCCACGGAATCACTCCTCGAGGTCTTCTATTCCGAAACTCACGACTTTATTGATACTCAGGTTGTTTTTCGAATACTCCCGGAAATACGCAGCCAGAACTTTTCCCTCTGAGCGGTCCGATGCGGCGAGTTCTTCACCGGTAAACGCCTGGTTGGTGAGGGTTGAGAACGGCTCAGGAACTCTTATTAGTACCGCTCTGCCGCCGATGGGATCGAAGGCCGTGGAGACGCCGGAAAAAATTCCCTGGATGACCTTGGGCTCGCGCCGCGTGCCGATCTTGTAAATGTGGTAAAACGATTTATGCTCCGGCGAAATAAGCAGGACAAAGATACACCCGTGTTTTATCGTCAACTCCCCTTCGTAGACCCAGGAAGGCCCCTTTAGCTTCAGAAAGAACTTTCCCTCCGACTCCCGGACCTCAACCGGTGATTGAAAGATCAGTCCCTTTCCGGAATTCTGCCGGATGTATATGTAGTAACTTCCCACCAGCCTCTTCAGTTGTTCGTCGGCGGGTATTTCCAGCACGGCGAGCAATGCCAGGATATTCTTGTGGCCGAGAAAACGCGCGACCGAATTGAGCTGAGCATCGCGAAGGCTCAGTTCATGTTCGTCGCCGAGATTCCGGATCTCATAGAAGATCTTTTTGTATAGATAATCCTCACCGATGCCGCCGATCTCCGCGGCCATATTCCGCAGGCCCGCGCGGTCCAGGGGCTCGCGGGTTCTTTCGGAGAGAAGAAACAGCACGCGGCGCAGATGCCGCACTTTGATTTTCATGCGGTCAAGTTATAGGAATTGGGCAAGATTCCGGGAAAACACGGAAAAAAATGGGGAACACAAAGGAATATGCGGGGACCTCCACGGAACACGCAGGATACATCTTTGTAAAGTCTTTCAAAGACCGCATTGTGTTTAAAGTCCCTTTCCTGCCCCGGCCCTTTTGGGCCGGGTCGGAAGGGAGACTTAAAACGCATCGAGAAAGAAAACAAACAAACACCCACTTTAAACAACAACACAATGAAAAACACATTGAAAAGACTGCCGATCCTCCTGGCGCTGGTCGTAACCATTTTGGTATCCGCATGTAGCGAGATCGATGTCAATCCCCGCGGCGACGGCGATGATGACGATACTCCTATCATCCTCAAACCGAAGCCTCCCGGCAGCAACGGTCAGTCGGCCATGGATTCCGTGAGCATCGGATAATCTGAATTAAAACCTTACAGGCCGGCGTTTTGCCGGCCTTTTTGTTTTTCAAATGCCGGATTTTCACCTAACTTACTTTTTGTTAAAAAGTAGTGGTGATTTGGCGTTTTGTTTTCATTCTGCTCGCTTGTGCTCCGGCATTTTCCCAGCAAAACATTGGCGAACTCAAGTCGTCTTTGCGACAGGCGGAAAGGGCAGGAGATAACGATTCCATCAGCTATTACCTATCCGTCATCGCAAGCGAGTATCTGGCCGAAAAGTTTTATGATAGCGCCGGTTTCTTCGCCCGCAAAGCCATAAACTTCGACAGCCAGATTGATAACCAGCCCGGTAGGGCTGAAAATCTCAATAACCTTGGCGTCCTGCACTTCCAGACCGGCGCAACCGATAGCAGTATTTACTATTACAATGCAGCCTATCGGGCCTTTGCCCTGGTCGAGGACACCGCCAGGATGGCTGCCATCAAAATCAATCTGGGCATTCTTTATAAGCAGAAGGGTTTGTATGAAAAGTCGCTTGACTATCTGCTAGAGGCCTCCCGGTTATTGGAAACATCTGGTGCCTCGCAGCACCTTTCCGCCTGTTACAATACCATTGGGAACTTGTATATCAAGATCAACGACCTGCCCCTTGCTCTGGATTATCATTACCGGGCGCTCGCGGCGCGGCGGAAGCTCGACCTGAAAGGCCCTGCTTCTTCCTCGTATAACAACATCGGCAACGTTTACCTCACTTTGAACCGCTTTGACAGCGCGCTGCACAACTTTGAAAAAGCATTAGCGATCAAGCGGGAACTAAAGGACCTGCAGGGAGAAGGAATAAGCCTGAACAATATCGGCGAGCTGATGACCAAAATGGGTCGACTCGATGAAGCGGAGACTTTCCTCAAACATTCATTGGCGATCCGGATTGCGACAAGAGAGAGAGCCGGCGAGATCAGTACGCGCCACAACCTTGCAAACGTCTATATGCTGAGTGGCAAGCTACTGGAAGCAGAAACCGAGCTTGCGCTCGTCGAGAAAATGGCATTTGACCTCGGACTGCTGGAGCAGCTGAAGGAGATCTACGGCCTGCAAATCACCCTCCATCAGAAGCGGGGAAACCTGGATAAGGCGCTCGACTATAGCCAACGCCTCCTGGTGGTAAAAGACAGTCTGCTCAATCGCGAGAAAACGCAGGTGCTCGCCGAAATGCAGACGCGATACGAATCTCTCAAGAAGGAAGACCGGATTGCACTGCTCGAGAAAGAAGGCCTGCTACAGGCGGTGGAACTCGAGCGCCGGCAGACGTGGATACAATTTATGGCGCTGGGTCTGATACTCATCCTCATTATTGTCGTGCTGGTCTACTACAACTTCCGGACGGTGAGAAAAAACAAGGTCCATATCGAACTTCTCCTGAAAGAACTGCACCATCGGGTAAAGAACAACTTGCAGATCCTGTCGAGTCTGCTCAGTCTTCAATCGCAGCAGCTCACTGACGACACTGCTATCAGAGCCGTCAAGAGCAGTGAAAGCCGTATCAACGCCATGGCGCTCATTCACAGGAAGCTTTACACAGTGGACCAGAACCGGACGGTGGACATCAAGGAATACATTACCGAGCTGATCCAGTACCTCGTCTATTCATACGGTTATCACGAGCGGAATTTCAAACTGGATTTGGAAATTCGAGAGATCAGCATCGACGTTGACAAAGCGATCCCGTTAGGACTGATACTGAACGAGCTTATCAGTAACGCATTCAAGCATGCCTATGAGAACCAACCGAATCCACGGCTGGTTATCAACCTGGAATACCCGGAGGCGAACGAGCTCAACATCCGTATTCATGATAATGGAGCGGGTATACCGGCCGTTGATGAGAAACAGCGCAAAACTTTCGGCATGAAGATCGTGTCGACTCTCATCAAAGAATTGAAAGGCAGTCTCAATGTGAAAAACGAAAACGGGACTACCTATAACCTCCATATTCCCATTTGACGATGAGCAAAATCAAGGTTCTTGTTGTAGAAGACTCAGCCCTGATTGCAGAGGATATTTCGTATAAACTGACGAAGCATCACTTTGAGGTTATGGCCGTCTGCGACAAGGGGGAGGATGCCATCGAGTTCCTCAAGAAGAACGAACCCGACCTCGTGCTGCTCGACATTCGCCTGGCCGGTGCCCTCGACGGGATTTCCACGGGGTATATGATCAAAAAGACCTATTCCCTTCCGATCATCTACCTGAGCGATCTTGCTGACGCAGATACGCTAAATCGCGCGAAGCAAACACGTCCGTCCAACTACCTGACAAAACCATTCAACGAAGCCGACCTCGTGCGGGCCATCGATTTCGCTTTCAGTAACTTCAATGCCGGCGTCGAGACAACCGGCAATACAGCCAGAAAGCCGGATCACATCTTTATCAAAAATGAGAACACGTTCGTAAGAGTGCCCCTGAGTGCCATCCTTTATCTCCACGCCGATCGCGCTTACTGCAATATTGTGACGGAAGACCGGGTCTATGTTCAGTCGCTTAGCATGAACCACGTCTTTGAACAGATCAACAGCCCGGATTTCGTCCGGATTCATCGTTCCCACGTTGTGAACATCCACAAGATCTCAGCGATAGAAGGGAATATGGTGAAAATCGGAAAGCATTCCCTTGAAATGAGTAAGGGAATGCGCGACGAGCTAATGGGTCGCCTGACCTTTTTAAAGCAATAGGAAAATTTTTTCAGCCCTTCGGAAACTTCTCTTGTAGTGATGCGATGCATTGAGTTTTTTGTACAAAAAACACACAATGCGACAAGACAAATACGAGTACGACGCTTTTATCTCTCACGCTGTTGAGGATAAAATCCCGATTGCAAACGAACTCTGTGCCCGCCTGGAAAGGGCTGGTCTGAGGATCTGGTATTCCGGAAAAGAACTGGGGGTTGGTGACAGCATCGAGAAGACCATCGCAAAAGGCCTGAACCGATCGCGTTTCGGGATTGTAATCTTCAGCCCGACCTACCTCGCCAAAAACTGGACTATCCGCGAATTTTACACCCTCCTCGCCAAGGAAATCGAGGAACACAAAGTCATCCTGCCCGTCCTGTACAACATCACGCTTGACGATCTGAAGAACAAGGATCTCCTGATGGCGGATCGTTTCGCGGTTAACGCAGACCGCGGACTGGACTTTGTCGTTGATCGGCTTGTTCGCGAAATCCGCAAGCCGGAGATGGCAACGGCGAAAGTCGCCTGGTTTTCAAGGATGTGGCTGTTTCTCGGCCTCTCGCTGCTGGTGAACATCGGCTTGGTGCTGAAAGCCGTGTTTCCCGGCCCATCCGCTGAAGTTCTTCGCGCTCGGGGAATTGCAGAGGAACCCGCTCGCCCGCAGATCATGACGTCGGGACTTTTCACAGAAATGCAAGGCCTCGTGAGGCAATTCAATAACGACAGTTGCCCTTGCCGGGATGAGAACCACCCAACGGTCGCGCTAACCCGGCTCGTTCACAATGACGAAAACGGTTCCCGTATGACCCCCCGCGAGGCTGATCGGCCCCGCCAGCGGGATCGCCAGAAGGCTGGAAGCAAAATGACCATGGCTGTGGTCTTTCAGATTGAAAACCTCCCGGAAAAAGAGCACTCAGTGGAGAATGAATCAATGGAGAATAAGATGGACGACATAATCGAAGTGATCGATCCGGACGAAGAACGGGATCGTTTTGTGACGGTTTCAAACAGTGAATACGGCCGGGAGACGCCTCAGCACGAATGCACACACCACAGCCACCTTGCGGATTAAAGACCTCAGCGTTGAAAACGCCCTGCCACGCTTCGGAAACTTTTGGAGGCGATTGGGAAAGAAAAAAATTAAAAAACATGCAAAACGACTTATTTAACGCAAGAAATAAGGTATTCCTGTTACTCAGGACCCTTTCTTCCTTCAACCGGGGTTGTCTCATGCGGGCGACACTCTGATCAGATGGGCTCTGGTCGGCTTGCGTCTCAAGACAGACCCCGGTGAAAAGGATGGAAGAAGAATGAGAAGCGATCCAAAATAGTATTAACGATTATCGAAAAGTCCCTTTCGACCAAAGACCCTCTCTTTTTTTGCTTTGATGTTGTAATGAAACATGGATGTGCTGAAAGACATACTCGACAACCTGAACGACTCCGTCATCACACTCGATTCGAGTGGGCAGATTCTGATGTTCAACAACGAGGCGCTCCGAATCCAGAAGTCAATATCCGAAAAACCAATCCGCATCGGTGACTATTTCGCCGAGATCGTGAGCGACGAGCGGAAGCCTGTCGTCGTCGACATTCTGAAAACGCTGAAAAGACAGCGCAAGCCCGTCAAGAACTTCGTGGAGTGCATCACACCGTTTAATTCCTGCGTGTACCTCGAGGTCAATTTTATCCCGGTATACGGTCCCAAAAAAGAACTGAAATACGTCAATATCATCAGCCAGGATATCACGAGCCGTAAGATATTCGAGAAGAAACTTCGGGCGTCGTCGGAGCATTTCAGCAACCTGCTCGACAATGCCCACGCTTTCATCTTCAGTGTTGATAGCCGCGGTTATGTCGTAGACTGGAATAACCACTGTGCTGAATTGACCGGCTACTCCAAGAAAGAGATCCTTTCCAGCAGGGTTTCCGAAGCCCTGGTGAAGCAGGAACACCTGAGTGTTTTCACGGAGTTGATGGAGCGACTGCTTCAAAACGAATCTGTCGGCAATTGCGAATTGCCCATTCAGACCCGGGACGGAGCGGAAATCATTGTGATGGTAAGCGCTACTCCCCGCACGAACGCAAACAACCAGGTGGTAGGCGCTACTTTCGTTGGTCACGACGTAACCGAGTTGACAAATTATCGAAGAACACTCGAGCAAAAGGTGGAGAACCAGACGGCTGAACTCGCCCAGGTACTCAAGAAAGAAAAGGAAGCCGTTGAATTAAAGAGCCGGTTCGTTTCCATCGCCTCCCACGAATTCCGCAGTCCGCTTTCTTCCATTGACTTCGCCGCCAGCTTTATCAAACAAAATGCGGCAACCATCGGAAAGAAGAAGCTGAATGAAAAAGTCGAGGTGATCGAGAAGCACGTGAACCACATGAGCCACTTGCTCGAAGATGTGTTGAACTACAGCCGGAATGAATCGGCAAAGATCAAGATCATCCCGGCGAAGATTGAACTGGATGGTTTTGTCAAAGATGTTGTGGAGGAAGTAACGTGCCTTTGCAAGCATTCGCACCATATTTGTGTATCTACTAATAAACTCGGCACCCTGTTGACGGATGAGAAATTACTCCGCAACGTTCTGATCAATTTGTTATCGAACGCTGTCAAGTTCTCCCCCGGCAAGGAAGAGGTCGTGCTCAACGTCCTGGATGAGGGCCAATTCGTCACAATCGAAGTAAGCGATGAGGGGATTGGTATTGCGAGAAACGACCTGGAAGTGATCTTCGACCCCTTTGTTAGGGGGAAGGCTGCAGACGAATTTCCGGGGACAGGCCTTGGATTGTCCATCGTAAAGAAGGCGGTGGAATTGTTACAGGGATCCATCCGGGTTAAAAGCAGACAGGGCCGCGGCTCGGTTTTCAAGGTGATTATTCCCCGACTTAGGTTCGTAGCGTGAGATGGAACAGATAAGAATAATAATTGTAGACGATCACCAACTTGTCCGGGAAGGCATTGCCTCCATGCTTTCGGGGGTCAGGGGCATTGAAGTAGCGGCGCTCGCCTCGTCGGGTGAGGAAGCGATCAATATAGCACGCGAAGCCGATCCGGACGTGGTGCTTATGGATATTACCATGCCGGGCATGAACGGAATCGAGGCTTCGCGCTGGATGAAGGAAATCGATCCCGACATTCGCGTGATCATCGTCTCGATGGAGATCAGCAAAGACTACGTATCGGCGGCGATCAAGTCCGGTGTCGATGGGTATTTGCCGAAGGATGTCAGCAAGGACGTCCTCGTCGAAGGGATACGCTCCGTGCACAAGGGAAAGCAATACTTTTACGATTCGATCAAGAAATTGATTTTCGAGGACTTCTACGAGGTTCAAAAAGTAAAGAACCCAAGGAAGGTCCTTCCCAACCAGCTGACGAAACGGGAGAACGAAGTTCTAACGCTGGTCGCCACGGGAAAGTCGAATCGCGAGATAGGCGAGTGCCTTTCTATCAGCATCAAGACTGTCGAGACTCATAAGACGCATATTCTGATTAAGCTCGGGCTGAATAACAATTCGGAGCTGATACGCTATGCAGTAAAAAACCAGATTATAACCGTATAACAAACAAACCATGATTCACAGAAAACCGCGACCACCGTCACCATTATTCTAACGCTAACAGTTAAACCCCATGAAAACGTATTTCAGCGGCAAGGAGATTACCTCTTTGTTTATCATCTCCCTGTTCATCCTTCTGATTCTTTACACTTGGATCAAGGCATGATGTGAAGTGTGAAACGCGTACTCCCCGACTCAGGTTAGTTGAGTCGCTGCTTCCGGCTTTGGCTTTACCGTAGATCGTTTCAAAGAAAAATAAAACGTAGCACCTTTTCCCTCCGTGCTTTCAAGCCAAAGGTTTCCTCCATTTTCGTGGATGTATTCGCGACACAACACCAATCCAATTCCCGTTCCCTTCTCGTTCCACGTTCCCTTTGAACTCTCGTTTCCGTGAGTGAGGATCTTTTTCTGGACGTCAGGCGCTATCCCGACCCCGGTATCCTTAATGCTGAAAACAACTTCCTGCTCGTCCAGGAGAACCGCATTCACCAAGACGGTTCCGCCCTCGTGTGAGAATTTGATTGCATTGGACAGCAAGTTCCGCATAATAAAGTCAAAATGGGAGGGATCAGCGTGAACTCGTATGCCGGGATCGATTCGCTCGATCAGCCGTACCTTTTTTTGTGCTGCATAATGATCGGAAAGAGAGAGGCTTTTGTGGACCTGATCTTTCACGTGGATCGTCTGCTGATTCAACCGGATTCCTTTCAACTGGCTTTGACCCCATACGAGCAGGTTGTCTAATGTTTCCAACGTGTTTTGGGACTGTCGTCGGAGCTTGTCAATGATCATCGACTCGCCTTCATCAACGTGCTTTAGGTTCAGCACGTTCAGCAAACCGATTACCTGGTTAAGCGGTGCGCGAAGGTCATGTCCGAGGACGGAAAAAAGTTTGTCTTTAATGTTGTTTGAGTTCTTCAACGCCTCCTGCTTTTCCATGAGGCGCGAATTGAGCGTCGAGATCCGGGCGTTGTAAAACCATACGATGGCGATCAACGCAGCTGCGATCAGAACTATCACAAACATGATGTTGCGCTGAAGCTCCGATTTCTCATTTTTGAGCGCGAGGTTTCTGATTTCGTTTTCCTGCCTGGCGAGTTCCTGTGTTGCGTGAAGCTTTGCGATTTCCCTTGACTTTTCGACGCTGAAAAGACTGTCTTTCAGGACCTGCATTTTTTCAGAAAGCTCCATCGCCACCTTGTAGTCGTTTGCTTGCTTATGAATCTGGACCATCGCATCATAAACCTCGGTCATCAGCTTGAGGTGGTGGATGCGTTCGGTGATCGACAGTGCCTGGTGCAGCAGGTCAAGGGATTGGCTGGCATCTCTGTCGCGCACTACCTCGGCCAGGTTGACCAGGGCCCGCGCTTCTTCTTCGGGTAGGTCGTTCTGGCGCGCCAACGACAGAGCCTGTTGCTGGAAGTACCACGCTGAATCCGCATTGCCAGACAACTGATACGCTACCCCCGCGCTTCCCAGCAGTGCGATGTGAATCCCTGTATTTTGTTCGGGATTGCTGTTCGCCAATCCCCGGCGAAAATATCGCAACGCAGCCGGCAGCTCGTTTCGTTTTCCGTAGATGATGCCGATGTTGTTGAGCAGTGCAAGAGTCGCGTTTGACGAGGGACTTGACTGATTAAGACTTTCGGCCTGAAGATAGTAGTCAAGAGCCTGGTCTATCTCGCCGACGTAATCACTTACAACGCCGAGCTTGATGTAAGTTTGAACGATGCCTTCCGCGGAGCCGATGTCTTTATAGAGATCAAGCGCTTCCAGGAAATAGCGAGTGGCTTCCGTGTACTCACCTTTTCGCCCGGCAACCACGCCTAGCCCGTTCGTTGTAGCGGCGACTCCCTTCCCAAACCCGGCACTTCGGAAAACCGATCGGGCCTCCAGATACTGACTTTCAGCCTGCTCGAGGAAACCATGCCTCTCGCTTATCTCGCCGAGGGTCTTCAACATCAACCCTTCACCCATCGCATATTCATTTTGTCGGGCGAATTCCAGGCCTGCGTTTGCATAATATTGCGCAGAATCGATGTTGCTGTAGCGGTACTGTTTCGCAAGGGCCTCGTAAGCATTGATCACGAGCGAGTCCGATGTCGCCTCCTCCAGGTCCTGCTGCAACGTGCGAACATCCTGCGCATCCGACAAGAGCGGCATGATGAAGATGGCCAGAAACAGGTAAAGAATTCTCATGATAGGTCAAGACAAACTTATCACATATTAAGCGTCGCTTTTTGCCGTTGAGATGGCGAATTCTTACATGGGACGGATGCGACTTGTTTTTATGGATTTTGGTTTACCTGGGTAATTTGTGGTCGCCGGGCCCGAAAATGATCGTTCTAATGAGTTAATTTTTTGAACCGGCCCGGGATCTTACAATGACCGTGAAAGAAGGAAACTCACACGCGGGTAAGGCTGGGTGTTGCCTAATTTGCGCTGTTTGATTTCTTCGATTCGAGAAAGATCTCGTAGACTTTGTCGCCTTTGACCAGTCCGTCGAGTTCATCGGATTTGAAGTAACTGAGATCTTTTCGCGATTGAATCGAGACGAAGTCTTCATTGATCCGGCCATTCGCATCGGTGATTGCAGCGAGGTTTAACCCCAGGTGTTTAGCGAGGAACTTGTACGCCGCCATTCGTTTGTTCTTTCCATAGTCGTGACCCTCCTCCGGGAAATGAGCGAGTTCTACATCGGATCCCTTCCCGAACAAGTTGTACACATGACGCGCGAATGGATATTCAACGGACTCATTGTTCTTTGTCCAGTCCTTGCCATCCGAAATCATGAGCATCGGTCGGGGTGCGATGGTACAAGCGATCTCTGCATTCGTGTAGACGGTATTGCCGTTTTTGTGCACAGGCATTCCGCTTTCGCACGAACATCCGCCAAAAAAATGAGCCGACACCATCACGACCGGGACCGATACAGCTATGCGTTCATCGAGGGCGGCGAGCATGAAAGTTTGTGTACCGCCTCCCGACGCCCCGGTGACAGCGATCCTTTTCGGATCCGCTTCCGGAAGGGTAAGCAGGAAATCGATTACGCGCATGCTGTTCCACGTTTGAAAGGCGAGCACTTTTTCATACTTATGATCCAGCTGAACGCTTTCTCCCCAGCCAACCATGTCGTAGGCGAAAACGATGGCACCCATCCGGGCCAAGGCCGCGGCTCCGTATTGAATGTCCTGCATGAATCTGCCGTAATCGTCTTCTTTCGGAAAATGCCCGTGAGGTGCCAGGATCAAGGCGTGTGACTTTTTCTTCAGACGACCTGCAGGCTTGTACAAATTTCCGGCGACAAAAAATCCGGGCAGACTTTCAAAGACCACTGATTCAACCGTGTATCCGTTGAGATTCTTTCGGTTGCGGAACCGCGCGTTTAACGGAGTTCTCCGCGGGAACACATCCAGTTCCATGCCTTTCCGCACGTGTGACCGGATGCTGTCGGCATGGGCCCGCCAATCGGCTTCCGTTCGGAGCCGGGTCGCCAGCGTCCGAAGTTTCTCCGCGCCTTCCTGCTCAGTATAGTAATGACCCTGGCACAACTCCGGGGGTTGGGCATACGAGTATGCGGTGATGAGGATCAGTGCGGTTGCAAGCGCGAGAATCTTCGGGCGGTATTGCATATAGTGTCCGGGTTGGTCAAAATTTAGACAATACCCGCCTTATCGCCAAAGGGTTTGGTCCGACGACCCGTCGACCTGCTCTGTTTACGCCAAAAAATTTGTATTTTCGCCATGCACGGAAAAATCATTTTTCCAGAAATGGCGTTACTCTGCAAAATGCTGCTGTTCGCCGGCATTCAATCCTTAAAACAATTCTTGAAGTATGGGCCATTTGCCGCCATTGATCCAGGACCTTGCACTTATTCTCATCGCAGGTGCGGTGACAACGTTGATTTTCAGAAGGATCAGGCAACCGCTTGTGCTGGGTTACATCATTGCGGGCTTTCTTGTCGGGCCGCACTTCCGTGCTTTGCCCACTGTGGTTGACACCGAAAACATTGAGACACTTGCCGAAATCGGAGTGATCTTTCTTCTGTTCAGCCTGGGTTTGGAATTCAGTTTTAAGAAGTTGATGCGGGTAGGAGGTGAGGCGTCGATCACGGCGTTTGTGGAAATCCTGTTCATCACGGTGGCCGGCTACTACGCGGGTATTTTTATGGGATGGTCAAAGATGGACAGCCTTTTCCTCGGAGGTATGTTGGCCAGTTCGTCGACCACAATCATTATCCGCGCATTCGACGAACTGGGTATCAAAACCAAACAGTACGCGCGCATCGTTTTTGGCGTTCTGGTGGTGGAAGATATCGTAGTGATCCTGCTCATGGTACTGCTCTCCACGATCGCGGTCACACAACAGTTTGAAGGCGGCGAGATAATTTATACGATAGCCAAGCTGCTGTTTTTTCTTGCACTTTGGTTTATAGGCGGTATTTTCCTTTTGCCGACGCTCCTGAAGCGAACTCAAAATCTTCTAGACAGTGAAACGTTGCTCATACTGGCCATCGGTCTCTGCCTGGGGATGGTGGTGTTGGCCACACAGGTGGGATTTTCCGCCGAACTAGGGGCATTCATCATGGGTTCCATAATCGCGGAAACTACCTCGGCGGAAAAAGTTGAAAATATTTTTAAGCCCGTCAAAGATCTTTTCGGCGCCGTGTTCTTCGTTTCCGTGGGAATGATGATCGATCCCAAAGTTATTGTGGACTATGGCTTGCCGGTGTTCTGTGTGACCTTGCTTACCCTTTTCGGAAAGTTGTTAAGTACCACCGCGGGCGCTCTCTTGTCCGGGCAACCCCTCAAGCAGTCAATACAAGTGGGTATGAGCATGGCCCAGATCGGGGAATTCGCCTTCATCGTCGCAACGCTTGGGCTGTCGCTCGGTGTGATTTCCGACTTTTTATTCCCGGTGGCCGTCGGCGCCTCTGCTATCACAACGTTTACCACCCCGTATCTGATCAAGGCATCGGAGCCCTTTTATTCTTTTCTCGAGCGCCTGCTCCCGACGAAATGGCTGAAGAACCTGAACTCCTATTCTTATAGCACGCAAAACATCCAGGCGGAAAGCGCCTGGAAGACCGTGTTGAAATCGTACGGCAAAATTGTGGCGTCGAACGGCGTCTTGTTGTTGGGCGTCCTCTACCTTGCGGCAAACGTGATTCGTCCGTGGGTCAAAGATCAGGTGGATGAATCCATCACCGCCAGTCTCCTTGGGCTAACCTTGTCGCTGGCTCTCGCGGCACCGTTTCTATGGGCGCTGATGGCGCGCAGACCGTTAAACCTCGCGTACAAGGAACTGTGGCTGGAGAAACGCTACAGCCGCGGCCCTCTTCTTCTCATCGAAATCACACGCATAATAGTCGGGGTCTTGCTGATCTCATTCGTGGTATTCATGTTCTTCTCCACGCAGATCGGTACCCTGATCGCTGTGCCGGTTGTGATTATTGTGTTAGTGATTTTCGGGAAGCGCATCCAGAAGTTTTACAACCGCATTGAAACAAGGTTCCTCACCAATCTCAACGCACGGGAAACAGCCGCGGCCGCGGATCATTCTGTTACGGCGGATGTCAAGCGCAAACGCGATGACATTGAGTCGAACCTGCTACCCTGGGATGCACATATCGTGGAACTTGAAGTAGCGCCACAGGCAGACTTTATCGGAAAGCCTCTTGTCGATCTTCAGTGGCGCGAGCGATACGGAATCAACATCGTTTACATCAAGCGGGGTGAAAAGCTTATCCACGTTCCCACGCGAAATGCCATCCTGCTGCCTTTTGACCATGTGGGAATGATCGGAACGGACGACCAGCTGCAGACTTTTAAACCGGTCTTCGATTCGCTGGAGAACGGAGATAACGATGCCGTTGATATTAACGAGATCGTACTGAAAAAGATCGTGGTGGATGAAATCACGAAACTTAACGGCGTAGATATACGCCACTCGGGTCTCCGGGAGCGAACCAACGGGGTGGTTATTGGCGTCCAGCGCGGCGATGAAAGAATTCTCAATCCTCATTCGAGCTTTGTTTTTAATTGGGGTGATATCATCTGGCTCGTCGGGGAACGTAAGAAGATACGCAAGCTCATCGGCGCCGATGGTCCGCCCCCTGTCAACAAGACGGAAGGGAAGTAGTCAAAGAGGGTTTACCGCGATCTCACGGACGGTTCCATCGGCATAGCCTACCAGGACCGACGTAACGATCTTTGATGAAAAAAGTCCTGACTCTACAACTCCCGGAATCATTTTCAGCTTTACGTTCAGCCACGCGGGATCCTGTATGGACGTGAACCTGCAGTCGGCAATGTGGTTTCCATTATCCGTGATAAATAGATCATCACCGGATTTCCGAAGCACCGGATCACAATGTAATTCCCTGAGATGCCGCAGCGTGTGCTCAACAGCGAAGGGGGTCACTTCGACGGGAAGCGGAAATTTACCGAGCTGATCTACGAGTTTAGAATCGTCGACCATGACGTGAAATCGCCTGCTGGCATAGGCGACGATCTTCTCTCTCAGAAGGGAACCACCTCCGCCTTTGATGAGGTTTGCCTTCGTGTCGACCTCATCGGCTCCGTCGACGGCGATGTCTATCACCGAAACTTGCGATGGGTCATAAATAGGAATGGAAAGTTCCCTTGCCAGTGCTTCCGATTTCAAGGAACTGGCCACGGCCATGATCTTCAATCCTTTCTTTACTCTTTCTCCCAGCGCGCGAATCGCCAGAGTCGAGGTCGAGCCGGAACCCAGGCCGACGGTCATTCCATCTGTGATCATTTCCGCCGCGCGCGCGGCAACCGCTATTTTTCCGTTCATGGGCAGGTGTTTTAGTTCTCGCTCTCAACGCAGAATATTCCTGTGATGTTCGCCAAAAGCCGATGTCCAAAGGTAACGGCAAAATCGCATGAAAGGCATCAACGCCGGGAAGAAATCGGATTGCACGCCTTATCTCGCGGAAATCGTTAGTTTTGACGTACTACATGCCTGTCGAAATGCAAACTGAACTTATCCTGAAGAACGTTGCCCGCCATATTGTGCTGGACAAGAACGAAGAAACTTTCTTTTTGTCATTGCTTGAGCCGCAGAATATCAAGCGCAAAACTTTATACCTCGAGGCGGGAAAGCCTTGCAAGCATTCCGCATTTGTAGTCGACGGCGCGCTGAAAAGCTTTACCGTTGATCAGGATGGCAAGGAGCATATTCTGAGTTTCGCGGTAGCAGACTGGTGGATCTCCGATATGTACAGCCTCTTGTCCGAGCGACCTGCCATCCTGAATATAGAGGCGATCGCCGATTCGGAGGTGTTGCTGCTTTCCCGGCATAACCAGCAGGTACTTTACGAAAAGGTGCCGAAATTTGAGCGTTTTTTTCGTATCCTGATCGAGAACGCGCTGGTCGCGAACCAACAACGCCTCATCGACAACATGAGCTCAACGGCTGAGGAACGATACGTCCGGTTCATCAATAAGTATCCGATTATTCCTTCCTGCGTCCCGCAGCATAATATCGCATCGTATCTCGGTATCACGCCGGAATTTCTCAGCAAGATCCGCTCGCGCCTCGCGCGGAGGAAAGACTGACTCTTTGCTCCAATCCCCCTCAGATCGGTTTGCGGAAATTCGGTAGCGTGAGGTTATAGCGGACGGCGAGCAGGCGGATAATAAAAATAAAAATGATCGAAAGAACCAGGTTCAGGTTCCGGTCCACGCCGATGCGAAAGAGTATGAGGTAGAGGATCGCCCCGGCCAGGCAAGCGGTAGCGTAAACTTCTCTTCTGAACAAAACAGGAGTTTCGTTTGCGAGCACATCGCGAATGACGCCTCCCATAACCGCCGAGAACATCCCCATGATCGCCGCGATCTCCGGCTTCACGCCGAGGCTAAGCGCCTTCTCCACTCCGAGTATTGTAAAGAAGGAGATTCCCAGCGAGTCGAAGAACATGAGCGTCCGCTTCAGCTTGTTGAGCGGCTTGAAGAACCAATAGGCCACGAAAACGCCTATGAGTATTGCGTAGAGAAAGTGGATATCACCAATCCAGACGAGCGGGTAGCTTCCCAGCATGATATCACGCAGTGTTCCGCCGCCGATCGCCGTGACGAACGCCATGAAGCCGGCGGCGAAAAGATCGTGCTGTTGGTCGCGGATTGCAAGTGCCCCGGATATCGCGAAGACGAACGTCCCCACCAGCTCGAGGGGATACAGGAAAGTTGCCACTTAATTATTTGACGTTGTTTCCGACAAAGATATACTCATTGGCGATACGGATCTCATCTTCGCTGATGGTATGCCCCATCCCCGGATAGATTTTTTCCTTTATCGAAGCATTCATAGACGAGAGGATCCGCGTCGACTCATGAACGCGGCTTACCGGAACATGGGCATCGGGGTCTCCGGATCCAATGAACACGCGTGTGCCCCCGAAATCCCCTTTGTAAATGGAAGGGTCGATCTTGTCCCCGATCAATCCACCGGTAAACGCTGCGATGCCTCCCCACTGTCGGGCATTGCGCGTGGTAAATTCCAGCGTGAGGCAGGCGCCTTGAGAAAATCCCGTGAAGAAGATGTTTTCGTCCCGGATGCCTGAACGGTGCACATCCGAAACGATCTCCTCCAGGAGAGTCAGCGCCGAAGAAAGCCATGGCTCGTTTTGCGCAGGCGGCACGAGGAACGAATACGGATACCAGGTATAGTTCGTCGCCTGCGGTGCGAGTAAGGCGAAATCTTTTACCGCGAGGTAAGTGGACAAGCCGAGGATGTCTTCCGCAGGCGCGCCGCGGCCGTGCAGCATGATCAGCACCTTGTCGGCTTCTTCAATTTTTTTTCCTGCCGTTATGATTTTTTTCTCATGCATGGTCAGTGTGTTTTGTCGGGTGTGTTAAGTCAGCGATGGCAAAATTTTCTCGATGTCCGCTCTGCGGCTCTCATACTGAGGTGGCAATTTCAAATGTGTGCCAAGCTCGTGAACCGGTTCATCCACAGCAAATCCGGGATTGTCGGTAGCCAGTTCGAAGAGCACCCCGCCGGGCTCCCGGAAGTAAAGCGAAAAGAAGTAATTGCGGTCAATCTTCGGAGTAATGCCCAATCCATGTCGCACAACTTTCTCGCGGTAATGCATCAGCGTTTCTTCGTCCTTCACACGGAAAGCCACGTGGTGGATGGTGCCGCCGGCATTGACTGCGCGTGGTGCGCCGGGCAGTTCAAGCAAGTCTACGGTTGAGGCGCCCGCAATAGCCGGAGTTACATAGCGATAGCGGTCTCCGTCCTTTTCAGCCAGCGTATATTCGAAGATGTCCGTGAGCACCCGCGCTGTTTCGGCGGCGGAATGCAACGTCAGGCTTATGCTATGAAATCCGCGGGTGGCGGCGACTGCTTTCACGTCTTCAGTCTCCCACGGTTTCCGCGTATCCGCTTTTGACGGGACGATGAGTGTCAGGGGTAGACCGTCGGGGTCCTCGAAAGCGAGATATTCTTCGCCGAACCGCGTACCCGTGCCCGTAATCGGTACATTGTACTGCTTGAAGCGATCCGTCCAAAATGCCAGGCTTCCGGAGGGTACCGCATATCCTATCTCAGTCGCCATTCCGGCGCCCTGCCTGCCTTTTGTGATTCCTTCCCAGGGAAAGAATGTAAGAATAGTTCCCGGTGTACCGGTTTCATCACCAAAATAAAAATGGTAGGTGGAAGGATCGTCAAAGTTGACGGTCTTCTTGATGAAACGCAATCCCAGAACCGTGGTGTAAAAGGTATAGTTGCGCTTCGCATTGCCGGCGATAGCGGTGATGTGGTGGATTCCTGAAACCTTGTTTTCCATGACTGATATGTTTTATGTAAAGGTATAGCGGGGCGAGGGCTAAAGCATTGAACCAGATTAAGAAATGCTCCTTCTTTCTTAATCTAGTTCAACGAATAACAGTGGGATGCTGACGTAGCTTTGTATCATCAAAACTAAAACAAACACAACAATGGCAACACAAACAATCAAAAAAACAAAATGGAATCTCGATACCACGCACAGCGAAATCGGATTCAAGGTAAAGCACATGATGATTTCAAACGTTTCCGGCTCATTCGGAAAGTTCGATGTTACGGCGGAGACGGAAGGCGATGACTTCAGTACTGCGACAATCGGATTTGCGGCAGATGTCAATACCGTTTCCACCGGAAATGCGGACCGCGACACGCATTTGAAGTCGGCTGATTTTTTTGACGCTTCGAACCATCCCGAGTTGAAATTCGAGGCTGTGAAATTCGAAAAGAAAGACGATGAAAATTATGAGCTGACCGGTGACCTGACAATTCGCGACGTAACCCGGCCGGTTAAACTGAATGTTGAGTTTGGCGGTATCGGAAAAGACCCCTGGGGCAACGAACGGGCCGGCTTCACGATTACGGGCAAGATCAACCGCACCGATTTTAAACTGAACTGGAACGCGGCGCTTGAAACGGGTGGTGTACTGGTAAGCGAGGAAGTGAAGCTTTTTGGAGAACTGGAATTGGTAAAACAAGTTTGATTTTTGAACCGTAGCGACTCTATCCAACGTTATAAAGACGTTGGCTAGCAGCGCACGGGTTCCGTCTGGAGCGTGGAAGTTATTCAGCAGATCGGTGGGCAGGTATCCTGAGCTATCGTTTCAATGTAAATGCTGACCATCCACGATGGGAATACAAATTTATAGACGTTAGAACCTTGAGTGCGCGGAAATGAAAACTTGAGTTGTTATGGATAGAGGAACGAAGAGAATCGTAGTGGTCGGCGGCGGATTCGCAGGCATTAATCTCGTGAAAAAACTAGCGCGGGATAACCGGTTCCAGGTTACCCTGGTCGACCGAAATAACTATCATTCGTTCACGCCACTTTTGTACCAGGTGGGAATGGCGTTCATTGAGCCGTCCAATATCAGTTACCCGTTCCGCAGGTTGTTCCAGGCGAAGGAGAACCTGCGCTTTCACCTCGGATGCCTTCTCAGCATCAACACGGAAGCCAAAGAGATTGAAACCGATACCGGTATCCTGCCATACGATTACCTGGTCATCGCTTTGGGGACCGAAAGCAATTATTTCGGGATGCAGAATGTGAAGGAGAAATCGTGGCCACTGAAGACGATCAACGACGCAACGAACCTGAGGAATCACCTGTTGTTGAGCATGGAACTTGCGGCTCGTACTACCGATCCGAAGAAGATCAAGCAATTTCGGAATGTGGTGATCGCCGGTGGCGGTCCTACGGGAGTTGAAGTCGCCGGCATGCTTGCTGAAATGGCGCATCACATCGCTCCGAAGGAATACCCCGAACTTCCCCGGATTGCCAACCCGATTTACCTCATAGAGGCGGGACCGGTGTTGCTGGGTCCCATGAGCAGGAAGTCCCAGGAGGAGGCCACTCGTGTGCTGACCAAACTCGGCGTTCGCATCCGGTTGAACGTTGCTGTCAAGGATTATGTTGATGGTAGAGTTATTCTTGCAAACGGCGAGGAGATACCGTCGAATGTTCTCATCTGGACCTCGGGAGTGATTGGGCGTCAGATCCCCGGGCTTCCCGCGGAAGCAATTGGTCGCGGGCGCAGGGTTCTCGTCAACGAGTTCAATCAGGTGAAGGGGGTTGAGGATGTCTACGCGATCGGCGACATCGCTTTACAGACATCGGACAAAAACTTCCCGAACGGACATCCGATGCTCGCACAAGTGGCGATCCAGCAGGGACGAACCCTGGCGGAAAACTTGAAAAGGGATGCGATGGGTAAGGAATTAAAACCGTTCGCGTACAATGACAAGGGAAGTATGGCAATCATTGCGAAATACAAAGCCGTGGTGGACCTCCCACATAGTTTTGTAAAGGGTTTCATTGCCTGGCTGATCTGGCTCTTCGTGCATCTTATTCCCATCACGAGTTTCCGGAACAAGGCAAAACTGGCTTTCAGCTGGCTCTGGTCGTTTATGACGAATGACCCGACACTCCGGCTCATAATCCGGCCGCAACGGGTGGAAGAAAAAGTTCCGGATGCCAGACTTCCCGAGGCCACAGTTGTGAAATAAACAGAACAAAGAACAATTTACTACACATGACAGAGACTTTCAGCACGCAGAAACCAACGGAGAAAGAAGCATCCCTTCCGGTGATGACAATAAATATATGGTCGGATATCCGCTGCCCGTTTTGCTATATTGGCAAAAGGAACTTCGAGCGTGCTCTGGAGCAATTTGCGCATAAGGATAGCGTTGCAGTTACCTGGCGCAGCTTTGAGCTGGATCCGTCGCTGAAAACACAGCCGGAGTCGGATTTGTATAGTTACCTCGCGAAGGTCAAGGGAATGTCTTATGAGGAGTCCGTTCAGATGCATCAGCATGTTACAGAAGTTGCCAGGGCCGCCGGCCTGGATTTTAATTTTGACAAGGCCGTAGTGGCGAACTCGTATAATGGCCACCGCCTGATCCAGCTTGCCAAGAGTCTGGGACTGGGCAATGAAGCAGAGGAGCATCTTTTCAAAGCACATTTTACCGACGGCAGGAATATTGACGACCCCGATGTACTCCGGGAGGTCGGTCTTGTCATCGGCATCCCGGAAGACCGGGTGAAGCGATTGCTGGAGAGCGATGAATATTCAGCAGAGGTGAATGCGGATAAAGCGATGGCATCTTCCCTGGGTATCCGCGGCGTTCCATTCTTCCTTATCAACGAAAAGTTTGGTCTCACCGGCGCACAGCCGTCTGCGGTGTTTCTCCAGGCACTGGATAAAGCGTGGAAAGCAACAGTTTCCAACCCCTAAAAATTTTTTTATTGTGCCGGCTGCTTATTCATTACCGGTCAAAGTCTCTTTTATTTCCATGGGCTTGCGGGAATGATATTTATCCCGCCCGTTGCTGAAAACGTTTGCGACAGAACGCCAAATAAAATTGCCGCGAAAGTTTTTCGATTCAAAAGGTCAGCGTATCATTGCACCCGAATGAACGTTCAATCGGTCCTGATTGCATTTCGCTAATGGAAGATCTCCAACATAAAAAGCATGCGATCTTTGAAAGCACGCTTCGACTGGTGCGGGATCACGGATTTCACGGCGCGCCGATGAGCCTTGTGGCCAAGAATGCCGGCGTGGCAGCGGGGACGATCTACCACTATTTTGCCAGCAAGGAGCAGCTTATCTGCGAGTTGTACGACTACATCCGAACACGAATGTTGTCGGTTATTGACTCCATTATTAAAGAAGAGAGTACCTATCGCGAAAATTTTCTGAATATCTGGACCGGTCTTTACAAGTTTTACGTACACGAACCAAACGTCTTGATATTTTTCGAACAGTTCTTGAACTCGCCATACAACATCAGCAAACACCCCAACTTTAGCCGTGGCCGGCTCTACTCTTTTTTTTCGGATGGAGTGAAGAAAGGTATCCTCAAGCGCCTGAAGCCTGAGATCCTTCTGGTCCTGATGATGGGAAGCATCAGTTCAACCGCGAAGTTGAATCTTTTCGGAAAAGTCCCCTTAACGCCCCAGGATCTGGAGCGCATAGCCGGCATTTCCTGGGACGGGCTTGTATCAGACGAATGGAAAAATGATTCCCGCAACACATTGAAATAAGTTTATAACATCGACCGAATACGAATAATGAAAAATTTCAGTTTTAGCCTTCTTCTCGTCATTGCGCTGTTTATGATGTCTTGCCAGGACAAGCAGCAAGGTCCGCCAGGTCCTCAGCGTCTGGCGTTACCCGTCGTGGAGATTCCACTAAAAACGGTCACCGGTTACTCTTCGTATCCGGTGAGCATCGAAGGCACTGTCAACAGCGCGGTACGTGCCAAGGTACCCGGGTACATAACCTCGGTGCTGGTCGATGAGGGACAACGCGTGCAAAAAGGACAAACTCTTTTTCGTCTTGAAACGCAGGCGCTCACCCAGGATGCCGGCGCCGCCCAGGCTAACGTCAACGCGGCCGAGGTGGAAGTAAACAAGCTCCGGCCACTGGTTGATAAAGGAATCATCAGCCCGGTTCAACTGGAGACGGCTGAGGCAAGACTTGCTCAGGCTAAAGCGAATTATAAAAGCGTAACGGCCAGCATCGGGTATGCAACGATCAAGAGCCCGATCAACGGTTACGTCGGCGCCATTAATTTTCGGCAGGGAGCGCTGGTGAGTCCTGGCGACCCGAGGCCCATGACAACGGTGTCGGACATCGAAGATGTATATGCATACTTCTCCATGAATGAGCGCGACTATCTCGATTTTCTGCAAACAACGAGCGGCAAAACGCTATCCGAGAAGATCAAGAATTTTCCCGCCGTCGAACTCGAGCTGGTCAACGGTCAGATATACGAGGAAAAGGGTAAAATCGAAACCGTTACAGGTCAGGTGAACAGGTCCACGGGGACGGTCAGCTTTCGCGCCACGTTTCCTAATCCGACCAGGATCCTCACAAATGGCAACAGTGGCAATATCCGCATTCCCAAAACTTACAAAGACGTGCCAGTCGTACCTCAGGCATCCACCTTTGAACAGCAAGGCATCGTATACGTTTATCGCGTGCAGGGCGACACCCTTGCAAGCGCGACACCGATTGAAGTTACAGACCGTGTTTCGAATGTAGTGGTCGTAAAGTCCGGCGTTGAGGAGGGCGATGTGATCGTCGCACAGGGTGTAGGAAAACTTCGCGACAATACACCCCTGCAACCACAACCGGTGCCCTTTGACAGCATCGCCAATTCATTGAAAGTCGTATTTAAATAAGATCGCGCAATGCTGAAGAGATTCATTGACAGGCCCGTTTTATCTACGGTAGTTTCCATCATCATTCTCATACTGGGCGTGCTTGGCCTTTACACGCTTCCCGTTTCGCAGTACCCGGACATTGCTCCGCCAACGGTACAGGTAGCGGCTACCTTCCCCGGTGCCAACGCGCAGACGGTTCTGGAAAGCGTTATCATTCCCATCGAGGAACAAATCAACGGCGTAGAAGGTATGGCGTATATCACTTCGACCGCCAGCAACAACGGGATGGCGCAGATCCGCGTATTTTTTAATCAGGGAATCGACCCCGATATCGCTGCAGTAAACGTGCAGAACCGAGTAGCCCGCGCAAATCCGCTGCTGCCCCAGGAAGTGATCCAGTCCGGTGTCATTACACAAAAGCAACAGACCAGCGCGCTGATGTTCATGACCATGTATTCGGAGAACGAGGAATACGACGCTACCTACATCCAGAATTATCTTAACATCAACGTGCTTCCTGCGCTCAAGAGAATTTATGGAGTCGGTGATGTTAATGTCTTCGGTGCGAAAACGTACGCAATGCGGATCTGGCTGCGACCCGCGAAGCTCGCCGCCTACTCCCTGATACCTTCCGATGTAATTGCCGCGTTGAACGAACAGAGCCTCGAGGCCGCCGCGGGCTCACTCGGACAGAACAATGCAGAAGCGTTCGAATATGTCATCCGCTATGGAGGACGCTTCAAGACGGAAGACCAGTACCGGGACATCATCATCAAAGCCCTGGACAACGGTCACTTCCTGAGATTGGGCGATGTGGCCGACGTGGAGTTGGATGCCGAAGGTTACAGCGTGGTTTCCTACACGAATAACCTCCCCGGCGTCAGTATGGGAGTTTATCAGACTCCCGGGTCGAACGCGCAGGAAATCATCGAAAATATCCACGCGACGGTCAAGACAATGGAAAAGGATTTTCCGAAGGGATTGAAAATGCTGGTCAACTTCGACACCAACGAATTCCTCAACGCGTCGATCGAAAAAGTGATGACTACGCTGGTGGAAGCATTCCTCCTCGTGTTCCTCGTGGTTTTTATTTTCCTTCAGGATTTTCGGTCGACCTTGATACCTGCCATCGCAGTGCCGGTATCCATCATCGGTACGTTTTTCTTCCTGAACATCTTTGGTTACTCTGTTAACCTGCTGACGCTTTTTGCACTGGTACTTGCGATTGGTATCGTCGTGGACGACGCGATTGTCGTGGTGGAGGCGGTACACGCCAAACTCGAGGCAGGCGCCCGAAGTGCGCTTGAGGCAACACACACCGCTATGGACGAGATCACCGGCGCCATTATATCGATCACGCTTGTGATGGCGGCGGTGTTTATCCCGGTAACGTTCATCACAGGGCCCACGGGAGTATTCTACGAGCAGTTTGGCGTGACGCTGATTGTAGCAATTACAATCTCGGCGGTCAATGCACTGACGCTCAGTCCTGCCCTCTGCGCGTTGCTGTTGAAGCCGCAACACGACGGGCATCAGAAGAAAGGCTTCCTCGGAAGATTTTTTCATGGCTTCAACGTAGCTTTTGATGCAACGACCCAGCGATATACGCGTTCGCTCTCTTTTCTATACAGGCATAAATGGGTGACGCCTCTCATATTAATTGCGGCGGTGGTTGCTATCCTCTGGGCCTCCGCGACGACGTCGACCGGTTTTGTTCCCTCTGAAGACCGGGGTATGGTGTTCGTGAACGTCGAACTTCCCCCGGGGGCTACGCTGGATCGCACGGTCGGAGTTACGCAGGAGCTTTATCGGAAAGTGAAATCAATTCCCGGCTTTGAAGGCGGATCACTCGTAAATGGCTTCAGTCTGATTTCCGGCGCGGGAAGTAACTACGGCCTCGGGTTTTTGAAACTCAAGCCGTGGAGTGAAAGGAAGGATGAGTCCATGTCGATGGATGCGATCATCGGCCAGATGTTCGCCGCGGCTGCGACGATCCCGGACGCGAACATCCTCTTCTTCGCGCCACCCAGCGTTCCCGGATTTGGTGTGTCGTCAGGTTTCGAGATGACCGTGCTCGACAGGCTGGGAGGGGAGTTCACGGAACTCGATCGCGTCGCGCAGGATTATTTGCGCCAACTGATGCAACGCCCGGAAATACAGTACGCGCAGACATCATTCAACACGAAGTTTCCGCAATACGAGATCAACCTGAACGTCGCCAAAGCGAAGGAGGCGGGAGTCTCGGTCAGCAGTATTTTCGGAACGCTGCAGGGGTACATCGGCGGAATATACGCTGCGAACTTTTCCAGGTTCGGAAAACAGTACCGGGTGTACGTACAGGCTCTGCCCCAGGACCGTGCTACTGTCAGCGATTTGAATTCGCTCTTTGTCAGAAACTCGGAAGGAGAAATGGCGCCGATTTCGGAGTTCGTAGAGTTGAAGAGAATCTACGGTCCTCAGGCGGTTACAAGGTTCAACCTTTTTAATTCGGCAACGGTAAACGGCGCGGCTGCCCCGGGCTATTCTTCCGGTGATGCTATACGCGCCGTGCGCGAAGTGGCTGCCACCGCATTGCCCTCGAACTACACCATCGATTTCTCCGGTCTTACGCGCGAGGAGATCTCCGCCGGTAGCCAGACGTTGTTCATTATCATCCTCAGTATTCTCTTTGTGTATTTTATCCTGGCTGGTCAGTACGAGAGCTACCTCATTCCGTTCGCAGTTCTTTTCAGCCTGCCGGTCGGGATCATGGGCGCTTATCTGGCCACAAAATTCGCCGGTCTTCAGGTTAACATTTACTTCCAGATCGCGATGATCATGCTCATCGGCCTTCTCGCGAAGAACGCGATCCTGATCGTTGAATTCGGTATCCAACGACGCAAAGCTGGCTATTCGATCATCGAAGCTGCGTTTGAGGGTGCCCGGGTCAGGTTGCGTCCGATCCTCATGACGTCTTTCGCCTTTATCATCGGCTTGCTTCCATTGGTATTCGCAGGAGGAATCGGCGCGGAAGGTAACCGATCGATTGGGACAGGCGCCGTGGGCGGTCTGCTGGTCGGAACGATAATCGGGGTCTTTGTTATTCCGATCCTCTACATTTTATTCCAGTGGTTGCAGGAAAAAGTAAGCAGGAAGAAGATTGCTCCCGAAGGCAGTAACATTTAACGGTTTTACGAAGTTGAAGATGAGAAAGTACATTGATTACAGGATTGCATTGATTCCCCTGCTGCTCTTGACGATGCAATCCTGTTTTGTGGCAAAAAAGTATACTCGTCCGGAAGTAGTCGAGAATAAATATTTCCGAACTGACTCTCTTGCCCAGGACAGTGCCACCTTGGCCGATATTTCCTGGCGCGAAATGTTTACGGACTCCGTGCTGGTAGGGCACATTGAAAAGGGATTGCAGCAGAACATTGATATCCGCGTGGCACTGCAGCAGATCCTGGCAGCGCGGGCTTACTACATGCAAGGAAAGGCCGGCAATCTGCCCACGCTTAACGCCGGAGCCCGGGTGAACTACCAGGAACTTTCACGGAACAGCCAGTTCGGATCTTTCTTCAGTGGCGCGATCACACAATATGAAATTACAGGTACGCTCTCGTGGGAGGCTGACATCTGGGGTAAGATCCGAAGCAACCGGCGCGCATTTGAAGCCACATACCTTCAAAGCGTTGCGGCGCATCAGGCCGTTAAGACGGAATTGATCGCGAGTATTGCCACGGCATATTATCGCTTAGTCACACTGGATGAGCAGCAACGGATTACGGAGCAGACGATTGCCACGCGTCAAAGCAGTCTGGAGACTACTCGCGCACTAAAGGATGCGGGCACTGTTTCGGAGGTTGCGGTCAAGCAAACGGAAGCCCAGTTGTATACGGCGAGGGCGCTGCTCGTCGACCTTCGCAAGGAGATTAAATTACTTGAGAACACACTGTCGATCCTGCTGGGTGAAGAGCCGCATGCCATCGAACGCGGCAGCCTGGAAGACCAGGAAGTGCCCGGCAGCTTGCAGGTAGGGCTTCCGTTGCAGTTGTTGCGCAACCGCCCGGACGTTATGGCCGCGGAGTTTGGTCTCGTCAATGCTTTCGAACTTACGAATGTTGCAAAGAGTAACTTTTATCCATCGCTGACGCTTTCCGCGACGGGTGGTCTTCAGAGCCTCGAGTTGGATAAGTTGTTCAGTGTAAATTCGCTGTTTGCCACTGTCATCGGCGGTATTGCGCAGCCCGTTCTTAACGGCAGACGCATACGCACGCAGTACGAGGTGTCGCTCTCGCAGCAGGAGCAGGCTTATCTTCGGTTCCGGCAGGCTATACTCAATGCAAGCCGGGAAGTTTCCGATGCCCTTTATTCCTTTGAAGCTGCGGAGGAAACGATTGAGATCAGAACGAGCGAGTTTGCGGCCTATGACACCGCTACCCGTTACTCCGAAGAACTGCTGAACAGCGGTTTTGCCAACTACCTTGAAGTTCTCACCGCGCGTCAAAATGCCCTTAATTCACAACTCGGTCTCATCAACGCCCGGTTTGACAGGCTTGGCTCACTCGTAGAACTGTATCGCGCCCTCGGCGGCGGCTGGCGCTAGGCAAGGCCTCTTCAAGGGCTTTGGCCAACTCTTGCCAGGGACGTGGACCTTGAAAGGTTTTCTTGTTATCTTTCAAAGCCGGTCGCTAAGCTTGCCCGGTCTGCAAACCGAAAAATGACGTTATCTATCACCATGAACTGGGTCGTGATCCTGGATGTCATCTATGTTATTATTCTGATTCTCGTTTGCCTTCGGATCATTTATGACACAACCAGCACCAATAAGACGCTCGCCTACCTGCTCCTGGTGATTTTCATTCCGATCGCAGGCATTTTGTTTTACTTTTCCCTGGGCACAAATTATCGAAAACGCCGCATCTACAGCAAGAAGCTCGTAGACGACGATGCGCTGGGAAGGCAGGTTGTGGAAGCGGTCATATCGAAAACCGAGCTAAATCTTCAGCGCGACGTGCGCGTTATTGGCGAAGCGAAAAGCCTGGTTAAGCTGCTCCTGAAAGACAGCTACAGCCCGCTTACGACAGGAAACGCGGTGAAGCTGTTGAGGAATGGCGAAGAGAAGTTCCCCGAAGTGTTCAAGGCGCTTGAAGGCGCGCGGCATCACATTCATATTGAGTATTACATTTACGAGAATGATATCGTCGGCAACGAGATCAAGGATATTCTGATCCGCAAGGCGAAAGAAGGGGTGAAGGTGCGCCTTATTTACGACGCTTTCGGCAGCCGCTCGATCCGGAAAAAGTTTATTCGTGAACTGCAGGCGGCCGGAGCCGAGGCCTGGCCGTTCAATCGCATCCGTTTTATCCTTCTCGCCAACCCCATTAACTATCGCAATCACCGCAAGATCATTGTCGTGGATGGCAATTGCGGATTTGTGGGGGGTATGAATATCAGTGACCGGTACATCAACGACCCTAAGTACAAGACGAAGAAAAAGCACAAGCTTTACTGGCGGGATACGCACATCCGGATCGACGGTCCCGGCGTGCAGTATCTGCAATATTTGTTTTTCTGCGACTGGAATTTCTGCGCCAATCAGAAACTGCAGCCTGACAACTTTTATTTTGATACGCGCACCAATCCCGACGGGGATGAGAACGTCCAGATAGCAGCCAGCGGGCCCGATTCTCCCACCTCTACCATTATGCTGTCGCTGGTCAAGGCGATCAATCTCGCAAAGAAGGAGATTCTGTTGACCACACCATACTTTATTCCCGGCGAAACGATCATGAATGCCTTGAAGGTCGCCTCCCTCGGCGGCGTTCAGGTGAAGATCATCGCTCCCGGAATATCCGACTCCAGGCTTGTGAATGCGGCGGCATGGTCTTACTACGATGACATGCTGTCGGCTGGCGTAGAAATTTACCTTTACCAAAAAGGATTTATTCATGTAAAGACGATGGTGATCGACGATCTGATTTCTATCGTTGGAACCGCCAATATGGATTTCAGAAGTTTCGATGTGAATTTTGAAGTGAATGCTATCGTTTACGGGCCGAAGTTCGCCGGGGAATTGCGCGCTACTTTCGCGGAGGACTTGCAGAAATCCGTAAAGATACAGCCGGAAACCTGGCGTCAGCGACCTGTGTTCAAGCAATTTCCTGAACGCGTCGCAAGGTTGTTGTCACCTCTGCTCTAATGCATCCCAATACTCATGGAATACTATCTCAAGTCTGTTTCTGAAGTTGAAAAGGAATTGGGAACAAGTCTCGCCGGACTTTCTGCTGAAGATGTCCGTGATCGATTGGCGCGTCATGGAAAAAATACTTTGGAATCAGGAAAAAAGAAAACGGTGGTCGGGATGCTGCTTCATCAGTTTACGGATTTTATGATCCTGATTCTCATTGCGGCCGCTGTCATATCGGGTTTCATCGGCGATATGACGGATGCGATCGTAATCCTTGCTATCGTCATCGTCAATGCAGTGATCGGAGTGGTTCAGGAGTTTCGCGCGGAGAAGGCGATGGAAGCACTTCAGCGAATGGCAGCCAGCCACGCCCGTGTAACACGCGATAACCAGACCGTCGATATCGTCGCGGATGAGCTCGTGCCGGGAGATGTCGTTGTCGTGGAGGCCGGCAACATCATTCCTGCGGATTTGAGATTCGTGGAGGCGCATACCCTTAAGGTTGATGAGTCGACCCTGACGGGTGAATCACTCAATGTCGAAAAGATGACCGATGCATTGCCATCCGGTGAGTATGCGCTGGGTGACCGGTTGAACATGGGATATCGCGGGACGTCGGTCACGAACGGACGCGGCGTTGGCTACGTCGTTGAAACCGGGATGAACACGGAGTTCGGCAAGATCGCGAGCATGATACAGTCGGAAGAGGTAAAAACACCGCTTCAGAAAAGACTTGATTCATTTGGAAAAGTGCTGACCATCGCGATCCTTATCCTTTGCGCGATATTTTTCTTCGTAGGCTGGCAACGCGGTGAGCCCTGGTCTGTCATGCTGTTAACCTCCATTTCGCTGGCTGTTGCTGCGATACCGGAGGCGCTGCCCGCTCTTGTTACAATCGCGCTCGCGCTCGGCGCAAAAAGACTTGTAAAGAACAACGCCCTGATCCGGAAACTTCCAGCCGTGGAAACGTTAGGTTCTGTGACGTACATCTGCTCGGATAAAACGGGAACTCTTACGCTGAACAAAATGACCGTGCAGGAGATTTACGAGGCTCGAGAGGGTGTGCTGCCTGACGTCGACTTTGCGAATAAGGACCTGCTTGTGCACGCCATGTCTCTGAACAACGATGTAACGAAAGACAAGGACGCCTTATGGGTGGGTGAGTCGACGGAAGTGGCACTGGCGATCTATGCGCAGGAACACGGCTATGATCGCGCAAGTGTGGAGCAGAAGTATCCGCGCGTCGCCGAGCTGCCCTTTGATTCCACACGGAAATGTATGACGACAATTCATCGGGTGGATGCCGGATTCATAGCCATCGTGAAGGGAGCGGTCGATGTGCTCTTCCACAAACTTAGCGATGCGCAACAGCGTCTCATTCCTGAATTTGAAGCGAAAGCTGACGACATGGCGACAAGGGGCTACCGCACGCTGGGTTATGCACTGCGTTTTTTTTCGCACTTGCCACCGATGAGCAAGAGTGCGGAAATTGAGTCGTCGCTGACGTTCATTGGCATCGCCGGCATGATCGATCCCGCGCGGGACGAAGCGCGGAGGGCAGTGGCGGAGTGCAAGAGTGCGGGTATTAAGCCCGTAATGATCACCGGTGACCACAAGCTGACGGCAAAGGCAATCGCAGGGCAGCTCGGGATTGTTTCCTCCGAAAAGGATCTCATCATTTCCGGCCCGGAGCTTCAGAAGATGAACGATGATGAATTCAACAGCCGGGTTGAAGATATTCGCGTATATGCGCGCGTCAGCCCGGAGCAAAAGTTGCGCATTATCAGTGCGCTGCAGGGACGAAATCACTTTGTCGCCATGACCGGAGACGGCGTCAACGATGCGCCCGCTCTCAAGAACGCCGACATCGGCATCGCTATGGGCATCAACGGCACCGAAGTCTCGAAGGAAGCATCGCACATGATTTTGCTCGATGACAACTTTGCCACCATCATTAAGGCGGTGAAACACGGCAGGCGCATTTTCGACAACATCCTGAAGTTTATCAAGTACATTATGACGGGAAACTCCGGGGAGATATGGACGTTGTTCCTCGCTCCATTTTTCGGACTGCCTATCCCGCTTCTCGCGATACATATTCTCTGGATCAATCTCATTACCGATGGACTTCCGGGACTCGCACTGGCATCGGAAAAAGCGGAGCCCAACATCATGAACCGCCCTCCGCGACAACCTAAAGAAAATATTTTCGCAGGCGGAATGGCCTGGCATATCCTGTGGGTGGGCCTGCTCATGGGACTCATTACGCTCGGAATGCAATGGTATGCAATCGAGCATTCCGGCAGCCATTGGCAAACCATGGCGTTTACGGTTTTGTGCTTCAGCCAGCTGGGCCATGTTCTGGCAATCCGTTCAAACCGGCGATCGGCATTCAGGGGCCCCTGGTGGTCAAATAAGCCGATGCTGTTTGCAATTGCGTTTACCGCCGGGCTGCAGATGATGGTGATCTACATTCCCTTTTTCAATCGGGTGTTCCGCACCTATCCACTGTCGGCGGGTGAGTTGGGACTAACAATAGCAGTTTCATCAGTTGTATTCTGGGCTGTGGAGATTGAAAAGGTATTCAAAAGAAAGTGATATCCGAGAACGATTTTATTATTGAAGTGGTAGTTATTTAGACTGACAAACAAACACAACAACATGAAAAGGATAGCAATAAATGGATTTGGCCGGATCGGCAGAGCTGCGCTCAAAGTAATGATGGACTACAAGGATATGGAAATCGTAGCCTTGAACGACCTGATGACAGTCGAAAACGCGGCATATCTGCTAAAGTATGACAGCGTATATGGAATTTATGAACGAGACGTGAAAGCTGAAGGAAACAACCTTGTCATCGGTGGGAAAAAGATTCCGTTTTACAATGAGAAAGATCCCGCGAAACTCCCCTGGAACGACCTCACCGTGGAGGTTGTCATCGAGAGCACCGGTTTTTTTACAAACCGCGAAGATGCGGAAAAGCACATTCACGCCGGCGCGAAAACCGTAGTGATCTCCGGCCCTACAAAAAGTAAGGATACGCCTACCGTTGTGCATGGTGTCAACACAAGTGATGGAAAGACGGCAATATTTTCCTGTGCAAGTTGTACAACGAACAATGTCGGACCCGTTGTGGAGATCCTCGACAGGAGACTTGGCATAAAGAAGGCGATTCTCAATACCATTCACGCTTACACCGCTTCGCAGGCGCTTGTTGACGCGCCCTCGAAGAAGGATCTCCGCATGGGTCGAGCCGGGGCAGTAAACCTGATTCCTTCATCGACCGGCGCCGCTATTGCTACGGCCAAGGCGCTGCCTCAGATGAATGGAAAGTTCGACGGCGTTTCCATTCGCACGCCAGTACCGGTGGGATCTATGTCGGATATTACGCTGATCGCGGCGCGCAATACCACGCCAGAAGAAATTAATACTATATTGGTGGAAGAATCGAAAACACCGCGGTACAAAGCAGTATTGCAGGTTTCGGATGAGCCGCTGGTTTCCTCCGACATTGTAAAAAGCGCTTTTGCCAGCGTGGTGGATTCCCGGCTCACACGGGTCGTGGATGGCGACCTGGTAAAGGTGATGGCCTGGTACGACAATGAGTGGGGATTTACCAATCAGATGATCCGTCAGATTCGCGAGGAGTAGCATCCGGCGGAAGTGCATAGTTCACTAAACTTATTAGCGGCAGCAGATGTTCCCGTGTAGACGGCGATTCACTGCAGCCGTTCTCTCACATTAAAGGTCACTATCATGAATCAGGATTTTCTCGGAATCAAAAGGGAGCTGGATGTCAACGGCAAGACCCTTTCATACTACAGTTTGCGCGCTCTGCAGGAAAAAGGTTACCCAATCGCACACTTGCCTTTCTCGATCCGGATTTTGTTGGAAAACGTCTTGCGAAATTACGACGACTATGTGATCACGACTGAACACGTGAACACCCTGCTAAAGTGGAGTCCACAGCCCGCTGAAATCGATATCCCGTTCAAACCGGCCCGGGTACTCATGCAGGATTTTACCGGTGTACCCGCTATCGTGGACATCGCTTCGCTGCGCGGCGAATTATCCAGGAAAGGAAAGGATCCTGCAAAGATAAACCCTTTGATTCCGGTCGACCTCATCATCGATCACTCTGTGCAGGTGGACTATTTTGGAAATCCCAACGCGTACAAGAAAAATGTTGATAAGGAATACGAGCGCAACAGCGAGCGTTACCGTTTTCTGAAGTGGGCGCAGACAGCCTTCAACAATTTCTCGGTCGTTCCACCTGGCATGGGAATCTGTCACCAGGTGAATCTCGAGTATTTGTCAAAGTGCGTGGTGGAGAGAGACGGCGTTGCTTTCCCCGACACGCTTGTGGGAACAGACTCGCATACGCCCATGGTGAACGGGCTGGGAATACTTGCTTATGGGGTGGGAGGTATCGAAGCGGAAGCTGCCATGCTCGGCCAGCCGGAATTCTTCAGCCTTCCCGAAGTCATCGGCCTGAAACTCAAGGGAAGGTTACCGGTTGGCAGTACGGCTACCGACCTTGTCCTGACGATTACGGAGTTACTGCGCCGCACAAAAGTGGTGGGAAAATTCGTGGAAGTGTTTGGCGACGGACTGCGATCACTGTCTGTCCCCGACCGCGCTACGATTGGAAACATGTCTCCGGAATTTGGCTGCACGATTACCTATTTCCCCATCGACGATAAGACGCTTGAATACCTCGATAAGACTAACCGGCCCGCAGAAGTCATTGAGTTAACCCGGCGCTATACGCAGGAGAACCTGCTGTGGCGCGAAAACGAAGACAAGATAACGTACAGCCATATCGTTGAGCTGGACCTCGCCTCCGTCGAGCCTGCGATATCCGGACCGAGTCGCCCTCAGGACAAGATACTCTTGCGCGAATCGAAGGAAGTGATCAGTGAGATGATTGAGAAAAGATATTTCCGCAAGTATGTTCAGTTTTCTGATCGGCCTCTGAATCGCTGGGCAAGCGAAGGTGGTAATGTTGCGCCATCCGAAGTGAAGGATGTGGAGCACGACGACATGCGCAGTGTGAAAGTAACCTACAACGGTGAAACCTTCCATCTCAGCGATGGTGACGTGGCAATCGCCGCCATTACCAGTTGCACGAATACCTCCAATCCCGATGTTATGATCGGCGCAGGATTGCTGGCCGCCAAGGCCCTGGAGAAGGGTCTCGATGTAAAACCCTGGGTCAAGACAAGTCTGGCGCCGGGTTCGAAAGTCGTGACCGACTACCTGCAGGAATCCGGCCTGCTGCAATCACTGGAAAAATTGCGCTTCAACGTTGTCGGATATGGATGTACATCCTGTATCGGAAATTCAGGACCGCTGCCCGACCCGATAGCCCAGGCGGTATCCGACAATGACCTGATCGTCGCCGCAACGCTGTCGAGCAATCGCAATTTTGAGGCGCGCATCCATCCGCAGATCAAGATGAACTTCCTGATGTCGCCGTTGCTGGTAGTGGCCTACGCAATCGCCGGCAGAATGGACATCGACATGGCTTCAGAGCCCCTTGGTGCCGATGCCAAGGGACGCCCGGTTTTTCTTCATGACATCTGGCCATCTGAAAGTGAGATTCAGGAAGTAGTCGGCCGCGTTGTGAAGAAGGAATATTTCCGCAAGAACTACGGCGAAATTTTCGATGGCAATGAGCAATGGCGAAATCTTCAAGCGCCGACCGACAAAGCCTACCAATGGGATCCCGCTTCTACGTATGTAAAAGAAGTGCCCTTCTTCGTTAACCTGCCCGACAAACCCGCGCCGTTAAAACCGATCGTCAATGCAAGAGCCCTGCTTGTGTTGGGTGATTCAATTACAACGGATCACATCTCTCCGGCGGGCGCGTTCAGTGTTGATTCCGCGGCAGGTAAATTTTTGCTCGCACGTGGCGTTTCCCATGATGACTTCAATTCATATGGGTCCCGGCGCGGCAACGACGAGGTCATGGTGCGCGGAACCTTCGCGAACGTGCGCATCAAGAATCGGCTCGCCACGCGTGAAGGGGGTTACACGACTTATCTTCCCACGAATGAGGAGATGACGGTCTACGACGCGGCTGTTCGCTACAAAGAAACCGGCACGCCGTTGGTGATCCTCGTCGGCAAGGAATATGGAAGCGGATCTTCACGCGACTGGGCAGCGAAGGGAACGTATCTCCTCGGTGTAAAGGCTGTCATCGCGGAAAGCTATGAGCGGATTCACCGCAGCAACCTGGTGGGTATGGGCGTGCTTCCCCTCCAATATCTTCCCGACCAGACGGCGGAAACGCTGGGACTCGATGGCACCGAAGAGTTTTCGATCCCCGGCCTCAACGATAGTATCAAGCCGGGACAAACGCTGACGGTTACTGCAAAAGCATCGAACGGGAAGGTCAGGGAGTTCTCCGTCATTAGCAGGCTGGACAGCAAGATCGAAGTTGATTATTACAAACACAACGGGATCCTGCAGTATGTGTTGCGGCAAATAGCCTAATCGTTTGGAAAAAGCAAAAAGCAAAAAGCATAAAGCATAAAGCAAAAAGCAAAAAGCAAAAAGCTTGCCCGACGAAGCCCGAGTGGAATGCGCGGTGAGGCGTAGTCGGGCCTATGATGGCGTGTGCGGTTGAGGCGTAGTCGGGCATTATCCGACGAAGCCTATGATGGCGTGTGCGGTTGAGGCGTAGTCGGGCTTTTAACGCAGCGGAATCCGAGGTTGGACATTCCGGAGTCGAAGGAAGTGCCTTGTCGGGCGCTGGGCCGGTAGTTTATGCAGTAGTCGTCGGCGCAGAGGAAAGATCCACCTTTGGACACGCGTTTGATGGCGTATGGTTCATTCGGGTCGTACGGTTTGCCAGGTCCCGTTGGGTTCACGCTGACCTTGTTAGCCGCGAGTTGCTTGAAATAGTCGACATGATACCAGTCGCTCGTCCACTCCCATACATTTCCAATCATGTCATACAATCCATATTGATTGGGGGGAAAGCTGCGCACCGGTGCGAGTTTTTCAAAACCGTCCTCGGCCGAGTTGTGATTCGGAAAACTTCCCTGGAAGGTGTTGGCCATGAATCTACCCTGCAGTTTTAGCTCATTCCCCCAGGGGTATCGCTGTTGCGCGGCACCGCCCCTTGCGGCGTATTCCCATTCCGCCTCGGTCGGCAGCCGCTTGCCAGCCCACTTGCAGTATGCCTGTGCATCTTCATAAGCGATTTGCGTGACGGGGTAATTCATCCGTCCATCCAGGTTGCTGCCGGGGCCCTCGGGATGTCGCCAGTTTGTCCCGGGAAGCCAACGCCACCATTGGGAATAATCGTTTAGCATGACGGGTTGTCCGGGTGGCGCAAATACCAGGGCACCCGGTACTAGCAGACTGTCGGGTGGTGGTGGAGTGCCGGGAGGCGATTGTTTTGCGAGATCTTCCCATCGCGGTTTGCGCTCTGCTACCGTTGTGTAACCGGTTGCCTCTACGAATGCGTGGAATTGTGCATTGGTGACCTCCGTCTCGTCCATCCAGAAACCGTCCACCTTCACCTGATGTGCGGGGCGTTCGTGGCCGTAGGATTCTTCCTCGTCAGTGCCCATAATGAAAGTTCCCCCTGGTACCCACACCATCCCGCTTATCTCCTCTGCAGGTTTGTCCGCGACAGGTTGCGAGGCTTTTCTTTCGTCACTCTGTCGACAACTAATCATCGCTGACAACAGCATGCACACGCCCGCAATTCTTTCAATCCCCTTCATATATATTATTACAATGTTAACTTCTCTTTGTTTTCGAATCCAATAAAAGACATAAGTGGCTTTTAATCAAGGTCTTTTTTGTCGCAAAGCTTTGCATCAGTCGATAGTAAACCGAAAATAGTCGTCATGTGATGGAACAAGAATTGCTCCACGCGATTATGTTAATCGATGCGGTATGAAACGGGAGAAAAGAAAGCCGCTGAAGATACTGGTCATCGAAGGTGATCCGGATATTTTGAACGATTTGAATATTGCCCTGGCCTCCGTCGGCTTCGACGTCGATGTGCTGCAGACCGGGAGCTGCATTCTCCAGAACCGGTTTGTCGTCCCCGACCTCTTTATTATCGACGGGAGTCTTCCCGATGTAGACGGCCTCGAGATCTGCCGGTTTATAAAGGTCAGCCCCAATTATCATGAAGTGCCCGTGATCGTTGTTTCTGAAGATCCCGATGTTATGGGCAAGGCGGTGGAGGCTGGAGCGGACGGCTTTATGGAAAAGCCTTTTGCTATGCAGCACTTCCTGGAGGTAGTGTTTCAGACCCTTGACCTCGCTGAAAGCAATAGCTGATCCGACTGCATAGGCGACAACCTACGAAATCGTTGAGAGTGAGTAGGGTATACCGGGCACACATATTTTACCCGCAAGGGAAATATCTTTCGATGAGCAGAAAAATCGAACGGGTTAATACTTCCCTCGAGATTGAGGAAGACATTGACCTTCATGAGACCGGCTGGATCATACAGCGGATCGGGTGGGGTCTCATGCTCGTCGTGTTGGTTTGCGCGATACTGGGACTTTTCGGCAACGGATTATTGAGCGAGACAAAGCTGGCCGCCGGCGGTACTACGGTGTTGTACCAGAAATTCCTGCGCAGCGAAGCTGATACCGAACTGGAGATTGTCTCACACGATATCAGCGGGAAGATCCGGATTGCCTTTGCGCCCAATTTCCTGGATGTCTACAAGTTCGACAGGATGACCCCCGAACCATCGAGTCAAAGGATTGAAAGCGGGTATACGATCCTGGAGTTTCCGGCAAAAGGCCAGGCACGCCTTGTTTTCTTTTTCACCACCCGCGAGGGTATCCGGGGCCGCATTCACACCGGCATTTCTGTCAATAATACCGACTTTAAGCTTAGTCCGTACATCTACCCGTAGCCGTATGAATCCTGTTTTGCGTGGTCTGGCCATTTATGTATTTATTCTGCTCCTGTTCAGGATCATGGGGAAGCGAAGCTTGTCCGAGGCCACGACCTTCGATCTCGTGCTTCTATTGATTATCAGTGAGGTGACGCAGCAGGCACTGGTCGGACATGACTACTCGCTGACAGGGGCATTAATCCTGATTGTTACCCTGACGACCACCGACCTCGTTTTCTCGCTCCTCAAAGAGAATTTTCCGTTTTTTGGCAAGGTGACTGAAGGGCTGCCCTTGATCATTGTTGATGAAGGAAAGCCCCTGACAAAACGAATGAAAAAGTCCAAGGTCTCCGAAGACGACATCCTGGAAGCGGCGCGTATGTATTTCGGCCTGGAAAAAATGAAGGACATCAAGTATGCCATCCTGGAAAAGAGCGGAGATATTACCATCGTCCCGTTTTAAAATGGTCTGAAAAGGGCCTGCCGCAGGACTCACGCCTGCATCTTTTTTGTGCTAATAGTTGTTGTACGAATAATTATTATACTAAATTTGAATTGTCACTGAAAGAGACTCATGATCAAAACTGATATTGCCATCGTCGGAGCCGGTCCGGTGGGACTTTTCGCCGTTTTTGAGGCTGGCCTGCTCAAGATGCGTTGCCATCTCATCGATGTGTTGCCCCAGATTGGCGGGCAGCTTACCGAGATTTATCCGAAAAAGCCGATCTATGATATTCCGGGATTCCCCGAGATCAAAGCGGGCGAGCTGGTTGAAAACCTCGCCAAACAAATCGAACCTTTCAAGCCGGGCTTTACGCTGGGTGAGAAGGTGACGAGTGTTCTCAGGCTGGAAGACGGCTCTTTCGAGGTGACGACGTCAGATGGGACTGTTATCGCGTGTAAGGCGCTGGTCATCGCCGGCGGTCTTGGATGCTTTGAGCCGCGAAAACCTGAGATTGAGAACCTGGACAAATTCGAGGGGAAAGGCATCGCGTATTTTGTTAAGGATCCGGAAGCATTTCGTGGAAAGAGACTCGTTATCACCGGTGGCGGAGATTCTGCCCTCGACTGGACGATTCACCTGGCTTCTCTGACAAAACACCTCACGCTCATTCACCGCAATGAGACATTTCGGGGCGCGCCGGATTCCGCCGAAAAAGTTTTCGAGCTCGCGCGCAGCGGAAAGATTGATCTGTTGTTGAGCACCAACCTGACTGGTGTTTCGGGGAATGGTCACCTGGATGCAGTATCGTGCATAAGCTCAGATAAAAGTATTCGCACGATTCAATCCGATTACCTCATTCCACTGTTTGGTCTGAGTCCTAAGCTGGGTCCCATCGGCGAGTGGGGGCTGACGTTGGATAAGAATGCAATTCCGGTGAACACAATCGACTATTCAACCAATGTACCTGGCATCTTTGCAATCGGCGATATCAACACGTATCCCGGCAAACTCAAGCTCATTCTGTCCGGGTTTCACGAGGCGGCGCTCATGGCGCAGAGTGCGTTCAAGTTTGTTTACCCCGACCAGAAGCTGAGTTTCAAATACACCACGGTCAATGGTGTGAACGCTTTCTGATTTCCATATATGATTACTTTTGAAGTTCTGACCCGAAGCGGCGAAAAAAAAATGATTGAGGTGCCGGAAGACATAAACCTCAACCTTATGGAAGTGCTCAAGGCTTCCGACTATCCGATTGAAGCCACTTGCGGAGGGATGGCCTTGTGCGCAACGTGTTATATCGAGGTCGTTCAGGGCTTGGAGCAGCTCGAAGCGCCGACGGATGCCGAACTCGATATGCTCGACACCCTACCTTCCGCAAACGCGCAGAGCAGGCTGGCCTGCCAGGTGAAGATCAGTTCGCGACTTCAGGATATCGTGTTGCAGGTGGGTGCGGAGAATTCCTGATCGCGACTCCGTTCGAGGGTTCTTCTGAGATGAATACTCCCTGTACTACTTCGGCTGAAAAGCATTAATTTCGTCCAGCCATCGCCAACGAATCCCAACATGAACGAAGAGCTTTACAATTCCTATTCCTTTCTGCTGGACCGGACCGCCCGTCGTGTCAAGCAATACGCTCAACAAAAGTTTAAAGAGTTAAAGTTTAACGTCACCGTTGATCAGTGGCTGGTGATGAAACATTTGTATGAGAACGAGAGTATGAAGCAAAACGCACTTGCTGAAATTCTCTTCAAAGACAACCCAACCCTTACACGCATCATTGACCTCCTTTGTGAAAAAGGACTGGCAACCCGAAAACAGCATCCGAACGACCGCCGCAGCTTTCAGGTATCGCTTACCCGCCAGGGCCGCGTAAAAGTTGAACAAATGAAACCGAAGATCGCAAAAATCCGCCTCAAAGCGTGGGAGGGCCTTTCGAAGAATGACTTCGCACACTTTACACGGGTATTGGATTCGATCTACAATAACCTGGCTTAAAAAATTTTCGTCCCCCGCATCAGGTAACGGCCTGGAAAAAATCCCGGAGACTCAATAAGGACCCCGGGATTACAGGTTGCTGATATATGAACTTAGTTGTTTCCGTCGGCTGTGTTATCCGTTCCATCAGTGGTACCGTCACCGTTGGTATCCGTTCCGTCGGTGCCAGTGTTGTCCCCGCTTCCCGCGGTAGCATTTGCTACAACAACGACCGCCTGAATGCTATCCACTTTCTCAAGATGCGATTCGATAGCCGGATGGTATTTATTCGCATACGCTTTGACTCTCGCATTCGTCGTGTTTGTAGTGGCAGCTGAGAACTTTTGCGCCGCGACTTCGTGCATCACTATTTGCGTTTTCAAATACAAAGTATCAAATGTGATTCCCGCCGCGGCTTCATTGAGTTCTGTCATGATCGAGTCGTGTTCATCATTCAGTTCTTCGGGCCAGTCGACATTGTCGAAGTCATCGTCGATATCATCCAACTCGTCTTGTGCTGTCTCGTGTTCACTGACCATTTGTTCGCCGAAAGCTTTCACAGCCTCATGCGTTCCTTTTGTAGCTGCCAATTTTCCGAATTCGATCTCGGACATGTTGCTTTGTGCTGCAAATTCGACAAACGTTTTATCGGTTTGACTAAGCTCGGGTTTGTCAAGCGGATTGTCGTCATCGTCATCGCAGGCAGCCCATCCCAATGAGGCTGCTATTACCATTGCATAAATCCATCTGTTTTTTTTCATACATGTTTTATTTATTTGACTGTTCAACGTCGACGGTTTTCTTTCTGCCGATCGTTCTTTTACCGTTGCTCTCATGATAGCATGTTGAAAGCGACCAAGCCTTTTAAAAAAAAGCGTTCCCCGCCTTTTTCTCCACCGAGGCGCCATATAGCCACTACACAAGGCAGAAATTTTCCCCCATCGGGTGAATGAATGTCAACCGCAGCCGCAGTCAGCGTTTGAGGTCGAATCAGCACCGGAATGGTTTTTTTGACTGGCTGCAGAAAAAAAATTGATCGATGTACGTTCTTGGAATTAATGCCGCTTTTCACGATTCCGCCGCCTGTATCCTGAAAGATGGCCAGCTGTTGGCCGCTGCGGAGGACGAGCGGTTCACACATATCAAACACGGGAAGAGGCCGGTACCTTTTACCACCTTTGAGCTTCCCTTTCACGCGATTGACTATTGTCTCGGCGTCGCGGGAATTCACATCAATGATGTAGACCATTTCGCGTATTCATTTGACCCCTATCTTTTACTCCATGACAATCACCTGGCTTCGGGGTATATCAAGCTGCCTTTAAAGCCGGGCGAAATGAGCTTGAACGGTTGGTCGAATCCGTGGGATCCCCTGTTCCTCACCTATATCGTCAACGCGCCGGCGCAATTAGCAGACGGGTGGCCGCATCACCTGCAGCCGCGTTTTATCGGTGCAAAGATTGATGCGGACAAGTGGCATTTTGTGGATCATCATCTTAGTCACGCGGCCAGTGCTTTTCTTGTTTCGCCGTTCGAAGAGGCTGCTGTAATGACGATCGACGGACGCGGTGAAAAGGCGACGACTTCATATTACGTCGGCGAGGGAAACACACTCAGGCTACTCAGACAAGTAGACATGCCGCATTCGCTGGGCCTGCTCTATGAACAAATGACAACGCAGCTGGGATTTCTTCACTCTTCCGATGAGTACAAGGTTATGGCGCTGGCTTCTTATGGGAAGCCTGAATTCGCGGATGTTTTCCGCAGCATCATCCACGTCGCTGACGACGGCACATATCACATCGACCATCTTGACTTTGAGAAAGCGTTCGGGCCGATGCGGAGGAAAGGTGACACCTTTGAAGCGCATCATTTCAACATTGCGCATTCGCTGCAGCTTGTCCTGCAGGAGACTGTCCTGCGCCTGGCCACTTGGTTGCATCGCGAGACAGGACTCAATAAACTTTGCATGGCAGGTGGAGTGGCCCTCAACTGCGTGATGAACGCTTACCTTCGGGACCACGGACCGTTTAGCGAAGTGTGGGTGCAGCCAGCCGCGGGTGATGCCGGAACAGCACTGGGCGCTGCAGTCTGGATCGATTCGATCACACGGCAATCCGATCGCCGGGTTTTTTCCATGGAGCACGCTTACTGGGGTCCCGAATATTCCGACGATGCGATTGAAAAGTTTTTGAAGTGGTCCAAGGTTCCGTACAGGAAGCTCGATAATGTTGCGAAGGAGGCCGCTGAAATGCTGGCGGCAGACAAGATCATCGGCTGGTACCAGGGCAGGATGGAGTTCGGACCTCGTGCGCTCGGAAGCCGGTCTATCCTGGCGTCTCCCATTAATCCCGATATGCAGGCACGCCTTAATGAAGTGAAGGATCGGGAAGACTTCCGGCCCGTAGCCCCCGTTGTTCTCGAGGAAGAGGCCCATAAATGGTTTGAAGGTGCGTATTACTCGCCATTCATGTTATTCGTCTACCCTGTAAAGGAAGGGATGGCGGACAGGATTCCTGCAGTAAGACACGTCGATGGAACTGCGCGTATTCAAACGGTAAATGCAGATCAACACGCGCTGTATCACGCTTTACTCAGGGAATTTTATGCGCTCACAGGTGTGCCGGTGCTGGTGAACACGTCATTCAACACACTCGGCAAACCGATTGTTTCGTCACCGCGAGACGCCATCGAATGTTTCTGGACATCGCCATTCGATGCGCTGATCATCGGTTCATTCGTTGTGGAGAAGAAGCAAGGCGCAGATCGGTCTGAGACGGTGTCATCAGTGACTTCGCTGGGAAATGAAATGCTGTTGGATCAGGACTAAGGCAATGTCCGGGCGCTGGCGCTCATCCCTATGGGAATTTCCTCGAGTACTTTCACGATACTTTCCCAGACAATTGTGGTGTCGTTTGCCTGTTCATGCGGTATCGCAACGTGTTTTGTTTCGTTCAGAGGCCGCCAGCGGTTGATGTCCGAGAACGGCGAAAAAATAATTACGCTGGGAGTCTTCAGCGCGGAGGCGATGTGAGAAACGCCCGTATCATTGCTTACCAGCAAACGCGCACCCGCAATAATTGCCGCCAGTTCACCGGCCGATACATGACCAAATGCTTCCACAATATTGAATAAAGATGCGGATGTTTTGTTTTGAAGATCCTGCAAAATCTCTTTTTCGTGGATTGAGCCGGTAAGAACGACGCGATAACCGTGAGCCGCCAATTTATTTGCTATGACGGCAAAATGATCGACAGACCACCTGCGGCGCTTATCGCGTGCTCCCGGATGCAGGCAGACGTATTCGTGCGCGCGCAGTCCGACGCCTTCGAGCATGGAGTGAGTGTCAGCCCATTCTTTCGCGGTGATGGGAAACTCGAGGTGTGTTCCCTGCGATTTTATTCCCAGGGAGTTCAGCAACTTGAAAAATCGCAAGACTTCGTGCTCACCATCGACAGAAACCGGAAACAGTTCGTCGACAGGTGCATACTCGCCCGGCTTTCTGAGTCCGCAGACTTGCTTGCCGTTCCACAGCATGCAAAGGCAGTTGGTCGTTTCTCCGTTACCCTGCATCTGAAGGACGAGGTCGAAATTATACCTGGAAATGTCCAGGAGAAACGCCAGGATCTTGTCGCGATCCGGCGCTTGTTCCGGGAGTCCGGGCCAGCCGGGAAATTCGATGAAGTGGTCGAAATATCGGGTGAACCGAGTTACAAACTCTTTCTGCCACGGCAAGCCTACCAGGTAAATTTGGGAATCGGGAAAGGCGGCGCGAATGGATCGCGCTGTCGGGATAATGCAGAGCATATCGCCGAGATAAAGCGCTCTGAAAATTGCGATTTTTGAAGTCATGTTAAAAAAGGATCTGCCGTGTGTGTAAGAATACAATGCCACCGCGGGGGCATGTTTTTTATTTTATACACGCAGACACTTAAAAGATGGAACCAGTTAATATTTCAGTCGTGGTCCCCACATACAAGAGGCCTAACCTGCTTAACCGCTGCCTGGAAGCTCTCCTCAAGCAGGATTATCCAAAAGGGAAATTTGAGATCGTTGTAGTGAGCGACGGTGAAGACGCATTAACTGCGCGCGCGATCGATGCGATGCCCTTTCCCGCAATCAAATATTACTCGCTTCCGGTAAAAGCCGGTCCAGCTGCTGCGCGCAATTTGGGATGGATGCTCGCCGAGGCTGAACTGGTCGCGTTTACCGACGATGACTGTATTCCCTCGGACGAATGGTTGCAAGCCATTTGGTCCGCTTATGAAAAAAGCGAAAGGGGAGAGGTCGCTTTCTCTGGACGAACAATAGTACCAATCAACGGACACCCGACGGACTATGAGCGAAATATTTCTCAATTGGCATCCGCCGAGTTCATAACGGCCAACTGCGCGTGCACGAAACAAGCGTTGCAAAAGGTTTCCGGATTCGATGAGCGTTTTCGAATGGCATGGCGCGAGGACAGCGATCTTCAATTCAAATTTATCCTACACGGGATCCCGATCCTCAAAGTACCTGGCGCCGCTGTCACTCATCCCGTAAGAAAGGCTCCATGGGGTATCTCTATCAGAGAGGAGCGTAAAGGTATGTTCAACGCTTTACTCTACAAGAAATACCCCACGCTATACAAGGAAAAAATTGAACCCACGCCACCCTGGCATTATTATGCCATCTCGTTTTTTCTTGTGTTGCTTCTCGTGGGCATTTTCACGGACAAACCGGTGATCAAAGTGACGGGTGTCACAGGATGGTTGTTGATGACCGCATGGTTTGCGGCGAGGAGACTGCGTTCAACGTCTCATTCATGGAATCATATTTCTGAAATGATCTTTACTTCTGCGGTAATACCCGTTCTTTCTCTCTTCTGGAAGTTTTACGGGTCGGTGAAGTTCAGGGTGCTGCTTATTCCGTAAAGGCGTCTGTTCCAGGCGGGAGTACGAGTTCATTGATCAGCGCCTCGTTCTTGCGGACGAGAATATCTTCTGCTGCGACGACGATGTCATCCGGTTCGACCATCAGTCGCCTCTGGCTGTAGTATTTCATGTGGATAAAGCGCAGTACTTCATTTTGACTTTCGAGTCCTTCAGGAACGGAAAAAGGAAGGACCTTCCCGATGGACTTCCATGGTGCGTGCTGAGGGTTCGTCAGCGCGTAGAGTACGATTACTTTTGTTTGCATCGCAGCTGCAATGTGCGCCGGACCCGTGTTAACAGTTATAAGAAGGGGTGATAAGCGTATCAAAGTGATCAACTCTTCGAGCGTCAGTTTTCCGGCAACGGAGAAGCTATGTGCGCCAATTTCGCCGGCAATCTTCTCCGCGGTGGCGCGCTCGCCTTCTGTTCCGGTGACGATAACCTGGTATCCAAGCTCGCGCGTAATTCGGCTTCCTGCGCGAATCCACAGTGCTGCCGGATATTGACGCTTTTCCTCGCTGGCTCCCGGATGAATGATAATCCATGGCTTTGAAACGTCGACACCGGTGAGCACAAGTTCTTGCCGCACGCGCTCGTCGGGAAAAGCTTTCAGTTTCAGGCGCAATCGTTCATCCGACGTTCGCGCACCAACGGCCTCAACCAGGTCGAGGTCCCGCCGCACCTGGTGGCGAACAAAACTGTACGGTTCTTTTTCTGGGACCCAGTGCGAGAGCAAATGATACGGATTTTCGCGACAGTAGGCGAGCCGCCTCGGTATCCGCGCAAGCGTGGTCATCAGCGCTGTCGGCAGAGGATTCTGACTGAAGACGGTGAAAATCACCGCTGCGTCAAAGCTCTTTTTTTCAAGGGTCTTGACTATGCCATAAAAGCTTTCTTCCTGGATCGCGCTCGTGCCTTTTACCCACGGGACGTTCCAGGTAAGGATTTCGTCTACGGCCGGGAGGTACGGAGCAATGCCCTTCGCCATGGTGGACGTGAGGAGCGTGATGTGTGCTCCAAAAGTTTCCTTTAATGCTGCTATGGCGGGTGATGACATCAGCAGGTCGCCGATGTTGTCCGGACGAACGCAGAGAATTCTTTTGCAGTCTTGCCAGGTGTTCATGTCTCGGATCCCGACAAACTTGTATGCAAATCATCTTTGGTTGCCGCCGTGATACGGTTGATGATCCGCGTGGTAGAGTGATCCGGCACCTGTTCGATGAAGACGATTTCCCCACCACATTCCTCAACGGTCTCTGCTTCTGGTAATTTTTCTTTTGTATAGTCGCCGCCCTTTGCGAATATGTCAGGCCTCACCGTCCGAATCAGCAGTATAGGCGTATCATCGTCAGCCGATCCAAACGGAATAATATGATCCACGGAGGAGAGCCCCGCTAAAACTTGCAGGCGGTCGGTCAATGTGTTAATCGGACGGTTTTGCCCTTTGAGGCGTCTAATACTTTCGTCTGTATTAAGGCCGACGATCAATACATCTCCTTTCGCCCGAGCGCGGTGAAGGTAAGTCACATGACCGCTGTGGAGAATGTCAAAGCACCCGTTGGTGAAGACGATGCGTTTTCCAGCCTGATGATAGACGTCGCAGATAGTGCGGAGATCTTGCAGGTCCGCAACATATTTTGAGTGGAGATTGAAATGACTTCTCAATTCGGCAACGGTACAAGGGGTCGTTCCTTCTTTTCGGATGGCCATAGCTGCTGCTGCAGTGGCGATCTCGGCACACAGGACGGCGTCGGGAAACCCGAGGTGTGCGAGGACGAACACACTAATGTAGGTGTCTCCTGCGCCCGACACATGGGGCCGTTCCACGTATGGCGCCGGTATATGCACCGTTGGTTTTCCCGATTCGAGCAATAGCGTACCTTCGGCATCAAGGGTAACGGCGATGAGTGGTGCGTTCACTTTTTGAAACAGACCTTCCGCGCTGTCCTCAACCTGCCTGATCCTTTCCTTTGTATAGCCGAGATCCATCGCTCTGACAAACTCCTCGTAGTTAGGCTTGGCAAAGGAGGGATTCAGCTCCGCAAAAAAACCAAGACGTCTCGAGTCGACAGCCAAAAATTTTTTCATGTTCGCGCACAACCCCGCTAGTTCTCTTACCAGCGCGCGAGTGATCACTCCTTTTCCGTAGTCGGAAAGAATCACGGCATCGCACCTTTTATATTCCCGTGTAATGCGGTTCATCAACACCCGGGTTGTAGACGAGTCGATCTCTTCTACCGAGCCCTGGTCGATGCGCGTAATCACTTGTGACCCCGACACCACACGGCTTTTTGTAATAGTCTTCCGCCCCGGATGGCGGATGATGTTGTCATCCTGGACGTTGATTTCTTTTAGCATCCGGATAACATCGTCAGCGTCGGCGTCGTCACCGACCACCGTACAAAACGCCACTTCTGCTCCAAGTGAGCGGAGATTGCAGACCGTATTAGCGGCACCTCCCGGCACCATTGTCTTTTCGATGACGTCAACCACCGGGACGGGTGCCTCCGGACAGAGGCGAGTGCTTTTTCCTTTCAGATAAATGTCGAGTAACAGGTCACCGATCACCAATATGCGTTTTCCGGAAAAGCCGTCTATAGCGCGAAGTGCTGCATTGTCCGTCATGCCAGTTCCCGTTGGTGAATAATACTTTCAGCGGCCTGCTGCAGCGTCGAGACAATGACCGACGGCCGGCGATTCGCGGACTGCTTCCACTCGGTTTCATTCCCGTTATCGATGAGGATGGTCCTGCACCCCGCGCGGTGTCCGGCTTCGACATCGTTGAGGATGTCGCCGATCATCCAGGAGCGATTGAGGTCGATTTCAAAATCCGCGGCCGCACGGAGCAGCATGCCTGGATTCGGTTTCCGGCAGGTGCATTCGATCGCATAGCGGGTAACCTTTCCGTTGGGATGATGGGGACAGAAATAAATGGCATCCAACGCGACGCCATACGATTCAAGAATCCGCTGCAATTCGATTTTCAGATTCTGAAGCTCGGCTTCTCCGAAATATCCGTGCGCGACCCCGGACTGGTTTGAAACCAGAATGAGAAGGTATCCATGTTCGCGCAGCTCTCTCAGGGCCTCTATTGCGCCGGATTGAAACCGGATGAGAGCGGCGTCGACATTATAAGGGATGTCAACGATCAACGTGCCATCCTTGTCGATGAATACGGCCTTGTTCATATTAACCCGTTTTTTCAAAGGTCTGTGCTTTATCGGTTCCATTTCCGTTCATGGATGCGTTTGGCGAATTGCCGTTCAGATGCAATACCGGTCGTTTTGCAAAAAGACTTTCTTCCACCAGCGTGCACAGCGTGTGGAGAACATGGAGATGGAGTTCCTGTATTCGCTGAGTATTGTTAGAAGGAACAACCATGCTGACGTCTGCGTAGAGTGCGACATCCCCTCCGCCCTTGCCCGTGAGACCGATACACATCATCCCTTTTTCCCGGCCTTTCTTAATTGCATTGAGTACATTCACAGATTCACCGCTGGTGCTAAAGCAAAAAAGTACGTCGCCTTTACGGCCCAGAGCCTCTACCTGGCGCGCGAATATTTCGTCATAAGAAAAGTCGTTTGCCCACGCCGTGACTACTGCGTTGTCTGCGGTCAAAGAGATGGCGGGTAGCGCTTCCCGTTCACTCAGTTCAAACCGACCGACGAGTTCAGCCGCGAGATGCTGGCTCTCGGCGGCACTTCCGCCGTTCCCGCAGATGAGCAATTTGTTTTTCTTGCGGAAGCAGGTGACGAGTAGTGCCGCTGCCTGCATCATCGGAACTGTCAAAGCTTTCTTTGCACGAAGGAAGGTGGCTGCGGCGTGCTCGAAACCTTCATGGATCAGCTGGTGCGCGTTTTCATTAACTGTCCTCGTAAGAGGATTTGAAAGGAGCACGCGTTCGTAAAGCGCGGCTATCATATCCGTTATCTTGGACCACGTGAAGTGAACGTTGACGCGTCGGAGCGCGTGTTCACGCATTTTCGCACGGAGACTTTCATCGTGCAGAAGTTCATAGATCTTGATAGCGAGACGGTCGGGATCGTTGGGTGGCACGAGGAAGCCGCACTTGCCGTCTTCAACGGTATATTTTATCCCTCCAACATTGGAACCGATAACCGGCGTCCCGCAGGCCATGGACTCCAGGGGAGTGATGCCAAAGGGCTCATACCATGGAGTTGTGATAAATACATCGGCAGCGGCATAGTAGTACTTTAAAGCGTCTCGCTGTTTTCGACCCGTAAAAACCACTTGCCTGGAAATGCCGGCTTCCTCAGCGATTTGTTGCAGCCTGGCAATCTCGGGGTTGTGTTCCGGGTCTACATTATCCGTTTCACCTCCTACAACGATAAGCCTGGCTGTTGTAGCCGTCTGCTTTATTTTTCCCATCGCGCGGATCACGTTGTCAATCCCCTTGCGGGGGACGATCCTTCCCAACTGCAACACGATAAACTCGCCGGGGTCGAGCTTCAGCACCTTCCGCGCGAGGAGTGGATCAATCGGATAAAACTCGTGCGGGTTGAAACCACACGGTATGATGGTAATTTTTTCCGGCGGCGCATGATAATACAAAATAAGGTCTTCTTTATCCTGCGGGCATTCCGCTATGATCTGATCAGCCTCCGCGACAATTTGTTTTTCTATCTCCGTGCGCTCGGGCGGGAATTTGTCATCAGACCCCTGGAACATTTTTCGGATGAATCCCAGTGCATGAAATGTCACCACGAAAGGTATCCGTAAAATACGTTTAAGGTCGGCAGCTACCATCGCGGACATCCAGAAATTGGCGTGGATCAGCTCGTATTGTATTCGTTCTTCGTTTATGAAGGCGAGCATCTTCTCAGTGAATTGCGGCATATAGTCGAACAGTTGCTCCTTCTCGACAATCTCGACTGGCCCGGCTTCGATGTGAACAATCCGAACCCCGGGAATCCATGTGATCACCCGCGGATATTCGCCGTTGTCCCATCGCGTGAAGATATCCACCTCATACCCGCGGTCTGTCAGATGCCGCGCGATTTCGCCAACGTATACGTTCTGGCCCCCACTGTCAACTCCGCCGAGGGCGGCCAGCGGCGATGCATGCTCACTGATAAGTGCAATATGTTTTTTCATGACTAGGTTCTTTCATTAAACGGCCGTCAACTCCGTCTTTTTCCGGATGACTTCCGATAATAGCTTATACCAATCGCGGGTAAAACGGTCAATGTTAAACCGCTTCAACGCGATCTCCTTTCCAGCCAGGCCTAACCGCAAGGCGAGATCTTTGTCTTCCAGAAGGTTTTTCATTCGGTCGATCAGGTATTGAGGGTCGGTATGTAAAATACCGGAGGTTCCATCCCGGATAACGGTAACCATTTCTGTCGTGGCAAGTCCCGCTACAGGAAGGCCGACCATCATCGCCTCGATGACAGCAAGCCCGAGGCTGGTATACCGTATCGGGTTGAACATGAAGCGGTAATCTTTGATAAAATCGGGTAGCTGAGGATGTAATATTTCACCTATTCCACCGATTTTTCTCGTGTCCATTCCAATCAGGTCAAGGGGTATGTGCTTTCTGACTTCAAAGAAGATATCCAGCCCTAGTCGTCTGCCGCGTTCGTTCAGGTTGTTGATGACGACGATTCCGCGGTCGAGTTTACCGGTATATTCCGCGGCTGGAGCGATTACGCCGTGGTCAATGACACGCGTTGGAGTTTTACCGCAGTCCCACATTAAGCGGTTAAAGTGGGTCACGTGAACCAGCGTTATGTTGGCATTGTCTACAACGTGTCGGGTATTTGTGGGGGTTTGCTGTGGCGGATCGTGTTCCAGGTAGATTCCGGGAAGAGCCCGCTGGTGTTCCGATAGAAGTTCATGCTGGTCCCGAAGGTAATTCGCCGGTGTTTGAAACAAAATGCAGTCAAGCGGCAAGTCCCGCACTTCACCCGCGGGTACTTCAATTACGTTCTCTCCGAACGGGAAGGTAGCTCCCCGACCAATATAACCTTCTGTCTTTTTTTCATGAGTCGGAAGGTAGATCTCAAAATTACCCTGCGAGAGATAGTATAAATAGCTGCCGTGAATATGCCATGTTAATATTTTTAGCTTTTTAGGTTGAGGTTCCATGCGTTAATAATTTCAGGCTCAGGATATTTCTTAGTCGGCTCGTTCGTGCATGACGCCCATCTTCCATCTGTTTTCAGGGCGACGGTCTGCTTTTGCCCACCTTCATATCCGCTAACCGCTTCGTCCACCTTAAAATTTGGCACCACAGTCAACGGACGTCTGAAACAAACGCTTCTGACAAAAAGTCCAGGGATGTTTCCGGTCTTTCGCGAAATACTTTCTACAAAACGTTTCGCATGCAGTGACGTGCTCCGGTCGGTAGCCTCTTACACCCGGCATGTAAGAATCCATGCAACATTAAACTTCTTTCCTGCGATGCGATGGTGGAATTTTGTGTTGTTGAATTCATAACCCCACTGACTAGAATGAACAATCCCTATTTTTCTTTGCTGGCTACAGCATGGAAATATGCGCGCGATGAGAAGAAGCGGTTCGTCCTGATCTACTCGATGTTTGTTGTTGCAAACATCATTGTCGCCATGAATCCACTTTTTTACGGGTGGTTTGTCACGGAGCTCCAGGAACATGGAGCCACCGTTCTTAAAACGGCCTGGATATACGCCGGCGGTTACCTCGTCTTGCGTTTGCTCGAGTGGTCCATGCATGGCCCGGCGCGGGTGATGGAACAACAGTTGGCCTTCAACGTCAGCCGCAACTTCCAGGAAGAGCTGTACAGAAATATCCTGCATCTGCCGGTGCAATGGCACCAGGAGAATCACAGTGGCGCTACCATCAGCAAGTCGCGTAAAGCGCATGAGGCGCTTCGTGCCTTTTTCCAGAATGGGTTTATCTACCTGTACTCTTTTGGTAAGTTCGTCTTTTCATTCGGCGCAATGATTTATTTCTCGCCGATCTTCGGTACCATCGGCATCGTACTCGGATTTATCACGATCCTCATCATCGTGAGATTTGACAGGTCCTTCATCAAGTCGCTGCGGGAAGTAAACGACCGCGAACACCACGTGTCATCCACATTGTTTGATACCTTGTCCAATATAACAACGGTCATCACGCTGCGGCTTGAGAAAGTCGTTCACGCTTCTTTTCTGAGCAAACTGGCCGAGGTCTTTCCGCCCTTCAAGAAAAATGCTACTGTGAACGAATGGAAATGGTTCACCGCTCAAATGATGATCGGACTGATCTATGCGGTCACGGTACTGGGATATGTATACCAGCAATGGGTTCCAGGTCAGACCTTTCAGATCGGCGGACTGATTATCCTCATTGGATACGTCACGCAATTCACGAGCGTCTTTAATGACATCGCTTCGCAGTATACCCAGATCGTCAAGTTCCACACCGACATTCAGAACGTGCGGGAAATTGAAGAGACCTTCGCCAAGGCGCCGAAACGCAAGGAAGAGAAGTATCTACCCGCCGACTGGCAGGAAATTGAAATTGACAAACTCAATTTTCTGCGCATTGACAAGAACCTTAACAATAAACCAACCGGACTGTTCGACCTTTCGGTGCGAGTTCGGAAAGGCGAGCGCATCGCGCTGATCGGGGAGAGTGGCAGCGGAAAGAGCACGTTGCTGTCGCTGCTGAGAGGTCTCCACAATCCGCTGCCCGGCGCTTCAATTACTGTCGACAACACGGTTCCGATTGGCATTGAGAATATAAGCTCAACGGTTACGCTGTTTCCGCAGGAGCCGGAAATATTTGAGAACACGATCCTCTATAATATCACGCTCGGCCTACCGGTCAGCCGTGAAGAGGTCATGCAGGTTTGTGATGAAGCACAGTTTACGGATGTCCTGAAGAAATTGCCCGATGGACTGGACACCTACATCCAGGAAAAGGGTGTCAATCTTTCCGGCGGTCAGAAGCAGCGCCTGGCACTTGCACGCGGTATCCTGGCCGCGCGAAATAGCGACATCATCCTTATGGACGAGCCGACAAGCAGTGTGGATCCCCGAACGGAAAAATTGATTTACTCGAGCATGTTCGAAACATTCGAAGGCAAGGCCGTGATCTCCTCACTTCACAGGTTGCATCTGCTCACCCAGTTCGACTATATTTATATTCTGCGCAACGGACAGGTAGTGGACGAAGGAACATTTGAGCATCTGAATCGGTCCAGCCTCGTGTTCCAGGAAATGTGGGTACACCAACGCGCGGAGGCGGTCCAGGAAATACACGCGTACCCGCAACTGAACGTAGTCGGGTAGGTGTCAAGATTCACCACGAAAAAAGGGACGCAACTTGCGTCCCTTTTTGTTTTTATTGGAGAACAGTGGTAAGGACTCGGTGCTACGCCGCAGGAACTTCGGCATTTTCAAGCTTGCCAACAGCATTCAATTCTTCGAAGGCCTGGATCAACCGCTTCCGGATCGATACTTCTCCTTCGCGGATCCATACGCGGGGGTCGTAGTATTTCTTGTTTGGAGAATCGTCGCCCGTAGGATTGCCGAGCTGGCCCTGGAGGTAGTCCTGGTTCTTCTTATAATAATTGTGTACGCCTTCCCAGAACGCCCACTGAATGTCGGTGTCGATATTCATTTTCACAACGCCATAACCGATTGCCTCGCGGATTGCCTCCGGCTCGGAACCGGATCCGCCATGGAAAACAAAATTGACAGGATTCGTTTTTGTTGCAAATTTCTTCTGGATGTAATCCTGCGAATTTTTCAGGATCACAGGCTCGAGTCTCACATTACCCGGCTTGTAAACGCCGTGTACATTTCCGAATGACGCAGCGATAACAAAGTTCTCGCTAACCTTCATCAACTCCTCGTAGGCATAAGCGACTTCCTCTGGCTGCGTATACAGTTTCGAGCTCTCAACGCCGGTGTTGTCAACGCCGTCTTCTTCTCCGCCTGTAACGCCCAACTCGATCTCGAGATACATGTCAAGTTTCGTAAGCTTTTCCAGGTAGCGCTTGCAGGTTTCGACGTTTTCTTTCAGTGGTTCCTCGGAAAGGTCGATCATGTGCGAGGTGAAGAGAGGTCTTCCATTCTGTTTGAAGAATTTCTCCCCTTCGGTTATCATTCCGTCAACCCACGGCAGAAGTTTTTTCGCCGCGTGGTCTGTATTTATCAATACGGGTACGCCGTAGAGATCGCTGATGTCATGAATGTATTTGGCGCCTGCCACGGATCCTGCAATGGAGGCTTGCTGCGCATTGTTGGAAACTGATTTGCCGACGAAAAAAGCGCCGCCGCCGTTGGAAAACTGGATGATGATCGGCGATTTCACTTCCTTGGCCGCCTCGAGGGAAGCAGTAATGGTGGGGCTGCTTGTAACGTTCACGGCGGGCAAGGCGTATTGATTCGCCTTTGCGTGTGTGAAGACTTTAGCGGCCTGGCTATAGCTTAATACTTTTGACATGATAATGGGATTTGACGAGTCAAATTTTTCGCAAAAAAGCAACACCGGGCGGCAAATCCTAACAATAGTGTATAAACTTCCTGCTGGTTTTGAAAAGGTGCTTTTGGTTACGTTTGCGGAAGTCCACGACAAATACAGAAGGCATTGCTCTGAATTGGAAGCCTCAATAGAGCCGCGCCAACTTTTGCAGAAGAAGTTCCGAATCCCTAACTTTAGTAGTGCCTCTTTGCGCTAACGTTGGCCCGAGCAGTGATCAATGCAATAACGGACTATTGTCAACGATTGAATACACGGCTTGATGGGCATGATTTAAACAAATACCAATCATGAAAGTACTGATAGGAACCGGCTGGATGGCGACGCTGCTCTTGCTGGCTGGTGCTGAATGCCTGGCTCAAAACGGAGAATCAAATGAAGACGACCTCCGGATGCTCACAGAGCATGTGTTCAACTTGTCAGAGGTTATGTTACACGACGGCACCAATCCGCCGGCGGCGAGCAGGGTGTATGCCTACGCCATGTTTGGGGCTTACCAGGCGGCCAGTCTCGCCAAAGGACACGTGCCGTTTATGAATGGAAAATTTACCACCGACCCTGGTATCACAGTCGTAACGGTTCCCAGGAAAATCGATATTGCATTTTGCAGCAACTATGCGATGATGGAGATCGGGCGCGTGCTGATGCCCTCCGGATACATGCTCGAGGAAAAGAAGAAAGACCTGGTGGACCATTTCAAGTCTGTCCGGAATTATTCCGATCGCGAGATGAACCTGATGGTGCGTTACGCAATGCAAATTTCAGAACAGGTGATTGCCTGGTCGCGGGTGGATGGATACAACAAGCTCAGCACCTATGCGCGCTACACGCCGAAGCGAGGGGAGGGGTACTGGTACCCGACTCCGCCTGCGTATATGGCAGCCGTTGAACCGCGATGGGAAACGGTCCGTCCGTTTTTCCTCGACTCCGCTGCACAGTTTGCTCCGCCGCCGCCGGCCGCATTCAGCAAGGATTCCGCCAGTTCTTTTTACCTTCAGATGAAGGAAGTCTATGATGTGGTAAACAATCTCACGCCTGAGCAGAGGGCGATCGCCAGTTTTTGGGATTGCAACCCGTTTGCAGTTTCTTTTAACGGGCACATGGCGACGGCGTTGAAAAAGATTTCGCCGGGGGGTCACTGGATGGCGATCACCGGCATCGCGTGCAGGCAGGCAAAGCTTCCCCTGGATTCGGCAATCTTCATTCACACGGCAGTAGCCACTACGTTGCATGATGCGTTCGTCAGTTGCTGGCAGGAGAAATTCCGCAGCCATCGGATCCGTCCGGAGACGGCGATCAACAAATACCTCGACCCGGAGTGGCGACCGCTTCTTCAGACTCCGCCCTTTCCGGAATACAGCAGCGGTCACAGTGTAGTGTCGTCGTCCGTATCGGTGGTGCTGACCTATCTTCTGGGTGATAACTTCAGGTTTACGGACACATCGGAAGTGTATTTTGGATTGCCGGAAAGATCCTTCAACTCATTCTACGAAGCTGCACATGAAGCTGCGATGTCCAGGTTGTACGGCGGCATCCATTATCGCGACGCTTGTGAGGAAGGGTTGGCCCAGGGACGGAAAGTGGGACAGAATACCTTGAACAGTTTGTTCGGCTTCCAACCTTGAGCGTCAGCTGTCAGTCGGGATCAGGCGCATCATTCAGCGTATTCTTTAATACCAACAGCGAAACTGGATTGTCTTTCCAACCCTGGACGAGGCTGTCCGGAACACCAGGCGAAAAGTTGAGGGATGCCAGGACGATATCCGGATCCTGATCCTCATCAAGGTCTGCGACCTCCATCGTAATCCATCGTGATGTCGCGGCCAGTTCGGTATAATACGGCGTAAATTTTTCGCCCTCATTTTCGAAATAGATGAATCCATACGCCGGGGTTTTTTTGAAGTCCGGAAAAAACGCAATCGCAGCGATATCGAGATCTCCATCCTTGTCGAAGTCTACCGCACGGGCCATCGATGCACCGTTCATAGGAAAAAACCAGGTTTCGTCGAACTTGTTCTGGCCGTCGTTCAGGAACACGCGTACACCGTGATAGGGTTTAAGGATAGGTGAGTAATCGGCGTTATCGCCATTTGTGTAAAGGATGTCGCGACGTCCGTCGTTGTTGAAATCTCCCAGTTCAAAATAGCTCGACCCATAAACCGGTGGAAACCTCATGAGTACACGATAGGTGAATCTGAAATTCCCCCTGTTTGTCAGCAAAGCGATTTGTTCATCACCCTGCGTGATCAGCGTAAGTATATCAGGCAGGCCATCGTCGTTAAAGTCGTCCACGATTGTCTTGCGTGAACCTGGCATATTATGGATAACATGGCGGCGATAGGAGTCCCCCGTTTTTTCAAAAGCCAGCAGTCCCCCTGTATAGTTGCCAAAGGCAGAGACCACGAGATCTTCTGCACCATCATTGTTCAAGTCTGCCTCTTCGAAATACACAGGTCTTTTTAACGAGTCGATCAGTGTGACCTGTTCTCCTGAGTGGATCTGAATGATTTTTCCTTTCCGCTGTTCATTGGGATCCATGATGCCCATCGTGGATAAGATACTGGTATGTGGCGTTTTGTTCAACAGGGCTGACGGCGGACTTGCAACATCCAGGGAATCTTCGACCTGCAGCTCGTCGTTCAGTGAAAATAACTTTCCCAGGCGGGTACCGACGAAAAGCTTATGGGTTCGAGTATCGTACTTCAATAGAGTCAGTAGATTTTTTCCGCTGATGGCCAATGACATTGTATCTGCCTTAAACCGGTGGAGCGTCGACATCTTTTGATGCGTTGGAACCACGAGGGTGTCCGGCGCCTGAGTGTTATAGTAGTCTTCAATCGCTTTCCATTCAGCCTTCGTGACCATTGGAGATTCCGGCAGGGAATTGAGGACTGCGTTGAAGTCATTCTCGTCGATTGAATGAAGTCGCGAGAAGTCGACTCCCATGCGGAATGCCATCTCCGGTAAAACACCATCACGCCAGCTTTGTTTGTCAAGCAGACTCGCATCGGGAAAGCTGTGGCACGTGGAGCAATATTTTCGCGCGACTTGCTCCGGTTCATTTTGCTTGCTTACACAACAAAGAGTCAGGACGGCAGCGGCAATGATAAAAGCAATACTTCTCATTGGATCGAATATGCAGCGTAAAAGAAGTAAAAAGAAACTGTATTGTTGGTTGCTTTCGTCCTGTCGCTTCATTCGAAACGACGCCCGTGTGTGTCCGCACACAAAATCAGCAGTTGGGTTTTCTACCCTTAGGGGAGGCCAATGCAGTCTCATGACCCATAGCGCTAACGTTTGTGCAAACGGGTGTGCAACAAAATACGGGCGTTTCTGCAAAAAAGCTTCAGAAATAGCTACATTGGTATTATGTAACGTTTGCGCTGTCGTGCAAATCGCTTATCTAACCCAAAACCCAGTTATATTATGATGAGAAGATTTACTCACTATTTGTTGATGTGCTCAGTCTTGTCAGCTCTCAGTTGCAATGACGATGAGGTTGAAGCACCTCCCAGATCCACCTTGACCGTAGACCAGACGGCGGGTTTGGTAGGGGACACCGAGTTTACCTTTACAATTTCCGAGGTAAACGCAGATGCCATTGCCCTGCTTCCCTATGGGGCTGATGACGGCGACGCGGGAATATTAATCCCCTCATTTGAGAACGGTACCGCGGTCGTCCGATTTTCGTACGCCCGGCCCGGAACTTTTAATGCGATCGTCCGAACCAACAATCACTCAGGAGACGGCGGTTCCATCCGGAATACAGATTCACAGCCGGTTCAGATCGTCATTACAAGTGACGACAGCTCTCTTGATGAATTCAGCTTCGAAAAGAGTACAAAAACCGAAATTGATCAGGACGCCAAGACGATCACAGTAACAGTTCCCTATGGCACGGACCTGACAGCGCTGGCGGCGAAATTTACAGCGTCGGCCTTTTCGACGGTAAGTGTCGGCGGAACTACGCAGGAAAGCGGAGTAACGGCCAACAACTTCTCGACGCCAGTAGTTTATAAGGTAACTGCCGACGACGGCTCGACGACCTCCAGCTACACGGTGACAGTCGTTGTTACGGACATAGAAAAAGACAACACCATCAAGTCTGTAACGGCAAAAGCAACCAGTAAGGACGCGGGTGACAAAGCGTTGTGGGCCTCTGTCGACAACTCCGCGAGAACAGTGGTTATCTACGACACGCTTGATACGCCTTCTGAAAAACTCGATTCCATTCGTGTTGGATACGCTTTGAATGGTGTGTTCGCAAACCTGAAACTGGGGACGCAAAAGTTAAAGCAGGATTCTTTGTTGAACCTGGTGGATGCTACTGCTGAAGAGTTCGTGGTATATCCTGAAGATTCGCTTGGCGCCACGGGCACTGCAACGTATGCGGTATACGCTACAGACGCGCCGCGACTGAACTTGTCGTTTTCCCAGTTCAATCCGGATCCGATCGGAATTGACAAACCGACAGACTTTACTTACGACATCCGGATCATGCCGGGCGCGAATATCAGCGCGATCAGCACCACCGCTACGATTGATGCGCCTGTCGGTGTTACAGTGACGAGCATCAAGGTCGTCGACGGTCCTTCCCTGGTGGTTGCCGTTCCTTCGAACGTTAACTATACCCTCCCTGTGAAAATTGAACTCACGGTAGTGGATACACGGCTGGGCGCGGCGGGTGTCACTTACAAAGTCGTTTACAACGTGAATGTTGCAGTGATTGAATGACCTTAAAATCGCAAATAATGAAAAGTATATATAAAATTTTGATGACTTGCTGGGTGGCGCTGGGCATGATGGCCTTTACGCTGACAGCTCATGGTCAGGTTAATTTGTCCGGTACCGTGACCGACGAAACCGGTCAGGGCCTTCCGGGGGTGAGTCTCCTTGTGCTCGGAACTAATACCGGAACGAGCACCGATAACGATGGCAAGTATTCGCTCAGCGTGGCAGGTGATGCGACGCTGGTGGTCTCATTTATCGGATACAAGACACAGGAGATCAATGTCAATAACCGAACCCTTATTAATGTTACACTCGAGCCAGACGTCGCTTCTCTGCAGGAAGTTGTGGTTACAGGCTATACGACGGAAAACAGAAGAGAGGTAACGGGCGCGGTCTCCACGTTAAAGCCGAGAGAACTCGTAGCAGTTCCCTCCGGAAACGTTGAACAGCAATTGCAAGGTCGGGTTCCAGGCGTAACCGTCATTACCAATGGTCAGCCAGGTACGTCGAGCGTGGTCAGGATCCGCGGGTTTGGTGGATTCGGCGGTAACGAGCCACTGGTTATTGTGGATGGTGTGCCGGTCGGAAATACTAACTTCCTTAATCCCGACGACATTGAGACAACTACGGTATTAAAAGACGCAGCGTCGGCTTCGATTTACGGAGCACGCGCTGCCAACGGTGTGATTGTATATACAACGAAGAAAGGATCGAAAGGCGCAGGCAAGCTTAAGATCAGCTACGACGGTGTTTTTGGTGTTACCGTACCTGGAAAGGTCGATAATATATTGAATCCCCAGGAAACTGCGGATTGGACATGGAAGGCAATACAGAACACCGCTTTCCAGACAGGAAACGCAGTAGAATACGACCATCCTCAATATGGTAGCGGAAATACTCCGGTTCTGCCCGACTACCTCGCGGTCGGATCTGCATCGGGTGTCAACGGCACGGTAAACCTGGAAGCCGAAAGAGCGAAATATAATGTGGACCTGTCCAAAGGTTCGGTATATCAAGTGATCAAGGCGAACAAGGCCGGCACAAATTGGTGGGATGAGATCACGAGGCCTGCACCTCTCAACAGGCACTCGCTGAGCTTCGCAGGTGGAGGCGACCGTCACGCGTTTTACCTCGGCCTGGGTATGCAAGATCAGGATGGTATCCTGTTGAATCAGAATTTCAAGAGATATTCGCTCCGACTGAATAGCGAATTTGACCTCGCAAAGAACCTTCGCATCGGCGAGAACATTCAATTAACCTATGTGCAGGTTAAGGGACTCACGGGTGGAAACGGTGGCAGGGGCGCGGCTGGTGAAGAGAACGATTTTCTCTCTGCCTTCCGGATGCCTTCCATCATTCCGGTCTATGACGAGTTCGGTGGTTATGCCGGAACAGCGGCGAAGGGATTCAACAACCCGAGAAACCCCGTTGCCGCCAGAGACCGCATCAAAGACAACGGCGGCTACGGTGTCCAGACACAAGGGAACGTTTACCTTGAATTCGATCCGATCGAGCGACTCACGCTGAGGAGCAGCATCGGAGGTGGGTTCTTCAATACTTACACGAATTTCTTCGCTCCGCCGACATACGAAAACTCTGAGAACAACTCATCTTTTACGTACGGTGAAAATGCAAGTGCATCCTATAACTGGGTATTCACCAACACCGCCAACTATAAGGGCAACTTCGGAAAACACACCATTGATGTTCTTGGCGGGATCGAAGCTTTAAATACTGGCGTTCGCCGAGACCTGAGTGGCTCAGGCTTGAACCCGTTCATAACGGATCCAAACTATATTAACCTAGGAAATACTCAGGCATCTGGAAGAGTTGTAAACAGCGGCTATATTAATGGTGTGAACTTCTTCTCCGTTTTCGGACGCGTTCAGTATACTTTCGATGAAAAGTACATGATCAACGGACTCGTTAGGCGGGATGGTTCGTCGCGGTTCGGTTCCAATAACCGATATGGTGTTTTCCCGGCTTTCTCCGCCGCGTGGCGTATTTCTGAAGAAGACTTCCTGTCTACTACGTCCTTCATCTCTGACCTTAAGATCAGAGGCGGATGGGGTCAGATGGGTAACTCCAACAACGTTGACCCCGCAAACCAGTTCAACCTGTTTGCTTCCAGCCTCGGACTCTCCGCATATGACATTGCCGGATCGAACTCAGGTGTCACAGGCGGGATTTATCGAAGCCGGATCGGAAACCCGAACGCAAAATGGGAAACGACCGAATCGGTCAACCTGGGATTTGATGGTTCCTTCCTCGATGGCAAGCTTGATGTAGTTTTCGACTGGTGGCAGAAGAACACCAGCGACCTCCTTTATCAGCTTGAAACATCTGCTGTCGTAGGTCCAATTGCCAATGATCCGTCTGTGAACATCGCTGAGATGAGAAACAGCGGCGTGGATTTCGAGATCATAACGCGCGGACACGTGAATCAAATTACGTTCGAAGCGAGGGCCACGGCATCCTTCCTCAAGAATGAGATCGTTTCGCTCGCACCGGGTGTCACCTATTTTGACGGTGGCGGATCCCGGAACGGGAACCTGATCCGGAACCAAATCGGCCGGCCCATTTCTTCGTATTTTGGGTACAAGGTCCTTGGCCTGTTCCAGAACGCGGAGGAAGTTGCAAGTGCACCCGCGCAAGATGGAAAAGCAGTGGGACGTTTCCGTTTTGCTGATGTCAACGGTGATAACGTTGTCAATGCAGACGACCGGGTATACCTCGGCGATCCCGTGCCGGATTTCAACGGTGGTATCAACCTGAAACTGAATTACAAGAATTTCGAACTGGAAACGTTTCTTGCGGTCTTCCTGGGTGTTGAAAACTATAACTTTTCAAAATGGTTTACTGACTTTTATCCGTCCTTCACCGGAGCAGCGATCGGTACTAACGTAAGGAATTCGTGGACGCCGGAGAAAGGTGGAAATACCGTTCCCATCTTTGAAAACATTTCCAACTTCAGCAACAACACACAGTCGACGTCATACTTTGTTGAGAATGGTAATTATGCGCGCCTTACAAATCTTCAGATCGCTTATAATTTCCCGAGTTCTTTCCTGTCAAAGTTTGGCTTTGAGCGGGCGAGGTTCTACATCCAGGGAACGAATCTGTTTACGTTCTCCAATTACTCGGGATTGGATCCCGGGGTCGCAGGTAACGCTGATACCACGCTTGGTATAGACGTTGGTAACCCTCCCGTGACGAAAGGGTTTAACGTTGGTTTGAACCTTGGACTTTGATTCAATACGCTTCAAAAGAGTATAACTATGAAAAATATCTATAAGAAAGTATTTACGGTACTGATGCTCGCAACTCTTGCGGTGTCTCCGTACGCCTGTAAGGATTCATTCCTCGAGGTACCTGTAACTGGCCAGTTGAATGAAGACCAGCTTAAAGGTGCCAAGGGAATTGAAGCATTGCTCGTGGGTACGTATTCTGTTTTGAACGGTCGCGGCAATGGATGGCATTCCGGCGCTTCTAACTGGCTCTGGGGTAGCATTCGCGGCGCCGAAGCTAACAAAGGCACAAACGCCGGCGATTTTAACACCATGAACCCTATTGAAAGGTTCGAAGTGAACGCAACGAACGTCGACGTGCATGGAAAATGGCTCGGTTGTTACGAAGGAGTTGCCCGGGCGAATTTTCTTATCACGAGTCTCGCAACCGTAACCGAGTTGTCGGATGAGGAGAAGACAAAGGTTTTAGGTGAAGCGAGATTTCTCAGGGGCCACTTCTATTTTGAGCTGAAGAAGAATTTCGGCGATGTGCCCTACATCGATGAGACTGTTGATATTTCCGATAAGGCGGCCATCAGTATCAAGAATGACAAGGATATCTGGCCGATGATCGAAGCAGATTTCCGCTTTGCCTATGAAAACCTTCCCAGCACGCAAAGCCAGGTGGGGAAAGCGAACAAATGGGCCGCGGGTTCCTACCTCGGCAAAGTGTTGCTTTACCAGAAGAAGTATCCGGAAGCAATTGTTGTCTTTAATGATGTGATTGCCAATGGCGAAACGTCAAACGGCAAAAAGTACGGACTGGTCCCTCGTTTTGAAGATGTGTTCAAGGGCGAGAATGAGAATCATGAAGAATCGGTCTTCGCATTCCAGGCGGCCGCCGGAACGGGAGATATCAACAATACGAATCAGGATCTGGCGATGAACTACCCGTACAATACCGGCCCTTCCGGACCCGGGGAATGCTGCGGGTTCTTTGCTCCAAGCTTCGACCTCATAAATTCGTACAGAACACAGAGCGGACTACCTTACCTCAACAACGAATGGCGCGCGAACTCCGCTCTTGAGTTGGGTACTGATCAGGGAATCCAAAGCAGTGATCCGTTTACCCCGGACGTAACAAGCGCCGTGGATCCTCGTCTGGATATGACGATCGGCCGCCGGTATGTGCAATTCCTCGACTGGATGCCACACCCGGGTTTTGATTGGATCAGAGATCAGGGTTATGCCGGACCTTATACGCAGAAAAAATATTCTTACAGAAAGGCCGACAAAGGCAAATACCAGGACGGAAGCTCATGGACACCAGGATATCACGCGATCAACTTCATGATCATTCGGTTTGCTGATGTGTTGCTGATGGCAGCTGAAGCGGAAATCGAAGGAGGAAGCGTTCCCAAAGGTGTAGAATACATCAACCGGGTCCGGACGCGTGCGATGAATCCGGCAAGCTTTGTTAAAGGCCGCGTAATCGGATATACCGACGGAGATCCGAAGAAGCCAATTCTCGATTTCGCCCAGGATGCGGCGAACTATCAGATCGGACTCTACGGTACACTGGATCAGGCAACGGCACGCCTTGCCCTGCGCGCGGAACGCCGGATTGAACTTGCCCTTGAAGGTCAACGGATGTATGATCTCGTGCGTTGGGGAATTGATGGTACTGAGCTGAATAGCTACTTGCAATACGAGGGATCCAAGATACCGACGCACCTCGGAGGAGCTTCATACACTTCGACGGATGCATTGCTGCCGATACCGCAACGTCAACGCGATTTGATGGGCCCGGAAGTCCTTGGACAGAATCCCGGCTACTAACTGATTTTTAAAAATAATGGAGGCAAGCCGCATATTTCCTGCGGCTTGCCTTATTTTTATATAATGAAGGTTCGCACTATTCTTTTTGTCTCGCTCGTACTTCTCGGGGCGTCCTGTGAAATAAAGAATACATCGCTTTTTACATTGCTCGAAAGCGATCGCACGGGAATTACATTCAACAATGAGATACCGGAGTCTGATACGTTCAATATTCTCACGCACGAATACATATACAATGGAGGAGGTGTCGGGATCGGTGACTTCAACAACGATGGCTTGCAGGATATCTTTTTCTCCGGAAATCTGGTTCCAAACAGACTCTATCTCAACAAAGGCGACTTTAGATTCGAAGATATCACGGAGGAAGCCGGCATCAACGATGGCAATAAATGGAATTCAGGCGTAGCGGTCGTCGATATTAACCGTGACGGATGGTTGGACATTTATGTGTGCGCAACGATGCATTCCGATTCTTCGAGCAGGAAGAATATGCTTTTTATCAATGGTGGCGTCAACGAAGCCGGCGTACCTGTCTTTAAGAATCAGGCGCACCAGTATGGACTTGAACATGGAGGCTACAGTGTGGCTGCGGCTTTTTTCGACTACGATAAAGATGATGATCTCGATCTGTACCTGCTGATCAATCAACGAATGGATCACATTCCTTCCAACTATCGCGCAAAGATCACCGACGGTTCTGCTCTCAATAATGACAGATTATTCCGAAATAATAATGACGGGACTTTTACCGATGTTACCCTCGAGGCGGGCATCAGATTCGAAGGGTTTGGCCTGGGCTTGTCAATTTCAGATCTGAATGTTGATGGATGGCCGGATATCTATGTCTCGAATGATTATCTCTCGAATGATATCCTGTATATGAACAATGGAGACGGAACGTTTTCAAACCGGATATCGGAATTTATCGGGCATCAGAGCCAGTTTTCCATGGGGAATGATGCCGCGGATATCAACAACGACGCGCTCCCGGATATCATAACAACAGATATGCTTCCGGAAACAAACTTTCGCAAGAAGACAACGATTGGCAACAAAAGCTATCTGAATTATATCAACAACGAAAAATACGGATATCAGTATCAGTATGTGCGAAACATGCTCCATTTGAACAATGGTTTGAACCAGGAGGTGAAGTTCAGCGAGATAGGACAGATGTCCGGTATACATCAAACGGAGTGGAGCTGGTCTCCGCTTTTTGCCGACTTTGACAACGATGGCTACAAGGACCTCGTGATCACGAATGGTTTTCCAAAAGATGTAACCGATAAGGACTTTGCGAATTATCGTTCGGAAATAGGAAATGTGGCGAGCCTCGCGCTCCTTGAGGATTCCATACCCGTGGTGAAAATCCCTAACTATGTCTTCCGCAACAGGGGCGATCTGACCTTCGAAGACAAGACGATGGAATGGGGTTTTCAAAACGCCTCATTTTCAAATGGCGCAGCCTTCGCAGACCTCGACAACGATGGCGATCTGGACTACGTGATCAGCAACATCAATGCCTCGGCCTCTATTTATAGAAATAATTTGTACGATCAATCCAATAGCAAGCAGGCGACTGAGAATAATTTTATCAGAGTAAAACTAGTAGATCCTACGCGCAAAAAATCTGCGATTGGAGCGAGAACGAAACTTTATGCTGGCGGCGGAGTACAATACTTTGAAAGCAATATCTACCGGGGATTTCTGTCCTCTGTCGAGAACGTAATTCATTTCGGTCTCGGCGCCACGAATTCAGTTGACTCCATTGTCGTTCAATGGGCTGATGGCAATGTTCAGAAACTAATAAGGCCTCCGGTTAACCAGCTGGTCTCCATTGAATATGAGTCGATGAGCCCGAGCGTGTTGACAGCAATGTCCCAACGACGTGGCAACCGGCTATTAAGAAAAGGTGACAAGAGTGGTATTCTTTTCCTGCACCGCGAAGAAGACAAAATCGACTTCAACATTCAGCGCACTTTGCCGCACAAGTTCACGCAGTCCGGGCCGGGCATGGCTGCCGGCGATGTCAACGGAGACGGGCTCGATGATCTTGTCATTGGCGGGTCAACCGGAAATCTTTTTTCTGTTTTTATCCAGAAGGCTGACGGGACGTTTACCCCGCGGAACCAGAATATTCACGATGCCGCGAAGACCCAGGAAGATATGGGCCTTCTGCTCTTCGACGCAGATGGCGATAAGGATCTCGACCTGTACATTGTCAGCGGTAGCATTGAACACTACCAGAGCAAAGATCCGTACCAGGACCGGTTGATGATCAATGACGGCCGCGGTAATTTTTCATTGGATGAAGGTGCGCTTCCCGATACGAAAGCAAGTGGATCTTGTGTACGTGCAGTCGACTTTGACGGAGACGGTGACCTCGATCTGTTTGTTGGCGGACGGGTGGTACCCGGGGAATACCCGCGCGCTGCAACGAGTTATTTGCTGCGGAATGATGGCGGAAAATTTATGGATGTTACGGATGAAGCGTCGCCAGCGCTGCGCAATGCCGGGATGATCACAGACGGCATTTGGTCAGATTTCAATAGCGACGGGAAGCCGGACTTGATCGTCGTGGGCGAATTCATGCCGGTACTCTTTTTTAAAAATGACGGAGGCAGGCTGACAGCTGTCAAAACAGAAATTGATAACCAGACGGGATGGTGGAATAGTGTTACTGCCGGCGATTATGATCTTGATGGGGATATCGACTACGTGATTGGCAACCTGGGTAACAACAACAGCTACCAGGCGAGCGAAAAGTATCCTATGAAGGTCTATGCGAAGGACTTCGACGGAAATGGAAGCATGGATGCTGTTATGGCGTGCTACATGCGGGAGTCCATGACGTCGGATGACAAAAAGCTTTATCCCGTCCACTTCTGGGATGAATTAAACACGCAAAGTCCCAAGTTCAGAAATAAGTACTCGCGCTATCGTCAATATGGGAGAGCCACGATGTCGGAATTGCTGACTCCCGAGGACTTGCAGGATGCGTTGATCCTGGAGGCGAATCGTATGAGCTCAGTCTATATTGAAAATCTCGGAGACGGCAAATTTACGATGCGCGACCTTCCGGCACTCACACAGATTGCGCCAATCAATGGCCTGGTTACGGACGACATAAACGCCGACGGAAACCCCGACCTCGTCATGGTGGGAAACGATTACGGAAATGAAGTCTTTACCGGTCGATACGACGCCTTTAACGGACTTGTATTACTCGGCGACGGGAAGGGAAGCTTTCAGGTTAAGCCATCGGCGGCAAGCGGGTTTTACGTACCAGGCGACGCGAAGGCTTTGGTCAGGATCCAGGGCCCTCATCAGACCGTGTTTGTCGCTTCACAGAACAAGGACTCTTTGAAAGTATTCACAAGAGCAAATGACTCCCGCTATAGCGTGTTGACTCCGGAGCCTCTGGACACCAGAGTTGAATGGACCGACGATCAAGGAAAAAAATGTTCGGTGGAATTCTATTTTGGATCGGGCTACCTCTCTCAATCTTCGAGGGGTGTACTTGTTCCTGCTGATGCCCGCGATCTCGTTATCTACGATTCGAAAGGAGGTAAACGCGACGCAGTGCGCTGATTATTCTGCGAATACCGGCTCGTGCAGATTGGTGCCGCAGTGCTTGTTAAACTGTTGGATCGCGTATTGAGCGATGACAGGTGAGTGCACTTCCTCGTTCTCGTGAAGGAAGAAGTAAACGCGCTGAAGCCCCGCGTCAAACCAGGATTTGATTCGTTGTACCCAGGCGTCCACGCGCGAGTAGTCGGTGGGATGGAGGTCGTTTCCGACGAATCGAATGAATGCCTCGCCAGTTGTGAGTCGCATATGCGCGCAATCACGCCTCCCTGCAACATCGGTAATGACTGCGCCGGCCCCGTTCCGCTCGAGCATGTCGAACACACTGGCCGCCGCGTCGTCGGTGCGAAACCAGTCTTCATGCCGCAGTTCCACAAATATTTTGATCTCTTTTGGAATTGTCGCGAGAAATGCCTCAATCGTATCCAGCGATTTGGGTCCCATGTTCGGATGCAGCATCAGCATGACCGGTCCCAGGTTTTCTTCAAATCCGGAAATACCTTTCAGGAACCACTCCATCCTTTCGTCCGTGTTTTTCAGACGGTGAATGTGCGAGATGCTGTTGGATATCTTCGGCGTGAACAGGAAGTCTTTCCCGACTTTGCTTTTCCACTCCTGGGTTTGTTTAAACGAAGGTATTTTATAGAACGTGGCGTTCAGTTCAATGCTGTTGAAGTTCCTGGCATAAAGGGGGAGGAAATCAGCTTCCTTTGTTCCGCGTGGATAGATCTTCCCGATCCAGTCTTTGCGTCCCCACTTTGCACAACCGACGAACACCGACGGTGTCGCATCTGATCTTTTGCCGGACAGCATCCGTGCCGTCGCGGGATTATCCGGAGGGAGCGCGAAATCCGTGTTCGATAAATCTTCCGGGTTGATCTTGCCGAATTCCATAGGGGGCAAAGATAAAGATTTCAGACATTTAGCGCATGCCGGTGCCAGCCCGGCATGCGCATCTGATTTAAGGTAACCCGGACGTTGCGAGCCGGCTATTCTACTTTTGCGAGGCTCATTTCAAAAAACTTGCTCCAGTTATTTCCGTCCGGCGAATACTCGCCGACTTCATTCCAGGTTTTCTTTGCGGCGTCGATGTTGATGTTGTAGCGGATCTTTCCCCTGGGGCTGTCGAATCCCCATTGGAATTTGTTTGGTTCCAGTACCTTCAGCCATGCGTCCGTCGACCTGCCGTCGCTGAGGTAACTGCGGAACTTGTAGCCTTCAGTCTGCGGATCGTAGGAGAGGACGGCAAATGCATGGTGGACGACGAACTCTTTGCCGGACGCGTCTTTGGCCTTGCCGACCCCCTCGACGACGACGATCGTCCCATCGAGCTTCGATTCGATGTGTTCGTCGACGCTGGATTTTTTCGCTTCACCAGGTCCCATCTGCATGGAGCCTTCTCCCTGCCAGCGACCTGCCCAGCTTTCGAACACTTTCATTTTTTCCTTGTTGGGCGCCTGCTGTCCCTGCGCCAATAGCTTGCCCGTTACAACACCGGCAAACATGAAAACGATAAGCAAAACATTTTTCATAGAATTGGTATTTGAGATTAGTTTTTCCCGACTACGCCCCCCCCCGCACATGCCCCGCGGGCTTCGTCGGGCAGGCCCGACTACGCCTCCCTGCGCATGCCCGGCTGGCTTCGTCGGGCGGGCCCGACTAGGCTTCCCCGCGCATGCCACGCGGGCTTCGTTTGGCAGAGCCCGACTACGCATCAGCGCACATACCACGCTGGCTTCGTCGGGCAGAGCTTTATACTTTATACTTTATGCTTTATGCTTTCCGCTTTGTGCTTTCCGCTTTGTGCTTTCAGCTTTAAGCTTTGAGTTTCAGGTATTCCTTAAGAGCGGTGACATAATTTTCAAACGCCTGCACCCCTTTCGGTGTAACCTTGCATGTTGTTACCGGCTTCTTACCCTTGAAAGATTTTTCCACCGACACGTATCCTGCCTGCGATAGTTTATCTAGCTGCACACTGAGATTTCCTGCGGTACTTTTCGTTTTCTCCTTGATAAAAGTGAATTCGGCGGATTCCAGGCTCATCAGAAGCGACATCACCGCCAGCCGTAGTTGGGAATGTAATAGTGGATCGAGATCCTTAAACATCGCCCTTGTTTTTCTTATTCTTCAGCAAATATCCCGGGATCAGATATCCGCAGACGATCGCTATCGCGCCAACCAGTGGTTGTGTTTCCATCGAAACCAGGAACGCAATACTTCCGGTAATCCAGAACGTGATACCGCCGATCATGAGCGGGCGAAAATTCAGGATGACACCCGAAGTGATTGTCGGAATAGCGCTGACAATTAAAATAACCGGGTTAAGCTGATAGTTGATTTTGTATCCGAAGAAGACGAGTGTGAATATCGTTACGCCGTATGTCATCCACAGCCATCCGCTGATGCGATCGAAGTGTGTTTTCGTAGCCTCGTTCTTTTTCCTCGTCAAGACTTTATACAGGGTGAATATCCAGGCAGGAATGGTGATCAACCAGGTGGCATACGGATGTTCATAGTCCAGCCGGGCGAGGATGTACATGCCGATGTTAGCGAGAACCACGATCCATCCCCAGAAAAGGAAGAAGAAACTGTTTCGCTGGATGTTGCCTTTGGCCTCGTGTATCATCGCAGCAATGATGTCGAGGCTCTCGCGAGCCGTAAGACTTTCGGAATCCTGTTTCATAAGAACTTAATAATCAGTAGTTTATTTATCAGCGGCGATTCTTGAGCCGAAATTGTATTTCGAATGTAAACTAGTTTATATTATAAACCAAAATCTTTTTTGAAATTAATTAGAAAGGCTAATTTCGGCCATGTTTACAGGAATTATCGAAGCCACGGGCCGGGTCGTCAGCGCGACGAAGCGCGGCACGAACACCGACTTCCTTATTGAGAGTCCGCTGTCAGCAGAACTGAAGATCGATCAGAGCCTGTCGCACGACGGTGTTTGCCTGACAGTCACCGCCATCGAAGGAAATTCACATCGCGTTATTGCGATCGACGAGACGATGAAGAAGTCGGCACTCGGACAGCTTCGCGAGGGCTCGGTCGTCAACCTCGAGCGCTGTATGCTCAACAATGGAAGATTTGACGGGCACATTGTACAAGGGCATGTCGATCAAACGGGTGTGATTACTTCCATCCGGGATGTTGGCGGAAGCTGGCTCTTTGAGATAACGTATGACACCGCGTCGGGAAACATAACGGTTGAAAAGGGGTCGATTGCCGTGAATGGCGTTAGCCTCACGTGCTTTGATTCACGCGACGGTGCATTTACCGTGGCGATCATTCCGTATACTTATGAGCACACCAATTTCTCGCGACTGCGGGAAGGCGATCTTGTCAATCTCGAATTTGACATCATCGGAAAATACGTGAAGAAGCTAGTCGGCCCGCGGTCGTAACTTTTTATTTTTCTCCAGGAAAGTTCTGACGTAAATCAGAAGGTAGTACGCGGCCAGCGCACAAATCCATCCAATCAGGAAACCTACGAGAATGTCGCCAGGGTAGTGTACACCGAGATAGATCCGCGTGTAGCCCACCAGTAAAGCCCATGCGAACAGCAGGCTGATCCAGGGCCGGTACATTCGCAGCACCAGCCACATCAGCGTTGCAATGCCGAACGTGTTTGCGGCGTGGCTGGACGCAAATCCAAATCTTCCTCCCCTGTATTTGTTTACGAGAAAGATCTGTTCCGCCAGCGAAGGTTCGTGCGACGGCCTGAGGCGCTCAAAAAAAGGTTTCATGATCGAACTCGTGATCTGATCCGCGAGCAGGATGGTCAATCCGATCGCAAGCAGTATGAGCCAGGTCTGCTTGCGGTAGTTGCGCACCAACAGGTAGAGTAGGAAGAGATGAAGCGGTATCCATGCATAGGTTGTACTCAGGAACATCATCAGCTGATCCACAAAAGGATTGCGGAAACTGCTGTTGAGTTCGATGAATATCCTGCGGTCTAGCTCAAGGAGTTTTTCCATTCGCTGTTGGTAATTTACGCGTCTTTGTCAGCGCTGTTGATGACGGTTAGTTCAAGGCCAAAAATTACGCTTTAACTGCTTGAATAAGGGGTTAAAAAGTCGTAAATAGTAACTAGAACCCCTATTTTTTAGCGATTTTATGGAAAAATTTGACCTGGTAGTCATTGGCGCTGGCCCTTCCGGTTATGCCGCGGCCATGCGGGCGCTCGACTTCAAGAAAAAGACTCTGCTGATTGAAAAAGAAAATGTGGGCGGTGCTGGGGTTACGAATGGGGCGCTTTCTTCAAAGACCTGGTGGGAGCTGTCGCGTGAGGTAGCTTCCTTCCGCAAGAATCTCCGAAAATTTAATATCAGTGTACCGGACGTCAATTACCAGGAAATTCAACAAGAGGTTCGCAATGCAGTCTTAGAGCGAAAGAGCATGCTCGAAGATCACATGCTCCAGATGCAGCATTCTTGTCACGCGGAGCTCTTTGCGTTCAGGAAGGGGACCGCCCGCCTGCTCAGCCCGAACGAAGTTGAAATCGCGACACCAGGGGGCAGGCAAGTAGTATGGGCGGATTACATTGTCCTCGCGACAGGTAGCCGTCCGCGTTATCTGCCCGACTTGCCGATCGACGAAAAGATTGTCATGACAAGCGATGGCATCGAAAATATGGACGACTTCCCGGAGAGCATGGTAATCGTGGGTGCCGGGGTAATCGGCTGCGAGTTTGCCACTATCTTCTCGGCCTTCGGCAAAACCAAGGTGAACCTGATCGACAAAGGCGATCGCATACTTCCCTTCGAGGATGATGACGTCGTAAAAGTCGTCGAGCGAAATATGGAGAACAACGGGATTCTCATTCACCGCAATTCACGACTAATCAACATGGAGATTCGGAACGGGCGGGTGGAATACGAGCTGGAATATCTCGACGGAACGAAGGCGAAATTTAACGTCGAGAAAGCCCTGGTCGCTGTTGGCCGCACTCCGAACTTTGAGGGCCTTTGGGATGACAGCCTGGGGATCGACTTTACGAAAAGGGGAATAAAGGACAGTGAAACGCAGACGAACATCGAAAATATTTATGCGGTGGGAGATATCACGGCGGATATTTCGCTTGTGAATGTAGGTGAACTCGAGGGCAGACACGCCGTAGAGAAAATATTCGGTAATCCGGCCCGGAAATTGGTATACGAGAATATCAGCACCATTATGTTCCTGCATCCCGAGGTGGCAGGGGTAGGGTTGAATGAAGTAAGCGCGCGTGAAAAAGGTATTGACTACCGGGTGGTAACGCTCGATTACAGCTGTATACCCCGGGCAATTGCCAAGCGCAACACGCAGGGGTTTATCAAACTACTCGTTGCCAACGACGAGGATATGAAGATATTGGGATTGAAGATCATCGGCCACCACGCATCGAGTGCTATGCAGGCCGTGGCGCTACTGATATCGATGGATAAGGGCATCGAAGAACTCGCGGAATGCGTGCACCCGCATCCTTCCATTACGGAAGGAATTCAGGAGTGCGTGCGCATGCTGTTGGGTAAGTCGCTGTTTAAACCCGAGGCCCTCAAAGGCAAGTTGTCGTGCAGGACGAGCCGGAGCGGTCTATATGAAGATATACATTTCTAAAATTCACTTATGGTGCGGATTCTGTTAGTGCTCGCCGTATTCCTGTCTTCTTTTAACCTTGTGAATGCCCAAAAGAAAATCGGGCAGAAAAAGAAGACCGTGTACGAAGAAGTCGATCTCGAGAATGTCATGAAGCGGTATTTTGGAAAATCGTTCGGCTACAGTATCGAGGGCATTTATTCCGTCTCCTGCGTCATCACCAAGCGCAACAAGCGACTGCTTTCAAAATCCGAGCGGATACGCGTGGTCGCCCGGCAAGACAACTATGCGAAAGTCGCCATCATGAAAGACTGGCCGGCATCCAACCGGGATTTTATCGAGGTATCTCTCAGCTATCGCAAGGCTAACTCTTTCCCCATCATGGGCGAGCTTGATATCATGGCTAACGGCGCGGGTTATGTCTATACGCACACCGAGCCCGATGGCGAGCGCTACGTCTTTTCCATGCTTGAATCCGATGGCCTCCTCGAAGCTGAATATAGCGTCGTCGAAAAGCGAAAGACCGTCACATACAAACTTTCGTACCTGCGGATTTTTCCCACTGATAAGGAAGACCTGACGGTGTATGACTACCGATAGTCTGCATTGGTTTTCCGCAGACGGGGTCTGCCTGCACTGAAGCTTGCGCACGCATATCCGCCACGACTTGCTTACTTACTGTGTCTGGCTTTCAGCACACTTTCGACATCTGCCAGGGTGTAGCCCTTCGCGTGCAGTAGAACGAGGTAGTGATACATGAGGTCGGCCGCCTCGTTAAGGAACAGTTCCTTGTTATCGTCTTTCGCCTCAATGACCAGTTCGACCGCCTCTTCGCCAACTTTCTGGGCGATCTTATTCATCCCTGATTCAAAAAGTGAGGTTGTATACGAACCTTTTGCAGGATTTTTTTTACGGTCTGAGATCACGCTTTCGAGTGACGCGATCTTCCATCGTTGATTGCTTTCGTTGAAACACGTGTCGGCGCCGGTGTGACAGGCCGGCCCCGCAGGGTGCGCTTTTACGAGAAGGGTGTCATTGTCGCAGTCAGGGATGATCTCCGCCAGCTCAAGAAAATTTCCGGATGTCTCACCCTTGGTCCAGAGTCGTTGCTTGCTTCTGCTGAAGAAGGTGACCCGTTTTTCGCTGAGTGTTTTTTGCAGGGCCTCGTCATTCATGAAGCCGAGCATCAGCACAACGCCGGTAGTGGCATCCTGTACTATGCAGGGAACAAGTCCATCCAGCTTCGCAAAATTTATCGTTTTATTGTCGATCATTTTATTGTATTTGAACTGACAGGCGCTAGATGCGCACTTCAATATTTTTTTCCTGAAGATAAAGTTTTAGATCCTGGATCTTCACTTCGCCGAAATGAAAAATGCTTGCGGCGAGGGCGGCATCTGCTTTGCCGAGAACAAACGCGTCCATGAAATGGCCGGCATCGCCGGCGCCACCGGAAGCGATAACCGGAATCGTCAACAGCTCATGCAATTTTTGCAGTGCGTCGATTGCGAAACCTTTTTTTGTGCCGTCGTGATCCATGCTGGTGAACAGGATCTCACCGGCGCCGCGGTTCTGGCCTTCCCTGGCCCACGAAAACAGTTTCTTGTCCGTGGGCTTTTTCCCTCCGTGTGTATGAACAACCCAGTGGTTGCCCACACGGCGTGCGTCGATCGCGAGCACAATACATTGCGATCCGAACGCTTTTGACAGCTCGTCGATAAGGTCGGGATTCCGCACAGCGGCGGAGTTGACACTGACCTTGTCGGCCCCGGCGTCGAGAAGCGGCGCGACGTCCGCAACGCTGCTGATACCACCGCCGACTGTAAAGGGAATATTGATGTGTCGCGCGATATCCTTTACCAGCGACGCGAATGTTTTCCGGCCTTCGTTTGTTGCCGAGATATCCAGGAACACCAGCTCGTCTGCTCCCTGCCGCGCATACATCGCCGCTAACTCGACGGGATCACCCGCATCGCGTATGTTGATGAAGTTAACACCCTTTACAGTCCGCCCATCTTTGATATCAAGACAAGGAATAATTCTTTTTGTTAACATACCTTCTATTTCCTTAATTCTCCCGCCAACGCTAGTGGCGATTGATGGCACAATTTCCCTATACCTTACCTACTTATAACTTATAACTTATAACTTATAACTTATAACTTATAACTTATAACTTATAACTTACAAGTTCCTCAAGCCCCAGCTTCCCCTCATATATCGCCTTCCCTACAATCACACCATCAACCTCTATCCCCTTCAGCCTTTCAAGATCCACTGTGCCGCTAACGCCTCCGCTGGCTGTCAGCTTCATGGTTGGGAACTCATGCAAGAGCTTCGAGTACAACTGCACGTTAGGACCTTGCAGCATTCCATCCGTGCTGATGTCCGTGCAGGTTACATACTCAATCCCCACATCTATATATTGGCGGATGAAATCGGTGATATTGATGGCGGAGTTCTCACTCCATCCGGAGATCGCGATCATTTCTTTTTTCACATCGGCGCTAAGGATGATCCGCGCCGCTCCATAGCGGTCAATCCAGGATTGCACAAGCTTCGGCTGTTTCACCGCGATGCTTCCCAGGTTGACTTGTGCGACTCCGGCGTCAAACAGTTTTTGGATCTCGTCATCAGTTTTAATTCCACCGCCGAAATCCACCGTAAGGTTTGTTCCCGATGTGATGGAATCTATGACTTTCCAGTTTAACACCTTTCCGGCACGTGCACCGTCGAGGTCCACGAGGTGCAGATATTTCAGACCCGCCTCTTCAAAATTTCTGGCGACGGCAAGCGGATCTTCATTGTAGATTTTCTTTTGCGCGTAGTCGCCCTGCGTCAGTCGCACGCACTTACCGTCGATAATGTCTATAGCGGGTATGATCCTCATAATTCAAGAAAACTTTTCAAAACAAGCTCGCCGGCCATCGCGGACTTCTCCGGATGGAACTGAACAGCGTAAAAATTGTCCCTGTGCATTGCCGCGCTAAAAGGATTGATATACTCGGTAATAGCCGACGTGTATTCGTTGACTGGTACGTAATAGCTGTGGACGAAGTAAACGTTCTGATTGTCGATTGCCGCGTTGATCCATCCGTCAGTGAGATGAAGCTGGTTCCATCCCATGTGCGGGACCTTCATGTCGCCCTGTGGTGTAAATTTTTTAACGGACTCCTCGAAAATTCCCAGGCATTGCGTATCATTTTCTTCGGAGTATCGGCACATCAGCTGCATCCCCAGGCAAATTCCAAGCACCGGTTGTGTCAATTGGAGGATCACCTGATCCAGCTTGCTGTTTTGCAGGTATTCCATCGTTGTACTCGCTTCTCCGACGCCGGGAAAGATCACCTTGTCGGCCGACTGAATCTTTTCCTTGTCGTCCGTGATCGAGAAGTCGATTCCCAGTCGCTCAAGGGCGAATGATACGGATTGAATATTTCCGGCGTTGTATTTTATAAGGGCTACTTTCATTTTGGCTTTCGTTTCATCCGGCGTGCTTTGGCGGATAACTCATAACACGCCTTTCGTGCTCGGTAATTGGTTTCCTTCTTTCTTCACGGCCATCTTAATGCTTTTTGCAAACGCTTTGAAGATCGCTTCGATCTTGTGGTGCTCGTTCGTTCCTTCCGCCTTTACATTCAGGTTGCTCTTTGAGGTGTCGGTGAAGGACTTGAAGAAATGATAGAACATTTCAGTGGGCATTTCGCCGATCTTTTCGCGTTTGAAGGAGGCATCCCAAACGATCCACGGTCTGCCGCCGAAGTCGATCGCCACCTGGGCGAGGCAGTCGTCCATCGGAAGGCAAAACCCATAGCGTTCGATGCCGCGCTTGTCACCGAGCGCCTGGAGGAATGCCTCTCCCAAAGCGAGGGCAGTGTCTTCGATTGTGTGGTGTTCGTCGATATGGAGGTCTCCATCGACTTTTATTTCGAGGTCAATGTTTCCGTGCTTCGACAGCTGGTCGAGCATGTGATCGAAGAATCCAAGACCTGTTGATATCTTCGACCTTCCCTGACCGTCGAGGTTGATGTCAATTCGGATGTCCGTTTCTTTTGTTTTGCGATGTACACTTCCTCGCCGTGACGGGGCGGAAACAAATTTGTAAATGTCCTCCCAGCTCTGCGTGATCAACGCGCAATAATTCTCGAGTTGCTGTTCTTTTAGTTTCATCTCCAGGCTCCCGTCGTTGAGGAGAATTCCGCTGCTTCCGAGGTTTTTTGCCAGTTGCACATCCGTAAGCCTGTCGCCGATGACAAACGAGTTCATGAGATCGTACGGTCCTGAAAAAAATCCGTTCAGCATACCGATGCCGGGCTTCCGGGTCGGCAGGTTTTCATGCGGCAAAGACCGGTCGATAAAAGTCTGCGTGAAGACGATCCCTTCCTTTTCGAAAGCGCGGATCATTTTGTTGTGCGCCGGCCAGAAAGTGCTTTCCGGAAACCGATCGGTTCCCAGCCCGTCCTGGTTGGTGACGATCACCAGTTCGTAGTCAGTTTCGCGGGCTATTTTTCCAAGCCACGAGAACACGCCCGGATAGTACTCCAGCTTTTCAAGGCTGTCAATCTGCTCATCCGGGGGTTCGATAATGAGCGTGCCATCGCGGTCGATGAATAATACCTTCTTCATAGTTTTTTAAGAGCGTCAATAAGTCGTTTGTTTTCCTCCGGAGTTCCAACCGTTATTCGGAGGCAGTTGTAGCAAAGGTTTACGCGGGAGCGGTCTCGCACAATGATACGGTTATCCATTAGATACTGGTAAGTGGACTGCGCATCGCGCACGCGGACGAGCAGGAAGTTGGCATCAGAAGGAAATATTTTCTCAACCAGTTCAAGTCCTTCAAGCTCGCGAACGAGGATTTCTTTCTCTTTGAGGATCTCATGGACCCAGATATCTTTCCGGTATACGTTGTCGAGCGCATCCATCGCGAGCTCCTGCGTGTGGCCATTCACATTGTAGGGGTACTTGATCTTGTTAAGGATGCCGATGATCTCCTCCGATGCGAAACACATGCCCAACCGCAGGCCCGCCAGTCCCCATGCCTTTGAAAAAGTTTGAAGCACGACCAGGTTGGGATATTTTTTCAGTTCATGGATGAAGCTCTTGCTTTTTGTAAAGTCGATGTAGGCTTCGTCTATCACCACCAGGCCGTAAAACCTTTTGAGGACCTGGACGATCTTCTCGCGCGTAAGCCGGTTGCCTGTAGGATTATTTGGGCTACAGAGGAAAATGACCTTCGTGGTGGCATCAAATGTATTGGGGATAGCGTCGAGGTCGAGATCGAAGTCCGGTGTCAGCAGCACCTGCTGGACGTTGACAGCGTTGACCTCCGCGCAAACCTTGTACATGCCGTAGGTAGGTTCCGTGATCATCACAGAGTCCTGGTTCGGCTCGCAAAACGCGCGGATGATCAGGTCGATCGGCTCATCACTGCCGTTGCCGAGAAAGATCTGGCCCGGCTTCACACCTTTCAACGCGGCGAGCTTTTCCTTCACTTTCCACTGCAGCGGATCGGGATAGCGGTTGTAAGGGGAAGGGTAGGGGTTTTCGTTTGCGTCCAGGAAAACCTCCGCTTCACCGTGAAATTCGTCGCGCGCCGATGAATACGGCTTCATCGCGAGCACATTGCGGCGTACCAGCGTATTGATGTCGATGAAATTTTTTTTCTTCGCACACATGTCGTTCGGGTTATGATAAACTTTGAAGCCGGATTGTTACGGCGCGTTCGTGGGCGGCGAGGTCTTCCGCTCTTGCCAATTGTTCAACGATAGGCCCAACGGTCTGGATACCGGCTTCGGTAAGCTGCTGATAAGTGATGTATTTCAGAAAACTCTCGAGTGAAACACCCGCGTATGCCCGGGCGTAGCCGTTCGTGGGAAGTGTGTGATTTGTACCCGAGGCGTAATCACCGACTGCTTCGGGCGAGAAGTTTCCTATGAAAACAGATCCGGCATTGACAATTTGCTCCGCGATCGCGGCGGCGTTCGACGTATTGATAATAAGATGTTCAGGCGCATACGCGTTCGTAAAGTCGATGGCGGCGGCTTCGTATCCAAATACGACCGTACGACTATTGGCCAGTGCTTTTTCCGCGATCACCCTCCGCGGTAATTCGCCTAGCTGGCGCGTTATTTCGCTCCGGATGTCATCGAGCTTGGATTCGTCAAGCAGCACGAGCATCACCTGGCTGTCCTCGCCATGCTCCGCCTGTGAAAGCAGGTCCGCCGCAACAAATGCGGGGTTGCATGTTTCATCCGCAAGCACGAGTACTTCCGAAGGTCCGGCGGGCATGTCGATGGCAATACCTTCTTCCGTGATCAATTGTTTAGCTTTCGTGACATATTGATTTCCAGGTCCAAATATCTTGTAAACATCCGGCACGGTTTCCGTTCCATAGGCCATAGCCGCAATGGCCTGCGCCCCTCCAACTTTGAAAATTTTCGTAATGCCCACTAGTTCGGCGGCAAAGAGTATGGCGGGATGGATCTTTCCGTCCTTTGAAGGCGGCGTACAGAGGATGATCTCCGAACATCCCGCCAGGCTGGCAGGGACACCCAGCATGAGCACAGTAGAGAAGAGGGGAGCGGTTCCGCCAGGTATGTAGATGCCGACGCGCGTGATGGGAACAGCCTTGCGCCAGCATTTTACGCCGGGCATCGTCTCGACGGCGACTGTCTCGCGCTTCTGAGCAGCATGGAAGGTGGTAATGTTTGCCGCCGCGGCCCGGATAGCTTCCTTCAACTCCGCGGGAATATTTTTCCGCGCCTCATTTAATTCTTCTTTAGTAACCTCGAGGTCCGTAATGCTGACCTTGTCGAACTGCAGCGTGAGCTCGCGGATGGCCTGATCGCCCGATACCTTTACGCGGTTCAGAATATTGCGAACCGAACTCTCGAGGAAACCGAGTTCGAGCTGTGGTCGCCGGATCAAATCCTTCCACATTGCTTTTGCCGGATTTTGAAATACATTCATCGGATGTCGAATTAGATAATCATTTTTTCAATGGGGACAACCAGGATTCCCTCCGCGCCAAACGAGCGCAGCTGATCGATCCTTTCCCAAAAATCATTTTCATCCACTACAGAATGCAGTGAGCTCCATCCCTTCCGCGCAAGCGGAATAATGGTCGGGCTCTTCATCCCCGGAATAACAGATGTGATCTTTTCAATTGATTCATTCGGGCAGTTCAGCAATATATACTTGCTGTTCTTTGCTTTCTGGACCGCTCCAATACGGAAAAGAAGTTTGTCCAGGATCATCTGCCTCTCCGGGCCGAGGTCATTGCTGGCGATGACGACGGCTTCTGACTGCATCACGACCTCCACCTCTTTGAGGCCATTGCTTAAAAGCGTGCTTCCCGTGCTGACAATGTCGCAGATCGCGTCGGCGAGCCCGATGCCGGGAGCTATTTCCACGGAGCCGCTGATCTCGTGAATGCCCGCGTCGACGCCGTTCTTTTCCAGGAATTTACGGACAATGTTTGGGTACGTCGTGGCAATATTTTTGCCCTGCAGCGATTTTACTCCGGTGTAATTTTCGGAGCGAGGCACGGCAATCGACAAGCGGCATTTTGCAAAATCCAGGCGTTTGACCAGCTGATTCGATTTTTGCTTTTCGACGAATATGTTCTCGCCTACAATGCCCACATCCGCTACCTTATCCTCAACATACTGGGGTATGTCATCGTCGCGAAGAAAGAGCACCTCCACCGGAAAGTTTCGGGCCTGTGTCTTGAGCTGATCTCTTCCGTTGCTAAAAGACAGCCCGCTTTCCCGGAGTAGCTCAAGCGAGCCTTCCTGCAGGCGTCCTGATTTCTGAATTGCAATGCGAAGTAACGTTTCCATCTTCTAATTTCTATTGACTAATGACTATAACGAAACAAAAAAGGCCTGACACCCTCGTGACAAGCCTCCTAAAATTTTAGAATTATCTTAAACCTTAAAGCATAACTGTGCCACGCATCGCTGGGTTGCCATGATGGTGGTGATGAACCGTTATGCCAAGTTGGGTACTCATAATTTTTCCGGCTGCTAATTACTGCAAATTGCCCGAAATATCAAAATTTGGTCTCGCTAAAGATAAACCCTAAATTTTGCCGGAGATCAGAATACGATGGAAATACCGAAATGCGCGTCAATAATAGTCATGGTGTTTTTGTTTGGATGCGGTGGCAGCACGGAGACGCGGGTTCAGCGCTTTCTACTCCAGGGCAACGGAGAGGCGAAAAAGGGGAATGACGTTCAGGCCATCGCTTATTATCAGGCGGCGCTCGAGCTCGATTCATGCTTCGCCGACGCATGGAATAACCTGGGAACGGTTTACCACCGCGAGAAGGATTATGAGCACGCGCTGGAAAGCTACAATCACGCAATCGGATGCAGGCCAGGGTATGTCGACGCCCACTTCAACCGTGCAAACACTTTCTATGAACTCCGGCAATTTTACAGCGCGCTGACCGACCTCGATCAGGTCGCCCGGGCAAAGCCGGATACAGCGGCCCTGCACTTCCTTCGCGGCCTTGTCTACACGCAGATGCGCGACTACTCCAAGGCGCTTTCCGCATTCGATCTCGCACTGTCGGAGGACACTGCCAATCCGGAGATCCTCGTAAACATTGGAACGGTACACTATTACAGGAACAGTTTCGACTCTGCCCGGTTATTCCTGACACGCGCGATGAAACTAGATCCGAAGGAACCCAATGCGCCAAATACGCTGGCACTGCTGGAAACGAAGCTGGGAAACTACGACCTCGCCATGCAGTATGTGAACGACGCCCTGGTTTTACAGCCACGCGATGCTTATTTTCTCAATAACCGCGGGTACATCAAATTGATGACGGGGGCGATGGAGGAGGCGGCTGCGGATATCGACGCGAGCATCATGGAAGATCCCTATAACGCGTGGGCCTACCGGAACAAAGGTATTTACTATTTGAAGACGGGAGACACTCAGAATGCGATCCGCCTGCTATCGCGAGCGTTGGAAATGTCGGACTTTATTGAAAACGGTTACTATTATCTCGGAGAAGCCTACCGCGCTAACGGCGAGCCGGAAAAGGCCTGCGACCAATTCAGCAAAGCGCTGGAAAATGGCGAAATCACCGCAGAGGATTTTCGGAAGAAATGTGGGGATGAGGTATAAGGGTATAGGGTATAGGGTGTAGGGTGTAGGGTAGAGACAAGGCATGCCTTGTCTCTACGTATACGTTAGAATTTATATCGCACGAATGCTTCCATGGCCTCGTATTCAGCGAATCCGAGCCGGTTGTATGCATCGGCCGTCGCGTGGTTCCGGTCTTCGGCGCGCATCCAGAATTCGCGTTTGTCGCTGCCCGGGAACATGGCGCTGTCTTTTTGCGATTGATGCTTGAAGATCGCGCGGCGCTTGCGCATGAGTTCATCCGGACTAAGGGGCACAGCCATTTCAATCTGATCGATATCCCATTCCTGCCACGCACCGCGATATAACCACACCCAGCAATCCTTCATCCAGGGTTCATTCTTAAGGCGGTCAATGGCGGTAAAGATTGCTGCGAGACAAACGCGGTGTGTGCCGTGCGGGTCTGAAAGATCGCCCGCGGCATAGATCTGGTGCGGTTTCACTTTTGTCAGCAGGTCTACTATCAGTTGGATATCTTCTTCGCCCAGCGGTTTTTTCTTCACGGCCCCTGTTTCATAAAACGGCATGTTCAGGAAGTGCATCTGCTCATCCGGTATCCCAACGTATCGGCCACCCGCTTTCGCTTCACCGCGGCGGATGAGCCCCTTGATCGCCAGTACCTCCGGGCTGTCGATCTGGCCCGGGCCTTTGCTCTTCAGCGACTCGACTACAGTCTGATAAAATTTTTCTCCGTCGGACTTGCTGAGTCCGAACTGCTCATTGAAATCGCGAACGAAATCGGCGAAGCGAATCGCGTCGTCGTCGAAGACTGCGATGTTGCCGGAAGTCTGGTAGGCGACGTGAACCTCGTGTCCCTGATCCACGAGCCGGATGAATGTTCCGCCCATGGAGATCACATCGTCATCGGGATGCGGCGAAAAGATAATCGCTCTTTTCGGAAACGGATTTGCCCGCTCGGGCCGGTTTGAGTCGTCGGCCTTGGGTTTGCCACCGGGCCACCCCGTGATCGTGTGCTGAAGATCGTTGAAGACCTTGATGTTTACCTGATAGGCGGATCCGTACTCGGTGATGATGTCGCCCATGCCATGTTCCATGTAGTCGTGATTCGTGAGCTTCAGCACCGGCTTCTTCACCTTTTGACACAACCACACAACCGCCTTTCGGATAAGCTTGTCATCCCAGTCGATGCTCTCCAGGATCCACGGCGTTTTAATGCGAACGAGTTCGGAAGATGCCGCTTCATCCAGGATGACGAGGCAGTCGTTGTGTTTTTGCAGGAACGACGACGGGATCTGATCGGTGATGGCACCTTCAACCGCTTTCTTGATGACGCCAGCCTTTCCCTCGCCCCAGGCCATCATAAAAACCTTGCGCGCTTTGAGGATTGAACCTACGCCCATTGTGATGGCCTTCCGCGGGACGTTCTCTTCACCGAAAAAATCGCTGGCCGCGTCGATGCGCGTGACCTGGTCAAGCGTTACGAGCCTGGTCAGCGATTTTTCCGAAGATCCGGGTTCGTTGAATCCAATGTGGCCTGTGCGACCGATACCGAGTACCTGTATGTCGATGCCACCCAGATCGTCAATCTGCTTTTCGTAGTCGCGGCAGTAGTCGGCTACTTTCTCCTTGGGCAACGTGCCGTCGGGAATGTGAATGTTTGCCTTGGGTATGTCGATGTGGTTAAAGAGATGTTCGCCCATGAAGCGCACGTAACTCTGCAAAGCATCCGGCTTGATGGGATAATATTCGTCGAGATTAAACGAATGTACGTTCTTGAAGCTCAAACCTTCCTCCTTGTGCATCCTCACCAGCTCGGCGTACACCCGGGTGGGTGTAGATCCGGTTGCAAGTCCCAGAACGCACGGCTTCTTTTCCTTCTCCCGCGAGCGGATCAGCGAAGCGATCTGCCCGGCAACAAATCGGGACGCTTCTTCTGATGTCTTAAAGATTCTGACAGGAATTTTTTCGAAGGCGGTGAGATCATTATTCATAATTCAGGTTTGATTGTCAGTGTTTTAAGCAGGTGTAAAGTATCGGAAAAAGTGCGAAATTTTCAACTGTTATCGGTAACATATTTGTTTTTTACCTGTTTTGGGAGGGGGCGCCTCCCGGTTTTCAGGTTTTGGGTTGCAGTTGGCCGGCCAAAGGTTTATTTAGGGTAAATTATGAAGGATTTTCGAACAGAACTGAAAATAACGCCCTCCCACGCCAAAATCCACCTCGGCAGCAGCGTGCTTACGCAGGGGTCGTGTTTTTCCGATGCTATAGGTGAACGGCTGACGCGTTACAAACTCAAAGCTGTCGTGAATCCCTTCGGCGTAATCTATAATCCTGAATCCATCCACAAGGTTTTATCCTACAGCACCTTCAATGAACCGCTTCCGGAGCACACCTTCCTCCAAAACGAAGAGCTTTTTCTCAATTACAATTTTCACTCAGAGTTCTCCTCGCCAAGAAAAGATGAATTGATCTCCCGCATCACGAACACAGTGGGGTCAACGCATTACGCATTAAAAGACACGGGATGGTTAATCCTCACGTACGGGACGGCCTGGGTTTATCGCCGACGTGACACGGGGGAAATCGTCGCCAATTGTCACAAGCTTCCGGCGAGCGCTTTTTCAAAGGGACTGATGGACATCGATGCGATTACGGCGTCGTTCAAAGACTTTTTCGAACGTCTCAAGAAGTTCAATCCAGCGATAAAAGTTATTCTGACGGTGAGTCCCGTCCGCCACGTCCGCGATACACTGGAACTTAATAGCCTCAGTAAATCGATATTGCGGGTGGCGTGCCACGAGATATCTGAGAAGTTTGACGATGTCGAATATTTTCCCGCCTATGAAATGATGATGGACGACCTGCGCGATTATCGTTTTTACAAGCCGGACATGCTGCATCCAACTGCGGAAGCGGAAGAGTACATCTGGGAAAAATTTATGGAACGGTATTTTTCCGATGAGCTGAAGGATTTCGTCCGACAATGGAGCCTTATTCTCAGCGCGATGCAACACAAGCCCTTTCACCCCGGATCGAAAGCCCACCAGCAATTCCTTTTGGATTTAAGCGGGAAGCTGGAAACATTCCGGTCAGTGATCGATGTTCAGGAGGAGATAGATGTCGTAAAGCGACAAATGCAAAGCAATCACAATCATGATAGTTGAAAAGAAATCAAACCGGCTGATCCATTCGGCTTCACCATACCTGCTTCAACACGCTTATAACCCTGTCGATTGGTTCGAATGGGGTGATGAGGCGCTCTCAAAGGCGCGGGAGGAAAACAAACCGATCCTGGTGAGCATCGGTTATTCATCCTGTCACTGGTGCCATGTGATGGAGCGCGAAGTTTTCGAAAAAGACGACATCGCTGGCATCATGAATGAACATCTGGTCTGTATCAAGGTCGACCGCGAGGAACGGCCCGACATCGACCAGATCTACATGGAGGCTGTACAGGCAATGGGAATGCAGGGCGGATGGCCGTTAAATGTATTCCTGACCCCTGATCAAAAGCCTTTTTACGGGGGTACTTATTTCCCGCCGGAACAATGGCTGCAGGTAATCCGCGGTATCAACAACGCATTCACCAGTCGCCGTGAAGAAGTTGAGGTTTCGGCAACTGAGTTGGCGAACCACCTGTCGCAACAGGATACGACCCGCTTTAAGAAAGATCATGCAGCCGGTGAGTTGCGCGAGGAACTGGACGCCATGTACGACAAGATCAGCGGATCGTTTGACACCGCATGGGGCGGATTACAGAAAGCGCCGAAGTTTGTTATGCCCTCTTTATGGCGGTGGCTTTTGCGCTACTACCATATGACCCGAAAAGAAGATGCCCTGCGCCACGTTGTCTTTACCCTGAAGAAGATCGCCATGGGCGGTATATACGACCAGATTGCCGGAGGCTTTGCGCGCTATTCCGTCGATCAGTACTGGTTTGTACCGCATTTCGAAAAGATGCTTTATGACAATGCGCAGCTTATGACGTTGTACGCAGAGGCTTATTGTCAGACAAAGGATGAGGCGTTCAAGATGGTGATCAAGGAAACGTTTGACTGGCTCCAGGCGGAGATGATGGACGGCCGCGGTGGCTTCTATTCCGCACTCGACGCTGACAGTGAAGGAGAGGAAGGAAAGTTCTACGCCTGGACCGCGAACGAAATACGGGCTATTCTTGGTGATGAAGCGCCTTTGTTGCTCGATTATTATTCGATCAAGGAAGAAGGAAATTGGGAGCCGAACAAGAACGTGCTGATTCGTGTGCAGCAAGAGGAGGACTTCCTGAAGAAACACGGACTCGCGCCTGAAGACTGGGACAAAAAACTTTTTGCCGCAAAGGAGAAACTCTTGTCCGAGCGCGACAAGCGCGTGAGGCCCGGCCTCGACGACAAGATCATAACCGCCTGGAATGCGATGATGGTGGTGGGATTGGCGGATGCCTACAAAGCTCTCGGCGACAAACGATTTCTGAAAGCTGCGCTGCGCAATATGCAATTTCTCGAGAACGAATTGACGGAGGGCATGGTGTTGTATAGATCGTATAAAAACCGGCGATCACATGTAAAAGGTTTTCTCGATGACTACGCTTACGTGATTCAGGCGTGTACGGCTTTGTATCAGATTACGTTTGACGAATACTGGATCAACCGGGCTCGCGCACTTGCACAATACACCGTCGAAAATTTTTTCGATCCGACGGACGGCTTCTTTCACTATTCGCATCCCGAAGCGGAAAAGCTCATCGCATCGCGCAAGGAGATCTTTGATAATGTCATCCCGGCGTCGAACTCCGTTATGGCGCAGAACCTTTTCCATCTTGGTATTCTCTTTGATAACGATGAATGGAAGACCATGGCTGAAAACATGACCACTTCGCTTGCTCACCTCATAACGTCAGAGCCAAACTACATGTCTAATTGGGGAATTGCCTATTCGGAGATCAGGAAAGGTATGGCCGAAGTTGTTTTTGCGGGTCGCGATGCCTCACAGGTTGTGCATGAGTTTTTCCTGAATTTTCAACCTTTTGCTCTCGCAATGGGTACGGAAACCGGGAGCGCATTGCCTCTGCTTGAAGGCAAGGTAGCGCTTGACGACAAGCTGACCATTTACGTGTGCTATGACAAAACTTGTCAGAGACCGGTCCATCAGATCGATGAGGCGCTGAAACAAATCCAGTAAGCAGGCGTAATTTTGATGAGCCCACCACTTTGCGGCTTTCCCTTAAATAGCATTACTTTGACGGGTGGAAATGTTTGAACCCGATGAGTCGCGCAAAACCCTCTTTGCCGAGCTTCTGCTGCCCGTTCCGGTGCCACGGCTGTTCACCTATCGCATTCCACACAAACTGAATGATCTGGTCAGGACCGGTCAGCGCGTAATCGTCCAGTTTGGCGATCGCAAGATCGTAACGGGGCTGGTGTTCAATATCCACGAGCAGCCACCCAAGGATTTCGAGGCAAAATACATTCTGGAGGTGCTGGACGACTTCCCGTCGGTCAATCAGATCCAGCTCAACCTTTTTCAGTGGATGGCCGACTACTACATGTGCACCCTTGGAGAGGTAATGAGCGCAGCGTTACCGGCAGGCCTGAAGCTGTCAAGTGAATCGATGGTACAGATCTACCCGGGGTTCACCCTGGACGAAAGTACGCTGGACTTTTCCGAAAAAGAAGTCATGCTCCTGAAGAGGCTCTCCAATGGTACCATGACCTACTCGGAGATCTCGAAGTTCTTGGGAGTGAAAACAATTTTTGCCATCCTGAAATCACTTTCGGCTAAACAAGCGATTATCCTCTTCGAAGAAGTCCGGGAGAAATTCAAACCCAAAACAGAAAGAAGAATACGACTGAAGTCCGGGATGGATGACGCCGAAGCCCTGGAAGAACTTTTCAAAGTACTCGCTTCAAAACCCAAGCAGGAAGCTGTTTTACTGCGATATCTTCAGGAAGTCCCCGTGCTCCAGCAACCTCAAGCGAACAAAAACGGCATGTCGCGAAAGGCGCTCGCCGCGGGTGATGTTTCGGATTCCTCTATCAACACGCTTATCCGGAATGAGATCCTTGAGGAGTTTGATACCATTGTTCCGCGTTTTGGATTTGAGGCGATGCGGGAGGCACCCGTAATTCTCCTCAGCGAGGAGCAGGAGATCGCACAGAACGAGATCATCAAAAGCTTTGAAGCCCACGCGGCAACATTGCTTCACGGTGTGACAGGAAGCGGTAAGACAGAAATATATATCAACCTCATCCGGAAAGCAATTGAGAGCGATACGCAGGTGCTGTACCTCCTTCCTGAAATTGCATTGACGACACAGATTGTTCAGCGCCTGAAGAAGATCTTCGGCAACAGCATGGGCGTTTATCACTCCCGTTTTTCCGACAACGAACGTGTGGAGGTGTGGAACGGCATCCTAAGCGGAAAATTCAAGTTTGTCGTCGGTGTGCGTTCGTCGATCTTCCTCCCGTTCGACAACCTTGGATTGATCATTGTCGACGAAGAGCACGACGCCTCCTACAAGCAACAGGAACCGGCACCGCGCTATCACGCTCGCGACGTTGCCATGATATTGGCTCAGATGCATCACGCCAAGGTGTTGTTGGGGTCCGCAACACCGTCGATCGAGACGTATTTTCATGCGAAGCAGAACCGCTACGGATTGGTGGCGCTGGACAAGCGATTCGGCGAGGCCAACCTTCCCGAAATCGTGCTGGCCGATATGAGCAATGAACGCAAGATGAAGACAGTGAAGGGGGAGTTCTCGCGACTACTCCTTCAGCGCATAGAGGGTGCGTTGACCAGGAAAGAGCAGGTGATCGTCTTCCAGAACAGGCGGGGCTATTCGCCGATGATGAGCTGTGAGGACTGTGGATGGGTTCCCAAGTGTCAGAACTGTGCGGTGAGCCTCACGTATCACCAGTACCGGCATGCCCTGGTATGTCACTATTGCGGCTACAAAGAAAATATTCCGCATCATTGTCCCTCCTGCACATCTACCCGACTTAAGACCGTGGGCTACGGGACGGAAAAACTGGAAGAGGAGTTGAACGCATTTTTTCCTGAGGCTACCATCCAACGGATGGATCTGGATACAACACGGTCAAAGACCGGGTATGAGACGATCCTGTCAGCTTTCGAAAACGGGGAAACCGACATTCTCGTCGGGACACAAATGGTGACAAAGGGCCTGGACTTCGATCGCGTAAGCCTTGTTGGTGTTTTTAATGCGGACCGCATGATGCATTTTCCGGACTTTCGATCTTATGAACGAGCGTATCAACTCATTACGCAGGTGAGCGGTCGCGCGGGAAGGAGAGCACGCCAGGGCCAGGTCGTCATCCAGACATCAAGTCCCGATCACCCGGTCTTGAATTTTATCCTGAAAAACAATTATGAAAGGTTTTATGAAACGCAAATCGCAGATCGGCGCCATCACGACTATCCGCCGTTCACCCGGCTTATTGAGATAACTGTCAAGCACACCGACAAACGAGTCTGTCTCGATGCGGCGCAAAGACTTGCCACGATTCTGAGAGACCGGTTGCCGCACATCAGGATCATAGGACCGGGCGAGCCTATGGTTTCCAAGATCCGAAATCAATATCTGATGACGATCCTGCTGAAAATTACCCGGGGAACAGCTGACCTTCCTCGTGTGAAAGAACATATCCAGGACGAGATTTCGCTCTTGTTGCAGGAAAAGGCATTCCGCAACGTCCGGTTTATTGCCGATGTTGACCCGGTGTGAACCGTCAATTGGTTTCGCGGGCACGCACCCACGAACCACCCCTATAAAAGTACCTTTCATGTTTGGGCTCTATTTGTTTTCTTTGCCCGCAAAGTTTTGAAATGAGATTCGTTGTAGTATTCCTGTTCGCAGGTCTGGCATTCCCTGTATTATCGCAATCAAAAAAAGACCTCCAGGAGGAAGTTGACAAGCTGCAATCGCAGGTGGCACGCCTCACCAGCGAGATAACCGAACTAAAGAAGCCCCTCGAAGTCAATCTCAACGATTCGACCGAGCAGGTCAGTTATTGCTTCGGAGTCGTACTCGGCCAGAATTTCAAGTCCACGGGACTGGATTCACTCGATATGGAAGTCTTCATCACGGCCATGGAAGACGTCATGCTAAACAAGCCGCTCAAAGTTGCGCCTACCGAGGCAGAAGCGACCATGCACCGCTACATGCAGGCGGCCCTGATGAAACGAAGCGCGATTGCCAAGGAACAAAGTCACAAATTTCTTGAAGCCAACAAAAACAGGGAAGGCGTAAAGATCACAGCCAGCGGGTTGCAATACGAAATCGTAAGCCCGGGTAAGGGAAAAACGCCAACCATGGCTGACCGGGTAACTGTGCACTATACAGGCAAGTTGACGGACGGGACGATATTCGACAGCTCCGTTCAACGCGGCCAGCCTGCTACATTCCGCGTGAATCAGGTAATTCCAGGATGGACGGAAGCCCTTCAGATGATGAAAGAGGGCGATAAATGGGTGCTGTACATTCCTTACTCCCTCGGATATGGCGAGCGCGGATCGCCACCGCAGATCCCGCCGTTTTCGACTCTTATCTTTGAGGTGGAGCTGATGAAGGTTAATTGAAGTTGTAAGTTGTAAGTTATAAGTTGTAAGCAGTGAGTGCTCCCTTCAAAGAGCCTCTCCCCCGCGAGGTTTATCCTGAGCGGGACGCGCGAGCGTGGTGCGGGCGCGCGCGTAAGCGATTTCTATGGTTCAAGCAAGTGCGTTTTGATAATTTTTTTGATACATC
>JBIQIY010000016.1:0-128412 GCA_044507775.1 Flammeovirgaceae bacterium | reverse complement strand
CGACGTACGCTTAGCGGTTCACGCCTCACGCGCCCACTCACCACTCACCACTCACTACTCACTACTCACTACTCACCACTCACCACTCACACCGGTCACCGCACGACGATAATATTTGAAACCGGCCTCTCCCCCTCATGATCAAACTTCTTGTTATCCGAGGGCATATTGACGACCCCCTGATCGGCCAGCCACATGGTCGTAGATCCGCCGCCATCCAGGTTGATCGCTTCCACGCATCCCAGTGAAATCATCAGGTCGGTCAGCTCGTGAAGATTCATGCCATCGGCCTGATCCGATCTGCCATCTACCGTCACCAGGAGTATTTTGTTCTTTGATACAATTCCCAGGCACGTCCTCGGGTGGCGTTTTGTCACGAAGGCGTCGTCCTTCATCTTCACTTTCGCTCCGTCCTCCATCAGAAGGTTTCCCGTTACCAGCACATCATCATACTTTTTATTGGATGTATAGGATTGTTGATCACCTTTCGTTTCGATGTCCACCCTCCCCTTTTTGGTGATAATCAAGGCGCCCGTGTAACGTCCATAGCCCTTCCATTTGAGCGTGTCCTTGTCTGGCACCGTTCCATCAACTTTAATGAACGCTGTTGAACCGCCATTCTTCATATCAAAGAAGCCCGCGTTGATAGAAGCCAGCGCACTGACTTCCCGCGACATTTCACTGGTCGGCCGGTTCTGGTCCTTATCGTATACGAGGGTCAGGTCTCTTTTTCGGGTATCGATTTCAAGCACGTTTATATTTTGCGGAGTATCGAGCAGCGCGGTCGTGTGCGCGTGTTTCCAGGTTGCGCCCGGGGCTACCACTTTCGTTTCCCACTCCACCTGATCAAATCCTTGTAGCTGGCCAAAAACATCCGGCTGCAACAACAATACGAACAAAACAAAACACCCAATTCCAAAAGTACGCTTCATCATAAAACTCTATTTCTTATAAACTTTTCTCACGCGGTGGTTGCCCAGGTCCGCAACATAAACAACGCCATCCAGTATCGCTACATCTGTGGGAGACGAAAATTTTGCTACGACGCCTGCGCCGTCAAGAAATCCGGTAGTACTTCCGGCAATGGTAGACACATTACCGCCTTCCACCAACCGGATCTTGTTATTGCTCAGGTCGGCGACTACGATCGATCCGTCGTGGTCAACTTCGAGGCCATACGGATTGTTGAACTGCGCTTCCGTGACCGCACCGTCGCGCGATCCTGTTGTCCCGGCTCCAGCCACCGTGCTGACAACACCCGTCGCCAGATCGATCTTTCTGATCCGGTGGTTCAACCGGTCTGCAACATAGAGATTGCCCTCGCTATCTACGGCTATTCCCGACGGGTTCTTGAACAACGCGGTCGTGACATCACCATCCTTAAAGCCGGATGCATCGCCTGCAACCGTGCTCACTACGCCGTCGGGTGTAATCTTTCGAATCCGGTGATTGGCGTTGTCCGCCACGTACACGACACCGTTGTCATCGACATCGACATCCGTCGGCGCGTTGAACTGCGCCTCCGCGCCCGGGCCATCCGCGAAGCCGGCAACGCCTGTACCCGCCAGTGTGCTGACCAATCCGCCGGCGCTGATCTTTCGAATGGCGTGATTTCGGTTGTCAGCGATATAAATGTTGCCGTCGTTGTCAACGCACGACTTCCAGGGGTAACTAAGTTTCGCCGAAGATAGATCACCGTCAGCGAATCCACTGGATCCATCTCCTATGATTGTCGTCACGACGCCATCGACTGTCAATTTCCTGATACTGTTATTCGCGCGGTCAGATACGATGATCGCCCCATCCGGTGCGATCGCAACTCCTTCCGGGTTCCGGAATAATGCATCCGGGCCCGTTCCGTCTTGCAACCCATAGGTGCCGGTCCCCGCTACAGTAGCCACCACGTAGTCCGTGGGCTCCAGGTATGTAAACGCGGCTAGCGTACCCTGCGCTTCTGCACCCGACACGCGTACACGCACATCTGCCCGACCTTCGCCGGGTGGCACTACGACCTGGAGCTCGTGATTGTTCGCTTCAATCACGACCGCGGACTGGTCGTTAAACAAAACTTCATTGTTCTCCCGTACGCCGCTGAAATTGCGTCCCTGAATTCGTATCACATCTTTCGGTTGACCCTGAAGCGGTGAAACAGCCATGACAAACGGCGATGTATTGCGCAGCGGTGAGTCTTCATCCGAGTTGCACGCGACCGCGACGACGCAAAGAAATGCTATGATAATATATTGAGCTGACTTCATGATACCAGATTTTTGTTTCTCCTAGTTTGCATTGACTAAAATTGCCCAGCCATTGCCGACTGGTCTCGGACTTCCATCCGACGGTCTGTTTCTCACGTGCCATACATCAGCTACGGAGTGTTTGGTGACAAACGTCGATGATCCACCGCCGTCGAGGTTCGTCGCTTCTTTAACGCCCAGCGCCATGAAGACCTCTGATAACTCTGGAAGAGACATTCCATTCGAATATTCGAACTTCCGTCCATCGACCACGATAAAATACACCTCGCCTTCATCCGTAAATCCAACTGCGGTGCGGGGTTCGGGGTCGACAAGTACCGGATCACTCGGAACCGGAGTCGGTGCATGGGCCATTACCAGGATGTTACTTGCGCCGAGTGCATCAACGAGCGCATCTTTTCCCGCCGCGTAGTCGTCGGCGTGAACGATCACCGGTTCACCATTTGTGTCGATACCAACAACCGACCTGCCAGCGAACGGTGTGTCTTTGATGATGTCTCCATCCAGGTGCACTACACCACGCGGCTCTCCGGAGGCCATGTTGAAGAAGTCGGCATTAAATCCGGCGACGACTTTCTTTCCGGGTACATCAACCCACTCTATCATTTCGGGAATAGATTGCATACCAAAACTCGTACTTCCGTAGGGTGTCATCGGCGACAGCTCTACGCCGCCTTGTTTCAGGTCGGCCTTCAGCACAAACATGTGCATAGGAAGACCCTTCATCGACAGGTAATGTATATCAGTCTCTTCCACGCCGGGAGCTACTGAAAATGTCGTATCCCAAAACACTGTGCTCACCAGTTCGGAGTTCTCCATCAACGCGCGCGTAACAGGCGCATAGTCCCGACTGGTGACACCGGGTTCGTCGTCCTCCTTGCAACCTGCTACAACAACCAGCGCAGCGAAGATCAGAAGGGAATAATAATATTTGATATAACGGTTCATGACTTTCTGGATCAGACTTTAGTATGATAATTTGAATAATCGCGAATCCTCAACAAACACATTGTGCCTTGTGGAATTCGCATCGGTTGAGATGAAAAAGTCCTAATAGCCGTCATTCGGCTCGAGCTTCTCATTCAGCAGGAGTTCCGTTTCCGGAATGGGCATCAACACTTCGCGGTCCTGAATACCGAGAACCTCCTTCGCTTTACCGGTTCGCACCAGGTCGACCCACCGGAATCCTTCGGCAAACAGTTCTCTCCTTCTCTCCTCGAGGATGAGGTCGAGGTATTCATCGTCAGAACCTGCGCTCACGGCATCCAACCCCCTGGCTGCGCGCAGTTCGTTGAGTCGGCCGATTCCGGCAAGTCCCTGTGCTTCGGCGCTGATAAGATACATCTCGGCCAGTCGCGTGATGATGAGCGGGTCAGTTCCCTGTTGTCCGCTCGGATACTTGTTTACTACGTCAAGTCCTTCATACGTGTCGACCGATATTGCCTGCCTCAAATCGCCGGCTTCGAACATTGTCATGGCACCCGGATTAGGCTTATAGACATACGAACCGCTCTGGGGATGTGCATACGTGTAAAAGAGCGTCGACATGTTAATGCTCGACTCAGCCGTCTGGTTCACAAAAGCAAAGAGGACTTCAGAGTTTGCGGCGCCCCGGAAGATCTTGTCAAAGCTGTCAAGCTTAAATGAGGGCGAAGTAATGAGCGCTTCGGCGAGTGCTGCCGCCTCTGCGTTTTTCCCTTGTCCAAGTTTTACACGCGCCATGAGCGCCTGAGCCGCTTCGCGCGAGACGAAGTAGAAGTTACTTTCCAATTCACTGAATGTCGGTGCTTGCGAAATAGCAGTCGTAAGTTCTTCCTCCACAAATGCCCATATTTCTTCCGCCGAGCTCCTGGCGTACTTTTCCAGCGTATTCTCCCTTAACAGTGGAACACCACCAAACTTCGTTACAAGATTGTAGTAGATGTAACCCCTGAAGAAATGTGCAACACCTGCTATCTGAGCCTTTCGCGGAGTATCCGCCATGCGTTCGAGCGCGCTGAGGAGTGTGTTCACCTGGTAGAGCGCGCTGAAATATCCCCGCCAGGTCGCAGCCACATATCCATGCTCCGGCCTCATCAGATTGCTGATGAAAACGTTGGTACCGGCACCGTTGCTGGAACTTGACGTATTGAGGTCGCCGCCGAGGAGGTCCGGATAAATATACGATTCTCTCCCCGGGTCATTTTGCACCGAAGCGTAGACACCGATGAGAAACGACTCGACGTCTTTCTCGCCGAGTTCTGAATCGGAGGAGACCGCGGACCGCGGGTAGAGGTCGAGCTGATCGCTGCAAGATGATGCTGCCATCAGTGCGATCACCAAATATGTTTTAAGGATAAGCTTCATGATTGAAATTTCTTTTGAGGTTTAGAATCCTGCATTGATGCCAAAGCTGATCGTCCTCGGCTGAGGAAGGTTCATGTTGTCGTCCGACAAGAACCGCGCATCGTAATTTTTGGAAACATCCGGATCAACGCCGGAGTAGCCCGTCAGCAAGGCAAGGTTATCTCCCTGAACGTACACGCGCAACCGGGCGAGGTGCAATCTTTCCAAAGCTGCCTTCGGAAGCGAATATCCCAGCGTGAGTGAACGCAGCCGAAGATAGGACGCATCTTCCAGGAAACGGGAGGAGTTCTGAAGATTATAACTGCTTCCGTACATCGCGCGCGGAACGGTGTTGCTTGTACCAGGACCCGTCCAGCGGTTTAGCGCTTCTTCCTCCCGGAAGCCCTGCTTGCCGCTGCCTAGCCTGTCGGTAGTTATCCTCCAGGTGGCGTATATCTCGGCGCCGCTGGCATACGTGACAAACGCGCTGAGGTCAAAATTCTTATAGCGAAATGTGTTCGACCATCCACCGTAGAAATCCGGATTGGAGCTGCCGATAATCTGACGGTCGTCGACGTTGATCAGTCCGTTACCATCTACGTCTTCATAATGAACGTCGCCGGCGCGAACTCCCTGTTGGTACAACGGCTCGGGGACCTCTTCATCAGATTGAAAAATTCCCACCATCCTGTACATGTAGAAACTCCCGACTTCCTCGCCTACCTGCAACGTGCGGTTCGCGCCGATGAGCAGTGGCTCGTCACCCAGTAATGCAGTCAGTTTGTTGCGGATAAATGAAATGTTGAAATCTGAAGTCCACGTAACCGGCCCAATGTGATGATTGAAGTTCACAAGAAACTCCAGTCCGCGGTTTTGCATGGACCCGATGTTGCTCGTTACGCTTGAAAAGCCACTGGTCGCATGAATGGGCATGCTGTACAACAGGTTCTTCGTATTCTTCACGAAATAGTCCGCAGTAACATTGAGTTTACCTTCAAACAACGCCAGGTCAGCTCCGGCATCGAACTGCTCGGCAGTTTCCCAGGTCAAGTCAGGATTGCCAAAGGTTGTAATCGACAATCCGCTTTCATTGTTGTAGTTCGCTCCTCCGCCCATGAGCGCTTGCGAGGCGTAGCTTCCAATACCGTCCTGGTTACCAGTCGCTCCATAGCTACCCCGGACTTTGAGGTCTGTTTGTTGGAATGGCCAGAACGACTCGTTTGAAACATTCCATCCAATGGATGCTGATGGGAAAGAACCATAGCGGTTCTCACGGGAAAATTTCGACGAGCCATCCGCGCGAATGGAAAGCGAGAGAAGATACTTGTCGGCCCAGCCAAAGTTCGTGCGACCGTAGTACGATTCCAGAGCGTACTGCCCGAATCCCGTGGAAGCGCTTGCGATCTCACTTGCAACAGAAATTACATCAAACGAAGGCGAGGGAAAACCGCGACCATCAATGTAAGAGGTACTGGTGCTGATCTTCTGGAAAGAATGACCTACGAGTGCATTAACAGTAAGGTTGCCAAAGGTCTTGTCGAAGTGAAGTGTGTTTTCGATCAGACCATTCGTGATAACGCGCCGCTCATCCAGGATCCGCCCCTGACCGGCTCCATAAGGATGATTTTCGTTGTAGTAAGTGAAGTCTTCGGTATAAACCGCGTCGATACCCGCCGAATTTCTAAAGTGTAGGTAAGGAGTGATCTTGAAGTCAGCGACAAAATTTCCCAGGTACCTGTAGTTGTCCAGTTGGTTGTCCTGCTCATTCAGTATCTGCATGTTGTTATGGTACACGAGTTCTTCTGTGCCACCAGTGTAGTATTCGCCGTTCGGTTTGTAAGGACGATCGTAAGGACGCTGTCCCATGCTTCTCAGCATAATCGATGAACCGATATCGCCATTGGGTATCCGTTCATTCCGTGTAAAGCTGAACGTAGAATTCGTTCCGATCTCCAACCACTTTACAGGGTTATGCTGCACATTCAGTTTGGCATTGTATTTCCGGAAGCGATTGCTTTTGATAACACCTTCCTGATCCAGGTAGCCGGCGGAGATGTAGAGCTTTGTTTTTTCTGTTCCACTCGAAAACGAGATGTTGGCATTCTGCGTGATCCCGGTTCTCAGGACTTGTCCCAGCCAGTCGGTATCCGGCAGTCCCGGATAGGGATTCTCCTGGTATTCGACGAAGTTGCCATTGCCGGGTTGCAGGCCATTCTGGGTATTATAGTTGTAGATCGCCTCATTTATCACCTCGAGATAAAGATCCGATCCGGCCATTTTCAGTTTGTTTTTATAAGGCAGCGATTGCACGCCAAAGTTTGCCGTGACATCCAGTCGCGACACACCCTGCTTACCGGACTTAGTCGTGATGATCACGACACCGTTCGTTGCGCGCGAGCCGTAGATCGCGGCAGCCGCGGCGTCTTTCAGCACTTCGATAGATTCGATGTCATTCGGGTTCAGTTCGGCGAGCGGGTTCATTCCTTCGCCGAGATCGAACATGGCGGCATTGTGGTTTGCAAGGGGGATTCCATCCACCACATACAGCGGCTCATTCTGGCCGCTAAGTGAACCGATTCCTCTGATACTAACGCGCACGCTGCTTCCCGGAGTGCCGGCACCCGCTCCGACGTAAACACCGGGCATCCTCCCTTGCATTACCTGGTCTGGACCCAACACGGGCCGCGCATTTTCTTCTGTTGGCTTAAAGCTTGCAATTGCCGTGGTCACCTCTTTCCTGTCCTGCTGACCGTATCCAATCACGACCACTTCGCTGAGGTTTGTGATATCCGGTTCCATGACAATCCTGAAGGTCGTGTTACTGCCAATGCCAACTTCTTGCGGTTTGTAACCGGTGAACGACACGACCAACAACTGGCTGCCGTCCGGAATGGAGAGCGTGAAGTTACCGTTGGCATCCGTGAATGTTCCGACCGAAGTGTCCTTAATCATCACTGTGGCGCCGGGCATCGGATCGCCGTTCTCATCCAGTACCTGTCCTGTGATGACCACGTCTTGCGGCACGTTAAGCGATACCTCCGGCACCGGGTTTTTAGCGCGTGACCGGATCACGGAAATGTTGTTGTTTACCTGGCGGAACTCGAGATTTCCTTTGCGGGAAACTTCGTTGAGGATTTGCTCGACCGCGATGTCATTGTGATTGAAGGTATACACTTCGTCGCCCAGCGTATTCTTCCTGTATGTGAAGGCAAAGGAGGTCTGTGCTTCGATCACCTCGAAGACCTTCACCAGCGCCACGTTGTTCACGTGGATGTCGATCTTGGCGTCCTTCAACGACTGACTCGAAGAAGTATTGGCCAACAACAGCTGCATGGCAGCCACCTGGATCAAAAAGACATAAAGTGTCTGCTTTGATGCGAACATCAATGTTTTGAGTAAATTTGATTTCATGTAGTGTAAAATCTTAGTTCATAAGGTTTTCGAGCCCGAACCTGTTGGCGCAGGGGCGGGCTTTTTTTTGAGTACCGGGCTGGCCGGCTACTCCCGGACTTTTATCATTTCGGCATAGGCGTTGGGTTTAGTGGCATGATTTTCCGTCGATAAATACTTTGTTGGCTCCCTCAATGCGATATTCGATACCCATCAGGAAACGCAGGTTTTCAAGAATATTCGGGAGCTTATCATTCCGGAATTTTCCGTCGATCGCACACGTCTTCAGCGCCGGATTTTCGAAGACAAACTCCACATCGTACCATCGTCCCAATATATCCGTGGCCTCCTGCAACGAGGCACCCTCCAGCAGGATGGTCCCTTCTTTCCAGGCAAGGTGTTTCTCGGGATCCACACTCTTCCGGGTGATTTTAGCTGTCGACTGCTCGAAAAGCGCCTGTTCACCCGGGACGAGGAGCTCGCTGACCGTTTTCTGATCTTGATCATTTGCAGCCTCTACTTTTACTTTTCCCGTGGCAACGGTGACTGCAAAAGTTTCATCATTGGGATAGGCCCGGATGTTGAAGCTCGTTCCGAGAACAGTAGTGACCAGGTTGCCGGAACGGATAACGAAGGGCTTTGATTCGTCTCGGGCCACCTCGAAGAAGGCTTCCCCCGAAAGCTGAACAGTGCGCTCATCGGCCACCGCAATTTCTTCAGGATAGGTAATAGAGCTTTCAGCATTAAGTTGGACCACAGAACCATCCGACAAAGTGACGGTGATTCGCTCACCACGCTTTGCCGTTGCAGTTAAGTAGTGTATTTCGGCCGGAATACGCGCGAGGTAAAGCCAGAGGCCGGCGGCAAGCACGAGCGCAACGGAAGCCGCCACCCTCCATGTTGATACCGGAAACCGCGCGGGACGATTGTTCCGCATATCCTCATCGATTGCCCGATTGAGGGACTCGAGCACTTCGACGCGGATTCTTTCTTTCTCCGTGAACGTCCATTCCCTCTGTGTGCCTGCCAGGTGGTTGCGATAAAAATTATCCAGGAGTCTGCGTTCCTCATCCGAGGCCGTGCCGTCGAGGTGTTTATCCAGTATGGCGAGAAAATCCGCTTTGGTCATGGGATGCCTTTCCCCGTAAGAGTAAAAAAGGTCGCTTCACACGGGGTTGTTTTGAAAATATTTTTTTCGGAAGGCTGGGGGCGGGGGAATCGCTTACAGGAACGGAAAAATAACAAGGATGGCCACCGTGGCGAATCGCTTTACCGATTGGCGCAGATGCTGCAGCGCGCTAGAAATATGCCATTCTACCGTGCGCGGCGACAGATTCAGTTTTTGCGCAATCTCCTTGTTCGACAGTTCTTTATACCGGCTGAGGTAGAACACCTCCCTGCATTTTGGAGGGAGTTCACTAAGGGATTCTTTCAACTGGCATTCGAGGTCGGCGAGATGCAATTCAGCTTCCGATGAATGAGGCCCGGGTAAAGTAGCGAGGTATTCTTCGTGCGCGCAGGATAACCGGCCGTTGCGCAAGGCGCGTGTCACTTCATAACGGACGGCCTGATACAGGTACGCGGCGACTGACCTGATCTCCAGGCTCTCCCTGTTTCGCCAAAGTGAGAAGAAAATGTCCTGCAGGATATCTTTTGCCTGGTCTTCATCTTTGAGAATTCCAAAGGCAAAGCGGTAGAGATTTTCCCAATAGCGGAGGTATAGCGCATTAAACGCCAGGCGATTCCCTTCCCTGATCTGTCCGATAAGAACTGAATCCTTCTCCACGTTGTGCGATATTTCTTAAGGTGGCAAAATAAACGACCTCCCAAAACGCAACGGGAGAATTATCGTTAACAAATTATTAAGTATGGTCTGACTAAGGTAGGAAAATGATTTCATTTCCCATTCTTCGCGGGTTACTGACTTTACCCTTCCCGTGGATTGTCGGAATACCCGATGAATTTGAGGTGAAAAGGTTGAAAGGTAAGATTCAACCATTCAAACTTTCAACCGACCCAGCGGCTCAGCAAGGCCAACCATAATTCCTTCCGGCCCTCGGATGTAACACAGCCGATATGCGTTCTCATACTGCACTACTTCACCCACAAGTTTTGCTCCGCGTGAGCGCAGGCGCGCCACAGTATCATCGATGTCAGCGACGGCAAACATGATACGCCGGATGCCCAGCGTGTTGACCGGCGCATCCACAGATTCTATCCGGGTCGGATTCGGTGAATGAAATTTGTCAAGTTCGATGCCACCATGCCCATCCGGCATTCGCATTACTGATAACGTGGCCCGCACATCCTCAAGACCGATCAGCTGGCCGACGGAAGGACCCTCAACTGTCATCTCTCCCTCTAGACCCAATCCCAATTCGATAAAGAACGACTTCGCCGCCTCCGGATCCTCTACTACGATGAGAACATTGTCCATCCGGATAAGCGTCGAGTTTTCTGACTTCACAGCATCATTCGCAGGCTTGCCACCCATAGGCTCTGCCAGCGCAGTGATGATGCCCTCGTGTCCGCGGAGATAGCAGAGCCGGTAGCCGGACCCTTTATTATCCACAAACGGTACCACTTCTCCTATACGCTCGGCCCCGCGCTTTTCCAGTCGTGCAAGCACGTCGTCGAGGTTTGTAACAGCGAACATCATGCGACGTATGCCCAAAGTGTTTACCTCGGGTTTCATCTTACTGGCGATAGCACCGGGACTTCGGAACTTCATCAGCTCCAGCTTGCCATGACCATCCGGCGTTCGCATCATCGCGATGTCGTTCATGACACCGTCGATCCCCACGATGCGATCGACCCACTCTCCCTCAACGGTCATCTCGCCCTCAACCTCGAAACCAAGCTCCACAAAGAAGCCAATAGCTCCCTTAAGGTCGTCGACAACAATGCCGACATTATCCATGCGTAAAAGATTGTTTCTTGTCTTCATGTTTCCGAAATCTTGCTGTATCGTCATTATTAATAGATAATGATAACAAAATTATCGCTCCGATCGCATCGGAATAGCTTCCTCGCTCAAACCGGTTATCTGTACGCCATCTACCGACTGTAACTTCCAGCTGCCGCTCACATTCTATTTCAATGGAACCGCACCTGTTTGGGGTACTAAAATATAACCCCATTATGTGCGCGCAGCGTGAAATGCAGCCCTTCCCAGCACTGTCCCGAAAACCGTGCAGGAAAGAAATCTATCTGAACATATCCTTCTTTAGTGCTAACCAAATAATACGAAATGAATCCACGCAAACTTGTCAGCTGCCTACTATTGCTTTCGTTCGTTCTGTTCTCATCCTGTAAAGACGAGGATGAAAAGACATTCCGCCTAACAGTCAATGAGGGAACCGGAAGCGGTCTTTATTCACCGGGAGAAAAAGTAACCATCACCGCCAATGCCCCTGCTGAGGGGGAAGAATTTAAGGAATGGACGGGCGACATCAGCCACGTGCAGGAGGTCGAAGCAGCGACAACTAGGGTGGTTATGCCCGGGAAAGACGTTACAGTAAACGCTACCTACAAGACCACTTTCACGGGAGAAGTAGTGACGATCACGATCGACGAGGCAACAAAACATCAGCAGATGGATGGCTTTGGATTCTTCGGCGCGCGCGATGTGTGGTGGGGCTCGTCCAGTCCGGATCATTTCTACACGGACGAGTGGCTCGAAAAAATTATCAGCGATCTGGGAATCACTATTTGGCGCAACGAAGCGTATCCGCATAATCCGCCAACCGAGCAGACCAAAGACAATCAGGATGCCAATTGGGCAAAACAAAAACCAATGGTCCAGGCCTTGAAGGCAAAAGCTGACCAGCGTGGAGTCGACCTGAAAGTAATCTTGACGGCGTGGTCTGCGCCGGGAGAATTCAAATGGGAGATCTATAAAATGGATTGGGCCGGTGACGACGCCGCAAAGCGCGGGCCAAGCGAAGACGGCGACTTCTGGTCGGAAAAAAATGGTGGTACACTTAACCCCAACAAGTATGCAGACTATGCACAGTGGTGGAATGAGGTCCTCGACATGTATGAAGATGCGGGAGTGGAAGTGTATGCGGTAAGTCTCCAGAATGAACCACTTTTCAGCCAGTCGTTCAACTCGGGTGTCTATACGACGCAGTGGTACGCCGACCTGGTTGAAGCGGTTGCACCCTTGATTAAGGCCGAGCATCCCGATGTGAAAATCTTTGGCTCCGAGAACATGCTCGAAATGGAAAGCAAGGAGGAAAACTGGCAATGGTTTTACCACAACAAGTTAAAGCAGAATCCCGATGCGGTTGCTCAACTCGATATCTTTGCCGTGCATGGCTATCAGGATGGCGTGAACGCATCTTCAGGTTCCGAGCTCGCGATGATGTGGAGCAAACACCTCGCGGAGTTTGCCGCCCCGCTGAATAAAAAGACCTGGATGACGGAAACGTCGGGCTACGTAGATAGCTGGGACGGCACGGGCGGTACACCAGGTGCACTGAGTCTGGCGATTGATCTGCAGACCGCGCTTCTTTTTGGCGACGTCAGCGGTTGGATCGTCTGGCAGGGAAGTTCCCTCGACCCGATCAATGAGTTTACAATGATGTCCGATCTCACGGTTGGAAAAAAATACTACGCCTCCAAGAATTTCTACCGCTACATACGGCCTGGAGCGGTTCGGATAGGAGGAACTTCATCGGATGAAGCGGTCTCCGTCAGCGCGTTTCAACACGAAGCCGATGATACCCATACGATCGTCCTCATCAATACGGCTTCCGAAGCAAAAGGAATTGACCTCTCGCTGGCCGGCGAATATGAAATGTACATCACATCCGCCACGAAAGATTGCGAGGCTGCAGGAATCGTCAGCACAGGAGGAGAAACGATCGTACTTCCGGCGCGGTCGGTTGTTACGCTCTACTCGGGGGAAGACACACTTAAATGACGTAGAAAGCTGCATCAACCGGTGGAATCATGCGCGCTGGCTAAACTGATTCGTCAGCGCGGCACACTGAGAATAATGATTCCACCGGTTTTCTACCCCCTAAAATCTACCGTTTTTACGGGATGGCGTGCATTATCCCGGAGAGGGATATTTGATAGTCCATTTAATACGGACTAACTTTAATACTCGCCATGCACGCCCTCACTTTTTCGCTCATACTGCTTGCCACCCTTCAGGGAGTGGCCCAGTCGACGGTTGAGTCGATTCCCAATCAAAAACTTATCGATGGAAGTTATGTCTCCAATCCGGATGCAATTCTGAGCGCAGTCACTGTTAGCCAGATCGACACCCTGCTCCGGTCACTGGAAGAGAAAAGCACGGCACAAGTGGCAGTCGTAGTGGTCAAATCGATTGGCGAGTCGGACGTCTTCGAGTTCGCACAGGAACTTTTCGAAGCATGGGCAATCGGAATGAAAGAAACTGACAACGGCTTGTTGATACTGATGGTCGAGGACCAACACACCGTCCGTTTTCATACCGGTGAAGGGCTTGAGGGCGTGTTGCCGGATGTAGTGTGCAAGCGCATCCAGGTAGACCACATGGTACCCGAATTCAAGAACGGGAACTACGATGCGGGCATGCTGGCGGGAGTTGGGCAAGTCACGAAAATATTAAGCGACCCGAAATACGCAGAGGAGCTGAGGGAACCGCAGTCTGAAGGGAGTGTCTGGATTGGCTTTGTCACCCTTCTGATTTTCTTTTTCTTCGTGCCGGCGATAGTAGTATACATCATCAAAGCTGTAAAGGGACGATTCAGAAATTCCCGGAAACCGGAGTTCACACAATATCCGGAGCTGCGTCTTACGCGCGAGACCTGGTTACTCGAATTCGCAGGAGTACCTGTTCTTATCATTTCACTCTTTGGCTTCAGCTCGCTGACCGATGCTGCGGCCTGGTGTTTTCTTTCCTTGTATTTTTATTTCCTGCTGACCGCTGTCCATCGTCTGTGGCGTTCCAGGAAAGTCATCCACCGCTTCCTGAAAGCGCAAGAGTATTATGAGATTGTCGAGTTTCTGCGCAGCCAGCAGTGGTACTGGCTGCGGATGGCCCTCGTGTTTCCGCTTCCCTTTATTTTGTCTACCACCTGATCAGCAAACGCAGATACCGCAATTATCCTCGAGATTGCAAGCAATGTAATGCGCCAATGCATAAGCTGAGCGACAGGGACGAGGACGCGTATCTTTCGCCGGAGCAACTCATGGAAGAGAAGTTGCGATCGATCGACTACGATGTGTGGAAGTGTTCGTCATGTGAATCAGTCGAGCACTGGTTCTATCTCAACAACAGCACGAAATATAAACACTGCCCAAAGTGCAAGACCATGGCGTTCTATTCCGCCAGCAAGCGGACCGTTCAAAGTCCAACGTATCACTCCAGCGGATCGGGTGAAGAGGTGCATTTATGTAAATTCTGTGGATATCAAAAGAAATCGTCGTACTCCATTGCTCAGCTCACGCACTCCTCCTCCGGCAATAGCAGTTCCTCGGGATTTAGCAGTTCGTCAGGTGACGGGAGCTGGGGCGGAGGAAGCTCAAGTGGCGGCGGAGCGAGCAGCAGGTGGTGAGAGAGTCAGAAACATGCCAGGAACGCAGAGCAAATCTTCGGGGTCTGCGCAGATATTCTTATATTCCCGAAACCGCCGGTCCACGGCGAACTAATGGACCACTTGAAAACTGGACAAGTGGGATATTCTGTTGGACAATTGAGTCACAGCTAAGCTGAACCTTTGCAGCCCCACGAGGATAATGTAGATTGCAGCGTTGCCGTCTCGCGCGCATCAAACTTTTATTAACACTATAATCCCTCCAGGCACAGTATGTTAACATCAACGGCTATCGGAAAGACCAGCACGAGCGCGGAGAACACGCAATTCTACGCCGATGTTATCCGCGGGCTGACTCAACAGCCAAAACAGTTACCCTCAAAATACTTTTACGATAGGAAAGGTGATAGTCTCTTCCAGGCGATCATGTCATCGCCGGACTACTATCTCACCAACTGCGAGATGGAAATTTTTGCCGGTCAAAGCGATGCGATCACCGCTTCCATACTCGGAGAAGGCAAAAGTTTCGAGCTGATCGAATTAGGACCGGGCGATTGTACAAAATCAATTCACCTGCTCAAGACCCTTGCTTCAACCAATGTGCCATTCAACTATGTGCCCATTGACATATCCGCGAATGTGATCCGGCAACTGGATTCGATCTTACCGGTAAAACTTCCAGGATTGGCTTTTAAAGGGCTGATTGGCGACTATTTTACCGCGCTTGAAAGTCATTGCTCCGACAACAACAAGCGCAAGGTGGTGATGTGCCTGGGCGGTAACATTGGAAATATGACCATTGCCGAAAGCAATCGGTTTTGCAAGACCTTGCGCGGCTACCTGCAGCCCGGCGACCAATGCATCATTGGATTTGACATGATCAAACATCCGGCCATTGTCAGGCGCGCCTATGATGACACAGAAGGCCTCACGCAAGAGTTTAATTTAAACCTCTTGCGTCGGATCAACCGTGAACTGGATGCGGACTTCAAAGTTGACCAATTCGAACACTATTGCAGCTACGACCCGATGACAGGCGCCGCAAAAAGCTATCTCGTTTCTCTGGAAGCAATGAGCGTTCACTTTCCGGGAGCTGAAATTATATTTGACAAGGACGAATGCATCTGGACGGAAATTTCGCAAAAGTATTCTGCGAAACAGATTCGGCGCATGGCGATAGAAAACGGATTTGAACACACCACCGAGTTAATGGACAGCAAATCCTGGTTCATGGATGCGATTTGGACGGCTATCTAACGCAATAGCAATGGAGACATTTGATGCAATTATCATCGGCGCGGGCCAGGCCGGCAATCCGTTGGCACGAAGACTTTCGAAAGAAGGGCGTCGCGTTGCCCTGATTGAATCATCCCAGGTGGGCGGAACTTGCATCAACTATGGATGCACGCCCACAAAAGCCATGGTCGGCTCGGCGAAGAAAATCTACGATGCGAGACATGCTGTCGAACATGGCCTCACTATCGTTGATGACGTAGTGGATTATCAAGCAATAGTCCGGCGGAAAGACAACATAGTCACCCGTTTCCGGACGGGGCTGGAAGACTCCTTGATTCAGGATCCAAACGTGACGATCTTCAGAGGAAAAGGCAGCTTTGTAAATGACAAGGAAGTGCAGGTGCAACTGAACGACAATTCCCGAACACACCTGACCGCCGAATTGATATTTATTAATACCGGAACGCGTCCGCGCATCCCGGACGTTGAAGGCCTGGGTACCACAAAATATCTTACCTCCACGACCATCCTGGAACTCGATCAGTTACCGGAACATCTGGTCATAATAGGTGGTGGCTACATCGCACTTGAGTTTGCACAAATTTATTGCCGCATCGGCAGCCTGGTCACAATTATCGAAAGGTCTCCCCGTGGATTGAAAAATGAAGACGAGGACGTGGCGCTCGAGATCAGGGAAATCCTGGAAAGAGAAGGAGTCCAGTTCATTTCAAATGCAGAGGTCAAACGCGCTATCAGCAAAGAAGAAAATCGCATCGATATCGAAATTCTGGTTTCCGGCCAACCGGCGACATTATCCGCCACGCACCTTTTGGTGGCAACCGGCAGAACACCCAACACGGAGGACCTTAATTTGTCGAGGACCTCTATCCAAACCACCAAAGACGGATATATTTCTGTAAATGATCATTTGGAAACGACGGTCCCCGGTATTTATGCACTCGGTGACGTAAAGGGCGGGCCGGCATTCACGCATGTCTCTTACCATGATTACGTCGTGCTAAGCCAGAATATTTTCGAAGGCAAACAGTCCTCCATTCGCAATCGGCTCATCCCCTATTGTGTTTTCACCGATCCTGAACTCGGGCGAATCGGGCTCACTGAAAAAGCCGCACGCGAAAAAGGCCTGGAATTTTCCGTCGCGAAAATGAAAACAAGTTCTATCGCGAGGGCTGTTGAAACCGGTGAAACTTCGGGGTTCATTAAAGCCATCATCGACAACAAAACCAAAATGCTTCTGGGTGCCGCCGTAATATGTTCCGGTGGTGGTGAACTAATGTCATTGTTGCAAATGGCAATGGCGGGCGGACTTACGTATGAACAACTGCGAGACACAATGTTCGCGCATCCGACCTACGCGGAATCGATAAACAATTTGTTTAATGCAGCTCATCTGCAAGCCGGAATTCCATGATCAGTATTCATCATGTAACCAAATCCTATGGAGAAATTCCGGCGATCCATGATTTCAGTCTTGAGATCGCTGCCGGCGAACATGTTGTGCTGCTCGGTCCGAGTGGCAGCGGAAAAACCACCTTGCTTCGAATGATCAATGGCCTCGTCAAGCCGTCGACAGGTGCAATAATGATCAATGGCGTAAACATTGCTGAGCAGCCCGGAAATGAATTGCGACGACAAATCGGCTATGTGCTGCAACGCAACAGCCTTTTTCCACACTACACGGTTGAAGAGAACATCGCGGTTGTTCCAAAGCTTCTGGGTTGGAACAAACAATCCATCCGAAACAGGACAATCGAACTCATGGGCAAACTGGGTTTACCCCAGGCGTATCTTTCGAAAAGTCCGCATGAACTAAGCGGTGGCGAAGCACAGCGGGTCAACCTCGCGCGTGCGCTTGCGGCGAATGCTCCAATCCTGCTGATGGACGAGCCGTTCAGCTCGCTGGACACTATTACAAAGCAAACGATCCGCGAAGAATTCACACAGCTGGATGAATTTCAGAAAAAAACGATTGTCATGGTCTCCCATGATATACGCGAAGCATTTGAGTTGGGCGGTACCATTTGCGTGGTGGAAAAGGGAAAGCTCATTCAATCGGGCGCGCCGGCAGAACTGCTGTACAATCCCGCCAACGACTTTGTGAAAAACTTTCTTTCAAGCGATTATCTGCAACTTTCATTCGGGACAACATCCATTGTCGATCTATGGGACTTTCTCGTCGGATATGAGAGCAGCGAAGAAGACTCCGCTGTCGGACTCGCATGCGATACAACTTTGTGGAAAGCCATGGAATTGATCCAGGATAAGACCAACGACCAGGAGATTATCACAGTCAGACATGCGCGTACCGGGGAATGGAAACGAACAACGTGGGGCAACCTGCTGGAAGCGTATAGCCTGTTCCAACGTCACAGAAAAAGATGAATGACAACAGCGACTTATTAACCTTTGTTTCGCGGCACTGGGAGAAATTGCTCGAACAGACGGGCCAGCATATCGGTCTTACGCTCGCGTCAATATTATTAGCGGTAGTCGTCGGCGTTCCGGCAGGCATTCTCGTCAGCCGGAAGAGGAATTGGTCACCCACCGTTCTGGGTATTGCGGGTGTCATGCAAACCATTCCCAGCATTGCGCTGCTGGGCCTGCTGATTCCCTTGCTGGGGATTGGACCGAAGCCTGCAATTGCAGCCTTATTCCTTTATGGATTGCTTCCGATTATTCGCAACACCTATACCGGCATCACCACCGTAGACCCGGAAATCACGGATGCCGCCAGAGGCCTGGGCATGAGTGACAGGCAAGTATTGTTAAAAGTAGAATTGCCACTGGCAACTCCGGTAATCCTGGCGGGGATTCGCACTGCAACCGTTATTAATGTCGGCGTGGCAACGCTGGCAGCTTACATCGCCGCAGGAGGCTTAGGCGAATTTATCTTCGGAGGGATCTCGCTGAATAACCCAACCATGATGCTGGCCGGCGCAATTCCCGCTGCACTGCTCGCGCTGGCTTTCGACTTCATCCTGTCGCGCCTCCAGAAGACCCGGATCCGATGGAAGGCGGGCGCCGTCACCACTCTTGCATTGATCATGCTCCTCTCCGGTTTCTATCTTATCCATTCAAGGCGGAATGAAAATTTACTGGCAGGATTTACGCCGGAATTCATGGGACGTTCTGACGGTTATCTCGGCTTGAGAGAAGTGTATGATTTGCGCATGCCCACGGTTGTGATAAACGACGCCGTAATGTACAAGGCCATCTTCGAAAAAAAACTTGACGTGATCAGCGGGTACGGGACAGACGGCCGCATCAGAGCTTACGATCTGGTGAGTTTGCGAGACGACAAAAAGATATTTCCTCCATACCAGGCCGCACCCATCCTGAAAGAAAAAACACTTGAAAAATTCCCCGAGCTTGAGCCCGTTCTCAACCTCCTCGAAGGTCGAATCAATGATTCGGTCATGACAGCGCTCAACTACCAGGCGGACTATCTGCACCGCGAACCTTCTGTTATCGCCCGTGAATTCCTTGAGAGCAGAGGGCTCTACAGGCCAGCGCGTCCCGGTGGCAAGGGGCCCATTCGAATCGGATCCAAAATTTTTGATGAACAATATATTCTTGCGAGCATCTACGCACATCTGATCCGGGGATACACCGATCTAGACGTTCTGTCCAAAACCGGATTGGGGGGAACCAAAATCTGTTTTGACGCACTCATGCATGACCAGATCGATATGTATCCGGAATATACCGGAACCGGTTTACAGGTGATGCTACAACCCGACATCGAAACCGCAAGAAAGCTCACCGTCAGTGAGGATACAGTATACTCTTATGTAAAACAGGCTTTTCACGAACGCTTCGGGATTAGCTGGCTTAGACCCATCGGATTCAATAACACTTATGCCGTGATGATGCGAAGGGAAGATTCCAAACGGCTGGGAATAATAACTATCAGCGACTTGTCAAATCATGTTAACCTGAACTAATGACAACCCTCAAAGATAAATATCGCAAGGTGCGCGCACATAGTGAGGAAATTTGTGCAACGTTACAGACAGAAGACTATGTAGTGCAACCGGTAGTTGATGTAAGTCCGCCGAAGTGGCATCTTGGACACACGACGTGGTTTTTTGAGTCGTTCATCCTGCAACCACATTGCCCCGAATACAAGTGCTATGACCCCCAGTATCCATACGTATTCAACAGCTACTATGAAACACTGGGAGCACGCGTCATCCGCACGCAACGGGGAAACTTAAGCCGTCCCACCGTCGAGGAAATTTACCGATATCGCAGGTATGTCGACGCCGCGATGGAACAACTCTTGAGCCACCCACTGAGCGACCAGCTGCACGAGCTTACTGTGCTGGGACTGAATCACGAAGAACAGCATCAGGAATTACTTGCCACTGACATAAAATATATTCTTGGCCATAATCCGTTGTTTCCGTCTTTCCGGGAAATAACCAACCCGGTGGCGGATAATTTTTCTTCCGACGAGTTTATTTCTGTAGCGGAAGGTTTGCACGATATCGGCTATGACGGCAAAGGATTTTGCTTCGACAATGAACTGGAACGGCACACGACCTTTCTTCCTGAATTCAAAATCGCAAAGGGCCTCGTGCGCAACGGTGAATACCTGGCGTTCATTGAAGATGGAGGTTATCGCAAACATGAATACTGGCACTCGGAAGGCTTGGACTGGGTCAGAAATAATCAGATCAATGCACCGCTCTACTGGCATTGGATAGATGACAGATGGCATTGCTATACGGCATACGGAATCAATTCGCTGAACCCGGACGAGCCTGTCACTCATGTAAGCTACTATGAAGCGTCGGCTTTCGCCGCATGGAAAGGAATGCGTCTGCCAACGGAGTTTGAATGGGAAGCTGCAAACGAACAATTCAATTGGGGCAGCAGATGGGAGTGGACAGCGAGTGCCTACCAACCGTATCCTGGTTTCAGGAGGGCGGCAGGAGCTTTGGGAGAATACAATGGCAAATTCATGGTGAACCAGATGGTGCTTCGCGGCGCATCTGTTGTGACGCCATCAGGCCATAGTCGGCCGAGCTACCGCAATTTTTTCCATCCTCACCTGCGTTGGCAGTATACAGGTATCAGGCTGGCTAGATAGTCACATCGACACGGCACATGCGCGCTGAATACAAAATGTCCAGGCGAATGTCCCATCTATCCATTCTCTCGCAAAGGGTGAGTGACTAGATTTGTCTCTTTGTTACCGAGATTGCGTCCGTTATAATCCCCCGCACCAAAGCAGCGTCGCTTTGGTTATCTAATTGAAATTTCAGCGGCGGACCAACTATGATAACATGAAATAATTCGTTCACGTAAAACAACAATCAAATGCTAAAGTGGCTTGATGTAGTAAAATTTGCGACAAAGGGAAACCCCGTGCCGGACAAGCGAGTGGAAAAGACCGCGGAGGAATGGAAGAACCTACTGACGCCGGAGCAGTTTACAATTACCAGGACAAAGGGTACCGAGCGGGCGTTCAGCTCCGAACTCTGCTCGCGCTTCGATCCCGGAAGATATTTCTGTATCTGCTGTGATACCGAACTCTTTGATGCGGGTGAAAAATTCGAGAGCGGGACGGGCTGGCCTTCTTTCACGCAGCCTGTCAAAGAAAATGCGGTCGCCTACCATAAGGATTCGTCCTTTGGGATGATTCGGATCGAAGCGTCTTGCAACACGTGCGATGCTCACCTCGGCCATGTCTTCCAGGACGGGCCCGCGCCCAGTGGACTTCGCTACTGTATCAACGCGTTAGCGCTGAAAAAAATAGCGGTCGACGAGAAAAAGATAGATTTCGGCGGCGGATGTTTCTGGTGTACCGAAGCCATATTTCAACAGCTCAAAGGCGTCGTGAAGGTCGAGAGCGGTTACAGTGGTGGTAACATCCACAATCCGACGTATCGGGAGGTCTGCAGCGGGATGACCGGCCATGCCGAAATAGTGGAAATTACTTACAAGCCGGCAGAGATCTCCTTCGAAGACCTGCTGCGAATACACTTGTCGACCCATAATCCGACGACGCTGAACAGCCAGGGAGCGGACAAGGGCTCACAATATCGCAGCATAATCTTCTATCGCAACGAAGAAGAGAGACAGGCTGCCATGAAAGTGATTGAGGAGGTTCAGAAATCTTACGATGACATGATCGTCACAAAGTTGGAAATGTTCGAACAGTTTTACAAGGCGGAAGATTATCACCAGGATTACTACAATCGAAACGAGGGCGCAGGATACTGTCAGGCAGTCATCAACCCGAAGCTGAAAAAATTCAGGGAGCTATTCAAAAACAAGTTAAAAGCACAATAACAGTATTAACATGAAGGCTATTTGGAATAACAAGATCATTGCACAGAGCGATAGCACGATCACGTTGGAAGGAAATCACTATTTTCCCGAAACCAGTTTAACGAAAGAGTATTTCTCCCATTCAAGATTTCAGTCCACATGTCCCTATAAAGGAGAAGCGAGTTACTTCAACGTCAATGTCGACGGCAAGCTCAACGAAAACGCAGCGTGGTACTATCCGTCGCCGAGCGAAGGCTATGACAACATCGCAGGACACGTAGCCTTTTGGCACGGGGTGAGGATCGAGGAAGGTTAGGCAACAACACAGCGGAAACAAAGCTCTATGACAACAGAATATGACAAAACAGGAAAGCGGACGATGAAGGCTGTAGTAGTTACAGACCAGCGCGCGGGCGCGTCGGGCATGAAACTGGTTCAGCGACCTCACCCACGGGCGGCGATAAACGACGTCGTCGTTCAGGTTCATGCATCGGGATTCGTCGGTACCGAGTTGGAGTGGCCCTCGACGTGGGCCGATCGTCTCAATCGCGACCGAACACCAACTATCCCGGGGCACGAGTTGGCCGGAGTAGTTGTCGCCCTCGGTTATGGTACGACGGGACTTTCAATCGGGCAGCGGGTGTTCGGCCTTACAGACTGGCATCGCGACGGCACGCTAGCCGAGTATGTAGCAGTTGAAGCGCGCAACCTTGCGCCATTGCCGGGTGACGTCGACTTTACGGTTGGCGCAAGCCTGCCGATCTCGGGTTTGACCGCCTGGCAGGGACTATTTGATCATGGCCGCCTTCAGGCCGGGCAGAGTGTCCTGGTGCATGGCGCAGCTGGCGCAGTGGGATCGATAGTGGCGCAACTTGCGCGCGAGGCGGGAGCATACGTCGTCGGTACCGGACGAACAACACACCGCGAGGCCGCGTTGGATTTCGGCGTAAACGAGTTTATTGACCTTGAAACCGATGCACTCGAAGATGCCGGACAAGTTGATCTCGTGTTCGATCTCATCGGGGGAGAAATCGCCAAAAGTTCAGCACGTCTGGTCCGATCCGGGGGAACACTTGTGTCCGTCGTCGGACCCGTAGACGTGCGACCTGCCGACGGCCTCGCGGTCGACTTCGTTGTCGAGTCGAACCGCACCCAACTAAATGAAATTGTCCAGCGCGTGCGGAATAAACGGTTGCGAACGAACATCGGCACTGTTTCAAGTCTCGACGACGCGTTGGCCGCGCTTAATCCCACCGGACGAACCAGGGGAAAGACGATAATCAATGTTCGTCCCTGAAAAGTCCGGTAACGACAAACGACTCTAATCATTTCCCTAACGGAATTCCTTTACTAAAATGACAGACGACGATTTTGATATTGAGGAGCCGCAAATGCCCGAGGAGGCATTTCACCTTGAACTGGATCTCTACGATACCGGCGACTATCACAATGTGCTATTCATACCCTGTAACGACGTCTTTATCGTAGTATCGAACAATGAACACTTCACCACGATGAGACGAATCAGCGGACAGGCAGACGCCTGGGAGCAACTCGACGGTCAAATCGAAGACGAAGTGTTCGAGAAGCTGGCGGTGGGTTTAACTAATTACATCGACCAGTTCTGACGTTAGATCCAAACTCTATTCACGAATAAAAGTCTTGCGATATCTCGCCGGCGACATCCCCATGTGTCTCTTGAAAAACCGGCTGAAGTATGCCTCGTCATCAAAGCCCAACCGGGCCGCAATCTCCTTCACCTGCCGGGTGCCAGGATATAACTCCCGCTTAGCCTCGGTCACAATTCTGCCTGTGATCAAATTTGTGACGGTCTTGTTGAGTTGTGATTTCGTGAGGCGATTGAGCGTTTTTGCCGAAACGTTTAGCAACCCCGCATACTCGGAGGGGCTGTGCCGCGTGCGATAATGCTTCTCTATCGCAGCAATCAACCTTCGCAGCAAGTGGGGTTCGTGCTTAACCCGAAGTTGTTCACACAACTTGTTTCCGGATACCATTCTCGAGGCGCGGATCAGGAATATTTCAGCGTAGGAAATCATAAGCTCATATTGGCAAAGGGCTTCGTTGACAAATTCCTTTTCCATCAATTCCAGCGGAGTCAGCAATCTTTTCAATTCTTCATCGCTGATCGCGACTGAGTGGTCGCCGGACTGACCAAACAAAGCATTTTTGCAAGGTACCTCAGCCCGGCGCCTGTGGTTCCAGAAGAAGTCCGTATCAAGTTGTAAAAGGTATCCTCTAAAATCTCCTTCTATCTGCAGGTGAAAGGGCTGGTAAATGGGAAATCGCATCAACGTATTGTCAAAGAAAGGCTGGGTTTCCAGATCACAGTACAAATTACCCTTGCCCCGCACGACCAACAGCACGGAATAAAAATCAAAGTTCAATGTCTGTGAAAAGAAGGCGCCGTCGGAAATCGAGTAGATTTTGAACGCGAGCGCGCCCGTATGAGGATGCCTGATGATGAGCTCTTCGCTCCCGGGAAAATCGCGGGCATCCATTAGTGTACGCGATAGCGGCTTTAGTTCTTCTGCCGCGTGTGTTACTGTTCGCACCGCGCGCTGGGTATTCATTCGAAAATCTGCGGCCGGGCGACAACCCTCATGTAATTTTCGTGGCTGTGACATTCATATCCTCCGATAGTTCACTACAAAGGAGCGCATGGGAAGAAAATAATTGCTAGGCGATTTTACCCGGGTTATTGGCAATATTTCCCGGGCTTCTACTTTTCCCTGAACTGGCTTGGCGAGATACCCTCGTTATTGGTGAAAAAGCGGCTGAAGGCCTGGACGTCCGCAAATCCTAAATGGTAGCCGATATCGCCGATAGGATTGTCAGTGTAACGAAGCTTCCGCCGCGCCTCAGTCATGATGCGGTCATATATGAATTGCGACGGGGTCTTCTCTCCCAGGGTGCTAAAGATATTCGACAGGGTTTTAGGCGATTTAAATAACAGAGCCGCGTACTCGGCCACCGTGTGCTTTTCCCGGAAATGCTTCTCGACCAGGAAATTAAACGAACGCACGACGTCCATGGAGGCTTGATCGATTGCTTTGTAATTTGTCTGACTCTTAAAGATACGCGTTGCCACAATGAGCATGTTCTTCAAGAGCGCCTGCAACATGTCAAGCTGCAAACTGTCTCGCGCATGAAGCTCATCTTCAAAAGATTTCCAGATGTCCGCGAATCGCCCGGTGTCTTCATGCTGCAGGTGAATGGTGGGGACGCCGTCTGAGCCAAAGAACAAAACACCGCGACACCCCGCCTCGCTGTCATGATCACTGATGCAGAAAAAAGGACGGTTGAACCGCAGGAGCTTCACACTGCACCTCTGCTTGACTTCAACCATGTGGAACTGCGTCAGGAAGATCACATCGTCCTTTTGGAACATATAGGGTACTGTATCAATGAGAAGCTCGCAGCCCGGTTCAAGAAACCAAATGATCAACTTGCAGGCATCGTCCCGACGGCCACCAATCGGCGCGTTCAGCGAGTGACTGCTGCGTTCATCCAGCGCCTCGATCTGAAAATATTCGTTCGCTCTTCCTTCATAAACCATCTGCTAAATTATTCACTTTCTGATAACTTTCTTCGCAAAAATTTTCATTTTAAAAGCTGCCACGAATGAAGGGCTTGCCACGAATGCACGAATTGCCACGAATGGAGGGCTTGCCACGAATACGCGAATTACCACGAATGGAGGGCTTGCCACGAATACGCGAATTACCACGAATACAGGGCTTGCCACGAATGCACGAATTACCGCGAATGGAGGGCTTGCCACGAATACACGAATTGTCACGAATGCACGAATTACCGCGAATGGAGCGGCTTGCCACGAATGCACGAATTGTCACGAATGCGGGCTGGCTACGAGTCGCTGGATGGCGTTTCCGCCTAAAATTCTAGGATGAAGCCAACGGAGGGGAGGATTGTCCCATCGTCGTCTTTTAGGATTTTCGGAATTGCGTTTGATCCGTCCGGGCTTACCGGCGCTCCGTCGGTAGTGGCGAAATCCGTATTCTCCGCATTGCGCGCAAAAGTATAACTCAGCGACCCGGTGGACTTAAAATTTGTGATATTCTGAATGTCCAGGAAGACATCAACCGTCAGCTTCCGGAAGTTCCACTTCTTGTCAATCCGGAGATCAAACTGTTTGAACGACCGGAGGCGTTGGGAGTTTACGAGGCTGTAATCGGGAATCCCTTCTCCGACACTCAGGTAGTTCAGTCGCGAGGCCTCCAGGTCGAACGGCGTATAGGGAGAAGCTCCAGCATATCGGAACTTAAGTCCTATTTCCCAGTCATTCTTCAATTTGCGACCGTATATCGCGGAAAAAAGATTTCGATTGTCCCAGGCAGCCGGACGATACACTCCATCGACACCTGTGAACTTACTCTCGAACAAAGTATAAGAGATTGTAAAAAACGAGTTGCGCGTCAGTTTCTGTTGGGCGAACAGTTCAATACCATAGGCCTTCCCCTTGCCGCCACTTTTTACGGACTCCGCACCGATCTGTCCAAACTCAACGCCAGCGTTCGCGATGGAGATCCCGTTGCGTAAAGAGAGCGGGTAGTGATCGTACTGTTTCAGAAATCCCTCGACGGTAAATCGCAGCGATGTGGAAGGGAGAAACTCAACCCCGGCGACAAAATGAGTGGATCCGATGTAGGTCGCATCCTTGTTCGTAAAACTTCCGTCCTCGCGATAGCCCAATGTCGAATATACGGGAAGCTTATAGTATCGTCCGACGGAAGCATTTACCCTCCACCGGTCTGCGAGGGAATAAGACAGCGCCACGCGCGGAGACAAGGTCTCAAGCGGGTTCGACCCTTCCGCCGTGAAAGAATTTACGTCCGAGCGAATGCCTCCGCTGATCTGAAAGGATTCAAATGTCTTCGAAAGCTGAGCGAAGAATCCGGCTTTGAAGAAGTTGAGATCTGAATTGTACTCGTATATCAGCGCCGGCTGAATCACTGCTCCGTCATCGCCTGTGAGTTCCTTGCGGACGACATTATACACATCATTCCGGAACTGCACGTATTGGCCGACAACGCCAACACTGTACTTGAGACTTTTCATCGTCCGGGTGATATCCAGGCGCAGCTTGTTCTCAGCTTCAACCGATCTGACCTTCAGGGTTCGCTGCGACTCATCGGGCTTCGTGCCGTCTTCGAACTTGTCAAGGCGATTGTCCAGGACATTCCTGCTGACCGACACGTTAATGAAACCGCGATCGATGAGGTGTTTCAGCGAGGCTCCCACGGTATAGCTATCCTGATTAATAAGTGGATTGGATCGAATCACGTAAATGCTCTCGGCGGTAGCCTTATCCGGTATGGCAAATGAAAAGCGGTCAATGGCACCAACGCCGAGGGTTGAGAGCGTCGTCCGCGAATTCAGCTTGTGCGTGATCTTGTACTGAAAATCCCAATAGTTGGGGCGGATTGGCAGATCGATGAGTTCAAAGAGTAATTCGAGATAAGACCTTCTGGCCGAAGCCAGGAACGTCGTGTTCTTCGCGAGGGGTCCATCGAACGTTGTTGCAAGTTCTGTTGCACTTAATCTTATATTACCCTGCAGCCGCTCGGGGTTGCCCTCCTTTTGCTTGAATTGAAACACAGAGGAAAGGACGTTATCGTACCGCGCGTCAAATGCGCTGGTGCTGAGCGTTACATCTTCAATAAACGAGACGTTCAATATTCCCTGCGGCCCGCCCGAGCTGCCCTGCGTAGAGAAATGGTTGATCACCGGTATCTCGATGCCGTCGAGGTAGTAGACATTTTCATTTGGAGCGCCGCCCCGGATGACAATATCATTCCTGAAACTTGCTGTTGCGGTCGCGCCGCCAACGCCCGGCAATGCCTGGATAACCCGGGAGATGTCGAAGTTACCCCCGGGATTACTTTTGATTTCTTCTGTAGTCAGCCGCTGGATTGATAGTGGTGTTTCAATGGTTGCGGCCTCGGCAGTCACTCTTCCCTCCACCACAATTTCACTCAGCGTTGTTTGCTCTTCCTCCAACTCAAAATTGATGGTATTGACGTTCCCCGTCGTAAGAAGCACATTGAATTTTGTTTGGCCCTTGTAGCCAACATACGTCGCCGTAACGTTGTAGCTACCGGGCGATGCGTTCAGTCTGAAGACACCATCGTCGTCAGTAGAAGCGCCGATCGGAGGAGTCGTGTTCTCCAGGACAATGTTCACGCCTGGCAACAGTTCCTGAGTGGACCTGTCCCTGACAGTTCCCGTGAGAACGGCAGTCTGTGCGCCTGCCACAGCAACAACGGCGAGACCGATCATGGCGGTCAATAAAATTTTTTTCACGGTCTAAATTGCGTTTGCCTAATTTGCTCACGGTCCACGTCTCCGGTCTCGAAGATTGGCGTATCGCTTAATTTATACATTTTTCGTAAATAGGGAGACGGCGGTATGACTTCGAGCAACGACAACATGGAAGACTCATTATTATAAAGCCGGATGGCGATTCCCTGTTAAACAATGCAAAATACCACAGAACATATTCCCCAGCTCCTGAACGAGATCTATCGCAAAGAATCGCGCCTGGTCTTTGCCACGCTTGTCCGCCTGCTTGGGGACTTCGACCTCGCGGAAGATGCATTGCAGGATGCCTTCAAAGCAGCCCTCGAAAAATGGACCGAAAATACCATTCCCGCTAACCCAAAGGCGTGGCTTGTTTCGACAGGCAGATTTAAGGCAATCGACCGTATCCGGCGCCAGTCAAAATTCGACCCGCTGCAGGTAGAGCAGGTCCGGCGCATGGAAGCCGACACGGTTGATCCTTCGAGGGTGGTCGATAAAGAGATTGAAGATGACGTGCTTCGCCTGATCTTCACCTGCTGTCATCCAGCGCTGGCACTCGAGACGCGCACGGCCCTGACGTTGCGCGAGGTCTGCAGTCTGACGACCGAAGAGATTGCCCGCGCATTCCTTGCCTCACCTTCCACGATTGCGCAGCGGATTGTGCGTGGCAAGGCCAAGATCCGCGAGACGAAAATACCCTTTGAAGTTCCGCAGCACCATGAACTGCCAGACCGGCTCGGGGACGTACTTCAGGTGATTTATCTTGTATTTAACGAGGGATATTATGCGTCGTCCGGCACACGGGTAACTCGCGTTGATCTTTCTGACGAAGCGATCCGACTCGGGCGCCTGCTGCACGGCGTACTGCCGGATCCCGAAGTTGCAGGATTGCTGGGTCTCATGCTGCTACACGAATCACGTCGTTCCGCGCGCACTACGCAGGCGGGAGATCTTATCCTCCTGGAAGATCAAGACCGTTCGCAATGGGACGGCAATACGATTGAAGATGGATTGGCGCTGGTAGAAGAAGCATTTTCTTCCAAACCACCGGGTCCCTACACGCTGCAGGCAGCGATCGCAGCACTGCATGCTGAAGCGAAAACTTTCAAAGCCACTGATTGGGAGCAAATCGCCCGGCTGTACACCCTGCTATTGCGCATCATCCCCTCACCCGTTATCGAGTTAAACCGCGCCGTTGCCATATCCATGTACGATGGTCCTGAGGCCGGGTTACGGCAGATCGATGCCATTCTCGGTCGCGGGGATCTAACAGATTATCACTTTGCCCACTCCGCGCGGGCTGAACTCTGCCGCAAAACCGGCAGGACAACAGAGGCACGGGCATCCTGGGAACGAGCCCTCGCACTGGCACAACAAGGCCCGGAACGGCGATTTATCGAACGAAGGCTTCGTGAACTGGAAGCCTGATTCCTCATGCAAAAAAAGTTTGGATTGTTTGTCGATTCTGTCTTTCGCCGTTCGACTACCTCCTGATTACATAATCAACAAAATTTTCAAACAGTAAAAACAAATTGACATGAGAAAACTAAAAATGTGGAATATCATGACCCTGGATGGCTATTTTGAGGGCGAAAAGAACTGGGACTTATCCTTTCATAATTCAGTCTGGGGGCCCGACCTCCAGGAGCTTAGTCTCGAGCAGCTGCATTCAGCCGACTATCTCGTTTTCGGCCGGGTAACGTATGAGGGGATGTCCGCTTACTGGAAAAAGGCCGAGGGAGAAAACAACGAAATTGCCAGGTTAATGAACAGCATTCCGAAACTTGTCTTCTCCAGAACGCTGAAGGAAGTTGACTGGAATAATACAACCCTGATCAAGGACAATGCTTCCGCTGAAATATCGCGGCTGAAAGCTGAGGCCGGCAGCGGCGATCTCTACGTGTTCGGAAGTGCGGATCTTTCTACGACCTTTATCAACGACGACTTGTTTGATGAGTATCGCATTGGAATAGCTCCCGTCCTTCTCGGCAAGGGGCGGCCGCTCTTCAAACCGGGATTAACTTCCAGGAATTTGACTCTTGTCTCGACGCAACAGCTTTCACCAGGTGGCGTTGTGCTAAAACTGGTGACAGCAGCCTGATAAATATCGATCAACCATACAACAATCAAGCATGACAGAAAACAAGAAAACTGTTGAGACGTACATGGAAGGATTTCGCAGGAGCGATCATCAAATGATCCTCGATTGCCTTACGGACGACGTAGTCTGGAAAATGCCCGGCGTATACACACACCGTGGAAAAGTGGAATTCGACAAGGAAATCGAAAATGACAATTTCGTAGGAAGTCCCACCATCCAGATCAAAAGATATATTGAAGAAAACGACATTGTCATCGCCGAGGGCAGCGTTCAGGGCAAGATGAAAAACGGGAACGCGCTTGACGCGGTCTTTTGCGATGTCTTTGAAATGACCGGTGGAAAGATCAGGTCCCTTACCTCCTATTTGATGACTTTGAATACTTCGATCAAGTTCGAATGAACGAAACCTGCGAACGAATAAAATTTACTTAGGAAACCAAAAAATACCGAATATGAAATACGTTTGCCTTGGATACATTAACGAGAAGGAATGGGAAGCAGCGACCGAAAAGGAGCAACAGGCTATGATGGATGAGTGCTTTACCTATGACGACCAAATGAAAAAGGATGGTCACTTTGTCGGCGGTGAAGGCTTGCAAGGGTCTCAGAGTGCCACCACATTAAGATGGCGCAATGGCAAAGTCTCGGTAACCGACGGTCCTTTCGCGGAGACAAAAGAACAAATCGGCGGCATCATGATACTGGAAGCGACGGATCTGAATCATGCGATCCGTTTGTTATCAAACCATCCGTCCATGCGATTGCTGCGCGAGCGAGGTTGCTGGGAAATCCGTCCCGCCCTGGACCTGGAGGGTATGATTGAAGAGAGCGAGCGGCGAAGGGTGAAGTAGAAGGCGCTGTAGATGGCGAGATCTGATCGGGATGCGATCCTGAATAATAAATGCAACGGCCGCTCGTTCTAACTGAGCTTCTTTTGCCAACCTGACCTGTGAACCATGAGACTTCTACTCTCCTTCATCATCCTTATAGTTTGCTGCTCATTTGCTCACGCTCAATCGTTTTACATTAAGTATGGAGCCGGCATGGCCTTTCCATCCGCGGCGACACCAATGGGTGAAAACTCATCCCAAACCTACCTGAAAGAGACCGACCCGGAAACCGGATTCTACGTCCCGGCTATTATCCAGACAAAGGACGAAGTCACCGGCTCGTTCAACTCCGGTATTACTTCCGCCCTCACGTTCGGATATACGTTTCCTTCAAATATGGGACTGGAGGTAAGCGTTGGCTATGTGCACGGACGAAAATATAAGTCAACATCCGAAAACTTTGACAAGCTCGACGATCTCATAGTAAACAGCAGCCGATCAACAACCATTAACTACTCGCGGTCTGCCTATGTATCACCGGTATTCACACTCACGGCCGGCGACGATCGAAAGTTAAGACCCTATCTGCTGGCCGGCATTGTCATAGCAACGTCGAAAATTTACTCCGGCATGGACGGAACGTCCAACTACGATGGCGACCCGGGAAATGTCACGCGAAAAGAGGAATACTCCGGCGGATTGTCCTTCGGACTACGCGGTGGCGCGGGCATCGAACTACACCTTCAACCTAACTTGGCCTTGTTCGCAGAAGGCGGACTTACGAGCATGACTTATTTTCCGAAAGAAAAAACAATCACGCAATACCAAAGCGGTAACGAAGACATCCTGGCGACGATGAATGTCAACGTGCGCAAAACCCACTATGTAAAGCAATACAACACAGACTCACGCTCGAACGAAAACGCCTCAGATCGTCCCGGCAAAGCGTTAAGGATTTCCTTCAACATGAACAACATTTCCGCACAAGCAGGGCTGAAATTTTATTTATAACTTTTTGCCTGTGGTCATTCACGCAACACGTGCATTCGTGGCGATGCGTGCCAACACCAGCATTCGCGATCATTCGTGTATTCGTGGCATTTCCCCATTCGTGGCTATTCGTGTATTCGTGGCATTCCCTCCATTCAATATCTCTTATTTCCCGGCCAGCCTCATACCTACACCAAGCGCAAAGGTGACCCCCCCTTGGTTCTCTTCGAATGGGCCGATCTCAACAGTGGGTGCCCCAATCGTGTGGCCGACACCTAAGTCGATAAATACAGTCTTCGTCTTGTTAAGGTCAACCATATAACCCAGCATGAAGTTACCGCACTTGACCGGTTCCACGGGCCCGTTGTTCACCTGATATGTGCCTGACAGACCATAGCCCAGATTAAAGTAGAACGACTTGATCGCAAGTTGGCCGCCAATCTCGTAGCCCAGCAGGCCGCCGGGCATATATCCCAATCCAATCATAAGACCCGAGTTGCGATATCCAACGACCACTTTAGTTCCAAGCGCACCATAGGGCATTCCAGCGCCCACGCCGAGGTTAACATGCGAGTCTGGTAATCCATCCTGAGCTTGGGTAGTTGACAGCGTAAACAATAAGGCGATGAGAGTAGCGAGAAGGTTCTTTTTCATTTTCGTGGAGTTAGAGTGTGTACAATATAATAAATACCGAAAACATTTTATACCGCAGCGCATAAAGTCTAATCGTTCGTTCATGTGTGCTTCGATCTTCGCCAGTGCGAACGATGAAATTCAGGTTCATGATCCATTAGCCAGTTGACAATTGCGGCATGAAACCCTTCCACACGGCCTACCAGATATTGGGGGATATCCACAAAAGTTTCATCATTTCCTCAAAATTTCGCTGTTTAACTATTATTTTTAATATACCTGCACCCCCACAAAACCCTTTCAGCACAAGTGCCCGGCCAGCCCCACCCGGCTCAGACTATTCAGTAATGTCAACATATATATTGAGAATATCGTATAACGTTTAGCCATGATACGAAACTACCTGACACTGACCTTCCGTAATTTTCTTCGGAACAGAAATTATACGCTGATCAATATTCTCGGTTTGTCCATTGGGATCACCTCTTGCATCATTCTTTTCCTGCTGATTCGCTTCGACACCAGCGTTGACAAGTTTCAAAAACATTACGATCGCCTTTACCGCGTTGTGCGCACGGAGGAAAACGCTTCCGGCAAGGTATACGAATCGATCACACCTTACCCGTTCGGAACCGCATTCCGCCAGGACTTTCCCGATGTCCCACTGGTAACACAATTTCATTTTCACGCCGAGGGGTTCCTGACAGTCGGAAACGAAAAGCATCAGATAGAGCAGGTGATATTCGCGGATACGTCGTTCTTTGATGTCTTCAATTTTGGCGTCATCTCCGGGAACCCAAAGAAAGAGCTATCACAACCCAACAAGGCCTTCCTCACGGAGTCGCTTGCGAATAAACTCCATCTCACGATTGGAGACCACTTGAAGTTAAGCAACAAGCTCGACCTGGAAGTCGTGGGACTTCTAAACGACGCCCCGGCTAACTCACACATTCAATACAACATGATCGTCTCGTTGGCGTCCTTCACAAAAGAGTTTTTCGGATGGCCCGTCGACCATTGGGGATTGAATTCAGCCGGATTTAGCTACATCGTACTGCCACCCGCGCTCACAGCAGAGCAGATCGAAACGCGGTTCACAGACTTTGTGAAGAAGTATTACGACGCAGACGAAGCTGCCAGGACTAAGTACTTGCTCCAGCCTTTCAGCGATATCCACTTTGATACAACTTACAGGTCGACGCCTGGCGATGTTGAAAATGTCAATATGACATCACTGTTGGTGATGGGCATCCTCGGTTTGTTTATACTTCTGATCGCCTGTATCAACTTCGTCAACCTCGCGACGGCGCTGGCGATCAAGAAATCCAAGGAAATAGGCGTCCGGAAAACGCTTGGTGCCAGACGTTCACAACTAACCGCCTACTTCCTCACCGAAACACTCGTCCTTACAATAATTGCCGTGATCATTTCCCTGGGGCTTGTCGAGTGGATCCTACCGTGGTTGCGGAATTTTATCGAAAAGGATATTCAGCTCGATCTGTTCACCGACCCTTCGCTCCTCTGGTTCCTGATTGCGCTCGTCGCTACATCGACGTTGCTCTCGGGTTTCTATCCCGCGATTATCCTGTCCGGATTCGATCCGGTCGAAGTTTTGAAAAACAAGATCAGCGCCAAAGGAAGCTCCGGCGCCTACGTGCGCAGAATGCTGGTCGTGTGTCAGTTCATTATTGCCCAGCTCATGATCATTGGTACGTTTGTAATATCCGATCAGATGAATTACCTCAATTCAAAATCGCTGGGGTTCAATTCAAAAGAAGTATTGAACGTCCCGCTGCCGGATAACAAAGAATCAACGCTGACAACTTTCCGCGACCGCCTGGAATCAAATCCCGCCGTCAAGTCCGTGTCGTTCGCAGTCGGTGCTCCCACTGCCAACTCGAATATTGGCACAGGCTTTTTTCTGCAGGAAAGCGGTCCGGACCAGGTTCATCCTGTAAAAGTAAAAACCGTCGATATCCACTACCTGGAAACCTATCAGCTCGAAATGAAAGCAGGTCGATGGTTCACCGAAAGTGAAGCCAAAATTGCCGCGGATACTACAGTAGAAGAAGATCGATACACCGTGATCATAAACGAAACAGCAGTGGCCACGTTGGGATTAAATTCTCCGGAAGAAGCACTGGGCAAACGCGTGCACATTGGAATCAATGACATTACCCCGGCGATTGTGGGGGTGGTGGCCGATTTCCACGAGCAATCATTGCGCGAGGAGATCGCGCCGGTCGTCATGATCATTTACCCCGATCTTTACTATGACGCAGGAATTGCCATCACCGGTGAAAATGTTCCGCAGACCATTGAGTTCATCAAAAAATCCTGGACCGACCTTTTCCCGGACGATTATTTTCAATATGAATTTCTCGATCAACGACTCGAGAAAATGTATGAATCTGAACAACGCCATCTGGTCTTGTTCAGGATCTTTTCAGGGATCTCCATCTTCATTGGCTGTCTCGGACTATTAGGCCTCGTATCTTTCATGGCCACCCAAAAGCTAAAAGAGATCGGCGTGCGAAAGGTCTTTGGCGCTTCTGTCAGCGGCATCCTGCTCATCTTTTCGAAAGAGTTTATCGGGCTTATTGTCCTTGCATTCGCGATAGCCGCCCCGTTGTCGTGGTACTTGATGAACCTTTGGTTGCAAAACTTCGAATACCACATCTCAATCCATTGGTCGGACTACGCCCTCGGACTGATCGTCACGGTGATAATCGCGTTGAGCACCGTGGCCTATCGCTCCATCAAAGCCGGACTGTCGAATCCAATTGACTCGCTGAGGGTAGAGTAGCTCCCCTACCGACCAGCACACCCCTCGCGGATACTTCCATTCGCGGCTATTCCCGTATTCGTGGCATACCTATTCGTGACTATTCGTGTATTCGTGGCTACTCCTGGCAAGACCTGCATTCGTGGTAATTCGTGTATTCGTGGCAAGACCTCATCCGTGGCAATTCGTGTATTCGTGGCATTCCTCCATTCGGGCCCATTCGTGTATTCGTGGCTACTCCTGGCAAGAACCGCACTAGCGGTGATTCGTGTATTCGTGGCCAGGCCTGCATTCGTGGTAATTCGTGTATTCGTGGCATACCTCCATTCGGGCCCATTCGTGTATCCGTGGCTACTCCTGGCAAGACCTGCACTAGTGGTGATTCGTGCACTCGCGGCCAGACCTGCATTCGTGGCAATTCGTGTATTCGTGGCTACTCATGGCAAGACCTGCGCTAGAGGTGATTCGTGTATTCGTGGCAAGACCTGCATCCGTGGCAATTCGTGTATTCGTGGCATACCTCCATTCGGGCCCATTCGTGTATCCGTGGCTACTCCTGGCAAGACCTGCACTAGTGGTGATTCGTGCACTCGCGGCCAGACCTGCATTCGTGGCAATTCGTGTATTCGTGGCTACTCATGGCAAGACCTGCGCTAGAGGTGATTCGTGTATTCGTGGCCAGACCTGCATTCGTGGTAATTAGTGTATTCGTGGCATTGGCTGCATTCGTGGCAATTCGTGTATTCGTGGCATCGCGCTGCATTTTGTGGCTTATTTCTTCCCTTTCGACGTAAACACGCCTCCAATAATAAAAGTATTTCTATACTTTTATTCTTAATTTTGGCTATTATTGTGGCGGATTAAGCAACCATCAAACGCCAAAGTATGCAAACAGCCAATCAGAACATCATCAACGTCCAGGAACTCGAACCTGCATTAAGACACCAGACCATATTCAACGTATTCAACACCCTGAAAGAAGGCGAGCACCTTATTATTCACAACAACCACGACCCGGTACCCGTCTACTACCAGCTGGTAAACATGCGCGGAAACATTTTTTCGTGGGAGTATCTGGAAAAGGGCCCTGAGTGGTGGGATATAAAAGTAACCCGCAACGTCCCCGTCATTCCAACCGAAAAAGAAGACGACGTCATTTTGAATATCCCGGCCGTCCAGCCAAATCAAAAACATGAATTGATTTTTGATGTGTTCGCAACACTGCGACCCGGACAAGCCTTTATACTCCACAACGACCACGACCCCAAACCTGTTTATTATCAACTGCAGGCCATGCACGGCAACGTGTTTGACTGGGAATACCTGCAGGAAGGACCACAGTGGTGGGACATCCGTGTCACAAGAAAAGACAGTTCACCTTCAGAAAACAACGGATGAAACCGCAGCGAAGGGTCGTAAAGAAAGGAGACCAATAGCTGCTGAAAGACAAATGTTAATCAACGAGCAAACCAAAATTGCAGCCCTGCTGAAGCATCACCCCGATGCCCTGGAAACCATTGTCACCCTCAGCCCTGATTTCAAGAAACTGAGAAGTCCTATTTTAAGAAAGCTGATGGCCGGGAGGACAAGCATTGCCATGGCTTCCAGGATCGGCGGATGCAGACCGGAAGACTTCTTTAAAGCCCTGGCACCCCTGGGCTTTGAAACGGACAACGCCGTGGCTTCCCCGCAAGAAGATGCGAGCAAGAAAAATTCGCCAAAGCCTGAATACCTCAAGAATATTGAACCCGAACGGTTGGTAAATTTTGACGTACGTGCCATGCTCGCGGCCGGCGACGATCCCCTGAAACAAATACAACAAAAGGTAAAATCATTGCTTCCCGGACAGGTGCTGGTAATCGTCAATAATTTTGAGCCTGTTCCGCTGATAAAACTACTGGAGAGACAGGGCTTTCTGACGTATGTTCATTTCATAGATGCCGACACCATCGAAACGTATTTTTATAAGACTACATCCGTTGACGGCACTAAAGACGAAGTCTGGGTTGGCGACGAAGTGCCGGCGCCCGGGGATTGGGAAACGATACTAAAAAAGTACGAAAACAATCTCGTGGAAATAGATGTCCGTCACCTGGAGATGCCTATGCCCATGATGACCATTTTGGAAAATCTGGAAGGCATGTCGCAAGGAAAAGCCTTGTACGTGCACCACAAGCGAATACCTGTCTTCCTCCTTACAGAGTTGAAAGAACGGGCGTTTGATTACAGGATCAAGGAAGTTCGCGAGGGAGAGGTCTATCTATTAATATTCAAGAACAAATGATCTCGCCATGAATTCTCCTGTGATCGGTGGCCTGGGAAAGACGACAAACTACAAAGTAGTTCTGCCATTTTACCTGTATGCTGCGCTGGGTTTTTTCGGCGGAACGATGCTGCTGGTGTTGCATACCGATATCGTTGAAATGCACTACTTCAATCCACATGCACTGGCTATCACACACACGATGGCATTGGCGTGGGGAACGATGATCGTCTTCGGTGCATCACACCAGTTGTTTCCGGTCCTGATCGAAGGCAAATTAGCCAGCGATATGCTGGCCTACTTGACCTTTGGTTTTGCCGCCATCGGGATACCCGTTCTGGTTACAGGCTTCTATGTCTTTGATGTTGGCCTACCGATGCAGACCGGCGCGGTTTTGATCAATGCCGGCGTACTTTTCTATGTTATCAATGTATGTTGGAGTGCCTTTAAGAGCAACAAGCGAAACGTACATGCCTGGTACGTGATAACCGCAGCCTTGTGGCTCTTTACCACGACATTTTTTGGTTTGTTGCTGGTATTCAATTTCAGTTTTGAAATATTTCCGGCGAACTCCGTCGACTACCTATCCCTGCATGCGCATTTGGGAATTGTCGGCTGGTTCCTGTTGATGGTCATCGGCGTAGGTTCGAGATTGATTCCCATGTTCTTGATTTCGAAATACACGGACAACCGGATGTTATGGCTGATTTTCGGGTTGCTGAATATGGCACTGATTGGATTTTCGTACCTATACCTTCGGGATTTTCCACCCCTTGCATTCTATATACCCATCGTTGTAGCATTGGTTGCCATTGCCCTGTTTGGCCGGCACTGCTACAAAGCCTACAGGAAACGAATACGCAAGGGCGTTGATCAGCAGATGAAAACATCCTTGATCGCGGTCGTCCAGATGCTTGTAGTTTTGATAGTCGCACTGGGACTCTTGCCGGGTGGAAACTTCCGGGGAATTGCACTGATATATGGCTTTTGTATCTTCTTCGGCTGGCTCACTACGATCATCATGGGCATGACCTTCAAGACCATGCCGTTTATTATCTGGAACAAAGTCTATCACAACCGGGCCCATCAGAGCAAAACACCTGCACCGAAAGAACTTTTTAATGAAGGCATCTACAAGGCAATGCTGTTTAGCTACCTGGGTGGCTTCATGATCTTTATCCTGGGCTTTATCGTTCTGGATCAAATCATTCTGAAGGTAGCAGCGTCGGCCCTGGTGCTCGCCGCGATATTATATGTTTACAACGTAATGGTTACCACCATGCATAAACCAAGATAACGATGGACGATTTACATATCATCACAAACGACGAAGATAGGCTCGCGCAGGCGCTGGCGGGTTTGTATAATGTGTACGACCCCGAAATAGGTCTGAACATTGTCGATCTCGGATTGTTGTACGAATTCCATTTCGACGCAGAGGGGAAGAAATTGTTATGTATCATGACCCTGACTTCTCAATTTTGTCCCATGGGCGAAGCGATCACAACAGACACAAACAATTCGCTCAACAGCTCATTTCCCGAATGGGAAATACAGGTAGATTTGACCTTCGACCCACCCTGGAGTGCGGATAAAATTACACCGACCGGAAGAGAATATTTAGGACAGTAAACGACACATATGCTGAGTTATACCTGTAAGACTGCTATAAAAGCTGTTATCTACCTTTCGGCCCGAAGTGAAAGCGATGTAAAGGCCGGCATAAAAGAAATATCGGCGAGAATCAAGGCAAGTGAACATACGGTCGGAAAAATACTGCAACTCCTGGCGCGGAAAAAAATAATCAACAGCCTGAAGGGACCTTCCGGTGGGTTCTATCTCGACGAAGCACAGCAGGAACAGGCGATTATCCACATTGTCAAAGCGATTGAGGGCGATGCCGTTTTCAAAGAATGCGGACTTGGCCTGACCAAATGTTCAGCCACACACCCCTGTCCTATTCACGATCAATACAAGGTGGCCCGGGAACTCATGGAGAAAATCTTCAGCGAGAGGAAGGTGAGGGATCTTTGCGGTAGCGTCACGAACGGGCTTGCCTACCTCGTAGGTTAAATAAGATTTTAAACAATTTAAATCATGGAAATAGCAATAGAAAAAAATGCAACCGGCGATCTGGATGTACGTGTATTGGTGCCGATTAAAAGGCACGAGCTGCTGATAAAACTTTTCAAGGATCTGCCAGTAGACGATCACTTTGTCTTTATCAACGACCACGACCCGATTCCGCTGTTCTACGAGCTTCGGTCCATTTACGGCGACGTGGTTGGCTGGGAATATCTCAACCGCGGTGGCAGGGATTGGAAAGTGAAAGTAACCCGTCTGGAAGAATCACAAGGCGTCGCGTTTGACAACATCGCTACGTTGCTCGATTTGCGAAAAGCAGACAAAAAGGAGTGGAAGCAAATTGTCTTTCACCGGTATGGCATGATGGAGCCAAATACTACGCTGGAGCTGATCGCAGCTGAAGACCCGATCGAAATACACGAGATCTTCATCCACAAATTCGAGAAGAGGCACAAGTGGATCTATAAAAAGAAAACGGAAGACGAATTTGTGATCCATATCACCAAACAGGATGATAGTGGCCTTGGCGACGAGGGCTTTTCGGTGGTCAATGAATTTGACATGAGACCGTTTCCGCCGACAGAACGACACGAAATGTTTTACAAAGCATTCGCTGACATCAAGCCCGGCGAAGCATTTGAATTTGTTAACGATCATGACCCCAAGCCTCTATACTATCAAATCGAAGCGGAAAGCAGCGAGCCGTTCCGATGGGAATATTTAAACAAAGGTCCCGAAGTATGGAAAGTCAGAGTCGTTAAGGTGCTAAACGAAGATTGACGCCAATTAGATGAACAGGGAGTTATACGCCTTCTTTACGGACGACCACAGGCGAATTGAGAAGCTTTTCGAGGAAGCGACGCACGACAAGAAGCGCGTTGACCTGGAGAAATATTATCAATTCAGAATCGGGCTCTTAACGCATATTAAAATGGAAGAGAAGATACTCTTCGTGGCGGCTCAAAAAGCCAATGGTGGAGAGACCCTTCCCCTGCAGGCAAAATTGCGACTGGATCACGGGGCCTTAACTTCCCTGATGGTATGTGTGCCCACTCCTCAGGTGATTCAGGCCGTGAGCTATATATTGGAACAGCACGATATCCTGGAAGAAGCGTCGGGCGGCATGTACGAAGCTTGCGAAAAACTGACACAAAGTGAAACGCAGGAGATCCTGGAAGCTTTGAGAAATGTTACTCCTGTCCCTGTTCATCCTTTCAATGAGGCCGCTTATGTCATTGATGTTGCAAAACGGTCCATTGAAAGGGCCGGATTTAACTTCGATGAAATTTCGAAGTCGTAAAGCAAGAAAGGCAGTACGATTACATGCAACCGTCGATCCCGGCGAGAGATCGACGTTGCTTATGATATTACAAAGTCGACATTCTCGGTTATCCGCGTTCCGTCCTTCGCAAAAGCATTCATATACATTTCAACTCTCTCTGCGGCGACCCTCGAGTCAGCATTATCAAGGTTAATATTGAGGAGATCAATCAACCACGGCATCTTTACATCGCTGAAGGCATAACGCCGCGCGATGATATTCGAGATCGGCAACGTGGTGGATTTCGAATCCTTATGAACATCCTTGCTCCCGGCGTTCTTCAGCTTGTCATATTCTTCAACCAGTAGCCTTTCGAAAATTTCCCGGGTAAAGATATCGCCCGCTTTCAGGCCTGTCTCAGGGTCATCCTCTGTTAGCACCGCTCCTTTCCGGATCCACTCCCAAAGAATGCTCAACCGGATCTCCCCTGTCGCCATGTCTTCCATCAGGTATAAAATATCATCATTGCCGAAATAGTCAGCGGGTTTGAGCGCTGCCGCCTGCATGCCTTGTCCAAATGCGTTGCCATACTGCAATCCTACACTCAGAAGGTTGCGCGCCCCACGAATGGTCCGGTTTGCCGGTTCCAGCACGATCAGGTTATCGGCATCCTGCTGCGTATAGGTGAGGGGTGGAAATTTCCTTCCAAGCTGATTTAACTCACCCGCCTGTTCCCACACCGGGCGAATTACGTGTACCATCTTCCAGTGAGCCACCCATTTACCGCTGGCGCCATCCCTTTGTTCGCGCTCTGCTCCGGCCAGGGCCTTCTTCATGCTGGCAGCAACTCCATCGGCGGAACCTACCGGGATATTCGGTTCCATCCCGCCTTGCCAGAGCGCGAAGTTTCCATTCATATCCGGAGTGTTGACTGCCCTCCTCACACGGTCCTCATAGAAGCGCATGTAGCCGTAAGTCATCGTTATGTCTTCTATATTAGGATTAACAAACTTATCATCCCAGGCAAGTGCGTCGGATACGCTGTTAATATAATCCCACCGCCCTGTATTGAATCCAATAAAATGTTTCCCGAGAACGGCGCGTATTTCCATCAGTTGGTAAGTCGCTTCCAACTGTTCGACGAGTACGTACACTTTTATGGCGCCGAGGCCCAGGTTAAGGTGATCCTCCAGAGCCTCGATTATCCGTGTCCACACGCCGGCTTCTTCCGCGGTCTGGATTTTCGGCAGGTATAGTACGATAGACGAACCTGCCTCCTGCAAAGCTTTGTAATTATTTACAACATAGAGGACGAGATCGACGATCGAAGCGGCCATCGCCTTTCCATCGCTATTGCGGACATGGCGATCATCAAGATGCAATCCGCGTGCGCGAAATATCCTGGTTGTGAAGTTCAGTTGGGTCTTGTAGTCCTGGACTATCTTTCGTCCGAGGAAGCCCGCCGACCAATTGTTCATCTCCGAAGCAACCTGTTCCGCCACTTTCATGAACATGGGGTCCTTGGCAATGGCCAGCTTCAGGTTGCGCTGGTTATCGAGTGACATAGTCGAGATCTGCCCGAGGGCGTCTTCTCCATCGAACATCCAGCCATCGGCGCCCGATAATAACGCATAGGCCACGTTGCGGATACTATTTTCTACAGGAGCATTGGGTTTAGCAGCCGGACCCGTACCTTGAATCCATTGTCTTTGAAGGTCGCGGGGGATAACGGAGCCTTCAAATTTTCCGGCACGGGCATCGCGCACGCGGATCTTTGTCCCCGGAATATAGCTTTCGGGATCCGCAAAAGTGATCCTTTCTTTTTTCGATTGTCGTTCTGCTCTTCGCTTGATCCTTCTGGCCATTACGTCTTTCACAATGTCATTAAAATGCGCAAGAGCAGAAAGTGCTGAGACAACAGAAGGCGTATATACGTCCGCGTAGGTTTCCTGCAGATTGCCTCTGATTTGAACGATGTTACCCATATTTTTCGAGTGCTGAGTTGTTTGTAATAAAGTGTTAAACGTCCTTGACTGTTTCCGTTTTCGCGGCATCGCCCTTCAAAAGCCGATACACAACAAATGAGAAGACGGATAATGCAATGGCGAAGATAGCCAGGTAAAGAAATCCCGCAAATGTGTCTGGCGCGATGGCCATCTGTCCGACATGCAAGAGGTCGTATGCCGGTATGATCCACTGCAATGCATACGCCTGCGCGAAGACAATGAAACATATCAGCAAAAGCATGAAGAAGCTATGCTTTACTGTGAACCTGAACAGGTCCGATTCCCTTCCCACGAGCTGGCCTGCCGCGGCTGCAATAGCGATCGACTGTGGCGAGATCATTTTTCCGACCACACCTCCGGAAGCGTTTGCCCCGACGGTAACGACGGGATCGACGCCGATCGAGGTAGCAGTTTCATGCTGAAGTTTTGCAAACAACGCATTCGCAGACGTGTCCGATCCCGTGATGAAAACTCCCAGCCAACCCAACACCGGCGCGAAAAAGGGAAACAGAAAACCGGAGCTTGCCAGCGCTTGCGCCAGGGTGATGGTCATCCCGGAAACGTTAAGGATGTAGGCAAATCCCAGGACTGAGGCGACGGTGATGATTGCGAACTTGAGTTGCCCGAGCGTATCCAGAAATACGCGGTAGCCTTTCCGGAAGGTAATGCCGTTAAGAGTGATTGCAATTATGCAGGAAAGAAAAATTGCAGTACCCGCGGCCGAGAGGTAGTTAAACTTGAAAATAGAGGGGAGCGCACTGCCATTCCTGTCAATTACAGCGTTGTGCAATCCGGGGATTTCAAATTTGATTAGCCCGACGGAATCCAGCGCATCTTTGATCGGTGGCAATCCCCAGGCGATGATGACCATGGTCAGTAAGATAAAGGGAGTCCATGCGCCTAGTATCATTCCCGTGGAATACCGATGATCCGTCGAAAGGGCCGGCGCCACTTCATCCTTGAATCTCCAAAGGGTGCGCGGCTTCCAGAACTTAAGGAGCACAACCATACAGACGATTGACCCGATCCCCGCGATAACATCCGGCAGTGCCGGTCCAAGAAAGTTAGCCGTGAACCATTGCAGCGTCGCAAACGAAATCCCGGATACAAGGATAGCGGGAAGCACTTCTTTTGCGTTCCTGACGCCCGACATCAAGACCACCAGATAAAAGGGAAGCATGACAGACAGGAAAGGAAGTGTTCTTCCTACCATCTGGGATACCGCTAATTCGGGCAATCCTGATACCTGGGCAGCTACCGTGACGGGAATACCTACGGCGCCGAACGCAACGGGAGCGGTATTGGCTATAAGACATATCCCGGCTGCGTATAGGGGATTGAACCCCAGACCCACGAGCATCGCCGCGGTTATCGCTACCGGCGCACCGAAACCCGCGGTGCCTTCCAGAAACGCCCCGAAAGAAAAGGCGATAAGCAGCGCCTGCAGCCTCCTGTCCGATGTGATCGAGGCCATAAAATGTTTGATCACCTCAAACTGCCCGCTCTTGATGGTGATGTTGAACAAAAAGACTGCGGCGATCACGATCCAGCATATTGGAAACAAGCCGTACATGGCACCGTGCACGGTAGCAAGGATAGCAAATTTGGCCGGCATCCCGTAAACGAAAATGGCAATCACAATTGCGAGAAGCGTGGCAATTATGCTCGCCTGGTAACCCTTCATCTTTCTGATGATCAGGCCCCAGAATATGAAGGCAATGGGCAACAAAGCAACCAATGCTGACAATGCGATATTGTTAAACGGGTCGATTGCTTGGTTCCAGTTCATAGTTACCGGTTTTCAATAGTGCGGTATGAGGATATCAGGCGGGCAGGTCAATTCCTGACTTTGATCACAAGTTTCCTTACAGGCATACTCTCTTCAACCTTCAATCCAGGCCGGTGTACGTTGTCGGGAAAGAAAATAAACAATTTACCGGGAGCAGCCAGCAGATTCTCACCACCTTCGTTCTGATATAAAGTAACGTCACGTTCCTCGCTGTAAGGTGTCGCTATATCACTGGTCGAGGCAATCTTGAACCCGATATATTCGTTTCCTGAAATCATGCAGTGAACGTCGGTATATTTCTCATGGGATTCATAATTGACATCTTCGGGATTCTTCGTGTTGTACTCGGAGATTATGGCGAATACATCTTTGCCATCGATCTCATGATTCCCAAGCGCGAGGCTGGACAGGTCTGCCTTCTGAAGGAAGTCGAACGCTTTGTCCCATCGATCCTTATGTTCGTGGTAGCGGGTAGCAAATTGTTTTTGATCGATGGAAGGATCCGGAGCGAGCGCGGCTGTGCCGAGCCATTCCTTTCCATCAAACCATGTCGCCACCTGGTCCTCTGTCCATTGTTCAGGATTTTCAGGACGTTGGGACGAAGTACAACTCATCATGATGTACAGGCCGAGCATGAGAAAGGGTGTGTATCGTTTCATAGCAGTAAGGAAGAGATTAATTGGTTTATCATTAAAAAGACAGAAAATTTCAATTCAGCGCAAGTTATTTCGAGACGCATCACCATCCGCTAAGGAACTCTGGATTCCCGAAGAGGAAGGCGCCAGCCCACCGCTTCGCAGACCTGAAGCCATAAAATTCACGGAAAAATACGATCACTGATTAGCATTGTTGACAATGCGACCCAATCCAAACTGATCTCCGGCCTTCACAGCCTTGTTGCCATCGAAATGGATCTCCACCATCTTCTCACTGGCCACGCTATTGTAAAATTCATCCTGGAGGGTGAGGAGGACCTTCCTTGTTTTTACGTCAATCACTTCGCCACTGGACGGGTACGCGTATTTTCCATCGAGACTGAAGGTCACCCAACCCGGCATATCCTGCAGCGGTATAGTGGTCAGCTGCTGGTAAGGTGGTACGGCGCTGAAAACATGCATGCGCATATTATGTCCATCGCTCACCCACACTTCCTTTTCGTCAGGTGTAAGTCCAATGCCGTGACTCGGGTTGCCATGTCTCCGGACTTCACCCATGTTCCAACCCTCAACGACAACACGTGTAACCGGCTTGTTGGTCTTCAGATCGCCCACTTCGAACCCGAGCAGTCCGTCGACATTGACAAACGCGAGAGTTTCATTTCCATTGACGGTAAAAGGACGGATCCCCTCGCCAAAAGGTCCGACCTGTTTAGCGACCTCATTGGTTTTGGTATCGACTACGAACAGGTACGGAGACGCGATGTCTCCCAGGTATGCATAGTTGCCCGACAAACCCACTACAGTGTTATGCGCCCTGCGCACAACCGGTATCTTTTTGATCACGTTGCCTGTAGTGCAGTCCACCACATTCCAGAAATCCTTTTCCAGGGACGGCATGTACATGGTCTTGCCGTCGGGAGTAATTGACATCCGGTCACAGCCTCCCTCGTAAGTCTTCTCCCAAACTATCTTTTCCGTCGTAAGATCGATTCGCTGTAAGGTTCGCAGCGTGCTGACAAAAATACTGTTGAGCGGAATGCTGACGGCGACCCCCTTCACATTCATGGGTACTCCATTTTCGGCGAGGCCCTGCGTTTTTATTCGTTTCACGAAGCGATGGTTGTTATCCATGTCAAAAACCAGGATGCCGTGACCGCCGTAGCCGAGATAATTGCGAATCCCGGGAACTGCCACGTATAGATATCTCCCTTTAGGCGGTGCGTCCACCGTTGACTCGTTCTTATCTGCGGGACGTGGCATCCACGCTATCGTGACTGTTAACAGCAGGGCAGATAACAGCACCAAAAAGATATTGAGTTTTGTCTTCATAAGGTTTGAATATAGTTCGTTTCGGGGAAGATCACATATGGTTTTGATAATCAATTTACAGCTTTTCTACGAGGAACATCCAACCGGTGGTCATATCCCGGATTTTGATCAGATTTAGTTTGAGGGTCACATCCCGCAAAACCGCTGTTCACCCATCCGTTTGTAAAGTGCCCACTTAACATTTGTTAAGAATCCATAGAACAAAGGACAAGAAATGCACGAACAAATGTTAAGAGCCCGAAAACGCCCCTGAAAGATTTGCAAATCATCAACACCACTTCTAATTTCAGAAATACGCATTCGTCGACCGGCACTCTGTGGACCCTGCGTAGCCCTTAAGAAAACACTATGCGACCCTCAACATTCCTCTTTCAGAAACTGACGTTCCTTATTCCCGAGCTCGGGGCCATGCGATTCAATCGCAAAAACTCATTTGACGATGAGCATTCCAGCATCACCGCTTGTAATAATGAAGTCGGTTCGTTTACGTTAAATGAAGTCATCACCGATGACTTTGACATTTGCTACGGCCAACTATCGGCGAGCCGTGACATTACGCTCTTCATCACATCCAAACACCGTTTCCTCGGCATGCTGTTCAACCTCGGTGCTGATATTGCATTATCCGCCCATGGCTTTTATCCTCGTACTCGTCCACACGCACAATATGGTTTGATCTATTCTCCTGCGATCGACGTTCAAGTCGCGATGCAAAAGCAACACACGTACTTGTTCTTGTCGGCGGGCATCCGAAAAGAAAAGCGAATTGAATATTTTCGGGAAGTCCCGCTCGTGAGCGCCTTCATCCGCAGCGTGCGCGACAACCAATCCTGCTACATCGGACCCCCTGCCGGGATTGTCCCGCATGAAGTCCGGAAAGTTGTCGAGGCAGTCGCGCGTGACTTTGAACGCCACAAATTCGCCGGCGTCATCGGGGGACACTTGCTCAACGCCAGGATGCACGAGTTGCTTAACCATGTGGTGAAGCCGGGCGGGTGGTCGGCCACGGCGAGGCGCATTCCTGAATCAGAGCAGCGGGCGGTCGAGAGTATTCACGTTCATCTGCTTGCGCACCTTGACTCACACCCCGGGACGCTTCAGCAAATGGGTCAGCTCGCAGGGATGAGCAGCAACAGGCTCAACCAACGATTCAAGGAAAGGTATGGGGCAACGATTTTCGAATTTCTGAAACAGGCGCGTTGGGAAAAGGTGGAGGAGCTGCTCGGTCAGAACGTGGCCCTTCAGGACATTGCTTCCGCCGTCGGTTATTCCAGCGTCTCGCATTTTACCGCGGCGTTCAAGAAGAAGTACGGAATTTCACCTGGCAGAGTGCGGGGAAAAATTTCCTGAGAGGCAGAGCGCAAAAAAAAGACCGGTAAAGTCCGGTCCTGATACTTGCAGCGCGCGGGAGCGCGGTCAGGTGTCGAGAAAATCAAAGCTGAAGCCCAGCAGAGCAGCGGGCTCAACGCCCAATCCAATCGCGAGGTCGACGATTGTAGTCAGTTGAAGGTCCTTCTCGCCGTGTTCATATTTGTTTATGTCGCTGTAGTCGACGTCACACTGGCTGGCCAGTTCGCGGAGCGAAAGTCCCTGTTCCGTCCGCAAGTAAGCCAGGTGCTTGCCGAACCGAATTCTTACCTCATGTCTGTGTCTTGGTTCCATTTTCGCTGTCAGGCGAAGATGGGTCGAATGCTAAAAAATATCGTGGGTCTATGCACCCACATCATGAAAAACAGACAGTAATAGTTTTTCTAAAAGGGCTTCTGGACACTGTAATCGCCGATGTGGGCAGTTTTTTTTCGCCGTGCAACACAAATTTTTTTTCACTGCTTCCGGTTGTCGCGGCAATAAGTGACCGAAATCACGTTTCAACATCTCGTCAGAGGACCACGATACCCTTAGGGAAAAAAAGGTGCGCGCGCGAAACTTTGAGGTGCTGGCGCGAAACAATGGATTGGTGGGTGTCTGGTACCTTCATACTACGGATACGGCGCGGCGCAAGTGCAAAGGTTGCGCTGAGGGGATGCGACTGTAAGCAGAAGGTCGTTTAAGCAGGCCAAATTCCAAGACGAATCAAATGCACTCTTATGAAACGAGCACTTATAGTTGAAATAATCTGCTTTCTCTTCATCCTCCTGTTTGTATATGCGGCACTGATGAAGCTACTCGATGTCGAGAAGTTCACCGTGCAGCTGGGGCAGTCGCCATTGCTGATGGCATTTGCACCCGTGGTGGCGTGGGCTGTGCCCTTTACCGAGTTGGCGATTTCCGTGCTGCTCATCTTTTCGGGTACCCACATGATTGGGCTGATCGCTTCGTTTACGATGATGTCGGCGTTCACTATATATATCACTGTGATCCTTTCGTTTACGCAAAGAATCCCGTGCAGTTGTGGAGGCATCCTTGAAGATATGACGTGGGTTCAGCACCTTACTTTTAATATTGGATTTGTGCTGATCGCAATTACGGGCATTGCCCTGCTGGATAAGGAACGAAAAGCGAATACACTATCTAACCAAAAAATGAGTTGCGTATGAGCCGCAAATTGATCCTTTTATTGTGTAGCTGCTTTCTGATTGCCACGGTAGTGGTGGTTACCCTCTATGCAGCCAATTACAAGATTGTGCACGAACGCGGTGGCTTTCTGAGGGAGTACGAGAAAAAGTTTGTCAGAAAGACGGCAGAAATGGAAATAGGGTTCAGTTCTTGGTACTTTGCCGGTGCTACGGCCGACAGTATTTACTTCGGAAATGTAACTGCTCCGTTTCACATCCTGATGGTGGACAAGGCGCTTTCAGGCAGCCAGCGTGTAAAGATTCGCTTGAAGGATTTGGAGAATGCATCCGTTTATCAATCTGCCCGTGTGAGCGTTGATCTTCCTTACTTTTACCTGGCCGATGGGTATCAGCCTGCCTTATACCGCGGTAGAATTGGCGAATGGATAGCTGAGCCGTTTGATTGGGATACGAGAGTTTACTTCCAGAAGTTTGTGCCCATTACTCCAACTTCTTTTGCGATACGAAGTAATTCTGTGCGTAGTCGCGAAAACATCCTTGGTAAAGTGCAGGTTGATTCACCCCGTGTTAAGCTCAATGACAAATTATTACAAAAACAGGTGGACGGTATCTTCTGTACAGATGGATTGTTGATGCATAACAAGGACATTAACAAGCTAGTCTATTCATATTACTACCGCAACGAGTTTTTGGTGTGCGATACGAATCTAAACTTAGAATACCGCGGCCACTCGCTTGATACATTTACAAAAGCACAGTTAAAGATCGGCCACATCAACTCAGACCAGATTGACAAGCTGCTGGAAAAGAGAACCATTAACAGCAAAAGCGCAACCTACAGCAACTACTTGTTCCTAAAATCCAACGTTTTAGCTAAAAATGACAAGGATGTGGCGCTTAGGCATGCAGCACTAATCGACGTGTATAACCTGCTCACAAAGCGGTATGCTTTCAGCTTTTCGATACCTAATTACAGATACTCAACCGACAATGTGCCAATGAGGGAATTTTTAGTTACTGACAGTGCCCTATATGCGCTATACGAGAAACAATTGGTAAAATTTGATTTACGAAAGGCTGTCCACCTGCTGGCAGACAGATAAAGATATTGATCGATCAATCTGTAGTTTACTTATCGTTTTAACAAAACTCTTATTACTATGAAAAAGGTTAGATTACTTCTGCCCGCGCTTGCCGTTGTGTTTGGTATAGCCGGGGCGCTTGCAACAAATGCATCGCCAAATTCATTGGATCCCATTGATGTAACCAATGACAACACTGACCCATGTGAGCAAATTGGAACTTGTACCCCTGGTGGGGAAATAAGTTGTGCAGTAAATGCCGAAGAGCCTGCTCTTTACCGGGAGGACGATTGTACAACCTTGGTAGACATCAATGGCGATTTCGATTAGTGCCTAAAAGGAAACAAAAGAGGTCGTCTAAGTACGACCTCTATTGATTTTCTTGCTTAAACAATGTTCGCTAAAATTGCGTTGACAACCTAGTTTTTCGTCATAGGCTATTTATGCATGTACATCAATCTTTTATACATCTGCAAGAGGCGCCAATTGCCCTTTCAGTTGCCGTGTAAACGACAAACGGTGCAGATCCGGATGACTTGATCAACAACTTTGATACGAACATCGGCTCTGCACCTTCGGTGGCGGCGGTAATTGAAGAGCTCCAGTAGTAACCATTTGAGGTGGTTAATAGAAATCTCCCGTTACTCCGTGAACGGTAGCCGCCCAAAGTGATATTAAGTTGTGGATAGGCAACCGAAAAATCCGTCAGATTCTCGGCCTGCCACTCTTCAATGGTGGGTATTCTCCATCCTTCCGGGCATGGATTATTGATGCCATTTGTCCCTTGCCACAAGTTATTGTTCTGAGGTGTTAACCAGTCCTGCGGTTCGACAGTCGTTAGTATGAATTTATTATCATTGGGGCTAGGCGTGTTGGCCAGTTCGTCTCTATCTCCATTTACCCCAGTAGTTGCACTATTGGTTGCTGCGCGGTTAACGAGTTGATGGCCGTCGGCAGCTCGCCCCCATTGAAAGGCGTCTCCATAATTTGCATAATCATTATAGGCTGTGGGGTTATTAGGCGCACCTAAATTCCGGTCTAGCCATCGGCGACCGGTAACAGAGCTTATGAGAACGCCGTAGCTAACTTGCTGTCCGTTGTAAGTGAATGTAACAATGGTAGGCTCCTCGGCCACCGGGCCAACAAAATCAGATTTCACTTCCTCGCCCGGCCAGGTGCCGGAGGCTGCCTTTGTCGTGATCCCTACACGGATATATTTAAACTCATCCCTAATTTGCAACTTATAGGTGAGTTCTGTTGCACTTTCAATGGGCGCTTCGCCGGTACCGGCTGCATCATTGGCTACATACCACTGCACGGTGGTTCCAATTTCCGCATCGTCTTCATTATCGGTGTAGGTATAGGCTGCCGTAAGTGTTTCCAATACCTGCACGGTGCCGGTTATTCTAATGTTGGTGGCCGTAGGTGCCGCATTACCTGTGGTAAAAGTCACTGTCTCTCCATAGCCAGTACCAACCTCATTGATGGCATAACCCCGTACATAATAAAGAGTACCCGAAGTAAGGCCTGTAAGTCCGCTACTAAAAATGCCTTCTTTTATCCCACTTTCAGTTTTGCTGTCTGTAACGGTGGGTGGATTGTTCGTGCTGCTGTAAACAACACCGCTCGATGTAATCGTAGCATTGCCATCGGAAGTGATCTGTCCACCTGCGGTGGCCGTGCTGGTCGTTACGCTGGTAACGGCGGCGGTGGTTACTACAGGCGGCGTTTTGGGTTCTTCATCATCTTTGCAACCAGTGAAGCAAACAGAAACAGTCAGCAAAATCAGCAAACCGGGTGTAGCTACTTTTTGAAAGTATGGGTTCATGATAGTGGGTTAGAGTAAGATTTGATTTTTTTTGACAAGGAATTATTTTACATGCACAACCGTGGTAAAAGTTTCGGTAACGGGGGGCAGGCATATATCAATACTGCACGATTGGTACGTGATCTTTGCCATGATTAGATATTCACCAGATTTGGCCGCTTTAAAAGCCTGGCTCATTACAATGTTATCCCCCTCCAGTACTTCGTAGCCATTCTTAAAGTGCGGTTCAGTGAGCTGCATTTTTCCTGTTCGGCTGATGCTAGCAGGCACGTTAAAAACTACTTTTGTTTCGATCATGCCCTGTGCTGCATTCGTGCCGGTAGGAGCATAGATGTACCATCCGGGCTCAATGGCAAGCGCGACACTTATGTCGAATGCTTTTTCCTTTTCTACTATGTCTGGCTCTTGAACCGTATAGGTTACAAGTTCCCTAACGGGTTGTTGTGCCGTAGAAAAGTAAAAAGTCATTAGCGCAAAAATTGTCAGTATTACCCTGTACATTTGGTTTTTGTTTTTTTGCCGATTGCTGGTTTAGGTGTTGCTTGCTTTCCGGTTTACCTTGATGCGCCAAGCATCACATACACATACCCCTTGTGACGGATGGTCATATAGTCTTCGAAACTGATACCCTCCGGTAACTTTACTGCCTCTTTATACCATTTCATCTGGCTGGCTAAAGCTTTAGTTTCAGACAGGTTGGCCGGATCTTTACCTGCTCCGTGCAGCTCCATGTCATTTTCCCAATTCCATGAAAGCTGGTCGTTAAACTCACCATTTATAGTAACGACACTCATACCAATAAGAAGGTCGTTGATGCCATCGTTATTCCAATCAGCAACGGATATAACTGGTGAGCTACCCGGCAATGCTTTGCCTCCATCTTTGGCAGTAAACAATGGAATACCGGATTCAAACCGATGCTCATTATTCACTTTCATGCCTCGAAAAAAGGTGACCGCATCTAGTCCTTTATGGTTGTAGGCATTGGTTACCAACAAATCGAGCACGCCATCATTATCCCAGTCAACCACATAAGGCGAAAGCTTGTAATCACCGGCTATATAGGTTCTATTGTTTTCTTGCTCTTCGCTGGAATAACTATATACTTTAAGCGGTTCACCCTGCGTGGATAGTAAAAGTTCACGTGACGTAAACTTGGGCTCGGTCTTAATTCCAATGTTCTTGCTGATTCGCAATCCACCTAATCCGCCTACGATCAAATCGGGCAAACTGTCCCCTGTAAGATCTCCGAAGCTCGCCGCTGCATACAACCAATACCTTTGATTTTTAATGAACTGCTTTCGATCTGGGTCACGTGGGTTACCTGCTTGGGCTAAAACTTCTCCCGCCATAAAGCCATCTTCACTCCCACGAAACCACGATACCTCGCCCTGATAATGGCCTGTAATCATATCCAGATAGCCGTCATTGTTAAGATCAATAAACTGCGGTGTAAAGCTCATGCAACAAGATTGATTTATTGAGTAGGGTGTGCCATGTGCCTGATTCTCGTATTGGAATGGCGGCCTGGCGTAGTCAAAACTCATATCAAATTCAGGCTCGCTTTCTGAGCCAGTGTTGATATAAACTCGAATAAAACTGCCCATGTATCGACCAAATTCTACACCGCTGCCATACTCACCAATCAGCAGGTCATTAACCCCATCCCCATTCCAATCGTAGAAGGCTGGAGAAGCTAATCCGTGACCTTGACTACTTACCTCATTTTTTGTACTAGCTATCAATTTTGGCGCGCTCAAAATTGGTGCACCGGTTATAACTGTTATTTCCAGCTCCGGCAACTCTGTTAGGCCGCGTTGGGCTACTATGGAAAATGGTAAAGCGAATACTGCAAATAGTAATGTACTGTATTTTGCTTTCATCGGATGGTCAACGGTTGAATATTTATCGGTCTTTATCTTAAGTGCTTTATGTCCCTCCCCCGTTCGATTAACAAAATAAGATCGGGTTATGTCTGGTATATTTAGTAACCGGTGTTCTGTGTTAGATTCTGATTGATTAGCAATTCTGCTTGTGGCAATGGAAGCAACCCGTGATGAGGTTTCCAATTAGGCTTTAAACTACTAAGCACTTCATCTAGCTTACCGTTTCGCTTGAGGTCGAAAAATCTATGCCCCCATTCCGTGAATAATTCCACTCTTCGCTCTTGCATAATGACAGCGATCAGTTCGTCCTTGGTAATCGCTTCGGTATCAGGTAACCCTGCGCGGTGGCGAATCACATTGATATCCGCCTGTGCTTCCGCCAGCTTGTTTTCGTGCGCTCGTGCTTCGGCGCGTATCAGGTATTGTTCAGCCAGTCGCAGCACCATCGAATATTCGGCGCCGCTGCCATTGGCCGAGCTTTCTTTATACTTGTACGCAAAATTCCAAGTAGTAAGGCCGGATGAAGAGCTAATGCTCCCGATCCAGTTCGCTCTTCGTTTGTCATTAGCATCAAACGCCTGGTACAGTTCTGGCGTTAATGAATAGCCGGTGGTAGCCGGCGGCGCAAACAGGATAAATAGCGCTGCTTCTTTCGTGTACAGCCTTGAACCACCAGCCGGCATTAGTTGCCAAATGGCTTCCCTGCTGGTTTTAAGAAATACTTCATCAAGGTTTGAGTGAAGCTGGTACTGGCTGCTCTTATTAATGATTTCCGTGGCTTCAATCTCGGCCTTGTCATATTGGCCGTCGTAGAGATAAGCACGTGCGAGCAAAGCGGTGACAGCGCCTCTGTTTATTCTTACTCGGCCGGCACTAGGATACGTATCAGCCAGATGTTGTTTTGCCTGAATCAAATCATTAATAACTTGGCGATACACATCAGTGGCCGATGAACGCGATGCCCTCGCGTTAGCTTCGTAGTCTGAGTTTATCACCAACGGCACATCGCCAAATAGGTTAACGAGATAAAAGTGACAGAAGGCACGTATCATCAATGCCTCACCGGAGAGCTGCTTTTTCAGAAGGGGATTCATTAAGGAGGAGGCATTAATGCCCTCCAGGATGCGATTGCACTCGTAAATAATCCTATATATATCTCCCCAAGTAGAGTTTACTAAGGAGTTAGTAGGAGTCACTGCATTCAGATAGAATTCAGTCCGTGTTGTTGAGGACGATTGTGTGGCATAGGCGATCAGTTCGTCTGCATAGGTAGCTTGGAGGACGGTAATGCTATTGAAGTACCCATCTGCAAAGCTCGATCCGTCTGCGAGCCTAATGTATACGCTTGTCATAGCTGCCAGTGCAGTGGCATCGTCTTCAAATACGTTTTGCTGCACCAGCAACGTGCCTGGTGCTGGAATGGTTACAAATTCCTCGCACGATCCGAGCGTTACTACGAGGGCCAATATCGTGATCGTTTTTTTCATAGCGTAAACCGGAAGCCGGCTGTGAGTACGCGCAAAGGTGCCAGGAAATCGATCGACTGGTTCTCGGGATCATCGCCCTCGTAATTGGTCAGCAACAGCAGGTTTTGCGCCTGGATATACAGCTGGCAAGAAAATCCATTTGTTAAATGGGCCGGTATTTGGTACGCAACGGCCACATTTTTTAGTCGGATAAAAGAGGCGTCCCCAAATGCCTCGTTACTACCAATGTATTGTATTTGGGTAGTAGCGGATTCTGCATTGACACTGGTAGCTGCGCGTTGCAGTTCGGACTTATCACCCGGTTTTTGCCAACGTTTTTTTTCTAAAAGGAATTTAGGCAGATTTTGATCACCGCCCACTCTGGTCGATCCGTTGGCCCATGCTAGAACCCCCTTCTGTCTTACATACTGAAAAAAGACATCCAGCGACCAGCTTTTGTAGATAAGACTGTTGTTAATCCCGCCATAAAAGTTTTGGCCGCGAAACACCAGGAGAGTGTTGTCACTTGGCCTTGATATGATTCCGTCTCCATTTACATCTCGCACTCTATATAGCCCAGTTTCCGGATTGACACCTAGGGATTCATATACTCTGGATGTGGATAGGGGATACCCAACAGCATACTGGTTCGCGTAGGAGGACGATTCCAGGTCAGGAAATGACACCAGCTTGTTACGCGGAACGGTGAGATTAAAAGAAGACGACCACATAAAGAGGCCTTGCTTGTAATTGGAGCCTAACTCGATCTCAAACCCAGTGTTTTGTACTGTTGCCGGCATGTTAGAGAGAATACCGTTAAAACCGGTAGTCATAGGCAGTGAAAAGTCTATCAACTGGTTCGAAGAGCGGTTTAAAAAGTACCCAATCGCGAGCGAAACGCGGTCCCGCCACAAGGTGAGCTCTATTGCACCTTCAAGTTTCCGGTTGACTTCCCAGGCATAGTTCGGGTTATGCAGGTTGGTGGGGCTGATCCATGTAACGCCTTGGTACTGGTTATTATAGCTGGAATTGGAATTCGTGGCGTAGGTATCAAGATATTGGTAATTGCCGATTTGGTCGCTTCCGGTAGCACCGAAGCTTCCGCGGAGCTTACCGAAACTGAGGAAGGATTGGTCGTTCAGAAACGGCTCCTTGCTGAATATCCAGGCGGCACCTACGGCCCAGAAATTGGCAAATTGGCGGGCCGGACCGAATCGGCTGGAACCATCCCTTCGAGCGGTCAGGTTCACAATGTATTTCTCGCCCCAGTTGTAGTTGAGCCGGGCGAATGCGGCCGCATAGCGGTAGAGAGACTGCACAAATTCATAGCTGGATACACGGGTGGCTGCTGAAAGATTCTCTGTGAGGGCGTTGCTCGGGAAGCCAAAATATCGGTCGGCCCTTCGTTCCAGGATTTGTTCCTGAAAGGTTCCACCTGCTAAAAAGCTGAGTCTACCCCTGCTGAGTTTTTTTTCGTAGGTGAGCTTGGGTTCAATAATCCAAGATTGATTGCCACCGTCGGCAGCATTCACCTGAGTATCGGCACTGGTGAGTCCGCGGGATGGGTCAATGCGGGTGTGTGGCACTTTGGTTAGCTCATCGGAATGGAGATATGTAAGTCCGAAACTGGTTTCTGCCTTTAGACCCGGTAGGATTTCGTAGCCGAGTATCATATTTCCCATCAGGAAAAGCACTTTGTTCCTATACCGTTGCTGAGCAGCGCCTAGCGGGTTCGTCCACGTCGAGTTTTCCCAGTTGACGTTGCCCAGTTGGTCATAAAGTAATGGGGCGTTGGGTGCAAGCCTGCGCGCTGTGTTGATCAGATTATATTGTGGTTGTCTGTTGATATCGCGCGTACCACTGACTTTTGCGTTGATAAAAAAAATTCGGCTAGCTGAGCGATGAGTTAATGAAAGATTAAAGGAGCCTTTCCAATATCCGTAATCACCGAACGTTTTGGAATACACAGAATTCTCATTTCGATAGCCGACGCCGAGTAAGAATTGTGTGTATTCACTGCCTCCTGATAAGGATGCCTGCACGCTGACGCTTTGTGCTGGGTCTAAAAAAACATCCTGCCAGTCGGTATATCTTGTCGAGTCCCACAAAGTAAGATCAGGCGCATAACCAGTGTCGCCCGTGACCGAAGATGGCACAAGGTTGTCGTTAGCAAATGCTTCTCGCCTCAATTCAAGGTATTGTTGCGTATTGAGAAGCGTCACGGTTTTAGCAACTGCAATCCCACTGAAGGCATTTAGTTCGAATTTTGTTTTGCCCTGCTTGCCTTTTTTGGTGGTGATCAGCACCACACCATTTGCACCGCGCGAGCCATAGATCGCCGTTGCATCCGCGTCTTTCAGTATCTCTATACTTTCAATGTCAGCCGGATTGATAGAAGTAAGGGGACTTATGGTAGATTCATTGATGTTTTCAGTTCTACTAAACCCGGAGGAGGCACCAGCGCCACTTGAGAAGGTCTTCTCCGAAGAAAAGGGCACGCCATCTATTATGTATAGAGGATTATTGCCGTCTGTGCGTAAGCTGTTTCTCCCTCTTATCTGGATTTTAAACTCTGCCCCAGGTACGCCCGATTCCTGTTGTATGTACACCCCTGGCATCCGTCCCTGCAATGCTCCTAACGGATTGGTCACCGGCTGCTTCTCAATTACCTCTGCGCTCACCTTTGATATACTCCCTGTCTTCTCCCGCTCCGTCACATTATAATACCCCGCATTTATCTCAACCGCCTTCAAACTCTGCACATCCGGCTGCAGTTCAACATCGACCTTTGTGCGAAAGCCCACGGCTACTTCCTGACTGGCAAACCCAATAAAAGAAAACATCAGCACGTCACTCCCTTCGGCATTCAGACTATACCGGCCCTCCGAATCTGAGGTGGTACCCTGGGTAGTCCCCTTCACCAGGATGCTCACGCCGGCCAGGGGTTGCTGTGTGGTCGCATCGGTCACCGTGCCGGTTACTGTTATCCGTTCATCGTGTAGCGTAACCGTCGACAGTGACGCGGAGGCCGCTTTCGAAATGGGCTCGATATAGGATTGCTGCGCGACCTTCTTCAAGATGATAATGCTATCGCGCTCCTCGTCCACCCGGTACCGGATGTCGCGGGGACGCAGAAGATCGTTCAGGACATTTCCCAGTGTCTCATTGCTGACATGAACGGAAACAAGATCTTCGCCTCCGGTTTCCAGCGTCTCCAGGCTGAAGTAGATCTTCACTCCACTGATCTCCTGGAGCTTGTATAGCGCCTGCTCCAATGAGACGTTCCGGATGTTTACCGAGACTTTCCTGTCCAGCACCTGCGCATAGTTCTCGTGCGCAAGGGATACCCCACAGACAATCATCGCTATCATCGCCGACGCGCATATCCTCATGATCTTCCGAAGTTTTGCCAAGGGTTTATTAAACATCATTCACAGATTAAACAGGTCTGTCGATCCGAAATCAAAAACTATAAGCAAAGACGTTCCATTGCCACTCCCGCACAGGGGTGGATCGCGTACAAAGTGACCACAACCGGGAGTGTGCACGCACTCCCGGTTATCCGATCAGGTGCTGGTGAAATTAAGGGAGTGTATCATCGTCATTGTGTTTAGGTTAATGTGAGATCCTGGTCAACATCCCTTCCCCGACAATTCAACCTGCTTACCCGTAACCTGGTAGGTCATTTCGAGCAGGTCGGTCAGAATAGAAAGTGTGTCTTCCAACGAGTGATCAGTGAAGTCCGCAGAGACATGACATCCATTCAAACTTTCATTCTTTACAACTACCGTGACATTAAATTTCTTCCGGATGCCTGCGATGACTTCTTTCATCGAAGCACCCTGAAACTTCATGTTATACTCACTGTTGGCAGTCATTGATTCTATATCTTCTGCCCGAATGGGAGTTCGCTCCAGAATTCCGGCGGTGGAATAAACGATCTTCTCATGGGGTCGCACATCAACCCCGATTGTATCCACCTCTGACGTAACATTGACTTTGCCGGTCAGAACATTCAGTTCGATTTTCGCAGAGTCGGCCTTCAGCATGAAGCTCGTGCCAAGTACCCGGACATTTACTCCATCGCACGAAATTGTAAACGGACTGTTCGGGTTCTTTGCAACTTCAAACAAGGCCTGTCCGGTGAAGTCGGCAAAGCGCGCACCGTCTTTTTCATAATAAGCGAAGTTGTCCGAGTGGTTAATCCATACTATCGTTCCGTCCGGAAGGATGACCTTCTCATTGGCGTAGGCAACCTGCTGCGACACGCGATGGAATTGCCGTACAGCAAAGGCGGCTGACATAAGCACAAGCACTGTAGCCGCAATCTGAACCCAGCGGTACGCGAACAAACGCCTGACAATTACTTTGCGGGAATGTGACTCCTCCACCTGGCCCGCCGCGCTTAAGTTGCTGCGCATTCTCCGAAAAAGCTCTTCCTTTGCACCCGACGTCATTTCAAGATCACGGGCATTTTCCTTTTCGAGCAGGTCAAGCCACGCAGAGAATTTGGCGTGTTCCTCCGCTGTAAGCTCGTTATGCAGATAACGGTGTAAGAGGCGGTCAAAGTTGGTCTCCGGCATAGCTTCTGTTTGCATCAACAACTCCCCTACCGGTTTCCCGGCGCTCAGGAGCGTTGTCTGTGTATATGTCTGTGAGGAGTCGGAATAATAGATACCATGGCGTCACTTTTTTTTCGGCAACCGAAGTTGCCATATATATAGAGTCCGGGATTGGAAGTCGGGCACCGGACCGATCTGAAGGCCTTACTGCTTTGAAAATTCGATATACCATGCCCGGAACCGATCATAGGCCTGGTGCATATACGTATTCACTGTAGCATGAGACAGCTGCAACCGCCGGGCAATTTCGTCGTTGGAAAGATTCTCGTTAAGTCGCAGGTAGACGATCTCCTGCAAGCGTTTCGGCAGCCTCTCCAGGCCATTCTGAATCATCTCGGCGACTTTCTCCCGGTCGCCCGCATGATCATAAACAGCCTCGAATATTCTGAAGTGCTCCACGTACCGCTGGTGAATCGACTTCTGCTTCAAATAATCAGCAACTTTAAACCCGACAGCTTTGTAGAGATATGCGCGAAGGGATTTAATATCAGACTTCTCACGCGATCGCCAAAGCGATTCAAATACGGTCTGGAGAATCTCTTCGCAATCCTCACGGTTGGGAATGACTCGCCGGGCGTGACGGTACAGCTCTTCAACGTAGGTGTTGTAGATGGTCTCGAAAGCCTTTGCGTCACCTTGCTTCAGAAGTGCGAGCAGTTCATCAGTATCGTGCGCACCCGACTTCACAACCTCCTGTAGTTTGATACACTGAATGTGTTTGATCTCCGTCGCATGATGACGAAGATAAAAAGAATTAATCACTGTGGGTCTATTCACCCACGTATTTTTTCCTGATACCTAGAGGCCGTTTTCGGTGCCGTCGTAAATCGCTCTAACATGGAATGATTGATCTTTTTCTTAACTGGTGTATCCATTTTTTACGGACCAGGCAGACATATACATGTATTCAAGGGACATATATTATGAAGTCACACGCGATCATGCTGAGCGCTGCGCTGTTCCTGTTCCACTGGCCAGCCTATAGCCAGCAGGGAGGAAATATTTCCTGGTCTACCCGGATTGAAAAAATATCCCTGCACGAAGCAAACCTCATTGTTTCCGCCCGCATGCAGCCAGGGTGGCATCTATACTCACAACATCTGCGGGATGATGGACCGCAACCTACGCGCATTACATTTGAGCGCGACGATCGCTTCGCCCTTTCAGGATTCACCGAGAAAGGGGACTCTCATACGTACTATGATGATATCTATGAAATGAACGTTACCTGGTACTCTGGTAGCGTCGACTTTGTGGGCAGGCTCAAAGTTGCCGATCCGGTTATGCGACTTACCGGAACCGTCGAATACATGATCTGCAACCTTGATATGTGCATTCCGGAAAAAGTTGACATTGCGGTCCCGGTAGATCTCACTCAACAGGAACCATAAGTCAGTTTACATAGACTGGTGGCGACGAATACAATAGCCGTACCTCATTCGACCTGCGCGGCATTACTGAACCTGGCGTCGATGGCGGAAGTACAACCATGCCATATAAAAGATCGGAATCGTGAACCCCGCAGAAAATAAAAGAAACACGACGGCATTCATGGTAAATTCCTTCGGCGGAGGAAGCCTCGACAGTGGCAACGCAACAAAATGCATAAACAAGTTGACGACGGGAGTGTACACGAATCCAAACAGGAACATTGCTTCCTTGCGCAGCTTCGCGAATTCAAAGTAGGGGAAAATGAGAAACACAGCATAGGTCCAGCAGAACGAGATAAAGAAATGCAGGAGCAATCCAACCACGATCATCTCGAAACCGCCGCTCATGGATGTCTCCAAACCCAATATCCCCCCGGCCATTCGCTTAAGCATGGTATGCGAAACACTTCCCGAATAATACCATTGCATTCCAAACGCAAGCAACAGATCGAAAGTACCCACGATGAGCGAGGTGAGGCCGATACTTCTCCAATATGATTTCCCGGGCTGAGTCATAGAAGCAATTTGTTCCTACATATATACTGCAAAACATCAGTAACACCACTTCTGAGCGACTGAATTTTTATTTGCCGGCCTCCCGTTTAAAGGGACTCAATAAATTAATCAGGCGATCTGTTCGAGGTAATCCTCGAAAGTGGTTTTTCCAAACTTATTCCCGGGGCAAAGGTTTACGCCTGAACGGAACAAATTGTGGCGCACATTGTCGGTGTAAATTGTCTGCACGCGCTTGTCTATTCCGGCCCTCGTCAGAAAACTTTCAACCATACTATCGAAGGTACGCACTTCCGGACCTCCAACATCGGGATATAATCCACGTGGACTTGAAAGAGATAAGGAGGCGGCAAGATCGGCTACCTCGGAAGAGTCCACGGGCTGAAATCGCAAAGATGCCGGTATAGTTATAGAGTCGCCCACTGATTCCCCAACGCAAGATCGAATAATATTAAGAACAAAACCATGAAACTGCGTAGCTCTTAAAATTGTATAGGGCACACCCGATGAAGCAATGATTTGTTCTACTCTAAATTTAGCCTGGTAATAGGGATAATCGCTCCGGTCAACACCGACAATTGATATATACAGAAAGTGCTTTGCTTTATTCTTATCTAATGCGCTTAGGAGGTTTTGAGTCCCTCTAATGTCGGCATTTTCAAAGTCTCCCGCGTTGCTGGCACAGTGAACGATGGTATCAACTCCCCTTACAGCGTCTTCGAGACCGATATTTCCCGCCAGATCGCCCTTATAGTATTGAATTGCATCTGCTCCGAAAGAAACATCCTGCCTCGTCAGCACTCTTACTGGCTGGCCCGTTTTTTTAAATGACTGTACTACAAGATTTCCTAAATGGCCTCTTCCTCCTGTAACCAGAACCGGGTTCATACGCTAAAATGAAATTATCTGAAACGCCTTAGCACTCTGCATGGCGTGGGACGCACGCCCTCCGACACGCCTGCAAGATACAAAGACCGCTGATAGTTGACATTAACCTAACGCGATGAAGCCCTTCCCGAAGGCAAGCTTGAAAGGAATCACCTCCGTTTCAAAGTGATCGAGACCTTTCCGCAGCCCGAGATCTGTCAGCCAGGATGACCGCATATCGACACCCAAGCCATACACTTGAAAGGTAAGCAAGGATATAGGCCATGCTCGGTTTGAAGAGCAACGCTATCGATATCAAAAGAATGGCGCCGTAAATTTGCCACAGCGCTATATGCATCACTCCGAATAACCGCACCTGGTACGACCGAAAAAGAACAACCGTCGCCGTCATGATGCCAAGCGCACCGGTAAACGCACCCTCCATGATTGTGCCGTGCCCCGAAAATATCTGAAATATATAGTGCGACAAGACGAAGGCAATCGCGGAAAAAATGACGGCGGCCAGATAAAGCGCCAACACCCTTCCCTCGCCAACCAGGGCTCGCAGAATATGGCCAAATATCCAAAGCGCGCCCATGCTAAGGAGAAACTCGGGAACACTGAAATGCACAAACTGGTGCACCAGGATCGCGCTCACCCAGTCAACCGGTGCATACTTTGAATGACCCGAAAGGACCAGAAGATCGTTCACAAAATCACGGACTGTGCCCTCACCAACCGAGGCATCAAGCCAGCCGATCCATTGGATGGCGGTGAGAACCAAAAAGAAAACGCTATGAACAAGTATTAGAACATTGATTCCACTTCCCCATCCGGATAATTCTATCGTTTGTTCAGAATCAGATTTCCCTGCAATACTTAAGTGTATTTTCATGTCGAAGTTTTCAATAGCACATTGCAACCTTCGCGCCATGCGGCGACTATGGTCTGATGCACCCTAAATGATACAGAAACGCCCATCGAAAGGGGCCTGGGTGAGGTGGTGACATACAGAGTGTTGGAAAATCCAACACTCTGTGGGCGAACATCCATCGAAAAAAGAGATCGGCGCTGATGTGTTTTCATTAATTTTGTTCCGCTAAGAAATGGCCATGTCGAAAGGAATGATTCGCACACGTGATCGCAACCCCACCAGCAAGATCTGGGCAGTGTTTTTTGTTTCACTGGTTACCATCGCCGCAGCTTTCTACTGGAGCTACACTCATTTCATTACGCTCACGAAGTCGCTGGACGCCCTATCAAATCCTGCCGAAGAGGGAATTCTAATCAACGAAGTATTCCAGGAAATCATCCAGGCTGAGAATCACATCCATTCCTATATTCTCACGGGCGATACACTTGAGCGGTCCAGATACCGGAACAGGATAACGAGGGCAAGGAATAATATCTCAACGCTCAGAAATCTATTGCAGGACGATAGTGTACAGGCACAACGCGTGGATACATTGCAATCGATACTCGATCTGAAGATCAACTATCTTGCGCAATTTCTCCGCGTAAAGAAGCTGAAACAGTCTTCCTTGTTCACCAGTGAGGCGATTCACCGCATCGCAGAAGAAGTGGATGACACCGCCTCCATTGACACGCAGTTTCTGAAAAGGGAGGTGATCAAGGGTCACGTCATTCCCGTGGAAAAGGAAGAGGTCGTCATTACACCAGACCAGTTTAAGGGTGTCAGCGGTTTTCTTAGAAAACTTTTTGGCCGCGATCAAACGCGCATCGATACGTTCCGGACGGTGGATACCGAAACATCCTACACCTACAACGTCGCCGTGGACACAAGTGTTGTTCGCGATTACTTCAGGGACTCCACCCTGGTAGCCGTGAAAGATATTCTTGCGATGGTGATGAGTAAAGAGATCACATTACAGGAGCGCATCACTGAAACAGAAATGAAACTGATGCGCCAGAACAAGATCTTCATCACAAATATCCGGATGGTCATCGAGCAACTCGGTGAAAGGGAAAGGATGATTGCAACCTCCAAACGAGCCGCAGCAAGGGATCTCGTTGACGGCTCCGTGAAGATTCTCTCCGCTATTGGATGTACGGGAGTGCTGATGAGCGGAATCTTTGTTTTCTTCATACTACGCGACATCACCGGCGCTCGTCACAACCGCCGACAACTGGAAGTGGAAAAAGCAAAGGCCGAAGAACTCGCGCGCGTCAAAGAGACCTTTCTTTCAAACATGAGCCACGAGATCAGGACGCCACTGCATAACATCCTGGGATATTCGGCGCTGCTGGAACAAACACGCCTTGACTCCAGGCAAACGGGTTACATGAAGGCAATGCGGGAATCGCACCGATACCTGTCGGGCCTCGTCAACAACATTCTCGACCAGGCGAAGATCAATGCGGGCAAACTGCACTTGCGCGCGGAAGTATTCGACCCCATTCAACTTGTCAAAGACGTCATGTCGTCGTACGAGCACACGGCGGCGGCAAAAAAGGTAGTGTTGAAGACGCTCCTGGTTGACGACTTGCGCAATGTTCATCTTGTAGGTGACAGCTTCCGTGTCAGGCAAATCCTTCACAACCTGTTGACCAATGCCATCCGATTCACCGAGGCTGGTTCCATCACTCTAACGGTAGGAGGAACACCTGCGAAAGATCGCTTCAACCTGGAGATCAGCGTGATTGATACTGGCGTGGGTGTTGAAGAGGACAAACTAAACACAATCTTTGAACCATTCGAACAGGGAAAATCGGGCATCGAGCGCTCGGCAGGCGGCGGCACAGGCTTGGGCCTCTCCATCACCCGTAGTCTTGTTGAAGCGATGGACGGCACAATCAAAGCAGAAAGGAATCCGTCCGGGGGAACGATCTTCCGGTTTTCGATTGCGCAGCCGTCCGCGCCCACTCCCCTGGCATCCACAGATGAAACACAAAATACTGACCAAGGCTTTTACCAGGACTGCACTGTTCTTGCAGTAGAGGATGATCCCTGGAGTGCGGCGCTCCTGGAAGAGATACTTCGACCGCGGGTACGACAGGTTAACATATTCAACGATGCGCGCGAAGCCCTTTCGTTTATCATGGCATCAACAACCAGGCCCGATATAGTGCTCACTGATATCAATCTTCCGGTTCTCAGCGGCGAGAAATTCAAGGATGAAGTGAAAGCGCTGTACCCGGATACGCCGGTCGTCGCAGTTACCGCTCATCTGCAAGGTGAAAAGTTGAACGCCGTTGGCGAAGGTGGTTTCGATGAAATATGTACCAAGCCTTTCACCATAACGCAGATCGAAGACATCCTCACCCGATATTCAGGTGAGAAGGCCACCGCCATTGGACACCCCGTTGACGAACGGGAGCAGATTGATCTTTCCCCGATACGGGCTTTCTCCGGAAACGATGAAGCCCTGTTCGCCCGGCTGTTGGCAGAGCTGGTGGAGAACAATGCACAACAAGTTGAATCATTCGGTGAACACCTGCAATCGCACAATGCTCGCGGCCTGAGTGATACAAGCCACAAGATGCGAACGACGTATGATACGCTCCGACTAAGCACCATCAGCGAGCAGTTGGGCAGTATAGAACTGCATCATCAGCTGGGCAACGATGACCGCCTTTTCGATATTGCCCGGCAACTCTACCCGGACCTTTTAGCTCTATCCGCAAGAATAACTTCGCTCACGCGTCAATACCATACTGCTTGATCTTTACGTACAGGGTAGTCCGGTCTATGTTCAGTAGTGCGGCCGCTTTCGTCTTGTTGTATTTCGTCTCCTGAAGAACCTTGATGATCATTTCTCTTTCATGCTCTTGCTGAGCCGCTTTCAGGTCTGTCGATGCAGCACTTCTCTCCCGTGGAGCGGTTTCGCTAGTCGACAGCCCTTGCGGAAGTTGATCAACAGTAATAGTAGTTCCCTGACACAGCAGCGTTGCTCTCTTGATCATGTTTTTGAGTTCGCGCAGATTGCCGGGCCAGGAATATCCCTCTAGCACCGCCATAGCCTTGGAGTCAATGTCAGTCACGCGTTTGTCAAGTTCCCGACACGCCTGCTGCCGGAAGAAGGAAGTAAATTTTTCAAGATCTTCCGCCCGTTCCCGCAACGGAGGGATCTTTAACTCAAATTCGTTGAGGCGATGGAACAGGTCATTCCTGAAAGTTTCCCGGCGAATCGCATCCGGCAGTGCCTCGTTCGTGGCTGATATAATACGGACATCCACCCGGGTATCATGATCGCTGCCGATCCTTCTGATGGTCCGTTCCTGAATAGCACGCAGGAGTTGCACCTGTACCGAGTAAGGAAGGTTTCCAACTTCATCAAGAAAGATTGTTCCTTTATGGGCAATCTCGAATTGCCCTTTCTTGTCGTGGGTCGCACCGGTAAAGGCGCCCTTGATGTGACCAAAAAGCTCGCTCGCGGCCAGCTCCGGTGACAGCGCCCCACAGTCGATTGCCACAAATTTTTCATGGGCTCGCTGGCTCTTCTGCCACAATATTCTTGCAACGTGCTCTTTTCCCGTTCCGCTTTCCCCCGTGATCAGCACGCTTATGTTCGTGCGTGCTACCAGGTCCACGTGATGCCACAATTCCCTTGAGGTTGAGCTCTCGCCCACGATGTAGTCGTCGCCGTGTGCTTGCTGCAGGTCTTGCGGTTGGGATGTGACCTCCATAGCCATCTGCATCGTGGCCAGTAGTTCCTCAGGAATCACAGGTTTCGACACGAACTCATAAGCACCCAGTTTGATCGATGCAACGGCGGTGCGGATATCCGAGTAGTTGGTGATGAGGATAACCGGAAGGGATGCATTGTCACGCTTGATTTTTCGGATGAGCTCGAGTCCATCCATATCCGGTAATTTAAAATCCGTGAGGACAAGGTCGAACGTCCCCGATCGCAGGCTGCTGAGCGCCGAGGCGGAAGAATGGACGGAGCTGACGTCAAATTCCTTTCTCCGAAGGAAAGCCGTCAGCATTGAGTTGAAGGAAGGGTCGTCATCGACGATTAGGATCTTCTTCATTCCGTCAAAAATAGAGAAAAAATAGCTCCCCGGAAGGGGAGCTATTGTGGAATAAACAAGCTTACAGGTAATTCGCTAGTCTTGCTTTTTATCCGACTTCATGGTACCGGCTGCGTCGAACGTTACAGCACGCTTGCCGTCCGCAGCATCGACGATAAACTTGTATTGCGTCTCAGTGCCTTCCGTCACTTCATACACTTCACTAACGCTCTCTGCCTTGTACGCCGTGTTGTTCAAAGCCGTAATAACGTTGGCCGGTACAGACGATAATTCAATCTTCTTCTCGCTCGATTGTTCCGCAGTTGCGCTAATCGAAGCTTCCTGTTGTTGATCCTGAGCGTAGGATGTAAGCGCTACCGCGCCGCAGAAGAGGAAAAGGAGTGCTGCTTTCTTCATAAATAAACGTGTTTAATTTGAACATTGATTTCCAGGACCTTAGAACCAATGATCGGACCAAGGGAGGCAGGTATAGATAATTATCTAAAGATCAGTTGAGTACAGCTAAGGTCCTCGTCGGTGTGCCGTTTGATAATCCAACAGAGTGTAGGGAAATCCGACGCCTGTAGCGAAGCGATGGTTGCGCCTTAGGATCTGTCAGTCCTTCCTAATGAAAACGAAGTTTCCTCCCTCGTCACCTACATTCTGAATTTCACCGAAAAGCGGACGGGTATCAGAGTTGTTGCGCATTCCCAACCGGATTTCGTCAAACAGGTCTTCCGAGGTAAGATATTTGTTCTTGTTTTCAGAAAGCACTTTCAGCAAGTATCGCATAAAAACACTTTTGTCGGGAACCGTACTTAGCGACCCGCTGGTCATTGCCTTTCGACTGATACGTCGCATCAAATTGGCAATGTCCGGACTGGCATTGTTAAAAGCAGAGCGCGTCTTGAAGATTGAGCCGCTGAAACACGCATCGGAGATCAGCAAGGTGTGTTTTGAATTGATAGCACCAATGTTTTCCACTAACGCGCTGTTCCTGAACCAGCGCACGGTATTGGCCTGCTGTGCGTCTGCGGGCAACCAGTACCCGATGTTGGCCTTCTCGTTGTAATAACCGTGACCCGCATAAAAGATCAGCAGAAAATCACCGGGCCCGATATCGCGACTGAGATCTTCAAAAGTCAGCACCATATCCTCATAAGTCGGATTCTTGAGAAAGGTTATCCTGTCGTCCTTGAAACCATATTGGTTTGTAAGGATATCGCGCAACTGAGTCGCATCTTTAATCGCCTCAGACAGAGAGGTGATTTTAGGATCCTGGTAGTCATCAACGCCGATAAGCAACGCGTGATACCGGTCTTCGGCTGAAGCAGGCGTTACCGCGGTCGTTTTGATAGGGGCCTTAACAATAAAGGACTTCTCGCGAACATTGTTAAATTGATCTCTGACGTAAACATCTATTTCCTTTCCGGGCAAGAAAGCATACGAAAGCACAAGGGTATCCTGCCTCTCAAACGGGGTGGTTTCCTGATTAATGCGCACTTCGGCAATTCTGCTATCGTCAAATATCCTGAAGCCTACTTCCACCAAACCAGAAGCATTCAAGGCGCCTGCATTTTTATAAATCATGAACACTTCCGGCGCGGTACTTTCCTTGGAAGCAAAATTTATCCTCACCGGATTACTCAACGCCTCAGCCTCTTGCCCATGACAAACAAAGGAAACCAAAAGTAAACCTAAGCCGAGTATCGCTTTCATAAAAGGCACTTAACGTATGATCAACTTTCTTGTAATCGTTTGCCCGTTCATTTGGAAGCGGACAAGGAATATTCCGGAGCGTTCAGCATGCCATTCGAGGACATGATACCCGGAAGAAAAATAGTCATTCACTACCCGGAAAACACGCTTGCCACTGAAATCCACAATATCAATGGATACATGCGAGCCATTCATAGCATCCGGTATCCGGAGCGGAATTGTCACTTTCCCATCGGAGGGAACAGGATAGGGAATTCCAAGGACAGGTAATTCTGCATTCAATACGCGTTCGACGTATGCCTGGCCTCCATAAATAATCAATACATTTTTTGTTTCAGCGCCTACACTGAGACTTGCAACATCCCGCATGTCAACAACTTGCTGCGTTGTGGGATTAAGCATGTACAGTTGCTTTTCATTTTCACCCAACGCAGTGTTGTCCCAACGCAATTCCACCGGCATAGGATCATCCCTTCTAATAGTTATATCCCACGTATATTCCTCCATCGTCGGAACAACATCTTTATTAAAAAATGCACCCACTTCGGGGTGATCGATCTGCAATTCAAAAAATCCGATGCCTTCAAGCACGGGAACGGCCACAATATCAAAAGCGTCCTTACCTTCGCGTTCAGCGAGCGGATGCATGCCGACCCCTCCTAATTCATTCGTGAATTGTTGGTTTGACACATAAATCGGAACTTCCCAACCTGGTTGATCCAGTGCACTCGACACATTCTGAAGTGAACGTTTACGTCCGCCCTCCGAAACATCCCGAAGTACAGGTATTCGGATTGTCGTCGCAGCAGATGCAAAAACAAACGCTCCCCGATACCGTTCCAGTAGGTCACTCTCTACAAGCGATCCGTTTGCAAAAACTACGAGATCCTCAACACCGGTCGGATTATTATTATACTTCAACACATTCTCCCACGATATTGGAAAGTCGTAAGGGTTTCCGATGAGATTCCAGCCCGGCTTAAGCGAAATCTCAAAAGGATGCTCTTCATCGGCAGAGACCGTCTGCCCCTTGCCAGGATCGATTGTAACCGCTTCTCGCATGATCAGCCAATAGCCAAGACCGGGCTGAATCTTCGAGAAGGCCTTGTATTCGCGATTGTCACCATCATAGTAGGTGTAGAGCCTCCATTTCTTTTTATTGTAAGGGCCCAGTTGATTAAAGACTGCGTCCACTTCGCCGTTATCAAGTACCAGGGGCACGGCGACAATCTGGTAGTCACTGACCGTCGTGCCAAAGCGCAAACCCGGCAATGTATTTTCACCCACCTTATATCGGATATGCGTAATTCCGGTGGAACTTGTGGACATGGCCTGCGTAGCATCCGTAATTTCGAAATAGTAGGCAAGTCCGATGGGATCAGCAAGCACTGCCGAGGTCAGATCTTTGGTAAACGTAGCATTGGAAGATGTCAGCGATTCACTTGTCCATGTATCCTGCGCAGCCGAGATTCCTTTGCGCCAGAATTTTATGGTCGAATTTCCCACGTAATTCAAGGTAATGGCAACAGGGGTTGTTCCACTCTTTTCAGCAGCTGCAGGAAACGATTCTGTTGCAATTTCAGTAACGCCAATTTTGGTCAGGAAAGCATCGGCTGAACCTCCGCCGTAGGTTGGCTGAAATCCATCTTTATTCAGGGTGGTACTGGCTGTATAGCCGGCCAGGTAAACACCTAAGACATCTTTGGCAATTGACCTCCCGAAGTCGTTCTGAATTCCTCCATAATACGTCGCCCAATAAATGGTGTCACCTGTTGCCTTAAACTTTGCCACAAAGGCATCCGCATTGCTTGACTTTGTGTTTTGGATTCCATTGTAGGCAATGCCCGAAGTGCTCAGGGTTTCGCCAGCGATGTAAACGTTCCCCTCGCCATCCACAGCAGTGGAAAAACCTTTGTCATCCGCCGGCCCGCCAAAGTAACTCGCCCACAACAATGCGCCATTCGCGCTGATCTTTGCCACGAACGCGTCATTGCCAGCGCCTCCACGCTCGGTCTGGAATGCACCCGGCGTAGCGAGGTTCAACCTGTCCGAAGTTCCGCCGAGGACAACATCTCCTTGTTTTGCAATGGTGAGCGAACCAGGTGCATCCACAAAATAAGTACCCCATTGTCGCGCTCCGTCCGCAGAAAACTTCGCGAGGAACCCCTCCCTGTTTTCCCTCTTACCGTTGACCGTAGCAACAACATCATCATCACCGTCTGAATCGTCCGAACTGCTGATGGTGTACCCTCCTAAATAGACATTGTTCGCATCATCGACCGCCGCCGCGTATCCGATATCATCACCGTAACCACCATAGTAGGTTGCCCAGAGCCGCGTTGTACCGGCGCCATTGAACTTCACCAGAAACGCGTCGCTGTTATACGCAAAATCGGCATGGTTGTACTCCCGATCGTGACCAATGGAAGAATCATTGATGTCATTAACGGGGCCTTCCACAGATCCCGCGATATATACATTTCCCAGCGCATCAGTAGAAACCGAATAAGCCTGCCCCTTGTCATTACCGGTACCATAGTAGGTAGACCAAGAGCACGCTCCATCGTTATTAAATTTCACGAGAAATATATCGCCAAAATCTTTTTGGTATGAGGTCGCAGTTGGAAAGGGTATCGATGTACTCTCAGTTCGCCCAACGATGTAGATACTCCCTGACGGATCGACCGCCATCGACCGGGCAAATTCGTTTGAAGTCCCACCATAATAGGTGGCCCACCTCCGCATGCTTCCATCGCTATCAAAGCTTGCGAGGAAAACATCCTTGGTTGTTGTTGACCCTCCCGGCTTTGCGGTATAACTACCAGGAGAGGCCGCAATACCGGTCAGGCTATGGGTATTGCCCGCCAGGAACACATTACCGTTTCCGTCAACCGCCGTTGCAAGCCCTTCATCACCAGATGTGCCTCCATAGTAGGTCGACCACAATATTTCCGGATCAATAACAACTTCCTGTTCCTGCGACTCAATATCGTATCCAAACCCGTGTCGGGTCGTACGATAGCGCACCGGAATCTTTTCGTGCGCAGCATCTGTGAGCCAGGCCACCGGAGACTGCTCTTCAACATAGCCGAGAGGCGTATCGATCCTGATTTTACCATTCGCCAACACAGCAGCAGCACCCGTGTAGGAACACGATAACGCGGAGGCATCAGCACCGGCCTGCAAGATCAGATCATACTTCAGATTTCCGCTGTCATTAACATAGTATTCGACATCGATGCCCGGGTAAATGCCCTTATAAATAATTCTATTGAAACTTCTAACGCCGCGCACACCTTCGGGGCAATGCGCCAGATAAAAATTTGAAACATCACGCGCCGGATCCTTTCCATTTACCTGAACTGATTCACTGGCATTGTTCCAAACCATATCAACGCGATAGGTATGTGTCACTTGTTCATCATTCGACACGGCATCCTCTGATTGTCCACTGGCTTCGCTCACGGTGCCGGAAGCAAGAAGGGAATGCTGTCTGACGTTCCATTGATAGGACAGTCCGTGCTTGCGGAAAAACACGGTCATCCCGTTATCTCTTAACGTGAAAAGAACGTCCTGTTGAACAATACCCTGGTGATTGGCAACCTGCCCTCGATTTTCTTCGAACCGCAGCTCGCCCAAACCGCCACTCTGAGGGGCAAGGTCCTGTGCCTGGACGCAGAAAGTGCTAACGATTAATGATACAAGTATTACTCTCATCATCCACCGGGGGTTATAGGGCCTGGTAAATCGGGATCTTCATGGTGAGAACCAGACCCAGAACCAGAGAGAATCGCAACCACCCCGCCTACAATCGCCACAGGAATCAACTTCACCCATAATGACATTCTGGGCCTAATCGCAAAAGGTTGACTCACCGACTGAATGTCGGAATTCGTCAACCTGGAAATTCGAATCGTGTAATCGTTTCCCGGTTTCAGCTTCCCCGGTATGGACCAGGAGAACATATGTTTATTGCCAACTTCAGCAAGTTTCCGAATGACCTTGTTCCCCTTGAACAGTTCAATAGAAATGGAATCGCTCTCTTTGCCACCATTCCACTCCATATTTAATTTACCACCTCTCTTATATGCGGCGAAGTCCAGGGGTCTTACCTCAAGTCTGGTAGGATGATCCAGCGCGACAGTGAGCGAGGCCCTGACCTTGAAGGTAACGTCGTCATCAAAGTCAGCGGGCAGAGAACTTTTGGCATCCCAGGTAATTCTTCGGGACGCACCCGGCTGAACGACCTGCCCTGCATCGCCTATTAATAGTGAAAGTGAATTTTGAAAGTTATCGTGCGAGGAAAACAGCTGCACGCTAAATCGATCGTCGTCCTGCTCTGCGAGCAGATCATAAACGATTATCACTTTTTCACCGTCAAACTCGGCACGAACATTCTCAATTTGTTGTGCCGCACCATCCATACTCAGAAGAAAAAACCCATAAAGAAGAGCCAACCGGACATCTGGAGATGGCATAACGGAGGATTAGGGGGTTCTACAATCTCGGAATGTACCGAAAATAAGAGTAATAATAAAGGGCTAAGGGAAATTTAGGCCATCGTGCTAACCCAAAAGAATTGGCCTTGTCGGACATCATAATTTAGAAATGAGACATATATCAGACAAATCGACTGTACTGGAAATTGAAGCGCACTTCGACAAAGACTTCATGAACACTCGTGCTTCATTGCATTCTGAGCAATCAAAAGGACCGAAGAGCTCCGAGCATGCGGTTGTGGTCTTCGCTTGGCTATATGATAAAAAATGGAGAGTTTTGGCTGAATCGCGTAGCTGCTAACGTGTCTGCGCAGCGTGCAGATGATTATGGATTACCGTGAAATACTCGCCGATATCCGCCGAATACTGCGGTCGATTAACCTGGAATCGAAGCGCATCCAGAAGGATTTCGGTATCAGCATTCCCCAACTCTTGTGTCTGACTCGTTTAAGCAAGGAGGAAGGTTACCGGGCTACGCATAAACAATTGACGGAACATTTGAACCTGAACTCCAGCACGGTTACAGGCATCGTCAACCGTCTGGAAAAAAAAGGGTTGATCGCGCGACTGCCGAAGACCGGCGATAAGCGAACGACTTACATTGCCCTGACTTCAGCCGGTTATACGCTGCTGAAAAACACCCCCAACCTGTTGCACGACAAGCTCGCGCGGAATCTTAAGCAGCTGTCACCACAGCAGATCCAACAAATCCATGATTCACTTGCCCTGCTCGTCGAGGTCCTTGACATCAAGGACGTTGATGCCTCACCACTGCTCATAGTGGACGAGCCAAGCCAACCCGATTGATGCATCGCCACCCCTGCGGCGGTTGTCGTCTCTATAATCAACTCTAATTGTTTCTATAGAACCATTATTATGGACATTTCAGGATTTTTGCCTTAAAAAATCACCAATAGTGGCTTTGTCGCATTCATTTTTTATAATTTTGTTCTGTAGAACATATCTTAATCGCAATGCACGAAACTGGACGTAAACAAGGTGGAACAGTGCCTGTCTCATCATCTGTATATGATCAGATAGTGAATTCCGTGGCAGACCATCTTCGGCAACAGGGGTTTTCATCGGTCAGAGCCAACACTAAAGGTTTCCTTCAACCGGGTACGATAAAATGGGAGGAAGATGACGAAGGCGTGATACCGGACATCACCGGCGAACACAATGGTTCTCTATATGTATTCGAGATCGAGACGAGCGGCCATATTGATGCCAGGAAAGTGGAAGACCGCTGGCGCCTGTTGTCGGCACATTCAAAGCGACATAATGGAAAATTCTACCTCATCATTCCGGAAACAAAATCGGGCTATGTTCAGGCGTTTATCGAACGACTGAACGTGAAACCAGAACTCTTGAAATTAAGAGGAATAGAGTAGTGATTTTGACTTTACAACGTCAGTGGTTGCGTCACGTGTTTATCATCGCAACCTGCCTTTCCGCTGCGCAAGTTGCACAAGCCGGTTTCAACGAAGTTGTCCCTGTGCCGAGACTTGTCGGTGGCACTGTTTCCGAAGACGGCCATATCAGGATCACCTGGAACTTGCCTAAAGCCGGTGCCGAAGTGGAACTACAGCAAGCCCAAAGTAATAATTTCAAACATGCCAAAACAGTCTATCACGGACCCGACGGAGCGACCTTTATTTCAGGCCTCGAGAACGGCACCTACTATTATCGGCTGCGCGTCGATAATGGTACTTGGTCCGAGCCCGTAGCATTAACCGTCCAGCACCACTCTCTCAGATTGGCCCTAATCCTTTGCTCACTCGGCGCTGTTGTCTTTGCGCTCACCGTATTCGTGGTGGTAAAGGGGACGCTTAAAACTTCCACCGACCAAACGGCATAACATGGAACATCACTCATACATTATAGAACCGAACACTGCCTGGATCCTAATGGGTGTGTTGGGTCTCCTGTGGGTTGCACTTGGAATTTATTGGGGAAGGAAAGCTCGCAACATGGATGGCTTTATGTTAGCGGGCCGCAACGTCGGACTTGCGTTCGGCACTGCAACCGTTATGGCTACCTGGGTTACTTCCAATACCACGATGCTGGCCCCGCAGTTTGCCCTGGAATTGGGGATCTGGGGTATGCTCGCGTACTCGACTGCTGCCTTTGGTCTTTTCCTCTTTGCACCACTGGCCAAACGAATCCGATCGCTTATGCCGGCAGGCTATACCGCTGGTGACTTCATCCGCCTTCGCTATGGCAAAGTGACCTGGATTATATTTTTGGTGTTGAGCCTCTTTTACGCGCTCACGTGGCTAATCAGTATGGGGATGGCCGGTGGCATCTTGATGAACGCTTTGGCCGGGATACCGTATGAAACAGGACTCACGGTAATCCTGCTGGTTTGTGTAACGTACACACTATTTGGCGGTCTTTATGCGGTGATTGGAACGGACTACATTCAGTCACTCCTTATACTAATCGGCGTTGTCGTTGTCGGCATCTCGGTGCTGAGCGCCGTAGGGTTTAATACTGTTTATGAAGACCTACGCACGGATAAGCCTATGCTTCTCAACGCTGTTATGCCGGCGGCCATCATGGCGATTTTCAACAACCTGCTGTTTGGGCTGGGCGAAGTTTTCCATAGCAACGTATGGTGGAGCCGGGCCTTCGCCATGCGCGACAAACTAGGCGCGAAAGCTTATACATTGGCCGGATTTTTCTGGTTGCCGGTGCCTGTCGCCGCGGGTTTTATTGCACTCACGAGCAATTCGCTGGGCATTAACATCACCAGTCCGGACATGGTTGGTCCACTCGTCGCTGCCAATGTGCTCGGAGAGGCGGGCGCCATCATCGTATTTGCAGTGTTCTTTTGTTCACTTGCCTCCAGTCTTGATAGCTTGCTAGCGTCGACTTCTGATGTAATCACGGAGGATATCTACAGAAGGCTAATCAATCCACAGGCGGATGAACGACGGTTGCGCAAGGTATCGGCATTGACGATCGTAAGCCTCGGCATCTTTGCGTGGCTGGCGTGTCTGCCGCGCATAGGCACGCTGGCGAGTGTCCTCTTCTTTGCCGGCCCCATGGTGGGCAGTATGATATGGCCTGTCGCGACGGGACTATTCTGGAAAAAAGCCAACGCAAAAGGCGCAATATTGGGTATGCTGCTCGGTAGTGCGATTGGCCTCGCTGCTTATTTCGCGATCGGATGGTATACGGCCTCGCTCCTGGGCGCCGCGATATCCATGGTTGTAGTGCTGATCTGCACCTATTTGTTTCCATCCGATTTTTCATGGGAAAGACTGAATGAGCAGAATGCGAAGATGTCGAACGAACAACATCCAACATTTGTCAAGCAGAACTAATGTACTTCCCTGAACAACTAATCAATATCATCATTGTGGCGGCGCTCGCATTCATTGGGATCGGCGCTATTTCACTGATTATTCTTCTGATCCACGACATACGGAATAACAAACTATGGTAACTGAAAAATTCAAGGCAAAGAAAGATCTTCCCGCAAATCCGATGGAATCGAACGGATTGCATCCGAATCCCGACAGCCTTATCCGGGAGGACACAATTAACCTCAGCGTCCTGAGGCGATTGGTGGGGCAATCGATTATTTCAGTGGGTCAGTTCGACCGTGAGCTGGTATGTGAGCTATGCAAGTTTGCCGCACTGCTGGAATCAACGGAGATCGCTAAAAGCCACCCACTCGATGGCAAGATTGTGATCACTGCGTTCTTTGAACCCAGCACCCGAACCCGCCTGTCATTCGAGAGTGCGGCTGTACGACTCGACGGAAAAATACTCAGCATACCCGAAGGTCAAAGTACCGGAATCGCGAAAGGCGAGTCGCTATGCGACATCGGGGAAATGTTCAATGCCTACGGCGATGTAGTGGTCATGCGCCACACGAAGACCGAAGCGGTCGATGAGATCATGCACAACCTTCGTATTCCGTTGATCAATGCCGGAAACGGGTCGGACGAACACCCGACGCAAGCTCTCGCCGACTGGTTTGCTATCCTGAAGTGGAAACCACAGCTTAAAAAACCGGTCGACACGAAAGATAAAATTCACCTGGGCATTATGGGAACGCCCGGGAGCATGCGGGCGGTCAATTCCTTCTTGCAGATGTCACTGCTCTTTAAGGATAACATCAAGAAGATATCGATAGTATCAGAACTCGCGGACCCATTGGGCGAAAGCCTTCAGCACATGTTGACAAGTGCCGATGTGGATTTCGTTATCACCAACAATGTGAATGAAGTTGTGTCGGATATGGATGTCATCTACATGAACTCGATCGCATTTCTCGGCGACAGCTACAAGTCGCTTGATTCCCGATTCAAACTGAACGGGCGATCGAAGCTAAAGAAAGACGCAGTAGTCTTGCATCCGCTTGCCCGGCTCGATGAATTGGACCCGACGTTAGACGGCACTCACCACAACCTGTACTTTACTCAGGCACATGGCGCAGTGTTTGTCCGCGAGGCGTTATTTATTTCAGTACTGAACAGGTTCGACCGGCTGCCGGAAGAAAAAATTCCGACAAGCTAGTTGTCGATAAAAGCAAAATAAAAGGAGCGAATATGTGTGGAATAACTGGATACTGGATCCCTGGTGGAATGGAAAACGATGGCGGCCGAATGCTGCAGAGGATGACAAAGACACTCCATCATCGCGGCCCGGATGGCTATGGATATCACCTGGATCAGGAAGCGGGATTGGCGATGGGACATGCGCGTCTTTCAATAATTGATCTCAACACGGGCCATCAACCGTTGTACAGCCAGAACCGGACAAAGGTGCTCACTGTGAATGGTGAGTTCTACGAATACAAACCCATTCGCACCGCCCTGCGCCTTGAAGGCGAGACGTTCAACACCAGGTCCGACAGTGAGATTGCATTACCGTTATATCGCAAATACGGACTTGACTTTGTCACCCATCTTCGCGGCGAATTTGCATTTGCCCTGTATGATGGGGATGAAAACCGGCTGGTATTGGTGCGCGATCGATTTGGTGTGAAGCCACTTTTCTATCACATACAGAACGAAAGCATCTTCTGGGGCTCCGAGATAAAGGCCCTTCTCGCGAACCCGGCAGTCCCGCGAAAATTCTCTCCGCAAGCTGTATTGCACCAGCTCATGCACACCATGGTCCCCGGCACCAGCGCATTTGAAGGTATACAAGCACTTGAACCCGGTCATATGCTGGTCATCCACTACCGGAATGGAAGTCTTGACGTACAGGATTACAAATACTGGGACATGGATTTCCCCAGGGATAATGAATACGATCGCGGTAAGGAGGCAAAATATTACATTCAGCGGACACGCGATACACTTCGCGACGCCGTTCAACATCGCCTGGAGGCCGATGTGCCGGTAGGATGTTACCTGTCGGGCGGAATAGACAGTTGTGCAATGTTGGGTATGGCGTCGTCCCTTCAGCAATCGCCGGTAAAGGCGTTTACCATCAGCTTTGACAACAAAGACTATGACGAAGCGCATATTGCCAAAGAGATGGCCGACAAGGTCAACGCCGACCACGAGCAGATCACGCTCACGGCGGCTGATCTGTACGGAGACAATTATGTTCGCACACTCTGGCATGCAGAGCGCACCTTTTATAATACGCTGGGTGTGGCAAAGTGGTGCATGAGCAAGCGTGTTAATGAGTCTGGCTACCGGGTGGTTGTGACGGGGGAAGGTGCCGACGAATTGTTTGGTGGTTATCCCGCATTCAAGCGCGATATGTTGCGCTACGGACACAACGGAAGTAACGCCGAGGAGGTCGCGTCCTGGCAGAAGTTGATGGACGAGACGAATAAGCTGTTCCGAGGAGCTATCCTGTCGGAAGATGTTGTATCCCATCCGGCGCTGGAAAGTGTTTGCGGCTTTACGCCTTCCTGGATACAGCCGTGGCTGAAGACACTTGATATGGCACGCCCGTTGCTGCATGACGACGTCTTGCACACATTGCGAGATTACGATCCGGTAGAGGCAATTGCTGATTCCTTTGACACCTCGCGGATTGAAGGGCGGCATGTGCTGGACAAAGCCCAATATACGTGGAGTAAAACAATGCTTGAGTGCCAGATTCTCAACTGGGGCGGCGACCGCGTGGATATGGCCAACTCCATGGAGTCGCGGCCGGCGTTTCTCGATCACCATGTCGCTGAAGCTGCCTGCCAAATACCACCGCATTTCCGCATCATGGGGAACAAAGAGAAATGGGTATTGCGGGAGGCGATGAAACACATATTGCCTCCTGTGTTGTATCACCGCGAAAAGTTTGCATTCATGGCACCCCCTGGCCATACGGAAGTGAAAAAAAAGGTGGCACTGCGCATGCTCATAGGGGAATACATGAACAAATCAGCGATCCGGGAAGTGGGGCTTTTCGATGTGCAGCGGATGTCGGCATTCATCGAAGGATATCACAGCGATACCGATCCTGTCTCCCTGGTCCGAAAAGACGCATTGCTCAATCATCTGCTCGGATTGCACATCCTGCATCATCATTTCATCCGGAAAGAGGTGGCTTCTCTTTCCTAAAGCTGAACAAGCTCAACTTTATATCCCCGACGTTTGTTTTCTTGAGAGACCGGACTACCTATTTTTAGGCGAAAACGATGTTGGATGGAACAGGACAATAGCACACAAGCAGCCGATTCTGCGTTGAACAGCCGCGTCTTCTACAAAGTAGACATTGTAGTGATCGGTGCCGGGCAAGCTGGTTTGTCCGCAGCATATCATCTTCGACGAGAGGGCATAGAACCCGGAAAAGGTTTCGTGGTTTTAGACGATGAATTTGGTCCCGGCGGCGCCTGGCAGCACCGATGGGATGCCCTGACATTGAGCAATGTAAACGGCATCAACGACCTGCCCGGAATGGCCTTCGCAGATGCGGTAAACACACGCGACAAAGCGCTGCAGGCCAACGTCGCCATTCCAAAATACTACGAGAAGTATGAGAAAACTTTTGAGCTTCCTGTGATCCGCCCCATCAGGGTAAGTGAAGTTACGGAGCGAAACGATCGATTTGTCGTCCGCACAAATGGCGTCAACTTCAGTGCCCGGGGGTTGATCAACGCGACCGGCACGTGGAAGACACCAAACTGCCCAAAGTATCCCGGATGGGAGAAATTTCAAGGAAGGCAGCTACACACAGGCGAATACAAAAGTGCGTCAGAGTTTGCGGGCAAACATGTGATCATTGTAGGGGGCGGCATTTCAGCCGTGCAAATGCTGGGCGAGGTTTCAAAGGTAGCACGAACCACCTGGGTGGCGCGACGCTCACCAGATTTCAGACGGTATGAATTTACTCCTGAGCTGGGGCGCAAGGCTGTGGCGATGGTGGAAGAAAGAGTACGGGCAGGTTTGCCACCCAAATCAGTCGTATCCGTCACAGGCCTGCCGATCACCCCCGCTATCGAAGGAATGCTGGAAAAGGGCACGCTGGATCGGAAGCCGATGTTCGAGGAAATTACCGAAACCGGAGTACGGTGGGCTGACGGAACAAGTCTTGATGCGGATGTCATTTTCTGGAACACCGGCTTTCGCCATTCTCTGGATCACCTTGCGCCTTTAAATCTGATGAATGATAAAAACGGAATCGAGATGTCGGGCAAATTAGCGACGCAGGTTGCGAAAGATCCGCGTATCCACCTGACCGGCTACGGGCCGTCTGCCTCAACCATCGGCGCCAATCGCGCGGGGCGCGCGGCTGCACAGGAGTTAATTAAATTTCTCGGGTTGAAGGATAAGAAGGGAAAATAATCCCGTGACAAGTGATATTATTAGTAATATGCTACCTCAAATATTTCGCGCCAGGGGACGTTGCAAGGACTAGTGTTTCAAAAAAGCAGGATCGTGTTAGGAAATGACATTTGAGTTTACGGCTTCGCTACATTTTGATTTCATAACAGAGTTCGCAAGGCTAATTGACGAGCCCATACATGATGACTTGTTGTTGATACCGGAAGCCATGGGGGAAGGGTATGTCAGGAAAGTGACGTTTGGCAACGATTTCAGGTTACTTATTCACCGTTACAAACTCAAAGAAGACCTTGTGATCAAAAGGAATCCGACGGTTGTCGCCAACGATTTAATGAGCATATTCTTTTACAACAATGAACAACCTATAGATCTCATCTACAATAAACAGCAACCAGTGAAATTCTCGCAGAAGAATGAATCTGCTGTCCAGGTTACAACAAATGATCTAAGTTCACTTATCCGCTTTCCGAAAAATATCGAAACGCAATACCTGGTGGTTGGTATCACCTCATCCAAACTGGCTTCATTGATTGGCACCGAGGGACCTAATCATATCATACGAACGATGACGGGTGGCACTTCCTCATTCATGTACTTTGAAAGTATGAATGCGGAGATCCAGCAGATCTTAAACAATATCACTTTGATCAACATGAACGGACAACTCAGCATTTTCTTTGTGCGAATAAAAGTGCAGGAGTTGCTCTATCATTTGATCAGCAAATTATCCCAAAGGGAGAACACTTCACAGCACCCGATCAACAACGCCGACGCTGAAAAGTTGATTGTAGTCCGCAATATCATTCTGTCAAATCTCAGTGAGCCTCCCGTGTTACACAAGCTCGCAACGACAATCGGAATGAGCGAAACCAAACTCAAACAATTGTTCAAGCAGACTTTTGGAGACAGCATCTACAATTACTACCAAACCATCAGGATGGAAGAAGCTGCCTTCTTACTGAAGCAAGCTGGATACTCCGTTTCGGAAGTAGGGTATCAACTTGGCTTCTCAAACCTGAGTCATTTTAGTCGCCTGTTCCAAAAGCACTACGGGATGACTCCAAAGAAATACTCAACCGCCGGATAGGACTATTTATCGGACTTTTCCGGCTATTTCACCCTGCCCTGCCGATCTATCTTTGTTACATCAATTAAATGTAACAGGATGAAAAAATTATTTATGCCTTACACAAAAGGCGACTTAACAACCAAAAACCATTTGGTCATGGCTCCGATGACTCGCAGCCGCGCCATTGGCAATGTTCCAAATTCATTGATGGCGGAATACTACGGCCAGCGGACAGATGCAGGCCTGATTATAGCCGAAGGAACGGCCCCCGCGCCCGAGGCATTGGGCTATCCCCGGATCCCCGGAGTCTTTAGTCAACAACAAGTCGAGGCATGGAAACAAGTTACCGACGCTGTACACAAGGGAGGTAGCAAATTTTTCGTGCAACTCATGCATACTGGTCGCATGGGACACTATGATAATCTCCCGGAGGGTGCGGTCCTTGTTGGCCCATCGGATATAAAAGCATCGGGTCAAATCTTTACAGATACACACGGATTGCAAGATTACTCTCAGCCCGTTGCGCTTTCCAAGACAGGCATAGAGGATATCATCAATGGGTTCGTCACATCTGCAAAAAACGCGATTGACGCCGGATTCGATGGTGTGGAAATCCATGGTGCAAACGGTTACTTACCGGAGCAATTTCTAAACCCGAATGTCAACAATCGCAAAGACGAGTACGGCGGAAATTTCGAAAACCGCGCGAGGCTCCTCTTGCAGATAGTAGCAAGTGTAACCAAAGCTATCGGCAAAGAAAAAGTTGGAATTCGGCTTTCCCCGTTCTCCATATTGGGCGATCTGGCGCCCTATGATGTGGAAGAAACCCATCAAACGTATGTATACATCGCGGAAGCTTTGAACGCGTTGGAAATCGCTTACCTGCACATTGGCGTCAATGCCGCTATTCCGGACAAGACCTTGCAATCACTTCGCAAATCATTTTCCGGTACCATCATCATATGCAATGGGCTTACCGCCGATACCGCAGAAAAAGCCCTTCATAAGGGATTTGCAGACCTGGTTGGATTCGGACGTTCTTTTCTATCCAACCCGGATTTCGTCCGGCGAATAGAAAAAGAGGTGGCGCTTAATCCCGTCGATTTCACCACACTCTACACGCCTGGCGCAACGGGATATACCGATTATCCCATCTTCGAAAAATCACTCATCCAAAACGCAGAACTAAAATGAAATTCCAAAATAAAGTCGTTGTTATTACCGGAGCCGCCGGTGGAATTGGCACGGCCATCACCAGGCATTTCCTCAATGAAGGCGCGAAGATTTGCGCGGTTGACATCTCAGCCGATGCCCTTGAGAAACTCGCTTCTGAATTACATAATCCAGAAGATCTACTTACAGTAAAGACCGACATCAGTAGTGAAGAAAGTTGCGCGGACTTAGCCCGTCAAATAACATCCCGATGGAACGCCGTCGACGTTATCATCAACAACGCGGGATGGTTTCCGTTTATTGAGTTTGAAAAAATGACCTTGGCAGACTGGCGCAAGGTAATGGACATAAACCTCGACGGGGCGTTCCTGGTCACCAAGAGTTTGTTGCCACTGCTAAAGCGCAGCTCAGCCGGACGAATCATCAACACTGCCTCCGGAAGCTTCTTTGACCCGCCGCGCGGACAAGCACACTACGTCGCGGCCAAAGCTGGCACAATTGGATTAACACGAGCCCTGGCCGTCGAGTTGGGCGATCTTCACATTACTGTCAACGCCATCACGCCCGGTCTAACGGCCACGCCAGTTGTCGTCCAATCATTTCCTGGCGAACTGATAGACAGACTGGCACAGCACGGAGCGATCAAGCGAAGACAAACCGCCGGAGATCTGGTCGGTGCGATCGCGTTCCTGGCTTCTGAAGAGGCGTCTTTTGTGACTGGACAGACGATTAATGTGGATGGGGGGAGGAGTTTTGTTTGACATGATCGACAAGGTGCTGGAAAAAAAAGATAAAGCGCTGCAAAGGAATGTCGCTATACTATTAGTAAACCTTCCTAACGTCCGGCAGGCGGTAAGCCAGTTAGTCCCCTGCTTCGCGATGAGAATTTATTTCAACCGGATGATAAGCATAACTTTTTTTTAGCAAGCTTTGCGAGCCGTTCATCTTCGTACACATTGGACGACAGTGCGTTCCAAATGGTCAACAGCAACTATTGCAGCCAGCGGTAAAAAAAAATATTTCTGACCCATATATGACCGCCCCACCATCTCAACCTTATCCTAAAGCATATTCTCTGATTCGCAAGGAAACCGAGGAATCCAACTTTACCATGGCATCGGATCTCTTTACATGTTCATTATTAAAAACCCTAGCGGCATCAAAACGGAACAGCAAATTTCTGGAATTAGGAACGGGCACCGGATTGTCAACGTCATGGATATTAGATGGCATGGATGTTTCCTCCTCATTGGTCACAGTCGATAAGGACGCGCATGTTTTAGACATCGCGAAGCACCATCTAAGTAGCGACAACAGGCTAACGATCGTTCAATCCGATGGCGGGAAATGGCTTGAAGAAAACCACGGGTTGAGATTTGATTTTATATTTGCGGATACATGGCATGGTAAATACTTAATGCTTCTGGAGGCACTGGAGATGCTCGTCCCAGGGGGACTATATATCATTGATGACATGCTACCTCAAAAGAATTGGCCCGAAGGACACAGCGAAAAGGCTGCAAAGCTGGTCGAAAATCTGGAAGGTAATGAAAGTCTGATCGTCACCAAGTTGTTTTGGTCTACAGGGATAATCATCGCAGTGAAAAAATAATATTCCAGCATGGTTAACATCATAATTTAGAAATGGGACATGTATCAGACAAATCGTCCGTGCAGGAAATTAAAGCGCGCTTCGATAAGGACGTCGATCGCTTTTCGGATCTGGAAACAGGTCAGCAATCCACCATCGATGCGGCCTATAGCATGGAACTCATCGTTGAAAGCATCATGGCCCATTCACCCGGTCTCAAGACTGTCCTGGATGTAGGCTGCGGGGCAGGAAATTATACCCTCAAGTTGCTATCAAAAAAGACTCCACTGGATTGCACCTTGCTTGATCTTAGTCTGCCGATGCTCACTCGAGCCAAGGAACGGATAGAAGCCGTCAATAAGGGAGTCATTACCTTAGTTCACGAGGATATCCGGACTGCAGAGCTTCCGGATAATCACTATTGTACCATAATGGCTGCGGCGGTACTGCATCACCTGCGAGACGACAGCGATTGGGAAGCGGTATTTACCAAGCTTTATCGCCTGCTGAAACCGGGAGGCAGCTTGTGGATTTCGGATTTCGTTGCGCAGGAGACTCCCGCTATTCAGCGATTGATATTCGAAGAGCGCTATGGAAATTACCTCGTCGGGTTAAAGGATGCAGCGTACCGCGATAGTGTGTTTGCTTATATTGCAAAAGAGGATACTCCTCGCTCGGTCAATTTTCAAATGAAACTTTTGGAGAAGGTGGGCTTTCGCGGTATCGAGCTACTTCATAAACACTCTTGCTTCGCTGCATTCGGAGCGTTTAAATAACGGATGGAGTACGTGGGCTTCCTTCATAGCCTACCTCCGGACTACTCTCATCAGGATCGGCCATCTCGATTCTTCGTATTCACGTTTTCAAACGCACAAACTTATCCAGGTGAATGTCCCATTTGTCCATTCCGCCGCAAAGAGTGACTGGTTATTTTTGTCGGACTGTAGTCGACTCGCACATGGCATATTCCGCGCACCCGAACGTGCCTCATAGCGGCAGACCGCAAGAAAGCCAAGCTAAAATCAATTTATAACAAGTGATATTCTCCAAAGGCATGGACACAAATATTGAAAAACTATTGTCGGCTAAAAATAACATGATGATCGACGGGCTCCTGATCGAGGCTGCTGAAAAATACTTTGCGCCAACCGTCAGAACGATCGACTTTGATGGAACAGTGACAATTGGGAAGCCGGACACGATGCACAAAATGAACCACTTTTTCCAATCGATCCAAAATAACAAATCTCAAAATAATGAAGACTAAGACTAATATCACTATTAAGGCTAATATTTATGGGAAGCTTACGACTCCAACGAATAATTAATCAACACATAAACATCTTCCTGATTTCTTATATCTGCCGGATTGTAATTTAGAATCAATTTCCATGTGCCGTCAATGGTTTCACCTGTTGAATTGCTCGCTGAAATTGTAAATGGAACTGCGGCTCCATCTTTACTATAGAATGTGCATCCCTTAAATTTCAGCTTATAGTTACCGGTAAAATAGGGAAAGAATGTCTCGGCAATTTTTAATTCCTTCGATACATCGTTGGTTGCGTTATCCGATTGCATTTGATAGTACACATCCGGGAAATCATTTTTCAGGCTTAACAATTTGAACAAACCGCCACTACTATTCAATAACGCGATTGTCCCTTCAATAGCGTCTTTGATTTTAGTATTTACCGCTGCCTTAAATGCTGGTTGGGTTGTTTCTCTTGAAGTATACTTAATCGTAATGATAATATCCGAGATTGTATTATAATCAAATTGTCTGGCCGCGGTCGGCAGCTCCAGGCTCCAGTCACTTATTACTCCTGCTGCTTCAAACGGAAGGTATCGCTCATCCCGGAAATTGAATTCAAACATACCGGTGTCACCCTGGCCATTGCTGGTCGCGATTGCTTTTACAGCACTATTACTCAACCTGAAGACTGGGGATGGGTTTGCAAAGTCAAAAGCGACATCCCCATTTTCATCCTTTATCCGGATGTAACTTTTATTCAGTGTAAGCTGACTACTAACGGATGTGTAAGGTCCGGCAATGCAAGGTATACTTACGGCAACGGACTTTATTCTTCTACAATAATGTCCTGGAAAGTCCATTTCAAACAGTAGTTCCGGAAGCTGAAAATCACACGTGCCTATCTGTCTAAGCGCAAGGATAGCCTTTGCATTTACCATGGCTAATGAAATGTGCTTAGTAATTTCAAACTCTCTTTGATTTTGTTCCAGGTAGAAGTTCTCTAATCTTCTTAGGTCATACTGAAGTTTTTCACCACTCAATAACCCTTTCTTTAAACTATCCCAATAGCCGAACTGTATGTAGGTGGTATCTTCAACACCGAGTTCATGCTGCATGCACTTCTCGGCCTTCTTTGCTATAGCATAAGCCATCTGGTACGTTTGAAAATATAAAGAAGAGATTTGGCCGGTCATATAATCATAGAGCTCAGCGTTCGTAAATTTGGTGCGAACGAAATCGTCTACCGCTTTGCTGTTCTCTGTTTGAAGTTCGTGATTCTCCAATTCCTTTTCTGCCAAAGCAAGCCGAATCTCGGCAGCCGCAATTTGTTTTTCAGCTTGCTTTAATTCTGTTTCCGCACTCTGCGCCTGAAACTTCCAATCATCCTGTCTCCGATCGTTACTTCCTTTAACACCTGCCATTTCACCATACAATCTGAGCAGATTCGCCCCGGCCTGACTCGCCTCTATTCCAGCCATAGCCGCATTTCCAAATGTTAGCCCGCCGCTCTCAATTCCCATGGTAAAAGGTCCACCAATTTTAGTAGTAGGTATCAGGTATATGGCACTTGCCAGGGTACTATTCAATGCCATTACTTGCTCAAGTTTAGAAGCAATGGTTGTTGAGGTAAAGTATAGCTCTTCACCGGCGTTTTTGTACGGCCTGCTTGTGTAATAATCCCTTCGTTGTTCGACAAGTGTTTGATAAACAAGTGAATTGCGCAGATTCTCTTTTGCTTCATCACGTTGTGCGATCTTAACATCCCGGATTGCCTCAAGCAATTGAATTTCATGTGAAGAGCGAATCAGCGAGAGTTGTTCAGCATTTCCTTTTTCGAGAGCAGAAAGCAATTCATTACCCAATCCCCTAACATCGTTGCAAAACTCGTAAGCTTTCTGAAGGATGAATTCAAAGCGATAACCCGGCAATGAAACGTTTACATCATTCATGATGCTATTTAAATCAAGACCCATCGTTGTTGCCTTCACCAAAAGCGCCGGATCAATTGGAGGTTCAAAGAGCGGGAGTTGTCTTACCACGCCTTCGAGGTTCATACAATGTCTAATCTTAAATAGTCGATCATAAACGGTATCCCAGTAGCCAAGAAGCTTATCGTTTTTCGGAATGCAAAACAATGGCATCATTACCGAAAGATCGGAAGAGGTTTCAGCATCAGCAGCCGGAGAAATAAAAGACTGTACCTCCACCATTGCGTTGGCGAATTGATCCAATTGACCTTGTATGGTTGCGAAGGAACGTTCAACCGGTATAGCGCGTGAAGGAATTCTATCGGGCTTCTTACCCAAAATATTGCCAGCTAAAATATATAATAACGTAGCTTCATTAATCGATTCAAGGGTGTCTCGTCGAAACAAATTATCACCCCAGGCAATGAGGTTGTCTATGTACTTCATGACCGTGGTGCGCATGTAAGTAGAAAGTCTCATGCGCGCAACGGCATGTGGCTTGAAAGGGTTTTGAGCCCAGTAGTCTAACTGTTGTTGGAGATCGGCAGTGTGTTCTTCTTCAAACAGCTCCTCCAGGCTTAAGATGGGATTAAGAATTTCATTTTTAAATGGTTGAGTGATCCAGAATCGCTCTGCACCTTCCCCAGGTTGCCCAGTAGATTTTGTCGGATCAAAAATGTAATGAAACCAATTGCGCGCTTCTTCAAATTTTTGATTCTGCGATAACCGCGTTGCCATTAATAGTGGAATATGAAAAAATAGTTCCCAATTATAGAGTGAATAAACTCCTGCAAATTCAAATTCAATTTTCTCTTGAGGATAAGGTGTTGAAACAACAGCCGTAGGATTGTACGTAGCTACTGTAAAAATTTCTTGATCTGCTCTATTTTGGATCTCTTCCTTAAATAGCCCCGCGATTCCCCTTCTATTGAGGGTTTTAATAAAACTGCATACATATGGGTGGTAAAATGATTGAAACAAATATTTCTTACCACGGAATATGCCAAATGGAGGCGATAACTCCACTGCGGCACTTAAGCCGTTTAAATTGATGGCATCAAAAAGGCCCGAAACGCTGCGCGAAATGGTTCCGGAATTTACCGCTATATTCCTCGATGGCGTTCCGGAACCTGACACCAATGAATGGCCTGAACTTTCCGCAAGCTTGAAACCCTGACGACCCATTAACACACCCACATTCGTCGCCAAGATGTCTTCTAACGGATGAATGAACCTTTCAATTCCCCGAACAAAGAAATTGTTATATTGATTACTGTAGAAGAATTTATCAGGCTTTGCCCGTGCTATCTCGTGATGGTTGGAAAGTAATTTAGCCTTCGCAGGAGACTTCTGAAAAATATCCTGAGTCGTATGGCTTGTGCTTAGGCGATAGATACCGGTATCATAGAGCTGAAATATTGGATCTGCGCTGTCCCGCTCTCTAAAAAACATTTGCTCACTGTTTACATCTGGTGCTGTATAAATTGTCTGGTTAAGTGGATCATGCCATCCAACCATGTGCACCGAAGGTGAAGTGTTACAGCCATCGAAAATGAAAACCCCAAGACCGAGGTTGTCAAAAAATCCGGCGTTGCCCAAACTCAGCCATGAAGCGAAATTTATTATAAGCTTTTCATCCTTAATAGAGGATTCCAGTTGAAACTTATTGATTACATTGTTTACCGGAGTTTTTATAAACTCCTTCGACATTTTTTTTGAGGTCCATTTATCTTTCTTGTATTCACTCCACACCAGTTTCACCTCCCAGTATTTCAACGCCGGGGATACCGTGTCGCCCGACGCAGGAATTTTGAAACCCCCATCTTCGCTTTCCTGCTTTTCATTAAATGACAGCCAAAACAATAGCAAACGGTTATTCCACACCACAGGCAAAATATGATCACCTTCTATGTCGGCGTCAACCTTCTCCCACGGAGACCAAATGTGCTTTTGCTGACGCCGGTAAAAATATTCATGAGGCACAGCTTTGGTTCTTCCAAATACATGATTAATCCCAATAAGTTCGTCAGCGTAAATACCAATTATTTCAAGGTTAGCGACAGCATCCAACTTCTCCAGATAGGTTTGCAAGGCATCCTGCGCAGTTTCCTCAGTAACCTCATTTTGGCGGAGCTTCGATTCCAGCGCCTCAAAGAAAGGCGATTTATCATCGCGCAGCTCGGGTTCGACCCAATTTTCAGGATATAAAAATACTTTCCGGTTTGCTTCCCAAACCCTGTATTGTTTCCTCCAGCTATTCCATTGCGTAGCAAAATCGCCGTCAAGCGAAATATCTGGCTCCAGCTTCATTAAACATCGGTCCACAAATAACTGCACACTGCTTATTGCCTGCTTGATGCGCGACGTGAGCATGCAAGCATCCATTTCCACATCGACTAAAAGATATTCATATAGTGAATTAATATCGGTAATACCTTTACTCGTTCTGAAAGCGCTCAGTGATAAATCATTCAAAAGATACGCCACCAAAGCATCTCTCCTTCTTGTTCGCAACTGATCGCTAATGGGCTGAATAATACCTAACCATTCCGTTTCGGTATACTCCGACTTCAACAATGCCGTTAGGAAGGAAGTGTCATTCGTTTGAATGGATACTATGAACTCCTCTGCATTTACACCAAGCTTTTGTATTACCGAAATGCACTCCAATAGCTGCAAAAGATTTTCTCCTGCTTTATAATCGTCCGGAAATGACAAACTAAGACTACCTTTGTCCGCCGTGCTGGCAGGATCTCCTAAGAGGTATTGCAGCAAATCCACGTCAGCCGCGGTTGAGGTTGAAAGTGCCAAGATAAAATTCGCTTTCGCGTTTGCTCCGTTATTCAGAATGATGCCTAAGGCTTCCAACAAGTGTGAAGAAGGTAATTTCCAAAGGTTTCTCAACCTGACGATTGCAGAAAGATTCTCGAAAGCAACAAATGGGACGGGGGTCGCGTTGTTTATTAGTGTATCAATCGAAAGCTGCAGTGCATGGTTAGCGAAGAAAGATAACTCTTCAGCGTTGAGTTTGAATCTCTTTACCAGAATGACAATCTTATCCGCATGCAAATAAGAATTAAAGTATTCAGGCAAAGATGGGACAGCATTTCCTGAGGCATCAAGCGTGAAAAAGGGCACGGCGTGACTTAAAAAAGTATTTTCTAGCAACGCTACTAAAAAGCTCTTAGATGTGTCCCCTGAAAATTTAACGATTTCGTTTAGAATTACCTTGGTGGCGGCGTGATCGGTTTTAAAGATGGAACTAAATTTGTCAATCACAAGCCCTTCAGCAGAACGCCGAATGGTGGGATCTGTTGTTAGATCAGCAGCGCCAGACTCGTTGCGTATTTTTCTCAATGCCACTTGGGTAGCCTCCAACGCCCCCGCAATAAACTGAATAGTTGGAGCATTGGCAGGCGCTAAATCTTTATTCAAAAGCAGATATTTCGCTTCCTTTAAACTAACATTAGCAGTCCCGATAAGATTAAACGCATCCAGAAACATGAGCGTCTGATCGGCGCGTCTAAGGCCTTGAAAAGGATTTATTCCGATGATGGCAATTGCATCAAACAAATCAACGACAGACAAATTTAACAGTGAAGCAAACAAAGCTCTTTTGTATAGTTCACTTAAATTCTCCAATGTAAGCACATCGGCAACAGGTGCGAGCAAGCCGTCGTTTCCTCTGAGTAAAAGAGCAAATTCGTCTTGTGAAATAGCGAAAGCGGATAGTAGGACCGGACGATGGTCTGTTATTGATCCTGTTAAGTTCTCCGCTTTCTCTGTGAACCCAGAATCACCAGGATTTGAGATCGCCTTGTTTCGGAATAGCTGATCATATAAAGATTGAACCGGAGGTTGGTTTTCGTGTGTGTGATCGATGTATACATTGGTGTCAATCAAGCCAAGCATCGCCGTTGCCTTTTGCTCAGTTATATTAAAATAGTTTTTAATTCGGACTACATTGGCCGTCGGGATAAGTATCAGATCATTAAAATCGTCAGCACTTAAATTGAAAGGAGCAGCATGCAATCCTCGAAGCAATCGATCGGTGTCAAAGGCGCTCCATCCTAGTTTCTTTTGAAAGCGAGCAAAACGTATCAATTTTAACAACTGAGCACTGTCAACGCCAGTCAGGACCAGTTTCGCAATATCACAGGTTGCTGCTGCCCCAGCATCAGTTGAAACAATCTGCAACGATCTTGATCCACTGGATTGCACTGGATTAAGCAGATAGCTTTCCAGTGCCTGAAGCAATTCCACGTATGTGAGCTGAGTTTCTTCCAATACTGTTGGAATAGCCGCAGCTCCTGTCACCCCACTTAAGGCGATAGTGCCATTAAGAACGTCAACATCGCCGTCTGAAAGACCGAGCACTTCTTTGGCTATCGACAAATCGTCGTAGATAGTCTGTGTCCCCTTTGAGCAAAATAATTCCAGCATTTGCTGGCGCTCTAAATTGAGCTCATCTAACAGTTTTCGTGAGGTTTCCAAGGGTAGATCAAGCGGAAGTTGATAGCTCGCAGCCGAGGTTTTCAGTTTATCATAAGCCGGTTGCAATATATTTTGCGGGTACGCTGCAAGCTCCGCTGCCGTACTTCTTGTTTGATAGGCAATCGTTGTCTGATTGACGATGGTACTTTCGAGTAATTCATTTACCAGGTCTATATACGGAAAGGGTGTATTGGTATTTTCACAGGTTAATAAGATATCGACAAGGTCGGGGCGGCGGTCGTGAAGTTTGCCAAATGCAACATCATTTCTTTTGTTCACAAAATTCATAACATCAACAAAATATGCCGCCGGACTATAAACTGACTGGCAATGATCGCAGTCGCACAAAATGTTGTCGCCAAATGTAGATTGATAATCAGCGGAAACAGGCCGACCGCCTGTAATGGCGTAGATCGCAACGTCGTGTCGCATTTTGTAAGCCAATAGCGCTGCAACAGATTGTTTGTCAACCGCGAGGGCAGTTGCATAAATAGTCTTGGATTCTTCTAAGCTGATTCCCTTTTCCCCCAGCTTCCGGGCAAGTTGATCAGCCGAATATTTTTGAACGATCTCTGTGGCAGAACCAATACCCAGATCACGCAATGCGCTTATATGATCGTATTGCGGAGCGAGCTTATATAAACGATTAATGTTCTTTAGTTCGCCTTTCAGTGTCTCCTTATTCCGAACGCCGTCTAGCTTTGATGCCTCAAATTCCTTATTGACTTGATTGGTCTTTAAATCAAACGCAGGATTATTGGCAAAGAATGTTTTCAGGTCAGATTTTGAATCGCCAAATGGATTTTCTGAATCTCTATTGAGGCCTGCCGAAAAAACACTTGCAGGATACAATGAATTGATAAGAGCACTCAAGGTGGATGCATAATTCTGTGTTTTCTCATCCGGAGATCCACCCGTTATCCCTACTGGGAAATCTGTTAATTCGCCCGTAGCGACCAATGTAGAAATGCGCGTAGCCCAATCCTGGGTAGTGAATTTAGCGTATCCGCTAAGTTCTCTTAACTCTTTATCCTCTTTACTTTCTTTATACAAAAGGCTCGTAAGTGCCGGTTCATATCCTGTCAGACTGCTAATGTTAAGAATAGTTTTTGCGTCTTCTACTATTTTGCCGTCGTTAAATCCATTTTGTGTTGCCAGCGATGACCAGAATTTTTCAGGCGTAGATTCATTCTCCAGGTAGGTATTGATAAAAGTCTGTTGCAGTTCTGGTTTTGGAATCACGGAACTAATAACTTTATTAAATCCTTTATGCTGACCTTCATTACTGGCATTCAGGACAAAACTTGCAGAAAGTGCGTTTAACTTTTTTATGATGTTGTCGATCTCTTCACCCCATTTTGCCGAAATAATATTCTCCTGAATCGCAACACGTAATCCCTTGCTGATGCTTTCGCTCTTTACAAGAAGAAGGTCATTTAACTTCTTTGGAAAACCCAACCTGAATAATCCATAAAAGATATCGGGCGGAGTTTCAGTGGTTGATGCGAACGAATACGCTAACGGGACGAACGAGACTTTATCAAAAGATTCTCCAGTCTCACCTGACAAAAAGGTAATGTCTTTAAATTCTTCATCTTCTTTTAACTCTGCAATTTTGACCTCCTGTTTTTCCAATAAAGGCGTGATGAGATTGACCACGTTGTCAAACTCAGAAAGGCCCTGGTAAGGCGTGTTATCAATTTTATAATGCAGCGTAAACTTTTCTGGAACGTTAAAATAGACCGGAGACTCACCCAGCAACTCGCGGGCAGAGCGCTGAACGCGAATAAAGATATCGCAGTTTTTATTTTCTGCCGCCACGAATTTTTTGGCGTCATACTCTATTGTGTAGAAACCTTTAACATCTGTTTTCGCAGAACCAACCAATTGTTCAGTGCGTAGGTCTTTGTCGAAAGCATCGACGGTTACACCTGCCATTGGTAAATTGAAGGCATCATAGATGATCCCGTTAATTGAAGAAATTTGTGCCATGGAGTGTAATATTTTTGCTGCTATTAATAACCAATGTTTATTATTTATCTCTGTCTAATACTGGGTCCGTTATTGTAAAGACCCGGATCTCTTAAAACGCGCGGGGCACTCAGATCAATGGGAGGTGTTGCATAACACTTGTTTGGATCGCGGGGTCCGAACGCTTTCTTTCGCGCTTCGTCAACCTTGTCAAGGCCTAACGCCACATACTTTTCATGCACGGCTTGCGCATATGCAAATTCCCATTGGGGATGACCACCTGCACCAAGTTCAGTGTAGAATATTGCCCATGCTCGCGCCGAAAGCGCGTCAAGCAATTCTTGTTGGGCTTCGGCCCTTGCCTGGGCTTCGCACGCTCCCGCCTGGTCACCGCACATTCCAATCACGAAAACAAGTGGCAGCGACAATATCCCTGCGAGCTCTGCGCCCACAACGCGGCTTGCAATAAAGTCGGTTGCAGCACCTGTACCGTACCCCACTGCTAATGCCTTCGCTTTTTCTGTTGCAGTACCTTCTCCGAGTAAAACGACGGCTGTAGTTACACCGGCGACCACCTTGGTCCCCGTGCCTATACGCCCCGCTTTTTTCACCGGCTCGCCTGTGGTTTCAGCAGGCGGTATGGAGGCAGGTTTAGCGGTAAAATCCAATTCCAGTTGTTGCCACGCACCCGCATTGGGTTTAGGAGTCTCTACTGGGAGGTTGCCTTTGGGCACAGGAGGACTTGCTGGTTTCCAATCCTTAAATTTTGGATCAACGCTAGCAGGGGGATCCGGCGGCTTAGGATTTTTAACTACATTTCCATTCGCCTTGGCTTTGGCTTCCAAATCGACATCATTTACCCTACCAAACTGGCCGGCTGCCTTATTAGCAGCGTTCTGAGCGCGCTCGGCTCCACCACCTTGCGATCTATTAAAATGATGATTCTGTATTCCTATCGTTGATTTCTCACCTGCCCTGAGTTGAGAAAATGGTTTACCCATATGTCCAAGATCAACCTTATCTGGCCCGCCCCACATTGCTTTTACTTTCGCTGCGTATTCGTACATCCGTTTAGTAAATCCACGTCCGGTAATTGTTGCATAAGCTTCGAAGAAAAATGCCTTCGCTTCACTAAACCACAGTTGTGGATTTGTATCGTCCATGCCATCAGTATCAACTGAGTTGATAGGATTATTTCTTGCGTATCTGTAAAGGTTCATCCCGCCATCTATTCCAATCGGATCGGAACCTAACCATCTACCGAGCCACGGCAAATAATATCGCGCACTATGATATTCAAGTCCGCTCTCATCATCACGCTCCATGCCTGTGTAACGGTAGCGTTTGTAGGCCGCTCTTATTTCAGCATTGCTTGCCTGATAGCTGGTGGTGCCAAAGGGATGAAACTCTTCGTAGCTAATCACACTCGCTCCCTCGTCAGTTTCAATGCAGGATGAACCAACGTAATTTCCGAATTGATAGCGGACCAATCTTGCCGGAGCATCGTCCGTGCCCACCGTTCTTGTTTCAATCATAGCAACGCGGCCAGTGTCGTCTGAGACATGATAGGTTTCCCGCTGTAACGAAAGATCATTGGTGCTACTGTACTCGCGATAAATTTCAATTCCACCCACATAAATCCGTTCAGATTTTCTCGTAGGCGTTTGTCCCGACGAGGTTTGTCTCTCTGTAATTTTTCGGCAACGTTGTCCGTTGCCATCGTAAACATAGTATGTGTTTTCAGGGAGGCCACTGGTTACGTTTTGCCTGGCAACGACTTGCAATTCTTCTTTAAAATTCCATTTCATCAACTGCAGATGCGGCATAGATGTTATAAAACCATGTTGTGCATGATGTGGATAGTTATAAATATCATTTCCTATTTTAGTTCTGAGTAAACGATTTGTACTTGTATCCGGTGTGTAATCGCGGGTCCAGCTTCCTGCGCCCGCGATGTGTTTCATCTGCAACATGTTTCCAACAGCATCGTATTGATATTGCTGTGTATAGTTACGCCAGTCCATCACACTATTGGCGCTGTACTTTTTCAGAAACGGCAAATCATTCCAGTTATCTTGTGTTCCGAACGTAAGCTGGCCTGCATGCTCACGACCCTTTGCCTCTTTAAGCTGATAAATTGCATCATACGTATATTCCGAAATACCCTGAATCTTTTGATTATTGAAAAAAGCGACAGGAACATTTTTATCCTCTATCTGAATAACATTGCCCAACGGATCAAAAGTGTAATAAAGATCCTGCAAGGGACTGTTGTTCGCGCGCTTAGTCTCCAGGCGCACTAAACGATATGTCTTTTTATCGTAAAAGTATCGTGTTGATACATCGTTGCCGTACATAATTTTTTCGCGCTGGCCTTTCTCATTGTAGTCAATATTTTTTACGTAGAATTGCTGTGTTCCATTTTGTGTGACCTGCACTTTCTCCAGCAAGCCGGCTTCATTATAGCTGGGTTCGTACAAGCTACCGTCCGGTGAAAGCATCTGGGAAATTCTGTTCAGCGCGTCATACTCCTGCGATGTATTAAAGACTTCTGCTTCCAATGCGAGATCCGGGTTGGATGTACTCCAATTGACTACAGTCTTGTAATCTTTAGCAAATCTTCGTGACGACTGCAAAATATTTCCCTTGAAATCAAAGGAGCTGATTTCAATTTTTCCTGCGGTGTCATAAACAATAACTGCCTTTCCTCTAAGATTCTTTAGTTTGTTGTCAAGAAATGTTTCGCCGTAAACAATTTTTTCCACAACATGATTTAGCGATTGAACGCCATCGCTACCATCGCCACCCTTCACGCGTTTTATCAGTGGCCTGTGCAACGTGTCGTATTCAAAACTGAATTCATGATTTCGGTTGTCCCATGTTCTTATGGCTTTGCCAGTGACATCACTTATCATCCAACGCTCGCCGGCATCCATGCTCAACTGGTACAACTGATTGCCCAGCATATCGTACCTGTATTGCATCAGTGCATTGCCACGCGCGTCTGTTATTTTTCTGACGTTCCCTTCTATATCAGCTTCGACATATGTTTTGTATTTTCCTGCTGTTCCGTTATCAGCGACAAAGAGAAACGTTTTGCCTAGCGAATCGAGATATGAAATAGAAGGCGTGTTTGCGTGGAATGCAGCTTTCGTAGCCGCCGCTATTTCTTCTGCCGTTGCTATCGCAGGAACCGGTGAAATAATCCTGTCTCTATACCACTGGCTTTCCAATACATTGTCATTCTGATCAAAGGTCTTTTGCGTCCAAGCATCAAACTCCACTTTGATAAAACTACCTTCTGGCAAATCAGTCCTAATGGCCCTGCCAATGCCATCATAAAATGTTACCGGCGATACACCACGCTCCACCAGTTCCCGGGCATCTTCATATTCGAAGGTGGTGCTGAAGTATGGCTCGTATTGCTTGACGGGATTACCTTTGTTATTGAGAATAGTCCTTCCATTACCAATCCATCGCAAGTTTGGTGTGGTATCTACTTCGGTAACTGTTCCATCTGCGTTTTCGATCAATGCTCTCCCGGGTTCAGCCTGAACTTTAAGCATGACTATATTTCCACCGCCGTCAGAATACGCGTAAGACGTTTGCCAGGTAACAGGTGATCCAGTTTCAATACTTTTAAAGTGATCCGCTTCGCGAACGACGGTTTTAGCAACATTTGGTTTACCGTTATTGAGGTACCGAAATAAATCATATTCCAACTTACCGGTAGGGTGGTCGCTGGGCGATTCCTCAACCATATTCGTATCCATAAAATCGCCTTTAGCTTCATTCTCTTTTGCCAATACAAATGAGCTTTTTACCATCCCTAGTTCATCGAACCTCACGCCTCCCCTGTTGTCATTAATATCCATCGTAAGATAAGGGGACAATACACGAAAATTAAAACCGATCACTTTACTCTGATTTTGAAGCGGATCGGTGATCTGCTGAATAAAGAACCGATAAGAAGAATCATGGGCAATCTGCGTTTTGTATCCAAACGGATCAGTCACTTCCACGACTTGATAAAAATTATCGGGATCAAACGTTTTTCTACCGGACACGACCCAGTAATTGCCATCATCTAGTTTGACATACTTTCCCTCCTGTACAAGCAATGCATCGGTAACTTTGCCATTAAAAACAAAATCTATTAACCGAGGTGTAAGTGCCAACTGGTAGGACTGATAAGGAAGTACGAGTGACTCTATCTCTCCTGGCAGCAAAGGACCACTTAAATCATTCTTCAGAAACAACGTCTTCGCATGTTCTATCAATCGTTTTTCTATTTGCCCCGACGTAGCAATGGCTTCGTACGGAATTAACTGGCTGATCAGATCATGATCCTCTATTTCCTGAATGGTAAAGCAGCCATCTGTCTGCGGGGTGACGCCCGTAAGCTCAAACGTTTTAGACTCCCATAGCACCGGCAGATGATAATCTCTGTCATTGTTAATTTCCTTTGTAAACTTATTCTCCGTCAGAACAATATGAATTCTACTTTGCTCGGCTTGTTCAATAGGTGTTAAAAAAGCGTCTGTTAACTTTCTCCCATAACCGATAGACGCGGCCTTCAATACATTCCCATAAACATCAACGTCAAGATTCATGGTATGGGAAATCCTTGGATCAGCAGGATTACGGTCGTACGTGTAGGTAAGCGCTTCGCTTTCCTGCACCAAAAAACTTGAATACAAATTAATCAGCCTCGGTTGAAGGCGTCGTATTAAACAGGTATGGTGTGACGTGGTGTAAGGAAACTTCTCTTTCTCACTTCCATCCAATGAGTAAACTTCCACATGCAACGGCATTCCTTTGCAAGCACGCAATGCCTCACGCCACTCGTCTGCATCCCAATCAACATCGATATCAGGCGCCATCAGATCCTTTTCAGGAACAATCTCATTCTTAAAATACTCGTGCGCAAATTGATCTAATACTTTTTCCCTATCTAAGAAGGCACCGGTATGAAACCAAGTCTTCGTTAGTGTGGGTGGCTGATAAAACCTTTCCTCAACAATCTGGATGCTAGCATCAGGATCCGCGTGTTTTCTGTAGTGCTCGAAATTTTCCGTATCAGTTTGCTCTACTCTGCCAAAGCCACGAAACTCACGTTCTTTATAATCGTAGTAACCGTGATGATACGTGTATTGATTCGTAGAACGTGTCTTGGTAATCTGATCAATAACTTCCACTGCACTTACACAATGCACCGGAAATGGCAATTTGGTAATCCAGGGTGCTCCCGCTTTTTTATCTTCTAAATAAAAAAAGGCTGAAGGTTTATAGTGAATAGAAACCTCCTTTCCTATATTGTTTTTGTAAGCCGACATGATGTGTGGTTTCCTGCCATTCATCAGGTCGATGTAACGCAACGGGTTCGATTCATGGCCGGGTAACGTTGACGACCAAACAATGCAACCGGTTCCAGTTCCAAGCAGATCGATAATATTGACATGAGCATGATTGTCAATCTCAAAGAAAGGGATCGGGTTTACACCTTTAATAATATTCTCTTCACGCCAGCTATTGCCGCTTTGATTGAAATATATTTTGAAAGAACCATTTCCCAGATATACTATGTCGGTAGTACCGGATCCATCCAGATCGGCAAGTTTTACATACTCAGGATTAAAAGAATCATCATGATCAAATACAGGTGCATTCCCCATACTTACTCTTGACCCAAATTTTCCATACCCAAGGTTTGGCCAGTATACAATGTCGTGATTTCTGATGCGCACAATATCCATTAATCCATCACCGCTCATGTCGGCAACAACAATAGATTGTGTGCTGTCGGCAAAAACAATGTTGGGGCCTGATTCTTCGTCAAAAGCTTTTCCTCGCGTCCGGTAACATTCATAACCATCTATTCCTTTCGATCTATACCATACAAATACTTCTTCTTCAGAAATAAGAATATCCGCAAGGCCGTCGCCATCCAGGTCCAGAAATTTTACGTTAGCGTCGCGAACATCAATCGTTGGCCGTTGTGTAAACGTTTTGAAAGGCAGCCACTCATCTTCCAGACCGAGTTCAAAAAAACCATCCAATGCGTTGCTGACTAAAAATTTCTGACCGTTTGCTTCAACATCCTGAAAATGTACTTCCCCGCTGTTTAATCCTGTGAAGGAAGGCTTTGGAGAAATCAATTTGGCATTGCTCAATTCACCATTACCCAAATTATTCTTGTAGTACCAACCGTGCGCTTGCTCGCTCAGGATACCTGAAACACCTTCTCCAAACAAATCAATCCACTGGTATGTGGAGTCATCTATACCAACGGGCAGATTCCCAAGGCTTTCTTTTGGAAGCGTCTTTACTTCTGTATTCCATCCCAGTTTTTCATATGTAAATTCCACCGGCGGAAGTGATCTCTCTGAATAAACCCCGGCCTTTCTTATAAATCCTTTTTGCGTAGCTGAAGTCAAAAAAGTAAACGCTGCCCCAGCATTATAACTCAACTCCAGCGAGCGGACCAGACAAGGCTCGCTACCTAATTCAGGAAAGTGATGAAACATCAACAAACGCTGACATAACCGGTATGTTCTTATTTCAAATCCAGCATGATAGTTTGAGAATGCATCTTCGCGGCATTTCCAGGTCGTATCGGGAAGAGGTTTTGGGTCAGCAGTATCATGATCGCCAAAATCCAACACTAACTCCAGCAAATATTGAATTCCTCCTAAGAAGTTTGTCCACTCATTCGCATTCGGCGTTGCGAGGTTAATATGAGTTTTCGGGCAGTACTTAATACGTTTCAGATAAACGTTCGTAAAAAGGGAAAGATCGTTCAACCGGTTCTTCTCATACAATTGATTGAGGACATTGACTTTGTTTTCGCGTTCATACTCATACTGAAAACAATTGCCCTTGCCATCGCAACTGAATTCCAGCAACCATTTAAAAACTTTCTCTTCATTTTCAGGATCCGCGACCTGGGCGCTTCTACTCCTGCCATAAATAGAAACAACATTTTCTTTTGACGTCACTCTCCACCAGGTGTTCTTGCTCTCGTCTGTAATTTTTTCAATTCTCAAAAAACTGCCTTCAGTCCGGAGTTTGTATTTTTTAATGAAAACGCCACCCGATGTTGTTTCATCTTTTGTCCAATCACCTGAGCTCTGTTTTGCAAAAGATGGCACCAGGTCCTCTGCCTCTGAGAAAACAAAAGTGTCGGACTCTTCCAGGTCGTTGTATTGGGGTAGTTTCTTCTCTGTTTTCCGAACGATGGACGGGGGCTCGGCACGCCATCCCAAACCGAAAATCCCATTACCACTCCCTGAGTTGTATTGAAGAGACATGGCGGGCATAAATGCATTGCGGGAAGGAGAAAAAGGAAAGGGTATGCTAAAATCGGCGCTTCCATTGGCTGGGTTAACTAAGAACTTATGGTCAATACTTTTTATGCCACCTCCGCCTTTGGGCAACGCGATCGACGGAATTTCAACAGCGTTTGATTTAGCATTTCCACCCATTATGCCAAAAACGTTTTGTTGTTTCTCACCACCTATTCCCTTCTCGTTTGCTGGTGCTTTCATTGATATCTCTTTATTTCAGACCATAAGTTATTTCAAACCATAAGGTTAAGTTCTTGCTCTATCGCTAGCTAATCGTCTAAAAAATGGGGTAAAAAGAAGGTTATGCTGGACTATAGAAAGGTCTACGATTTTAAAGAAATCTGACAAGAATAAATACTTTCCCGTAAATATTCTGTCGTTCGTGTGTCGCCAAAATCAGGCGGTGAATATTGCTGCTACCCTCCTGGCGCTGTCGATACCACTCCTTAAGCTACCAAAGCTGTTTCCGTTAAGCCCCCGGACCGCTGTTTAGGTCGAGAACAGGATCACAGAGCCGTTTTGGATATCAATGTCAGCTTACGACGACAATAATTGGTTCAGAATTTTTCCTAATTCCTCATTGTACAGGACGAATCCCCCGTTATCAGAATTCGTCAGCATTACAAATCCCGACCTGCGCTGCACAGATACCATGGCCAGCGACTTGTATCCTGGTTGTCCCCCCGAATGAACCAACACATCCCCTTCGGGTTTTTCCTGTACTGCCCATCCCAAAGCCCAGGCAGTGGCGCCATCGATCTTCTGATCTGACGGTAATCTCACCTGGGGTTTGTGCATTTCTTCGAGACTCATTTGGTTCAGTCGATAAGGATCCTCCACTCGAGGAGAAAATTGACTTATGATAAATTTGGCGTAATCATTTGCCGTTGACAACAAACCTCCGGCTGCAGCATATCTTGCCAGGTCAGTGACAGTCTGCGCCGATTTATTAATAACCTGTCCGTTCGTATCGTGCGGCACGCGTAATTGTTGCGAAGGTTCTGGGTAGGTAGTTACTACGAACATAAGGCTGATTTTTGTTGTGTAGCAATTCGATTGCTTCCTATTCAGCTGTTAAGCAAACAATAGATGCCTGCCCCAAGCGTGTCAAGAATGGTAACGAGCGAATGATTCTTTAGCACCGGTCAATTTCCGCCGCTGGAAATATCGGCCCCAGTCAAAAAGCAATTGGGACCAAATGAAGGATTCCTGTTAGCTTTTACGCCTGCCACCCAGCACATAAAAAATTCCACACCGAAGCTCTCTTTGGTAGATCCGAATTGTGCCAGTATGCGGTGTTTGAGTATAATGAAAAATGTAGGATCCCTCCACTGCCGGAGCACTGTGGCGAACGTATTCCACGCCAACATAAAAGGTGGTATTTATATCGTAACAGGCTCCCGCCTTCCACAATAGTGCATAGCGGCTTACCGGACTCGACATTCTCGCGTCGAACAGTGATACAAGACTATTGTTGGGTAGTATCACCTCCACCCGATACTCCGATGTTGGCGAAGATGATAAATACGCCGTAACACCGACCCCAACTCCGATCAAAAGTTGACGCCGGAAAACGGTCAGTTGGCGGCCTAACAAAAACTCGGCAGAGGCAAAGAAAGTTGAATAGTCGGGAAAAGGAGAGACATCACCGTTTGGTCCCAGTGTATCGATCATTACCACGTTCAATTTGTAGCCGACAATTCCGGCGACTGCGCCATAGCGGAGCATCCAATTTTCATCAAGCCTCCATGCCCGGCCAATCGAGAGGCTTGCCGAGGGAGTCAGCGCGCTTTCAAAACCTTCGGACGGTGTGTATTCTGGCCGGTTACCGACATTCAATGAGAGGCCTATGTAGGTTTGCCCGTCGGAATGTACGGGCGCAAAAAATGAGACCAAGGTGAAAATCAGAGACCACCAGTATTGATGCCGGTGGATTCCAGAAAAATATGTTATCACTCGATGCATTTGGATCGTCCTAGGCCTTTTTTCGAGTATTAAGAAGAAGCATATTGCAGCATGTAAGGACCGGATTTGGTCGTATGACAATTGTTGGCTGAATTTGTTTACCGTTAACCTATCTTAACTTTTATCCTTTGACCAGGAATTCCTCATTAACGATTTTTTTCCGATCTTCTTAAAACGTGGCGAGGAAGATACATCCTTGGAGGTTAGCCTCTTTGGCAAATTAACTGGAAAATACTCCTTTATAGTATCAGAGATCGAAGTGAAGTCATGATCTCGGTATTGGTTCTTAAACGGAAGGAAATACATCTGCGTAATTCTGATTGATTATGAAAGCAATTTATGGCGGTCAAAATAAAATGCTTTCCGTACTCGACTGACGCTCAGCTCCGCTGCCGAGGGACGAGATTTTCCCATGTCGGCAAAATGATCGGTAATCTCGTCCAGCATTCAAGGCCGCGATTTTGCTATATCGATGACTTTAAAGAAATTATCTCTTGAATTTCGATTTCTTCACGGCAATTAGTGTTCTAAAAGTTATCAATAATTCCCCGATTTCTCTACTTTTAGTTATCCAGTTTTGTTGGAAATGGTTCTTCCAAAACATTGAAAAATTAATCTTGTCATGAAAGTGATAATACTTCGGACTTACCGCACTTCTAAACGTCCGTTCTTATGTTCTCAACTAGCCGCATCACTGCTAATAGGTGGTATGCTGTTGCTGCATTCAGGCGTGATGGGTCAAAGCGAGAAATCGGGCCTTAACTTTATTATTATCCTCACAGACGACCAGGGTTACGGCGATCTCGGGTGCTATGGCCATCCTACGATCAAAACTCCCAACATCGACAACATGGCTGCAGCCGGACAACGGTGGACGAGTTTCTACTCCGCGGCGAATGTGTGCACTCCCTCGCGAGCAGGGTTACTGACAGGAAGACTGCCGTTGAGAAGCGGGATGTACAGCGATAACCGACGCGTATTATTTCCGGATTCAGATGGCGGACTTCCGCAATCCGAGATCACGATTGCAAAATTATTAAAGACCGCTGGCTATCGCACAGCCGCGATCGGCAAATGGCACCTCGGACACCTCGCACCTTATTTGCCCACAAAGCACGGGTTTGATTCCTACTATGGTATTCCATACAGCAACGACATGGACCGTGTGAGTACGCTTCCACAGCGTGAAGCAGTCATGAATGCAAAGACAGAATATTTCCAGGTACCGCTCATGCGCAATGAGGAAATTATTGAAAAACCGGCTGATCAGAACACCATCACGAAACGATATACGGAAGAAGCAGTGAGATTCATCTCAGAGAACAAAACGAAACCGTTTTTTCTTTACCTCGCACACTCGTTTCCCCATGTTCCATTATTCGCTTCCGAATCCTTCCGTGGAAAAAGCGAAAGGGGACTATATGGTGACGTCATCGAAGAGATCGATTGGAGTGTCGGACAGATCCTGAAAACACTGAAAGAGGAAAAGCTGGACAAGAAGACGATCGTCATTTTCACTTCTGACAACGGGCCCTGGGTTCTCTACGACCAGCATGGCGGTAGTGCCGGACCGTTGTACGGAGCAAAAAATACTGGTTACGAAGGGGGACAGCGCGTCCCGGCTATATTCTGGGGACCGAAGCTTATTAAACCCGGAGTGATATCAGAAATGGGTAGTTCGCTGGACTTTTTTCCGACCATCGCCAAACTGGCCAACTTAAAGGTCCCGGCCGATAGAAAGTATGATGGTTACGACCTGACTCCTGTCCTGAAGCGCGGAGCCAGCTCTCCGCGGCGAGAAATGTTCTTCTATCACGGCACCCGCCTATTCGCTGCCCGGAAGGATGCATACAAACTTTACTTTTTTGAAAACAATCCGGCGGGATATCCCGGGAGAATGAAAAAGCTGGACACGTTGCAGTTGTTTGATCTTCATCACGACCCTTCTGAGAAATACGACATCGCCGATGAACATCCGGATGTAATCACAGAGATCCAGGCCATGGTCCAACAGCATCGGTTAACCCTGGATTCTGTGAGCAGTCAGTTAGAGTCGCGTATAGGTGGGGAGTAGTGAAGTTGCCTGATTTAGGCTTGTTCCAAAAAAGGTGAGCCTATGGTCAGAGTCATAAGGCTCATAAAAGCCTTCCTCCGCTGCCTGATGTCCTATATCACTTATGCTATCATCCAGATAGGGTTGGGGAATGTGGATAGCCCCGGCGCCTTCGCACTCGCCTTATCCCTTCTTTTGATTTCGGGACTACCGGTGGTGCGTTTGTCTATGGTCCCTAAAAGGACAGTAACTTAATTGATCTCTTCAGCTGGAATTGTCGGACAGATACATGCCGGCGATATCTAACCGCCATTATTCTAAATTTAAGAGATACTCAATGCCAGATAAATCCCGTTATCCCTTCAACTTAGGATGAAACAATGACGCTTTTGAATTTATTTCACCTGGTATTCGGCGCATTTGCTGCTATAAGCGTCCAAGCTCAGGATCATATTGCCATTCAAGGCAGGGTGGTAGATTTCCAAACAAAAGAACTACTTGTAGGTGCTTCGGTCCGGATTTCAGGTACCACAATCGGGACACAGTCAGACGGGTCGGGGCGGTTCAAGCTGATCATCCCGTCTGCAAATCAGGACGACTCCCTGGTTGTAACTTATGTCGGATACAAAAGGTATGCACAAGTCGTTTCAACTTTAAAGGACCAGAAAAATCTACTGATTAACCTGGCTAGTCAGACTACCACACTCAAGGAAGTTATCGTTCACAGCGATTTTTGGCGTAAACAATATTCTCCTGCCGAGCTCAGGGAAGATTATACCAAGTTTTGCACCATTATGGAAAAGTTTCATACGGGTTTGTTCGACTATCTGACGAGACGAGAATGGCAGGCCTTGAAAGACAGTTCCTTTCAATTGTTCGAGTATCCGATGACTCACAGCGAATTTTATCGTCTCATAGCCTTGCACGTGGGAAAGGTAAGGGATTCCCACACGCGACATGGTGTTACCGACTGGTGGTACCGACAAAAACAGAATATTTTTCCTTTCAACGTGAGGTATTTCGGTAACCGCTTATATGTTTCAGAATCACTGGCAGAGGAACTGGAATTCCAGAGAGGCACGGAAATAATTCAGATCAACGGAAAGACACCACTGGAGATCCGGGAGATGATCTGGCCGTTTATTCCTGCTGATGGTTTTAACGAGACCGGTAAAATAGCTTCGTTGAATGATTACTTCCCCTGGTACTATGCATTGTTCGTCGAAGAAGCAACGGGGTACAATATCGAATTAATACCACCCGGTGGTGAGATGGTGACCATAGCAACACCCGGGTTGCAGGATACTTTCCGCCATCTAAGTCTACTCCAGGTCACCAAGTGGAAAAAATCAGCGCTTGAACTCACCATAGACGAGAACCTGAAGTCAGCCTGTTTTCGAATAGAGGACTCGCACGTCTTCAAAGACTCCCTTCGCACCTACTTCCACAGGATCCACGACAAGGGCGTTCAACACCTGATCATAGATCTGCGGGGCGGAGGCGGAATGCGGGAGGAGGAACAGGTCGCGGAATTGTATTCGTATCTGATCACTGAGCCGTCTACAATTTACGACTCGATAGTGGTCAAATCGAACGACTACAAGTTGTTCGACCGGGATTTCACCTATAAGCCTTATGGCAGATCCCTGAGACACATCAGGGAAGAATACTTTGAGAAGCTGGTTGACACAGACCACGGATACTTTTTGTGGAAGAACGAATCTTATCTCGGACCGATCAAACCAGCCGATCAGCCATTCAGGGGAACTGTCTACATTCTTACTGATGGGAGGAATTACTCCGCGAGCACCGACTTCACTTCCATCGCGTCAAAGCTTGGAAATGTCTTTATTGTCGGAGAGGAAACTGGTGGCGCATACCGGTCTTACACCAGCGGAGCAATTTTTGGCTTAGTCCTTCCCAACAGCAGGATTGGGGTAAAGATCCCAACGTGGAAATCAATACTTGCCATCGACGAAAGCCCTGCAAACCGAGGGAGAGGCGTAGTGCCCGACTACCCCGTTTCCATTTCTTTAGATGAGTTCATCAAGGGATCTGACCCCGTAAAGGAGTTTGCCTTTGAGCTTATTTCTTCGGATAATCGGTAGTAATTTTGTGGATTCGATTAACAAGTTCTGAATGCCATTTGTGTTTTTACTCAGCACGGCTATCAATCCAGCCTTGTTACTTCCAATGGCTAATGGCATCGGACGTTCTTCTTGAACAAAATCGAATTCGAGCTAGAACGATAAAGGTTCTACAAAATTTATTTTCCTGGAATGATATTTAAAAGACCGACAGGCAAATGCTTGTGTGCTTTGCTCTAATGGTTGCGGTATAGACATTGGCGTCAAAGACAACCGAATCGTAGGCGTGCGCGGCCGTGCGGCCGATCGCATTAACCACGGCAGGCTTGGTCCAAAAGGACTGCACGGTTGGGAAGCTAATAGTAGTCCGGACAGGTTAACCGTGCCACTTATTAAAATAAACGGCACATTCAGACCGGCAACCTGGGATGAAGCCATGGACCTGATTGTTCAAAACAGCAAAGACCTCATCGAAAAGCACACGAGCGGATCCCTTGCATTTTACAATAGCGGGCAGCTTTTCCTCGAAGAATATTATACACTGGGCGTAATTACTAAAGGGGGGATCGGCACCAATCATGTCGATGGAAACACGCGGCTGTGCACCTCCACGTCTTCATGGGCGCTGAAGCTTTCTTTCGGCACCGATGGGCAGCCGGCATCATATCGCGACATTGATCTGACGGGTGCGCTTTTCCTTGTGGGCCACAATATGGCTTTCACTCAAACAGTGTTGTGGTCGCGGGTTCTTGACAGACTTAAAGGTCCGAAGCCTCCGAAACTCATTGTGGTAGATCCGCGCAGAACGCCAACTGCTGAGATGGCCGACGTTCATCTGATGCCCCGGGTTGGAACGAATGTTCCGCTACTAAACGGACTTTTGCACCAATTGATTCTTAACGGTGCCATTGATAAAGACTACATTGAGAAGCACACGGTCGGCTTTAATGAATTGAAATCAACCGTTGCCAAGTGGACTCCGGAACTCGTGGAGAAAATTACCAGCGTTCCTGCGGATCAGCTTTTGAAAGCAAGTGAAATCATCGCTTCGACAAAATCATTGGTATCCACCGCGCTGCAAGGGGTCTTTCAGGCATGGCAGGCAACCGCTGCGGCCGTGCAAATCAATAACGTTCATCTTCTGAGGGGCTTGCTTGGCAAAGAAGGAAGTGGCGTGTTTCAAATGAATGGGCAGCCCACGGCGCAAAATACCCGGGAGTGCGGAGCGAATGGTGAACTGCCAGCATTCTTCAATTGGCAAAATCCGAAACATGTGACGCAACTAGCTGAGATCTGGAATGTCGATCCCGCAGTGATCCCTCATTGGGGTCCGCCGACGCACATCATGGAGATCATGCGCTATGCAGAACTTGGTTCCGTTAAAATGTTGTGGATCGCAGGAACAAACCCCGCCGTCTCGCTGCCCGACCTTGGGCGCATCCGACACATATTGACGAAGAACGACTTGTTTGTTGTGGTCCAGGATGCTTTCATGACCGAAACAGCGAAACTCGCGGACGTTGTTCTTCCAACCGCCATATGGGGAGAAAAAACGGGCTGCTATACCAATGCAGATCGAACCGTACATATTTCTCATAAGGCAATAGACCCTCCTGGCCAGGCGAAATCAGATTTTGACATCTTCGTCGACTACGCAAAGCGAATGAACCTGCGTGATAAGGATGGGCAACCACTCGTTAAATGGTTCAACCCGGAAGAAGCTTTTGAAGCGTGGAAACTTTGTTCGAAAGGCCGGCCATGTGACTATTCCGGACTGAGCTATGAAAAACTTAGCAAAGGCTCCGGCATCCAATGGCCTTGTAACGAGGAATATCCTGATGGAAAAGAAAGGCTGTACACTGACGGCATCTTCAACACGGACTATGAGCAATGTGAGGGCTATACGCACGATCTGACGACAGGTGGCGCCGTTCCTGCTCACAAATATGAAGCAAATAATCCGGCAGGCCGGGCGATCATCCTGGCGTGCGATTATGAGGTACCTCTTGGCTTTGGTGATAAGGCACATCCCCTATTGCTTACAACCGGCCGCCTTGTGTATCACTTTCATACCCGAACTAAGACAGGCCGGTCCAAAGCGCTTAACGATGCCGCACCCGACGTATTTATCCAACTATCGGAAGCCGACGCACGAGAGCACAAAATCGTTGAGGGCGATCTTGTGAAGGTCGAATCAAAGCATGGCAGTGTACAGGGCCCGGCCAGAATTGGCGGTATTTCACCTGGGCTCGTATTCATTCCCTTTCATTACGGCTACTGGGATGATAAGAAAAGCGCCTCCACCGCTGCAAATGAAGTCACAAAGTCTAGTTGGGATCCAGTGAGTAAACAGCCACACTTCAAATACAATGCTGTGAAACTCGTCAAACTTGACTCAAACCTGGACGAAATCGCATCCAATGCAAAGGATACAGTGCGCGACGTAATGAAAAGCACTATACAAACAGCTAAAGAAACATTGAAAATTTAATATGCATCTAGATCAATATTTGTCCCGTGTGTATGAAGCCGAGGAAGACCTAACACTAGGGCTCCAGAAAATAGTCACTCAGCATGCTTTTGAGACCGATGTCGTTGAAATGTGCGGACGTTTTCTACTATGGTCCGAGGAGCACCTAACCTCCCTCAAACAACTTAAGGTAAAATGGGAAAACGGTGCAAAGACCGAGTCTCCGAACCTTTTTAAAACGCTCTTCCTGAATATGCGGATGGGCCCGTACGGGTTGCTGCAAGACCTTCACGCCCTATCCTTGTTAATCCACGAAGCTCACACCAGTTGGACGATTCTTAATCAAGGTGCGATGGCGTCGCGCAATTCCGGATTGGAATCATTATGCAAAAATGCCGGCGTTCATTGCAACAAGGAGAGCATGTGGGTGGAGACGCGGATCAAAAATGCTGCAGCCCAAATACTTGTTGTGGGATGAGAAGACGCACCGCGGCTACGTGGCCTTTTACTTCTATGTACCCCTTTCTTCCTGATCTAGACAGTTCTTGCTGAGCAGAAACTCGCGTCAACGCTATTTCTTTGCCGTAAGCATTTAGTTCAACAAGGGTGCAGCAAAATAAAACAGTTTGCGTAACCCATAGGTTACACGTATATTTGCGTAACTTTCGGGTTACTTAATATGGAAAGAGCAATCAGACATCAATTTACATTCTCACAACCGCCTGAAGTTGTTTGGGAATACTTAACCAATTCGGAACTTTTGGCCCAATGGTTAATGCCAAATGACTTTAAGCCAATAGTCGGACATAAATTCCAGTTTGGTGCAAAACCAAAATTTCCGTTAGGTTTTGACGGTAAAATCTACTGTGAAGTATTGGAAATTATTCCTAACCAAAAACTTGTCTATTCATGGAGAGGAGGCTTATCCAAAGAAAATCCTTCACTTAATTCTACTGTCATTTGGACACTTACGCCAGCCGACAACGGGACTGTTCTGACGTTGGAACACAAAGGATTTAAAGGAATGAAAAACTATTTGGCTTACATCATAATGAAAAAAGGCTGGACAAAAATCGGCAAACGTTTATTTAAAAAATTAAACCTTGCGCAGTATGGCAGCACAAACTTTTGACGTATTCCAGGTAATTGCCGACCCGAGCAGAAGACAGATTTTGCAACTGCTGTCAAAGGACAGCCGGACAATAAATTCACTTGCTGAAAATTTTGAAATGAGCAGACCTGCCGTCTCCAAGCATGTCAAAATTCTAAACAATGCAGGGTTCATCTCCATTCAAAATATTGGCAGGGAACGCTATTGCATTTTGAAGCAGGACGGCTTTAACGAACTGCAGGAATGGATTGATTACTTTGACAAGTTTTGGGTTTCAAAACTTAACAAATTGGAAACGCTATTAAAGAATAAATCGTCAACAAATAGAAACCAAAAAAATCAAAACCATTGAAATCATCAGTATCCCGGCAACAAACCAGGAAGGCTCCAAATATTAAATTATGACAAGGACAATAAAGCTCAAAGCGGTTTTGCCTTACACGCCAGACAAAGTTTGGCAAGCTCTGACAGATCCGAAATCATTGAGTAGGTGGTTTATGGAAAACGATATTGTGCCAACACAAGGACATTATTTCACATTCAAAATGAAACCGCAAAAAGGCTGGGATGGGATTACGCACTGTGAGATTATTAGTGTTGAACCTCAAAAACATATTTCCTACACTTACCGCGGGGAAGCCACGGGCGAAAAGGCGTTGGCTTGTGCAGGTATCCATTCGGACGCAGCGGATAAATTGACAAAAGGAATTTTCACAAAGCTGGATACCGTATTGAGCTTCACATTAGAGCCAACCTGCGGCGGCACAATATTACATTTAGAGCATTCCGGTTACAAAGGGTTAAAACTTGCAATCATAAGTCTGATAATGCAAATGGGTTGGAAAAAGCAACTAAACAGAAAATTACCAAAGGTACTAGAGCAACTATGAAATGATTTAACTCAGAAATGACATGGAACCTGATAACGGCGTATGACAAGCTTCTGCTGGATCCGGATTCTGTTACGCAGAAGTTTTGTCTCGAAGACCAAAGGCCACGGGTGCAATTACCCGTAACTAGTCCACTTCCCTCACTTCAAAATGCGCCTTCTTCGGTTCGTGCGAATTGCTCTTGGCAGGATACGGGGTTACATCGGCCAGCGTAAGCCGATAAGTCCTTCCTTCAAACATGCAGGTGGTACTGTTAGGATAACCATCTCCCCCACCCAGATATAAGTCGAACGGATGACTGATGCTTGTGATTGCAAACTGGACTTTAGCCATTCCTTCCCAAATACATACTACGTCAACCGGACAGCGTGAATCTTCGATGGAGACAACCTTGATGGCAAAAGGGGTCCCCTTCGGATCGAATAAGACTCTTTCGTCCACTTCCACCACTACAACTGATTCAAATGATCCCGCAATCGATGTGTCTTGCCGCGCATGGTCATCATTGCATGCAAACACTGTCAGTAGCGCCATAGCGTACGACAATACATTGGGTGAAGGCCTGAATGCTTTCATGGACATAGCTGTTTGTTAACCCTTAGACACTGCATCAACGACCGGCGTTGTAATAATGCATCAGAATCTGCGCACAGGACGCACAGTCAGATTCACTCCCGTCGTCTTAATGTGCTGGATATTGCCCCCGCCCGCAAAATCATAACCCCACGCGCTGGTCGCGTTCAATTCAGAAGAAGACGCATACGTGCGGATCGCAAATCCATAGGTGTCGTGAAAGTTCGGCCCCAGGTTGAATAGTTTGTTGTAAAGTTGACTAAGCTCGTCACGCGACGGAAGAAACCAATCGTTGAATCCGCCGACGGTCGCGTTCGCGGCGATTGTCACAGCCGCGCTGCTCCCAGCGCATCCCTTCGCCAGGATGGTCTCCGTGTTACTGGGACCGGTACCCACATCCGTGGAAGTTCCTCCTACAAGGGTCCCATTGCAATCCCATCGAACGTCAACCCATGGATCAGCGTTGCCACTCCAACTTTTCGGCGCCGCTTCCAAATAACGCCAGCCATCGCTGAATGTTCCCTTGTCATAAAATACAATTCCTCCCGCAGGACCCGTGCTCCCGATCGCATAGAACGCATCGGAAATGTCCGTCGTCACCGCAATCTCGCCACCGTACGACACGCCGACTTTGTTAATTGCATATGCCCTTACAAAGTACATGGTGTTCGGCGTTAGCCCGGTCAGCGCGACACTAAATTCACTGGAATTATCATGCGATGCGATGCGCGGACTATTGTCGGGATCAAGACCTGGCGAAGTGCTATAAATAATTCCGCGCTCTAATATCGGAACGCCGCCGCCATCGACGATAGTACCACCAACTACCGCCCACCGAGCGCCAATCCTGGAAGCTTGTCGCGTATTCAACTGAACGAACTGGGGTATCAGGCGATGTATAGTGACTACCTCTGAAAAGTGCGGCGCACAAGTCCCTTCACTCATTTTAAGACGAAAGTAAAAAGGAAATTGCAAAGGCACATATTTGAGAGTGTCACTCGTTCTCTCTTCAAGATCCGACCAATCGCTTTGGTTGCTGGATATTTGCCACTGAAGCTGTCCACGCCAACTATCAACGCTGAGGTATACAGTATCACCTTCCTCAATACTCATAGCGTGCTGCGCGCGCAGTGAAAACGATAGCATCGAAATAAAAAGAACTCCAAGAACACTTAGATATAATGGAGACTTTAGAGGTATTGTGTTACGAGCGATCATGGGACAACAATGCGGATGGTTTGAACGGCAAGCCCTTCGTTGAGACGAAGAAAGTATACGCCGCTTTTTAGCGAACTAATGTCGAACAGGTTTTCGCCAGAATGCAACTCTTCTGTCATAGCGTCGGCGCCCGAACCATCCACCACTGCCATAGTCCCCCGTTCGATTCCAGCGACGCGAACTACTAACCATGTATTCGACGGATTCGGGAACACATGAAACTTCCCGTCATGGCGGGAAATCGTCGACGTGATTATCCTGGCGCTTACGATAATTTCATCCGACGCCGTACAGCCTGCATCATCGGTGACTGTGAGCACGTACGTCGCCGGTGTCTCGCCAACAGTGATTTGAGGATGGGAGTCTTCCGGGCCGGAAAGCTCCTCCACGGGAGTCCACGCAAAAGCGTATGGCGGTGTTCCACCCATCGCAACGGGATCACCGCCCAAAGAGATCACATTGCCGGACATGGCTTCAATATCTCCGCCCGCATCGGCCTGAAGTTTTGGAGCCTGATTGGACTTGACTGTATACAAATGCGTTTCCTGCGCAAGTGCCGGTGCGACGTTGCCAAAAAAGTATGCAAAAGCGAGGACAGCAAGGAAGGTTCTAGCGTGCATGAACGCTGATGTCATGCTGATAAATGCAATCATTGGTTGATGTGGGGCTAAAGACGAAAAATATTACAATCTTCAAAAAGATGCAACCCCAGGCATGCTGCCGTCAGAATCTTTGGGACTGAGGGATGATTGCTTTTTTCAATCCCGCTGGGATTTTTTATGGACTGATAAACCGTTAACGGTTAATTATTTCGCAGTTTTTGGTTACTGCTGCTCCCGAATTGCTCACCTTGCGTGGGAGTACAAAGAACATCAATGTATATCATCAAAGGTAAGGAGAATCTCACACACAGGCAATTTTGACGCAAGACCACCAAAAAAGTGGTAATTAAATTTTGAGTACGCAATAAGGCTCTGCACATTGAGCATATTTTTGAAGAAAAACGATAAGACTTATGCCTTCAAACATTGAGGTTTTAGATTTTCTACGCGAGAAAATTCTGGCTGTCTATACAAGCGAAAACATGGTTTGTCTCTCTGACAATCATTTCGATTTTAAAGGTGTCAATATTATGGCCGTCCCGGATGCCGGGTTTGAACATCCTCTTTGGAACAGCTATAAAAACCTCCGAGATATTATAAACTGCAATCAAGACCTAATGTATTTTACGGGGAACTTGTTTTTGTACCGTCCGTTGATCAATAATCCGCTTGACGATGTTGATGCGACAACGTTCGATTTTCCGGTTTCGCATTATCACCAGAATATATATGACCATAGGTACTGCTCATATGTGAGCGCAGCGTTTGAAAAAGCCTATAACTTTTGGGATCGTATAGGCGACCTGCTTCATTCGTTCTATCCTAATTTAATTCCCAACATAAAGTCAGTCGATTTTGTACGAATGGTTGATAAGGTTTATGATCTTGGGGAGCGTGACGACGACTTTTTGTGGATAAGGGATTTTAAAGACACTGATTACGCAGACTTAAATAAATTTAGACGAGATGTCGTCCACTATTATCAGTATGAAACTACATACCATTTCAACCATGCGGTTAATGCGGTAAATTTTGACGAGCTAGCCATACTTTGGAATGAAAAACGAGGATTCCCTGAGTATTTCAAAAAACACCTCGGTCTATCATGTGAGGGGTGTATAAAGCTGTATGCCTACCTGACAAAAGTATTGACGCTGAGGAATGAAAATCCGGGCTCGTTGTTACCAGTTAAGCCACACACCGAGTAGAGTGAAATTGCTGTTTTTTCATTTTTTCGAATTCATTTGAATAAAGTTCAACTCCATAGTTTCACCTTTAACCGATACATCTCCGTGTTCAATATTTAAAATCAAATTCAGTGTAACTGATGTCTTTGAAAGCCTAACAATACGAAGGGAAACACTTGGATTAATTTCGATCACTTTATCCTTGATCTTATATTTCCCGCTTGATGGGGCACCACGCTCTTTAGTCGTCATAATGAACTTTGACTTGTCGGTCAAGTCGATGACATCAAAAAGATCCATACCAAACATCAGATTACCTGATACCTTGAAAGTTTCTAACCGTCTCGAATCCTGAAGTTTCCAGACTTTATGTATTGTTGCTTCAGTTGACGCTCCAATACTGTGTTGCGAGATGACATCCATCAGTGATTTTTCGTTTATATTGAGGGGCTTAACCCAGTCGTTCATTCCATAGTATCGGTCGCCTCGTGTTAAGCAATCATGGACCGCACCAAGCCCAAAGAGAGCTTCATACACCGTGTCGAGACTTCGAGGATCGCGCAACTCGTCTGCAACCGAAATATTTTTTATCGTGGACATCCCGACTGTATAGGGAACAAACAAATATCCCGGCAAAAAAGCCCTAAGCCCGTCCTCGAGCTTGTGGAATACATCCTTGTATTCGAAAACTGGAGAGATCGTAATTGCATTTGTGGCGGCAAAGTTCCCTTTGTTAAATTCAGGTACTCGAGACTCAATCTCTAACAATGCTATCGATCTGTCAACTCCATGAATCGCGAAGAATGGTCCAAGGACGCTCACATAGAATTTGAGCGCCTTTTGCCGGATGAACTCTGGCGTTTTATCCTCCTCGATAATTAGCTCGCCAAAAAATCCTCCACCTGACAAATCCGGGTGCCCGTGCACAGGCTTCTTAAATACTTTCCTAAGATTGGATATCAGTTTGCCCCACTTTTCCGAATATGCCTTTTTATTTAGAAATTCCTCGTTCACGATCTTTCCCATCTTCTTGAAGCCTGGTGAAGAAGCAACGGTTTTAGCAGTAAGTCTCTTGGGTTTGTTAACAGGAAAGTATTCCTTGATGGTATCAGCGATTAAGGTAAAATCTTGGTCTCGGTATTGATTTTTAAAGGGATGGAGGTACATCTATGAGATTTTCTAATGTGACATTATTCCTTTGTGTAAGCAATTTTACTGTCCCGAAAAGTTGATTGCATTTCGAGTATGTCAGGATGAAATTTTGAGTAAGCATTATTCATCAAATTACCATTTGCTTTCGCGTAATACCAATCTGTCCAAACAAGTTGCTGGCCTAAGGTCATCAGCTGAACCAATGCGCGAATTCTAATCTGATTATCGCTACAGACGATATTAAGTTTGTAGTTAAATGCACCTGCATATGCTTTCTGATCTGTAATGATCTGCCCCAAACTTTCGTCTCTACTTTGGAAGACATATCCTTTACTAACGAGATATTTTGAACAAGCGATGAATGCCGAATCGCCACCAGTTGATGTCTTGATGATGATAATGTTGTCCCCCTTTGCTATTGTTTCGTGCTCAGTTTGAGCTAACGCGGAATAGGCTAGAATACTAAGCAGTGTTGTTACTATTACTGTCTTCATACATGTTAATTAAAGCCCTGTTCAAATACACTATAAAATCACCTTATTTGAATTAAAATTCAAGTGCTCCCCATATTCCACATACCCCAGCTGATTCGTTGTCAAAGTTGCCCATCCAATCTTAAAATCCGGGACCACCTCATGACTACGTCCGAAGATCCAATAATCAACATTTGAGGGATCGAAATGACAGGTACTTAAATCGCCAGCCTTTTTGGACATCCTGAAACCGTGTTGATAGCGCCATCTGGGCCCACAGTGTTTCCTCTTGCCTGCAGGTTCTCAAGATTTGTGGTCGCTCCATTTAGGAATTATTGCAAGCTCCTCCAATAATGCTTTTCTTGCTTTATAGCGTTCGCGCAAAAGATTTGCGAACCCAATTGTCAGCAGATCATCGAATTTGCCGAGCATCTTATTGAGCAACCGCGCATTGTAACGATAATTGCTGCGATCAGCTCTCGCTTCAAGGCTGGCTGTGATCAGCGAGAAATATAATTTTTGAAGTTGCGGTCTGAGTGTCTGAGATATAGAAGCGTCATACTCCTTAATAAGCCCGATATTGTTCGAGGCCGTCAGTACACGAAGAAGCTCCTCGGGATTATTTTCTTCTTTCAATATTTCTGCCAGCGACGGATACTCGTGATGCTTCTCCAGTTTCTGCTTGTATGCTTTGCTCTTTTCTAGCCACTCATCTTCCGGTAGATGTTTTTTTTAAAAGGCGATAACTGTTAAGGTCTCCATAAGTCTCATTGAATAACTGCTCAGCAGTAGAGATAATATTTTTTGTGTCGCTTTTCTGGAGGTATATTGTGAGCAAGATCTTCCGTAGATCATTAACGGTGCCCGGGTGTTTGGCCTCTTTTGCGTCATTTATTCCATCTTCTACTAATGCCAGCGCTGTATCCAGGTTCTTTTCACGAATAGCATGATTGATAGCAATTTTTCTGATGGAGTAGTATTTCAGGTTTTGATTAACAAAATAAAGCACTTCTTCTTCACTTTTGTTGTTGAAAAAGTAGTGAACGAGAACATTGGCTGCTCGTTCTCCTGAATACCATTCAATGAACTCACTTCCCTTACCTTCCTTTTTCAGAGTGGTGACCATCTTCTTAATGAGGTTTTCATCGTCAGTAGAGGCGAGTTCGGCTGCAAGCTCTGCGAACTGCCATCCGTGATCCATTCCCTGCATTGCTGGTGACGTGCTTTTTTTAACCGCATATTTTGTCAATTCTGAAAGAATGGATTTTGGTGGATGGTGTTCCTTAATCAGGCTAAGACTTAAAAAGGTATTATCAATGATGCTGCTTAAAATGCCATCTGAGTCATCAATGGTTTCCAAAGCCGGAATTAGTTTCTCGAGTGTTGCCAGATAAATATTAACACCGGTCTGAAAATCGTTCTGCGTCAAACACTGGTCCGCGCTTTCTACCAATGATTCAATTGGTTTTACGGCATTCTCAAATTCCTGAAAATGTATAAAGCCATGTTTTCGTTTGAGTGGACGGAGCGCTTGCTCAATTATTCCTTTGAAATCGGCAATAGTCTTACAGGTCTTTGCGGCAAATGCGGAAAGGAAATGATTCTTAAATTGAGTATCCCTATTGGTATATGCCTTCACGTAATCTTTAAGTTCTTCGAATGTGACTTTCGATAATAAATCACCGACTCTATCCGGGGATGCCTTTGGCTTCTTAGCCTTTTCATCATCCGTCGTCTGAATCGAGTATAGCACTGCAACCTGGTGCTTACAAATTGGGCCGTCAAACGGACAAGTACAGGAGCTAAAGCGTATCGCTTCGGTTACTAGGTCCGTTTGAATAACCACGCGGTATGTTTCGCTACCCTGTACTTTTGCCCGCCATTGATTGAATTCCTCATTGCCCGCATTCTTCAGCTCAATGACATTTTCGATGTAGTCGTAACCCCTAGAAAGAAGTCCCTCACTAAGCTGGTTTTCGAAATTCGACAAGGTTAACGGGTTTTTCATTACTTGACTGATTTTATAAACGCGCGATCGTCTGGATACGATCAAATGTGCCTATGTATCTGGTTAGTCTATTTTTCGAGAATCTTCAACTTCCCCTCCTTCGGTTCCCTAAAAGCCTCACACTTAATTAAATACTTCTCCATCTCATCAATGCCTTCATCATGCAAGGTCGAACTGAACTCATAGGCACGCAGAAGCATCCTTACATAGGCGTCGGCCACGCGTTGGCGTGTTAATTTTCTCAACGCACCCATATAATCCTCGCGATAGACCGTTGGGATAATGATTTTCGACAAACCTTTAGCGGACAACTCTGCGTTCATCATCACGCGGGCAATTCTTCCGTTACCATCGAGAAATGGATGGACTTCACTAACCAGGAACATCATGTAGACAGCTTTAGCAAATGGCTCACGCAGGAGACTATACCACTCGAATCCTTTTTTCAGTGTTCCGGTCGTCAGTTGCCAGTCAACAAATTCTGTATTGCCAGCTCTATTATTTCTGTCTTTGAATTCACCCGGCTTCTTTGAAGTTCTTGATTGCAGTAGAACTGCGTGCCTCTTGCGCATGAGATCAAGAAATTGATCCGGGCTTGTTGGACAAATCGACATTTCTTTCCGGTCAGATACAATGCGATAGGTTCCCAGGATATCATGTGAGTCTTCATCGCGTGATGGGATAGGTGTTTCACTCGTGATAATTTCCTTTGCCTCGTTCACTGTGAATTCTGTCCCTTCGATGTAATTGGAAAAGTATCCTTCGAAAAATGCAAAAGTCTTGTACGCCTTATCGGAAGTGTTTTTGTCTTTGTGTTCTGGAAACACCTGACCGGCTAACTCTTCATATAAACTTTCAAACAGTCTGATCCTGTCTGGATCAAGAGGCTCACCAAGTGCGCGGGCGATTGCTGCTGGCGATTTTAGATTTTTAGATTTGCCCGTTGCTAGCCTTGCCTGCCGTAGGGTTTCCGAAGGCAGGAGGTCACTGATTAAGCTATTTAATTTCTTGAACTCTTTCTCCATTCCACCCAATGGAGCGATTTGCTTTGCACGTTCTCGGATTGCATTCAGGGATTGCTCACCTCGCGCTCTTATTATCGACTCAAGACGCTCTTCGAGGTGTGTTAGGGGCAAGGTCTTAGATTCTTCCCCTGTCGATCGCGTCGTTTGAAGATTTTCTAGAAATGCACGAGCCTCCTGGGAGACATACAGGTTTTCGAAAAAGGGGCTGTCCCCCTCGATTCGCGATGGTCCGTTTAAAAAATGTATTGTCAGTCCGGGGAGCTCCACATTTTTCGTATAGATATAGGTGAGATAAATGTGGCCTTTTTTTGTGGGCTTTGACTCCAATGCTGAACGATGACTTAAGATGGCATCGGGATACAGGTTTGATAATACCCGGTACCAGTTCCGTTTTATTATTGCCGCTGGTTCATCTTTAAAATTTGGACTGTAAATGCGCGGAGCGATTTTGCGGATACTGCCTCCCTTCAAAAGGGCCGTTATCCTTCTGGACTCACCCCGTTCAGAGGAAGCAAAGAGGATTTCCTGGATACGTGATGGAGTAATTTTTTCCATTTATACAGCCCATTTCTACTAAATTGGTTAAATTTTTCGTTTAAATGACTATTTTATAGTAAAATTTTCTATTGAATTAATTTTGGTGGTAAAAATTTCTAATTAGAATACTAAACCAAGTGATCACGTCGCCTCATGCTCGTTTAAGTGCGCGTTTCTTGACAAGTATCTCCGCGTCCAAGTTGCCGAACGTGCAAATAAAAACGGCCGGCCAGAGGTTAAACCTATTCTCCGCAAATGTGCGGAGAATCCCGAGCCTATTCTCCGCATACCCTGTAGTTTTGCGACAATTTGCAATCTGCCTGCGGTAGGCAGGTTCGCGAATTGCGATATGGGGGAATACGTCACAATTCTGCTCCTAACGGGCGGCATGTTACATATGTGCACTCAAAATGTGAATGTTAGTCACAAATCTGCACTCATGACTGGCGTTGCCGATCCAGGCCCAGGGGGAAAATTTCCGACTAGTTCAGGATCGCGTGGCTAAAACTTCCGACTAAGTGGGCCATCCACAGGGAACATTTCCGATTTGATGCTGAGTTCTTGCTAACTCACGCATAGCCAGTGTGACGAGCCTTCTCGTCAGAACGCGTCCTTGAACTGCGTCGGACTCGCGTGGCAAAAGTTATCATAAACACCGTTTGCAATAAATAGCTTACAGGAGTCTCGAATTGATCCATGCTTTTATGTCGTCGAACTTCGATAGTCCTTGAGCAGCTTTTATCACGAAGTCGAACTTTTCGTCCGCAGTTGCTCGAATGTCTAGCGTCCCCGCTCTGAGCAATAACCTCATAAGAACATATGCTGTCCGCTTATTGCCGTCTACAAATGGATGATTGGAAATGATGCTCTCAAAAATTGCCGCGGCCTTGTCAACTGTGTGAGGATAAAGTTCCTGTCCGTCAAAAGTCTGATAGGGTCGATTAACCGCAGACTCCAAACCGGCATGGTCCCTGACTCCTCGCGCTCCTCCAAAACGTTCTATTAAAATGTCGTGGATTGCTAAAACTTCATTTAGCGCAATCATTTAGCAAGACGCTCCAGTAAATTCTTGTCCTCGATCAGAATGTCACGAAGATGCCGAGTTAGTTTTACCTTGTCTTCAGGCTTTCCGGCCGCTTCTTTCAGAAGAGCCAATATGTCCTCAAGAACACTCTCCGGAACATTGTCCAGTGATTTTTGAATCTCAGATTTCAATTCCTTGATTGTCATAAGCTCCTAAAGTTACAAAAAATGCAATAAACACCCCGTCTCTTAATCTCAAGTCCCAACGGGAGCCCAACAATTAGTCCGTGAATTAGGCCAAAGACCCAGACGCTAAACGCGGCACAATCGTCTCAATGCTTCCAATGCTCCAGCTTGTATCCCGCGACGGTTGAATCCTAGATAATGAAATGACAAGCGTTTTTCGTTCAACCGGGTCAATGTCCCAGCCATAGTCCACCATAATTTCATAAGCAACCACGCCAGGTTTCATGTTGCCGTAATTTTCAGGGATACCAATTAAGTCCGTCAACTCGCCGTATGACATCCCCATATGCAAATGATTGTCCATCAAATCCCTAACCATGCTTTCCCTGCTGGCATAAAAAAAGGTCATCCATCCTAATAATGAAAAAAGAAAAATGCGGATCCCAGAATCGATGTTAAAACACTCAACGTAGAGGTTAAAAGTACGATTCTTAAGAGCGCAACTCTCTTGTCGGCGAACTTCCTTCGATCCAGAATCAGATTTCCCGCCGCCACAATGCTACACCCCACAACCCCAATGGCAACTCCTCCAAGAGTCCTGTTTAAGAAAGATCGCGGCATATCGGCGCGCAGCTCCTCAAATGTTTCAAAATTTCCCAGAAAGAAGAGGGCTGTTACAAACAGTATCAATAATTGCAGCGACCCAATCGCTATTATATTGAATGCTCTCGTCACGATCGACATATCAAAATGTTTACACGAAAGATATTAGCGCCCTCTATATTCGCTTACGATCTTGCTTTCCGCCAAAAGATCTGAATACACCAGATTCCACGGAAGGTCTGACGGCACCGGATCTCTCGGTTTTCTCATGTCGCTATTTCCGATCTGAAAGATAACATCTTCTATCTCCCATGTTTCAAGATTCCAGTACGTGATCCAATCCTGCAATGGATGCGTTTCCTCATAGGATGTTTTGTCACCTTCCCGGCCGAATCTCTGGGTCAGCATGTCGGCAATCTCTCTTTTCTCGCCATTCGTCACGTACGACAACGTAATCTTTAAAATCCTATTCTCAAGCAACGTGAGTGCAACACTTGAATCGCTTTTGAGCATCCAAATTCCGATCGGCAGACCTTCGTACTCTTCCGGCAGCTTGTTATAGTTGTCCATATTCCAGCCGTCCAGATAGTTAGGAAAATATATCGGACGGTGCTTTCTAAAAAGCGTGGTATCGACTCTGTCCCCGATCTTGAAGCCGCGGATCTCAACTTGACCGGGATGCTTGTAGGCTGGTTCGCAGGAGATCAGTATAGTACCGATCAAAAGCAAAAAGGATAAAAGCATTCTCATGTAGCACATTAATATTTGACAGTGCTAAAACGCACCACGGAATTGGGTCGGCCTTATATTACAAAAGTCATCATATGCACCATTCGCAATGAACAGCTTCGGATCCGTTTTCAGATTGAAAACGCGATAAATGAAAGTTCGATCGCTTGCGTTTGGAGAAATCATATTCCAGCGCCGAGAAGAAGAACGGTGCCTCTTTCGTAAGCTTTGTCGACTTCACCTCGATGTACCGGTCGGTGCCGTCCGGATTTCGTGACAGGATATCAAAGCCCAGACCATCACCCTGAGTTTCTGACACCCACTCAACCTTGTCGGCAAGACTTTCTTTTCCTGCCTGAATAAGGCGCCATTTTTCGTAAGCTAAAGCAATGCTCTCGCCCGTTGTGCCAATGGCGCGGTTTGCCTGCTCAAGCTCGATATAGTTAACCTTTAAAGGACTCCGGTAAATCAGTTCCGGTTCCTGCAGAACCATTTTCTTTGCGGGCATCGTCTCTTCCATCGTTTCGAAAACCGGCTCGTGCGGGGTAGGAGCAACTTCCGCGAAGCACTTGAATGCATCTTCAATCTCGGGCTTCCGCCGGAGATACGCCAACACTACATCTTCTAGCAATACTTTCTGGTAGTTGTAAGCCGGGAGGTACCCGCGAATATAAGGCTGACCCATCCGTGCGAGTACGGCACTGACATTCCGGTTCTTGAACTCTACGGAGCCGTTTGACCGGTTTTTCAAAAACGGAAGAATGCGCTGACGCGTTTCAGTTTTACTATACGGAATGCCGGCTTGTTCCTTCTGAAGCATTTCGAAGTATTCAGCTACGATAATTTCGACTTCTTCTCGGGTCCAGTCTTCAGCCATTACCGACGAGATTAGTTTAACTCAAAAATGATTTGCTTCCGCTAAGCAGATATCCGCTGCTGGCCCCGTGCATCACTTAGTGCGTATTGTCTTGGGCATTTTCAGAACAATTAATGCCTTAATCAAACCCCAAAACATCAATGAAATGATCAATACCGCGAGGCCGCTTAAAGAGTACAACATGGACTCACTCAAACCGTTGGCAACTGCAGATAAATCGGGTATCTCCGCTATTGCAAAGGCGTAGAACATTTCGGACATGAACATCAATTGCCCAACCATTCGGATCAGGAACGCTAGCAAACCCAAGAGCCAAATGGCATTCAGGAACTTTTTGCTGATATCATTGGCACTCAAAATCCTAACGACCTTGTAAATTGAAACAACCAAAACTAATACCGCGCAAATAGCAACGGGAACAATCGTCAGCCCATGTGTCATTGATTCCCAGTTTTCCATATCATTGGGATTGGTAAGCAAAAAAAGGTAACGTTGTGATCAAGCCTAACTGTCTAGCCTATATTTTTTACTGAGTCAATCACGCTCAATTGCGTTTAAGAATCAAGGCCAATACCGCTTTCATAAAAATCACCTTTCTTCTTATCTCGCTCTTGCTTTGTAATCGTATCAAACTTAACCCTCTTCCTCTTCCGCCAGAATCCAAGTATTATTAGGGGTCCGACAAAAGGAATCAGCCAAATAAATTTCCTATGAAGCCTGCGCCTTTCTTCGTCCACATAATAAGCCCTGTTTATCTGGCGTGTGACAAACAGATTGAATCCAGCATACATGCCAGCGATGACACTAAATATCAGCAGGGCCATCATCCACATATTAGCGCAACCAAAACAATAAAAATACGGAGTACGAAGTAACCAATTTCGTCGTTAGCATATAAACCACCAAAGTTCAATTTCTTTGATCACTTGATTGCTGAACGTGAACATCCATCCCGATGAATCGCCAAAATCGGGAGTTTGGACCATTCTGACCTTCATTCGCCCCTTCTTGTTGTACGATTGAATTCCCCTGTTGAGGGCATTTAGTGCGTTTGGAAAGAATTCCTTTAAATCTGCTTTGGATGTTCCCTTTTTCAACTGCTTGCCACCGAAATCAAATGTAAAACGATTCTCTTCAAGATTTAGGGCATACAATAATGAAATCCCTCGTGATGATATGAATTTGGTTTTTCCGTAATATAAGATTCTGACCGACTCATCTCCATTTATGTAGTTGCCACATTCCCAATCATTCTCCGTAATTACAGAATCTGGCTGTCCAAGAAGGCTAATTAGCTCCATATCTTTCAGCATCAAAGGGATCTTCGAGTTCAATCTTACAGAGTCAAAATGAAGAGTCTCCAAACAGCTTTCATCGAGACTATCAGAAGTATTTTGTCCGCACGCTGTAGTTGCGAATAGTGCAAAGGTCAAAAGACAGATCGCTCTACTTAATTGGTTCATTTCTAAAATACTTGTCGTCCGCAATGTTTTTGAGTTTTGGCAGAACCTATTTAAATGCTCATTGTGATGCTGCCCTGATGGTTTTCTTATTGCTTCACCCTCTGCTTCATATACTCCGAATAATTCCATCCTGCCTTAATTCGCTTTTTCCTCCCAGTCAGCTGATGCTTATCCACATACTCCTGGTAGTAATAACCCTCGCATTCCACAGTCTTTTGGTAGTAAACGACGATCTGAGCCAGCTTCGCCTTCGAGAAGAAATTGAAATGCGGAAACTCGTGCGGGATTCTATCATTCAGAATAGAGTAACAGAAAATATAGTCCTTGAGCTTAAATTCGCCTGTTCCAATGTCGTTAGAGTTGAAAGTGAACTGGACTGTCGGTTGTGACTTCGCTAGCATCGTGACGCTTATCGCCTCCCCTCCTGTGGAGACGCTCTTTGTCATTTTGTAATTCTGACAAAATTGAAAGGAGTCCACGTCTAGAACTATTTCATCGGGAAGTTTAAAATTGAGTTGAGGATCACTATTCTCTGCGGTCAACTCGATCGTCCTTCGGTCAATGCCTAAGTCACGCATCGTGAAATTCACTTGCTTGGCAGCTTCCCAGTCGTGGACCTTGTCTATTCGTTGCTTCTCTATCTTTGCGACCTCCGACAATTTGCGTCTTTTGTTATCTCTTTCCATGTGGGTCGCTAAAAAGTCCTCGCCAGAATTTATCTCAAACGCCATGGTATATTCAGCTGGTCCCGGCTTGGTAGGCGGTTCGTCACCTTCCTGGGAAACGAGAAGAATCTTGTCAATACCCTGGCAGAGCGAAGGATTGATTGACCAAAGGGTTATTATGGTTAACAGCGCTAGTTTCATTAAAGTGTACAGAATGTTATGCACCGGTTTTTCTTTCCAATCTCTCAATTACTTTGAGTAACGTCTCACGGTTCTTCGCAGCCTTAATGAAGTTCGGAAGCCTCTCAACCATTGTCGTATGTGTAGTCGTCTGTCTCTCCCGCAGCTTTGAAGTCACATAAGCCTTGATTTCACTCAGAT